>NZ_JBPGXB010000001.1:0-1168362 GCF_056755015.1 Rhizobium sp. KNZ14-9A
CTCCGCGGTCGTCGTCGGCTGATACGGTAGACGGCCGCAGGAGGGATATTGGCGAAGGTCCAGCCGATATACGTCGCCTTCAGGCCCAGACGGTCGAGCAAAGGTCTGGCGATCGGGCATCGCGGGCCATAAGTGAATTGGTAGAACGCTCCACCCGGGCGAAGATGCGAGAACGCCCCCTCCAGGATAGCATGCACTTTGCGCAATGGCATCGATAGAAGAGGAAGTCCGCTGACGACAGCACCCACAGGGGCAAAGGCATGAAGCGGCAACTTGCGCAACTGTGTAGCATCCATCTGGACGGTTTTTGCGGTTGGGAAGCGATCGCTAAGTTGGTTGGCAAACTCAGCACCATACTCGACCAGCACGAGATTTTCTTCAGCGACACCTCGATTCAGCAATGCTTCCGTAAAAACGCCTGTTCCCGGACCCAGCTCAATGACTGTGCCTGTGTCCGCAGAAATTTCGGTCGTCATGAGTGAAGACAACGCGCGTCCTGATGGCGTAACCGAGGCGACGCGAAGGGGAGCGGAAAGCCACGCCCGAAAAAACAAAAAGGCATCAGCAGTCCCGTTCGTCATCGCTCGCTGGCTCCCGGAGTAACGCGCACCGCATATCGTCGCTGAAGCCGCCATACCAAGGCCACAAGTCCCTCTGCGACAACAAGCAGGATCAGTATCTTCAGTGCGAGCGCGGATGAATTGATACCCGGAATGACCAAAACAGCGAGATAACCTGCGGCGATGAACAAGCCGTTCCACAAGACTATGCCGACTGCTACGCCAGCGACAAACCGCAGCGTACTTGTGCCCAAAAGCCCCGCCGCGACCGGCGCGATCAGCCGCACAGTGGGAATGAGTTGCGACAGGATCGTCAGCGCTTGTTCCCGGTCGCGCAGGGAGGACAATGTCCAATTGATACGCGGCCGCGACATACCCATCCATCCGCTCACCGAGTAAAGAAGCGCTTTAGACCGCTTTTGGCCGACTGCTCGTACGAGAAGGTAGAGACCGAGTGCTCCAATGGAACTTCCGACCGTCGTCCCGATGACGGCAGTTTGAAGCGACCAGACCTCGTCGTCGGCCGCGATACCGATGGCGACGAGAACGCCATAGGAGGGCAGGGCAGGCAAGAAACGCTCCGCCAGACCGATCGCGAAGAGACCGAATATGCCGTATATCGCAATCCAGTCGACAAGATTTCCGAGCGGGTCCATCTCTTACCCCTCCCGCGCGATCGTTGTCGCGCCTGGGCCAGAGAGCTCTGGAGTGGGAGCCTGGGCATTGAACGAAATGCCCGTGAGTTTTTCCGAGATTTCCCACAGCTTGTGCGCCACATGCTTTTCCATCGCCCGGCGCGGAATTTGTGCTTCCGTTGGATGTCCACGGGTCTCGCTGAGCCTATCGGGACCGTAATAGCCGCCGCCTCGGGCCTCTGGGGACGTGGCTGCAAACAACGTCGGCAGCGCACCCTGTGCAACGGGCTGGAATAAAAACCACAAGAACGTCCTGAGGAGGCCTTGAGCACTGTGGCGCCCAGGGGCATTGTGAAGCAGATCGGTGCGCGACACGCCTGGGTGGGCAGCGATACTGGTGACACCCCAGCCTGCCTCTTCACTTTGCCGTTGCAATTCGAAAGCAAACATCAAGCAAGCCAGCTTCGACTGACCGTAGGCAAGCATCGGCTTATAGTGCCGCTCCCATTGCAGATCGTCGAAGTTGATTGCGGCGCTTGCGCTTCTAACAGCAACGCTGGAAAGCGTGACGACGCGTGGGGCTTGTCCAAGCTTGAGCAGCGGCAGCAGGTGGCCCGTCAGGGCAAAGTGGCCGAGATAGTTGGTGCCGAATTGCAGTTCGAAACCATCCTTCGTCGTCTGACGCGTCGGCGGCGTCATCACGCCGGCGTTGTTGATGAGCACATCGATGTGGTCGCGGGTTTCTTTCAGCCTCTTCGCAAGCGCCTCGATCGAAGCGAGGTTGCCGAGATCAACAATCTCCAGAGTGACCGATGCTTGGGGCGCCTGTTCCTTGATGCGACGGATCGCCTCGGCACCCTTCGTCGGATTGCGTCCTGCGATGATAACGTCGGCGCCAGATCGAGCCAGCGCAAGCGCGTCTTCGAAGCCCAGACCTCCGGTGCCGGTGATCAGGATCGTCCGGCCCTTTTGAGACGGCATATCGTCAAGTGTCCACGGCTGTGACATCAGCAAATCCTTCTGTTTCTGGTGGGACAAGATCGCCCGCCGAAGACGCATTGTTCAGGGGCGCGTCTTCGGCGGACAGGAGGCCGCCATGGGGTGAGGCGACCTTTCGCGCATCCGGACCGGGACGGTTCGGGGCCCGAGCCTATTCGATCGCGTTATAGGCTTGCCGCGACCTCACGCGTTCGCTGCATCCACGGCGAATATTCGGGTGCGATCCTGCTGGCTGCGAGGCAAGTTCGCCGCAGCGGTCATCCGTCATGCGATACCGCCGTTTGCAAAGACGTTTTGGCCATCGATCCACGCCCCGTCCTGCGAGCAGAGGAGCCCTATGACATTGGCGATATCTTCGGGCTGGCCCAGCCGACGAAGCGGCGTTGCTTCGGGTATGCCGCGAAGCGCTTCCTCCCCGTGCTGGCGCAGGAGTTGGGTATCGACAGCGCCTGGTGATATTGCATTGACCGAGATGTTACGGCCGCCCAGTTCCTTGGCGAGAACGTTTGAGTAGATCTCCTGCGCCGCCTTGGTTGCGGCATAAGCTGCCGTTCCGGGAGGGCTCATTTTGATGATGCTTGAGCTCAGGCTGATGATCCGGCCACCAACGCGGACCCGTCGCGACGCCTCGCGCAGGACATTGAAGCTTCCCTTGACGTTGGTGGCCATCATCCGGTCAAAGGCCGCGTCGGTCATTTCAGCGAACGGACCGACATTCATGATGCCGGCATTGTTGACCACCACGTCCACGCCGCCGAACGCCTCGTCATTGGCGTCGAATAGCGCCTTGACCGCGGCCGGGTCTGCAACGTCCCCCTGACGAACGATGGCACGACCGCCAGCCGCCTCGATGTCACGAACGACCGCTTCGGCAAGATCCCGGTTCGTCAGATAGTTCACCGTCACAGCATACCCGTCCCGCGCCAAGCGTCGTGCGGTCGCGGCGCCAATGCCGCGGGAAGAGCCAGTGACGATCGCACCACGCTTGTCACTTGGTTGAGCGATAGCGCCACTATCTGACGATTGGGCCGATGCAATGCCGCTCATGGCGATGGCGGATGGCACGGCCGCCGCCAGCGCGAGGAACGTGCGCCGGGAATTGTCTGTGTTGGACATTGGAATATCTCCTAAGAAGTTTCGAGTGTTCAGCCGGCAGCGGCGGTTTGCGGTCAGGGTTGGCGAAGGAAGGCGCCAACCCTTTGGTTTGCGATGAGGAGAGTGATGCCTGCCAGCATGGTCGACAAAGGCACGATCAACAAGCCAAGGCCGAGGCCGTTTGAAATATCGGCTGCGCTGGCAGCATCGCTGACAATGCCAACGATCAGAGGGCCAAGTGCAGGCCCGAGGAGGCCGCTTCCGATCATGACGAGGCTGGTCGCCTGCGCCTGACGTCCAGAACCGGCGATCAGATGCGCGGCGCCGAAGCCCCAGGGCAACATGAATGAAAATGACAGCATTCCAGGCACGAAGAGTGCAATGGCCATCCAGCCGGTCGGTGCAAACAGCGCCGCAGTTGTCGTTACGCTGGCGATCAAGAACAGAATTGCCGGCGGGCCGAGCACCTTGCCGGTGCCTGAGCGAACCGCGAAATCAAACCAGCGTCCGCCGCCCAAAGTCCCGATAATGCCCATCAACCCTTGCAACATGCCGAACGAAACGCCGACCTCCGTCGCGGTAAAACCATGGGTGCGGATCAGAAACGGTATGGAGAAGGCATAGAAAGGCGCGCCTGCGAAGCCCAGGAAAATAGTGCCCGCGAACAACCAGCGGAACGCCGGGGATGATAACAGGTCAAGGCTGGTTTGCAGAAAGGGTTCATTGCGAGAGGCGGTTGTCGGAAGTGGAGGGGTGGGACCGGCAACAACGATGGTCACCAGCCCGATCAGGATTCCAATAGCTCCAGCACCGATCAAAACGACGCGCCAGCCGAAAACATCTGCGATCGCGCCGCCGGCGGCAAAGCCCACCATGGTGCCCAACGGGATGCCCATTGCGAACAGGCCGATTGCCAGACCGCGTCGCTCCGGGCCAATTTTGCGGACGATGAGAGCGTGACCTGCCGGCACTGCGCCAGCCTCCCCGAACGCAACGCCGAAACGTGTGAGGGCGAGGAACATGAAACTGGCGGCAAAACCGCCGAGTGTCGTCATGACACTCCAGATCAGGACGCAGGACACCAATACGAGCCGGGGAGACCCCCGATCTGCCGCTCGGGCGAGCGGCAATGAGAGGAGTGCGTAGCAGACGGCAAACGCAAGGCCGGTGAGCAGGCCCATCTCCGTGTCGGTCAGTTCCAGATCCGCTTTGATCTTTTCCGCCAGGATGAACGGCAATATTCGATCGATCTGGGAGAACGCGTTGATCAGCAAAAGCACAATGCATACGGCGGCCATCCGCAGGCCTGTTACGTATTCCCTGTTGGACGCAATGGGCGGCGCTCGTGTCTCTAAGGGATCTATTGACCGGGCGACGATTTCTGTCATCTTGAGGTTCACTCCTCGCTTGGTTGCACCCTTAAGCTAGATGGAGTGTCCAATGACCAGAATGCCCGAACCTTCAAGAAACTTGCCTATTCCTGCAGGAGAGGCGATGATGCCGGCGAGGACCCACGTCTTACCGTGGCCTCTGAAACAGCCGGAGCCCCGTTTGAATTCTCCATTGCTATCAGCCGTAACGGCCTACATTGAAGACCAAGGTGGCGGGCAGGGCCTGTTTCCGACGGCCATAGAAGGCTTCAATATCGTCCGCTCGTTTCAGTCGATGATGCCCATGCGCAACATCTATCGGCCGTCGCTTTGCGTGGTGCTGGAGGGTGCGAAAGAGCTGCAATTTGGCGACGAGCATCTCAACTACCGCACCATGGAATGCTTGGTCGTCAGTGTCGGGGTCCCTGCGACCGGAAGAATCGTCGAGGCCAGCGCTGCAACGCCTTATGTTGGCGTCATGGTCGACTTCGATGTGGCAACTGTCCGGGAAGTTCTAGAGCAATTGGATACTCCGCCAGCGCAGTCGGACACGACCGGTCCTTGTGCTTTTGTCGCTAAAGTGGACCAACCCTTAGCGGACTGCCTTCTCCGTCTGGTTCGACTTCTGGCAACGCCAAAGGCGATACCAATTCTGGCGCCTTCGATCGTGCGCGAGATTTGCTATTGGCTGCTCAGCGGCCCGCATGGCGGTGAAATCTGCAAACTCGCCTGCCCCGAATCAAACATCGAACGTGTGGTACGGGCCGTTTCGATGCTGCACACCAACTTCGCGGATACTCTAAGGGTTGATCAGCTCGCTGATGTTGCCCGCATGAGCCCGTCGTCGTTTCACCAGCACTTCAAGGCGCTGACCTCGATGACTCCACTTCAGTTTCAGAAGCAGCTCCGCCTGCTGGAGGCGCGCCGTCTCATGGTCACGCAGGCTGCCAATGTTGCCGAAGCAGCCTATAAGGTCGGGTACGAGAGCGCGTCGCAGTTCAGCCGCGAATATTCAAGAACCTTCGGAATCGCGCCCAAACAGGATGCTTTGAATCAACAGCGCCTTCACAACGAGTACGCCAGCCGCACTGTTCGATCCGCCTAGTCTCCTCAGCGAGTAGTTTGCCGGGAAGGTCCAAGCAGATGGGCCTGAACCACCGCCATCGAATTGTCCGCAGATATGGAGATCGCGCGATTGACCAACCACGTGCTCCCGGTCCGGTAGCCGGGAGTGCACAATCCAATGGGACGACACCTTATTGGATGGTTGCTGGTGTTTTGGAGCGATGCTTTTATCGACAGGAGGCTTTGGCGAAATTAGCCTCTGTCATCCTCTCCAGCGCCATTTTCGAGGCCGTGACAAATACTTGGAGGATTTAACCACGGGGATTTCGACTCTCGCCATCTTCCGGTTGATGTGGGGTCTGTTCGGCTGTGAAGCCTGCATCGACATGCCGGAAACTGTTTGCCTATCGGCAATCAAAGCGAGCTTCATCCTTGCCGCCGCGACGTAGCTGCAGCCGCGCTTCTGTTTCGCGAGCAAATTACTGCCAAGCAGCCGAAATCTCCGCCAGCACCGATAACGCAAGCGTCTGTGCGTCCCGGGCCTTGGGCACTAGCCCAATGGGAGCTCGAATGCGATTTGTGTCTGCCATCGTAAAACCCAACTCCCAAAGCGCGCCGCAACGGAGTGCATGCGTTCGCCGGCTGCCAAGGGCGCCAATGTAAAATGGATTGCAGTTCAGGGCTGTGGTGAGAACCGGTAGTTCAGCCTCGACACCATGATACAACAGTGCGATCGCTGTGTATTCATCAAGCAGGTCACGAACAACCGCGTCAATCTGCTCAAAAGCCATCGTCTCGTAATCCGCTGCGGTTGCGATCCTTGCCAAGGTAAAGGCTTCGAGGCCTCGGCCGAAGACCAGAACGCGGAGCCTAGGTCGATAGAGGCGAAAAATGCAGTCGTCCTGCCAAGCCGTTGCCCCGGCTTCAAGATCAAGCGAGAGGCGTTGGGCTTTAACATCGAATCGCAAGGAGATTGCTTTGCGCTGATCAAGCGCAGCCAAAGCTCCGAGCAAGGCGTCTGTCTCGGATATGACGTGGATGTAGAGAGTAATCGAGCCTCCGCACGGCAGCACGATGTCAAAGAACCGCGACGCTTGACCGAGACGCAGAAATCGGTCCTGTCCGCACTCGATCGCTGAGATCGCTTCCGCCGCAACAGCCGCTTCAGTGCAGCCACCTGACACGAAACCGCAAAACGAGCCATCGCCACGTACGGCCATTTGAGCCCCGACTGCGCGCGCTCCGCCACCTTCGACCTTGACCAGTGTTACGAGCGCGCTTTTCCCAGAAAGATGGAAGCTCTCGAGGGCGAAGCGAAGAATAGTTTGCGGATCCTCAGAGAGAAATGCTCTTGTCGGAACGACGGCCTCCCTGCTTTTAGATCCACCTGTATCATTTGCTGAACTCATTGCGCCTCCGATCCGGCCGTGGCCCGCGTCACGATCTTTGATGCATCGTCGAGCCGGACCGACACCGGGCCCTCGACGATACGCAGAGCTTGCAGCGTTGGCAGACCAATTTTCAGGAAGCGTTCGGCCAGTGTTCTCAGCTCGTCCATGTTCTCGCTGTCGGTCTCGAGTTTCTTGCCTTGCTTGACCAAGCGTTCGCCAACTTCCTCCAAGAACTCCCAGACGTGGGTCGCCAATTCCTCGGCACTCTCTAATCCTTTATTGAGCCCCTGAATGAATAGCTGGATCATGTGCGGCACGCCGATTGCGCATCCGGTTATGGGAGAGACGAGGTGACACAGATCCGTGCTGACGCGCGCCCGTTGCACGATGTGACGATTGAGTGCTCGGGATTGACTGAGCGTGCGGTCTGTAGGCTCTTCCGCAGGCTGGAGGAATCCAGCACCTGTCAGAACGACCAGGCTTTCGATAAGTTGATGAAATTCGAGCCTATCGAGCTTTGGATGCCTGGCAAGATCCTCCACATGTTTGATCTGCATGAGATCGCCTGCGAATACCTCGATGAGCGGGTCATAAACCTCTGCTGGCAGCTCTACTTCGCCTCGCCCTGACATGATCGTTTTAGGGATCTCGTCAGCGGGGACTGACAACACAAACCCCTGCGAGAGCCAGGCCTGTCTTTGTTCAAGCTTGGTGAGCTTTCGCGGGCCTTTGACAAAGATGTCGTTGCGGAAACGCCGGTTCACCAGATGATCGCGAACAGTCTCGCGGATGAGAGGATTCGTAAATTTAGCGATATGAGCTTGGCCTTCTGGGCTGAGTTGAAAGGCGTCAAAATCATCGAGAAGCCGAGCCGAGCCGACAAAGGTGAGCTTTGCCTCTGCAAGGCTTTCAGCGACATCGGAGAAATGATCGACATGCCAATCTGCGTTCAGATATTCGTGACCAATGTAGCTATGTTCTTGCCGAGCAAGGTCGTTGAAATGATGTTCAGCAACGGGGTTTTGTTTGAAAAACAACGATCCGGCATCAGCGATCTCCTTCGTAAACCGAATTGCCCCTTCGATAACCTCGGTAGATCCAGACATTTCACCGCTTTGGCGTTGATATAACGACATCAAGTGGCGGACAGGAACAATCGGCGCCCAGCCAGGCAAACAGTTGTAGCTGATATATACGATGCCACCTGGCCGGAGCCGCCGTTTGATGATCTGCTTGATTGTCGCCCTGTTTGCCGCCGAGACCCAGCTCCAGACGCCATGCAGTGTAATGATATCGAAATTCGGAAGATCGCTTCGGGCTGCGAACTCTTCAAAAGATTCGTCGAACAGCTTCAGGTCGGCCCCCGAAGCTTCTGAAAGCCGGCGCGCTTCTGCCGTCTGGGCGGGATTGAAGTCGCACCCCCAGAATGATCCGCTGGAGCCGGCGGCGTGGACATTGATGGACAGGCCTTGTCCAAAGCCGAGTTCGAGATAGGCGGACGCGTCGCGCACCCTAGCGTCTACACCCCGACACAGACAGCAAAGACGCAGCATTGCGGGGCTTAATTGGGGATAATATCCGAAAGTGTAGTTCAGCCCGGTAAAATAGCCCTGTGACCACTCCATGTATACGCCCTGTGACCGTCCTCGTTCCTTCGCGGACACAGAATGTCTGAACGACGTCCGCGTCGATCCAGAATGCTTTCTGTTCAGACAAACGCCATGCCCAAACCCGCAGAAAACATGCCTAATCGTTCAATCTGTCCCTGAAGGGT
The DNA here is from genome assembly GCF_056755015.1 of Rhizobium sp. KNZ14-9A. Taxonomy (NCBI): domain Bacteria; kingdom Pseudomonadati; phylum Pseudomonadota; class Alphaproteobacteria; order Hyphomicrobiales; family Rhizobiaceae; genus Rhizobium; species Rhizobium sp. KNZ14-9A. Next base: position 8,890 of record NZ_JBPGXB010000001.1, read on the forward strand.
GACGGGGGAGACCCGGAGGAGCGTCAACGTTCGCCGTGCTGCGCCTGACACTGCAGCCAAGCTCTCACGGCGCAGCCTTCGCCAGCGCACGCGCGACGAAGATTGTCGACCCTTGTCCTTTGTCCCAGTCATTGGTGAGGATCAGCAGTTCATCCGTGCCGGGACGAATAACCATCGCAGTCGAGCGCAAGTTATGGCCTTGGTCCCGGCCGGGCAAAAGATACTGCCCGATTGCGAAACCCGCCGGATTGAAGACCATGATACGGCCCTGGCCGTAGATTGCCACGTAGATATTTCCGTCGGCATCTATTCGCAGTGAATCCGGCCCGCCACCCGTGAAATTGTAGACCACCGACGACCCGAACGGCGCAATTGTCGTCGGGTCTGACAATGAAACCTTGTGCAACTGACCGCCAGCAAGTTCGGTCACCCAAAGTGTTTTACCATCTGGGCTGAGGCCAACGCCGTTGGCGATTCTAAGGTTAGGGACCACAAGGACCGGCTTGCCTCCGTGCGGACCGATATAATAAACACCGCCGGTCGGTGTACTTGATCCACCCTTGAAGTCGGTGAAATAAAAGCCGCCTTCCTTGTCGAATACGAGGTCGTCTGGCAGAAAGCCATCTGTCCTTGAGACGATCGTTTTAAGATCGCTCCCGTCTGCCGCCATGCTCATGACCGATCCTTGGGACGCGAAGTCGCCAAGTTCGGCCATGTAGATGCGACCATTCTTGCCGATGGCGAGGCCCGCCGGGCGAAGCTTGGCATCCGGCACGAAGCTGAAGAGTTTTTTCTCCGGTGTCAGGCGAAACACCGTTCCTCCAAAAACTTCGCAGAAAATCAAGTCACCTTGCTCATCGAATGTTGGACATTCGAGTTGCAGGGCTTTCTCGGAAACCTTCAAATATTCTCGCGCCTCGACGGACGGCAGATCGGCTTCCGCCATTGGCACTGGCACCGCGCTCTTCAGCTTGTCGGGCAACTCCAGTGCGGGAAGAGAGGCGCTGGCATCCGCCGCTTTAGCGGTGGCATTTGTCAAAACCAACACCGAGGTCAAAGTCATAACCAAAAGCAGTTTGTCCATCGTCCTGTCTCCGCTCGATTTTGAAGGTGGCTTACCAGGCACCGTTCAACCCAAAAGCTTCATGATCGCCGGGACGCTCAGGATTGCCGCATAGTAGCCCATGAACTGGACGCCGGTATTCATGCCCAGCACGCGGTAAAGAATGCCGCCGACAAGGCCCACCGTGACAATGACAAGAATGGCGAGAATCCCACCTTCCCAAAGACCGATGACCAGCACCAAGCCGACGAATGTAGCGATGATTGCCTCATGGCTTATATGTCTGGCCACGAAAGCCGCGGCGCTGCGGGCATGGTTCATGGCGAACGGGTAGGCGATGACAGCGGCGATCAGGACGGAAATCAGACCCCAAATCAAGAACTCTGGTACCGACATCATCGTGTGCAGATTGTTTACTGCACCCGTAGCCGTATCGACGGTAAAGCGCGGAGGTGCGTTAAACAGAGGTGCCGCAGGCCCCGCGGCAACCGGGCTGAGCGGGAGGCCGAAGGCGATGAGCGGGATGAGTGCTTCCGCGATATAAGTCAACTCGGTCACACCGTTGCGGACCGCCAGCACCGAGGTCAATCGATGATAGGCATGCTTGATGCGGGCGCCGACGATTTCGCCGGCAATGACCGTCACTGCGACCGGGCTGAAGACGAAGGTGGCGCTGGTCACCGCAGCCGCAGCCGCCGTCGTGATAACCTGGCTACGATCAAGAACGCGGAACGGATTGGGAAAATAACCGCCCCAGCTTTTGACGTCGGGAGCGAGTGTTGTCTGGCGTAGCTCGCTGCGGTTCATACGTTTCTTCTCGAGCGGAGATACGGCTGAGACGAGTTCGGCCACCAACGGTCCCACCGCGATCCCGAGAAAATAGCTGACGCCGAGCTTAACGTTGTTCGCGGCCGTAAATCCCTGTAGGGCAACGATCATGAGCGTGAAAGGCACAAGTGCAATTATTGATGCCCAGCGACCGGCAGAGAAATAAGCGATGATGATCGCTGCACCTATAAAGAGCCATGGCGCTGATGCGGTTATGTAGGTGCCGAAAGGTGCGAGGATTACCGCAAAAAGCACGGCGAGCGGCACGGCGATGAAAGCCGAGATGACCGAGCCGGCCAGCATCTTGCGCAAAGCCATATGAGGTGCGCCGAGATTGCGCAACGCTGTTGCCTGCTGGAGGAGGGGCAGCGCCAGCGTATCCCCCGGGATGCCCAACAGCGCCGTCGGCACAGCATGGGTCATATGTTTTGAGATGGCGGCGCACATCCAGAAGGTAAACACTCCTGCCGGCGGGGCACCGAGGAGGACGACCAGAAGCGTTACCGGAGCGATGGTTGTGGTTTCGTCAGTTCCCGAGATCAGCCCGATAGCAGAAAACAGGATGGCACCGAGAAAGCCAAGGCCGACCGCGAGAACGATTTCGTAAAGCAGACCGTCCATTTCACTCCCCCTTGCGGTAGGTGCCGCGACCTTGTTCGTAGTTCTCGAAGACCTCGTAAAGACCGACCTGCCGCATCTCCTCTGCCACCACAGGAGGAAGGTCGTTCACCCGTCCGATTGGGCCGCCCTCCTGTTCCAGTTGTTCGAGCACTTCCAGCTGCCAAGCGGTTGCATCAGCTAAGCGCTCGGAGACAATCCGTTTTGGCGGAAATATTCTGGCGCACACTGCGCCGCTGGCGACGGAACCGATGATGCCGGCAAGCATGGCAAGTGCCCTGCCAACGGCGGGTGTGGCAGCCAGCGGGGTAATGATCTGTAGCGCCGCGAAATACACCGAGACGCTTATCACCGCGCCGATCGTCATGGCCTTGCCAAGTTGCGGACGTGAGACGACGTCTCCCCATATCTCCGCAAGCTGGCCCTGCGCGCCAGCGGCACGCAACGCATTAGATTCCGTCATCATCATCCTCCCAATGTTGCTAACCGACGAAGCTCCCCCTCCGCCGGTCGCAGATTTCGATTACTTCCGCAATTCAGCCAGGATTTCTCCGGCGCGGGCGGAACGCACGTCATGGTCTGCAGCAAGTCTCCTTGCGACCAAGTCGATTTCCTCGGCCACAGCGCCGGCACCAATGGCGATGTTTCTGGCATGCAGAGCCATATGGCCTCGCTGAATGCCCTCCGTCGCAAGTGCTCGAAGCGCCGCCATGTTCTGTGCGAGTCCAACGGCAACCGTGACCTCGGCGAGTTCCACTGCGGTTGCGACGTTGAGGATTTGCAACGAGGCCTGGGCCGCCGGATGGGTTTTGGTTGCGCCGCCGACCAGACCAAGTGCCATCGGCATCTCGACCGTTCCGACCAGAGTGCCCTTTGTGCTGATTTCCCATGTCGTCAGCGACGTATAGCGCCCCGAACGAGCCGCATACGCGTGGGCGCCGGCTTCAATTGCGCGCCAGTCGTTGCCAGTCGCGACCACGACCGGATCAATGCCGTTCATGATGCCCTTGTTGTGGGTCGCCGCCCGGTATGGATCAACAGCCGCGAACTCGTAAGCATCCACGATGCCTTCCATTACCCGCCGGCCCGAGAACTCTTTCGTCGCAAGCGCTTCTTCCGTCACCTCTATGCGAGCGCGGGCAAGGCGCAGATCCGCGAGATTGGAAAGGATACGAAGCCGGACTTCGCCGCGGGTGATTTCCTCGACGATCGGTGCGATGGCCTCGGCCATCGTGTTGACGGTGTTTGCGCCCATGGCATCGCGGACATCCACGAGCAGGTGCAGCACGACCATTGTTCCGCGCGTGGTGGAGGGAAAGACGTGGACTTCGATATCCCGGCATCCGCCGCCGAACTTGACGAGAACCGGGTCCTTTGCGTTGGCAGCAGTCACGATCTTGTCGCGTTCCGCCAGGATTGCAAGCCTGGCACCGAAGGGATCCGCTATGCCAAGAATTTGCACCTGGGCGCGCATGATCGGTGCGGTGGAGGACGTTTGGAAGCCGCCACAGTCGCGCACAATCCGAGCCATATAGGAGGCGGCCGCGACAACGGAGGGCTCTTCCACTGCCATTGGCACGAGATAGTCCTTACCATTGATCGAAAAATTTGTCGCAATGCCGAGGGGCAGCTGGAACGTGCCGATGACGTTCTCGATCATCCCGTTGGCCCGCGAAACGGTCAGTGCATCCGAGGAGCCAAGAACGGAGCGCGCTTCGTCGCCCAGCGCGGCCACCTTAGCAACTTTCTCTAATCGCTCCGCGGGGAAAGATTGCGCATATTCTCGATGCGCGACGTGACCGTCCTGTTCCTCATGGCTCGCTCCCAAACCAATGCATGCGTGCTTGCAATGGTTTTAAACTGTCCTAGAATTGGATCAGTAATCAAGGGACAGTTGTCCGGTATATTTGGGGCACTGTCCCAACCGAAGGGTGGGACAAGTTGAAGCGAGTGGATACGATCGTTGCGCATGTCAGCGGTCAAATCGCATCCGGCATCTATGGCCCAGGTCACAGGCTCCCATCCGTAAGGGGTGGGGCGCAGCAATTCAGCGTGTCCAAGAACACCATGGCTGAAGCTTATGATCGACTTGTCGCTAGAGGCCTTGCCGTTTCACGTCAGGGCTCGGGCTACTACGTGTCGGAAAACCGCCCTGCGCCCGTGCCAAAGGTCAAGCCCGATGTCACCGAGGCACTGGGGATCATGTCGCTGCTGCGCGAGCAGCTTGACCAGAACTACCAGACGCGTCCTGGAGACGGCCGTCCGCCGGCGAGTTGGACCGAGGATGCGGATATGCGTCGTGTTTTGAGGACAAGCCGAAGCGTGACCGCCGAGGTTGATTTCGGGTACGGAAGCTCCTGGGGACTGGGGGCTCTTCGCGAGTGGCTCCGCTTAGCGCTTGCAGAGCGCTCGATCGCCACCGAGACAGATGGTGTCATGTTGACAAGCGGCGTCAACCACGGCCTCGATCTCATCATTCGCCACTTTCTTGAGCCGGGCGACACCGTCTTCGTCGACAGCCCCGGCTATTATCCGCTTTTTGCCAAGCTGAGGCTCGCAAAGGCAAATGTCGTCCCGATCCGCCGGTTGGAGGACGGACCTGATCTGGAGGATATGCGCCAGAAACTCCTCGTCCATCGTCCCAAGCTTTTCTTCACGCAGAGTCAGGCCCATAATCCCACGGGCGGCACCCTGTCGCCTGCCCATGCCTTCAGTTTGTTGCAGATGGCAGAGGTGCATGATTTTCGCCTTGTCGAGGACGACATCTTCGCCGACCTGATCGCCCCGACGCTGCCGCGTCTGGCTGCGTTTGGCCAGCAGCAGCGGGTTCTTTACGTCGGCTCGTTTTCGAAGACGCTGTCTGCAAGCCTGCGATGCGGATACATCGCAGGCGCCCCGGATACGATCCGCAGCCTGGTGGATCTCAAGATGATTACCATGGTCGCCACGTCGCTTCATGTCGAGCGCGTCGTGCTTGAGATGATCGAAAGTGGACAGTATCTGAAGAATCTGAGGCGGCTGCGCGGCTGGATCGAAGAGGGGACGAAGGCGACCGCCCGGGCGCTCGGCGATGTCGGACTTGAGGTTTCGCTGCCGAAGGTTCGCGGCTTCTACATCTGGGTACCGCTCCCAAAACAGATCGAAGAGGTCTCATTCTGTCGCCGAGCGGCCGAGGCGAACATCTTCATTGCCCCGGCGAGCGTTTTCCACGTCGACCGCGATACCCCTGTCGCACCGGCAATGCGGGTCAACGTCGCCTACGGCGCAGATTCGCGCTTCTGTGCCTTCCTGCGCGACGAAGTCAGCAACAGCCAAAAATAGGATATAATTATGGACAGTATTCGCCTGGTCGAAGTCGGCCCTCGCGACGGCCTGCAAAACGAGGCTCGTCCCCTAGGTGTCGCCGAACGAGTCCAGATGATTGAAGGGCTGATCGATGCCGGCCTCAAAACCATCGAGGCCGGTAGCTTCGTTTCACCCAAATGGGTGCCACAGATGGCGGGGTCTGCCGAGGTCCTCACGACGTTGGGGCGGCGGGACGGCGTGACGTTTCAGATGTTGGTTCCGAACATGACGGGCTTCGAGGCGGCGCGTGATGCTGGAACGGAGGAGATCGCGATCTTTGCCTCTGCGTCTGAGACTTTTTCTCAAAAGAACATTAATTGCTCCATCGAGGAAAGCTTCGGTCGTTTTGCGCCTGTGCTCGAAAGTGCCCGTGAAGCGGGAATGCGAGTACGAGGTTATGTGTCCTGTGTTCTCGGCTGTCCCTATGAAGGCAGGGTAGCGCTCAAGTCAGTGGTCAGCACCGCCCGAAGACTTCACGATCTCGGTTGCTATGAAGTCTCGTTTGGCGACACGATCGGTACGGGAACACCCAAGGCCGCAGCCGCCATGGTTCGCGCAGTAGCCGAGGAGATGCCAATAACAGCCATCGCTCTCCATGAGCACAACACCTATGGGCAGGCGCTTGCAAATATCCTGGCCTGCCTGGAAGCGGGTGTGACCACGTTCGATGCGTCTGTCGGCGGTTTAGGGGGCTGCCCTTATGCCAAGGGAGCCACCGGAAATGTTTCGACCGAAGAGCTGGTCTACATGCTGGAGGGCATGGGCATCTCTACAGGGGTCGATCTTACAAAGCTGGCAAAGGTCGCAGTCACCGTATCAGCCCAACTCGGACGGCGCCCCGTGTCGCCGATCTCCGAGATCGTGGCCGAAAAAAATGGTGCCGGCTTGGTTACGCGTGGTTAAATTACACAAACCTGTTTCGCCAACCTCAGGGAACAGGCGAGGTTGAATACCTCAAATGATGGCACCCGGCTGATCTCCTCACGTTTCACCGATCTGGACGGAACGGCGTCAGAGCGCCCCGGAAATCAATGGTTACCTGCCACGCCAGATCAGCGGCATCGACTTCAAAAGGACACCATTGAGGTGGTCTTGCAACACCGTCCAAAGGAACCGTGACGATCGGCGTTTACCTCGATGCCAAGGATTTGATAACCAGGAGCATGGAATGACCACAGGATCCCAATTACTATTAGAGGTGCTCAGCGACGCCGGCATCAAGTACATATTTGGTAATCCTGGAACGACCGAAATGCCGATCATGCACGCGCTCCGGCAGTTCCCCGAAATCCAGTACATACTTGGTCTTCAAGAGACAGCTGTCGTGGCGATGGCGGATGGTTACGCCAAAGCAAGCGGTATACCTGCTTTCGTCAACCTCCATACGGCGGGAGGTCTGGGGCACGCAATGGGCGCTCTTCTGCATTCCAAGATTGCCAAGACGCCCATGCTGGTCACTGTGGGGCAGCAGGACACCAGGCACAGTTTCAGTGATCCGCTTCTTTATGGGGACGCGCTCGGAATGGCAGGGCCGGCGGTAAAATGGGCGAGGGAAGTGCTTCACCCTGATCAAATCCCTCCGCTTGTGAGGCGAGGACTGGAAGCCACGATGACACCGCCATTCGGGCCTGTCTTTCTATCATTGCCAATTGATGTCCTGACTGGCGAAACATCAGCCATCGCGGGCTCGCCATCTACGATAAATCGAACGGCGATCGCGGGCGGGTTGCAGAATCTAGCCGCTGCCCTGGCCATCTTCCAACTAGGCCAGCTTGCGGTGATCGCGACGGATGAGGTCGATGCTAGCGAGGCCAATTCGCAGCTCATCGAAGTCGTAGAGGTTCTCGGCGCCCCGGTCTATGGCCCTTCTTGGCCGGGCAGCATGTCTTTCCCAGCCGCCCACCCTTTGTGGAAAGGAAATCTTCCGACGACAGCTGCGGACATGAGCGTCCTACTGTCCGAGTTTCAGGCAGTGCTGGTGGTGGGGGACAACCCCTTCATCTCCTACCTCTACAGCGACGGACCGGCAGTTCCGCAAAGCTGCAAGATCTTTCAGCTCACCCACGATGGTTCTGAGGCCGGGCGGACTTATTCCACAGAACTTGCCTGCATCGGCAATCTGAAGGCATCGCTGACGGCTCTTCTCCCGTTTCTTATCGATGCAACCCGAGGTCATAAGCAGGCCGTAGGCGCCGTTCGCGCTTTTGCTGAGGTCGAGCGAGAGAAGCGGATGGGGGCGCTAACAGCGCGACTTGCAGAGGAAAGACACCGCATACCCGTCATGCCGTTTGTAGCTGCGGGTGAAGTTCTGGGTGCACTGGCGGAGGACGTCATCGTGGTCGATGAGGCGCCAGCCACCATGATGCATGTGAGAGCGTTCCTTGAGCGGGTCCCTGTCCGTCGCTACCTGTTCATGCGAAGCGCAATTCTCGGTTGGGGCTTGCCCGCCGCGGTGGGTGTTTCTCTCGGGACTAACCGTTCGCCCGTCGTCGCACTTGTGGGTGACGGTTCTGCTCTTTATGCCCCACAAGCTCTTTGGACGGCGGCGAGGTTGGGTGTTCCAGTCACCTTCGTAATCATGAACAATTCCGAGTACAATATTCTCAAGCGATATTCCGTGGCGCAAGGATACGAGAAGGGCGGCAATTCGACCATCGCTGGAATGGAACTGAGCGATCCGACGATCGACTTCGCGGCCCTTGCCAAGGCGTTCGGCGTGGCTTCTCAGCGTGTGGCATCGGCGGACGAGATCGCGCCGGCGGTCCGGCGCGGTTTGTCATCGGGCCACCCCAATCTCGTGGAGATCGTGATCGCAACATCCTGACGACGCACGTCCGAGGGACGCACCAGGCATAGCCGGCGATAGGGAAGCCATGATGAGCCTTCGACTACACCGCGTGGAATGTCTGTGGCATTGGAAGTGAAGCCAAAATGGCGGCCGACGCTTTATTATCGAAGCAGCCATTGGGGTCTGTCTTGTACGGCGATCGTGCCGCAGGATCGCTCGCGTCAAACCGAGCGTAGGCCACAGCGAGTTCGTGGGTAGCGGAATCGTGATTGGCATTTCGGGCCGCAATTTCAGGCGCCCGTACGCTGCAAGCTAAAGTCGTGGCCGCGGGCAGGGGCAGCAGCCTCGCATTCTAGCAGCGCAGCTCTTCGAGCCCCACCATTCCGGGCGGGCAGTCGCGCGAGCGTATCTCGGTATCTCTGCCGCTCTCGTTCGCGGCGTTCCGCTCGGTACCGTCGCGGCGACGTCAATTGGCTGGCGAGGATCATTCATCGTTCTCGCGGTCGCGTCGCTTCTCCTGGCCGCCATGATCTTGCTGTTTATGCCGCGCTTGGCCAGTGGACCGCGGCCGATCGGAGCACAGCACCAACCTTCGATTATCAACGATAAGCGGTTCCTCGCTCACGTCGGTCTCTCGTGGCTTATGGGCTTTGGCATGGTTGGTCTCATCGGAAATTGGATGGGCGGGTTCATGGCGGATCAAAATTCGCTTTTCGCAACGCTCCTCTTCACCGTGATTTTGATCATTGCGATGCTTTTGTTTACCCCAGCGGCGCAAAACCACTGGCTTCTTGCAGCCGTGTTGGGTCTTTGGGGAATATCCATCTCGGGAGCAAGGTCTTGCACGCCGAGACTGGGTTGCCGCCGAGGCTACAAGGGAATCGACGGTGAACTCATTCCCGCGGATTTGAAAGTGCCGGAGCAGCCAAGGCTGCCTGACCGCCTTGTGAGTGACCAAAAAGTGCAATTTCCTTATCGACTTCTACGCCGTTTAAAATTCTTTTTGTCGTCAGTTGCAGTGCGAGCGCTTGAGATGAGCGAAGCGCGCCTCGGATGGAGCTGGCTTGGATCTCCGAATTAAGTACGGACGGAAAATCGCGCTTTCTTCGCACCTGGGTAAGGCTACTAATCCGACATAGTCCGGCGCCACAACGACAAAGCCGTCCGAAGAAAATCCTCCAGGCCGGGAGTGGCTTGGAATTCCTAGGGTCGCTCAGGAAGCCGGGAGGGGGCACACCGCCATGGCCAAGAAACAGGAGATCGCCGCGGGTTTCTCAAGATGGGCAGCGTATGCTCACCGCGCACCTAGGTCATGTATCTGCCGGCATTCACGTGGATGGTCTGACCCGTCAGATATTCGGTCTCTATGATCATCCGGGTGGCGGGCCAAAGTTCTTCGGCGCGCCCCATCCGCCCAAATGGCAGATTTTCGGTTGGGCCTGCATCAATCGCATTGGCCATTCTGCTCTCGATCAGGGCGGGTGCTATGGCATTTGCCGTGATCCGGTGCGGGCGGAGCGCGCTCGCATAAGCGTGCATCAGGCTCTCCACGCCGCCCTTCGAAGCGGCATATGCGGCTGAGAGCCCGCCGCCGGTGCGGGCGGCGGCCGACGACATGAAGATTAGCCGGCCGCCATTCCGGGTCATGTGAGGCCATGCAGCCTGCGAGACTAGAAACGCACTCGTCAGATTAGCATGAAGCGTGTTTTGGAAAAGCGCCAGATCAAGCTTGTCGATAGGACGTACTTCACCGATGCCGGCGTTGTTGATCACGCAATCGACGCGGCCGAAGTGGGCCAGCGTCTCTTTAATCAGACGTTGCACATCTTCCGCGATGCTGACATCCGCGCGAATGCCGATTCCATCTTTCAGGCCAGATATCAATTGCTCGACCTCGTCGCTCTGGGACCTATAATTCGCAGCGACATAGTGACCCTCAGCGGCGGCAGCTTTTGCCAACGCAGCACCGATGCCGCGGCCGGCGCCCGTGATAAGAATGACCTTGGAAGATGTATTTTGGAAATTCCGCATCATCCCTCAACCTCAGGAAAATTGTCTTTGCCAAATCTGAACTTAGCGATTTCCTCGAAGGCTTTCCAGCCGGGCATCCCGCCCATCCGGTTAGGGCCATAGTAGATCTATCCCGCGCGCCCGGTCGGTCGCTGCAAACAATGTAGGCAGCGTACCCTGCCATCCAGGGCGACAGGGAGAGGTAACGTTCGTCGGCCACACGCGAGAACCACTCAGACGAGACGCGGCGATCCGCTCGCCGCGGCTGACTTCCGCCTTCTAACCGCCGGCCGTGTGACCGTTCGCATCGAGGACTTGTGTGTTCATGAGACCAGGCGTGATCCTCGGCGCCAAGCCCGGCTTTATCTCGAGGCCTCCAGGCTGACCACGCCTCCCGGTCTTTTGATCAATCATCCCGCAAACGCTTGGCCGCCCTGAACGCTACGGCTCGCATACTCGCGGTAAAGACGTTGTTGCTTGATGGCATCCTGGGGTCAGAACAAGAGCAGTCCGAAATCGTACGCGGCCTTTATCAACCAAAGACAGCCACGGCAGATTTGATGGTGATGCCTCCGCTATGACTACGGCGCATTTGGCGGCCGGTGGCAGCACGGAACACTTGCAATAGCTGCAGTGCAGGAGGTACTCGCGACCAAAGGATCTTCGTGCTTTCCTTGCCGCTTCGGCTTTTCCGCACCGCTTGGCCGGTAACAACTCGTTGGGACCATCTGAAGCCGATTTCATGAAAATACAGGTCGGCAAGTTCCGGGCTGATGTGGTGAAAGACGCCTGCAATGGTTCGCCGGACCCGCGCATTGAACCCCTCGGCTGAATTGACATGGACGGCATCCCGGACATATTCGCGGCTTGAGTGGTTGACCGTCTCGTGTGTGGCAAAGCTTTCGCCTATGGCAACGAACGCCTTTGCTTCGTCACTCATCAAATGCGCTCGAAGTTCAACTTGTGTTGCAACTGCTCGAACGGCAGCACGCAACGAAACGCCGGTGACGACAGCCGCACGGGCATCTCCGGCACTTGAACCCGGGGTGATATCTGTCGGTCGCTGCACGATCGCCATGACCGGCGTCTTTTCCGTCTTTACTTGGCCCTTGCGGCCTCTTCCGGGCGGAGGTTCATCGGGATGCTTTCTCGGTCTGCCTCCAAGATAGAAATGGTCGACTTCCACCGTGCCGTCGAGCATGTGCTCGCGCGCCACCATGAGGCGCAACGCATGACCGATCCGCCAGGCCGTGGGTTGACTTACACCGAGCGTCTCGGCGAGGCGAACCGAAGACAGGCCTTTATCCGACTGCAGCAACAACCACATCGCCTTGAGCCATACGCGCAAGGGGAGTTTCGTGGCGTGCAGGGGCGTATGCGTTGTCACCGTGAACTGGAACCGGCAATCACCACTGGAACATTGATAGAGGCCCGGCCGCGCGCGGCGCTTACCAGTATCGCGGCCAGCTATCGCGATCGAGCGTTTGTAACCACAAGCAGGGCAGATCCTGCCATTCGGCCATACCATGCTTTCCAGCAAGCGACGGCAACGCTCTTCGTCCCGGAACGCGGCGACCATGTCTTCAACCGTCCGAATATTGGAAAGCATCGCCAGCATCATTTCAGACATAATTATCTCCTTCGGGACTGACCGAAGAATCCCATGAAAGCTACTGCGTTACAAGGAAGTTGCTGTCTTTGGTTGATAAAAGCCGCGTACGATTTCGCACTCCTCTTGTTCCGCCCCCTTCCCGCTAGAGCCCGAAATCGGGCCGTGCTGGACTGCCCTTCTTGTTCGCTGCGGTCTGAACCGGCGGCCGGGCGTTTCAAGGCCGCTGTCGCGCCGCGTGGCGGCCGACCCAGCCTCCCTGCGCGAGGGCAGGCTCGCGGTCTGCTCAGGTCAAAACCTGCTGGCCCGCAAACCTGCCCTACTGGTTCAGCCGGATCGGACCTGTGAGGCCGCCCGTCCTTTGCCGGTTCCTGGTCGTCCGCATCGAAGGGCAGACCGGCACGGGCCGGAACCGCTTCGGCAGCCAAGGAAGGAACAGATATGGCCAAGCCCGCAACTCCAAACCGCTCCAACGCACGGATCGCGCAACTTCGCAAGGGAGCAACCCTGGAAATGGTCCGCCTCTCGTGCCCAGACACCGCCCAGGCGCTCAAGATCGCCGAAAGCTTCGGCACCACTGTTGTCGACAGCGATGGCATACGCAGCCTGCATGAGCGGCTGATCGTCGAGACCGCCGACAGCCTCTCCGAAGGGCTCGGCGAGAGGGCCATGCAGATCCATTTGCAGCGTATCGTCGGGGCCTTCGTCGGATCGGCACATGGCGCCGGGCAGTTTTACTCCCGCGCCGTCACCGAGGCGCGCGACGCAACCGCCAAGGTATCGAATGATGCCCGCGACGAGGATCTCGATGGTCCGGTCGGTTACGATAGTGCCGCGCAGCGCAAGCGGGAATTCGCGGCCGACATGGGTATCCAGTCCCATGCGCTACGGATGGCAGCCGAAGGCGCGGTTGCCGCCTACGAACAGGTCGTCGGCGAGACCTGGAAGCCATTCAACCGGCCGGTCGAACCGGGCGCATCGCTCGACCGCAAAGCGGCGGAAGTTCAGATGGCCGCATTCGGATGACACATTTGGCGGGGACGCACCCCGCCTTCTTTTGCTGATCCGAGGCCGGTGCTTACAGCGCCGGCCTTTTCTCATGCCGAAAAGGAAACCTGGAGACGCGCCTATCGCGGACCGCCCCGCTCGGCGGTCCTGCAGGAGCCGGGCGCCCATGCAACGGCTTTGCCGTCCTCCACGCTGTTGCGGCCGTTCCGGTGCATGGCCACACCATCGGCCCCTCCGTGACGGACCGCGATAGGCGCTGTCCTAATGGAGAAAGAAGTCATGAGCAGGAAAACGGATTCCAACCGCGTCGACATCTATGCGCGGATCACCGATCGGATTGTCGAGGATCTCGAACAAGGCGTGCGTCCCTGGATGAAGCCGTGGAGCGCCGCCAACACCAATGGTCGCATAAGCCGGCCGGTGCGCCACAACGGCCTTCCCTACTCGGGCATGAACGTGCTCCTCCTATGGTCGGAGCAGATGTCGCGCGGCTTCGCCTCGTCGATGTGGATGACCTTCAAGCAGGCGCTCGAACTGGGCGGGGCCGTGCGCAGGGGCGAGACCGGCTCGACCGTTGTCTTCGCCAGCCGTTTCACCAAGTCCGAAGCCGACGGAAACGGCAACGAAGTCGATCGGGAGATCCCGTTCCTGAAGGCATATTCGGTGTTCAATGTGGAGCAGATCGAGGGTTTGCCCGATGGCTACTATGCGCCGCCGGCCAAGGTTCTTGATCCGATCGACCGGATCAAGAGTGCCGATCGCTTTTTTCGCAATACCGGCGCAGTCATCCGGCACGGCGGCGATCAAACCTACTATTCGCCGGTCATGGACTATATCCAGATGCCGCCCTTCGAGGCGTTTCGCGATGCTGCCGGGTACGCGGCCGTCCTCAGTCATGAGGCGACCCACTGGACAGCGGCAGCGCATCGCGTCGGACGTGACCTGTCCCGCTATGCCAAGGACCGGACGGAGCGCGCGCGGGAAGAACTTATTGCCGAACTCGGCAGCTGCTTCCTGTGCGCTGACCTCGGTATCGCGCCGGAACTTGAGCCGCGGCTGGATCATGCATCGTATCTGCAGTCGTGGCTATCGGTGCTGGCCAACGACAAGCGAGCAATTTTCCAGGCGGCCGCCCATGCGCAGCGGGCAGTGAGCTTTCTGCATTCCTTACAGCCGGAAGCGGATTTGATGGCTGCGGCCTAATGCTCAAGCGCGGTCGTCACCACCGGTGGCGGCCGCGTGATCCGTATCACGCTGGTCCCTGAGACCTTGTGCAATGTCAGCATCCAGCCTTCCCCAGATCGACGGTTTTGCGGCGTCGGGTTTGGGTTTACGGGACGGTTTGCGTTCGACGATGAACGGCTTGGTCTGCTGACGCATTGGTTCTCCAGGCTACGATTCGCGGGTGCAACGATATCGCACGAGGCGTCTTGGACAAGCCGGCCGATGTCTACGTGGAGCTCGTTTCCCCAATTGAAGCAGGCAACGACGGCGGTGCAAGTGAGGCAGGGCCTAGGCTACCATTCCTGACCGAGGCAACTGCGGCGGGACGCCACTGCCATATCTCTTCCCGTCGGAGTTTCCGGCAACCCATCTGCGGGCTCGATGAGGCATGTCTGACCGGAGACCGGCTGCGCCTCGATCGTCTTCCCGCAACGACCACGACCACTTTTGTTACCCCTGTCGGCTGCGCCGCCATTCCTCTCCCACTAACAAAAGTGGCAGTTGCCGCCCTCCACCCTGTTCCGGCCTTATCAGGTGCGGTCCGATCGCCACCGGTCTTTGCGACAGCCATCGAGACCGCGATGGGCGCGGCCCGAATACGAGAAAAGGAATACGACAATGGCAACCATCGGCACCTTCACCTCCACCGAAAACGGCTTCACTGGCTCCATCCGCACTCTCGCCCTCAACGTCAAAGCCCGCATCGCCCGAGTCGAGAACCCCTCCGACAAGGGCCCGCAGTTCCGCGTCTACGCAGGTAGCGTTGAACTAGGCGCCGCCTGGCAGAAGACCTCCGGTGAGGGCCGCGACTACCTCTCGGTTAAACTCGACGATCCGAGCTTCCCGGCTCCGATCTACGCAACGCTCGCCGAGGTCGAAGGCGAAGACGGCCTCCAGCTCATCTGGTCCCGCCCGAACCGGGATTGATTGACATCACAAGGCTCCGCCATCGGCGGAGCCTTTTTCCTTATCGGAATGGGGACGCGCGATTAGCGCGCGTCGAACCTGGCGAGCATCTTGCGTAATTGCGCGTTCTGCTCGATGAGCTTCTTTGCAAGCTGGCGCCGCAACGCATCGACCTCAGCGTCAAGGTCGGCCATTTCATCGATGAGTGATTTTGGACCCGCAGCGACGGCAGGAGTAACCTCGCCGGCGCGGACTGCGGAAATCACCGGCTGCGCGATTGGCTCATGATGCCGACGGAATCGGCTCGCCCACTCTCCGGCTCTGCCGGTCTGTGCGATATCGACGCAGCCCGATGCTAGTAACTCATCTTAGACCTTTAAAGGACGCTCCATCAAGTTCATCATTTTCCCGTTCATGAACGTAGTTCCGACGGAAGCAAAGCCGTGTTGCTGGTAGTAGGCAATCAGTCTCGAGCTGGAGAGGGAGCAGTCGAGCCTGATGTTCGCCAGGCCACGTTCTCTTCCCATGCCCGCGATTTTATCTATGACGGTTTTGCCAATTCCGTTTCCGGCTTTGGCGCGGCGAACCGCGAAGGTATGCAGATAAATGCTGTCGCCTGTTTCCTTCTCGCCCCAATACGGACGATCTTCCCACAGGATTCGAAACGCGGCGACGGGTTGGCTGCCCACATACGCAAGGAACAATTCCCGGCGCTCTATCCGAGGTAGCATCCACGGGTCATCGAAGGGGTAATTCCAGCCCTCCGAACCGCGCGCTTTTTGCCACGCGCTCGCCTCTTCCAAAATCTCCGAGAAGTGCGCCCGTGTTTCAAAATCCACCGGGCGAATCTCAATTTCTACGTCTATATCACTCATCAATCTCGCCATGAATCGGCAACTATGCTCTCTTGACCCGAAGCATGCTCAAGAAGAGTGTCGAAACGACTAAGGCGGGAGCCGGATCCTCTCGCATCGCCAACATTCTCGATGAGAACACAAGCAAGGGCGGATGCGACGAACAATCAACGCCTGAGAGGAAAGGTAGTTTATGAAAACTGCGATCATATTTGACTGCGAATTTCTCTGCCTGGAAGGCTCACAGCGCAGATTCTGGTGCGCAGCCCACGATCCCGATCCTGTCATCGCGCAGATCGGGGCTGTCAAACTTGGGCTTGAGGGTGATTTTCCTCTTTTGGGAACATACAAAGCCTATGTCCGGCCGATCGACCGGTTTGGCAAGAGGTATGCCCTCGATCCGTTCTTCACCAAGCTAACCGGCATTACCGATGAGAACATTGAGGCCGAGGGCGTATCCTTGCAGGAAGCCCTTGCCGGCGTCGATAGCTTCTCGGAGGGTGTGCGGTTTTGGTCATGGGGCAAGGATGAGTTGAATATGGTCGCGATTAGCTGCTATATCGCCGGCGTCCAACCCCCCATCCCGGCCCATCGTTTTGACAATGCCGTCAAGCTCTTGCTCGCAGCAGGTATGCCGATCGAGGACTTGGCGAAAACACCGAGCGACCAGCTTGCTGCATATTATAGCGTTGAGCATCCCCCATTGCAGGGTCACGACGCGCTCGATGACGCACTTTCGATATCGTACACATTGCAGCATCTTATGAAGGCCGGAAAATTACAGCCTGACGTTTTCGACCGCACGTAGTAGTCGCGGGCTTTGGGATTTTCGCGACCGTCTTGCGGGTGCGCCCGCCAGACGATAAGCTCACCTCGCTATGAAAACCTTCGTTCTCAACATCGAAACGGCTTTCTTCGACGCCTAAAGGCTCTCCCCTTTGCCAAAGGGGTTCGAAGCAGGTGCATCGCACCTAGGTACGTTTAGTCAGCCTCGCCTTGGCGAGCTTATAGTGCTGGCCGCGATTTTGAGAGCCTTCCATGAAATTCGCGCATTCTCGCGCTGATCTTCCAAGCGAAGATTTGGCGAGCGGTCGAGTTCTATTTAGCCGACCCGGTCTCACCGCCTTTCCTGTCCGTCTCGCCAGTGAATTATTCCTGCGGGCGACATCCCTTCTAGTCAGTGAGGGCCGGCCGCCGCCTTATCATTTCTATGATCCAACTTGCGGCGGCGGCTATCTCGCAACGGTGTTGGGCTTTTTGCGTGGCGACGTGCTGCGGAACGTCAGCATGTCAGACATTTCAGCCGAGGCCGTTTCCGTCGCGGTCAAAAACGCAGATCTTCTCACACCGGAAGGGATTTCTCGCCGTCTCAGTGAGCTGAGCAACCTCGTTGCTCGGCACGACCGTCAAAGCCATCGTGCCGCCCTCCAAAGTGGCAACAAGCTTTTCGCCCCGCGCCGACATTTACCGGCAAATGTGTTTCAAGCCGATGCGGCAGATGCCGATCTGGTTGCTTCAAAACTCGCCGCTCTGCCCCCTGTCGATCTGGTGATTGCAGACGTGCCTTACGGCAAACAAGAGCATTGGCGTACGGGATCGCACGAACCCGCCCTGCTGACCTCACTGGCCGGTATCAACGTTCCAGTCGTGGTTCTGGCAACTGCCAAAAGAATAAAATTCGACCATCCCGGTTTCGAGCGAGCCGGCAAATATCATCATGGCCATCGCACTCTATGGCTATTCAGAAACAGCAACTTCGCAGCCGGCGCTGCCAAATATTGAAGGAGATTCTATGCCACTCGTTATTCTCACCGGAGCATCAGGGGCCGGCAAGACCACAATTGCGGAAGCGATCGAACACGGACACGGCCGGGAGTTCGGTGTTTTCTATAAGGACCGTATTGGCGTCCCGTCCGTGCAAGAAATGATCGATAGATTCGGTTCCGCCGAGGGATGGCAGAGAGCTGCTACACTCGAATGGATGGCGCGACTATCTCTGCTCTCGGCGCAAGGCCGGAGCGTTCTTTTTGAAGGCCAGTCACGATTTTCGTTTCTGCGGGAGGGCGCCGAACACGCGGGTATTACTTCCTACATTACGATCCTCGTCGATTGTGACGACGAAACGAGGGCCAGACGGCTTTCGGTCGATCGAGGCCAACCTGATCTTGCCAACACAGACATGATGAACTGGGCCGGCTTCCTTAGAAAAGAGGCTCTGGCATATGGGTGTGAAATTCTCGACACCTCGGCGTTGACCCTGGAACAAGCGATTGATCGCGTCCTTTGGTATTTGAGGGGCAATGTTTAACCTCGGACATGCGTGGCAAGCGCATAGACCGGCAACGTTCAGAATTGGGTCCTTAAATATCTAGCGTCTAGCTATTGGGCTAATCTGGGTGCGAGAAGCGGCACTTGATACTTGCCTGTCAGGATAAATTGCCGAGCTCGGCAGTTGCATCCTCTGCGCCGATCTCGGAATCGCACCGGAGCTTGAGCCGAGGCCGGATCATGCATCGTATCTGCAGTCGTGGTTATCGGTGCTTGCCAACGACAAGCGGGCGATCTTCCAGGCGGGCGGCCCATGCGCAACGGGCAGTCAGCTTTTTGCATTCGCTCCAGCCGGAAGCGGATGTGAAGGCTGCGGCCTGACGCTCAAGCGCGGTCGTCACGACCGGTGGCGGCCGCGTGGTCCGTATCACGCTGGGCGCAGGCTACCATTCCTGACCGAGGCAACTGCGGCGGGACGCCACTGCCATATCTCTTCCCGTCGGAGTTTCCGGCAACCCATCTGCGGGCTCGATGAGGCATGTCTGACCGGAGACCGGCTGCGCCTCGATCGTCTTCCCGCAACGACAATTCGCAGATTTCTTACCCCGGAAGGCTGCGCCCTCCTCCTCGCCCGCTAACAAATCTGCGACTTGCCGCCCTCCATTTCATTGCGGCCTTATCAGGTGCGGTCCGATCGTCCCCGGTCTTTGCGACAGCCATCGAGGCCGCGATGGGCGCGGGCCCGAATACGAGAAAAGGAATACGACAATGGCAACCATCGGCACCTTCACCTCCACCGAAAACGGCTTCACTGGCTCCATCCGCACTCTCGCCCTCAACGTCAAAGCCCGCATCGCCCGAGTCGAGAACCCCTCCGACAAGGGCCCGCAGTTCCGCGTCTACGCAGGTAGCGTTGAACTAGGCGCCGCCTGGCAGAAGACCTCCGGTGAGGGCCGCGACTACCTCTCGGTTAAACTCGACGATCCGAGCTTCCCGGCTCCGATCTACGCAACGCTCGCCGAGGTCGAAGGCGAAGACGGCCTCCAGCTCATCTGGTCCCGCCCGAACCGGGATTGATTGACATCACAAGGCTCCGCCATCGGCGGAGCCTTTTTCCTTATCGGAATGGGGACGCGCGATTAGCGCGCGTCGAACCTGGCGAGCATCTTGCGTAATTGCGCGTTCTGCTCGATAAGCTTCTTTGCAAGCTGGCGCCGCAACGCATCGACCTCAGCGTCAAGGTCAGCCATTTCATCCGCCAAAGATTTCGGGCCGGCAGCGACGGCAGGAGCGTCCTCGTCGGTCTGGGTGGTGGGAACCACAGGCTCGACGGCTGGATCAATCTTCTTTCGACGCGCCGGCGCTCGCTTCACCTGAGTTTCGGCAGCTTCGGTCGGCGTAGGAGCAGGCGAATTTTCCTTAGGCTGTTGTGGGGGAAGGAGAGCAGCAGGCTCCTCTTCGCCGACCTGGCCCGCAGGAGATTCCGCTGCAACTGGTGCCGCCGTTTCGGTGTCCGTCGAGCCAGCATCTGGGTCGGGCCGGCCTGCCTCGACCTGCGCCTCGGAGATGAATTCTACGGAGCGGTCGACTACGGTCGCGTCGAGGCCAGGTTGTTCCTCTTCGGGCGAAGGCTTGTATTCGAGAGCAATGGTCTCCGGCGCGACCGCGGGGCTCTCCTTATGGCTATCTGGTTTCGTTTTACGCGACACCAGGTCAGCCACAAATCTCCATGGTGTTCTCATCGCATTTACCTTCAAAGCATCGCGACGGGGAAATTGCCGCGGTCATTCATCGTCGCTAGGATCTCATTGATCTCGGCTCAATCAGGCGAAAGATCGGCGGCGCCATCGCATGGAAATGCTTGGCGCCGCTCAAACCAGAATTCAGCCCTTGCCAAGGCGCTTGCGCAGATCTGCATTCTCTGCGCGCAGCTTCTCCGAGAGCTCCTTGCGAAGCTGCTTGTTCTCTTCCTCAAGCTTGATGAGGTCGGCGATATCGTCGATGACGTCAACAGAGGTAGCGACCGGAGCGGAAGCAGCAGCTGCAACACGGGGCGCGCGACTGGCGGCCGCCTTCGGTGTAGCAACCGGCTTTTCCGCCTTGACCGGAACCACTTTGGAGCCGCGTTTGGCACGTGTCTTTTTGGCCGGCTTTTCTACCGGTGCAGAGGTAGCATCGACGGTGCTGACCTCAGTGACAGCTTTCGGCGTCCGTGGCTTGCGCGTCTTCTTCTCAACGGGGGTAGGGGCCGGCGTTTCTGTCGCGGCAGGTGCTTCAATCGTGGTTTCGTCGGCCATCAGTGTTCTCCTCTGTTAGGCCGCAAAGCTTTTGATTCGCCGTTACTTAAAGTCAATGCGGAAAGTGGTGTTTCGCGTGCATTCGGCGTTTGCCAGGCCGCCATCTCTACCGGGTAATCAAAGCCGGACCACGCATCGAGCGAGGTCGGCTTTTTTGGGCGCCATACGGCGAGAGGAAAAACCTGCTCAGTGTCCGATGATGATGCCCACGGGATTGCCGTCGTCAAGGATGAGCGGTGCCCCCAATTTCGAATTGGCAGCAGAGCCGCCAACACGAAATCGGCTCCCCCACTCCCCGGCGCTGCCGGTCGCTTCAGCGATCCCTGACATCGTCATTCCCTATCCGGCGTCGCTGATCGTCTTTCACATAGGAGATCAGACAATGACCTACGAAATCGAATGCCAGATCGAAGAACTTCGTGCCGAGCTGCGCAACGCCGTGCACCAGAACGAGCGCCGCGAGATTGCGGCCGAGTTGGCAAGCGCCGAGGCGAAGCTTGCGGAGGAGGAGGCAGCGTTTGAAGCGCTGATAGCCGTGGAGCCGCCACATTGACGGCGGCTTGGCGCCGCCGAAAGCAGACATTGACTTTCCAGGACGAAACGTCTGAGGTTTGACATGACAACGATTTAGTAGCTGGAAATGAAGGAGCAGCAGATGGCCAAAGCATATTGGGTTGCCACATATCGTTCTGTCACCAATCCCGATGCCCTGGCAGCTTACGCCAAGCTCAGCGGCCCTGCGATTGTGGCCGCCGGAGGGCGTATAATAGCGCGCGGTCTACCCGCACTGGTTTACGAAGAGGGACTTCACCAGCGAACGGTTCTGATCGAGTTCGATAGTGTTGAGCATGCTCAGACCGCTCATGACAGCCCAGCCTATCAAGAGGCCATGGCTTTGCTTGCGGGCGGCGTTGAACGGGACATCCGAATTGTGGAAGGGCTTTGATCTATTGCCAAGTCCCGAGCCGAGTCTGCGTGGATTCAATGAGTCACAGTTTCTACTCAGCTAGTCCCATTGGATAATGCAATCACTTAGTAAAGCGCTTGCTTTCCTGGCGTGTTGCTATCCCGCAGGTGAGAGACGGCTCAAGACGTAGACCGCACGCTTCGACCATTCGTCGAGAGGGTGTGTTGCTCGCCGATATGAGTTCATAGATATGGCTTGCTCCGAAGTTCCTGAAAACCTGATCGATCATCATTGGCGTTGACGGTCTTTCCAAGTCCTTGGCCGCGATGCGCCTCCGCCACGGCGACCAAACCACCCCATGCATACCTATGATAGGAGCTGTAGGCATTGTGCGGCATATATCCGTGCGCACTCGCCGCCGCTTTACCTTCTGCATCGCCGATCATAATTGTCGTCGCGCTGCCGATTACACCTGACAGCATCGAGCCGGAAAACGGCACGACACCTGCATCGGCCATCATCAATTGTAAGTCGCGTACCTGTTGGCTCTCAGGTTCCGTTGGTGTCGGCCACAGCGAATAGCCCGAAGGAAGTGGGCCAGCGGCTAGCGCTAAAGACGCCGCCAGCGCCGTTTCGCGATCCGCAAGAAAGACCTCCCAGGTGTCGAACCTTAATCCCCGAGC
Organism: Rhizobium sp. KNZ14-9A; assembly: GCF_056755015.1. NCBI lineage: Bacteria > Pseudomonadati > Pseudomonadota > Alphaproteobacteria > Hyphomicrobiales > Rhizobiaceae > Rhizobium > Rhizobium sp. KNZ14-9A. Next base: position 31,298 of record NZ_JBPGXB010000001.1, read on the forward strand.
ATTCAGTTCCGACCTGACGGCATCGACGTTAGCAGTGTCGATCAGGCGAAATCCAAAAAACCCGTCACGGTCGATGATCTCGCCTGATGCGGTCCCAACCGAATTGTTGAGGATCATCACACCCCATTGTTCGACCGGCTTGGCAGGCTCCAGGTGTGACGGAGATGAAACCATCGCTGCCCTCCGCTTGCGCCTGAAGTCGCTGCTGAATCTCGGTTCCGAAGTATCCCGCCATGAGTTCCCCCAATGACGAGAAGCTAACACCCTCTGGATGTTTTGCCAACTTAATGGAGAGCCTGGCAGTCTGCTTAGGGCGGAAAGGCGTCTTCGGCTTTGCGCCAAAGGGAGACATTACTGCATGGAGGTCGGAGGCTGGAATAGGCCGATAGGCGAGTGTCTGGTCGAATTGCAGATACAGAATCAGCTTCCGCTAATATGACAGCCGCCCGGCGGCGAAGTCGCGCGCGAGCGCGATAAAGGCCTGGAAGGCCGCGGAGGAATTTCGCCGATTATAATAATAGAGACACAGCGGCACCAGCGGCGGCGTCCACTCTTCGAGAATGCGCACAAGCCGTCCCGTTGCGATGTCTTCGCGGACATCGGTTTCCATGAAATAGCCGATCCCTACGCCGCTCGTTACCGCGATCCGCGCCAGGGATGCTTCATCAAGAGTGATCGGTCCTTCGACGTCGAGCTGCAGTTCATTGCCGTCCTTCTCGAACCGCCATCGGAGCAATGAACCATCGGGAAGTCGTCCGCGGACGCAGGGGTAAGAAAGCAGATCCTGCGGTATTTGCGGGATGGCGCGGTTCTCGAAAAAGGCGGGCGAGGCGGCAACCGCCATGCGCCGCATCTTACCCAGCGGTATGGCGATCGCGTCGCTGGGCACCAGATCCGCGCTGCGCACTCCCAGATCGAAGCCCGCCGCCACGACATCGACAAGCCGCCCCTCGGTGACGATGTCGATATGAACCTGCGGATAGAGCTTCAGATAGCTCAGGACCAGCGGCGCCATGATCTCGCGCGCCGCCGTCGCGAAGGCATTGATGCGCAAGATGCCGGACGGCGTCTCTTGTTGGGAGCGCGCCGTATTCATCGCTTTTTGGATGCCCTCGAGCGCTGGTTTGATCTGTGCGACGAAGATCCGCCCCGCATAGGTGAGCGAGACGCTGCGCGTGGTGCGATTGAATAATCGCACATCAAGCTCCCGCTCGAGCTTGCCCACCGCGTTGCTGATGGCCGTGGTCGACATGCTGAGATCGAGCGCCGCCGCTCGAAACGAGCCGCAGCGAACGATCGCGAGAACCGCTTCAAGTTCGATTAGCGAATGCCGAGTCATTGTCCTGATTTTCGCAATACGTCACGCCGATTTATCTTGCTTATCAGGAGAAAAGTCCATCGCTAACTTAGCTTCATCACCACTGAGGAGATGAACATGTCAATGAACCTACCCAAACCCATCGCCGATTATGTCGAGGCAAACGCCCATCTCGATATCGACGGCATGATGAAGCCCTTCCTGGATGACGCCGTCTTCATCGACAACGGCAAGCGTTACGAGGGGCTGGCTGAGATCCGCAAGCTACTCAAGGACGAAGCGATCGCGGTGAAGGCGATCTTCACGCCCGACACTGTTCGGGAAGAAGACGGCGATGTCGTGCTCGAAGGTCCCGCTCATGGGGACTTCCCGGGCAGCCCGATCCGCTTCACCTATCGCGTAACGCTGGCGAACGACGCCATAAAGAGCATGGAGACCACGGTATGAGCATCCAGGCAGATCCCAACGAGTTCGCTGGCAAGCGCGTGCTCGTCAGCGGCGGCACAAAAGGCCTGGGCCGCGCTACGGTCGAGCGTTTCCTCGCGGGCGGCGCCCGTGTAATCACGGCAGCCCGCACGATCAAGGATCCGATAGAGGGCGTTGAATATGTCCAGGCCGACTTGACGACTGCGGAGGGCGGCGAAGCGCTGGCCAAAGCGTCGCTTGAGCGACTGGGCGGGATCGACATTCTCGCCCATGTCATCGGTGGTTCGGCTATGCCGCCCGGCGGCTTTGTCGCGCTCACAGATGACCTCTGGCTCTCGGAGCTGAACTTGAACCTTCTAGCGACGGTTCGCCTTGATCGGCTCCTGATCCCTCAGATGATCGAGCGAGGCAATGGCGCAGTGGTTCACGTGACCTCGACCCAATCGAGGCTGCCTCTGCCTGAGTCCACCACCGCCTATGCCGCGGCCAAGGGAGCGCTGAGGACCTACAGCAAATCGATCTCCAAAGAACTGGGTCCAAAAGGTATCCGGGTCAACAACGTCTGCCCTGGCTGGATCATGACCGAGGGCGCTGTCGATCTCGTGAAAGGCATGCAGGCTAGCAATGGCGGCACGTACGAGGAAGCACGGCAAGCGGTTATGGCATGGATAGGTGGTATCCCGATCGGACGTGGAGCGGAGCCGTCTGAGGTCGCCGACCTCATCGCCTACCTTGCCTCCGACCGCGCTGCTGCGATCCATGGCGCCGAGTTCGTCATCGATGGCGGCACGATCAGGACCGTATAGGGTCGAACCCACGGCGTCCGCGAAATGGCGGGCGCCGTGGGTTCGACGATGCCTTGTCCTCATCGCCAGCGCACGTCATCGATCTCAATCTCTACTGGCAAATGATCGCCACAGCAGCCGATGACGGTCTTCCAGAATAACCTCTAAAAGGAGAAGAACATGCTTGACCACATCACTATCTCCGTACCGGATATCGAGCGCTCAAGTGCGTTCTACGAGCAGGCGCTGGCGCCGCTGGGGATAAAGCGCCTGGTGGCTTACGGTGGAACGGATGATGAGCCCGATCATTTCGGCTTCGGCAGTGAAAGCCCTTTTCTTTTTCTTGGTCAGGGCAAGCCGATCAGCGGCTACCTGCACATCGCACTGACTGCGCCCAATCGTGACGCTGTCGATGCATTCTATGAAGCGGCAATGGCCGCTGGCGGAACTAACAACGGACCTCCCGGCATCCGCTCACATTATCATTCCGGCTACTATGCTGCATTCGTCCTCACTCCCGATGGCTGCAATCTGGAGGCTGTCCATCATTCCTCCGATTAATACACCGGACGGGCGGCGGCACCCATGCCCAACCCGGAGATCCAGCCATGGTGACTAAAAGAGAGGCCTGATCGTGTCTGATACTTTTTCTTGCGAGCGCTGCAGTTGGGCCCAAACCGACCCGTTGATGCGGGACTATCACGATGCAGAATGGGGCGTCCCGCAACGCGATCCACGGATGCTGTGGGAAATGCTCATGCTGGAAGGGTTTCAGGCAGGACTTTCCTGGATCACTATCCTGCGCAAGCGTGAAGCCTTTCGGGCCGCCTTCGCAGATTTCGATCCAGTTAAGGTCGCTGCTTTCGGCGAAGGAGACGTCGAGCGACTGATGGCGGATCCTGGCATCGTGCGTGCCAGAGCCAAGATCCAAGCCCCCATCCAAGGCGCACAAATCTACTGCGGCATGCAAAATCGCGGCGAGGACTTCTCGGAATTCTGCTGGTCTTTCACGGGAGGTGCGCCTGTCCTTGGTGACGGAAAAAGCTGGGTAGCAAGGACATCTCTGTCTGAGACCATCTCCAAGGAATTGAAGCGGCGTGGCTTCAAGTTTGTCGGGCCGACGATCGTCTATGCTTGGATGCAGTTGGTCGGCATCGTCAACGATCATTCTGTCGGATGCTTCCGGCGCCACGGAGTCCAGCAAACCACGCACCAGGATGATCAAGTCTGACAACTCTCAATTTTGCGCGGGAAACACAATCAGGGGTGTGCAGATCCTCCCGATTATCCGTTTGATTGCCCTCAAGAGCAGGGGGCTGGCCATCTGTTTTGGGCTCCGGCCCCGCAGCACCGAACCTCAAACCAGATGAAAGGACCGACTATGTTTGCTGTCTATGCCAAGGAACCAAATCAGAACGACCCCATGGCCTCCCTCGTCTTGGGCGAGATGCCAGAACCAGTCATTGAGGAAGGCTGGTTGCGTGTTAAGATAACTCATGCCAGTCTCAATCGGCACGATGTCTTCACCCTACGCGGGCTCGTGGACGAAAAGCCCGTACCCTATCCTATGATCCTGGGCAACGATGGCGCCGGCCTGCTCGACGATGGAACGCCCGTCGTGATCTATCCGGTGATGGGGTCGGACGACTGGAAGGCGGATGAGACGATCGATCCGAACTGGCACATCTTCAGCGGGTGGCGTCGCCTTAACTGCCTGTTCGAAATGACTTGATATCGGGTTTTCATGACCGAAGCCCCTCTCGCCCACTTCAGACGCCACCGATTTCCCGCTGAGATCATTGCCCATGCCGTATGGCTCTATTATCGGTTCCCGCTCAGCTTCCGTGACATCGAAGATCTGCTCGCTGAGCGCGGCATCAACGTCTCATTCCAGACCGTCTCGGAATGGGCGGCGAAATTCGGCTTGAAATTTGCTCATCTGCTCCGGCACCGTTCACGAGGCCACTTTTCCGACAAGTGGCAGCTCGACGAGATGGTGGTGACGATCAAGGGAAAGAAATATTGGTTGTGGCGCGCCGTCGACGCGAACGGTTACGTGCTCGACGCCCTGCTGCAAAGCCAACGGAACAAGGCGGCCGCCTTAAAGCTGATGAGAAAGCTGCTCAAGCACCAGGGGACCGCCCCGCGCGTGATGGTGACCGACAAGCTGCGTTCCTATTCGGCCGCAAAATCCCAGTTGATGCCGCGCGTCGAACATCGCTCGCATAAGGGATTGAACAACCGAGCTGAGAACTCTCATCTTGTTGTGCGACGGCGAGAGCGACGCATGATGCGCTTCAAGTCCGCGCGACAATGTCAGCGTTTCGTCTCAACTCACGGCCCGATCGCCAATCTTTTTCTTCTTCACCGGAAATGGTTGTCCGCCGCGGACCATCGCCAGCTTCGCACTCCGCCATCTCCATGTGGCGTGAAATCGCTGGCTCAATCGCTGCCTGAAGTACGCGAAACACGTCCTCACCGCGCGCTCGAAACCGTTAAGGCGACGCCACCCTTGCGGCCTATTCTCTCGACCGTTATACTGTTTTTGAAAAACGGTATAACGCCGGAGCCAAGCCTATGAAGCCCATGGACCTCATGTATCAGACGATGCTCGCCGAGCTAGGTCAGCGCTCGCTCGACGCCGCTTGGACGGCCGATTTCCCTCCGGAAGGTCGGTTCACCCCGGCGAACATCAAAGGGCGCAAGTACTGGTACTTCGACATCCCAGATGGACATGGTGGCACGAAACGTCGTTACGTCGGTTCTGCTGATGATCCGGATATCGCGCAGCGCGTAGCTGATCATAAGCGGGACAAGGACGATCTACGCGCTCGCAGGCGCTTGGTAAATACCCTCACCCGCGAAGGCGGGATGATTGCCCCTGACGCCATGTCGGGCGACATCGTCGAGGCTCTTGCCGATGGCGGTCTTTTCCGGCTCCGGGGTGTTCTCATCGGCACGGTAGCCTTTCAGTGCTATTCGGGACTGCTGGGGGTCCGGCTTCCCATGGCTGCAATCCTGACGGGCGATGCGGACATCGCCCAGGACTATGCCATCAGTCGGGAGGTTGAAGACAGCCTACCCCCGATCGTTGAGCTGCTGCAGGGCGTCGACGCCAGCTTCCGGCCAGTTCCGCATCGATCGGGGTCCGCGGCCTCGTCGGCGTTTCAGAATGCGGACGGCTACCGGGTCGAATTCCTGACGTCTAACCGCGGTTCGGATGACTACATCGACCAGCCGGCGAAGATGCCCGCCCTTGGTGGCGCCAGCGCGGATCCATTACGCTTTCTCGACTTCCTCATAAGGGAACCTGTCAGGACAATGCTGCTCCACCGAAGTGGTGTCCCAGTTGTCGTCCCTGATCCGTCCCGCTATGCGGTCCACAAGCTCATCGTCGCCAGTCGCCGACACACTGACGGGCAGGGGCCGGCAAAGCAAGAGAAGGACATTCGTCAAGCTGCGTTGCTCTTTGAAGCCCTGCAGCAGACAAGGCGATCTGCTGACTTGGCGTTCGTCTACAACGAAGCATGGGAGCGCGGGCCCGCGTGGCAAGAAGGTATTCGAACCGGGGCGGGAATGCTACCGGCACAAGATGCCGAGCGGTTCAGCGCGGTCCTGGTCGAGGGCGCAAAAAAAATCCGCGAAGAAATTGAACTTCCGTTTGGGGAATAGGCCGTCCTCGGCTTCGAAAGCCAAGCAGTTGATTTCATTCGAAGTGGAGACAAATCTGGTGCCGAGAGTTCGAGTCCGCTCAAGGCGGCCATTTATCTCGATTGCCCATGAGCGTTACCTGCTGGCCGTTGCCAAGGAGAGCCCAATATCGCTGAAGAGCGAGATCGACATCGATCTCGTATCAGATACACCATTAGGTGCGCCGTGTGATCGCGACTGGTTTCTTCACCGCGTGCATAGAGGTCAAATGCTTCTGGGGTCACACCGATCTGATAACCAACATATCTCAGCACGACAGCAGACGGACTTCTTCTCAACACGCGGCCTGGGTGTCGCATCAAACAAAGTTGAATGGCAAAACCGAGCCGATTGTGATCACGCCTCCGCAAATCCGGATTGCGCCTCGTGATGGGAGCGTCGCATGCGAGGATTGTCTTCCCGGTGAGAAGTGGTTGTGTTTCACTTCCTGTGTTGTTTGATCGATGACGGCGAAGATTATGCCTCCTCGGAACTATCGGGCCCGACAGGGATCGTCATGTCCCGCGCGTGTTCGCGGGCCAGAGCAAGGAAAGCTCTCATGCCGGCCGAAAGATTTCGACGACCAGGATAGTAGAGACACAGCCCCGGAAAAGGTGGTGTCCAATCCTCCAGAACGCGGACGAGCCGCCTCGTGTCGATGTCTGCGATGATGTCCTGCTCTAGGAAAAAACCAATACCGATACCGTCAAGAACCGCGGTCCTCGCAAGGCTTGCCTCGTCGAGCACGATTGGACCCCGTACATCGATCTGAACTGCCTCGCCATCCTTCTCAAATCTCCAGCGAAACAAGGCTCCGTCGGGCAGGCGCACGCGAATACACTTGTGATAAAGCAGATCCGGAGGGACAAGCGGTCTGCCGCGATCGGAGAAATACTCGCGGGAGCCCACGACGGCGTATCGCTGGGGGTGCCCGAGCGCAACGGCAATCATGTCGGTGGGAATGAGGCCGGCTACTCTGACGCCCATATCAAAACCGTCGGCAACGATATCGACCAATCTGCCTTCCGTGACCAGATCGACAGTCATGTCGGGATAACGACGAAGAAACTCCAGTACAAGCGGCATGATGCTGCGCGCCGCAAACGGCGCAGCATTTATGCGTATCGTTCCAGAGGGCGTATCGCGTTGCGATCGAACGATATCCAACCCGTCAAAGAGATCCTGAAGCGGCCGGCCGATCTGCTCTACGAACAATTTGCCCGCATCGGTGAGCGAAACGCTCCGCGTCGTGCGATTGAACAGACGAACGCCGAGACCGGCCTCGAGCTTGCCGATCGAATTGCTGAGGGCGGTTGTCGATATGCCGAGATCAATGGCAGCGGCGCGAAAAGTTCCGCGCCGCGCGATGGCGACAACAGCACGCAAGTCGTTGAGGCTAAGGTGGTTCATTGTCCCGTTTTTCGCAATTCAACATCCCCGATTATCCCGCTTATCTATGCGGTACAGGAGTACTATGTATCAAGGGCGGAAGAGAACAACGAGGAGAATTCCAATGGATCTGCCGGGCACCGTTAGAGCCTGTTCGACGCCTAAGATCGTAACGACGCAGGCGCCCTGACCGGGGCCTTTTGCGATTGCGGCGCGGTCATGGATGAGGGCGCCGGCAATCAGGTTGTAAGTGATCCGCACCGGGTGGCTGGCCGCAAAGTCAAAGGTTCAACACGTCGCTGATCAATCGAGGCCGCGGGTGACGACAACAGCATTCGGGTTGGCGCACGCGTCGGTGGCCATATCCAGGACATTGATAATTCTGGACTACGCCTTCACCACAGAAAATAGCAGAATCAACAAGTTGGAGATCTAATGGTAGAGTTCGTTACGCTGCGCGGCAAGCGCGCCCTGGTCACCGCCGGGACGAAGGGAGCGGGCGCCGCCGTCGTCGACCTGTTTCGCGATTTGGGAGCGCAGATTCTGACAACGGCCCGCACGCGCGCCGACACGGTGTCGGAAGAAGAGTTCATCGAGGCCGACCTCACCACGGATGAAGGCTGCGCAACAGTCGCGCAGGCTGCCCGTGAGCGCCTCGGATCCATCGATATCATCGTTCACATGCTGGGCGGCTCTTCAGCGCCGGGCGGTGGGTTTGCAGCGTTGACGGATGCTCAATGGGATAAGGAACTGTCTCTCAACCTGTTCCCTGCCATCCGGCTTGACCGACATCTCGTTCCGCACATGATCGAGCGAGGAAGCGGCGTGGTCGTGCATGTCTCGTCGATCCAGAGACTGATGCCGCTCCCGGAAGCGACGACCGCATATGCCTCGGCGAAAGCTGCGCTTTCGGCTTACAGCAAGGCTCTGTCGAAAGAGGTGTCTCCGAAGGGCGTGCGCGTCGTGCGGGTTTCGCCGGGCTGGATCGAAACGGAAGCATCGGTCAGACTCGCCGAACGTCTGGCAGAGCAGGCAGGAACGGACTATGAAGGCGGCAAGAAGATGATCATGGACAGCCTGGGCGGGATACCGCTGGGCCGCCCGGCAAAGCCGCAGGAGGTAGCCGACCTCGTCGCCTTCCTGTCATCCGATCGAGCTTCATCGATCACAGGGACTGAACACATCATCGATGGCGGAACCGTCCCAACCGTTTAAACTTTGAGAGGCTCGGTGGGCATATTGCCCGCCGAGCCGGCTATATGCCGATACCAAATGTGATGCCAGGTCCGCATCGCGACCTGTCCCGCCGCCGGGAACACATGCGCCGCTTATCGGCGGACGCCCGTTTCGAATGTCGTCCTGCGCCGATCATCGCGGCGCGCCCACTCGCGCACAGCCGTCGCCGCACAACACTCCGTTGGCGGCCGCCGATTGACTATCAGCATCGGCATCCCGGCAGTGCCCCTCGATATGCAAGCGCGCAGCCTTCCCTGCGGTCCGCCGCGGCGCAGGCGCGCCTTCACCCTCGAACTGCCTTGCGGCATCAACTCCGTCCTCGGCGCCGGCAACCTCGGCAGCCGGTCGCATGGCGAAGCTGCCTACCACTCCTGATCACAGGGGTTTGCGGCGCCCGGCACAAGGGCGCCGCTGGACACGTCAATCGACGTACCTCGTTCGCCGAACGCTCCGTCAGCGGAGCGGCGATGTCACAAGGCCGCCGCTCCCCGGCAGGAATGGCCATTGAAGCGCCAAGCACAGAAGCGGCCAGCGTCAGGGGCTGTTGCTCATATTGGCCGTCCCGGACCCTGTCTTCAACCACAAACAGCGCATGTCGCTGTTGGCAGAATATCGCAATGGCGCACGCATCGATTTCCTTGCAACCAAATATGGCGTGCACAGATCCTATCCACGGCAATTGTTCAAGCGCTACGCACAAAGGCTTCCGTCGGCCAAGGAAAAGAGCCGCCGACAGCATCAAAAGAGAGGCTGGAGCGGACCTCGTGACCGATTTGATGCGGTCGAACCTGTCCTATAAGCCCCGCGTCGGTCCGGTCGCAGGACTGCAGCGCATGAGGGGCGGATTCATCGATCGAGAGGCGACCACGTAAAGGCTCTCACAGTCGATGAAACATGGCTGTCCTCAGGAACGGCTCGCTTTCAACGTTGCCCGAGACGGAGACGTGATTTTCATCGGCAGGTCGGATCACAGAGATAATATGGTTGTTGATCCTCCTCAGGTCGCGCAACAGGTCAAGATGGAGTGCGCTCGTCTCAATATGCTGGTCGCATCCGTCGCGAATCCGCTCGATTTGACCTTCCGCCGCGTGTTTCTCCAGGTGTTCGACCTTGCTGTGTGCGCGGACCAGCGAACTGACGAGGCTGACCTGGTGCGTTGCAAAGAATGTTTGCGCCATGTGTAGATTCTCGATTGTGAGGCAGAAGAGCGTCTTCAACCGCTCATAGTCTTGCGGCGAGAATCTCAGCCCCAACGACGCCTTTCGGGAGACCTGAGGCAGCAGGACTTTTTCGATGATGTCACCGATATGTTCCAAATTGATTGCGTAATTGATGATCATCAGAGAACGCTGACTATCATTCTTGTCGAGTCCCGCTCGCCCGAGTTCGGATAGAAAGGCCTTGACCGCTTGCTGCAGCGTGTCCACCTGCGCCTCCAGAAGAGAAATCTCGGAAAGCTTGGAAAGGTCGTTACTTTCAAATGCTTCGCATGTTTTGACGAGCATTCTCTCCACGAGGTCACCGATGCCCAATGTCTCTCGTGTCGCATTCACAAGAGCAACCGAAGGTATGGTCCGCCTGTTCGCCACAAGAAACCGAGGCTTATCCGGCCCTGTCTCGTCATCCGGCACGAGGCGACATGTCAACTTCGACAAAAGCGATACAAATGGCCACGCAAGGACGGCTGTGACGACGTTGAACATGAGGTGGACATTCATGGGAAGTTCGGATGGGACAGCGCTCACCACATCGGTGACATATTCGGTCAACGGCAGGAAGATGACGCAGCCTAACGAACGCACGAGGAAATTGCCAAGCAGCGCGCGTTTGACCGAAGGCGAACTCTTGTGGGATGCGACAACCGGCAGAAGCGCTCCACCGAAATTGGCGCCCAGGACGAGGGTAGTAACGAGGCTTGCCGACAGAAGTCCCGTCGAGGCCAGGGAAAGGATGAGAACGATCGCTGCCAGGCTCGAAGACGACAGGAGTGCAATGCTTGCCGAGACGAGGAAGGCGAGCGGCCATGCGTTGTCCAGCACAATGATGAACCTCACCAGTTCCGGCGATCGCCGCATCGGCTCTGTCGCAATCCCCACCAGTTGCAGCGACAGCAGCATCAGGCCGACCCCGATCAACGCAAGTCCACCTGCGCGTCGTCTCGGCGAACTACCCCTGTAGGCGAAAAGGCCCGCAAAAATCAAAAGAGGCGAGGGCCAGTCCACGCCACTTGCGACAACCCATGCGGTTGCGGCAGTGCCGATATTGGCCCCCAGGAGAGCAACTTGCGCCATGCGGGGTGCAACGATTCGACGCTCGACGAAGGAAGCAACCATCAACGCCGTCCCAGTCGAGCTTTGCAGTGCAATGGTCGCGACAAACCCGGATATGAAGGAGCGCAATTCGCTGCTCGTGCCTTTGGCGAGACCTTTACTAAGGTTGGCGCCGAAAGCTCGTTGCATACCATCCTTTACTTGGGCGAGGCCAAATACCAGCAGGGCAACAGCGCCTAACAAATTTATCGTTATGATCGTGGACGCCATCTTTTCCTCTTGAAAATGTGCAAGACGAGGATTGCGACGTCCCCTGACCGCACGCGACTAGGGCTGTCGGTCGCCGGCAACGCAATGTTCCGCCGGATGTGACAGCCATGTACACAGCCCGCCGTATCTCGGCAGCCGCGATGCCCGAAACATCGCGCGGCCAAACTGCAGCAATGTTTTACGCTGCACTGATGCGGTTTTAGATGAAGTCGGTTGTAACCGAATGGCATGGGAGCGTTCGAGCACTTACACAAACGCATGCTACGTTCGATAAGACGGGGTGCCGCTCCTGCATGTCACATAAGGCAGGCTTGTTTTTCGCTTAGCAGATAATAGCGGCAATGACGTTGGACACCCGCCTCTTGACCGGTGTTAAAGACTTTACCGTGCACCTTTTCAGCGCGCGGTCCGTTGCCGACGCGACAGACCGGAGAGGCCATCCGAATTGATTTTCGCCGCGACTATTCGCAACTCAAAGCGTCGCGGCGCCTCACACGCGAGCGCAGAAAGGGGCAGCTTCCACGCATTACTACCCGCCTACTCTCTAGTTGAAATCGCTTAGCGGTACGGTTCATGGCGGGCGCTGTACCCGAAGCCTATTGGCATCGAGTCAGCGTATGCCTGACCTGCAGGCTCTAATTTCAAGCTGCTACAAAATTCGCCGGAAACGGCTGCTTGGTCGGCTTCATTTTTGATCGCCGGGCCGGTCGTTACAGTCTGACGATCAAATCCGGACCATCGCCCAGCTGCGTACGTGATCTGGTCGCGCGCCAGGCCAATATCCTTCAGCAAATGATCGGATAAGGTAAGAAGGTTAGATCGAACTCTGTCGTGCTCTCGCAGAAGCCTTTGTCGTTCGATATGAGCACGCACATGGGCGGCTATCGTGTGCAGCAAGCCCGCGCTTGTGCGTTTGGAAACATTGCCCGAAATCTTGGTACTGGCGTGGCGTGACGTCATTTCAGTGTTCCCAGGTTGGTTCGATCAATCGCCGGCTCGCTGCCGACGGTTGCAAAATCGTCGCGATTCGTACCGCTGCAGTTTCAGAAACGGGACCAAGCGTTTCAGTCGAAACAAGGTGAAATCCTGCGACAGGCCGCCACGACACTATTTCTGCTTTGCTGCTTTTTCCGCAAGCTGCTTGCGATATTCAGGCACAGGCACACCACCGACACCCCAGTTTTCCATCTCGACTTCATCAATGACGACAAAGGTGCTGTCGTGCGGCTTGCCGAGGATATCGAAGAGCAGATCGCTGACGCCTTTAATCAGGGCGGCTTTCTGCTCCGGCGTCGTGCTGGTTGCGCCCGGAGCCGTGCCTTCACGCGTCACTTTGATATTCACATAAGGCATTGTCGTTCTCCTTGAAGGACGGGCGCTATGGAGCGCTCCGTCCGTTGCCTATTCTCTCGGCTTACCAGCGACCGGCATGCTGGCCGCCATCGACATTCAGCGTCTCGCCGGTGACGAAGCCGACACGCTCCGGATAAAGCACGGGATCGACGGTCTGACCCCCGCCCATGCCGGCGCGCTGTGTGGCTTCCTAGCGTGCCCAGCTGACGCAGAAGCTGCTGGGAGTGCGAATGAAGAGGTGGCCGCCAAACACTGGCAAATCTTCCAGCCGAAGCTTTGGCAGCCGCGCTGCGAAAACGGCAAGGACCTCTTCAAGCTCGGCGCGGGCGAGATGATCGGCAACGCACCGATGCGCACCGGCGCCGAATGCAAGATGAAGCCTCGGAAGGTCGTCGCGACGAATATCGAATGTGTTCGGGCGCTTGAATACTCTTTCATCACGCAGCGCGGACATTGTCGACAGGATGACGAGACAGTTGGCGGGAAGGGTAATTTCCTGAACATCAACAGGCTCGGCGGTCGCGCGCACCAGGCCCGCGATACCCGGTTCATAGCGCATGACTTCGCTTACCGCGCCCGGGACGAGGCTGGCATCGCTACAGACCGAATCCCATTGACTGCGATGCTGCAGCAGAAGCGAGATCTGCGCCGCGAGCGAAGCGCGGACCGATTCAGTACCACCCAGGATCAGCTGGATTATCTGGACGACGATCTCGATCGGAGCCAAACCTTCCGCCTCGCCTGCCGCCTTCACGGCGGAGAGGAAATCCGACGATGCGCTCTCGGTCTTTTCACGCAACTTCAATTCTAGATAATCACGCAGATATTCGGCCGCGGCCGAAGACACGGCGATGTCGGCATCCGTCGAAGCCGGGGCGAAAAACCTTCCCAGTTCTTCAACGCGGCTTAAAAAACGCTCCCGGTCATTCGCCTCCACCCCCAGTAGACCGGCGAGCGCCAGTATCGGGATCGGGTTTGCAAACTGACTAACGAATTCTGCGCTCCCGTTCGCGTATACGGCATCGATCAGGTTTTCCGTGGCTGCGCGTACATGGCTTCGCAGATCGCTGACCAATACGGTTACTAATGCGCGAGATATGATAGATCGATGCCCTTGGTGCTTGGCGCCATTCGCAGTCAGCATACCGAGTCCGAAAATGTCATGAAGTACGCCCGACGCCACGCCACGCGATTCCGGCAATGCCGTCCCCGTGGAGACGACGCGCGGATCGGAACTCAGTCTCAACACATCATCGTGACGGAGAACGAACTTGCCGCCCCCTTCGTAATCGACGCAGGGGCTAACCGCGCGCCAGCGCTCGAAAGCAGCGTGGGGATTGGCGTTTAATTCGGCAAGTGTCAGCATGATATCTCCATTCCCGTGGCGACTGATGACGACCGCATAATAACGTATGCGAGGTTGGAAGTATCATATCTATCAATTTTATCATTTTCAAGCGTTTGCAAGACCAGTTTCATTACAGATGTAATGGAACCCAACGCGGCGGCATTTCGCGATGTTATCGTGATGGCGAAGCACCAAAGCAGCCCCCTTCATTGACGCCGGAAGAGGGGAAGCCGGAAAGATCGGCTTGAAAAGGGCGCGGAGAACTGGGTTACAAGACCGGGGCAATATCCCGCTCAAAAAGCGCTCAGGGCATTTCAGCCACGCAGAGGATCTTTGGCCGCCAAGCTCATCGCGCCGATTCGGCGAACCAAACCGGCCCGCATGTCCCAACCAAGCGGCGCGGAATAATACGGACAGGGCACGTCTTGTTGAGCCGCCGCAGACGTTTTGCCAGCGCGACCTTCTCGGTCTCTTTTAGAGTGGTTTCGGCTCCGAAGGGCTCACCATGGCCCAGCTCGCCACGTCCTTCATTCAGCCCATTTTCACGACGCTAGCGTCGAGCGACATCCACGTCCCATCCGCCGCTCGCCTTGATCTGTAGATGGCGAAGTTGTCGCTCTTGCGAACGTGACTTGATGGTTTGTGCCGCGGCGTCAGCAAGCGCTGTCAGCGCATTGCGATCTTCTGTCCCGAATTCTCGCGTCACGCGATCAATGATGCAGATTGAGCCGAGAGCAAATCCATTTTCATCACGAACGGGGGCGCCGGCATAGAAACGAAAACAGTGCGGCGCACCGAGGGTTGGGTTGTCTTTGAAGCGCGGATCGCTTGGAAGATCATTCAAGACGGTCAGTTCATTTGCTGCGAGAGTGTAATTACAGAAGGACCATTCGCGAGGCGTCAGTTCCCCGTCATATCCAGCCTTGGCCTTAAACCACTGTTCGGTCGACGTAAGCAACGTAAACATCGCAATCGGCGCGTGAAATATGCGTATCGCCATGTCTATCAGCCTATCGAAAGCCGGTTCTCGAGGCGAATACAGCAAACCTGACGCTTTCACAGCCTTCAGGCGGTCGCCTTCGTTTGCGGGGAGAGGATAGGTCAGGTTCGTGGCCGCGACGGACGGCCGATCTTCCATACGCTCGAGAATCGCCTTGATAGCGAGGGCGACGGGCTCATCGATATCGAATGCAAGGGACCTGTTCTTTTTAGCGCTGGAAACTTCAGGCCCGATTTTGGTCCGCAACACCGTCAATGCCGACGAGAGCAAAGGGTCCTCGCCAAGTTTTTCTGCCAGTCGTATACGTTCGTCACCGCCATCGTTCTCGATGATGATCAGGTTGGGCAGAGACTCGCCGATGACCACCGCTGCCGCTAGCGGATCTTCGAGAACCTTGACCAAATATCCGTGTACGGACAAAGAGCGCCAGGCACTGACATTTTCGGGCATTGAAAGCACAACAGCGACGGCGCTCACAGGCCGATCGGTTTTTCTTGATGCGAGCATGTCAACGATTGCAGCCCGAGGAATGCGTCGATGGCCACCTGGCGTCTTCCACGACGGAATCTCGCCGCTTTCGACCCACAACTGGGCGGTCCGCACCGACACGCCCAGTAATTTCGCCGCTTGCGCAGTGGTGAGGATCTCGTCCAACGTCAAATGCTCCGCTTTTTGCAAGACCTACACCCATCGTTATCCTCTAGCAATTGATAAATTTGATAGTTGTAATGCATTTAAAACATCATCGCGCGCTTTGAATGCCGCTGACGCGAGGCAAATGGCCGCCTTCTTGAAATAACGCTTGGACGTCCGGCCAATTCGTCCTCCAGTCCGTGCGTGGTAAGCGCGCCCTTCAACTGAGGGGATTTTGCATTCCGTTTGACACAAGATCGGCAAATCTACGCATCAGGCAGGCGACCGGTCTACGGTTCAAAACATCGCGCGTGGCTTGCTCGGCAACTTGAAGTTTCAAGCCAGGCCGCCACCCCGCCGGCGCCTTCTTTAACGATCGGTTTGCGACCCGAGCCGAACGCAGGATGCTCGATTCTTCGGGCGAGGGCGCCATCGGCGAAACGCCAGCGTGTGTCGCTGGCGTGTTCTAGACGGCGAGGGAGCAGGCTTAGGCGCGAGTGGCTTGCGGCTGCGGGTTGTTTGCGCCTCGGTGACGTCGGACCCGCGTAAAGCCGCGCCGATAGCGGCTAGCTCCCGATCCGGTTGGTCAACGTGCCTATGCCATCGATCTCGAGTTGGACCTCATCGCCTCGGCGGGGAAAGCGGCTCATCTCGAGGCCACAGCAGCCCGCAAGGGTACCGGTGGAAAGGATGTCTCCAGGATAGACAGTCTCTCCCATCGCAGCGTAGGAGATGATCTCGCCAAGACCGTACTGTGCGTTCTCGGTAGTGCCTTCGCACCAGACTTCGCCGTTGACGCGGACCTTGCCCGTCAATCGGTCGAATCTCGGCAGTATCTCGTCAGCGGTCACGACGACGCCCCCGATCGCGCCGGCAAAGGTTTTCGCCTTGACGACGCCGCCGAACGTGCCCCGCCGCGTATCGTCCCACTGCACGTCACGAGCACTCCAATCGTTAACGATACAGAAGCCGCCTATGGCCGAAAGGGCCTCGCTCGGCTTGCAGTCGCGCACCTGCCTGGCGATGACCACACCGATCTCGAGTTCAAAGTCCACAACCTCCGAAAAGGACGGCCACGGCAGTTCTTCGCCATCTGCCATGAGTGAACGATGGTTGCCCATGTAATATTGTGGGAAGCGATAGTAATTGGGCCTGGGCCGCATGGGTCCCAAGAGTTTTCCGGTGAGCCGCTCATAGCCAGCCGAAACGGATTTCAACAGGGGGGATCCAAAACGTGAGACCATCCCCTTTGCCGCCGCCGTCATGTGACTCTCCCAAAGAGCAAACGATCGGAGCGATCCAGGCTTGAACGGCAAGCCATGGGGGGCATCGCCGCGCTCGCCGAGGCATCTGGCAAGCTCGGCAGGTTCTAACGACAGCAGCGTCAGCAGATCGTCTGAGTGTCGGTGATCTATTTGCCGCCAGATGCCAAGATGTGCATCGAAGCCGACTGCCCGACCGCTGTTCAAACCAATTTTCATTCAAGGTTCCTTTCCTGTGCGGTAACGGACGTGTGTCTTCAGTTGCCGAACCGTCGACCGCTTGGTCACGGCAAGCTGCACGCCGAGGGTCGAATCCGGGAAGCGCCCGTTGCCAGGGACTGATGATGCAGTTCTGACCTTCAGGTGGGTTCGTCACGAAAACAGTGTGACCGGCGTCTGACCGCTCTGCCCATGGATGCCGAGAAATATGTGATATCCTGACCTGCCGATAGCCGAGCAAAAGTGGAACAATGTGCCGCTCACCGAAAAGCGGCACTGCCTTGATGCCGTGCTCAAATACCCGGGGACTGCCTGTTATTCGTTTGGCTCCTCCCCACGGCCTTTGTGCCGGCAGAGTTGAGCAAACGTGGAATTTTCGTCTCGGCCGATCCCGCGGCCAGCCTTGCGGGGGATAAGAATCCGGGCTGGACGCGGGCATGAGGCGAACGAGGGTCAGTTATGCTCGGCGTTCTCGACGTCCCGAAGGAATTCAGCGACATAGTGGTTGAACACGGCGCTATTTTGCAGGAATGGCGCATGCCCGGCTGAATCGATCCGGAAGCATCGATCCCGCCACAGGTTGGCGTATCGAACGTGATCAATATAGTCGAGGTTGACAATCGGATCCTCGGCGCCGTTGACAACCGCGGTCAGCGTCTTGATGGAACTCACCACCTCGCGCTGGTTGCTCTTTTCTGCGATACGCGCTTGGGAGAACAATGTGGTTCGAAAATCGCGGTCAGTTCTTGCCGCCGCTTGCACCAGCTTAGGTGTTGCCGAACTGCCGAACACCCGATCCGCAAACTGGGCTGCCTGCTCTTGCGAAAAGGCCGATGTCGCTGCAAGGCCCTTCAGGATGCTTCCGCGAAAACCCTCCGAGATGTTCTCACCCACAGGCGGCGTACCTGTGACGAAGAGCCCGCGGAAATTCTGTTGGCGAGATGCCATCTCTATCGCAACGTGACCGCCGAGCGACCATCCGAGCAAAACAGGATTTCTGACGTCGAGCGCTTCCAGCACCTCCAGGGCAGCGTCGGCAAGACCCGGCAAGGGGTAGGTTCTTTCTTTCTCGCGCGCATCTTCCGATTGGCCGTGCCCCGGCAGGTCGAAACAGATCAGACGGTAGGCCTCGCCGAGCTCCGAGTGCAGTTGTCGTTCAAACACGGCGCGGCAGGATGAATTTCCGTGAATGAGGACGACGTCCAATCCTTTTCCCATCGTCATCTCGGTTGCGATCGCGCAATGAGACGTGTCTACTTTCCGAGTAATCGTTTCGACCATAAAATGATGCTCTCTCTGGTGTTGCTGCAGCGTCCCCGGAATGCCTTGCCTCCGGCTGGCGGCCCTTCCGCTAACGCGAGAAGGGTCATATTTTCCGCCTCCGTTTCCATATTCCCTCGAACATGGCCGAGCGGCGCCATCCCTCGCCTGTCTTCGCAATGACGCATGCCGATTTAGAGCGAGCCAAAGCTTAGGGATATGTCGGAAACTCCCGACTTCGTTACAGCTGTAGCCAAGACCCAATGCGCTCCAGCGCTTGCCGGCCGGCAGGTCTCGAGACGGCAGCTTCAAGTGCGGAGGGTGCTTCGGCGGTGACCTGCAACGAGGCTATCCAAGCAGTCTTTGCGTGTGCCGATCTGTCATTGCCATCTCGCGGTCCGACGACGATGAAACGGTTTCATCTGCAACCCGCTTGATCTGCCGCTGAAATGGAGCCGCGCAAAACGCGCGCTAGCAATGGCGCGCCCAGCCGACGATGCGCCCTTTGCGGCCTGTCGACGCAGAGGGCGGAAAGCTGTCGCCCTGCACATACGCAAGCACCAGAGGAGAATTTATTGGCAAACCTTGTCGCAGCGCTCGCCTCAACCCATCACCCGTTTTATCTCGCGGCGACAACCGCACCTCCCCAGGAACAAATGCCGCAAGCGCAGATCTGGAAGGAGAAGATCGAGACATATCGCGAGACGCTCACGAAAGCTAAGCCGGATCTTCTGGTGATGGTCGGCTCCGATCATTTCCACCAGCTTTTTCTGGACAACTACCCGCAGTTTCTGATCGGCAAGGCACCCGCATACGACGCTACATTCTATAACGAGGTGCGCGAGTTCGGGCTGCCCAAGTATTTGTTGCAAGGCGACGAGGAGATGTCGCGTTTCATGCATCAGTCGTTTCTCGATCAGGATTTTGATGTTGCCTTGTCCAACGAACTCAAGATCGACCACTCGATCGTCTGCCCGATCATTACGCTTCGGCCAACCAACGATCTGCCTGTCGTACCGATCTACACCAACATATTCGCCCCGCCTTTGCCGTCACCCAAGCGGTTTTATGACCTTGGGCGCGCCATCCGCAGAGCAGTCATGGACTACCCGGCGGACATTCGTGTCGCCGTGATCGGAACAGGGCATCTTTCCCTGGAGCTGGGCGGTCCGCGGCAGTTCATGGAAACCGGCCCGGATCCCGTCTTCGATCGTCAGGCGATCGAATGGTTGCGGCATGGGGATATCGACTCGATCCTCGCGAACGTCACCCATGCCTCGCTTCAGGGACATGGAAACGCGACCCACGGCTTCCTGAATTTCATTCTGATGCTTGGCGTCGCTGGTCGGCAGGTCGCTGATCATGCAGATAGCCTGGATCTCTTTCACACGATGGAAGCCTACTTCACGTGGTCCCTCGAACGGAGTGCACGATGAGCAAATACTACGTCAACAAATTCCTTTTCATGGTTGACCGCGATCCGCAGCTGCTTCGCCGGTATGCTGAGGATCCGGCCTCTCTCGTGGCTGCGTGGGAGCAGGCACTCGGCCCTGCCTTGCTGGGAAACGAAATCGAAGCCTCAAGCGTGCACAGCTTTACTGAACATGAAAGGGATGCGCTGATATGCCACGACTACGTCGCACTTTTCGAAATGGGTGCGCATTTCTTCCTCAACCTGACGATCTTCATCGGTATCTATGATGAGCCGTATCGGGCCAAATCCGGTCCGCTGTCATTCCAGCGCACCTTTGCATCGGACCTGAAGGACTGGGCAGGTCGCGACTACCCGTCAGTTGCGACCTAGCATTGCCGTTGAGGCAACAAGCCGGTTCGCCAAAATTGGCTTGTATCGAGTCGTCGGATCTGCTCCCCACGTTTCCTCCAGTGGGCAACGTGGGTTCAGAGCCGCTGCGGCCGTGAGCCGTTCCTTTTTGGCTACGCCTATCCATCAAGGCTAGACGTGAGAAATCCGGTGCCTGAAATCCGACAGCCAGTTCAAAGCCCCAGCTCCGCCGGCGGGATCGTCCACAATTCGCCCGCGATACACAGATTGGTGGTGCGCAACGCTTCTGGTCGCCGCGGAGGAATGCCGGCTCCAATATCCGAGACCGGCGCTTCGATCTCAGAGCGTTTTCGCCATTTCGTCGCCTAGAATGTCTTGGGGCACCCGGACTGTTTGCGATGGCTGCCCCTTTGGTAGCGGCCAGTTCGACACGATCTTTTCTCGACAGAGCTCGCCGATATCAATCTCCTCATCTGATCCATGACGGCCCTGTTGTGGGCTTTTTTGTCTGATGACAACTGTAGCTGTTTTCAGAAAGGCGACAATGCACCCTGCATCTTCCCAAGTGAATCTCCCAGTCGCATACAAAGGGAGTTCCAATGGGCAAGCTCGAATATGGCGCGCTTGAGAGCAAGCGCATCTGCATTGCTGGCTGGCGCGATCGGTCTAACGCTAGCTGCCCGCCTTTCACTTTCCGGCTTCGATGTTTCCGTCGTTGCCAGAGGTGAGAGCCTCAAGGCTATAAGAGAGAACGGAGTACGCCTGATTGATTTAGGGGGCGATCACAGCGCCAAAGTGACGGTCGGCGTCGCAAAGGATTTTGGCGTTCAACAGATTCTGTTTCTTTGTCCGAAATCGTCCCTCCTGCCGATGATAGCGGCCGAGACCGTGATCGTTCCGGTCATCAATGGAATACCCTGGTGGTTGTTTGAAGGGATCGGCAGCGGCTGGTGGACGGGCCATCGAATCGGTCGATCCTGGCGGCAAGATCAAATCAATATTGCCTCCTGCACAAATTATCGGAACGACTGCAATGATCACCGCGGAGCGGCTTCGCCCAGGCCTGGCACGCACCCGAAATCCCCTTCACATGACTTTGGGTGAGCTGGATGATCGACATACGAGGCGGCTTGCCGACGTTGAGGAAATCTTGAATAGGTCGGGCATAGCGACGCGGACAGCGTCTCGAATAAGAGACGCCGTTTGGACAAAAGTGGCCAGAAACATGATCTCAAACCCGGTCACCGCCATTACCGGCGCCACCCTTGGCCAAAATCTCGGAAATCGCTATCTGGCCGAGGTGAGCTATCAGATGCTGATGGAAATTATCCCGGTCATCGAGGCCTACGGGTCGAAATTGGAACTCGATCCGTTAACGATCATTACTTCCGGTCGCAACTTGGGCGACGTCAGAACCTCAATGTTGCAGGACTTTGAAAAGGGGCATCGATTGGAGCTTGCGGTCATCTGTGACGCGGTCCTTGAGCTTGCCCGACTTCATAACATTCAAATGCCCGTGACGGCGGCAATCACGGCTTTGGCTCATTTCCTGGAAAGCGGTGAGGTTCCCACGGCGCCATGAAGCGGGTGTGATCGTCCGTCGCAGGGTTGCCAATCGTTATCGGCGGCGTTTCCTTCTCAGGGCACGCGCGACAATTGGGTGACGACGGCGTTGTCCCGCCTTGTCTTCGCTACGGACGTCTTGAAAAGTGCAAAGAGCCCAGAGTTTGTCGTGTTACCTCGCGGAGGCACTTGCGATATACCGGCAAAATGTCCAGTAAGAATTGCACTTGGAGACCGGCTATTTGACACCCCCCCCAACGGTGGCGACTTACTCGCCGCCCCGACGGCGATGAAGATACTCTCATTCCGCCCTGCACTTGCAACCGTATTTGGCCATTGACGGTTCGCGGCAAGCCTCATGAACAGGCTACCATCGTCTCGTGTGCAAGGACGCGGCTGCCGCATCAAAGGTCGTCCGGTGGAAGGTCGACGGTTTCTCGATGGACTGGTCAGATTTGGAGCCGAGGGGACACTATTGGAACTGACGGCCTAGGCAATCGATTCGCGCATCTGGCTAGTTCGCTCGACTGCGTTGCACCAAAGTCTCGATCTCAGACCCTTGTCAGATGCTGTGGGGTCTAGGCAAGCCGGCATCGATAAAATCGGGTGTTATGCGATCGTAAAACAAGCTTGCGATTAGCCGAAGCAAAGGGCTTCAATTGGTCCTCTGGCCCGTCTCGCGCTTTCGCACGAAAAATGACAGCATCTCTTTGAGCACCAGATTGCGATAGACATCCTGCTCGATCAGCAGCTCATGCCTTGCGCCTTCGATCATTCGCAAAGAGCACGAGCCCAATCGCGCGGAATTCATCGCATCGCAAAACTGTCGCTGCCCGTAGGCTTTGACCACTCTGTCATCGGCCGCCTGAAAAAGCAAAACGTCGACGCTAATCCGACCCGCATCCCGGATGCTGCGGTTTGCTGCCATGCAGCCCTCGTAGGCCCATTGGAAGCTCGGCCCGCCGAGCTGGGCTTGCGGATGGCGATCGGCCTCCCCGCGCTTGAGGATCTCGTAACGTACGCGGCTGCTCGTCAAGTCGCGATCCGCATTGAACTCTCTGGAAACATAGGGTCCCCGGCCCCAAACGTAGGATTTTCCGGGGCCGAGCTTGAGCAGCCAGCATGCTTTGTTGGGAATTGGGCTCAGATCGGGTTGATGCATGGGCGAAGACAATGCCGCGGCAGAAAAATCGGCGTTGAATTTCTCAAGATACAATGACGCGATCGCTCCACCCATGGAGTGCGCGAGGAGGAAGAGCCGCTCGTTGGCAGGCTTAGCCTCTTTTTCAACGAACGTTTTCAGGTCGTCGACGAAATAGTCGAAATTTTCGACATAGCCAAGATCGTGCACGCGCTTGACGGCTTGCGGATCGAGTTGCTGTGCCTTGTTCGGCGTGATCGATCTCTCCGACAAGCCCTGACCGCGGTGATCGAGAATATAGATTTGATACCCTTCCTGCCACAAGTCGTATACATTCTCGCGGTACTTGAAAAAGCTCTCACCGTAACCGCTGGAAATCACAATCCCTTCTTTCCCACCGGGACGGGGGAAAGCCATAGCGGCTACACGCACCCCATGAATGCCGGCGAAATCCCGGCGCTGGCCGTGCTTGTTCCAAAATTCAACGATTTTGCTCTCGTAGATATTTGCCAGTTCGGTTTCCCGTTCCCGTGCTTGCGCGCTGACATTTGCCGATACGCCAAACAAGGCGATTGCGACGCCGATCACCGTCAGGAAACGCGTGCCGGGGAATAATTTAATCAAGAGACTCTGTGGCCAGAAGGTCCGCATGTTTCGCTCCAAGATCCTTGGGCCACGAAAGCGCGAAACCCCTCGACCATGATGTCGATCGCCATGATTATCGTTTCAAGTGCAACAGAGCCACCCGATGCGCGGGCGCCGAAACGCCGGATCGCGTCGACATGAATCTTGCTTGGACATGCATCGGCCCGACCTTCGGTCTCTTGTGAGACTTGCGCTCCGCAGTGTTACGCCAGGCCCGCGTTTGCCGGGTGGCCCGGGCGTCATGTTTGCCTCAGGCAAGCTTCCGCATCCTTCATGCCGCGTGCAAGCGGGACGCAGATCGAGCCGGGCGATCTCTATTTGGAAGAATCTTCCAAACAAGATGCCAACATCGATAGAATCGAATCACCTGATCGAGAGAACCGTGAAAACGTAGATTCGCTCACCGATTATTTTGGAAGCACCTTTCAATACAAACGCATTACTCTGATCCGGTCGTTGCCATTGTTTTCCGGAGCCCTCAATGTCCCTTCTTGAAAAGTTCGAACGCTACCCACTCACATTCGGCCCGACACCGATCGAGCATCTGCCCCGCTTGACTGAAGCCTTAGGTGGCGGTGTACAAATCTATGCAAAGCGCGACGACTGCAATTCCGGGCTGGCCATGGGTGGCAACAAGCTGCGAAAGCTGGAATATATCGTCCCCGACGCGATCGCCTCAGGCGCCGACACGCTGGTCTCGATCGGCGGCGTGCAATCGAACCATACGCGCATGGTCGCTGCGACCGCTGCCAAGATCGGCATGAAGTGCGTGGTCATTCAGGAAAAGTGGGTCCCCCATTATGACGCCGTCTATGATCGCGTCGGTAACATCCTGATGACGCGCCTCATGGGAGCCGATTCACGCCTCGTCGACGATGGCTTCGATATCGGTATCCGCAAGAGCTGGAAGGATGCGATCCAGTCCGTTAAGGACGCAGGCGGCAAGCCCTACGCGATCCCTGCCGGAGCATCGGTCCATAAATATGGTGCACTCGGCTATATTGGCTTTGCCGAGGAAGTGGCGGAGCAGGAAAAAGAGCTGGGCTTCAAGTTCGACTACATCGTCGTCTGCGTCGTCACGGGGTCAACCCAGGCAGGCATGATCGTCGGCTTCGCCGCACAGGAGCGCGCCGACCGCGTGATCGGCATCGACGCGTCCGGCACGCTCGAACAGACGAGGGCGCAGGTGCGGTCCATCGTCGACAACACGTCTGAGCTGGTCGGGCTTGGCCGCAATGTTCGCGAAGACGAGATCGTCATCATCCCGGACTACGCCTATCCTGCCTATGGCGTCCCGTCGGAAGAGACCAACGAAGCCATTCGCCTTGCCGCCCGCACCGAGGCGATGATCACCGACCCGGTCTACGAGGGCAAGTCGATGCAGGGGATGATCGACCTCACACGCAAGGGCTTCTTCCCGCAAGGTTCAAGGGTGCTCTATGCTCATCTCGGAGGCGCGCCCGCGCTCAACGGCTACAGCTACTATTACAGAGAGGGTTGAGAGCCCGTTCGAGAGCCTGCTTCCCTGCAACTGTGGACGCACTGATGATCGATTTCCAACGCCCGCACCTGAAGACCATTGAACAGCGGCTGTTATGGCTGTCGCACTGGATGATCCATAATGCCAACCATGTCCGATCGAAGGTGGATGGCATCAAGACCGGCGGCCACCAGGCAAGCTCGGCCTCGATGGTGTCGATCATAACGGCATTGTATTTCTCGGCGCTGAAGCCCGAGGATAGGGTAGCCATCAAGCCGCACGCCTCGCCCGTCTTCCATGCGATGCACTATCTCATGGGCAACCAGACGCGAGACAAAATGGAGAACTTCCGTGGATTCGGCGGCGCCCAGAGCTATCCGAGCCGGACAAAGGACATCGATGACGTCGATTTCTCAACGGGCTCGGTCGGGCTGGGCGTCGGCATCACCGCCCTGGCTTCCATCGTCCAGGATTTCATCAAGGCAAAGGAATGGGGTGGCGACCTGACGCCTGGCCGCTTGGTCGCATTGATGGGCGACGCCGAGCTGGACGAGGGCAACATTTACGAGGCCCTGCAGGAAGGCTGGAAGAATGGCCTGCGCAACTGCTGGTGGATCATCGACTACAACCGTCAATCCCTCGACGGGATCGTTCGTGAGGGACTGTTCGAGCGCATCGAAAAGATCTTTGACACGTTCGGCTGGGAGGTCGTTCGCGTGAAATACGGCGCCCTGCAGCGTGCAGCCTTCGAAGAACCGGGCGGCACCCAGTTGCGCGACTGGATCGACCGCTGCCCCAACCAAGACTACGCCGCGCTCACCTTCATGGGCGGCGCGGTCTGGCGCAAGCGCCTGCTGGACGAGATCGGCGAACACGGGGACATAGCCTCGCTCATCGGTAGCCGCAGCGACGCCGAGCTTGCAGAACTGATGGAGAATCTCGGCGGCAATTGCGTGGCGACGATGGCGGATGCCTTCGCTGCGATCGACCAAGATCGCCCGACTTGCTTCCTCGCCTATACCATCAAGGGCTGGGCCACGCCGATCGCCGGGCACAAAGACAATCATGGCGGCCTGATGACCAGCAAGCAGTTCGCCGATTGGCAGACGGCCTTGGGCATCCCTGTCGGTCAGGAATGGGAGCCGTTCGCAGGAATAGCAGATGTCGCCGGGTTGAAGGCGTTTCTTGCCGACGTCGCCTTCTTCTCGAAGGGTGCCCGACGCTACGATGACGCGCGTCTCGACGTGCCGGCAATTTCGATCGACCCCGCTCGCGAGATCTCGACGCAGGCAGCTTTCGGAAAGATAATGGATGATCTCGCCAAGGGCACAAGCGAGTTGGCCGACCGCATCTTGACAACATCTCCGGACGTCACCGGCACAACGAGCCTCGGGCCGTGGGTGAACCGGCGCAAGCTTTTTGCCCGTGCGGCGATGGCGGATGCGTTCATCGAGCACCGCATCCCGTCGACCGCGAAATGGGAGTTCACACCGAAGGGTCAGCATGTCGAACTAGGCATAGCGGAGATGAACCTCTTCCTGCTGCTCGGTGCTGCGGGCCTTAGCCATTCTCTGTTTGGCAAGCGTCTGATCCCGATCGGCACGGTCTACGATCCCTTCGTCTGCCGCGGCCTCGATGCGCTTAACTATGCGTGTTACCAGGATGCACGCTTCATCATCGTCGGCACGCCCTCCGGGGTGACACTGGCGCCAGAAGGTGGTGCCCACCAATCTATCGGAACCCCGCTGATCGGCATGAGTCAGGACGGTCTGGCGGCGTTCGAGCCCGGCTTTGCTGACGAACTCGCCGTGATCATGGAGTGGGCTTTCGATTACCTCCAGCGCGATGGTGAAGGCCACAGGGACGAACGCACCTGGCTGCGCGACGAGACCGGTGGGTCGATCTACCTGCGGCTGACGACCAAACCGCTGGAACAACCGCTGAAACGCGTCGACGACGACTTCCGGCAGGGCGCCATCGACGGCGCCTACTGGTTGCGCAAACCCGGCCCCAATTGTTCGGCCGTCATTGCCTATCAAGGTGCGGTCGCCGACGAGGCGATTGCCGCGGCCGGCATGATCGGCGAGGCAAGGCGCGACGTCGGCGTCCTTGCCGTAACCTCGGCCGACCGCCTCAACGCTGGATGGACGGCGGCGCAGCGGGAGCGGGCGCGTGGCAACCCGAAGGCCAGAAGCCATGTCGAAACGCTTCTCGATCCTCTGCCCCGCGACTGCGTGATCGTCACCGTCATCGACGGGCATCCCGCAACCCTGTCATGGCTGGGCGGCGTTTCCGGGCATCGGACCATTTCGCACGGTGTCGAGCACTTCGGACAGACGGGAACGATCGGCGATCTCTACCGGCACTTCCGCATTGACCGACAGTCGCTGGTTCGCTCCGTCAACGAGTTGACCGCTGGCAAGCGACTTTCAGACGCTCTCATGCTCGTGTTCCCCTAGGCGGTGTCGCAACCAGCCAGATATTGGCGTCTTCGCTGAGACAAATACGAAACAGCATCGCAGACTGATGGCGCAAGAAGACTGGAGCGCAGTCGTTGTCAGAAGCAGCAATTGGAAAGTCGCGCTTCGACCAACGTCATGGTTCCAGATGAAACCGGAAAACCTGCTTTGGAAACGGGGCGGCAACATCAGGCCCCCAAGACGCCTTCAGCACACGGCCTGCATCACGTCATGCGGAGACGAAACTAACCTATTCATGGAAAGAGGAAGTCTTTTTGACCAATGCCAATCTGAGAGAATTCAAACAGAAGGAAGTCGTCTGGCGGCGTCAATCGCATCAACGCCCGGGGCATTTCCACGTTGCAAACAGCTCTTTGTCGGACCGCCACAGTTCAATCACTGCCTCGGTGATACAGACCAGAGTGGCATTTGCGGCAGTAGTTGCAGGCACAATCAGCAGGGTCGTCAACCGAGCGAGCGCCCGCAGTGGAGATACCGTCTCGGCTGCCGGACAACAGCGCTGAGGCGGCCCTCCACACGATAGTCTTTTAAATGAGGCTCGTTGAAGACGGGTGCGCACCCAGACCTGGGGCTGTCACTACAACCCGTCACTACTGTTGCGCAGGAGTGGCTTCACGGGTCCCTTCCTTTCAAGGTTAGCCGCGCTGATCCTGCGGCTGCCTTCGGACAACCCGCGATGATGGCAATGGACCGTTAGGTTAGAGGGGTATTGCCGCGATCGCAGAGTAGTTACCACAACTCGCTCTCCCTGCTCGTTGCGCTCGATCGCAGCTAACCGCCTTGGCAGCCGGTTGCCGGTGCAAGGGTATGCGAAGAGATCCGCCATACCGATAATAAATGATAAAATTGATACTTGTGATATATTCGAAACCGGACTATGTGTTACAAACGCGCTTCGGAGCATAGGAATCTGAGAATGAACACTCTTGTAGAATTTTTGTTCACGGCCGCGAATAGCGCCGGCAGAGCGGCTCTGGTCGATGACGGGATTGCGCCTGAAATGAAGCGGTTTTTCTGTCGTCCGCGGGAAACCGATCGCCTACCCGGGATGAAAATTACAGATGACATGGCCGGATGGCGTGGAGTGGGTCTGTGAAGCACGTATTGGTGATCGACGACGACTCGAGCATGCGAAGTCTTTTGATCGACTATCTTTCGCATCATGCGTTTCGGGTTACCGGGATCAGCGGTAGTCAAGATCTTCCCCGAATCCTCAGTACTGATCCGGTCGATCTGGTTATCGTCGATCTTAATCTTGGTCAGGAAGATGGCTTGGACATCGTGCGGAAGCTGGCCAGTTCATCGGATTCGCCGATCATCATCATTAGCGGAGACCGTCTCGACGAGGCCGATAAGGTCGTCGGCTTGGAACTCGGGGCTGCAGATTACATCACCAAGCCGTTCGGAACCCGCGAGTTGCTGGCCCGCGTTCGCTCCTCGTTGCGTGAGCGTCCCGTTCTCGATAGCAAGAAGGACCGGAAAATCTACAGCTTTGGCGAATGGGTCCTCAACGTCAAGCTTCGCAGGCTGACCTGCGGCGAAGATCAGGAGGTGAAGCTCACCGCAGGAGAATTCAACCTCCTGACTGCGTTCTTACGTGCCCCTCGCCAGGTTCTGTCGCGCGAGCAGCTTCTGTCGGCGAGCAGGGTACATGATGAAGAGGTTTTCGATCGAAGCATCGACGTTCTAATACTCCGTCTGAGGCGCAAGCTCGAGGGGGATCCGTCAAAGCCGACTTTGATCAAGACGGAGCGGGGTGCCGGTTATGTCTTCGACGCAGATGTCGAGGTAACTTACAAGGGTGGTCGCAAGATATGAGCTTGCAGGGACGCCGCACGCTGTTCAAGAAGGGCAGCCCCCGGATGGTGTTGCTGACACTTCTTGCCGTCAGCGGTGGCGTTCTCACGGCCGCCGGCAGCGTCTTAGTGGCGGGAACGCAGCAGGAGGCGCTGCTGCCACTTCCTGACGCCCCTCGACTCGATCCCGGCCGCGTGGAGCTCGGGCGACGCCTCTTTCACGACAAGCTCTTGTCCAAGCGGCGGGAGGTCTCCTGCAGTTCTTGTCACGACCTTGCGACAGGCGGCACGATTCATGCGGCAAGAACTGTGGGCTACGAGGGGAAGATGCATGCGTTCAACGCGCCGACGATATTCAACGTCGGAAACAACTACCGCCTGGGATGGCGCGGAAAGTTTACATCCCTTGTAAGCCAAAATGACGCAATCATTCACGACTCGAACCTTTTGGCAATGGACTGGCCCACCTTGGTGTCGAGATTGAACAGCGACCGGTCATATGCTGACGCGTTTTCTCTGAGATATGGTCGCTTGGCGGAGCGCGAAAACGTCTTGGATGCGCTTGTCAGCTATCAGAGGTCTCTTGCAACTCCTGACGCACCCTTTGACCGTTTCCTGAAAGGAGACAAGAAGGCGATCACTCCGTTACAAAAGCACGGACTGAAACTCTTCACCGAATACGGCTGTGTCTCTTGCCATCAAGGCTCCAATATTGGCGGCAACATGTTCCAGATTTTCGGAGTATTCGGCGACCCAGGTGCCGAGAACTTTCCGACGCCTGAGGATCTCGACGCACGCCTAGACCGGGCTGATCGGGATGTCGACGTTTTCCGGGTGCCCAGTTTGCGCAATGTGGCGTTGACGGCACCCTATTTCCACGACGGTCGCACGGCAACACTTCGGGAGGCGATTGCTATCATGGGCAGAAGCCAGCTCGGGCGCCGACTGACGGTAGGCGACGTCGATGCGCTCGAGGCGTTCCTCAACAGTTTGACCGGGGTTTATAGTGGGAAAGAGCTCACGCAGCCTGACGTTGAAGAGTCTCATTGAGACCCTGCCGATCGCTCTACTGACGCTATCGGCGATTATCCTTGCCGTTGTTGCAGCCGGCCGTGATCCCGGACGGGACGTTCACGAGGCGGTGATGATGAACCTGCGGGCCGTCGACGTCAATCACGCTTCGCTTCAGCGCGACGTCCTCCGGGCGAGAGCGGGACTATTATCGTCATACGATCCGCTCGTGTCCGCCGTCGTCAACATGAGGCACACGACAACGGAGTTGAAGAGACTGTTCGAAAGGCCGCAGTTCACCGACAATTCCAGGCTCCATCAACTCCTACGGCAACTCAGGGACGTTATCGACCTCGACGAGAAGCTCGTCGAGGAGTTTAAGACCCGCAATGCACTGTTGCAGAATTCGATCGGGGTATTTGGTCAGACACTTTCCGAACTCCACGATTCCCGAAATGAAGCCGTCAAGATGGCTCTCACCAGATTGGGCGATCTCGGTAATCTGATGATGCGATTTTCGACGCGGCCGGACGACCAACTGCAGGAGGTTATTCTCAGGCGTCTAGAGCAACTGCCAGAATTTGACACTGCAGCGCCGGTCCTACAGGGACTGGGAACGGTCATCATTCACGCACGAATGATCTTGGCTGTCTTACCAAAGGTTGATAGCAAGATTGCGGCCATTCAGGCCTCTGAGACGCCCCTGCGAGCAGAGGAGCTTCAATCGGAGTACTTGGACATTGCTGCCGACGCCACGTCGCGTGCGTCTTTCAGCAGGATAATGCTCGGTATCACGGCGATCATTCTTTGTGTCTATATCTGTGTTCTGGTGTATCGCTTGCGTGCCCAGACCAAACGCCTCAAGAGACGTCTCCACTACGAACAAGTCATTGCCGAACTCAAGGCTGAAATGGTCGAGAGCGACTGTGGCAGCTTCGCCGGCCTCATGAACAGTGCATTGAGCATTATCTCAGACTTATTCGCGGCGCAAAGATGTGCTTTCGCGATTTGCGATTTAGAGCGGGGAGAAATCAAAGACAACTACTGCCTCAGCGACGACGAAAAGCAGAGGGCGCTGCTGCTGGAGCTTGCACAGGACCTTCTTAACCAGGAGGGAACGCCTGCACTTCGCGACCTGGAAGGCTTCGGGACCCGAATTTCAGCGAAGTCTCGCTGTTTCATCCGCTCACGCGGCCCCGCGACCGCGTGTCTCATTGTCGGGGCAGGTTTGTCCGAGCGCGATGTGGCTGCGCTTGTTTTGAGCTTCGATGATTTGCAGCCGAAGATGCCTGGGGACGAGGTTCGCTTGCTCCAAGCAACACTTCAGACGCTTATCGAGTTCGTTGAGGCAAACCGCAGTCGCCAGGAGAAAGAAGGACTGGAGCACCGCCTCGAGCACGCGCAGCGGCTAGAGGCGATTGGCACGCTGGCTGGTGGCATCGCACACGAGTTCAACAACGTTCTGGGCGCAATCCAAGGATATGGGGAGATGGCGGTTCAGCTCCTTCGCCGGCCGTCCACGACACGTCA
Organism: Rhizobium sp. KNZ14-9A; assembly: GCF_056755015.1. Taxonomy (NCBI): domain Bacteria; kingdom Pseudomonadati; phylum Pseudomonadota; class Alphaproteobacteria; order Hyphomicrobiales; family Rhizobiaceae; genus Rhizobium; species Rhizobium sp. KNZ14-9A. The sequence continues at coordinate 63,186 of NZ_JBPGXB010000001.1, forward strand.
TTACGTGCAGGAAATTCTAAAGAGCGGGGCGAGGGCCAAGCATATCGTAGACCAGATACTGACGTTCAGCCGAAAGCGCGAAAGGACGACGAAACCATTTGACGTGGCCGACGCGGTTGCCGACATCCTGCCGCTCCTTGGGGTCACTCTCGGCAGCCATGTGATTATCGAATCCAACCTCGATCAACGTCCTGCGGTCATAGAAGGCAATCCTGTGGATGTGCACCAGCTTGCAATGAATCTTTGCAAGAACGCGAGCCAAGCGTCGTCGAGGGGTCAGAGGGTCATCATCAGTGTCGAGGTCGTTAAAACCACGAGGAAGCGGCTCCTGTCGCATGGCGAGCTCGGGCCTGGGCGACACGTCTGTCTTGTTGTCAGCGACGAGGGACCCGGAATTCCGGATCACGTCTTGCCGCATATATTTGAACCATTTTTCACGACGAATTCGAAGACGGGCGGCTCGGGCCTCGGCCTTTCGGCTGTGCATGGTATCGTTTCCGCCTTGGGGGGCAGTATCGACGTGAAAAGCGAAATCGGAGCGGGTTCGGCTTTCCGGCTCTTTCTGCCGGCGAGCGATCTCGAGCCGCTGCCCGTTAAGGGTTTCTTCGACGAAAATGCGGTTCCAATCGGTAGCGGTGAACGGGTCATCATTGTCGTGCAAGACAGGATGCTCCTCGAATTGTACGAGGAGAAGGTTGCTGCGCTCGGATATGAGCCAATAGGATGTGCGGGTATCGATTGCCTCATTGATCAACTGCAAGCAGGCCTGTGTGCCGACGTTGTGGTTGTCGACAGACAGCTTCTCATGCGTCACGATGACCTATCGCGTTTATTGGACAATGTCGGGACTGAGAAGCTGCTGCTGTTAAGCGACCGCGCACTGGATCTGGATTCTACGCGTCCCATTTTGGCGGCCCGGATGTTGCGGACGCCCTTCAGCTCGGCGACATTGGCAACCGCCATATTCGACGTTCTGAGCCATACCTCAGTTGTTCATGTTCGGGAAAGTCCAGGCGGCTCTGCTCACTAAAACGTGTCGCCGAGATTGCTGCCGGCGGAAGATCCTTTTTCCGGCATTTTGCTGGACGTCCAATTTCGTCGCCAGGAAAGCGCCTTCAGAGAACACGCTGGTGCCCTGAGGCATCTGGGGCCGGGTCGGTGCTAGAAAGAGCATACCGGACCCGGCCCCGGCCACAGGAGGGGAAGCCATTACGGCCCTGAGGCGCGTCCTTATGGCCGCAGCGGTGTTTCAGGGCTGTTACTGCGCCCGACTTCTTCGTGACACGAGAAACATTTCCTACCGTTGGCTCATATCGCAGCTCCTGTGCGAATTGCTCTTTTCGAAATCGAAAAGACAGGTTGACAGAAAACGTGATGTATGAACAATATTATTTATTGCGATAATTATTATCGCGATATCCGAGGAGATGAATGTTTGAAAAATCAAAGAATTCCATCGCCGCGACAGCGCGATTGCCGTCGCATCACCGGTCAATCCCGCTTTCGCTAGCGACGAGGCGGAGATCACAAGCCGGCCGACAAAGCCACCCATGACGCTGTTCAAACCGTCAATAGAACCTGGGTGAATAGGGACTGGCGACCGCGGGGTCGGCGCCCGGGGCCTTCAACTTGCACGCGCCACGAAGTTCAGATCCTTGGACTTCAAACGAAATCAAGAACACCCAGACTGTAACAGCCAACGAACACGCCCGTGGAAATACAACGGACGAACTTTGCCGTGTTGCCAAGGGCGACAGACATCGAACCAAAAGGTGATGCATGACACATTTCAACGACGATCAGATCAGGCAAAGCGTGCTTGAAAACCAGAAGACGTTGCGGCAGCAACTGCGCAAAAATTTCGATTTCGTCGTATGCGGTGCCGGCTCGAGCGGCTCTGTCGTGGCTGGTCGATTGGCAGAGGACAAGGATATACAGGTTCTTCTCCTCGAAGCCGGCGGAGACGACGCGGAGCCGTCCATTTTAGAACCGGGGCAGTGGCCGCTAAATTTGGGCTCTTCGCGGGACTGGGCGTTCATGGGCGAGCCTTCTCCCCATATCAATGGTCGCCGACTTCCCCTCAACATGGGCAAGGTCCTTGGTGGTGGATCCGCCATCAACGTGATGGTCTGGGCCCGTGGGCACAAGAGTGACTGGGATTATTTTGCCCAGGAGTCCGGCGACGCCGCCTGGGGCTACGAATCCATTCTCGGATATTACCGGAGGATCGAGGACTGGCAGGGCAAGGCCGACCCCGCTCGCCGCGGTACGGGCGGACCGGTTTTCGTCGCACAGCCGGAGGCGCCCCAGCCGCTGGCGCATGCGACGTTGGAAGCTGCCCGTATAATGGGAATTCCGACCTTCGAAAGCGCCAATGGCGAGATGATGGAGGCGGGCGAGGGCGCGTCAATCGCAGAACTGCGCATTCAAGGTAACAATAGGCAATCGGTTTTTCGATCCTATACCTACCCCCGTATGCATCAGCCCAATTTGACGGTGTTGACGGCTGCGCATGTCACGCGCGTCGTCCTTGATGGATCGAAAGCGGTGGCCGTTGAGGCGATCGTGGATGACAAGCTGGTACGCTTCGAGGCCGGTCGGGAAATCGTTCTCTCCCTAGGGGCGGTTCACACGCCGAAGGTGCTGATGCAGTCGGGGATCGGGCCTGAGGCCGAACTGCGTCGACATGGCATTCCGATCGTCCAAAACCTGCCTGGCGTCGGCGAAAACCATCAGGATCACATCGCATTTGGCTGCACGTGGGAATACGCAAAACCGCAGCAGGTCGGCGGCGGTGGATGTGAGGCAGTGCTTTACGCCAGGAGTGATTCGCGCTTGACCGCACCTGATCTCATTCAATGCCAGCTTGAATTTGCCGTACCGCCGCCGCCGGAAGTCGGGCTCGAAGCTCCCGAACATGGTTGGACGATGTTCGCCGGTCTCGCTCAGCCCAAAAGTCGTGGGCGGGTGCAGCTGTCGGGACCCGGACACAGCGACCCCGCCGTGATCGCTCCCAACTCGCTCAGCGATCCTGGCGACCTCGAGACGGCTTTTCGTACCGTCGAACTCTGCCGAGAGCTGGGCAATAGCACCCGTTTTAACGCATTGGTAAAGCGAGAGGTGATCCCGCTTGCGCGCGACCGCGCCACCATGGAGAGCTTCATCCGCAATTCCGCTGTGACCTACTGGCATCAGTCCTGCACCGCAAAGATGGGTCTGGATTCCATGTCTGTGGTTGACGCTCGGCTGCGGGTCTACGGAATAGACAACCTGCGTATAGCCGATTCATCGATCATGCCGAGGATTCCTGTCGGCAACACGATGGCTCCGTGCGTTGTGATTGGCGAGCGTGCCGCCGAACTACTGAGGGCTGCGCATGGGACAGATGCCTAACCAAGGCGGGGACATGCCAGATTCTCGCTCATCTGAGAGTTCGGCGTGTGAGCGGTCCTAACCAGGTCGTAGGCCCGATCATGGCCGTCGCGGCATGATCGGGCGACTTCACCCGCCGCCCTTGTCGCGTCGACAGACGGACGTCACGGCACGAGACCAAGGTGGACGGAAAACTCGTACCCCGTAGCGACCATTGCATCGCGATTAAGAAAGGTCGTTTCGATGAAGATAATCATCGCCGGCGCCGGCATTGCGGGCCTAGCCGCAGCGAAGGCACTTGAGATCAGAGGCCACCAATGTGAAGTCTACGAACAGTCCCTCGGACCGAGGCTTGGTGGGGCAGGTATATTTCTGCTGGGAAATGCCACCCGGGCACTCGATCAGCTAGGGCTGCTGGACCCGCTTGAGGCCAATGGTCGCCGTATCAAAGAACAGCACATCCTCTCCTCAGGCGGCGAGCTGATCCACGCTCTATCAGCGGAGGACTTCTGGTCCAGTTGCGGCCCCTGTCTCGCCATGCCACGTTCTCGTCTGATCCAGGCCCTGCTCTCATCGCTGAAAAGCACCGTCGTGAGTTACGGAAAGGCAATCGTGGCTGTTCACCGGACATCCGCTGGTATGAGTGTGTTATTGGCCGACGGCACTTCAAGGGAATGCGGGTTCGTTGTTGCGGCAGATGGTGTGAATTCATGGCTCCGTAGAGCCACCACTGACTGCAGGCCTCGAGCCTTGGGCATATCGTGCTGGAGAACGGTGACCGACAACACGGCGAACATATCATCCTGGACGGCTATGCTCGGGCGCGACCAGACCCTCCTCGCAATTCCAATTAGCGCCACCGAGGTATATCTTTATGCCGACTGCCGTACGTCGGAGGTCGAGGGCGGCACTGCGCAAGACCTCAAAAACATGTTCGGAGACTTTGGTTCTCCGCTGGGCCAGCTTATCAGCCAACTGGACTCCTGCGCCGAGATGCATTTCAGTGAGCTTCAGGAGGTCCCTGACTTTAGCAACTGCGAGGACGGTCTGGTCTTCATAGGCGATGCCGCCCATGCCTGTTCACCTAGCATGGCGCAAGGCGCTGGCATGGCACTTGAAGACGCCCTGGTCCTGGCCGAGGTTGTTTCGGACGGCTCATCCACGGACCTTATGATGCGGCGATTCCGTCAACATAGGCAACACCGTGTCGCCTGGGTGCGCAAGCAAGCGCGCGCTCGCGACATGTTACGCAGCCTTTCGCCCATTCTTAGAAATTTCACACTGAAACACCTCGGCGATCGGCTCTACGAGCGCTCCTATGGGGCATTGAAGCCTCCCCTGTTGACCGTGGGACCTGAGGAGCGCGGCTGACGGTGGCTCGCTAGGAAGCGAGTGATCAGTCTCCCGCGAAACGGCGGGAGACTGATGCGACCAAACGTTCACGGCATATTCCATCAGCCGACGGAGATCGGTCCAGTACATCGTCTGGGATCCTGCCAGCCGCGCGTGCGCCATCATCGATCCGGTTCTCGACTTCGACAGAGGCTCGGCGACATTCAGCGCCGTTAGCGCAGACGAACTGCTTCAGTTCGTCTGGAGGCATGAACTGAAAGTGGAATTGATTATCGATACTCACCCTCATGCCGATCATATGTCGGCGGCGGCCTATCTTTCAGACCGCACCGCCTCGCCGACGGCAATCGGAGAACGGGTGAGTATCGTTCAGCACATGTGGCGGGAGCGCTACGATCTGCCGGAACTGGCCGTCGATGGACGGCAATGGGACCGGTTGCTTCGCCATGGCGACACGATCACCATCGGCGGTGTCGACCTTGCGGTCGCATATGCACCAGGTCATACGCTCGCATCGATCATCCTTCACAATGAAGACGTGGCGTTCGTAAACGATACCGTTTTCTTGCCTGACGTGGGGACAGCTCGAGCCGACTTTCCGGGAGGATGCGCCGAGGAACTCTGGCAGACGATCTGCGCCATCGTGGCCGCTTGTGCCGCTTCCCGCCCAGGCCTTTCCAGGTGCAGACCTTCGCGAAGTCGATTCCTCCAGCCGCGACGTGTTTCGTCCTTAAGAAGGCTAACGGCAATCGAAACGCTGATGAAACGGAGCCCAGCGACAATCGCTCTTATGAAAGAGAACACCTTTATGCGTGGGAACGCTCGAGGCCCGGCCAGCGAAACGGCGCCAACCCGAGGTCGATCGGCCGGTCGGCGTCATAGGAACGAAAGCCGCATCGAACCTGGCTGCGACGAGCGTGCGGCAACAATTCAAAACGGTGAACCAGAACGAATGATCGCAAAAATCTCGGAAGCGCATTCAAGGGCAGGCGCTACTCCGCCTGATGACGATCAGGAACCGCGTTTCGACGCGGAACCAGGGAATCACGACGACGAGGAGGCGTTGTGGCGAAAAGGAATCGTCGCGGCATGTCTGTTCTGCATCGTGGCGGTGATTTACTTCGCGCTCTTTTCCGTCATGCAAGTAGCCCAGATGCCCATTCACCAGCACCCTTAGCGGCGCTGTCGCAGCCTTTCTGGAACAACGATACAAAACTGGGACCCGAAAGTCCCCATTTCGTACCTGGACCATAACAGAAGAACGACAACCCGGTTCTCTGTCGCTCACTACAAATGCAATGGCTTTTCGGACTCCGACAATAATCCGATGACGCGGATGGTCGATAGTGAGGCTCGCGGGCGCGCACTGCGCGGGTCGGCGGTTGTTTGAATCAACATCGGGAAAACGATGCGAATTATCCAGCCAACATTCTTGCTGCAATTGGTGCGACTTGTTGCAGCGCTACGCCGGCGGCGAGACGTCCGGAGGGCAATCGTCGAGCTCAAGGGATCAGAGGACTTCATGCTTGTTGATATAGGGATTTCGCGATGCGATATTGAACGGGTCGTGAGCAACGGCCGCTGCAGCGATGTCAGCCGTTTGGAATGACACTGTGAATCTGTCAGCCATGCGCCCGGCCTGGTTGGTGCCGAGAGACGGCCATTGGCAACGACCTCCGTTGTGCCATCACGCGGGTTGCGAGACTTTGTACGATTTTGTATTTTCTTTCCGGCATGCCGCCATGACAGGAAAACCTGGAAGGTCCCCGAAAGCCAATTCTGGCTCCGGGGATTTCTACGGGATGGATCAGGCGTCACCCTTCACATGGGCAAGCTTACCTGATGTGACAGAAACACGACGGACGATCGTTCATTGGTCACTCGGACGCCGAGCGATGGTGGGCCGAATACCGGACTTGTTTGAACTCCTTCACAAGGCTTTCTCTGATCGCGTCGGCCAACGCTCTCGAACTCAATGGCTCTCGGAGTAACGTGAAGCGCGAAGCAATCGGGGCACTCAAAATTTCTTCATCTCCGCCGTGTGAGATCAAGATGACAGGCACGCCACGCGCCATATTTTCGATATCGCGCGCCGAATGGTTCGGTGGAATTGACCGCACGTCTATCATAATCACGTCTGGGACCTGCGTGGATAACCATTCCTCCATCAGGCCGAGGTCCGAGAACCCCACTGGCTCATAGCCGAGTGCGGCAATCTTCTCTTCATTCTTCGCAAGATCACGGCAATGAGGCTCGACAACAGCAATCAGCTGGCCATCCCCCAGCATGACGTGTGAAAGAACGAGAAATTGATTGGTGGGAGTTGGCAAGAGTGCCGAATGGGGGAAATAGACTTCAAACGACGTACCCTCTCCAACATTGCTCGTAACATCAATCCGCCCGTCCATCGCGGTGACCAAGCCGTGAACCGCCGCCAAGCCGAGCCCGGTCCCGCCAATGGCGGCCTTTGTGGTGAAAAATGGTTCAAAAATACGCGGCAACGTGCCTGGGGAAATGCCCTTTCCATTGTCTGCGATGCGGATACGAACATATTTTCCGGGCTGGAGAAGCCCTAAAAAAAGTGATTTTACATTGTCGACGAGGATGACATCGACAATGATATCTACCCGGATCTGGCCTCTTGACGCCTCGCATGCATTTTTACAAAGATTTATGACGATTTGCTGGAGTTCGACGGGATGACCAAGCATTTTGCAGTCCTCGTCGGACACCAGCGGCGCGTTCACTTCCAGATTGGGTAGAGAGGCCGATATAAGCGGGAGGGCGTCGCGAACTGCTTCCACCAGGTTGATTGGTCTTCTTTCCTGCTCGCGACTGCGGCTTAAGGTCAAGATCTGGCTCACAATGAACTCCGCTCGTCTCGCGGTTATCATCATTTCGCGGAGGTAGTGCTCTACATTGTGGCCTTCGCCGGCGCGTTGGAGCGCCATCTCACCGTAGCCAAGCAGCGCGCCAAGGATATTGTTGAATTCATGCGCGATGCCGCCGGCCAAAGTCCCGACAGCTTGGACGCGCTCGGCATGATTGAGGCGTCTTTCGAGATCTTCACGGTTCTTTCGCTTGCAATGGTCGACGGCTGTCTGAATAAGGCCTGACAGCGCTGCGCACAGCAGAAGGATCTCATCGTCACGGAACGCATGTCGGGGCTTGTGATAGGCCATCTGCAGGATACCGACACGCCCCAGCGGTGTTGTAACCGCTGCTGCAACCAGCGTCGTCATCCGGCCCTTGATGGCCCTGGCTTGCGTCCTCCCGAGATCGACAAAATGGGATGCGGTTTGCTCTTCGTCTGGTCGCTTAGTTCCTATACGCATTAAAAAATCAGCTTTGACTTCGGGCTCAGTGGGAGGAGGGGACCGGGCACTAAGAAATTCTTCGACGGTGACGCCGGTGCGCGGCTCGACTATTTCGAGCCTGAGATCATCCGCCCCGAAATATTGCGCGAATTCCGTCAGAGCTCTCTTTGCCACGACACCAAACTCGCCTCGAGTGAGATTATCGTCAAACGCATGTCCAAACCCATTCAGCAGCGACTGACATTCCAGCAATCGATTGATGGACCGAGCCTGCCTTCTATCCCAGAACGTCAGCACTGACGCATAGGCGCAGAGAAAAACTGCCACACTGGCGCATGCAAAAGGCGAAAAGGATGAGACGCTTGGAAGGATACCGCAGTATTTGCAGTCCTCCACAGGCACATGCCTTGATGCCAGCAATGCGAAAAGCAACGCACCGAAAAGACTTATGAGAATTTTCAATGAATTATCGACTGACGGTTTTGCTGTCATCGCATTGGGCCAGATTCTCGGCATGGTCGTGTTTGCTCATACGGTGGATTGGAAATCGAAGGTGCGCACTCGGATACTTTGAGAAGCCAGTCTCGCCGACCCCCGACCTTGCCCTTTGCGGCGTGTTTTTGGACCCGACGATAACCAGTTCGACGTCCACGCGAACCCCGCTCTCGAACAGCAACCATGCCCGGTTGGCTTGACCAGCTGGAGGCGGAGCCTCAACACTGCGACTCGCTCAATCGAAAGATTTAATTACTACGTCAATGCGGCAGGGTTCGAGCTGAACGCATCGAGCGTCACGCATGGACATTAAAAACGGAGTTTCACCCGTGGCAAAGGCCGAAACTGCAACGGTCTCACCATCGAAGGCTTCGATGACGGGCGCACCCCGAACGGCCTCAACGCAAGACCGAACCAACGGTACCCGATACGTCGACGCGGAAACAGTGGCGACCTCACTCGCGCCCATAAACGGTGGGTTCTACTGTCAGGCAAACTTGTCATAAACGAACTGTGTCGCCTGCACATCGACCACTTGATGGCAGGGCGCCTTCAGGTCCAGCGAGCCTCCAATTCGTCGACCTCCCTGATGCCTGCATGTCCCCGAACGTTCAGCTGCTGACCCGCGAGCCGGAGCCGAAATTGCGACCCAACCAGCGCGCGAAGCGCTTCCTCGAGCTCAAGTTGCGCCAGGGCCTGTCCCAAACACCGGTGTTCACCATCGCCGAAGACAGGATGCCACCGGGGGCGTTCGCGATACAGAGAGAACCGCTCCGGATCGGGGAACGCTTCGGGATCGCGCAGCGCTGACATGGTCGACAGTATCAATACATTGCCGGCAGGGATAACATGCTGATCCAATTCGATGTCGGCCACAACCAGTCGCGGAATGGAGGCTACGGCAGGCTCGAGTCGTAGTGACTCCGCAACGGCAGGAACAATCAGAACTCTCATCCTCGCGTAGCGCTTCCCACAGATCTGCCCTTTCGAGAAGCAACCCGGCCTGGATGACGATGGCGGCGCGTGTCGTATCGGTTCCACCAAGAACAATGGACACAAGCTGCATGATAGCCTCGATCGCGGACATGCTTGCGTCCTGATCGACGCAAGCGACATATTCGGATATGAAGTCGCCTCTCGGCGATTTGCGCCTGTCAGCGATCAGATCTGAGCAATAGGCCTCTAGCTCGCGCGCGGCCACCTCAATACCCGGAATGTCCTCGGCAGTCCAAGAGGTCGTCAATATCTTTGATACACGATAAGCGATCGACGTGAACAAGGGGACATCGGCAGGATCTATGCCAAGTATTCCGGCAAGCGTGATCGAGGGTATCGCCGACGCATAGTCATCGCGCAGCCTTAGCTTATCGCCATCCAATCTGCGGCTTGCAAGATCCTCTGCGAGCAGCCGTACGTCTTGGCGAATGCCCTCCATCATGCGAAACGAAAAGCACTTCGCCAGCGGCTGTCGTCTACGTCGATGGGCCTCGTCGTTAGAAAACAGCATGCTGTTTGAAACAAGATCCATAATCGGCCCATCAGTGATTCCGCGCCCCTCAAGCCATTGAGTCTCAACCTGTTTTGTCCTTGGATCTTTTACCAGTGCGCCAACGTCGGCCGCGCGCAAGACAAGGTAGGCGCCGTCCTCCCGCCGCAAGAAAGGCAAAGACGGGCGGTATGTTGCGAAAGTGTGGTGAGGCTTGGCGTTTAAATCGGCAAAACACAAGGTCGGGGGGGTGACGGACGGCATCATATCAGTTCTGGTCAACGGCGGATCCTCATTGGCGAAAGCGCTATCGTGCCGTCTGCACCCCATAAGACCGTTTCAATTTTTCCAGAAGCCGTTACAAATGTCACAAGTGATCGCTGACTGGTGAATAGTCCAAGGCTCCATGCTTCGCTTGAGTGCCTGTCGCTACGAACACGTCGACGAGCCGTTGCACCTCTCCATCGGCTGAAGACGCGGGCACGACATTGGCAATGGCGCATCTCCGATCAGGGCAAAAGCTACGCGTTCTTCGCATTCGCAAGATTATGCTGAGAACTCGCGACTAGGCCTTGATGGGACGTCATCCACTGGCGCGAAGCGTCTTCTGAAGCGGTTCGACCGCACCGGGCAGGCAGGGAGGAGTTCGCTGGATGCGTGCCTTTCGCGAGCCAGTAGCGTTGAGCGTCAGCGCTCACCAAATCAGTTCATAGTTTTGCAAGAGTATCGGCCACAGGGCGCGCGTCGCAATGACATAGGCGCACCCGACAATGACGATCGCTGCAGCAAACACCAGGCAACAGGCCAATTCAATCAGTAAAACGGGCTGGAAAAGCCCCCGGAGGACGCCACCTTGCGCATCCTGTTTCCTGAGGGAGGATTGGTGGATGGCATGGTCGGCGCCTTTCGTCTCAGCCGCTTCCGGTGCGGAGGATAACAGTTTGCCGTCGCGGGCGATCAGCCTGATCGACGTTAGGGCCCTAGTTTCTCGTGACATGGATCGATCGATCAGCTGAAGACTGTAGGTCACGTACCGGGGAACGCACGCCACCCTGAGACAAACGCTGCAGGCGACCAGCCTTGACGAAAGAATCCACCAGCTGCTTTTCGGCAGCGAACGGATGGCCCTCCCAACCGATATGGCCAAAACCTGCTATGACCACCTCGTCGTTTGGATAGCTGTCGAGCACTTCGCCGATCACGATAATGCCACTGCTCGGCACAACGTAAGGTGCCGGTTCCAACGTCGCAAGCGCCCGGTCGACGGCATCATGAATACGTTGGCTCACGATTCGATGGAGCTTGTCGGCGCCAGTGCAGAAGTCGCCAAACAGGTCTGTATAGTCGTCGCAGAAATCATCGAGTTCCGGATGGGAGACGGCAAGCGGCGCGCGCATGGCCGCGAACTTTTCGAGGTCCCGCACGCTCCAGATTTCAGAGGCGTCGACGATGCCCGGATGGGCGCGCCAGCTTCCGGAGCCGAGCATGGCCTTCGCCGGCCGGCCGGTGTTGCAGACCGCTACCGCATCGGTACGTGTGCCGCCGGGGCCAAAGGAACGACAATCGTTGAAGCGGATGACGAAGTCGGCAGCGTCGATGATGTCCGCTCCTCCTTCTCCTACCTCGCCGTTGCCGACGATCATGATTGTTCTGCTCATTGTCCCAAACCCTGCTGCCGGTCGATAGCTTTCAGGGTTTCGGTTTCAAAAGCATGTCCACGTTGCCCTTCCCGATTTCATTTGCATTCAAAGGTCTGGCCCCGTCTGAAATGGACGCTTTGGGGAGGCATTACGCGATCTGGAATGAGGCTGGCGAAGCGGCGATAGGGCGGCCCCTTGCAGCTGTCGAAAATCATAGATCGCCTTCGAGCGATGGCCCGGCGTCAGGGGGGTGGTTGCTGGCATTCCTGCCGTAACGGTCCGTCGCACCGCGGCAATCGTCGCGCCTCGATCGGCTTGCCCTCTACGCGGTCGGGTTCAGCTGCAGACGCTTGCCGGCTGATCCGTTTTCGCTCCACGGGCGTCGCCGGTCAGGGTGGGCGCGCAAGCGCCATGGAAGAGCGGTTGAATTGAAATTCGCCTTCCGGATTACAACGCTAATCATTGAACGCTTGATTGTAACGCTTGCGCGAAGCGCGAAGGTTTAAGGTTTTCATACCTCGCCTGGGAGACAAACATTTGGAACAACATGCTCGCAGTCCTGATCGACCATCCTGAGCGCGCTAGATTCTCTCGCTTGCCTATGTTGGCGTCCATTTTCAACGATTTCTGCAATCACGATGACCGGCATGATGTCTATGGCATCGCGCTCGATTCTGCGAACGGTATTGTTGCCTGTCCCAGAGCGTCTCGATCCCATACGCGAGCTCGCAAGGGACGTCGTCTTATCGTCGGAGGCCCGTTACGCGTGAAGACCAACCGAGCATCGACATTACGGCATGGACACAGAAGCCGGTATCCCAGACTGGTAGTCGTCAATCGAGAATTGCTTTCCGGTGACAAGCTCACCTACGAGCCGCGGCAATTGGTTCCCGGGAGCAGGAACGGTCAAGCCGATCTTATGGCGTTTCGCGTGAGCGAATTCTTGATGTCCCTGGCCACCGGCCTAGCAGTGGTTATGGCGAGTATCGTTTATGGTCTTCTCCATGATTGGCTGCTGGGCTGACTTGAACCTAGCCGACTTCCCGGGTGGCAAAGAATCATAACCTATCAAAAATGGCTTCCCTCGGGCAGATCGAGTTGGCCGGCTGCCGGCGGAATAGCTAGCATTCCTTCCAAGAGCCGTCTTGACCGAAACAGCGCGACCGATCACAGGGCCCTCGCCATTCACTCCAGTTGAAATCAAAATACCTTGCTTCTGAAACGAGCGAGCAACACGCCAAAGCCATCAGTGTAACTGCGGTCGGCGCCGGCGTTGAGTGATGCAGGTTATCGTAGGCTCGCGTCGCGCGCCGAACACTGTGAGCGAGAGCAACAATCGCAGCGGGGACCGGAATCTGGCGATGCCGACGGGAGGCTAACAGCGCTGTGGAGGATCTCAGGTCACGAAGTCGATCTCCGCCACCGGCGTCCGTCACGTCGCTCTTTACAAGCCTGCAGAACGCAAAACCATCACCCTTGTGACTGCAGGTCCATCAAGACTTCAGCCGATGAAAGCTGCGGTCGCTTCCTGTAATTTCGCAAATATCGGAGAACCAATATGCTCGGGCGTTTCCTTGTGACTGCCTCTTTTGTCATTCTATCCAGTACTGCGTCGGTTCATGCCACCGAAATCGGCACGACCGTGGAGACACCGTGCCCGTTTGGTGATTGCGCGGCAGGAATTTCCCTCTCCTATCTGGGCGAATTCGTCATGCCGGCCGACTACATGGAAAATGGTACTTCCTTGGGCGGCATCTCAGGACTTGATTTCGTCGCCGCTACCGGTCGCTATATCGCCATCAGCGACGACCGCTCCGAGAAAGCTCCTGCTCGCTTTTTTGATCTTGATATCGATGTAAGCGCTTCCGGGCTGACCGGCGTGACGGTCGGAAATCGTGTCGTGCTGAAGGATAAGGACGGCCAGCCCTTCGCGCCCCGCAATGTCGACCCGGAATCCATTCGGATCGGCGGGGACGGCGCCTATTGGGGCAATGAAGGCGACGCGAAGACCCTCGCGTCCCCATTCGTTCGCGTGACCTCTCCCGATGGCGCTTTCGTGCGAGAGCTGAAACTGCCCGACGGGTTCGCACCGACGTCCGACAAGTCGGCCGGTATTCGCGACAACCTAGGTTTTGAAGCTCTGGCCGTCGCACCATCGGGTGACGTATTTGCCGGACTTGAAGCCGCACTGTTTCAGGACGGGCCAAACCCGTCACTCACGACTGGCAGCTTGTCGCGCGTCATCCACTACGACGGCACGACTGGCGAGCCGAAGGCCGAGTACGTTTATCCGGTCTCGCAGATCCCGCAGGTCGCTACGAAGGCCGGCGGCGGCAACGACAATGGTTTGTCGGAAATGGTTGCCCTCGACGACCATCGTCTGATTGCCGTTGAGCGCAGTTTCGCGCAGGGCTTTGGCAACAACGTCAAGCTTTTCATGATGGATCTGGCGGATGCAACCGACGTTTCCGGCATCGCATCGCTTGCAAAGAGCGACGAGCGTATCGTGCCAATTCGCAAAAGCCAGATTCTCGATCTGCGCGCCATCGGCCTGACCCCGGATAACATCGAATCCATGGCCATCGGCAAGGCGAAGGACGGCACCGATGTCTTGATCCTCGCTGCGGATAACAATTTCTCGGGTTCGCAGAGAAACCAGTTCTACGCCTTCCTGATCAAGCGTTCACCCCGGTAAGCGGCATGTGTAGGCGCCGATAGATTCTCGCCCATGCATCGATCTTGCCTGCCTCCCGGCACCTCGCCTTTTCGGGGAGGGGGAGATTGGACTGCAGAACCGGATCTCGATTGACTACGCCGGCAGCATGCCCAAGCATGCTGCCGGCGTTTTGCCGTCGCCGATCTGCCTTCGGCAGGCATCGAGCAACGATGGCGTTCCAAGCTGCTTGCTGGAACGGAGCGCACGGTGCTTCCTGGCGCGGCCTTCAAAGGCGTTTCTGACGTCGATGTCGCAGTTTTCTCTTGCCGTCCTGCTTTCCGGGCGCACTCACTTACGCATGCGATCTGGTGCGCTGGCGGCCAGGCGATTCAATCTGCTTCATGCGTGGCGCATCCAAACGGCGACATCGGCCGAGAACGTCCGCTAAATCCATCAATACCCGTCTCTGTCAAATCCGGTCTGCTTGCGCCATCCGTATTTCAAATGACGTCATTTTCATTCGATTGCTCATTCTGAGATAGCCGACGCCCGTGAAGCTGATCAGCGCATCCGGCCGGAGCATAGAATTGATACGTCTGAGAGGATAATTCATGTCAAAGAGATTGTTCGCAATCCTTTCCATCGCTGCATCATGCGTGATTGCAGATCTGACCGTTAACGAGGCCGTTGCCGCGTCTTATGACAGAGCGTCGAGCGCTGTCGAAGTAAGCTATCGGGACACGGAACGAGGCTACTGGAACGGTTATCGCGGTTTTCGTGCCAAACGCTTCGGCTATCGGAAGGGCCCTGACGGCTACTGGTATCCGGCAAAAGCCTTCGGACGAGGTGGCTATTCCTATCAACCAAAGCCGTTGAGGGGCGCTTGCAACCTTGGTTTCAGGCCGACCAACGGACCTCATAACTGCAATTATTAATCGCATTAACAAACGCGGCCGGAGCGGCGAAGCGCCGGGATCCGGCCGCGAATTTGATTTGGAGCATTCGGAAGCAGACCGGCGTGAGCCCCGTTTCTCCATAGCGACGGCAATCGTCCGCTGACTTAGGGAATCGAATTTCACCTCGACCGATCGACGAGACCTTCGCTCTGGCCGAGCGAGAGTAGGCTGGCGCTGAAACGCACGTCTTCCTCCGTCAGCCAGTAGGCTTTCCGAAGACGGAAGCATGACGGCGGTTTAGCACCATAGCAATGCCCCAGCCTAGGGCCCAGCCGAATATCACGTCGCTCGTCCAATGCTCCCCAACAAGCACTCGCGAGAGGCAGATCGCTATAGCAGCCGCGAGGATAGGAATTGTCGCCTTGGGAAAGCTCATGGCCAATGAGCAGCCTATGGCCGCTGCCAAGGTGGCTTGCGCAGAAGGAGCGGAGGCAAACATGTCCTGCGCCGCGAAAGGTTGAAAGTGAAAGGGATCCAGGGAGGCTTCGTTCGGCCTGGCACGGCCGATAATGCCTTTGAGAAGCGTGGCCGCCACAATGGCCAAGATGCTGCGCGTAAGAAGGCTCGTCGTCAGTTCGAACGGGCCTCCAAGACCGAGCATGCGAAAAATTCTCCCGGCGATGAAAGCACCTATCACGAGGGGAAGGATGACGAGCGGATCAGTCAACGTGGAAATCCAGCCAGCGGAGCTCCTTATCCAACCCGGAAGAGCGGGAACCATCGCCGCAATTGTCATGTCGGCTATCACGGCGGTCAACGCTGCGAGTACGAGAAACCCGAGCGCAGTGGCGACCATCTTCAAGTCAAGGCCTGTTTTAAGCCAGCAGCTGCGTTTGGTTTTTTCCAATTGCGGGCATTTTGTCAAAGTGCATGTCGTGCCTTCCATTTGATACCTACGACGACTGTGCCGCGTCGCAATAATTGCGGCCGGTCGATAGCGCGACAGGCACACGGGGAATGCCTTGCGCCGGCGCCCATGTCGGTGCCGCGGATTTTTGTGTCTTTCCATATGCCGGTCAGGCGTGTTCGCCACCAGTCGCAGCACAGTTCACGTACCTCTAAAGCGTGCGACGATCTTTCCGATTGGCTTTCCACGCTGCAAGCCTTTGTTTTTCGCATGTCGTGACCGCAGAACCGCTGTGCACTTTGGCGCGACATGCTTTAAGCCACCGCAAGGTCGAGACGGTGGCCTTTATCGATCTCGCCGAAAGCTTTGATATCGAGGTTTAAGCCCGCGTCTGCCGCACCATCTCGCCACGCGTTCGATCTGGGGGACGTGTGTGAACAACACGGGTGGCAGAACGCGGCGCCCGGAGGCGCCGCGACTTTCGATTCTAGAACTTGTAATTGAGGCCAACACGGAACAGATGGCCATCGTTGTTGAATTTGGAATCGTATCCCCCGGCAACGCCCGTGCCCGGAATGGCCTGAACGTTCAGTTTTTCCTCGCCGAGATCATAGTAGAGATATTCAGACTTCAACGAGATCTTGCTTGTCACCGCATATTCAACACCTGCGCCGACGGCGTAGCCGACGTTCGTTTCGGTCTTCTCACCAGCGAACTGTCGAACGCCGTTGGGGGCCAACATATCCACGCTCATCGTGCTCCTGCCGTAAGCGAGGCCCGCAGTGCCGTAGAACAAGGTGCGATCGAGGGCATAGCCCACGCGGCCCCGCACGGTGCCGAGATAGTCGAGCTCGGAGCGGAAAACGTTACCTTGAGCAAGGCCCGTATTGATCTGCGGCGTCACGATGTTTCGATCGTCATCGAGGTCGGTGAAGGAAATATCTGCTTCCAGGCCGTAAACGAAAGAGCCGGCTTGCCAGTTGTAGCCGACCTGACCTCCGCCAAGGATTCCGTTACGGTCCAGATCTACCGATCCCGGGCGCGCACCGGTTGCGATGTTAGCAACATTTGGCCCGAGCTGTCCCTCAGAGGAAATGTCTCCATCACCGCCAAAGCCATAGCCTGCATTGACGCCGACATAAAAGCCGCTCCAGGAGAAGGTGCCAGGCGCTTCGACGGAGGGCGCCGGAGCCGCTTCAAAAGGGTCTGCAGCGTTTGCCAGGGAGGAAGCGGCCAAGATGAAGGCCAACGTCAGACTTACAGTTTTGTTACGCATTGCAATATCCAATCTTCTTATCAGAATCGAGGGAAACCGGCTGGCACTTGTGCAGCAGCTGAGAATGAGCCTCTCATGCCGTCGGGTTGATCGGCATTTTGGCCGCAATTCGCTTTCCATCCTCACCAAGCTTGATGAAGACGGTCGATGGTTGAGCGAAGCGCGTGAGCTGTTGGTTTCGAGACGGCGTGGAAACAGCTAGATTTGTAACAATGTGCCGGCGGCAGGTTATTCCAGCTTGATCGCTGCCGAGCCGCAGCGCTTCACGCTATGCACTCCACCGAGGGTCGCCGGTTTGGCACCGACAGCGAAGCGACGAGACAGCAGCGCCTCACTCGGTGAAGCTCCAAACCTGACTGCGAACGGCCCTGGTTTTGTGGTCGCCGTTCTGATGAGGGCGTAGCGGGCCGATGCGGATGCCCGCAGTTCCCTTGTATGACGGGCAAAGATCCAGCGCCGTTACAAATTAAACGGCCCTCTCAGATACAGCAATCGTCACGCAACGTTCGACCTCGACTGCTTCACAAGCGAACACTCAAAAAATGAGCAGGCTTGCAATTTATTCGAGGAGAGAGACAGCATGACAAGGCGTTTTACCGGATCCCTCAACAACGACCGGCTGCAGATTTCATCCGACGAACTCGAAAAAGCGCTGCTGCACGAACTTCGTCTTCCACCCGCCGCAGGCAACAATGACGAGAATTCCGCCGGTTCAGGAACGAACTGCGTCCCGTCGAGACAATTCCGGCGAGTTGAGCAGAAGGGCAGTTCGGCAGATGCGCAGCAAAAGGAGGACAGGCAGCGACTGCTGCTCGAATGCGCCGCAGCCGCCTTCCTATTCTGCGTCGTTGTCGTCTTCTTCTACGGTCTGCTTTTGGTCATAGAACAAGCGTTGCCGCTTCCGATTTTTCAGAAATTACAGTTTTGACGGTGGATCGGGCGAGCGGTCGATACCAATCCTTCGATCGATGATATACAACCGGTAGCGTGGACAGGTTGCGGGACCCGTTGCTCGGCATGGCCTCGCCGGGAAACTGAAGAAGCTGCAGCGTATTTATGGAGAAGACAAGCGCGCCGTTCGCAGACGTGGTGGCCGCAAGCGGGCTTCGGGAACGCGGTATCTGATTGCACTAGCGAATGCCGGAGCCTCGACTTGGCAGCGCGTTACTCGTTGAACGGTGGGACGGTGGGTGCGCCAAGGATCGGGTGCTAACGGTGATGGCTGTCTTCAGAAGCTGCCGGTAGATACGAATTCAATGGCAATACATTCCGGTCGGCAAGCCGTGAGCTGGGATATTCCCCGACGAGAAGCTCGACGCAACACTGTTCCGATGGCTGGCGCGCACGCAAGGGCCGAGATCGTTCTATCTTGCACACAGCGAACCGGGTCTTCGCCGGGCCGCATCTTTGCCTGCCGCTCTCAACGAAGGCTATCGAAACAAGTTTCGAGACGGCAAATTGTCGGAGGAAACGCAGGTCAGGAGCATGAGAAGGACCACCATATTATGCGATGGTCCTTCCTGGCGCATCGTGGGACCAGGTGCCACCAAGCAATCGGCGGCGCTAAGTCTACCCGGCAGATCGCTCCTTTTGGTTCGCCGAACCAACAGCTTGTCCACGGGATCAAAAGGCTTGCGATCGTGGAGAAGCGGGAATCGAAAAGCGGAGTCTTTTAACGTCAAAAATCGGTTTTTACGTTGACCCAGAGCCGGTTGAGAAGCCTTTGCTGATGTGAATTGTAAGGAGATATGGAAAATAGCTTCGCCATCGTTTTTTCAGGCGGATATACTGCCGGATTGCCGGTAACGATTTCGTCGATCAACTTTTGAGAGGCTAGATTCCCATTTGCGTATTGAACATAGTTTGACGCCTTGGCAATCACATCCGGCCGCATGAGATAATTAATGAAGGCATGGGCTTCATCGACATTCTTCGCATCCCCCGGAATGGCGAGATTGTCAAACCACACATATGCCCCTTCCTTCGGCACGACGAGTTCGATTTTTACCCCGTTCTTCGCTTCAGTCGCGCGAGCCTTGGCTTGAAGGATATCGCCGGACCAGCCGACCGTAAGGCAGATGTCGCCGTTGGCAAGGTCGTTGATATAGGCCGAGGAGTTAAACGTGCGAACGTAAGGGCGGCTCTTGCGGTACAAATCCGCCGCCGCTTCCAGGTCGGCAACCAGCTTGCTGTCAGGATCTTTTTCAAGGTAGTTCATCGCAAGCGCGATGGTCTCATCGGGGGCATCCAATATGTTGACGCCGCAGTCCTTTAGTTTTGAAAGGTATGCCGGCTTGAATATGATGTCCCAGCTATCGATGGGCGTGTCGCCAAACACAGCCTTAAGCTTGTCGGCATTGTATCCGATGCTGGTGGTTCCCCACATATAGTTGACCGCATACTGATTGCCGGGATCATATTTTGCGAGACGATCGTTGATTTCCGGCCAGAGGTTGGCGAGATTGGGAAGCTTGCTCTTATCGAGCTTTTGAAGAGCACCGGCCTCGATCTGCCGGGCAAGGAACGGGCCACCAGGGACAACTACGTCGTAGCCTGAACCGCCTGCAAGAAGCTTTGTTTCCAAAATGCCATTATCATCGAAAACATCATAGACCACGTTGATCCCGGTTTCCTTGGTGAATTCCTCCAAGATGTCCGGATCAATATAATCTGACCAGTTGTATACGTGGACAACTCTCTCACTCGCCATCGATTGAGGTGCCAATCCGAGGGAGACAACCAAGCTGGCTGCGATATGGGTTGCGACTTTCATGCTTACTCCGCTTAAACGTTGATAGAAGGCAGACCCGAAGGTGTCTGCTACCAATCCTCAGCCTGTCTGCTGGCCGTTTCTGAATGATGTGAAAGCAGCGCCAAGCAGTTTCATTTGCAGCAAGGCTCGGACCAGGCTGGTGCTGCGCCGAGAAGCGATCGCACAGCATTGTCGGTTTGCGGCAATGAACAGGAATGTGCGCTGCGGGCTCCCCCCGAAAGGGCTCTGCATGGTGTCGAGTACATGCAGAGAACCCGGGGAGCGCCAATCCACTTGTGCGCCATGGTGCCCATTATG
Organism: Rhizobium sp. KNZ14-9A; assembly: GCF_056755015.1. NCBI lineage: Bacteria > Pseudomonadati > Pseudomonadota > Alphaproteobacteria > Hyphomicrobiales > Rhizobiaceae > Rhizobium > Rhizobium sp. KNZ14-9A. The sequence continues at coordinate 83,654 of NZ_JBPGXB010000001.1, forward strand.
CGCTCGCAGCGTCATCGCTCGGGCAGCATACGAAGGGATCGAGAAATGGAAGGCGGTTCCTTTGCTGGGCGAAAGCGGGTTGCAGCATGCGTTTTTTCCGCACCGTCACGCCGATGTCCGCTTCGTATCTCTTGCCTTGTCAGGAGGACCTCGAACCTCCTTCGAGCAGTGATGACGCCCTCGCGCTTGCTAACGTCGCCATCCTCGGATCCAGTTCAGGACGGACGTCATCGCACCATGGGGGTTTGGTTCGTCGCAGCTTTCGTTCAAGATGCGCTGCTGCTCCGTTAAACTTTCAGGCGTGACATGCCATGCGAGACCGAAGAGTGCAAAGCCTCGCGCATAACATTTTTCGGCTGGCGGCGGGCTTGCAGATTGCTCCTCTGAAGGCCAGACAAGTTTTAGCTGCGGCGGTCTCTTGTTTGTCGTTTTTCGACGCTGATGTTCGGGCATGTGGGAACTCCATGGTCCCCAACCGTCTCCCAGCGATGTTTCAAGCCGATCACAAAATTGACTGAAAGCTTTCAGTTGCAACAGGATCGGCACGCGAGGATCTGCGCGATCAAAACCAACCGATAATTTTGGGTCCCAGGGTCATGCATTCTGTGTTCGTTGGCTCAGCAATACGCTCGCCGCGTCCGGGGTGGTAACCGCACATCGCAAACTGGCGGGCCGCCTGAAGCTCTTTTTCAGAAACGCTTAGATCGCTCGGAACGGGACCATCCCCACGCGCGCAATATGCACTTGTTCTTGCGCCGGGGATTGCGATTTCCCCCCGGTGGAGGCAGGCGCCGCTTGCCTAGGGATGAGTTACATCTGATACGAAATGGCATGATTCTATCATATCGATCAGAAGAAAAGGGGGGAGGATAGACGACGATCAAGTAACGATGGACTTAAAATGGACCAGTCCGAGACTCCTTGCGTGCGGGCATTCTACCATTCGCTCTCCGGAGCGGTGCAGTACGTGGTTTCAGATCCCGCCACCAGGGAATGTGCGATTATCGATCCGGTCTTGGATTTCGATATTGCATCAGGTCGCTTTCACACGGGCAGTGCCGATGTTCTTCTTGACTATATCTGCGCCAACGCCCTTCGAACGCGATGGATCCTGGACACACATCCTCACGCCGACCACGTTAGCGCAAGTGGCTATTTGAGCCAGGTGACCAAGGCTCCCACGGGCACCGGCAAAGGCGTGCTGAAAATGCAGCGCCTCTGGAACGACATCTTCAACATTGGCAGCCTTCGAACAGATGGCTCTCAGTGGGATCGATTACTTGATCATGGCGATACCATAAACATCGGCAGACTTACACTCACGGCATTTGCTGCGCCAGGCCATTCTTCATGCTCTGTCACCTATCTTATCGGCGATGCTGCATTCATCCATGACACGCTGATGATGCCGGATAGCGGTACGGCGCGCTGCGATCTGCCGGGAGGCAATTCCAATGCGCTTTGGCATACGATCGAGGCGCTCCTGAGCCTTCCGCAAGATACCAGACTTTTCATCGGTCACGACTACCGTCCGAACGGTCGCAAGGCTCGATGGGAAACATCTGTAAGAGCACAATCAGAAACGAATATCGATCTCGTGGGGAAGGATCTGGCGTCGTTTGTGGCCCTGAGAAATCAGAGAGACAAGCGATTGCCATTGCCGCACCTCATGCTGGCGGCGCTCCAGATCAACCTTGACGGAGCGCGGTTGCCTTCGACCGATCGAATATTCAACGGTCATCCAGACGTTGGCCCAGGGACCAATCAGCGACCCGCAGGCGGCTGAGCTCTCGATATGTCTCGAATTAAGCAAGACGGAAACGGCTAGGCGAAAATCGAAAGGCGATCCTGCTGATGTCTTCGCGGGCAGCCTGAGTGAGGCTCAAACGGGCGTTCTGGCCATGACATCATTGCTTGCTTGTTGATGAAACAGTGCAAAAACACAAATGGCTGCCGCGGTCAACGCCTGCCGAGAACTGGCTGCTAAAAAATTGAAAAAAGCCGAATTGTACTTGGAGCATCATCCGTCATGCGACCTGAAAGCTGCCTGATTCATCGCGCGCACAAGATGAAGGCGCACAGTCCCCTACAAGCTATCTGTCGGCACTAGCATGAAAAAAGACCCACATCGCAGTCAAGCCCCCGACGTCGCTGGCGTCAAACCGGTCGCATCAAGATTCGTCCAGCTATCGGATCTTCACGAACGCTGGACAGTGTGGGACCGCAATGCCCGAATGCCGGCTATATTTGGTCGCGAAGTATGCACTGGTTTAAGTAGAAAAGCAGCCGCCGAAATGTGCAAAATCCTAATTGAAATCCATGGAGCCTCGATCCCGTAACCATCGGCGAAGACACGAAGCGGTGACGAGAATTTTCGAGAATTGACCGTGATAGGGTCAGTATGCGCCGGATTATCGTCCGAGGCAGTCGCTCACAGGAATTCGCTTCAGGAATATTACAAAAGCAAGCGGAATTTCTCATAATAAAATCGAGCGGCAACATTATTCGCTTATGTCTCGTCTCGCTTGTGTTCGATTACGAGGAAGACGATGACAAAGTATAAGCTCGAGTATATTTGGCTCGATGGGTACACCCCGGTACCGAACCTGCGTGGCAAGACGCAGATCAAGGAATTCGATAGTTTCCCGACGCTCGAACAGCTCCCGCTCTGGGGCTTCGATGGTTCGTCGACGATGCAGGCTGAAGGCCGCAGCTCTGACTGCGTGCTGAAGCCGGTTGCCATCTATCCCGATCCGGCCCGCACCAACGGTGTGCTCGTCATGTGCGAAGTCATGATGCCGGATGGCGTGACACCGCATGCAAGCAACGCGCGTGCGACCATCCTCGACGACGAGGATGCCTGGTTCGGCTTCGAGCAGGAATATTTCTTCTACGAGAATGGCCGTCCGCTCGGCTTCCCGGAGAGCGGCTACCCGGCTCCGCAGGGTCCTTACTACACCGGCGTCGGCTACTCGAATGTCGGTTCGGTTGCCCGCGAAATCGTTGAAGAGCACCTCGACCTCTGCCTCGCTGCCGGCATCAACCACGAAGGCATCAACGCCGAAGTGGCCAAGGGCCAGTGGGAATTCCAGATTTTCGGCAAGGGCTCCAAGAAGGCCGCCGACCAGATCTGGATGGCGCGCTACCTCCTGCAGCGCCTGACCGAAAAATACGGCATCGACATCGAGTATCACTGCAAGCCGCTCGGCGACACCGACTGGAACGGTTCGGGCATGCATTGCAACTTCTCGACCAAGTTCATGCGCGAAGTCGGCGGCAAGGCCTATTTCGAAGCGCTGATGGCGCAGTTCGACAAGAACCTGATGGACCACATCAACGTTTACGGCCCCGACAACGACAAGCGTCTGACCGGCAAGCACGAGACGGCTCCGTGGAACAAGTTCTCCTACGGCGTTGCTGACCGTGGCGCCTCGATCCGTGTTCCGCATTCCTTCGTCAAGAACGACTACAAGGGCTACCTCGAAGATCGCCGCCCGAACTCCCAGGGCGACCCCTACCAGATCGCTTCGCAGGTTCTGAAGACCATCTCGGAAGTCCCGATGTATCGACAGGCAGGCAGGTTGACGTCAACAAGCTGAACGCATCGATTGCCCTGCTTCGAGCTCGGGGTATCGACTGCAATCCAACAACGCTCGCGGCGCAAGCGGCAAATTGGCCATGAAATACCATGGCCAATTTGCCAGATGGACGTCGCTTTCCCGTAGGTCGTCAGGCATTAACGGCCTATGGCAACAAGGGGGACAGCCTCGGCGTCCCCCTTGTTTGTTGTCGCGCATACTTTGAGACAGTTTTAGCTGCCTCCTCATCGTCTCAGCGATGTCGTTGGTCGGGTCATGAGCACGCATGGCTCATGACGAGAACATTTTAGAGATGAACTTGTCGTTGTCGACAAGCGCGGCTTTATGTTGAAACCTGTCGCAATAAGGCTGCGCCCGAAGGTCGAGACCGCAGGCGATTGACGGAACGTTGATCGCCCGCCTCCCGAACCGGAACGCCTTACCTTGGCGATACCCGACCATCGGGCGCTGCTGCTCGTTGGCAATTGACATCCTACTTTCGGAAACGCCCAGTACCTCTTTGCGTCCGTTGATAGGCCTGACAAACGCGCTCGTTAAACTGGAAAACGGCGAAGTTGACCGGAAATACGGCTTCTGCACCTGCCGGATTTTTTCGGCGAACACTGCCAGGAGTTACCACAATATGCCTGTGTCGCAGAGGGCACATAGGCAAGGGCCATGAATTCGATTACAGCGAGCTCGCGCAATTCACCTCGCTTCCTATCAACGCAACGAATAACGCCAACGTTGCAAACGCTCTCGACGCACTCGACCTCATACAACCACCGAGCGATCGAACGCTCACAGTATACATACGGTAGGGGGCCTACTACAGCAGACCGATGCAGTTCTGCATGCTCCCCGTGACAACGGCAAAGTGCCTAATCGGGCGCTACGAGCTCGATGGCTTGGCGCTTCCAGGAAAAAGGCTCCCTGAGTACACGGTTGGCTTGATCTGGCATGAACGTGGTCACCGTGACGAGATGCATACTCGTGCACGCAACATCTTATCCTCCTTCATCGCTAACGAACAGCTCGGTGAAGATCGGCACCCGCTTCTTTGTGAGTGAGACATCGGACTTCGGCAAAAGGCCGGCTTCGGTGAGCGTTTAAAGAAGCGTGGAATCAACCGGTACCTTCAAAAATGGCCTCCCGTCGTGCGATTTGAGCGGAGGTCGGCCGCCGTTCAGATTGACCTGTAGTGCGAGAAGCATGAGGTCGGGGAGCGGCAATGTGGCGTCCCTCGATTTACGCCAAGCGACGAAATCGACCGCGGAGCGCCCGACAAGGTGGCAATTTTCCCGCTGCTCATCGATCGAGCATTCCCAGGCAGCAATTCGACCTTGCGGCGGATAGTCGTGCCCGACCATCAATCGCACCTGTTTGGGAAGTGCCATGATGGCGCAGATCGTCTGCCAGAGTTCCTCGGCGCATCCTCCCGGAAAGTCGGCTCGAGCTGTCCCCACGTCAGGCAAGAAAACGGTATCGTTTACGAACGCCACGTCTTCATTGTGAAGGATGATCGATGCGAGCGTATGACCTGGTGCATATGCGACCGCAAGGTCGACACCGCCGATGGTGATCGTGTCGCCATGGCGAAGCAACCGGTCCCATTGTCGTCCATCGACGGCCAGTTCCGGCAGATCGTAGCGCTCCCGCCACATGTGCTGAACGATACTCACCCGTTCTCCGATTGCCGTCGGCGAGGCGGTGCGGTCTGAAAGATAGGCCGCCGCCGACATATGATCGGCATGAGGGTGAGTATCGATAATCAATTCCACTTTCAGTTCATGCCTCCAGACGAACTGAAGCAGTTCGTCTGCGCTAACGGCGCTGAATGTCGCCGAGCCTCTGTCGAAGTCGAGAACCGGATCGATGATGGCGCACGCGCGGCTGGCAGGATCCCAGACGATGTACTGCACCGATCCCGTCGGCTGATGGAATATGCCGTGAACGTTTGGTCGCATCAGTCTCCCGCCGCGATAAGATATTGGTGATCATTGCACTGGTGCCGCCCGCCTGTAGTCATCAGCCCGATGTCGTCCCCCAGGTCCGAAGAAGTACGAATGTGACGCGAGGTGCCTCCGCCTGCCGCTTCAAGGACTAAAAGCAATTGGCAGGCGTTTGGCTTGTCGCGCCGAAGTCGAACCGCTGGTCCGCCGTAATTCCATTGACATCGACATTTGCGGATGAACCACGACGGGAGTACTCCTTCGTCAGCCTCACTGTTTCGACATCGCCAAACTTGTTGCAGTCGATATCGCCAGTGTTTCAAATTTCTGCCTGTCTATTACAGAAGTAGTTGAGACCTTGGCATGTGATCCCAATCGTGCAAATGCAAGACCAGCCTGACCGACAGCGGCAGACCGCCATCAGACCGATGGCCAACCTGCCTCATAGTGACGGCCACTCAGTCATCAGGCGCTGACGACCATCGGAGACTGAGGCGGCTTGCGCCGCCCCACAGAGTTTTGCGTTTACTTCGAGGCAGCCTTGGCAGCCTCGTCAATCGTGTCTGCGATGGCCTTCGGCTGCGTCATGAACAGCGCATGGCTCGCTGAAACCTTGGTTATCTTCGCGCCGATCCGCTCCGCCATATGTACCAGCATCTTCTGGTCGAAGGCTTTGTCTTCGGTCGCAATCACCGCCCAGCTTGGCTTCGTCCGCCAGGCAGCGTTGGTGAGCTTTGTACCGAAAACTGACATATTGATCGGAATCTGCGAGTCCCGCATGAAAGCAACATCTGCATCGCTTACATCATTGGCGAAACCAATCTTGAAATTCTCAGGCTTTACGTATCCAAAACCATCCTTAGTGGTTTCGATTACGAATTCGGTCTGCGGCGCAAAACCTTCGTATTGCTGGCCAGTCGTCTCGCCAGCATCGGGAGACAGGGCAGATACATAAACGAGGCCGGCGACCTTCGGATCAACGCCAGCTTCTGTGATGACCGTTCCACCCCAGGAATGTCCAACGAGAATAACTGGCCCCGTCTGTCGTTCCAGAGCCCGGTTGGTGGCCGCAACGTCGTCAGCAAGCGATGTTAGCGGGTTTTGCACAATAGTGACTTTGTATCCCCGCTCAGTAAGATCGTCATATACTGAGCGCCACCCGCTGCCGTCTGCGAATGCACCATGAACAAGGATGACGTTCTTGACGGCTTGGGTTTGCGGAATTGTTTGTGCGCTTGCCGTGTCGATGACAACAAGAGCGCCGATCGCAGCCAAGGCGCCAATCAATGCGGTATTCATGAACCTTCTCCTTTTGTATCGCAATAACGTTTATTGCGATAATTAATATCTAACTGCACGCTAAAAACCTGTCAAGCCATTATTTATCGCGATATTGTTTTTCGCGACTTTAGCGCATATGCTGGGCTCGAAGGAGCACTCAATGCCTAAGATTACAGACGACAAACCAGTCCCCCTCGACGACCAACTTTGCTACGCGATTTACTCGGCAGGCATCGCGATCCAGCGCCTCTACAAAACCCTGCTCGATGACCTCGGGCTCACCTACCCGCAATATCTTGCACTCAACGTCCTATGGCGATCCGACAACCAATCCGTAGGCGAGATTGCCGAGAGCCTCGAACTTGAATCCAGCACCATAACGCCGATACTTAAGCGCCTTGAGGCCGCCAAGCTGATCAAAAGGACCCGCAATCCTGCAAACGAGCGACAAGTCTTCGTCGCCCTGACGAGCAAGGGACGAGACCTGGCATCGCGCGCAGGATGTCTTGGCGATGAACTCCTGGCTGCCTCTGCGCAGACGTCGGCGCAACTTGCGACACTTAACGAACAAGTGAGGCATCTACGGGAGGCGCTCTACAGCCACATGAGCGATCGCAATTCGCCAGCGTGAGCGGGCACGAAGGCGCTCGCTGTCACTACATCGACGGAGGTCCAACCCGAGACAACCGAGAAACCAATGTGACGATCAACATGTTGCCTCAAGCGCCCGTGAAACTATCATTGTGATCGATGGCATCCCGACGATGAGGGTTGCTTCTGGCGATGCCATATCCGCAGAGGTTTTCCTGGCTCCCTGCAAGTGAAAGCCCACCCGATATCAATCACGTTCAACACAAGAGACGCACGTGGCGCCGAAAAATTAGCATGCGTTGCTCCTGTTTTGCGGACATGAGTGGCGTGGCGAATCATTGCCAGCAAGGCGGCGGGTGCGAGTTGACGGTTTTAAGGTCCCTTATATCCCCCGATCTCCGCCTTGAGATCCGAAGGCAGGGCATCGACTTCGCACGTCCTGCCCAGTTTTACGCGCAGACGAAATTGGGCCGCCAATAATTTGCAGTAGTGCTCCCGTCGCAGATCTCCACCTCGCAACTCGGCGACATGGATCAAGGTTCTGAGGAGGTGACATGATCTCGGATCTCCGTAATTTTCCATTACAAACTACGACACAACGCGCGAAAGGTGCTTTCTTACTTGCGTTTTATTTGATCGAAGTTAGGTTCAAATCCACCGATTTTCCGACGGACAAGCATGCAGAACAAGAAAAAAATGAAAGAATCTTCCGAGGATCCCCTTGACCGGATCGATCTCAAAATCCTGCGTGCGCTTCAATCTGAAGGTCGCCTGACCAACGCGGACCTGGCCGAAAAGGTCAATGTCAGCGCCGCCACCTGTCATCGGCGCACGCAACGACTGTTCGAGGAAGGTTTCATCACAGGCGTTCGCGCCGAAGTCGCGCCGGCGGCCATCGGGCTTGGCGCACTGGTGATGGTTGGAGTGGTCTTGGATCGCTCGACGCCAGAGAGCTTCGCAGAGTTCGAGGGTGCCGTCATGGTGATGAAGGAGGTGCTGGAATGCAACCTCGTGGCCGGGGATTTCGACTACCTGCTGAAGATAAGGGTGCGGGACATGGCCGATTTCAACAAGCTCCATGGTCAAAAGCTGATTGCGCTTCCGGGCATTCGACAGACGCGGACCTTCTTCGTGATGAAGGAAGTCAAGGAAAACGCGAGATTGCCGTTCTAAGCGTGTCGATCCTTATTGGATCGGCAGGGAAGGGCGCCGGCCTGTTTTATTGAAAGGTGAGTTGCATGGTGTCTCCAAATGTCCAAGCTCACGCATGCGGTCGTTCTTCAGCCCAGTCTGATTATTCTCCCGAGCTTAACGCACACGCGCGTGTGCGGCCACGGTGCGTATGATCTCCATGCGGCGTCAAGCTTGTCGACAAGCGTAAGCGCAAGAAGTCCGGAAAGCTGTGTCGACGCCGTCGGCGATCGTTTTAGATACCTCAGCGCTCGCTCGTAAATGCCGGTGAGCAAATTGGCGGTCCTATGATCGCAAAGGCAACTGGGTGTCACCTTAAAAACACCTGCTGCGCCGCCTCACGACGGCGCCAAGGTGTTGGCGCAATCTCCATTGATCCGAGCCGCGTCTCCCCTCCAGTTTCAGGAGCGGATCGCCCGCTATTCGACTTGAGCGGCTTTAACCAGTACTGCGCCCAGCCGGTTGTTGCCGCTTCCGGTCAACCGAGACATCGTGGGACTGTCGCCGCTTTCGAAGCGCGGCCGATGATGAGTGCCCTTGCGAGGTTCGCCTTCCGCAAATTCCAAATGCAACATTTCCCTGCGGTCTGGACATTAACGCGACACGCGGCGACGCAAGTTATGCCACCACAGTATGCCGAGACTTCATGGAATTGGGAACACAGGCTGTGAAAAAATATCGCCCGACTATGCCAACATCTCCAATAAGAAAAATCAGCAATGCCAATATATCCAGCGCAATCCGTTCCTTTCTGTCGAAGGTACGCGGGCTTGAATTTGCAGGCCCTGCTGCCCTCTATTTTTCTCCATATTATCCGCTTCCCCAAGATCTCGTTTCAGGCAACGTCGATGGATACGACACGGTGGCGGACGAAGTTCCGAAACTGCCGCCGAAATGAAAGCGTGGCCGGCGGCATTGATATTCGCTGCCAAACGCCAATGAGCATACGTCAGGTTATCCCGACGCTCAGCGTACAGAGCAGGACTGCCCATTCGTTCGAGAGCCCGGCCTGCAGCTGATAAACAAGGTAGGATAAGTCACATGCCAACCAACGAATTGAGTGCCGCAATGAAGCCAGACGTGATTGAGTGGCGGCGTTATCTCCATCAAAATCCAGAGCTTCTTTACGATGTCCACCAAACCGCTGGTTTCGTCGCCGATAAACTTCGCGCATTTGGTTGTGACCTTGTCGAAACTGGCATTGGGGGTACAGGGGTGGTCGCCCTGATAAGGGGTGCACATGGCGAAGGATCGGTCATCGGACTGCGAGCAGACATGGATGCTCTCCCAATCATAGAAAGCAGCGGCAAGCCATGGTCATCCAAAGTTCATGGCAAAGCCCATTCGTGTGGGCATGATGGCCATATGGCCATGCTACTCGGCGCCGCGCGACACCTGGCTGAAACCCGCAACTTCAAGGGGTCGGTAGCGGTGATCTTTCAGCCAGCCGAGGAAGGAGGGGCGGGCGCGCTTGCAATGGTTGAGGACGGACTGATGGAAAGATTTGAAATCGAACGTGTCTTTGGCATGCACAACGAGCCGAAAGTGCCGGTCGGTCATTTTGCAATCAAGGGAGGCGCCATCCTGGCGGCGGCCGACACTTTTGAAATCACCATTCATGGCCGTGGGGGCCATGCAGGTCAGCCTCATCTTTCGATAGACCCGGTTCTAGTCGCTTCGCATTTGGTTGTCGCTTTGCAGTCCATCGTCGCCCGCGAAACAGATCCTCTGCAAGCGATGGTGATCACGGTAGGTTCGATAAATGGGGGCGATACGCACAACGTAATTCCCAGCATCGTTAAACTTACAGGCACGGTGCGGACCTTGCGGCCCGACATGCGCGATCTTGCCGCGCGGCGGCTGCAGCATGTTGCACAGTTAATCCCGACCACTTACGGCGCGAGGGCGGAGGTTGAATATAGCCGTGGTTACCCTGTCACATACAACCACTCTACGGAAACGAACTTGGCAATAGAAGTTGCGCAGTCGGTTGTAGGTGACGAAAATGTTTGGGTTGACATCGAGCCTCGTATGGCTGCCGAGGACTTTTCCTACATGCTTGAAGCACGGCCAGGAGCAATGATGATTGTAGGCAACGGCGACACGCCAAGCCTGCATCATCCAGCGTATGACTTCAATGATGAGACAATCCCATACGGGATCTCTTACTGGGTAAAGCTTGCCGAAACCGCACTTCGTGTCTGAAGGCACCCGGGGTTCGGGGCATGACCCAGGCGCTGCACGACCTCCACGAGCGGGTACCGTTTACCGAGCGAGCGCAACGAGCTTGGTGGCTGTGTGCGTGCCCCTCGAACGGGTTGACTACCGCCAGCAGCGCAATGTCGCCGCCCCCAGTATCGAACCGTCGGGCGACACCTGCGAACATCGAAGTTCAGGCACGCATCTGTTCCGTCTTTAGGAACAGCGCCGTTCCCCGAAACCTTGGGGAAAAGGACCTGGTGACTGTAGTGATACAAGACAGAGGAGGCAACGGATGCGATGCCCGAACGATCCGACGGCTAATAAAGAAGTGGCCTATCTTCGACCCGTCGGCGAACCAGTTCGTGATGCCGGCATGGACGGCATTTCCGTGAGCAATCGCCAACCGCTGCTGACAGAGCAAACTTCGGCAACAGCGAAAACGCTGCTGGGCCAGACAGCCGGCTCCAGAGTCTCCGTCAAGCAGCACTCCCATCGGGGTGAGCGGAATTCAAACGAGGAAGAGGATTTGTGGCGCCTTGGTGTCGCAGCAGCGGTGCTGTTCGGCATTGTTGCGATGTTTTACCTCGCTGTTTTCACGATCATCACCAGGTCTGCTCCGAAGTATATCGAGTGGCTGCCATTGTCGGCTTGGCCGGTGCCCTGAGTGGCGCCGGCTCCGCCAGGCAGCCGTCCGCAATCCGGCGCAAACGGTCTGCGCGGTGTTCCTGCGTAGACGGATCTCCATGGTAAGGCCGGCAAAACAGCTCGGAATTAGCGACATCGGATCGAACGTCGGTTTTCGAAATACTTCTGTAACATGAGTTTTCAATATATTTCCGGCGGCATCCAGAAGTGACTGACGAGCACCGATAAACGGTGACTTTTCAGCCGCACGGTTGTGGCGTGTATTTGTTGGAAAAGGATAGACATATGAGCTTGCGCATCAACGACATCGCTCCCGATTTCACTGCCGACACCACCCAGGGCCGTATCCAGTTTCATGACTGGATCGGCAACGGTTGGGCGGTTCTCTTCTCCCACCCGAAGAACTTCACGCCGGTCTGCACCACCGAGCTCGGCACCATGGCCGGCCTCGAGGGCGAATTCGCCAAGCGTGGCGTCAAGATCATCGGCATCTCCGTCGATCCGGTCGAAAGCCACGGAAAGTGGAAGAACGACATCAAGACGGCAACCGGCTTCAATGTCGAATATCCGCTGATCGGCGACAAGGACCTGAAGGTCGCCAAGCTCTATGACATGCTGCCGGCCGGTGCCGGCGAAAGCTCCGAAGGCCGCACGCCCGCCGATAACGCCACCGTGCGCTCGGTCTTCGTCATCGGCCCGGACAAGAAGATCAAGCTGATCCTCACCTACCCGATGACGACGGGCCGCAATTTCAATGAAATCCTGCGCGCTATCGATTCCATCCAGCTGACCGCCAAGCACCAGGTCGCGACGCCGGCCAACTGGAACCAGGGCGACGACGTCATCATCACCGCTGCCGTCTCCAACGAGGACGCCATCGCCCGCTTCGGATCGTTCGATACGGTCCTGCCTTACTTGCGCAAGACCAAGCAGCCGGAGGCCTAACCATAAAACGGGCCGGCGACGCATTCGTGTTGCTGGCTTGTCTACCATCCGATAGCCGGTGAGTTCGGCTCGGTCGGAGCGATGCAGGTTTGTCTCTGAACGTTCGAACTCGCTTGGCAGCGATAATGCGATCTGCCAACGAGCAACTATCATGCCCATCGCTGGCATGGAACGGTTATCTCAGTCGGAGAATGACGCCGCTTCCTACGTCATATCGGCGAGGTGAAGAAGCCGTCCCTGGGAACCTTGAGGCATGCGGTTACAGATGTAGTCGGAGGCGGTCGTTCTAAGTTCGTGTCGTAACCGGACGGCCGGAATCTCCCGATGTTGATGCTCAAGGCGAAGGGGGCTTTTTGGCATGCCCGCGCCTCGTCGAACACCAACACATTGAAGAAGGGACGGAAATGAAAATCAAATTGCCTGCTGTGGCGATTACGCTCGTTGCTTGTGTCGTTTCGAGCAATGCAGCGGCCGGACGCTATATGCCCCAAACCGATTATTCCTTGTTGCAATATGTAAGTAAGGACGACGGTGTAACCATCATCTTCATTAAAAATAAGCGTTCTCGAGATGATGTGCCACGTCGCTATCGCAACCCGTCACGTGAAATGATCGCGTTAGCGCAAAGTGAAATTCGAACGAACAGATGGCTACGGGCAATTCTGGTCTCCAAGCGTGTTCAGCTCCACAATGTTGTCGCTATCGAGACCGCTTTGAACGGTGGCAAGATCGTCTATATTCGCTAGCCGCATATCCTGCTCGAAGTCGACATTGCCAAGTGTAAGGATAGCACGTGGCGATGTTGGTCAGGACTGCCGGGCTGAGTAAGTTCTTCTTTGCTCTAAGAGAGCATCGTGAGCTGATCGAAGATACCCACAGCGCGCGCGGGTATCGCTTAACGATGCGGTCGCACGCGCTTGCCGGATCTATCGGATTCGCAGTGACGGCCAACATCAACCGGTCGAGGTCCGTCCATAGGTATCGACACAGCTCCACTGCTAGATCGACCATCGCCAGCTGGAAGTCAAAAACACGGAGCGCGCATAACCTGGCTATGTCGATGTAAGGAGACGCTGGTCTCGAAGTTCCGAAGAACGCGATTATCCATCCAAAGCGAAACAGCATCGGGTGTCGCGTCCCGAAGTGCGCATCCAGCAACCTTGCGGTTTATCTCACGTCCAAGCGCATCAATATTTCGTCATGGAATGTGTCGCCGACCTTGAGGGCTTCCGTTTCCAGTGCCCAACGCTTGAAGCCCGCAGATTCATACAATTTGATAGCTGGATCGTTGTGTGCCGGCGGTCTCTTTGCCGCGAGTTATGGCGATGCATAGCATTTTGGCCGATCCACCAGCTTCGACCGGACGACGCCGCTCAAATTGTGGCGGCTCAGCGACGGGCCGTCAAGCCCGCCGCTTGTTGACGCTGGCATCACGGATCCGCTCTGCCGAACCGGTCAGTTCATCGGTCTGACCGGCGACAGACGTCTGCCGCTCTTATCCAGCCTTGGCGGATACGTCTCCAGGAATGTCTGCTCAGATCCAGGAATGTATCGGGGGCTCGATATCATTTAAGTAGTATTGTCCGATCGCATGGAATTTCCAGCGAACCGGGTCGTGGAGCGTGTGTGTTCGCGCATCGCGCCAAAGGCGGTCCAAATTCAGTTTCTCGAGGGTCGAGCGCGCTCCCACGAGTTCGAACAGCTTGTTCGATGCAAGGAGGGCAAGCTCCGTGGACAAAACCTTCGCTTCCGCAATTGCAATTTTGGCTAAGCCGACCGTCCTTTCATTAACATTGGCGATCGTGGCATCGAGCTGCCGTCCGCTGCGTTCGAGCATTGCTTCGGCAGCATTGTATTTGATTTTAAGGTCTCCAATCGCCGCGATCGTGTAAGGGTCATCACTTGCGCGTTCCCGTCCGCTGTCGATCCAAGGACGGGCATAGGTCTTGATGAGATCGATCGTGACATCGATGGCATGCTTGGCAATACCAAGATCGATCGCGGCATGGATAATTTGACTCTGCGGACCGACGGCGCTCGGATTTTCGTATACGATGTGGGCAGGCAATACTCTTGCGGCCGCAACGCGCACGCTGTCCAGAAGCACCGTGCCGCTTGCGGTCGTGCGCTGACCGAAGCCTGACCAATCGTCTATGACTGTTAGTCCGCTCGCGGTTCGATCGGCCACGGCAACGACGACATGGCCACTTTCGTCCAGCGCGACGATCGGGACCAGGTGAGCAAAGAGCGCGGCGGTCGAGTAAAATTTCTGTCCTGAGACGAGAAACCCGTCTCCGTCACGGAGCAATCGGGTCTCGAAATCTTCGACATTTTTGCCCTTGAATTCCGAAAATGCGTTGCCCAGTCTCTGGCCCGCGAGCACCTTGCCGAAGAGGTCTCTTTTCTGCTCTTCGCTTCCGGTGAGCCGGATGACGTCGATGATTTCAAAGTTACTCTGCGGCATTTGCGCCAGCGAGGCATCGGCGGAAGCAAGGAGCGTGAAAACCTTGGCGACCGTGGTTTGCGAAACCCCTGCACCGCCGTAGTTTTTCGGGATTGTGATACCCCAAAGACCGCTCTGCGAAAAAGCGTCGACCTCCTCGAACGGCAGCGTCCTATTTCTGTCCCGTGGGCCTGCTTCAGCGAGAAAACGCAGGCGTAAATCCTCGGCAATCGCTATCGCCTCCTCGTCGCTGCTGATGACATGGGCGTGCTCTGCTGGGAAGGAGGGAGACCAATCGGAAGGTCGCATGGTCTCAGATTCTTCGAAGGCTTTCGGTGTCGTATTGCTCATGTCATCTTCTTTCTGTTTATTGGATGGCTACTAATTCGAGGACGCAGTTCTTCGACCTTTGTGAGAATGATCACCTCGACCGGGCAAATGCGAACTGTGAGGTGCACCGGTTCGTTGAGCACCAGACGCTCCCAACCCGAGGCCTTGCCCGTAAAATGCTGGCCCAGAACGGGAGGCCATTTGCGTCGAGATCGAGTGCTCGCTGTTTGACCTCTTGCGGAGAAGTAGAGGCGCGATGCTACGGGATGATTTCGGTTGTGTCTGACCGGGTTACGGAAAATCAAAAAGTGGTTGCGGTTGTAATATTGAGGCCTTGGCAATACGTCGTCGGCCGCGACGTCATGGCCAATCCTGCTTGCCGCAGTCGTATCCATTCGCCGAAGGCCGTCTGCCCTGATGTGGTGATTGGCTTTAAGTCCATGGCTTATGTCATGCGCTACAGTGATTTCCCCCATTGAGGTCTTGTCCGCCGACGATCTTGGTCGTCGGCGGGATTGGTCTGACGCGGAGAAGGTTCGGATCGTCGAGGAAAGTCTGCAGGGATTTCGGCAGGGCTCGGCGCGGCGTTATGGATTGTCGCGGTCCTTGTTGACGGCCTGGCGTCGTCAATATCGGAGCGGGCTTCTGAGTGGTTCCGCGCCAACAACCTTCGTGCCACTTTCGATTTCGCCACCGGCGGCGGCATCTTGCGAGGTGGTCTCGCCGCCGCGATCTGAAGACGACAAGACGATCGAGATCGGCCTGCCGAACGGCCGACGGCTGACGATCCCGGCCTCGCTTGATCCGACCATTCTTGCCCGCCTGTTGCCCGTCGTGGATGGGTCATGATCGCCTTTCCGGCCGGGGTGAAGGTGTGGATCGCGGGCGGGGTGACGGACATGCGTTGTGGCATGAACAGCCTGGCGCTGAAGGTGCAACAAGGTCTTGGCCGTGATCCTCATGGCGGCGAAGTCTTCTGCTTCCGGGGGCGCAAGGGTGATCTGATCAAGGTCCTATGGCATGACGGCGTCGGCATGTCGCTTTACATAAAGCGCCTCGAGGCCGGCAAGTTCATCTGGCCGGTCAGCCCAAGCGGCTCCGCCGTGTCTGTATCGTCGGCGCAGCTGGGCTATCTCCTGGAAGGGATCGACTGGCGCAATCCTCGTTGAACGCAGCGGCCTTCGAAGGCAGGCTGATCGCCTGCATTACTCTGTTTTTGTTGGGCTTTCGACATGCGGCATGGTAGCTTTCGGCTATGGACGACGCTGCTTCGGAGATAGCCAGACTGCGCGCCGCGCTTGCGGCATCGGAAGCGCGTGCCGCCTCCGCCGAGGCCGATCTCGCGCAGGTGCGCGCCGTCGTAACGACCTCCGAGGCAATGATCCGGCACCTCAAGCTCGAGATCGCCAAAATGCGCCGCGAGCAATATGGCCAGAGTTCGGAACGGCGCGCCCGGCTGATCGACCAAATGGAATTGCAGCTCGAAGAACTCGAGGCCGACGCCACCGAGGATGAGATCGCGGCTGAACGCATGGCAGAGAAGATCACAAATGTCTCCGCCTTCGAACGCCGTCGGCCGGCCCGCAAGCCGTTTCCCGAGCACTTGCCGCGGGAGCGCCTGATCATCGAAGCCCCATCGACTTGCACCTGCTGCGGCTCAGCCCGGATCGTCAAGATGGGAGAGGACGTCACCGAGACGCTGGAGGCGATCCCGCGCCAGTGGAAGGTGATCCAGACGGTGCGCGAGAAGTTCACCTGCCGGGATTGCGAGAAGATCAGCCAGCCACCGGCGCCCTTCCATGCGACCCCGCGGGGATGGGCGGGACCGAACCTGCTGGCGACGATCTTGTTTGAGAAGTTCGGCCAACATCAGCCGTTGAACCGCCAGGCTGAGCGCTACGCCAGGGAAGGCGTCGATCTCAGTCTTTCCACGCTGGCCGATCAGGTCGGAGCCTGCGCGACGGCGCTGCAGCCGATCCATGATCTGATCCGCGCCCATGTGCTGGCCGGCGAGCGGCTGCATGGTGACGACACCACCGTGCCGCTTCTGGCCAGGGGAGCAACAAGGCAGGCACGGTTATGGACTTATGTGCGCGATGACCGTCCCTTCGCCGGCGGCGCGCCTCCCGCGGCGCTCTTCCACTTCTCTCCCGATCGCGAGAAGACCCATCCCAACACGCATCTTGCCGGATGGCAGGGCACACTGCAGGCCGATGCCTATGGCGGCTACAACGACCTCTATCGTGCCGACCGCCGCCCCGCGCCGGTCAAAAGCGCGCTCTGCTGGAGCCATGCGCGACGCAAGTTCTTCGAACTCGCTGACATCGCCGGCAACGTGCGCAAGGGCAAACCTGCCCACGAGATATCGCCCGTCGCGCTTGAGGCCGTGGCCCGTATGGATGCGCTCTTCGACATCGAGCGCAGCATAAACGGAATGCCTGCCGAGGATCGGCTCACAGCGCGGCAGCAACATGCGCGTCCGCTCGTTGAAGAACTGCACGATTGGCTCATGGCTCAGCGTGCCGAGATGTCGAGGCACAATCCCGTCGCCAAGGCGATCAACTATATGTTCGAGAAGGAAGGACGCTGGGAGGCCTTCACGCGGTTCCTCGACGACGGCAGGCTTTGCCTTTCGAACAATGCTGCCGAACGGGCTCTGCGCGGTATTGCTCTGGGAAGAAAGGCGTGGCTGTTCGCCGGCTCCCAGCGCGGAGGTGAGCGTGCTGCCTTCATGTATTCCCTGATCGTCACGGCGAAGATGAACGATATCGATCCTCAGGCCTGGTTGGCGGACGTGCTCGCCCGTATGCCCGGTATATCCGTATCACGGCTGCCGGAACTGTTGCCGTGGAACTGGACCGCCGCTGGCAGCACCCGGCAGAGGGCGGCCTGATGGCGCGCCCGACGCATGTCTACACGATCGACTACGTCGCCACGCTGATCGGCGAGAACCTCGAACTCCTTCAGGCAGTCGCCAGCAACTCCGACAACATCGACTATGGCGAGATGATCCATGCTCATGACGGCAGCGAGGAGGGCATCACGACCTTCACCGACCAGGGCATCGAAAGCTTGAAGGAGTTCCTCGCGGATATCCGCACCTCGGACGGCGGTATTCGGCAGTTCCTTGTTGACGAGCAATGCGATCAGGAAAAAATCGAACGCATCATGGCGGACGAGCCGAAATCATAAGCCGCGCGGCCTTCGCCGGATGGATACCCGCAGTCTATCGATGCCATTCGGCTAACCGATCGCAGTCGACAACTGGAACGCACGCAGCAGATGGACCTTACGCGATCGCTATCACGCACGCAGCGTTTGGGTTCGAGGATGTAGGCCTGCGGCACGAGGACATATTGGCGCTTGTGACCGGTCCCGGATGGAGAGGAAAGCGCTGGGCTTGGCACCGTTTGTGATTTGATCTGCGCTATCGTCTGGCTGTGCGCCGTTGGGATGGGAGTGCCGTTATTCATCCAACCTGCCACAGCGACACTCGTGGCCCACTCTGCAGTCATAGGAAAGAAATTCCGTCGGCCAGCGCACTCCCATGACATAACCTGGCGATCAATCGTCAATCGAGTGCTGTGGTGCGACGAGCAATGATGCCTCCATACACTCCCGCAGCCAAGGGCTGAAATTTTCCAGCATATCGTCGAACACATTCTCTGGCAGTTCATCGATCGTCAACGTCCAGCAGGAGGTGCCCCCGAGTGTGCCTTTCAATCGGTTCAAACTGACCTGTTGCACTCGGATCTTCCCGACTTCCATCGGACTAAACTGGGTAACGGTTGATGTGCCGTCATCGTTTGTCCTTATGTAACAAGCCGGTGCGGTGGCAATCAGTCCGGCTTCTGCCAACATCGTAAGGACGTTCCCGTCGAGAAAGCTGACCTTGGTAGGCGGGCCCAAATCCTGGTACCTGTCGGACGTGGTGTTTGATGCATGCGAATTGCAAACCTGTGGACATTCCCGTGTCAAGTACGATCCTTTCGAGAGCGCTCCCCCACGGCGCGAAGACCAAATCACTGGATGTTCGGCATCTCGCCATGATCTGTGCCTTTATGCTGAATGCAGCTGATGGGGACATGATCGTCCTATCCAGGCTTCTGGGCCGCTAGGTTTCAAACCCCGATCATTCGGTTTCGTTCGTAACCGAACAAGCAGATCATTCGCCGAACAAGGCCGAGCCGGTGAGCCGATTAGATGCGATAGGCTGGTATCGCTGTGCCGCCTTGAGACGGCGACGCCTCGTGAAAATGATCCGGGATTCTTCGCCTGAAACGCTGCGGAGAGTGGGGGCGGCTCACGACGCTGGTCGAGGAAGCCGCCCGCGGCGGTACCCGCCTTATCGCGACGCCGGAAATGGGCACGACAGGATATTGCTGGGACGACCGCGCGGAGGTGCAGCCCTATGTGGAGACGATCCCTGGCGCGACGACGGACCGCTTCCATGTGATCGCGCCAGAAGTCGATCCGCTGACCGAGCTCTACTATAATTCAGAGGCGTTCATCGGCCCCGAAGGGCTGATCTGCAAGCATCGAAAATCCCATCCCTATATCGCCGAGCCTAAATGGGCCGCAAGTGGTGATATCGCGTACGACGTCTATGAAACATTGATTGACCGGATCGCTATGATGTTTGCATGGATCTGCATTTTTTCGAGCCCGCTCGGCTGGAGGTTCTGCAGGGCGCCGAAATCATCTGAGATATAAGCAATTGGCTCCAGGAACGCACGCCAGCACCGGACTGGATCAACGGGCCTCGAGAACGCCTGCTATGTCATCGAAAGCAACCGCAGGGGATGGGCGCGTATCGTTCAGTTCAGCGGCGGAGCTGCCTCATCAATGCGGACGGCTCGGTCGCTGCGATCGATGCGGGAGACGGCGTTGCGTTTGCTGATTTCGATATCGAATGGACGCGGTCTCGCACAATTCTCGCGAACAGGTCTTTGCTCGCCGGTCGTGCGCCGGAATGAACTGATCGTCATGCGTATGCCAGATCAATATCGGCCGCTTCTTTCCGCGGAAATCAATGCGCGTCGCGATGGACGGGCAGGGGCGATAAGGTAAGAACCTGCGCGACGTGTATAGGCAGGTTGCGCGCTTTCGCCGACAGGGCGACGGGAGGGTGGTCGGAGCGGGGAATTGCTCCGGGCACGACTTGGGCGACGTCCACGACGAATGGCTATGTTCTGCTTGCGGAGCCAGCCGGAGTTTCTTTGGCGCGGCGCAAGTTGAGTGCCCCGGCCACAGGCAGGGGAACAACCAGAATGTAAACGGCAGTCCCGTTCAATGAGGAGCGTTCGGACGTTGTGTGCGAGTTGATAGAGAAGAACCCACCCGACATTCTCGTTGCGAATGTCGAGAGCGGCCTCGATGGCAATCACATCCCGTTTGAGTAAGGTCATACGGTCCACCACACAGATCCATTTCATTTGTAATACAATCGCCCCATCCTGAAATGATCTTGCATCGTTTTCGTCTCATTGACGATCGCGCTCAACCCAGCCTCGAAGTCCCATGATCGACCCGAACTATCTCTCTGATCACGAATTCCAGTCGATCTTTGCCAACTGTCGGCAATATTGGCTCAACTATGGACTGGAGGCGCACCGCGACGACGATATCGCGCTTTACCGGACCGGCATCGCCCATCCGCAGCTCAACGGCGTCGTGCGCCTTAGGGGCAACGATATGGACAGCCACGTCACGGAAGCTCGGTTGCAGCTGAGCGATGTTCCCTCGCTCTGGTGGATCGGCGCCGATTCCGATCCGGAGGCCCTCAATACCCTGATCCGGCACGGCGGGGCAGTGCGGGCAAAGGTGCCGGTCTTTGCAATCAGAATCATTGACCTGCCTCCCGTGAAGACACCAGATGGCGTCGTCCTGGAGGAAATCATCGATCCGACGGCGATCCGCGAATGGGTCGAGTGCTTTTGTCCGCCGATGGGGATCTCACCTGATCAGGTCGAACGGATGCACCGGACCGAACAATCCCGTGCAGATGAACCGGGCAGCTACCGGCGATTTTCTGCGCGCATCGACGGCAGGATCGTCGCGACCTCGGCCCTGCTCGACGCAGCCGACGTGGCCGGGATCTATGTTTGCACGACGTCGGAGGCGCACCGCCGCAAGGGCATTGCCACGGCCCTGACGGCGCACGCCGCACGCGCCGGAGCAGAGCAGGGCTGCGAGCTTGCAACCCTGCAGGCCAGCCCGCACGGAGCTCTGGTCTATTCAAAACTCGGATTTTGGCAGGTCGCCAACTACAACCTCGTGGTTTTCTAGTCGGTCGGAGACCTGCCGCGTCTTCAAGCATAGCACCCCTGAGACCTGTGCGCTGGACGATCCCCGCCACGACAATCGATGGCGCCATTGCCGGGGTTCAACACCGCTCCGACGCTTATGCCAATGCGTGTGTCGAGGCGCGGTCGAGGAAAAAGTGCTCAATCTTGCAGGCAAACGGTAGATCCCGATCGATGACGCCATTTCGGGTGACTGCCTGCGCCTCCAGCAATGACGTCCACGACCGCCTTGACGATGAAGGGTGAAGGGGGTGCGGCTGGTGAATGGGCGGCGACGCACACCTCCTTGCGGGCTGGCGCAAATAACCGCGCCATCAGAACATCGCTGAACAGATCACGCCCGGTCGCTACCCGCACCGCGATTTTCACGGACGTAATCAGGGATGTCCTCAACGAAACCACTCTGCCAGGCCAAAAAATTAGATGAGCGCATCGCAGCTCGCCGGAAATAAATTCTCGGGCGACAGCGCGACGGCGCGGATGACAATCGAAAGAGAATATTCGTCGGGTTGCTTGCAAGCGCGATACATGGATTGTCCCATCTCGAGTCACTGTGTGAGAAGCTGGCGTTTTCAGGAAAGAGCCGGGTTGAACCCGGCTCTCGGCTTCACTTTTTTTCGCTGCCTGGGCAGCGTACATGTAGCTGTCGTAACTGTATTCGGCGACGGCCATTCGAGGGAGCGACCCTGACGTCAGGTTTTTCACCCCGCGCCAATGAGCCTCAGGCGCTGCGTCTGCCTCCTTGCTCGATGAGAGTTCCATGGCGCCAACCTGGCCGAGGTTCCGAAGATCGATGACATTGGGAAGGCCCTTCATGGAGTGCAGCGCGTCCCGCCGGCGTTCGGCAGGTGCCACAGCGCGAGCCGGCAGTCCTCTCCTTCATCGACCTCCAAGTGGCGACAGCCAGCGAGCAAGATCGGGCTCGATAGCGCCTGGAACCGGAAGACCCGGCCGTCTCGAACCCTGCATAGGTGACGTTGCTTATATCGTCTCAGTCCGCTTTCAGCTCCTCTGCTTAAAATCGGCAATCTGCCAACCAGTGAAATGACGCCTCCGCAATCCATCTTAACTTGTTATTCGAAGCGTTATGTTCCATTGGTTGCATTTGAAATACGATCGTCTCCGGAGACATCGGCCTGACATCCCCGATCGCGACCATAAATCCAGCCGCTCGAAATATTGCAGTCTGAAGGGCCCCTGCACCGATCGAAGTCGACCTGAGGATCTTGGATGAACCAGCGCACGGAGGTTGAACATGTATAGACACGAACTGGTCAGCGTTGTGGCGCTTGCGTCATTGTTTGCTGTTCAGACTGCCCATGCTGACGGCCCTGCTGGCCTTGCCCGCGGCCTGAAGACAGCGCCTGCACTCAGCTATATTTCAGAAAAGCGCCGTACTGCTGCGCCTTTCGCGCATGTCATGTTCTGTGCCCGATATCCAGACGAGTGTACGGTGCGCGGTGACGCGTCAGAAATCTCCTTGAGCCCTTCTATGGAAAAGCGGCTGCAGGCTGTCAACGCCTCGGTCAACCGTTCGATTCGCCCGATCAACGACCGGCCCGATCAAGGCGATGTCTGGCAAGTGAATGTCAAATCGGGCGACTGCGAGGATTTTGCCCTCACGAAGCGTGACCACCTGGTCGCGATGGGCTGGTCCTCGAAGGCGCTGCGTATTGCCGTCGCCAAGACGCCTGGCGGCACGGGCCATGCGGTTCTGGTCGTCAAGACCGATCGCGGAGACCTGGTGCTAGACAACCGCACGAATGCGATCAAGGGCTGGAAGGATACGGATCTTCGCTGGCTGATGATCCAGTCAGGTGAAAACCCTCGCATTTGGTTCGAGATTTAGACAGGGGCGTGAGAGGTTTGGGATAGGAAGAAACCTCTTAGTGGCTCGGTAAAAGACATCGATCCCAAGCGGCTTTTCGAACCGATCCAAGCATATCGTGGCCACGCTACGGTGATAAAGCCACCGAGGGGGAAGAGGATGAGGAAACGCGATGTGCTAGATGGCGTATTCGGCTTGGCGCCTCATCTTCAGGCGATTTGGGATCGTAGGCGGGGTGCTGTTTCGAGTGATGATAAAACGTGGTCTGTATCGCAAACAGCCACAAGCATCAGAAAGGAAGCGCAGCATGAAGCATTATGTCGGAATGGACGTCTCTGTGAAAGAGACCTCCCTGTGCATCGTTTGATGAAGCAGGCGGGATTTGCCGAGAGCTAAAGGTCTCCAGCCATCCCGATGACCTCATCGAAGTTCTCAAAGATCCTACCTGGCATCTTGTGCGTATCGGTCTTGAAGCTGGACCATTATCGCAGTGGCTTTTCGACGGTCTTTCGAATGCCGGTCTACCGGTCGTTTGCATCGAGACCCGTCATACCAAAGCCTTCCTGAAGGCGACCGTTAATAAAACGGATCGCAATGATGCGCGTGGCATCGCGCAAATGATGCGGGTTAACCTGTTTCGGCCAGTACATGTCAAAACAATTGCGAGCCAGCAGCGACGGGCTCTGCTCACCGCGCGCAAGCTAATATTGAACAAGGTCAGGGACATCGAGAATGACATCCGAGGACTGCTGCGTAATTTTGGTCTCAAGGTTGGTGTGATCGGGCGCATTGGCTTTGTGGCGCGGATAAGAGAACTTCTTGAGGGTATGGTCGATCTGGCGGAAATCATTGAACCATTGCTCTCAGCCAGGCAGCAGCTTCGAGCGAGTTTCGAAGCTCTGCACCGAAAGGTGCTATCCATCGTTCGGAATGATGTGACCTGCCGACGCTTGATGACCATTCCGGGCGTTGGGCCGGTTGTCGCTTTGGGCTTTGTCAGCACGATCGACATACCTGGACGCTTTAAAAATTCCAAAGCCGTTGGTCCTGCGTTAGGGCTTACACCGGTTCTGAACCAATCTGGTGAGAGTAATCGTGTCGGCCGGTTTCGCTGTGTGGTGACACAATGATGCGAACGCTTCTCTATGAAGCGGCTCAAGTCATGCTGACGGTGGTCAGAAAATGGTCGTGGCTAAAGGCGTGGGCGATGAATATTGCCAAACGTCGCGGCCATCAGAAAGCAATAGTCGCCTTGGCACGCCGGCTGGCTGTGATCATGCATCGCAGGTGGAGTGATGGCACAGAATTCCAGTGGTCAAAGGACCACGGACTGGCAAAGGCCTGAGCATCTCAGACGACTAAATTCCACCCGCCGGTGGAACGATGTCCTTCACGGGACGATGAATGAAGTGAGGCCGCTATGGAACTTGTACCGATCGGGCTTACCGACCAGGACGCGTCTTAGATTGTTCTACTTCATTCTACTGACCCCATAATGGGAGGGGCAAAGACCCGATCCCGAAGAGAAGCGAGGCCCCGTGAACGACGTCAGATACCGCTGAAAGTGGAAGGCTCGATAGCGCTTGACTTCAACACCCCGAATAGAGAACTTCCATAAGTTATCTTATGTGATATGTTATATCGTTACATTGAAAAACCCGTATGGCCCATCGACATGAGCTAGTCGCCGTATTGCGATGATCGCGTATTTTCCTTGGGATGCCGCTCCGAGATCCAGGTTCGTTTCCAAACCCAAAGGCGAACTCCTACCGCGTTTCGACCTCGAGTACATTCGTGACCAGTATCTTGCTGTCCGTTCCATACCCGATAAGAGCGATTGAGAGCGCCTCGGTGACGCTGTCGGCTTCTTCGTCGCTGGCGATCAGTTCGAGTTTGAAAGCCGCCTTTTCATCAGTCTCATGTTGAACGCCATTGTAATTGACGACCCTGATGTTCTTTGGCGCGATGTCTTTGACGTCCGACACGATGAACTCGAAGAGGAATTGCTCGGCAAGCGTCTCCCGCAATTCGTATATCCTGGACGGTGGGAATATGACTTCAATTTTTTTCACGTATTACTCCTCTTCGAAATATCGACGGCTGTCGCTCGCCAATCCATATTATCCGTCCTCGAAATCGCATTCATTTGCGTCTCCGATTCGCTGTTGAATAGAAGGGTAAGGCGCCGACCTCAGGCCGATTGACCTGGTGTTTCATGCCTGGAGACAGGCAACGAACGGGAGTATACCGGAGGTCGATGCCGTAGAAACAACCCGCTGACCTACCGAAAATCCCGCGTTGGGTGCCCGGTCGCCCCCTCGTCCGCAGCCCGCTCCAGGAGTTCTTGGGTGCTCTCCAGAAAGCGATCAAATGGCTTTCGCGCCGCATACAGTATGTGGACACGTCCATTCACCTGTCCTGTCGCAATCGTATGGTCTGCGTCTTTTTCCCCGATAGCCAACGGCCCCCAAACAGCGTCTACCCGAATTGCGCCATAAGACTGAGCGATTTGATGTCCGAGATGACCCAAGCGCAGTCCATGGTAAGCGCTCGCAGAAGATGCGTCGTTTCTTATTGAAGGAATGCTGTCAGGCACTCTCGCCGGTATGGATATCCCGTGGTTGCTGCCTTCGTTTCGCATCTCGCAGGAGAAATCTGACGCTAGGGACCGCGCCAGAGTAAACACGTTGGTCTCGTCGACGACAGCGTAGTCTTTCGTATGAAGCGCGCTTCCCACGACGCAGGACGGAGCTTGGCGACTGGAAAGACGAATTTCACCCACGACGCGCCTCACATCGCTCTTGTGGCGACCAGCAGGAAACTGAGCGCATTTGACCAGCGCCGCTGACAGGAGGTCCTCCAGGCTGAGTCCATGCCTGCGAGCCACCATGTCGAGCCGAGTGGTCAATGCCGGCGACAAGCGGGCACTGTTGATATGCGGCTCGCTCCATGCCATCGCACAGAAGGCGGCTGACGATGTGGCCTTCTCTGCTCGCACTCGCGGGATCGCAACCGCTGCGGGGAAACACTGTCTTGCGACAGATCCGCCGCCGATCACCGTCAGCAAATCGCTCATCACCCTGGAAAGTGCGCTTGTATCGGCAATCGCTGCGTGCGCCACGAGCATGAGAGTGGAAGCTTCGCCGCCATGCAGAAGGACGGCCCTCGCCAGCGGGCTGGAATGACGGATCTTGTCTTTCAGTTCGATCGAGATGGTTCCTTTCCAGTCCTTTTCACCGCAACCCGACACCTCCAGCGGAAACGGTCGCCTGGGCAGGTCGAAGAATGCCGGTCGCCCTTCATAGTCGAGCGCGATCTCAACACCCAGCAAAGGGTGACAACGCTGCACTTCGCCAAGCGCTCGTTGCCAATCTTCGATGGTTGTCCTCCCGGATACCTCCACGATGATGGTCACTCTCGGCTGCCGGGAAACGGTCTCATGCCAGCGACACCGCTCGAGGGGACCAAGCAATCGCAGCGGAAGAGGAATGAGACCAAATAAGGCGATGTCCATCATGATCAAGCTCTTCGGGTGTCGTTTAAACGCGCAGCCATGGGGAGCACGCCCTAAGGAAGTGTGGATCTTTTCAAGGCACCAGAATTGCCGCGGCGGATATCGCGGATGTTTCAGATCGGTGTTAGTAGGTTGTAGATGTAGTCAAACACCGGATTGCGATTAAAGCTTCGCGCGCGCTACATCTGTCGCGCTAGTGATAAAGTCCCTCGTTTAAGCGTACCGCCTTTAGCCTGGACTCCGCCTCGCGGATGGCCTCATGGCTCTGGAGAAGGAGCTCGGCGTGCAGCTCTTCATCCGTTCGACCCGACGGGTGGAACTGACAAGGGCAGGGGCGGCCTTCTACGAGCGATCGGTCAGGATCCTCAGCGAAGTCGATCTGTCGACCGAGATCGCCCGGTCGGTGGCCGGCAAGGCGGCGAAGAGGATTGCGATCGGTACCGTCTATCCCGCCACCATCGGCGTGCTGCCGTCCTTCCTGTCGCGCATCGCCCGTAAATATCCCGATATCCGCCTGCATATCGAAAGCGGCACCACCGATGACATCATCCGCCATATCGAGGCAGGCCGCATCAATCTCGGCTTCATCCGGCCGGTGGAGAATATCGGCTCCTTGCGCTTCTTCTCGATTGCCCATGAGCGCTACCTGCTGGCTGTTGCCAAGCAGAGCCCACTATCGCTGAAGAGCGAGATCGATCTCGAGGATCTCAGGAGTGAGAAGATCATCTCCTTCTCTCGGCAGAACCTCTCCTACAGCGAGTGGTATTTTTAGTGCGGCCAAGTTCCGGAACTTTTGGCGGTGGTGCTGAGCGCTAACCGGCCGCTGTCGCGCGATCGAGTGCTGCGATGAACTTCGCGGTGAGCGGGTGGTCGGAGCGCGGATTCTGACCGGTGATGAGCTCGCGATCCTCGACCACGTAGGGCTCGAAGTCGACCGGGTTGGTGCTCACGTCGCCGCCCGCGATCTGCAAAGCATCGGGCATCGTGAAGTACAGCTTGCCGTGAAGAATGTTCTCCTCGACGGACTTTTCTTCGCTGGCCGAGAAGACCGTCATCCTGTAGCCGGCATACTGCCAGCCTTTTGCCAGTTCCAACGCCTTGAGCGTGTCGCGGATGATCAGAGCGGCCCGAAATTGCCTGGCATTCGGCATGGGGGCAAGCGACGCGATCGGGCCGTGGCAGAGGAAAGCCGTCGGTTTTTTGAGCGCATGGAAGTACCGCAGGATCTCGCCGAGTTCGGCGTCCTGCATGAGATCGACGACAGGCGCCTGGCCGCCTGGGACGAACACTCCGGCATAGTTCTCCAGCCCTTCCTCGAGCACCGAGCGCAAACTGCGCACCTCATTCATCGAGGAGTGTCTCGCAAAGAAAGTTCGAGACCGTTGATAGGCCTGCTCGTCGCCACCGAAATGCTGTGCCGAATCCGAAACTTCGTCGATGTGCGGCTTCTTGCCGTTCGGCGTGGCCAGCACCACGTCATAACCGGCTTCAATGAGTGCCATGGCGGGCACGACCGTCTCGTTCAAATACTGACCCGTCGGCCCCGCGGCCCCGCCCTGCATCTCGATCTGAGTGGCGTTGGAGCCGATGACTAGCACGGTTCCTTTGGTCATTGCTTCCCTCCTTCGCGAGGACGACCCATTCGCCACTCCGCCGACGCAACTGTACTTCAATGGGCACCGGCCATCGGTTAAAGGAGGTTAATTTCGGTAGCTTGAGATTGCCCGTCAGCAGCGCTCCTGTCACGAACAGTCGCGGAGGTTACCGAGCGGCGCATTAAGGTCTTTTTGCTCGTCATCCCAAAAAGGTCCTGGCGATCCACGCATCGCATAGGCTGGTCGCAAGTCGGCTGGCAGACGTGCGCTCGTAACCGCGCGGCGCCAATGATAATATCGGCGGTTTTCCGGCGTTGGCTACTCTTTGCGTTCTTCGTAGGTCACTTGTTCGAGATGGGGTAATCTTATTCTATGGATGGATTTACTTGGCGCGGGACATTCTTTTGCACAACCATTGCGAAGTCCGCTAGAAGGCGAATCCCAGGACGGGGGTAGATTGTTGACATGGAAGCGGTGGAACCAAATGAGGTCGTGGATTTCGGTCCATTCCGGCTTTACCCGAGACATCGCAAATTGTTCTGCAGGAGTGAGGAAGTCCGTCTCGGTGGAAGGGCAATGGATGTTCTACTGGCACTTGCCCGAAAGAAAGGCGAGTTGGTAACGAAGGAACAGCTCTTCGAGGCCGCCTGGCCCGACGTCTTCGTCCATGAAAGCAACTTGAAGGTAACGATCGCTTATCTCAGGCGCGCTCTCCGCGAGTTTTCACCTTCAAACGAATATGTCACGACGGTTGTCGGTCGGGGTTATTGGCTTGGTATCCACGCTCAGCCTGAGGACACCGGAGGTAAGGCAGATCTGCCGGGGGTTGCAGGCACGCCGCTTCCGGAGCTCGGTACGGTCATCGGTCGCGAGGTCGAGATTGCTGAACTGCGCGAGTTGCTGGCCAATAACCGGCTGACGACGATCGTCGGGCCAGGCGGGATCGGAAAGACGACCGTCGCCGTGGCTGTCGCACAGCTCTTCGAGGACGAGGGCGGCGGCTCTGTGACCTTCGTCGATCTCGCACGGGTCGCAAGCGAGGAATTCGTGACGTCGTCACTCGCGGCAGCGCTTGGCATCAGTTCGAACGGTGATGACAGTCTTCAGGCGATCGTTTCGATCCTGGCCCGGCGCAAGGCCGTGCTCTTCCTGGACACATGTGAGCACGTCCTCAATGCCGCGGCGCATATCTGCGACGTCGTGCTGGCGCAAACGCCGGATATCCGGGTCCTGGCAACCAGCCGCCAGGTGTTGCGTGCGCGAGGCGAGAAGGTCGTATGGCTGGCGCCGCTGGAGGTCCCGCCTCAAGACCACGCCGGCACGGCCCGGGACGTCTTGCGATACTCCGCGCCTCAGCTCCTCGCGGCACGGGCATTCGAGAAGACGGGCTATCGTGTCGAGGACGGGGACGCGCGGGCAATTGCCGAAATCTGCCGAAGGCTTGATGGCGCGCCGCTCGCAATTGAGCTGGTGTCCTCCCGATTGGCCGGTCGCAGCGCCGACATCGTCCTTAGGGAACTCGATGATCGATTTCGCACTCTGAGGCGGGACGCTCCTGGCGGTCCACTGCGGCAGCGGACATTGCTCGTCACGCTCGAATGGAGCTACGCGCTCCTCACCCGGGACGAGGCCGCGGTCCTGCGCGCGATCTCGATCTTTGCAGCTTCCTTCGACACGGACGCTGCGGTTCGCGTTGTCGCGCATCTTTCTCTTGCTCCGAGCGCTACGTTCGACGCCCTCGCCGGCCTGCGCGCCAAATCGATGCTCAGCGTCGATCAGACGTTCGGTGAACTGCGGTACCGCTTGCTGGACACTACACGCGCCTTTGCCTGCAACCTGCTGGAAAGTCAGGGAGAATTGGAGGCAGTATCGGCAAGTCACGCGCGCCTTCAACTCGAGATCCTTACGCGCGCTGGCGCAGAGCATGCGACGATGACGGCGCGCAGGTGGCATGCGACCTATGGCGGCCAGGCCGATGATCTGCGCAAGGCGCTCGATTGGGCGCTTTACCGTTCTGGCGATCTGCTGCTCGGAATTCAACTGGCCGCCGCCGGATTGCCCTTGTGGCATGAACTGTCCCTGGGGGACGAGACCCGCAGGAATTGCGAGCGGGCGCTGGCCGAGTTCGAGCACGTCGCCGGTGCCAATGCCGCCCTGAAGTTGAAGCTGGTCTTGGGATTGGCGACCGTCGGCACCTATCTCGCCGATGACGCCGCAAGAACTGTTGCCTTGTTCGAAACAGCGATTCAATTGGCACGTGAGACGGCAGATGCCAGCGCCGAATGCCGCGCCCTGGGAGCCTTGTCGACCT
Organism: Rhizobium sp. KNZ14-9A; assembly: GCF_056755015.1. Lineage (NCBI taxonomy): Bacteria > Pseudomonadati > Pseudomonadota > Alphaproteobacteria > Hyphomicrobiales > Rhizobiaceae > Rhizobium > Rhizobium sp. KNZ14-9A. The sequence continues at coordinate 114,365 of NZ_JBPGXB010000001.1, forward strand.
TTGCGGTTCTGACCGGCTATCAAAGTGCCGTACCGGAGACACTCCAGGCAATGCGAGACGCTGCTGTTCGGGCGAATGATCGAAGCGCGTTGTGGGAACAGGAGCAGCTTCGCGCGGTGTGGGAAGTGGTCGGCTGCAAATTCCAAGTGGCTCACCAGCGCCTGAAGACGCTTCGCGCGGAGATGCGAGATCATTCCGAAGGAGCCGTGCCGCGCTTTCACATCCACCAAAAGACCAATATCGAAGTGCAGTGGGGCGCGCTTTACTGGCTCATCGGCAAGCCGGGACAAGCTGTACGCGTCATCGAGAAAGCGGCGCAAGATGCGATGGAAACCGGCCACGGACTTACTCTCACGCATTCCCTGGCACGCGGAATAATATGGACGATGAGTGAATGCCATGATTATGCGATGGCGAGATTTTATACAGACTATCTCAAGACCACCATCGATCGTCACGGCATGGCGGCGTGGATCCCAATAGCGGATTGCTACAGCGAGTCCATTGACGCTCTCTCCTGCGCTCGCCCTTCGCCCAAAGGCTTGCGGGCAGCCTTCGACAATCTTCGCAATGGCTCATTTCAGGTCGGTCATCACAGTTACTATGCGACGATCGCCAATGCGATGGTTGCAATAGGGCAATGGGAAGACGCAGCGCGCACGATTGACCATGTCTTTCAAGTTTATCCGGAACGGTGGATCCTGCCCGAGATTTTGCGCCTTCGGGCGGCGACCGAGCGGGCATTCGGGCGTCACGACGATGCGATGGCCACGCTGCGGGAATCTTTTCGGGTCGCTGGCGAGATTAGTTGCCTCGCCTGGAGACTCCGTACCGCGAATGACCTGGCAGTATTGCTGGCGGATCAGGGCAAAAGAGTTGAGGCGCGGCAGATTCTCGCACCGGTCTATAACCAGTTCACGGACGGATTCACGTCTGGCGATCTACGGCATTCCTGCGAACTCCTGGAACAATTGGGCTAGCTCGATCCGGTGCAACCGCCAATGCACCTCCGCCGCGGTTACTGTACGGCAGTGCCCCCCGACGGGCGTTGCCGGCGCAGTTTGTTTGCAAAGCACGTCATTTCGCGCCTTGCGCTGACGCTTCGTCGCGGTCTGGCTGGTCATGCCGGTGCAAGTTGGGGCGTCCGTGGCGATGTCAACGCGAAGACCAGAAGTCCCAGAAGCGTCAGCCCGAAGCCTGCCCATACCGCAGACAGCAGTTCGTAACCGGCAGCAATAGCCAGGCCACCCGCCCAAGCTCCGATGGCATTGGCGACGTTGAGGGCGGCGAGGTTCATCGCTCCCATGAGGGTCGGTGCCTCCGGAGCGAAGCGCGTAAGGCGAACTTGGATCGTCGGGATCGCCACCATCATCGTCATGCCCACTCCGAACAATGCTGGAAACAGAAGCCACACGTTCCGGCCGCCGGCCGCAAGGAGCGCGAGCACGATCAGGGCGCTGCCGAAGCCCGCAAACAGCCCTCGCGCAGGATAGGCATCCGCAAGCTTTCCGCCGATCAAATTGCCGGCCGTCATGCCAAGTCCGAACAGCGCGAGTGCGACGGGAATCCAAGCCCGATCGAGTGTCGCGACGTCCGTGACGAACGGACCAATGAAGGTGTAGACGGCGAAGATACTCGCCACGCCGAGCGCCGCGACGATCATCATCACCCAGACCGTGGGCTTGCGCAGCGAACTGAGCTCCTGGACGACAGGCCCGCCGTGAAGCGCTTCGGTTCGGGGCACCCACGTCCACAAAGCCAGAAAGGCGAATGCTGCGAGCCCGGCTACTGCCAGATAGGTATTTCGCCAACCGAGATTCTGACCAAGGAAGGTGGCAAGCGGTGAGCCTATGATCGTGGCGACCGTCAGCCCGGTCATGACCAGCGCGAACGCCTTTCCTCCGTGACCAGGTCCGACTATGTACGAAGCCACCACAGCGCCGGCGCCGAAATAGGCACCTTGCGGCATGCCGCTGATAAAGCGCGCCAAAGCAAACATGCCAAGATTTGTGGCGAGCGCCGAGAAAAGATTGCCAAGGATGAACAGCCCCATCAGATAGAGAAGGAGCGTGCGCCGGTTGAACCGAGCCGCCGCCAGTGTGACGAGCGGGGCGCCTATCACCACGCCAAAGGCATAGGCCGTTATCGCGTTCGTCGCAGTGGGAAGATCGATTCCAGAACTCGCCGAGAAAAGTTGAAGAATCCCCATGCTCGCAAACTCGGACGTCCCTATGCAGAAGCTTCCAAGCGCCAATGCAAACAGCGCCCGGCCGCGACTGCGCTGCTCAACTTCGCTGGTGCAATGTACCTTCACGGCCGCGCATTGGGCGTCATAGGCTTTGGCCAACATCTGTGAGTTCCTTTTCCCCGGGGTTCATCCCGGGTCGCACAGGCCGGATGAGCACCTTGTTGTCGCGATCCATGCGGCATCCTCGGCGTGCGGCCCAGGTCGCGATCCCGAACCTTGTTTCCCGGGATTATCCGGCAGGCGGCGCCGAACGCCCAGTTAAATGAAGTAAAACTACGGAAGGGGGCTTATCTTTGGCATCAGGTCTTTGACGGCGTTCCCATGACGTCGGCCGACTACGCGCGCAGGTCTAAGAACTTGCGTGCCTTCATCATTCTTATTCTTCGGGACATCTCTTGATCGCCTCCTCGCCGGTGAGGTCATGCGTCGAACGGATCTATCCCGAGCTGTTCATCCGCCAAGCTGAAGCCCGCGCGCGATCTCTGCTTCATTGTTTCGTGAGGCGAGCGACTTCGATCATGAAACGGAGCAGAACACATTGCCGGCGACGTTCATCGCGGATCGACAATAGCTTGCGCCCGACGTCGCCAACTAGCAGATGATCGTCGAAAAATTGGGGGGAGCCGCGCTTCGCATTGGTGCGGCGTCATCGCTAGCCAGCAACGCGTGCCATATGCAGCAGCTGAGAGGCGTTACGAAGATCTTGTGTGTCAAAGCCTTCGTGGAATCCTCGATAGATGGGTTCGAGCAATCCAATTGATTCACTGAAGCGGCGGGTATCGATATAGTGCGCGGCAAGATCACTCGCGGCGCGTAGCTCGAACGATCGCGCGCCGATCGTGTGCGCTTCGATCACGGCCTCTTTCCACATCCGTTCGGCTATAGCGTGATCTCCGGCCCGGTGCCGAATGGCGGCATCGACGCGCATCAATTCGCAGCGGCACCAACGCTCTCCTTGCTGCTCCTGAAACTGGAAGGCAAGGGCAATCGTGTCGCTTGCCTCGTCAAGCAGCCCGCGGTGCAAAAGGACGCGTGCAAGGCCCGCGATATACATGCCGATGCGCAACAGATACCTGCACTCGATCATGTGGTCGATTGCGTTTCCAACATCGCGATACGCCTCGCGAGCTCCCTTTAGGTATCTAACTAGGCCCATGAAATAGTGATGAACCGGGATCCAGCGGGGAATGATCTCCTGCTCCATATTGCGTTGCATCAGCACGGAATAATGTTCGAGAAGCGCAATGTTTCCCGTCTCCAGCGCCAAAGGCAGCGCAGCCAGTCCCAATGCGTTGGATTGCGACAGCCAATGTCCGGCGCGCCCTGCCTGATCGACAGCGTCGCGGGTAACAACGTCGGCATAGTCGGCGCGCCCGGTCATCCAGGCAATAAAGGTGAGGTAACACCGGACCGACACGAATCGGATGACGTCCTGCCTTGTCATCGCTTTGCTCTTGCCAGCAAAGGAATGCTGCACTGCAAGCCGGTCAAGGACCTGCCCGCTTTCGACAAAATCTCCTCTATGGGCTTTGGCCCAAGCCAGCGCGCGATCTCCTTCCGGTGCGGCTGACCAGTCGCGGTGGCGAATCGACAGTCTCTCGGACTCTTCCAGACAGCCGATCGCCTTATCGATCTTTCCAACCTCCATGAGGTAATATGCGAGGCCCTCCAGACCCCGTTGTTCATATTCAAGGCTTTGGGCCTGCTGTGCAAAGCGGATGGCGTTGAGCCAAGCGTCCTCAATTTCCTTGCGCATTTTCGAGTAGAAGAGGCTCCATGCCCGCGAGCAGGCAAGTTTAGCCTTGAGAAGGTCGTCTATGGGCACGCTGTCCGCCAGCCTCAGTGCCACTTCTGTGCGCTCCTGGGCTTCTGAAAGGATCGAGGTCTCTGACCAGAGTGGGATGGCAGCTACGGTCAATTTGATACCGAGCGCGATATCGCCGTCGGGTCCGAAAGCCCAAGCGAGTGCAGCACGCAAATCGGCGAGGCGGCTCACATACCGTGTGGTCCAATCGCCTGTTTCGAGCCAGTGCCACTCGTCCTCCGATCTCTTGAACAGATAGAGAATGCGCTGCGCATGATATCTGCGAATTAAGGCATCTGCCTTATCAGCGCGACGTTTCTCGGCGGCGTAATGGCGGGTGCTGTCGAGTTGTCGGTAACGCAGACCAGGCCCATTGACTTCCGCGCTCAGCAACGATTTTGCGACGAGACCACCAAGACCTGTAATGACATCGATAGTATCCAGACCTACCGCTTCGCCAATGTGGACGACATCCTCTGAATCGAAGGAGTCGGCAAAGGCTGAAACCAGGCGGAAGACGGTCGCCTCTCTCTGCGAAAGGAGCCGATAGCTCCAGTCTATCGTTGCAAGCAGGGTTTCGTGTCGTGAAGCCACGCCATGAGGACGAGGGTTGGAGAAGCTGGCATGCTGATCGAGCATCGCCAACAGCTCCAAAGGTGAGTAGTTCCCGAGCTGCGCCGCCGCCAGTTCGATCGCCAGCGGCAATCCTTCCAGCGATCGGCAAATCGATACGACTGCGTCGCAATCGACATCGCTGACTTGGTAACCGGCCCATTCCAATGCCCGAGACACGAACAATTCCACAGTGGGGAACGATATGGCGCGCTGCAAGGACAAATCCCACTCGTCGTCAGGAACGGCAAGCGGCCCGATCCTGATCAAGAATTCCTTGTCGAAACCCAGTGGCTCGCGGCTGGTCGCCAGGACTTTCGATGGTCCATTTTCCAATGCCAGGCTACGTGCAAAAATCGTAGCGGCAGGCAGCACATGCTCGCAGTTGTCGAGAATAATGAGCATCCGGCGCGAACGCAGATAGTCGAGTATGGCAGCAAAGCTGTCGTCTGGATTGCCACGAATGCCAAGTGCGGTCAGGAGCGCGACTGGGAGAAGAACAGGGTCATCTATTGTTGCGAGATCCACCAGGCAGAGGCCGTCCGGGCACGCCTGCGCATGAGCGTTGGCTGCCGCAATGGCAACGGTTGTCTTGCCAATACCGCCGGCACCCACCAGTGTGACATACCGCTCACGGTGCAATGCAGTCAGCACGTCGCCAAGCTCGGTCTCCCGACCCACGATGTGACCCTGTGAGGGGAGATGACCAAAGCTCGGATTCTCGTCGATGACATTCCCCCCCTCGAACGCGCCGATGCCGGTCTGCACAGGTGCAATGAACCGATATCCTCGGCCGACCACCGTGGCGAGATAGGCAGGATTCAGCTTTGTGTCGCCCAGTCGGCGACGCAGGTGGGACATGTTGACCTTGAGGTTGCTCTCATCGACAAAGACCCCGGGCCAGGCAGCAGCCATCAGTTCCTCTTTGCTGACGAGCTCGCCATCCCGCTGCACAAGCAGTCGCAGTAACTCGAAGGCCCGACCGCCGAGCTTTATGGGATGTTTCCCGAGGAGTAGCAGTTGGCGGCTCGGAATGAGACGATACGGCCCAAACGAGAATACCAACTCGGCTTTTGAGCGTTCTAAAGCTTCGTCCACCGTATAGGCTCCTTGCACTCAGATCGGACTTATGTCGGCGGCAGTTCAAACGCCCAAATCGGCGCGGCTGTCGGCCTGGTGATCGTCCGTTTGTGCGAAGCACTGGCGAAAATGCCGTCCTGCTTCGGCTGGAATCCGTTGCGAATTATCTATTTTTGCCCAACCATGCGCGGTTGAATGGTCGAGGGCGAACACGTGGGTCTGATTCGTTTGTCCAACATTCCCAATGCGCGGCTTTTGCCACGATTTTGGACTGCAGGTTACCCCGCTATGGCTGACGGAAACCCCGGTCAGGCTCAAGCCCCGGAAGCAGTTTTTTAACCCAATTTACCTCGTTTAACCACCGTCGTGCCTCCTTCGATGTTAGAGAGGTTTCAGGCCACGATGGCGAGAGCGCAGGCTCAGGCATAGCGGCGGCAAGTATCCGCGACAGAACTATCTGATTGAAGACGTCACCACTCCGTTGGCTACGTCGAGGACGCATGCGTGCTCCAAAACGATTGAAATCTTGATCGAGAAAGCGAGCAAGACGATGCCACGCTCCAGCTACAGCCTCACGCTTTCCGAAGCGAAACGGATGCTCATCGCAGGCGAAGCCAAGGCGGCCAGCATGGGCGTCCCTTACAACATTGCCGTGGTTGACGCCGGCGGCGCGCTCATCGCGTTCACGCGCCAGGACGGCGCGCTGATCGGCAGCATCGATCTCGCCATTGGTAAGGCAGTGACAGCGAGGATCTTCGACAAGCGCACCTCGGATCTCGCAAAATTGGCACAGCCGAGTGCGCCGCTCTTCGGCATCGAGCAGAGCAACGGCGGCCGGGTGGTGATCTTCGGCGGCGGCCTGCCTGTCCTGGTCGATGGCAATATCGTCGGCGCCGTCGGCGCGAGCGCGGGAACGGTCGAACAGGATATCGCCGTGGCAGAGGCGGCCGCGGCGAGCGTCAACGAAACTGGAATCATAGAGGAGAGGAGAAGCACATGAAAGCCGCTCGTATACTTGAATATCACAAACCGCTCGTTCTCGAAGATATAGCAGTTCCCGACATCCAAGGTGACGAGGTGCTGGTCAAGGTGGCGGCATGCGGGATGTGCCGATCCGACGTGCTCCTGGTGGACGGATTTTTCCAGAATTACGGCGATATCCCGCCGCCGGTCATCCCGGGCCACGAGATCACTGGCACGATAGACAAAATTGGCAGTGTTGTTCCAAAAGCCGCGGGACTCGAGGAAGGCGACCATGTCGTGGTCGCGCCCGGGTGGGGCGACGGTGTATGCCGGCACTGCCAGGTCGGCAACACCCACATCTGCCCCAACGTACGCTGGCCTGGCTTCGGTACCTATGGCGGGTTTGCGGAATATATTCCGGTTCCGGCACGTTACGTGATCAAGGTCGCGAAACACCTGAAATTCGAGCAGCTCGCTCCGCTCACCGATGCAGGGCTAACGCCCTATCGCGGCCTCAAGAAGATCCGTGATGCCGGTGGACTCGGCCCGGATCGGGTAATCGGCGTGTTCGGCATCGGGGGTCTCGGCGTTTATGCCGTCCAATATGCCAAGTTGCTCGGCGCAGGCGCGCCTGTCGTCGCGTTCGCCCGCAATCAGGGCAAGCTTGAAATCGCAAAGCAGTATGGTGCTGATCACCTGATCGATATCAAGGGCAAGTCTGCGGGCGATATCGGCAAGGAGCTTAAAAAGGCCACGGGGCAGGACAAGCTCGATGCGATCATCGACTGCGCTGGTGCACCGGAGATGATGCAGTTGGGCTTTGCTCTGCTGGCAATCAGCGGTCATTACGCCGATGTCGGTTTCATCGGTGATCGCATCGACGTCCCGCTGTTCCCGCGGGTGTCGGGCGAGCAAACCTTTCACGGATCTTTCTGGGGCAACAATGCGGACCTCAGCGAAGTCATGGCGCTCGCCGCCGCAGGCAAGATCCAGCACACCATCAAGACCATCGGTTTCGACGAGATCAACGAATATCTCGATCTCCAGCGGGACAATAAGGTCGTCGGCCGGGCGGTGGTGAAGTTCTGATGGCCTAAGGCGCAACGATAACCAAAGGAGAAAACCGTGACTCAACATGTCCTGTTCATCGTCACTAACGCGGCCGTGATCGGTCCGCACAGTCGCAAGACCGGCTTCTTTTTCGCCGAGGTCGCTCATCCTTTCGACGTCCTCGACAAGGCGGGGATCGCGGTCGAGTTCGCGTCCCTTGCTGGGGGATGGACACCTTACGACGCATACGACGAGAAAGATCCCGCGCAGAAGGAGTTTCTCGAGAGCAAGGCCTTTCGTCGGCTGAATCACAGCCGAAAGTTGTCCGAAGTGGACGCCGCCGACTACGACGCCATCCTGGTGCCCGGCGGCCTTGGGCCAATGGTTGACATCCAGCGCAATGCGACCGTGCAGAAAGCCATCGTGCGCGCCTGGAGTACGGGCAAGCTCGTGACCGCTGTTTGCCACGGTCCGTGCGCGCTGCTCGGCGTGGACCTTGGTGATGGCACACCATTCGTACGCGGCAAGAAGCTCACGTCGTTTTCGAAGAAGGAAGAGTACGACTACGCCCGCGATGACGTACCCTACGAACTCGAGGACGCGTTGAGGGCAGAAGGGGCCGAGTACTCGTCTACATCCAACTGGGAGCCCCACGTCATCGTTGATGGCCGCCTCATCACCGGCCAGAACCCCGCTTCGGCAGGGCCGCTGGCGAAAGAGTTGCTCGCCGCTCTCAAAGGGTGAACTGCTGAGACGCGGGCTGAAATATTCGGCGTGCGACTTGAATGCGCACGCTCGAAGCTTGGCCACTCAAAGACGCCGCACTTGCCCACTTTCATCGGGAGCCTTCCTATGACGCAATCGCCGACCAAGATCACTGCCGTCCTGACGGCCCATCCCGGCAAGGCGGTCGAGTTACGAACACTGCTTGTTGGCATGGCACCGCTTTGCAGGGCCGAACCCGGCAATCTGCGCTGGGAGGTCTGGCGCGACCGGACACATGGCGAGCGCTACGTGCTCGACGAGCTCTATCTGGACGCCGCAGCGGCAGAGGCACATCGCGAGACGGCGCACTATCAGGCCTATCTGGCCAAGATTCCCGAACTGGCCGAGCGAACGGCCTGGGTGCTGGAGGCGGTGGAGATCGGATAAGCGGCAAGCCTTGCGGATTTGTGGCTCCCGGTTGGGTAGACGGATATTTCTCTGCCCGCTCATCTCCCTGGATAAGATAGGAGGAAGAGGATGATAGAAGTTGTGCAAGCCTTCGACCGCGTGCGCATCGCGGAGCTGCCGACAGATGACGCGTCGGCGCTTGAAATGAAACTGGCGACGGCGCATGCCCGGTTCCAGGATCGCGCGGCGTGGTTACAGCCGCACGAGCGGATGGCGGTGCTTCACAAGCTCGCCGGTCTTGTCGAAAAGCAGCGCGAGGCCTTCGCGATGCTGATTGCGCGTGAAGGCGGGAAGCCCTATTCGGACGCATTGGTGGAGACTGACCGGGCGATCGATGGCATCCGCAACGCGGCTGACCTCTTGCGTGCGCGGGGCGGCGTCGAGATACCGATGGGCCTTACCCCTGCGAGCGAGAACCGTCGCGCCTGGACCATCAAGGAACCGATCGGTGTGGTGGCGGCGATTTCGGCCTTCAACCATCCGCTCAACCTAATCGTACACCAGGTCGCGCCCGCCATCGCCACCGGTTGCCCGATCATCGTCAAGCCTGCAACCGCGACGCCGCTCTGCAGCGTCGAACTCGTCAAGCTCGTCCACGCCGCCGGTATGCCCGATGGCTGGGTGCAGACGCTGCTCCCAGAAACGCGTGAGCTCTCCGAAGCCTTCGTGACTGACGCACGCGTCGCCTTCCTGAGCTTCATCGGGTCGGCGCAGGTTGGCTGGCGACTGCGCTCGATCCTGGCGCCCGGCACGCGCTGCGCGCTCGAACATGGCGGCGTCGCGCCCGTCATCGTCGACCGGAGCGCCGATCTCGATGCGATCATCGAGCCGATCGCCAAAGGCGGTTATTACCATGCCGGTCAGGTCTGCGTCTCGGTCCAGCGCATCTATGTGCATGCGCAGCTCAAGAATGCCTTTGTCGACCGGTTCGCCGCCCGTGTAGAGGCGTTGCGTGTCGGCGATCCGACCCGCGCCGACACCGAGGTCGGCCCGCTGATCACGCCGGCCGAAGCGAAGCGGGTAGGGGCCTGGAACGACGAAGCAGTGGCGGCGGGCACTCGCAAGATTGGCGGCGAGCGCCTTAGCGAGACGACGCTCAAGCCCGCGATACTCGTCGATCCGCCGCGCGGGGCGAAGGTCTCGACGCATGAGATTTTCGGGCCGGTCACATGCGTATATGGCTTTGACCAGATCGAAGAGGCGATCGCCGCGGCCAATTCGCTGCCGGTCGCTTTCCAGGCGAGCATCTTCACGCGTGAACTCGACGTCGCCTTCGATGCGGCAGAGCGGCTCGATGCTTCGGCGGTGATGGTGAACGATCACAGTGCCTTCCGCACAGACTGGATGCCATTTGCCGGGCGGCGCGAGTCAGGCTACGGCGTCGGCGGCATCCCCTATACGGCCGCTGAGATGACCGCGGAAAAGATGATCGTCTTCAAGCGGTAGGGCCGCTCGGCCGACAACGATTTCGGAAAAAGACAGGCCACGGACCGAAGGTGCCAGGACATGGCCCAAATTCGGGGAGCACTTCATGATCGTCAAGGGGTAACAGGGATCGATCCGTCAGCGCCTCCAGGCCGTCGTCCTTGTAGCGGTTGAAGATCTTGTAGCCGGTCTTGCGCGAGATGCCGAACTCCCGGCACACATCGCTCATGCCTTCGCCCTCAAGCAGCCGGGCGACAAATCGAAGACGTTCCTCCATCACCGAAGTCTCTCTCCACGGCATCAACACCTCCCGCAAAAAGCGAAAAGTGTTACCCATGTCTCCGGTACGAAACGTCACCTATCTCTCGGGTCGGGCAGCTTACAATATCTAACCGGCAGCAGTACGTTTCGATAAAGCGCTCTCGGCCTCTTCAGCTTCGAATATTCTCTTGACCTACGCGGACGATAAAAGCTCTAAGGCGATATGGAGATGTCGAGCATTGTCGCGCTTCCAGGCGTTACGGCAATCGGGCAGCGCCAATGTTAACCAAGAGCACGACCGGGATAGATGTCAGCGGACAAAAAGGCGGCCAGAAAAACGAGGCGAACCCAGGCCGAACGATCTGAGGAAACACGTAGAAAGCTCTGTCAGGCGGCACTCGATGCGATGGATGAGGTGGGATACGGCCGGTTTTCGACGGAGGATGTCGCGCTTAGAGCCAATGTCTCGCGTGGCGCGCTGACCCATCAGTTTCCCAGCCGCAATGCCTTGATCATCGCCGCCTTTGATTATCTCATCTTATCCTGGGAAGAAGACTGGCTCCTGTTCATCGAAAAGAACGAGCGGCATCTGACCCCCGACGAGGTAACAGACTTTCTCTGGGAGAAGCTTTTCCAGGCGGGCAACTACATCGCGTCGCTGGAAATCATGCTCGCCTCCCGTAACGACGACGAACTCGGCAACGGCATTCGCGAGATCATGGTCAACTGGGCGTCGAGCCGCGACAAGGCGATCGCTAAGCTGCTCGGCGTTTCGCTGGAGCGGCCCGAGACGGACGAGTTCATCCAACTCAGCCTATGCGTTCTGCGCGGCATCGCGCTCCACAGTAGCTTCAGTTCCAATTCCACGAAGGAGCTTCAGAGAAGCCTCCTTGGCAAATGGAAGGAAATGCTGGTCGCGACCTATGGAGGCAGCCGGTAGGCGAGGGCTTCTTCCCCGCCTCTCACTTTACCCACGAAACTATGGGCGGGAACAGGCTGGTGAAATACGGGTTCCGTCCGGCCTCGGCGATGGCGAGGTGAAAATACGTGTCGGTGGCGATCATAGCCAGCGCATTCTGAGATCGCACCGCCGCCGCGGGAGGACTGGAGCTCGCGGATGGTGTTGAGGTCTTCGTTGCGATGATGTTTGGCGGCCGGTTGCGTAGTGCCCCGGAACATCGGGGCCGGTGCAACGAAAAACGTGTGCATGTTCACGAAATCGATTGCGACACTATGGTAGAGCGGTTCGGCAGCGTGTCAGCCCGTCGCCCGAGAGGCGTGTCAGCGCCTCTCGGATCGGGATTCGCGGCATGCCGAAACGCTCCGCCGCAACCACTTCGTCGATGGGTCTGCCGGGCGGGAGTTGGAGATTGACAATCTCGTCGCGGGGCAGGTCGTAGAACTTTTGCGCCGGAGCCGCGCTTTCGTTCGCTCTGACGCGGTGCCTCAATCTGCCGCTCCCTGTTGCCGTATGACAATGACGTGGTTTTGCATTCTTGCCTAATATGTGCGCATGGGCGGATTTTGCACTGCGAAAGGCATCCTTTGACATTTTCGCTATTTACAAACAGACGTGTTCGTTTCTATCATGAGAAAAATAGCGAATTGGGGACTTTATGAACAGTTACATTTTCCACGGCGGCAAGGTTCTCGACGTTGATCAAGGCGTACTTCTCGACGGCGTCGAAGTACAGGTCGAAGGCGATCGCATCGTCCGCGTGTCGTCACAGAAGATCGACGCCAGCGGCGCGGCGCGCGTTGATCTGAAGGGCCGGACACTGATGCCGGGGCTGGTCGATGCCCATGTCCATGTCATCGCCACGCTGGTGGATCTTGCCAAGAATGCGGAACTTCCTTCCTCCTTGATCGCACTGCGCACCCGCAAGATCATGCATGAAATGCTGATGCGCGGCTTCACGACGGTCCGCGACCTTGCCGGTGCCGATCTCGGACTCAAGCTCGCGGTAGAAGAGGGGCTGATCGATGGCCCTCGGCTTGTGATCTGCGGCAAGGCGCTAAGCCAGACCGTCGGTCATTGTGACTATCGTGCTCGCACCGACAAGCGCGAACTGCATGCCGCTTCCCTCGGTGCGCTCGGACGCATCGCCGATGGCGTTGACGAAGTTCGCCGCGCAGCCCGCGAGGAAATCAAGGGCGGTGCCGAGTTCATCAAGATCATGGCGAACGGAGGCGTTTCCTCGCCCAACGATCCGATCCATGTGCTGCAATACTCCCGCGAGGAAATCCGCGCCATTGTCGAGGAGGCGGAGAATTACGGTCTCTACGTTTCCGCCCACACCTATTCTGATGCATCGATCCGGCGCGCGGCGGAATGCGGCGTGAAATCTCTCGAGCACTGCAACCTCATCACCCTGGAAACCGCGAAATTCGCCGCGCAAGCCGGTGCGATCGCCTGCCCGACCCTTGCCGCCTACGAAGGGCTTGCCCTGGAAGGGGCTGCTTTTGGTCTCGGCGCGGATTCCCAGGCCAAGATCGATACCGTGCGCACAGGTGGCCTGGAATCCCTTCGCCTGATGAAGGAAGCAGGTTTGCCGATGGGTTTCGGAACGGACCTGCTCGGGCAGCTGCACAAATATCAGTCGATGGAATTCGAGATCCGGGCCAAGGTTCTCTCGGCGCACGACATCCTCCATTCGGCGAGTAGGGTTTCCGCGAAGCTATGCATGATGGAGAACCAGATTGGCGTGATTGCGGAAGGCGCCTATGCGGATTTCGTGGTCGTCAACGGCAATCCGCTGGAGGACGTGGCAATCCTGTCCCGCCCTGAGGAGAGTCTCGCTGCTATCATTCGCGGCGGTACATTCTACAAAAACACGCTTGCGGCCTGACCCGCGATGATCCGGGGACGCACCATTCCGGAAAGATCGGGGCGCTGGCTCGTCGGCGGCCTCAATCTCTTCGCGCTTGGATTGATGCTCTTGCCATTGATCCTGGTGTCCTGGCTGTCGGTGATCTCGAACGAGATCCTATCACTGCCGGTAGAGGGCTATTCGCTGCACTGGTATCAGCAGGCGTTTCGCCAACCACAGTTTCTGGATGGGTTTATCCTCAGCGTACTGGTGGCGGCCTTTGCCGCCGCCGCCGGACTTGCGGTCTCGATACCGGCGGCGATCGTCATTGTGCGGCGGGCGTTTCGTGGCCGTACGGCGGTGCTTCAACTGCTGATGTCACCGATGACAGTGCCGGCCATCGTGATCGGCGCATCGCTCTACATTATGGTGGTGGAGATCGAGATTGCCAGTGGGCTGCCGCTGACGGGGTCGGTGGGCGTGTTCGTCATGGGCCACATCCTGCTCACCATTCCGTGGTGCATCAGGCTTCTGGTCGCTTCCCTGGAAGGCGCCAACCTGTCGATCGAGGAAGCCGCCGCCAGTCTGGGCGACACGCCGGCTGGCATCATATGGCGGGTCACGTTGCCCATGATCCGTCCCGGCATATTTGCCGCCGCCGTATTCTCCTTCGTGGTCAGCTTCGGCAATCTCGAAGTCTCGATCTTCCTTGCCGCTCCCGGCCAGGTCACGCTTCCGGTTGCCATGATGCAATACCTGGAATGGAAGATCGATCCGACCATCGCCTCCGTATCGGTGCTGCAGGTTCTGTTTGTTGCGGCCGCGCTGATGATCTCCAACCGCTTCGTGAACATTTCCAGGATAGTCTGATGGCCAATGTGAACATTGCCGGTTTGGCGAAAAATTACGGGACATTCCGCGCGGTCTCCGACCTGTCGTTGAAGATCGAGGAAGGCGAGTTCCTGATCTTCCTCGGCCCGTCCGGCTGCGGCAAGACAACCACCCTGCGCATGATGGCGGGCTTCATCGAGCCCGATGCCGGCCGCATCCGGATCGGCGCCCGCGACGTGACACGTGAACCGCCACACCGGCGCAATATCGGCCTCGTCTTTCAGAACTACGCGCTTTTCCCGCACCTGACGATTTTCGAGAACGTCGCCTTCGGTCTGCGGCGGCGCAAGGTGGCCGAGGCCGAACTCCGCAAGCGGGTGGGGGAGGCGCTTGAGCTGGTCATGCTTTCGCACCTGGCGGACCGGCTTCCCAAGCAATTGTCCGGCGGACAGCAGCAGCGTGTCGCGATCGCGCGAGCGCTGGCGATCCGCCCGGACATTCTGCTCCTCGACGAACCGCTGTCGAACCTTGACGCAAAGCTGCGCCTCCAGGTGCGGGACGAATTGCGCACCCTGCAGAAGTCTCTCGGTATTACGACGGTCATGGTCACCCATGACCAGGAGGAGGCCATGTCGGTCGGTGACCGGCTCGTTCTCATGCAGGCGGGTGTGATCGAGCAGATCGGCTCGGCTGACGAACTTTACAATATGCCGGCCAACCGCTTCGTCGCGGACTTCATCGGCCGCACCAACTTTCTGCGGGGCCAGGCTGTCGACGGCGCGGCGTTCCGGACCGAAGGCGGTCTCCTTCTCAAGACGTCGATCCAGCTGCCGGGCTCGCAGGAAGTGCTGATCCGGCCGGAAGCCATCCGCCTGACGCGGCAGGAGACGGCGGATAACGTCAACTGCTTCAAGGGACGCCTCGACAGATGCGTTTTCCTGGGCGGCATGATGGAGCTGGATATTGACGTGGCTGCCGGCGGGCGGCTGAAAGCCATCGCATCGCCACGCGAACTCGACTTCGAGGGGATCGCACCGCAGGCGGGCGCCGAGATCTTCGTAAGCGTTGCCTCGAAGGATGTCGTTCCGCTCTGAGGCATGACCGGCGCGTCGCCGGATCCACCAATCGACCCATCAGATGTTAAAAAAAGGGGAACCTGAAAATGACAGACATCTCTCGTCGTAAATTCGGAATGCTCACCGGTGGCCTGCTGCTATCCTCCGCTCTTCCCAGCTTCGCACAGGCCGGGGGACGCGTCGTGGTCGGCACCTGGGGCGGCGACTATCAGAACCTCCAGCAAGCCAATATCGTCGATACGATCCTGAAGGAAAGCGGCATGCAAGTCGTCTTCGACCCGGCGGCGGAGACGGTTCGCAAATCAAAGATTCTCGCCGAACGCCGGCTGCCGCGCGGTAGCATGGACGTCGCCTGCCTGACGCGTCAGGGCACGTACGAAATGTACGCCAACGGAGCTTTGGAAGAACTGGACGAAACCAAGGTTCCTAATATCGTGAAGGTCCATCCCTTCCTGCGCACCAAGTACAGCATTCCGCACATGTATACCGGCCGCGTTATCCTCTACAATCCCAAGGAAGTGAACCCGGCGCCGACTTCGTATGCAGACCTCTGGGACAAGAAATATGCCGGCCGCATAGGCGTGATCGACATCCAGTACCAGAACACCATCGAATCCGCGGCGATGATCGCCGGTGGCGGGCCGTCCAACGTTGAGCCCGGCAAGGCGAAACTGCTCGAACTGAAGCGGCAGGGAGTCAAGATCTACCCGACCAACGAAGCCATGGCCCAGGCACTGAAGACCGGCGAAGTGGTGATGTGCATCATGTGGAATGCGCGCGGCTACATGTGGCAGAAGGCCGGCATCGACGTGCAGGTCGCCGTTCCGAAGGAAGGGCTGGCGCTTTACATCTCCGATGTCGGCGTGCCGAAGAACGCTCCGAACAAGCAGGCCGCCTTCGCCTATCTCAATGCGATGCTCGAGGAGGCGCCGCAATCGGCATTCGCCTCGAAGATGGGTTATGCGCCTCCGAACTCCACAGTTAAACTGGAGCCGGCGCTCGCCGCCGTCATCGACTATTCCAAGGACCAGCAGGGCGGCTTCGTGCTGCCGGACCTGGAATACATGGCCAAGGTGGATGCGGACCTCCAGAACTGGTGGGAAAAGGTTTTCAAGGCCTGACCTCCCTAGGCCTCGAGGAGCCGCCGGCATTCCCGGATGCGGCGGCTCCTCTCGCGATTCCTGTACGATCTCAATCCGGATGCCGGCAGATGCAGAAAAATAGTCTTTCCGCGGCGGGAATGCTGATGCCCGCGACATTCATGGTGGTGCTGTTCATGGCGCTGCCACTGCTCTATCTTTTCCGCTACAGCCTGAACGCTTATGTGCCCGGTCAATTCATGGTGAGCGACTTCACGCTCGCCAATTTCGTGGCGTTCTTTTCCGAGACCTATTACCTGATCGGCATGCGCACGACGCTGGTCATGTCCTTCGCCGTGACGGTGACCTGCCTTGCGCTCAGTCTTCCTCTTGCGAACTGGATCTCGCGAAAGCAAGGCGGCGTGAAAACGTTGCTTCTGATGCTGGTGATCCTGCCATTGTTCATTTCGAACGCGGTGCGCGCCGCCGGATGGATGGTGGCTTTCGGCAAGACCGGGGTCATCAATTATGCGCTACTATCCGCCGGCCTGATCTCTGCGCCTCTGGAAATCATGTACACGCCATATGCCGTCTTCGTCGGCATCGTCGCGGTGAACCTGCCTTACGTCGTGCTGACCTTGCAGAGCGTTTTCGAAGGTCTCGACGAGAACGTCGAATATGCGGCCTCGAGCCTTGGCGCCAATCCGTTTGAGACCTTCGTGCTTGTCAAGCTGCCGCAGATCGTGCCGGGCATCCTGGCAGCATTCGTGCTGTCCTTCATCCTGACGATGAATGCCTATGCGACGCCGGTGCTGCTGGGCGGGCCATCTTTCCGCATGATGTCGCCGATGATCGTCGGGGAAATATTGAACAAGGCAAACTGGCCGTTCGGCGCTGCCCTGTCCTTCATCCTGCTGTCCGTCACCGTCTCGATCACGGCTATCGCGGGCTACTACATAAAACGGCGATACTGAGCTCTCGAGACAATGTTACCACGTCGGACGGACCGGTTCGTTTTTCTTCAATGGGGTTGAAATGCTGGAAATCAGCGGAGTAACGCGAAACTTTGGCGGGGTTCACGCCCTGTCCGGCGTCGACCTGACGATCGTCAAGGGCGGCATCGTCGGCATGATCGGCCCGAACGGCGCCGGCAAGACGACGCTCTTCAACTGCATTTCTGGCGTGCTGCCGGTCTCGAGTGGCGAGATCCGCTTCCAGGGCGAGCGCATCGACAGGATGCGGCCGGACGAGATTTCCGGCCGGGGCCTGGTGCGCACATTCCAGATCGCCCGCGGTTTCCCGCGGCTCACCGTCTTCGAAAGCCTGATGCTCTACGGCACAGACCAGCCGGGCGAGGGCCTCGTCCAGTCGCTGTTGCGGGACAAGGCGAGCATCGAGCGCGAAAAACAGCTCATGGACAAGGCGCTCGGCATCGCCGAACGGCTGAGGCTCTCGCATGTGCTGGACAACAAGGCGTCCGATCTTTCCGGCGGCCAGAAGAAGCTTCTGGAAATCGGCCGGGCGATGATGCGCGATCCGGCCATGCTGCTGCTCGATGAGCCGATGGCGGGCGTCAACCCGTCGCTCGTTCGCGAGATTGGCGAACGTCTTGTCACCATCGCCTCGGAAGGCGTCACCATCGTATTGATCGAGCATCAGATGGACCTGATATCGCGGCTCTGCGACCACGTCATCGTCATGGCCGACGGCAGGAAGATGATCGAAGGCACCTTCGAATTCGTGGCCGGCAACAAGGATGTGCAGAACGCTTACATGGGGTCTCGCAAATGAGTGTCTTGGCCGTCGAGAACGTCATCGCTGGTTATTCCGTCGGTGACCAGATCCTCAAGGGCGTCAACTTTCACGTCGGCGCGCGCGAGATCGTCTGCGTGGTCGGTCCCAATGGCGCCGGCAAATCGACGCTGTTGAAAACGATTGCCGGACTGCTGCGGCCTTCGGAAGGCAGCATCGTCTATGACGGTGCACCGATCAACGGCATGAAGCCGCATGACGTCTCCCGTCACGGGATCGCATTCGTGCCGCAGGAGCACAATGTTTTCGGGAACATGACCGTCTACGAAAACCTGGAAATGGGTGGGTACATCGCGCCAAAGCATTTCCGCGCCCGCGCCGACGAAGTGATGAAACACTTCCCCATCCTGCTCAAGAAAAAGACCCAGCTCGCAAGGACGCTTTCCGGCGGTCAACGCCAGCTGCTGGCGGTCGGGATGGCGCTGATGGTGGATCCTGGCCTTATCCTGCTCGATGAGCCGACCGCGGGTCTTTCCCCGGCGGCGGCAGACGAGCTTTTCGCTGAAATCCGCAAACTCCGCGATGCGGGCAAGGCGATCGCGCTCGTCGAACAGAATGCGCGCGAAGCCATGGCAATCTCCGACCGGACCTACATCCTGGTCGACGGCAAGAACAGCATCGAGGGACCTTCCCCGGAACTGCTGGCCAACGAGGACATCAACCGGATGTTCCTCGGGGGGTAGAACTCAAACTTCGGCAAACGCAAAGAAAAGGGAACGCAATGAACAGAAGAGAATTTCTTTCCGCATCCGCCATCGTCGCCGGCAGCCTTTGCGCTCCCGGCATCCTGCGGGCAGAGACGGCCATCAAGCTTGGTGTTCTGACGCCGCTGACCGGCGCCGGTGCCGCCGACGGCCCGCGCATGGTCAAGGCGATGCAGGCTGTCGTCGAAGAGGTCAACAAGGCCGGCGGCGTGATCGGTCGGTCGGTCGAACTCGTCGTGGAGGACGACCAGACAAACCCCGAAGCCGCCGTGCGCGCTGCGCAGAAGCTGGTCGGTGTCGATCGCGTTCCGGTGATCATGGGCACCTGGGCTTCGGCCGTTACTTCGGCCGTGGCCCCGGTGTGCTGGGAGAGCAAGACCTGCCTGATGACAGTGTCCGGCGCGGACTCGATTACTCAACTGCCGCACCAGGGCTATATTTTTCGCACGCAGCCGAACACCGCGCTGCAGGCGACCAAGCACGCCGAATACATCGCGTCCACCGGCGCCAAGAAGGTGTTCTACGTGGCGGTGCAGACCCCGTTCGCAGCAACGATGCGCGAGCAGATCGCCTCCGTACTCACCGCAAAGGGTTCCTCGCTCGTCGGGGGGCTGATCTATGAGTCGAACAAGACGAGCTACCGTTCGGAGATCGACAGCGCCATCGCGGCCAAGCCCGATTTCATTTACCTCAACAGCTATTCGCCGGATCTCACCGTCCTGCTCAAGGATCTCTACCGCGCCGGTTATTCGGGTGGCCGCATCACCCAATCCTACGCCTATACGAGCAAGGTGGCCGAAGGCATCCAGGCCGATGTTACCGATGGACTCATCACCGTACAGCCATCCAGCGACGTCGGCAGCGAAGCGTATTCGCTGGTTCAAAAGCGGTTGAACAACCCGGCAGCGGATTCCTACGAGGCCCAGGCGACCGACTGGATCAGCCTTGCACTCCTTGCCGTCCAGAAATCCGGCAAAGCCGTCGGAACCGATATCCGCGACGCCGTTCGCCTGATTTCCCAGGGTAGCGGTACCAAGGTCTATTCGGCGGCTGAAGGCTTGAAGCTTCTGCAGCAGGGCAAGGATGTCAACTATGACGGTGCCAGCGGCAACTGCGACTTCAACGAGAAGGGCGACATCATGGATTGCCGCTTCCGTTACAGCGCGGCCAAGGGCGGCAAGATCGAATTGATCAAGATCGTCTGATCGGGGATAGCAGATGAACGTTCTCCAGTTGATTGCGAACGGGATCATGGCGGGAAGCATTCTCGCCATTCCGGCCATCGGATTGACGGCAATGTATTCCGTGCTCCGGTTCCCCAATTTTGCGATCGCTTCGCATGCCACAGTCGGCGCATTCGCCGGCTGGGTCGCGAATTCCGTTTACGGGTTCTCGGTCCTGCCGTCACTTGCGATAGCACTTCTGATCAGCGGGTTCGTCGGCCTGCTGACCGACGAACTGATCCTGAAACCGTTCAGGTCGGCCGGCGTCATCACGACGGCCATCGGTTCGCTCGCCCTGACGATCGGACTGGAGAACGTCATCCGTCTTTTCTTCGGAAACGACCTGCGCGGATACGACTTGCCCCTGGCACGCGACATCATTCTCGGCGGCATTCACCTCGGCCCGCAGCAATTGAACAATCTCGCCGTGTCGATAGTCGTCATGGCACTGGTCTTCGGCTTTCTTTTCTTCACTCGCATGGGAAAGGCGATGCGGGCTGTGGCCGACAATCCACGGCTGGCCGATATCAAGGGCATCGATTCCCGGATCGTGGCGCGTATTGCCTCCTTCATGGGCATGGGACTCGCCGGTCTGGGCGGAATGCTGATCGGACTCGATTCCTCGATCGACCCGCTGACGGGCTTTCGCTCCATGCTGCCGATTTTCGCCGCGGCCGTGGTTGGCGGCCTCGGCAGCATTCCGGGGGCGGTGGCGGGGGCCCTTGTGGTCGGCATTGCGGAGGAACTGTCGCTTCTCGCGTTGCCCGCAAGTTACAAGTCCGCCGTAGCCTTTATCGCGATCATGCTCATCCTGACGCTTCGCCCACAGGGGCTTTTCGGACGCGAGGCCAACTAGCATGGAAATTTATATCATCAGCATGTGCGTCGTGGCCGGCATTTATGCGGTCATGGCTCTGGGTCTCAACGTCATGTGGGGCATGGCCGGTCTCGTCAACCTGGGCCTGGTCGGATCGGCGGCGGCAGGCGCCTATACGAGCGCGATCCTGACCAAGACATTTGCGATACCGATTCCGCTCGGAATCCTTGCGGGAGCCATCGTTGCAGCGGCCGTCGGGGCGGTCCTGGCACTGGTCACTCGCCGTCTGAAGGAACATTACCTGGCGATCGTCACGCTCGGATTTGCCGAAACAATCCGCATCGTCGCTTCCAATGAAATCTGGCTGACCAACGGTACCGACGGAATTTCCGGCATTGCCGGCCCGTTCCGGGCCGATCTCACACCGTTCCAGTACAACCTCGTCTATCTTGGAATTGTCCTACTGGTCCTCCTTGGGCTTTATGTCTGCTGCCAGCGCATCTCGTATTCACCGTTCGGCCGTGTTTTGCGGGCGGTGCGCGATGACGACATGGTGGTCAGCGTCGCCGGCAAGAACGCGCAGTCATTCAAGCTGAAGGCCTTTTCCATCGGTTCCGGTATCATCGGCCTGGCAGGCGGGCTTTATGCGCACTACACGTCGTTCATCTCGCCGGACCTCTTCGTGCCGCTGCTCACGCTCTACGTGAAACTGTCGCTTCTCGTCGGCGGTGTCGGAAACAATAGGGGCGCCGTTGTCGGGGCCGCCCTTATCATCCTCATTCTCGAAGGTTCACGCTTCGTCGTCCCGTTTATTCCCTACATTTCGCCGGCGCAGGGCGCTGCGATCCGCGAGCTATTCCTCAGCGCGACCCTTCTCATCGTGCTGCGGTTCAGGGTGACCGGCCTGGTACCCGAACCACACGATCATCCTGTCATTCCGCGCCCCGGAATCGCCACGGCCGGAACATCCATCAAAGCATCCTGAAAGGAACGTATCTTCATGAAAACCAAGGCTCCGGTCCTGGAAGACGTCGCACGTCTGGTTTCCGTCATCACTGCACGCAACGATATTGCGGAAGCGGCGCAGTTTCTGGATGACATCATCCAGGCGCGCTACGGTCACAAGCTCTTTACCCTGTTCCGTATTGTCGAAAACGGAGAGGCGGTCGAGCGCCTGCATTCCAGCGATAAGCTCGCCTACCCGGCGCGCGGACGCAAGAAGCGGGAGGATACCGTCTGGGGGCGCGTCGTATTCGGGGAAGGTAATGTCCTTATTTCGCGGAATGCCGAGGATATCCGGGTGAATTTTCCCGATTACGATGTCATCTTCGGCCTTGGCATCAACAGCATGATCAACATACCCGTCGTCTGGGAGGGCAAGGTGATCGGCTCGGCCAATCTCTCCCACCAGGACGAGGGTTTCTTCGAGGATAAGGACGCCGACTATCTGGGCATGCTCGTCGGCATCGTTGCACCCGTGGTCGCCAGCACACTAGACTGACCGCTCGCCCCTATCGTCCTGACCGATAATCACGTGGAAGAATGAGCATGAACATAGAGCGGATGATTTCGACGGTGGAAGTCCATACCGGCGGAGAACCGTTCCGGATCGTGACGAATGGCCTGCCGCGTTTTCCGGGCAGGACGATCGTCGAGCGCCGGGCGTGGGTGCAAGAAAACCTCGACAAGGTGCGGCAAGCGCTAATCTTCGAGCCGCGGGGCCACGCGGATATGTATGCCGGATATCTGACCGGACCGGTGACCGATGGGGCTGATTTCGGCATCATCTTCGTTCACAACGAAGGCTATAGCGACCATTGCGGGCACGGGGTCATTGCGCTGGCAACGGCCGCCGTCGAGCTTGGATGGGTGCCGCAGGTCGTGCCGGAAACCCGCGTTGGGATCGATGCGCCCTGCGGTTTCATCGAAGCCTTCGTGGAATGGGACGGCCGGCAGGCCCGCTCAGTCCGCTTCGTCAACGTTCCGTCCTTCGTTTATGTGGCAAATGCCAGTGTCACGACCGAGAGTTTCGGCCTCGTCGTAGGCGACATCGCCTTCGGCGGCGCCTTCTATTTCTATACGGATGGCCGCGCACACGGCCTGGATATCCGGCCCGGTAATGTCGAGCGGCTTATCCAATTCGGCGCGGAGGTCAAGAAGGCGGCCAACGAAGTCTATCCGGTCGTCCACCCCGATATACCGGAGCTCAATCATATCTACGGCACGATCGTCCACAATGTGCCGGCGAAGGAGGGATCGACCCAGGCCAACTGCTGCATCTTCGCCGACCGCCAGGTGGACCGTTCGCCCACAGGATCAGGAACGGCGGGACGCGTCGCGCTGTTGCACACGCAGGCTGCCATGCCGGCGGATGGCTGGCTAGTCAATGAATCCATCATCGGTTCCGTGATGCGGGGCAGAGTGCTCCGCGAAACGACGGTCGGGGGCTTCAACGCGGTCGTGCCGGAGGTTTCGGGCAGCGCATACATCTATGGCCAGAGCAGTTGGATCCTCGACCGGGACGATCCCCTGAAACACGGCTTTCTCGTCCGCTGACCCTGTCGGACCGTCCCTCATTCCTGGAGAAATGGACCTGCAATGGCTACCCTGTTCACGAACGCGCGCATATTTGACGGCTTCCAGAAGACGTTGATCGATGGTCTGCAGGTTCTCGAGGTCGACGGCATCATTCGTGAAGTCTCGCCGTCGCCGACCGCGCCGGAAGGAACACTGATCATTGATTGCGGCGGCAGAACCCTGACGCCGGGCCTGATCGATGCACATGTGCATGTCATCGCCAACAGCGTCGATTTGAGTGCCGGAAAATTCTGGCCGTCGTTCGTCTTCACGCAGGCGCGCTATATTATGGAAGGCATGCTGCAGCGTGGGTTCACGACCGTTCGCGATGGCGGCGGCGCCGATACAGGCCTTGTCCAGGCCGTCGAACAAGGGTTCATCGCCGGGCCGCGGCTCGTCATTTCCGGCCTTGCCTTGAGCCAGACGGGCGGCCACGGCGACATGCGCTCAGTCCTGCTTGGTCCGGGCGAAAAGACCAACAACAAGGTCGGCAGCTCTATCGCGCGGATCGCTGACGGTATATCGGAGGTCCGCGAGGCTGCTCGTGACGAGCTTCGCAAAGGCGCGCATTTCATCAAGGTCATGGCGTCGGGTGGTGCGGCGTCGGTTACGGACCCGATCGAGAACCTCCAGTATTCCGACGAGGAACTGCGGGCCATCGTTGAGGAGGCGCGCGCCTGGAATACCTATGTCATGGCGCATGCCTACACGCCGCGTTCCATTGCGGCGGTGGTGAAGGCCGGCGGCCGTACCATCGAACACGGAAACCTCATCGACGAACCGACAGCCGATCTCATGAGGCGCGAGGGAGCCTATCTTGTTCCGACATTGGTCGCTTCAGATATCTTGACCCAGTTCGCTGACAAATACGGGTTCTCAACCAACAGCATGAGGAAGATCTCCCAGGTTCGGGATCAGGGGCTGACCGGCCTATCCATTGCCCGCAAGGCCGGCGTCCGCATCGGCTTCGGCACCGATCTTCTCGGTATCGATCTGCACGAATACCAAGGCGAGGAGTTCACACTGCGGGCCAAAGTGGAGGACCCCGCGGAGACGTTGATGTCGGCTACCAGCGTCAACGCCCAGATGATGATGATGGATGGCTGCATCGGCGTGATTCGACCGAATGCCTACGCCGACATTCTCATTGTCGACGGTGATCCTACCCTTGATGCAAGCGTTTTCACAAAACGGGGAGACAACATCAAACTTATCATGAAGCATGGGAAAATTTTCAAGAACCAGCTTTAATCGAGCAGTGGTCGAAGATTGGTATCCTGTCGCTTGGCATTTAAACGTGAGAATGCAGCTGTTTTAGCCATGTTTGGCATTTAATGGGGTCAGAACAAGAGCAGTCCGAAATCGATGGGATGGAAGGCTGCCGCTCCCCCGGTGCTAGAATGGCATCGGTTAGGATGGACAAACCGGGAGCGTTCGAATGGAAGAGATCTCTACTGTTGGCATCGATATAGCGAAATCGGTGTTTCAGGTTCATGCGATTGATGTCGGTGGCAATGTAGTTGTGCGGCGACAGTTGCGTCGCCAGCAGATGCTGAAATTCTTCGCACAGGTGCCGCCTTGCCTCATCGGCATCGAGGCTTGCGGAACGGCTCATTATTGGGCCCGCGAGCTTTCGGCTCTCGGTCATGACGTGCGGCTGATGCCGCCAGCCTATGTGAAGCCTTACGTCAAAAGGCAGAAAAATGACGCCGCGGACGCTGAGGCGATCTGTGAAGCAGTGACGCGGCCGACAATGCGTTTCGTGCCGGTGAAATCCGTAGAGCAGCAGTCAGCGGCGATGTTGCACCGTTCAAGAGCTCTGCTCATCAAGCAACGCACGATGCTTCTGCATTCGATCCAGGCCCATCTTGCCGAACTCGGCATTTCGATTGGTGTGGGAACTAGCCAGATGGTCCGCGTCGTACGGAAGCTTGCGGAAGGTGAGCGATCAGATTTGCCGGAGCTTGCCCGGTTCGCCCTTGAGGCGCTGGCGAAGTTAGTTTGCGACCTGGCGCAACGCCTTCAGGCAATTGAAAAGAAGCTGATCTCCTGGCATTACAAGAATGATCTATCGAACCGACTGGAAACCATACCTGGAGTGGGTTTTGTCACGGCCTCGGCCCTGTCGTCGATTGTCCCCGATCCGCAGGCCTTTAAGTCAGGGAGACATTTTGCCGCTTGGCTCGGCTTGGTGCCGCGACAGAACTCCTCCGGAGGCAAGGCTCGGCTTGGCCGCATCAGCAAGCAGGGAAATCCATATATCCGGCAATTATGGTGCTCGGCGCAACCTCTGTTTTACGCTACATTCGTCGCGACGGAGGTAGTGGCACAGGATGGATCGGTGGCTTGTTGAGGCGTCGACCGCCAAAGGTCGCAGCCGTCGCTCTTGCTAATAAGATAGCTCGCATCGCGTGGTCGATCATGACGCGAGGCGGCGAATTTAAGGAAATCAACGATCTGAGAGCGGTTCAGCCCACAAATAGCTGAGGCCGTTCGAAGTTGAGGCGAAAGGGGTAAGTGAAGGCAGCAACTCGATCCCGATGGATCGGCCGATGCGCCGGCCTGCTCAAGTCCGCCGACAAGGGCGTGCGGTTTCTCGACGAGATCGGCGAACTCGGCCTTGATGAACAGGCTATGTGCCTGCGCGCGATCGAGGAGAAGAGGTTTCTGCCGATGGGGGCAGACCGGGAGGCGTCCGCAGACTTTCAACTGCTTGCCGGCACGAATCGCGATCTCGGCGAGGACGTCCATAAAGGCAGGTTCCGCGAAGATCTCTATGCCCGCCTGAACCTCTGGACATTCCAGCTGCCGGCTCTCCGCGAGCGCAAGGAAGACATCGAGCCCAATCTCGACTTCGAGCTCAAGCGCTATCTGGAACGTGAAGGCGAAAACGTCACCTTCAACAAGGAAGCGCGCGAACGCTATCTTGCCTTTGCGACCGGCCCACAAGCCGTTTGGAGCGCCAACTTCCGTGATCTGTCGGCTTCGGTGACGCGTATGGCGACACTCGCGCCGCATGGGCGCATCACGACCGAAGTTGTTGATGACGAAGTCAGAAGACTGAAGGCCTTTTGGCGCACAGCAAATGACGATCAAGCAGCCGACGCAATCATCATTGAATTGCTGGGCGCCGAAGTTGCCGCTCGCCTCGACAGTTTTGACACAGCGCAACTTGCCACCGTCCTTCACACCTGTCGAGAACACCCAACGGCAAGCGCTGCCGGCAGAGCCCTATTCGCGAACTCGCGCCTGGAGAAGAAGAGCAGCAATGATGCAGATCGCTTGTCGAAGTATCTCGCGCGTTTCGATCTCCGGTTCGAGGACCTTAAGAAGTGACATCCGAGACGGAAATAAGCGGGTCGGCGGTTCGAGCCCATTCAAGAGCAGCGATCTGAATAGCGCCTAATCAGTTGCTGTCGCGGAGAAGCAGACGCTTAATAATGAGTCGACTGAATCGACCCGAGAGAGGTCACCAAGTTGATCAAATCCCGCATGTTTATAGCTCATCTGCCGCCATGACAGGCAGTTGGCGAATTTTATTCGCTTCTGCTCGGAAGTGAGCG
Organism: Rhizobium sp. KNZ14-9A; assembly: GCF_056755015.1. Lineage (NCBI taxonomy): Bacteria > Pseudomonadati > Pseudomonadota > Alphaproteobacteria > Hyphomicrobiales > Rhizobiaceae > Rhizobium > Rhizobium sp. KNZ14-9A. The sequence continues at coordinate 141,473 of NZ_JBPGXB010000001.1, forward strand.
GCATCTCCATCGCGCCATTGGCATGCAGCCGTGTCTTCTGAAGCACGTCGCCATTTCTTAACGACAGGGTGACGATGTGTGGAAGACGTTCGTGCCCACGCTCCTCTTCGGCCGTGTAGGCGTGCATGCTGATCCTCTGCATCAGGGCCTGACGGCCGGGATTTTCGAGTGCAGCCGCTGTGAAATCCGCAAGCGAAAGTGAGCCTTTCTCCAGCGCGGTCGCTAGGCAATATTGCATCGAGAAACGCGCCTGCATCGAATCTGCAGGAGAGGGGTAGGCAAGGTTTTTCACGGCTGAAATGCCGACCTTGGTGTCGATCGCTGCGATGTCCTCAGGGTCAAGCGCGTGCTCCTGGACGAGATCTAGAAGCGCATCGATCGCCCGATGTGTCGAGGCGCAGCACGGATGAAGTTTCGTGACGAGGCCGCGGCTTTCTATGACAGGCGTCTCGTCAGGCTGCCAATCCGACCAGCCCCGTGCCTCGTCACCGCCGAATAGGTCGAGAAAGCCCTGTGGCCGTTCCAGAATGTCGAGACGGCCCGCGACTCCCGATAGCGCCAGCATCGCCGCCTCGACCGCGTTGCGGGCGGCGAGGCCTGCATGGATCGGTTTGGCGAGTGTTCCGAACTGACCTTTCGGCCCGCCCGCCATCGATGTCGCAAGGCTCATCGCCTGCGCCATTCCATCGATGCCAGCCCCGAGAAGATGCGCCACGCCGGCAGCCGCGCCGATCGCGCCGACGGTCGACGTGCCGTGCCAGCCCCTGTTGTAATGGGATGGATTGACGCCGTAGCCGACAGCGGCCTGGGCCTCCAACCCGACCAAATAGGCGTCGAGGAATTGAATGCCGCTGACAGCGCGGTCGGCCGTCGTGACGGCCATGAGCGCGGGAACCAGAACGGCAGATGCATGCGCCCGCGCCGGGTGAAAATTGTCGTCGAAATCAAGTGCATGGGCGGCTGTCCCGTTGACCAATGCGGCGATCGAAGGCGTTGAATGCCCTCCAGTCACCAGCACGCTACTCCCTCCTGCACCTGCACTTGGAAACGCCTCGGTCACCGCGATAACGCTGTTGTCCTCGGCGCCGGCGATCATGCATCCGAGCGTATCGATAACGGCATCTGCGGCCTTCTTCCGCGCCGAAGTCGAAAATGTTGCCCGCCGGGAAAGCGCGCCTGCGATATTAAGAAGAATGCCGGTCATTGACGAATGTCTCTCGCTGCGATTGCTTGAGCGCAAAATGTTCGAAGCCGGATCGAACCGCAATCTTATGCGGTTTCCGGATAGGTCTAGCGAAGGTGATGCAGTCCATGGTGAAAGCGACAAGCGCGGCGATTAGCCTGAAGCATATCGAGGCATATGACGCGATCGCTGCCACTGGCTCCACGGTCGCGGCCGCGCTCGAACTCGGCATTTCCCAGTCGAATGCAAGTCAACTCCTGCAGCAGCTGGAAGATTATCTCGGGGTTCGCCTTTTCGAGCGCGACAAGAACCGTCTTGCCGCCACCCGCGAGGGCCTGCAGCTCGGGCCGGAAATCCGCGCCATATCGGATCGTCTGCGGGCCTTGAAGACGACGGCGATCGAGCTGGAGAACGGCCGGTCGCGCGACATGCTTCTGAGGATCGCATTTCCGGGCAGCCTGTCATCCACGCGGGCGCCAAAGATGATCCGCGATTTTCTGGTCGCGAACGGTCCGGTTCGCGTCGAACTTGCCTCGGGAAGCTATCTTGCGATCGAGCGCATGGTGGCCGATGGCGAGGCCGATATCGGTTTTGCGCGCCTGCCGCTTGCCACGCCTGGCCTGAAGCAGGAGCGGCTCTTGCCGTCACGGATCGTCTGCGCCCTGCATGAAGATCACCCCCTTGCCGGTCGCCCGTCGTTGACGATCGCCGAGCTGAAGGGCCACGATCTCATCGTGCTCAACCGCGAAAGGCCGGTTCGTCACCAGATCGAGGCGCTATTCTATCAGCATGGAATCCGGCAGCGACCCTTGCTGGAAGCCCATTCGGTGGCGAGCGCCTGCGCCCTGGCCGCGGAGGGACTGGGGATCGCACTGGTCGGCGAGCTGATCGCACGGGAATATGCCCACAAGCCGCTGCGCTTCTTGGCGCTTGAGCCCGATCTGCCGGTGACCTATTGCCTGATCAGCGGCGAAAAACATTCGCGCTCGAAGACCGCTGCCCTGTTTCTCGAAAACATCGCCGGCTGGTCATGAGGGCGAGATTTGAAATGGGGGCGAGCGGGCAATGAACATCAGGCAGCTAGAAGTCCTGCGCACGCTTCTTGCGACCGGCTCGACGATCGCGACTGCAAAGGCGATGGGGCTCAGCCAGTCCGGCGTCAGCCGCATGCTGCAACAGCTGGAAAGCGATCTTTCGATCTCGCTTTTCGTGCGCGACCGGGGACGGCTGATCGCGACGCCGGAAGCGGCCGTTTTGGCGCGGGATGCAGAAAACGTACTGCTCGCCGTCGAGCGCATGGCCGGTCACGCCGAGGATTTGCGCAACGGCGCACTGGGGCCGGAAATCGTCCGGATCGGCCTACCGAGCAGCATGTGGGAAAATTTCGCGCCCGCCATGCTGATCGATTACATCCGCGATTTTCCCGGCGTCCGCATCGAAACTTTTTTCGAAACGACGACGGCGATCAACCGGCTGGTCGAGGAACGCGTCATCGATATCGGCTTTTTGCGCATGGAGGGCGAGAGCGGGCCGGGCATCGAAATCGACAGGGTGGCGACCGGGGAAAGTGTCTGCGTCGTACCGCAGGATCATCCGCTGGCCGAACTCGAAGAAATCACCGTCAAGGATTTGCGCAACGTGCCGCTGATCCTGATCGGCCGCCAGCGGCCGAACCGCATGGCGCTGGATCAGGCGTTCAAGCGTGCGGGCGTCAAACAGATGGTCAAGATCGAGACCCATACGAACAGCTCGGCCTGTTCCTATGTCGCCCATGGTCTCGGCGTGACGATCATCAGCAGCTTTTATGCCAATCTCTACCGCGACCTGCCGGTCGTGCAGCGGCCCTTCCTGCCCCGTTCGAAACAGGAATTCGGCTTGGCGCGTGCAAGCGGCGTTCCCTTGTCCATTGCCGCGCAGGGGCTCAGCGATGCCTTGAAAAAGCAGATACTGCTTTCGCAAAAAGCCGTTTGATATCGTGAGTATGGTGTTCTGATTCACGGTACGGTCCTTGCCCGTCACGGCTGCGGACTCTGCATAGACATATGACGAAACTGCATAATATTGCGCGCCTTTCTTCAAACCATCATAGTCTCATTCAACGAAACCGATGGTGTCCGAGGGAAAAGCGGGCGCCAATCGTGGGGATAAAATGCTGAGATTCATCCTGAGCCGTCTTCTGATGGCGCTTCCGACGATCGCGCTCGTCTCCGTGACGGTCTTTGCGCTGATCCGCTTCATTCCCGGTGATCCCGCAGCGCTGATGCTTGGCGACATGGCGCAGCCCGACCAGATCGCCGCCATGCGCACCGAGCTCGGCCTCGACCAGTCCCTGCCGCAGCAATTTGTCATCTGGGCCGGCAATGTCCTACAAGGGGATTTCGGCAAGTCGATCGTGAATGGCGAGGAGGTTTTGCCGCTCGTCGCGTCGCGCTTTCTTGTCAGCGCCGAGATTGTTGTGTTTGCGGTTCTGCTGGCGAGCCTGATTGCGGTGCCGGCCGGTGTCATCGCCGCCTGGAAGCAGAACAGCCTGACCGATCTTGCGCTGGTCGGCACGGCAACGGTGCTTCTGTCGATCCCGACCTTCTGGCTCGGCCTGCTGCTGCTCCTGTTTTTCGGCCTTTCGCTCGGCTGGCTGCCGGTCCTCGGTTATGTCTCGATCGGCGACAATCTAGCGGGTGGCCTTCTCTATCTCGCGTTGCCGGTGATGACGCTCGTCATCCACGAAATGGGTGTGCTGATCCGCATGGCGCGGGCCTCGACGCTGGAAGTGCTGCGTCTCGACTATATCACCCATGCCCGTGCCAAGGGGCTTTCCGAAGGCGCTGTCCTCTGGCGTCACACGTTCAAGAATGCCTTTGGCCCGACCTGGACGATGATCGGCCTGATCCTCGGCAACTTGCTCGGCGGCATTGCGGTCATCGAGACGGTGTTCACCATTCCAGGCCTCGGCCGGCTGATGGTCGACAGCATTTTTGCGCGCGATTACCCGGTGATCCAGGGATGCCTGCTGTTCGTGTCGCTGTCCTATGTCTTGGTCAATCTCGTCATCGACCTGCTCTATCCCCTGTTCGATCCGCGCGTGGTGGCCGAATGAAAAAGTTTGCTCTCAACGGGCTGATCGGCGGCATTCTCGTCGCGGTCCTGCTCATCACCGCCACGATCGGTCTCGTCTGGACGCCCTTCGATCCGATGAAACTCTCCTTCACGGCGCGCCTTGCCGCGCCGAGTGCCCAGCACTTGCTCGGCACCGACGAATTCGGCCGTGACGTGCTGAGCCGCCTGATGATCGGCGCCCGCGCCAGCGTCTGGATCGGCACCCTGACGGTGTTCTTCGCCACGCTCTTCGGCACGCTGATCGGCCTCGTCAGCGGTTATGCCCGCGGCTGGGTGGATGGCGTGATCATGGCGGTCAACAACGCGCTTCTCGCCTTTCCCGGCATCCTTCTGGCGCTCGGACTGCTCGCGGTGTTCGGTGCCAATCAGTACGGCATCATCTTCGCGCTCGGCATTGCCTATACGCCCTCCATGGCGCGTGTCGTGCGTGGAGCGGTCCTGTCCCTGCGCGAGCGGGAATTCATCGAAGCCTCGCGGGTCATGGGCAATGGCGAGCTCTATACGATGTTCCGGCATGTCCTGCCCAACTGCCTTGCGCCGATCACCGTGCTCGCCACCTCCATGTTCGGCTGGGCCATCCTCTCGGAAAGCGCGCTGTCCTTCCTCGGCCTCGGAGTTCCGCCACCGGCGCCGACCTGGGGCAATATGCTGGCGGCGGGCCGCCCGCTCATCCAGCAAGCTGTCTGGCTCGGCCTTTTCCCCGGCCTCTGCATCGCGCTGACGCTGCTCGGCATCAATCTTCTGGGTGACGCGCTCCGCGACAAGCTCGACCCGCGCATGAGGGGCCTGAAATGACCAACGAACCGCTCATCACCGTTCGCGACCTGTCGCTCGAAGTCGCAGGGACAGGCCATCAGGTAGTCAAAGGCATCAGCTTCGACATCGCTCCCGGCGAGATCTTCGGCATTGTCGGTGAAAGCGGCTCGGGCAAGACGCTGGCGACCCGCGCCCTGATCTCGCTCCTGCCACCGGCGATCCGCGTCACCGGCGGGTCGGTCACCTACAAAGGCAAGGATGTCATGTCCATGCCGGATCGGGCGCTGCGCCGTCTGCGTGGTGCCGAGATCGGCGTCGTCTTCCAGGAGCCGATGACTTCGCTCAATCCGTCGATGACGATCGGCCGGCAGCTGGAGGAGGGGCTTGTCCTTCACACGAAGCTTTCGCCGGAAGAGCGCCGGACCCGCATTCTCGACATGCTCCGGCGTGTCGGCATCCGCGATCCCGAGGGCGCGCTTACCGCCTATCCGCACGAATTTTCCGGCGGCATGCGCCAGCGCATCATGCTTGCCTCCGTCATGCTGCTCAAACCGGCGCTGCTGATCGCCGATGAACCGACGACAGCGCTTGATGCCGTCATCCAGCGCGACGTCATGGAACTGATGGTCGAGCTGACGCGGGCCGAAGGCACGGCCGTGCTTCTGATCAGCCACGACTTGCCAATGGTCGCACGTTACACGAGCCGTATCGTCGTCATGGAAAAGGGCACGATCGTCGAACAGGGCCGCACCGAGGATCTGCTCGATGCGCCGCAACATCCCTATACGAAAAAGCTCCTCTCTTCGCTGCCCTTCCGCGGTGCTGCGCGTGTGATCGAAACGGCAAAGGCGCCGATGGTCTCGGCGCAGAATATCGTCGTCGATTACCCGGGCCGCAATTCGCTGTTCAAGACGGCAAAGCCGAAGCGCGCCCTGCATGGCGTCAGCATCGAGATCCGTGAAGGCGAGGTCGTGGCGCTGGTCGGGGGGTCCGGTTCCGGCAAGACCACGCTTGGACGCACGATTGCCGGCCTCGTCCGGGAAAGCGAAGGCGAGATCCGCTTCCAGGGCCGCACCCGCGACGCGGACTGGACCGATTACCGTCTGAACTGCCAGATGGTGTTTCAGGATCCCTATTCCTCGCTCGATCCGCGCATGACCATTCTGGCCCTCGTCGAGGAAGCCCTGCGGCTGGTGCCGGGCCTCGACGCGGCTGCCAAACGCAAGCGCGCACTGGAGACGCTGGAAGAAGTCGGGCTCGGTGCCGATTACGCCCAGCGTTATCCGCACGAACTTTCGGGCGGCCAGCGCCAGCGTGTGGCGATTGCCCGCCCCGTCGCGCGCCGGCCCCGCTTCCTGATCGCCGACGAGCCGGTGTCTGCCCTTGATGTCACGGTGCGGGCACAGGTTCTCGACCTCTTTTCGGATCTGCAGAAGCGCTACGGCTTTTCCTGCCTGTTCATCAGCCACGATCTCGGCGTCGTCGAACAGGTGGCCGATCGGGTCGTCGTCATGCAGGACGGCCGGATCATCGAGGAGGGCGACCGCGATACGATCTTCGACCAGCCGAAAGAGGCCTATACGCGCCGGCTTCTCTCGGCCATTCCCGCCCTCGATCAGAACGAAAAGGGCGGCGTGACACTGAAATGGCGCCTGGAGAACTGACGTGGATGCGATTTCGAATGCCAAACCAGTTGCCGAGGCGCTCGCGGAAATCTGCGACGCACAGCCGTTCGTGACGCGGTTTTCGGTCCGCAACCTTCTGACCGGCGAGACGATCGAACGCGGTGCAGACGAGGAGACGCCGTCTGCCAGCACGCGAAAAACCTCGATCATGATGGCGGCCCTGAAGGCTGCCGAGGACGGTCGTCTCGATCTCGACGAGGCGATCACCTACGAGGCGCGCTTTGCCGAGGAAGTGGCAAGTGGCATGTTCCGCTACCTGACGCCGGGTATCGTCATTTCGCTGCGTGATGCGATCACCGGCATGATGGTGCTGAGCGACAATGTCTGCACCAAGATGGTGTTCGAGCGGTTGACACTGGAGGAGGTCGATGCCTACTGCAAGTCGATCGGCCTTTCGGGAACCCATCACCGCTTCCTCATTCCGCCACTCGCTTTGCCGGCCGATCACACGCTGAAATCGGTGACGACGACGACGGCGCGCGACCAGACTGCGCTGCTGCAGATGATCCTCGTGGCGCAGAGCTCAGCAGAAATGATCCAAAAGCTCGGCATCTCGCAGGAGCTAGCGGCCTATGCGCTCCAGACGCTGAAGAACCAGATCCTGCGCTACGCCATTCCCTCGCGTTTGCCGTTCGGCACGGTCGTCGCGCATAAGGGCGGCACGGGCAAGCGTGGCCGCATGAATGCCGGCATCGTCTATCGCGACGGCGCGCCGTTTTACATCATCTCCGCTTTCACCGACGAAGTGCCCCAGGTGATGGCGGATGGCACGCCGGGCTACACGATGTCGCTCGAAACCATCGGCAGGCTGTCGCGCGCCTGCTGGGACGGATTTTCCAGATAAAGATGAACGATCAAAAAGAGGGTAGAACAGTGAAAAAGCTTCTTCTCGCAGGCGCAGCCCTGCTCGCCTTGGCCAATGCTGCCGCTGCACGCGACATTACGATTGCCCAGAGCTCGGACCTGCGCAGCGCCAATCCCGGCGTCAACCGCGACGGCAATACCGACGGCGTCATCCTGCACATCGTCGAGGGTCTCGTCGGCTACAACAACAGCGGCGAGGTGAAGCCGCTGCTCGCAAAAAGCGTCGACATGTCGGCTGACGGCCTGACCTATACGTTCAAGCTCAGGACGGACGTGAAATTCCACAATGGCAAGCCGATGACGGCCGACGACGTGGTGTGGAACTGGAACCGGTACCTGAAGCCGGACACGAAATGGACCTGCCTCAGCGATTTCGCCAAGGGCGGCGCCGCGGCTGTGGCCGATGTGAAGGCGACCGATGCCTCGACCGTCACCATCACGCTCGAAAAGCCTTCCGCCGTCTTCCTCGGCCTGATGTCACGCCCGGAATGCGGTTATACCGGCATGATCTCGCCGGAAAGTGTTGCCGCCGATGGCAGCTTTGCCAAGCCGATCGGCACCGGCCCCTTCATGTGGGACGAGTGGAAGAAGGGCGAATATATCCACCTGAAAAAATTCGCCGACTATGTCTCGCCGGAAAATGACGGCAAGCCGGACGGAATGGTCGGCTCGAAGCGGCCGCTCGCCGATGGCATCAAGTTCATGGTCATTCCCGATCCGTCGACCATCAAGGCGGGCCTTGAATCGGGCGTGCTCGACACGGCCGAAGTTTCGCCGGACCTGATCCCGGAAATCAAGACGAACCCGAAAATGCAGCTCATTGTGGCGCGCAACAACGGCAAGAACCTCTTCTATATCCAGACGCGCGACAAGGTTCTGAGCAATCCGCATATCCGCCGCGCGATGGCAATGGCGCTCGATCTGGACGAGCTCGTCGCCGCCGCTTCGAACGGCACCGGCGAGGCGAACGGCTCCATGGTTTCGCAGGACAGCGTCTATTTCGACGAAACCCAGAAGAAGCGCCTGCCTTACGATATCGAGGCGGCGAAGAAGGAACTGGCTGCTGCCGGCTACAAGGGCGAGCCGATCTCGATCATCGCCAACAAGCGCGGCAACGTGCCGAGCTTCCCGGCAGCCGTGATGGCGCAGGCCATGATGCAGCAGGCCGGGCTCAACATCCAGATCGAGGTTCTGGACTATGCGACGCAGGTGGATCGCCGCCGTTCCGGCAATTACCAGGTCATCTCACAGTCCGTTGCGCCGCGCCTCGACCCGGCACTGATGTATTCCTTCTATGTCGGCGACAAGGACAAGAACGCCTCGCTGATGTGGGACGATCCGAAGGCCGTCGAACTGATGAAGGCCGCCTATGTCGAGGCCGATCAGGCCAAGCGGCAAAAGCTGTTCGACGAATTCCACGAACTGATGCTGAAGGAAATGCCGGGCATCTTCCTCTATGACATGGTCGACGTCTGGGGCGCGGCGAAGACGCTTAAGGGGCAGCCTGTCTGGCAGTCCAACGCCCGCCTCTGGGAAGTCTCTGTCGACTGACCGCATGTCCGTGCCATCGGCAAAGGATGGCACGGCTTTTTTTCTTATTGCCACAACCAGCAGCGGCGGCATCGCCTCTGAGAGAGAACCTGTGCCCGTTTCAGGGCTTCATTTGAGGAAATGCCATGAGCCACGAGGCCGTGAAGGCGATTGCCGCCCGGATCGAAGAGATGAAGCCCGACTTTGCCCGGCTGAGCGACAGGATATGGGATTTCGCCGAGCTGAAGTTCGAGGAGCAGCGCTCTTCGGCGGCACTGGCGGAAGTTCTGGAGGCAAACGGCTTCTCGGTGCGCCGCGGCGTTGCCGAGATGGAAACGGCATTCATCGGCGAGATCGGCTCAGGCAAGCCGGTGGTTGCCTTTCTCGGCGAGTTCGATGCGCTGGCCGGCATGAGCCAGGCCGCGGGCCTCGCAAAGGCTCAGCCGCTTGACGAGGATGGCACGGGCCATGGTTGCGGCCATAATCTTCTCGGCGTCGGATCGCTGATGGCGGCAATCGCATTGGCGCAGCACCTGAAGGAAAACGGTCTCCGCGGCACCGTGCGTTATTATGGTTGCCCCGGAGAAGAGGGTGGTTCCGGCAAGACCTTCATGGTGCGCGCCGGCCTTTTCGATGATGTCGATACCGCGCTCACCTGGCATCCGGCCCCCTTCAACGGCGTCCGCTCTACGAACAATCTCGCGGTCATCGAATACTATTACCGTTTCAAGGGTATGGCGGCGCATGCGTCGAATGCTGCTCATCTCGGCCGTTCGGCGCTGGATGCCGTCGAACTGATGAATGTCGGGGTCAATTTCCTGCGTGAGCACATGCCGCAGGATTGCCGGGTCCATTATGCGATCACCGATGCGGGCGGCAAGGCTGCGAATGTGGTTCAGGCAAAGGCGGAAGTGCTTTACTTGATCCGGGCACCGGAAATGCCGCAGGCATTGGATCTCGTCGAACGTGTCCACAAGGTGGCACGCGGTGCCGCGATGATGACCGAGACCGAGGTCGAGATCGTCTTCGATACGGCAGCGACCAATCTCCTGCCCAATATCGCCCTTGAGACGGCCATGCATGAAAACATGGTTTTGCTTGGCCCGATCCGTTTCGACGAGGCCGATATCGCTTTTGCCCAGTCGATCCAGGACACGTTTACCGACGAGGCGATCAAGAGCAGCATCCGGCTTTACCAGATCAAGGGCGATGCCTTTTCCAACGCAAGGGTCGATGGCTCCACCCCGCTGCATCTCGGCCTCAGGGATTTCGAAAGGCAGTCGCATTTTCGCGCAGGTTCGACCGATGTCGGCGATGTCAGCTGGGTTGTGCCGACGGCGCAATGTTGGACGCCGGCCTGGGCGATCGGCACCAATCCGCACACATGGCAGGTTGTTGCACAAGGCAAGAGCCCGGCGGCTCACAAGGCGATGGCACACGCCGCCAAGACGCTGGCCGCGACGGGGCTATCTCTGATTGAATCACCTGAGCTACTGGCTGCGGCGAAACACGAATGGGCCGAGAAAGCCGAGGGAAGGGCATATGTCTGCCCAATTCCACATCACATCAAACCGGCAAAGCCGTGAGTCATAATTGGTCCAAGATACATTTGACGTTGGCTCTATGATCGGCTTTCAAAGCACATGTGCTAACTAATGACACAGTTCCCTGGGTGGAGGTTGAAAACACAGGAAATTCAATGATTTCCTTTTCTTTTCTCGAGATTTCAGGTTCACATCCGTTCAAGGCGAACGCGCCGCCTCTCAGGTGCGCGCGAATTCTAGCAGCGGCGCGATATCATGGTTGTCGGCTGCGCGAAGGACTGTAACGTAGCGAGCGCGCAGTTCGCCAACATCGGCCAGACTGCCGCCGCCCCAACTGAAACGCTCGCCGCCAAGGCGTTCGATCAGAAGATCGGTCGCCAATCGAGCGTGACGGCCGTTTCCATTCGGAAACGGGTGTATTGCGACCAGGCGATGGTGGAACCTGATCGCTATCTCGTCCGACGGAAATGTCTCATGTTCAACCCAATAGCCGACGTCTCTTAACACGCTCGCGAGCTCCACTCCGATACGGTAGGCTTGGACGCCGATGTTGCGCTCCGTCGTTCGGAAGGTGCCGGCCCATTCCCAGACGTCGCCAAACATCCGCTTGTGCAGTGTTCGCATGAAGTCCTCGCTGAGCATTCGCTCAAGCGATACGCGCCGGCGACCGCGCGCCCAGGCTGCACCCTCGACGATGTTTTCCTGCTCCGCCTCGTTGAGATCACGGGGGTGCGTGATCCATGTCTGAAGCAGTCCCTCTCGCGCTTGCGGTTCAAGGGTGTTGCGTCCTCAGGCTCCTGAAACAGGTCCGTCATGTCTCGTTCCAGAGGTCGCGCTCGGAGAGTTTATCGCGGATATATGCCTGGACGCGGGATTCGAAGTCCGCCTCGTCCGTGCCTTGAGCTTCGAGCCGCATCGTATGCGCGACGCGCTGAAGCTCACGCGTTGCGATTTTCCGCGCGCGCCTCGATGACAGTCTCAAGCGAACTGTTTGGAACGAGGGCGTAGACGAGGGTGCAATCCAGCGCCTCAGCTGCGCGACGTAAGGTATTGAGTTGGATCGTGCCTGCGGCTTCCGACTTCTCTATGGCTTCTACGGTTTGAGGTCGCACGCCAATGCGTGTGCCGAGCTGCGCGCCCGTCATTCCGAGCGCGTCGCGTAGTGCGCGCACCCATCCCTTCGGCGGCGCCGTGAACCGGTCGATCGGGTGGAGCGCTCGAAGTCGTTCATCAAGGCGCAGGCGCCCCCTCGGGTGCCCACTTAGTGTCTTCGTTCGAGAAGATCCTCTGAAACGAGGCGACGATAAAACGAACTTGTCGGACGGGTCTTCTGCCCGTCCGACGTGTGAGAAGGCGCCAAGAGCTCGCTCGGCTCAAGCATTGCCGTTTCGGCAAGGAAAGAGCCGAAAATCGGCGCTTCTTAAGAACGCTCTAGTTTGTCATAGTTTGCTGAAGGCGCCGTCCAGAGCGCTATGAGGCGAAGAACATGGCTTACGTAATTACCGAACCCTGCATCGATACGAAGGATGGAGCCTGCACGGTCGCCTGTCCGGTCGATTGCATCTATGAGGGGGAAGGATGTTCTACATCCAGCCGGAGGAATGCATCAATTGCGGACTCTGCCTTTCTGTGTGCCCAGTCGACGCTATCTTGTGGGACGAGGAAATCCCAACGGACCGGCTGTTCCTGCGCGACGTCAATCGCGATTTCTTTGCCGATAACGTCACCGGATGGGGCGCCCCCGGTGGTTGGGATAAGAGCCGCGTCACCAGCCTCGATCATCCTTTCGTGGCAGCCTATCGCAGCCGATCGAAAGCAGAATCCGATAGAATGGGAGCAGCTTTTTCATGACGCAAACCCGGATTGCTGGCGTGATCGCCGCCGTGCCGACACCAATCGATGGCCATGGTGATATCGATGGTGACGCGTTCCTCGAGCATGCGCGCTGGTGCCTGAGCAATGGCTGTGACTTCCTCAATGTGCTTGGGACGACCGGCGAAGCAAACTCGCTTTCCGCCGCCAAACGCAGCGCCTTGATGACGACGGCGGCGCAAGGGCTGGATGGCAGCAGACTTATGGTCGGTACCGGCACGCCAGATCTTGAAACGACCGTCGCCCTGACGCGCCGGGCTTTCGATCTCGGATTTGCGGCCGCGCTCGTGCTGCCGCCCTATTATTACAAACCTCTCGAAGAGGATGGCCTTTTCGCATGGTTTGCCGAATTGGTGAGAATGACCGCTGAAACGCCGATCGCGATTTACCTCTATAATTTCCCGCAATTGACGGGCATCGAGTTCTCCCCGGCCCTAGCGGCTCGGCTTGCTCAAGCCTTTCCGGAGCGGATCCATGGGTCTAAGGACAGCTCTGGCAACCTTGCCTATGCGCGGGAACTCGCCAAGATCGCCGGCTTTCGTGTCTTTCCGAGCAGCGAAACGGCGCTTGCCGATGCCGGGCGTGACGGTTATGCCGGCTGCATCTCCGCAACAGTCAATATCGATCCGCGCTCGTCGCAGCGTCTCTGGCACGACCAGGAAAATGCAGGCCTTCTCGACCATGTCGGCAGCTTGCGGCAAACGATCGCCGCCAATCCCCTCATTCCGGCAGTCAAATACCTCGTCGGCAAACGCGCCGGTAATGCGGTCTGGAACTGCGTCCTGCTTCCACAATTGCCGATAACCGACCCAAAGAAGCTCGAAGGTCTCAGCGCTTTGCGAATTGGCGCGCGGGTCGACGCATGTTCTGCTTTGGCCCGGCTTCACTCGATGCCGGGCCAAGTCGCATAATAAGCGCGGGTGGCCGCCGACAAGGCACTGACGAGAGGGCGTTGCCTTTCAAGCCTCGGCAAATCGGCTTTCGCCTGGGCGAGCAGCTCCGACAGCGCGGCATCAAAATCCATGCCCGTCAGTTTCCCGTCCCGCACGACCTCCTGACCTGCCACGAATAGCCCTCTGGCAAATTCGCCACGCATGCGGGTCAAGAGGACTTCCGCCTCATCGACATCGTCGAACAGTGAATCGGCAATCAGTGCCTGGTAATCGACAATGGTGAAATCCTGCACATCTGACGCATTGATGATCTGACGGCCGACCTTGATTGCCGCATCGAAGAGCATTTGCGCCGTGAACTGTTGGGTCAGGCCTCGCCCGCCGTGCAGGAGATAGAGAAGCCGCATCTCGCGCCAGAGATCCTGATCGTCGTCCAATCCGGTACCATCCAGGCCGATTGCAAAGGCTGGGCCACCGCGCGCAATCGTCGATGCGATGGGCGCGACGCCCGAGCGCAGACGCAGATTGGCCGTGGGATTGCTGACGACCTGTACGCCGCGGTCGGCAAGCAGCTCCAGCTCATCGGGGCGCAACTGAACGCCATGAGCAACGGCAAGCCTTGGTGAGAGGAAGCCAATCTTGTCGAGGTAGGTAACGACACCTTCGGGAAAGCGGCGGTCGAGCCAAGCGCGTTGGCGCGGGCTCTCGAGCAGATGCATGTGGATGCGTCGATCATGGCGCGAGGAAGCTTCGGCAATCGCCTCCAGAAGCGCGTTCGAACACCATTGTGGCCCGATCGGACCATACTGCACATCGACGAGCAGATTGGTATTGGCGGCGGCGACAGTCTCGACGGCATCAAGCTGTGCGTGAATGGGCGCATAGTTCGGAATCGTGCCGGCGAGCGCATTCCAATCGCCTTCGGAGAGAAACGGGCGCAATCGCTGTGGGCCGCCATCATAGGCCCAGGCATCGCGGTCGAGCAGTGGGCAGGAGAGGCCAAGCCGAATGCCGACATCGCCTGCGGCCCGCATGACAGCGCTCGCCTCATCGACCAGACGATCGACGTTGAGAGAGTTGTGGCAATGCATCGTCGCGCCGACGCCGGTTCTGGCAAGTCGGCCGAAGGCGACAAGCGCTTCGAGATAGGCATCCGTTCGTGGCCGCAGCCTGAGGCCCGGTATCCACACTTCCAAAGCGTCGTCGGCTGCACCGAAATCAAGGGTGCGGATGCCGTAGCCATGGTCGTGAGCATTGACAGGTGACGGCATGATCAGATCGCCGGGCAGCGCAGTCACAGCGCCGAGCGATGGCAGGTCTGTCAATCTCTCGGCGTGCGTGGCCGGGCCATAGCCGGGACATTTTAACAGGCGAATCTTCTTCATGCTTTTCTCATCTGCTGACGATGGCTCTCAAATTCTCGCCGAACCTGCGCAGCTCGGTATTGAGCAGCTCGATGACCGCCTGGCTGGCATGGGTCAGATGCCGGTCGCGCGGCACGAAAATACCGATATCCACTGCGCTGAGCTTGAAATCCCGGATCGGGATGGCAACGATTTCGCCCGTCTGGATTTCCGGCCAGAGTCCAACCGGAGTAAAAAAGCCAATGCCGTCACCCGACATGATCAATGGCTTGAGGAGGATTGGATTGTTGGATGCGACCAAGGTTCGTCCCACCCGATTGAGCCCTGCAAGTTCGACCGCTATCGCCGAACTGACGACTTCGCTGTCGAGCGCCAGAAGCAGCTTATACTGGGCGCATTCTGGCAACGTCACCGATTTCGCCCGCGCCAATGGGTGCGACGAAGCGACCATGGCCATGAAGGCTGTGCGGATCGAGCCGACGAGCTTCAGGTCATGTGGTGTCGCAAGATCAAAGCTGATGCCGATATCAATGTCACCAGCGGCCATGAAATGGAAAATATTGTTGTAGGCTCCCGCTCGGACGCGAAAGTCCACCGCAGGATGCAGCTTGTGAAACCTCTTTATGAAATCAGGAAGAAACGTGACGAGCAGGCTATCGAGGGCGGCGATATGGACGCGGCCGGTATTCTTTCCTTGGAGGTCGCCGAGATTGGACTTCATGACCTCGAAGTCCTGCAGCGTCTCCTTGGCATGGCGCAGCACGATCTCGCCGGCTGATGTCAGCCGCAAGCCGTCGGAGAAGCGCTCGAACAGCGGCGTGCCGAGCTCATCTTCCAATTTCTTGATCTGACGGCTAACAGCGGAGGTTGCAACGTGCAATTCCTCGGATGCCTTTCGGATCGATCCGGAACGTGCGACCTCGGCAAAATACTTCAGAATGCTGGCATGCATGAAAAGCCCTCGGCAATCTCGAAGCTATAACATGCCTATCTGCCCTGCCAAACGGGCGCCCGCTTCTCGCGGAAGGCAGCCACACCCTCCATGGCGTCCTCGCTTTTCAACGCCTTGATCAGGGCGGGCGTCCGCAGCGCCTGCGCTTCTGCCGGGCTCAAATGAGCGGTGCGATTCACCGTCTGCTTGATGGCGCGCAGCGACAGCGGTGCACAGGCAACGATATCCGCAGCCCAGCGATCGACGGCGGCGTCAAGGTCCGCAGCCGGCACCACTTCGTTGACGATGCCGTAGTCAGCCATTTCGAGCGCGCTGAATTGCCGTCCGGTCAGCATGACGGCCATGGCGCGATTGAAAGCGATCTTGCGCTGCAGCAGGATCATGCCGCCATCGAGCGGCATGCGGCCGACGCGCGCTTCCGGCAGGCCGAAGCGTGCCGTCTCCACCGCAATGACGATATCGCAGCCGAGCACCATCTCGAAACCGCCGCCCAGCGCGTAGCCGTTGACGCGGGCGATGACGGGCACGTCGAGCGAGCGACGGAAGGCGAGACCGCCAAAGCCGTTTTCCCGGCCGACGGTCCAGTAATCGACGCCGGAACTGCCGCTGCCGCCCTTGAGGTCGGCGCCTGCACAAAAAGCCTTTTCGCCCGAGCCTGTCAGAACGACGCAGTTGATATCGTCGCGCTTCTCGATCTCCGTCCAGATCGACTCAAGTTCGGCTTCCGTCTCGGCATCGACTGCGTTCATCCGGTCGGGCCGGTCGAGCGTCACGCGGGCGACGCGATCTCCTACGGTGAAGGAGACGCTCATGCTGCGTCTCCCTGCACCTCGGAAAGCGAAGCCAGAATTTCGTCATTGTGCTGGCCGAGCTGCGGCGGAGAAATTCGCACAGTCACCTGCGCGGCCGACATGTCGATCGGCGAGCCGATCAGGCGGATCGGACCGGCTGCCGTCTCGCCTGCCTCGAGAATCATCTTGTTGATGATCGTCTGCTCGTCTTTCAGCGCCTCGGGGAGCGAGCGCACCGGCGCGCAGAGGATGTCCACGCCTTCCAGCCGCGCGATCCAGTGCGCGGTGCTGTTCTTGGCGAAACTTTCGCGGAAGATCGCCTGCAGTTCCGGCCGTCGCGCCATCTGCGCATCGAAATCCTTGTAGTGCGGATATTGCGAGAGGTCTTCGATCTCAAGCGCTTCGCAAATATCGCGCAAGGGGTTCGGCTTGAACGCGCCGACCATGACGATCGCGCTGTCTGTCGTCTCGAAGACGCCTGTTAGCGGGAAGGCGCCCCAGTTCAGGTCCTTCTGGCGCATCAGATGCGTCGTGCCTTCCTGCATCTGCATGGCGATCATGGAGTTGTAGAGGCTGACGGCGACCTGCTGTCCTTCGCCGGTCTTGTCGCGTTGCAGCAGGGCGAGCAGGATGCCCTGGACGAGATGCATGCCGGCCGAATAATCGGCAAGCGGGGTGGCATAGATCGAGGTCGGGTGGCTGTTGTCCGACTTGCGGCGCATAACGCCAGAAACGGCCTGTGCCAGCACATCCTGGCCACCCTTGTGCTGATAGGGTCCAGTCAGCCCGAAGCCGGTGCCGACGGCATAGATCAGACGTGGATTGATCTTCTTCAGGTCTTCGTAGCCAAAGCCCATGCGCTCCATCACGCCAGGCCGGAAGTTGTTGACGACCACGTCAGCCGTCTCAAGCAGCGCCTGGACGGTCTTGCGGGCGCTAGGCTCTTTCAGATCGAGTGCCAGGCTCTTCTTGTTGCGGTTGAGCGAGCAGAAGACCGGATTGTTGAGCCCGTCCGGATCGGAGCCGAGTGACCAGCGCGAGAGATCGCCGATCTTCACCTTTTCGATCTTGATGACTTCCGCACCATAGTCGGCCAGCACCTGCGTACAGGAGGGGCCGAGCATGACCTGTGTGAAGTCGATCACGCGGATTCCGTCGAGTGGCAAAGTCGTCATTCTGCAGCCTCCAAGTATGTCGCGTTTTCCGAAGGGATATCGCCGGGGTCAGCGCCCTGGGCCCGCATCTGCTTCTGAATTGCCCGGATATCTGCCTTGCGAACGGTCGTCCCGGCATTGAGGGCGACGGTTGCGGCGACACCCGCCGCTTCGCCCATTGCCATGCAGGGAGGGATTTCGCGGCTGGATTTCTGCGCCTGTGGTGTTGCCGAATAGTGCCGGCCGGCAACGATCAGCTGGTCGACCTCTCTGGGCAACATCGCGCGGTAGGGCGTGTAGTAATCGCGGCCGCGGCAGACCGTGTCGGCAAAATGCCGGCGGGTCATGACGTCGTCCTTCGTCACGACATAGTCTCCCTGCAGCAGCCGCGTCTGGCGCACGCCCGTCTGCGGCGCGAAATCGACGACATAGGCATTCTCGAAGCCCGGCATCTTTTCCCGCGCGAAATCGAGCAGTTTCGCGATCCTTGAGCGGCCTTCCATCTCCGCCTTGGTCAAATCCTCGACCTTCAGGCCGCTCAAGGTCGGCATATGCGGGCAGTTCAGCCAGACGACGCCGGGGAGCGGCGTCTTCAGCCACCAGAAGGACCAGCAACCGCCGATAAGCCGCTTGGCTTCGTGATCGAGCGCCTTGAAGGCTTCCGGCTCCTGCTGTTCGAAACGTTCTGCCGCTTCGGTATCGACCCCGCCCCAGCGCGACACCGTCGTCAGGATGAAGTTGGAGTCGACATGAGACGCGCCGGCACTTGCGGCGACATCGAGATCGCCCGTCGTATCGATGACGACATCGCCGAGGATTGCCTGCATGCCTTCCTTGGTCTGGCAGAGGACGCCCTTGATCGTTCCGCCCTCGACGATTGCCGAGGAGAACCAGCTGTGTGTTCTGAGCTTGATCTTCGCCTCGGCGATCATGTCATAGGCGGCGCGCTTGAAGGCGTCGGGATCGAAGGCGGCGGAAAAGCAGATCGGATGTGGCATCGCTTGAGTGTGGAAGTCGAAGAGGCCCCATCGCGCCCAGCGCTGCCAGGCCTCCGGCGTATCGCGGAATTCGATCAGGCGATCACGGTCGCTCGGCGTCACGCAGAGCCCCCAGCGCTTCATGCGCTCGATCATCTCCATACAGATGCCGCGCACCGTGATTTCGAGCTCGTTGATCATATCGTCGAGCACGAGCACCATGCCGCCGGCGGCAAGCCCGCCGACATAGGGATAGCGTTCGACAAGTGTGACGCTGGCGCCGTTGCGTGCGGCCGAGACGGCTGCGGCAATCCCTGCCGGGCCACCGCCGACCACGACGACATCCGAGCGATCGACGACACGGATATCCCGTGCAGGCTGATGAATAACCTGTTCCATTGGTGTTCCTCGATGTTTTCTTAAGGCTTCAGTGTTGTCCGGCCGGCTTCCACCGGATCATCTTTGCTTCTGCGACGGAGACGATAAAGAAGAGGATCACAGCAAGCAGGGCGGCGATGACGACCGTTGCGTAAAGCAGTGGCGAGCGGAAATTGTAGGTCGCCTCGATGATGAGTGCGCCGAGCCCGAAGCTGGAGCCGATCCATTCCGCGACGATCGCGCCCATGACACTGCTCGTTGCGGCAATCTTCAGTGCGGCGAACAGGAATGGCAACGAGCTTGGCAGACGGACCTTCCAGAGGATCTCCGAATTGTTGGCCGAAAGCACCCGCATCAGGTCCAGCATTGCGGGGCTGGCGGAGCGAAGTCCCTGCACCATGTTGACCAACGTCGGGAAGAAGCAGATGAGGCCGGCGATGATGATCTTCGGAGCGATTCCATTGCCGAAGATCAGGACCAGGATCGGCGCAAGCGCGATGATCGGG
Organism: Rhizobium sp. KNZ14-9A; assembly: GCF_056755015.1. Lineage (NCBI taxonomy): Bacteria > Pseudomonadati > Pseudomonadota > Alphaproteobacteria > Hyphomicrobiales > Rhizobiaceae > Rhizobium > Rhizobium sp. KNZ14-9A. The sequence continues at coordinate 161,036 of NZ_JBPGXB010000001.1, forward strand.
ATCGCCTTGACGAAGACCGCGATCGGATAGAAGGCCTTCTCGGCCGTCGCGCTGTGGACGAACCAGATCGCCAGCAGGATGGCGACAAGATTGCCGAAGACGAAGCCGAGGACAGCTTCCAGCACCGTCGGCAGGACGTTTCGCGTCAGTGTCGTGGCATTGTCGCGAAAGGCATAGAGAACATCAAGTGGGCTCGGCGCCATGAAGGTCGGGATCTTGAAGATCCAGATGACCGCCTGCCAGAGCACGATGCAGCCGAATGCCGCAAGGATCGCCGGCATGTGCGAGGAGAAAACGCCGACGGTTGCGTCGAGGATGGCAACCTTACGCGGCGTCTTGGCCACGCGACTGAAGTCAGAGTGCACGGCGTTGCTCATATGCATTCCTCCAGCAGCGCGCGCAGATGCGCGGTCACCTTGATGAAGTCGACCGTGTCGCGCATCGCAAGGGCGCGGGGGTAGGGAAGATCGACTTTCATGAATTCTTTCACGCGGCCGGGATGGGCCTGCAGCATAAGCACGTGCTGGCCGAGAAAGACTGCCTCCGGGATCGAATGGGTTACGAAGACGATAGTGGTGCCCGTCTCGCGCCAGATGCGTAAGAGTTCCTCGTTGAGCTTGTCACGGGTGATTTCGTCAAGAGCGCCGAATGGCTCGTCCATCAAAAGGATGCGCGGCTTGGTTACCAGGGCACGGGCGATGGCGACCCGCTGGCGCATGCCACCCGACAATTCATGCGGAAGAGCATTTTCGCGCCCCTTGAGGCCGACGAGTGCCAGCAGCTCCATGGGATCGGCATAGGCGCTCTTGTCATGCTTGCCGACTTCCAGCGGCAGGCGAACGTTGTCGATGACGCTCCGCCACGGCAGAAGCGTTGCCTCCTGAAAGACGAAGGCGAAGTCGCGCCCCTGGCGTGCGTCGCGCGGCGGCCGGCCGAATACCGAGACCAAACCGTCGCTGATATGGACGAGATCGGCGATGCATCGCAGCAAGGTCGACTTGCCGCACCCGGACGGGCCGAGCATCGTGACGAACGATCCCTCTGGAATGTCGACAGAGACCTTGGAGAGGGCAGTGAATTCATTGCCCTTGTTGCCGAAACGAATATCCAGATCACGAATGGAGACGGCAAGTCGTGCCATTTCGGCTGTTGCCATCGGCTGTGGCTGCTTGATGGTGGCGGCGTTCATCATGACGTTCACCCGATTTGTTTGCGGATTTCGGTTGTCGCGTCGAGGATCGCCATGCTAGCGACGTCGTCTACGGTCGGTGTGGCACCTGCAAATTGCTTGAGATCGGCATAGGCTTTGATCTGTGCCGCCCAATTGTCCTTGTTCATTGCGCCCCAACCGGTCTCTTTGGTGCTATCCCCAAAGGAGAAATCGATGACAGGGTGAACAGCCTCCAGCTCGCTTGCCTTATCGAGGTTGGGATAAGCGTCGACCAGCATATCAACGGCTTCTTCCGGATGGTCGCGCACATACCCCCAGCCCTTGGCCGCGGCCGTCGTGAAGCGGACCAGCACGTCGGCGTGTTTATCCAGCTGTTCGTCGGTCGTGTAATAAACGTTGGCATAAAGCTTCAGCCCGGCGTCCCACAGCATCATGTCGACGCGCTCGTCGCCAAGCACCTTCAGGGCGTTGGTGTTCGTGACCCAGCCGGTGACGGCATCGGCCTGCCCCGTCATCAACTGGTTCATGTCCGAACCCATGTTGACCATCTTCACCTTGTCTTCGGGAATGCCGTTCTGGGCCAGCAGCGCGCGCAAAAGGATGAAAGCCGTCGGTTGCGTCGCGATCGTCTTGCCTATCATGTCCTTTGGCTCGCGGATCGGCGACTTCTTCAGGGAGAAATACGCAAATGGATGCTTGCGATATCCGGCAAGGAACGCCTTGACCGGCATGCCTGCCGACCGCGCGAGCATGACGGACGGGCTTGAGGAAATTTGGCCGATCGTGGATTGACCTGCCGCAACGCCGGCGACGCCATCGACATTCGGACCGCCGGGGACGATGGTGAGATTGATGCCCTGCTCGGTGAAAAAGCCCTTCTTCTGGGCGGCGACCTCACCGATAAGGCCGTTCGAGGCTAGCCAGCCGAGCTGCATGCGAACTTCGGCAACATCGGCCGCCTTGCCGGCGCGGATCCCGATAAAGGTCTGGGTTGCAGCGAGGCCGCCAACCAAGGCGGCATTGGATAGAAAACGGCGGCGATTCATCATGAATTGAGACATGCTGATAGTTCCCCTGTTGATTGGGCGATCGGACTTTTCGTCTCGTTATCCACCAATTGCCGGATGATGGGGGAATCTCGCGTTCTAATAAAGAACAATTATGCGCATTCTATATTGCCAAAAAGGCAACGATACCTGCCATTCGTTTTAGTTGATGCCGGTGCGGAGATGCGGGGGAGCGGAAAGATATGGACATAAAGATATGCGCTTGCGCGCGGTCTTTCGGGGCACGGCCCAGGACTGGAGGCGACCGCTCCACCTGGCATGGGGGAAGGTCTCTCTGAAACGCGCGACGGTCATCTGGTCGAACGTAAAGGAAACCGTCTCCTGTGGTGGCCGTCTGCCTCATCCTGTTCCTGGTGCTCATAGGCCGTGGATGGAAAACGATCCGCCTGCTGTCGGATCTCGCCTACAGCGGGTCTTCATTGGAAAAAATTGCACTTTCCGTGCGCCGCGGGACGCCAGAGGCGCCCGCTGACATCTCAGTTGCAAAAACCGCGTTTCATCTGACTGAGACGGCCGGGAAAAATCTGTGTAACCAGTAGCGCAACGATTGATCGCTATGATTTGCTGAGGACGACGATGTAGCACGAAAAACAACGACTGAACTGCGTCCTCTTCCTTGTGGCAGGATCAGGTCTTGTCACAATCGCGCGCGCCACGACGCTCTCGTTCCTTGCCATCAAGCTGCAACAGTCATTCGGTCTTGGCCCGGCCATGATTGGTGCGCTCCTGGGGATCGGCCCCCTGGTGGGTGCCGTCGCGGCTCCTTTCGCGGGCTCGCTGTCGGATAGGGTGGGGCGCAAGACCGTGCTGACGCTTACCTACATTGGGACTGGATGTGAGGGGCCATTCTGGGCCATTCGAGACGGCAACTTCGTCGCCTTCGACGGGGCGGCGTATCGGGTCCAGATGGAGAATGTCACCCTTGAGGATATCGGTTCGCATCGCGTTTCCATGTCCTCGCCATTGCCAAAAGGGAACCTTGTTACGACATTCTTGCTCAAGCACGATGATACAGTCGCCATAATCGAAGGCATTCGCCCGGTTCCAGATTTCACGCCTGAGCAATGGGCATCGGCTGATGGCGCTCAGATGCGACAAGCGTCAGAGACATTAAGAGCGAGCCCCTCATTGGTTTTATGCCCGGCTTCGAAAAGCTAGAGTAGGACTGCAATTGGCGCGATGCAGTCGTCCCCGCCTCGCAAGACAGTTCGAAACGCCTAAAGCATCTTGATCAAGTGCGCCCGGGACCCCCGCTACCCACAAGCAAAGCCAGATTGAGGGTCTCTTGCCGTGGAATTATGCCTCACTGTGATATCTGCCAGGCCGATAAAAGCCCCTGCGGGAATGATCCAGGGGCTTCGAAGACTGCCGCCATGAGTGTGGACGGCAGCTTCGCCAATAGCGGCAGCGCAGACACGATGCTGGGCGGTTGTGACTCGCTCTGCAGTTCTATCAGGCCCGAAGTGGCTCTCTTCGGACTGATGATAGCCCTGCTTTCACTTAATGTCGGCCGAATGCGCGTATGCTGCTTTCAGAAAGGTTTTGGATGACCGACAGAGTTGCGGCGCTCAGGTTGTTGGTCGAGGAGACATGACCGAATAGATGTTTTCAAAAGGCGGCGGGCCAACAATCGTGGAGCCCCCATTTTTGGCCGATTCTGCGATAGCGGCCAGATCGCCACCATCCATTGAACCGATGAGCCTGAACGCTTCTTCCATATGACCGGGGGAGAAAATGATAAGCATTCGGACTCGGCTGTCGGAGATATTGCACCAGGCATGGGGAGTTCCCCTCTTTACCGTTGCAGAATCCCCGGTCGACAGAGTCGAGCTCTCGTCACCATTGGTGAGATGAACGTTGCCTTCGAGAACGATGAAGTGTTCCTCCTCGTTGGCATGCGTGTGCACCGGTACACCGTTACGCAACTCGGCAGTCACCTCGATCATCGTATACAGGCCTCCCGTCTCCTTGACGGAGGTACGGATCGTAAATTTCTCTCCGGGGGTTACCTCCCACCATTCATTGAGATCAGTGGTGCTTTTCGACAGCGTATTTACCAAAGTTTTCATGCGTATTGCCCTTCGATTATTGCATGCCTGTGCGTCAGGCTAACTTTGCTTGAAGGCTCCGCGTTGTATGTTGGTTACAGTACTCGTCCCTCAGGTTTCCATTGTAACCTCTGTCCAAACAAGATTAGAGCGACGAAGCCAGAAAGTGGCGTGTGGGGAGAACGCCGCCTACAGAAAAGAGCGCTTTCGTCTCGGATATCGTGGGAAGGGCCCTGAAGGAAAGCTGAAGCTGGGAAGATGTCACCACCGGGAGACCACAAGAAGCGGTCTTCCGCATTCCGGCGGTTTTCTCGGAGGACTAACGGTGTCTCTGACGAGCAAAATCTCAGATTATGACAGTCGCTGGCCGTCTATGTTCCTTGCAGAAAAACAGCGGATTGCGGGCAGCTTCGGCGCTGAGGTTGCTGCGATTTATCATGTAGGCAGCACTGCGGTTCCTGGACTTTCTGCAAAGCCGGAAATCATCTTGGTCGAAGTCTCCCGCCCGGATGTGTCAAGAGTCGGGGCGTGAATTTCAAAAAATAAACAGGATTCACTTCCTCCGATATCGGCGTAAAATCCGTTCTCGCATCTCAGAAATAATTGGTTCGAACCTGCGCGGCACGCCCGCGCGGAAACCGAAGGAGTATGTCATGCGCATAAGCCGCCGCCAGTTCGTTTCAGGTTCCGCAATCGCCGCCATGGGTGCTGCCGTTCCGCTTGCTGATACTACCACTGGAAATGATGGCCCGCTCGCCGAGCAAGAGGACATCAAGGTCATGCTCGATATCATGGAGCGACAGATCGCCAAAATTCGCGAGAACATCGCCGAGAGCGAAGCAGAGCCGATCAAATCCGCCCAGACCGTGAAAATGGAAGCCTGTGTTTTCCATCACCGCGCGCATGCCCTCGCGAAAAGAGCGGATATCGTGCGGAGGCTTGCCCTTGGACAAACTCTTGCCGAGCAGCGGGATGAATATTTGCGTGCGCAAGGAGCACAGACATGGCGGCCTATCCAGAGCCCATACCTCGCAGGAACCTCTTCACGAATGGAGACGCCGAGGCCTGGGAAGTTCAGGTTCACATGCTCCGCTACGTCATGAGCCCGCTACGAATCGCGCAGATTGACTATGGCATCGACCCGATCATCCGGACGCGTGGATGGCGTTTTCCTGGGCGCACGGCATCGAGCTGACGTTCCCCCATGCGGATGCGGTGACCATGATCAAGGTCGCTTTCCGGGATGCGGGACAGTCAAAAAGGATTGACGCATGAAGATTGTAAAAACCGGTGAAGATGCCTTTCGGATGGAAATGGAAAAGACCGACGCGCGGGAGAGCCAGATCGAGAGCAGCATCCGCACCATCACCAGCATGCTGACCTATATCCAGGAGCATGGTTTCAGTCCGGAAGTGCGGGCGCAGGATAGGGCGGGATACTGGCGGTACGCCGAGGTCGAACGCTCGCTCGGATTGATCAGAGACGCGGCGGTTACGGCGCTTTTGCATATCAAGTTTCTGGATTTTCCCGAGGATGGCAGACCACCCGACAGGTCCGGTGTCCAGTAACGCTCCGAAATCGGCTATCGCTTCAACGCCGTGTCATTGATGAGAGGAGGCCGGCAATGCCAAAATACCGCATTGAGCTGAAGATCACCGTGCAGGAAATTTGGGAATGCGAGGCCGAGAATCAGGAAGACGCGGAGCTTAATTGGATGGTGAAGCCGGAGAGTTTCATTTTCGACCGTGACGAGATCGAGCAGCATCTTGTGAGGGTCTATCCTGTTGAGGAGGCGCAGTAACGATGTTGCCGGAAGAGGCGTTGCGGTAAGGTGAGCCCGCTCCATCGAACCATCTGTTTTTCCGGAATGTGGAGACTAGCGCGACATGCAAGATGTGCGTGGTACTACCCGCATCGTCTTCACGGTTGAGCATCGCGACCGCCATCGCCATGAAAAGGAGCGTCGCCGGCGAATTCGATCTATCGTCTGAAATTGCGTTCTCAGACGACCATGCCTTGAAAAACAGTAATTTCCTTGAAAAACGGGTAACAAATGGCCAATTTTATGAAATTTGAAACTTCACTGCGCCAGGAATGGGAAGTTTAACGGCGGACTGGCTCAGGAAGGGCCTGGACGCTTGCCGCAGCCGGCTGGCTGGATAGCCACAGCCGCGTCAGGCTTGTCAGCGAGCGGCGCAGAGCCGCCTGACAGTTCGTTCCGAACGGCGGCGGGTCCAGCATCCCAAAAAGCGTAGACCAGAACTAAACCGCGCAAACAATAACATAGGAGTGCCCAGTTTCATCCTCTCGGGCGCGCGGTATTGAACGTGGCGGCTTGATCGTGCGCTTTACCATCAGCGCAATTCAGCTACGATTGATTAAAATCTAATTTAAGGTTCTCCCATGCTTCTGTCAGAACGCCTGGACTCCCGCGCGGTTATGTCGATGGTGGTCCATCCAGCCCGACAATCGGGAAACGCCGCAGATACGGTACATATGTCTCTGCCGTACGCAGTCCAATCAGCGGATGGGCGACGACGGTTGGCGGATCTGCGACGAGTGCCCCCCGGCTTCACGAACGAGAAGTCTCTTCATGCCTCTCCGTAGCGCCGGGCTCCTCGTGTTCCGGAGGATTGACCGCGACGTCGAGGTGCTTCTCGTGCATCCCGGCGGCCCGTTCTGGGCGAAGAAGGACGAGGGCGCGTGGTCGATCCCGAAAGGGCTCGTCGAGTCGGGCGAAGACGATCTCGCGGCGGCGATCCGGGAGACGGACGAGGAGCTGGGCATTGCGGTCGATGGCGAGTTTCTGCCACTCGGCGCATATCGGCAGCCCGGCGGGAAGACCGTTGTCGCCTGGGCCGTCGAAGCGGACCCCAACCTCGACGTGGACGACGTCCGCAGCTCGACATTCACTATGGAGTGGCCGCCGAAATCTGGCAGGATGAAAACCTTTCCGGAAGTTGACCGTGCCGGCTGGTTTTTCTTGAATGAAGCCGCCGCGAAGATCCTGAAGGGGCAGCGCTCCATGCTCGACAAGCTGGCCGAGCTGATTTCATAGCCAAGTGCACCGACGACCGCGATGCGCCGCACGCGTGGCAGCCATGACTTGCTTCGCACGCGATGGATCGCCATTTACACGCTACCCCGACAGACTTCACCATTAGCTACCAGTCCGCATACCCGATCGACCCGATTGCGCAACCGACAAACGGAACCATGCTGGAGAAAAGTCATTTTGGTGATGCGAAACGTGCTCCCCACGTCCTCCAGCTCGCGGATCCCAAATATTGGAAGCTACCACGCAACTAACGCGCGAAACAGAAGCTGTGTCACGACCAGCCTGTCTTGCCAGTGGGCCGAAGGAAAACATTGCAACGAAGATGTCGGCGGATGGCGAGCCGCTGTGGAACCAACCGGTATATTCTTAGATGTTCAAATTCCCCAAGCTGTCACGCTTGTTCAAATCCCGGAATAAATTTGCTCGGTTGGTCGCAAAGGCTCTTTCGACACCTGCACCGAAGCGAACCAAACCGCGGTCCAATCGCTCTAGAGGCAAGACCATTCTTGCCGAGGTCACCGGCTTCGGCAGCAATCCGGGCCGATTGATCATGAAGCTGCACGCGCCGGAGCAAGCATCCGCAAATCCGCCGCTTGTGGTCGTTCTCCACGGATGCGGGCAGACCGCTGAGAGTCTTGATGCTGCCAGCGGGTTCACTACCTTGGCTCGCAAACGCGGATTCATCCTTCTCTATCCCGAGCAGACTGAAGGCAACAACGCCCGGCGATGCTTCAATTGGTTTCGGCCAAGCGCAGTCGCTCGCGACCGCGGCGAGGTGATGTCTGTCCACCAGATGATCGAACATGCTTGCGGTCGTCACCGCGTCGATCGATCCCGGATCTACATCGTCGGGCTGTCGGCAGGCGCGGCGCTGGTCTCTGCGCTTGTCGCAACCTACCCCGAGAGGTTCGCGGGCGCTGCCATGATCGCCGGCATGCCCTTCGGCGCCGCAAGGGACGCCATGTCTGCACTCCGTGCCATGCGCTCGGGTGTATCGAAAGCTCCTGGTGAGTGGGGCAGCCTTGTTCGGAATGTCTCGCCGACCGCAATGCTCTGGCCGCCGATCTCGATCTGGCAGGGCGCGAACGACAGGATTGTCAATCCGGCCAACGCGTGGTCTTGTGTGACGCAGTGGCTGGATGTGACCGGTGCCGGTGAGAGCGAGGGTAAAATCACCATGAAACGCTGGGGCACACTCACCAGGTGGAAATCGGCACGATCGCCCGCGGTGTCTTTGTATTCCCTGGACGGATTTGGACACGGCCTCCCGATACGTGGTGCTGCGACAGGCAAGCGACCGAACGTATCCGATCCTTACGTTCTTCAAGCGGCAATTTCCGCTCCGCTCGAACTTCTTCGGATCTGGGGCTTGAAAAAGGTGTAATCAGTGAGGCCGACGAGGCACCGCGCCTTTTCCTCTGTGGGGGTGCAGGCCGGCGTTGTCTGCGACGCTGACGACCTCGCTCGCCACCGGCTTCCATCCGAATCGCCAAATAAAATATTAGCAAAATCTAAATCAGCGCCGCTAGTGCGGGACTGCAACACTTCCCGAAGCTTCGAACCGAACGGTCGAGGATCGTCGCCGTTCGGATTCTGCCAACCGGAGGGAGCGCGCCTGACGACGATCGTTTTCGGGGATGGCATGTCTCTTTCAGCGAGACGTCGATTCCGGCATAGTACTCCATGGCTGTTCCTCTCATGATGCTTGAGGCCGATCGCTCGGACCTCGTTCCAAAACATCCATCATTCTGAGGGACAGCCACACGCCGGCCCATTACGGCATCTAGTCTGTGTTCGCGTTATCGGATCGCACGCCATCCTCACATATATCGAGGCAGATAATCCTTCAGCCGCCATCCTTGTCGATGAACGGATCGTCGCTGCCGTCCGTCGTCTGATTAATTTCCCGCGAGCGGTCGTGTTGGCAGAATTGCTAGCACGCGCGAACTGGTAATCAACGGGCCGTATGTCGCGGCGGATGCGGTGACGGAAGCATCTGTTCGTATTCTTCGCGTCCTCCGCGGGCGCAGGAATGGCCAGACACTTTGCCAGCGAGCTAGACTTCGAGCTCCTTTGTTCGATGGAATGAATGTGTGGTTGGCCGCGATTGCGATATGGTCGGCAGCTGGCGCAAGCCCTTTCGTTTCTTCGAGGCGGCAAGCTCCACCGATGAGCGCCTTGAACCAGTTCGAACCACCTACCGGCTCCGGCAAGTCGCGTGCATTCTACACTTACCTTACCGTCGTTGGTTATTTGATAGCCAATGATCAATGACGAGACGGGATCGATGGTTCGGGTTCCGGCGATGATGCCCAGTTCGAAATCCACCGGACCGAAGATATGGGCGAACGTGCTCTGATCGGTGACAAGCTGCTGGCCGGCTGGGCCGAAAGCTGTTTTATGCAGCGGCACTTTTTTTAAGAAATCTGCGACCTGACTGCCATTATTTGGAGTACCGATCATTACCACCCGCCCGAGATTTGATGGTCGGTAGTCCTTCAACATGGCCCTGATGACCAATCCACCCATGGAATGTCCTATCAGGTGAAGACGGCCTTCTCGGTTGCTCTCAGCCGCATCTCCGACTTCCTCAGCAACGATCTGCGCCAGCCGTTCAATGGGGTAGCGGGTCGAAGGGTAGTCAACGTTGCGGGTAATGTAGCCTTGGGTCTGCAGGTGCTTTTCAAACTTGCGCATGGAAGGGCTGGTCCTCCTGATGCCATGGAGAAGAACAACGGTGTCGGTCATGTCAAATGCAGTCTCTCGGTCAAAAGGAAATCAGGGAGCCCCGGGAAGCCAGGCCTGGTTCGGGGCTGGCGTGAGCTCGTGGTTGGCCGCCAATGGACGGTTCCAGGAAAGCGAACTCTATGGCCGAATGATCACACTCAGCGCCGCCTCGGTTGAAGGCCTGGTGGTGACGATAGCCCTTTCACGAACACCACCGCTATCTGCCGGGCAGCATCGTTTCGAGGACCCCATCGCGACGGACGAGCCCGTGAAAAAGCGCCGCCGCAAGATGCATCAACACAAGAGCGAAGAACGCGAAGGCAAGATAGTAATGCGCGCTCCAGAGGAATGCGTGCAGGGTGTCGCTCTGCGGCAGTATCGGGGGGAGCCTTATGCCGCCATAGAGTACGACTGGATAAGCGGCGGCGGACAACATCGCCCACCCGATCAAGGGCATCCCTATCATCAGCACATACAAACCTACGTGGGACAGATGGGCGGCAAGCTTCATCGGTTCCGGAAGGTTTGCGGGCAACGGTGGAGCGCCGGATATGAAGCGAACCGCGAGGCGAACCAGGGCAAGGACAAGAATGGCGATCCCTAGCGTCTTGTGCGTCAGCAAGAGCGGCACATACTGACGTCCGATGGTGGAAACCATTCCGACGCCGATGAAGAGCATTGCCAGGATGCCTATCGCCATCAGCCAGTGCAACAAGCGCTGGATGGTGGAGAATCGTGTCTTGATGCCGTCCGTCATGGCTTCGCGCTCGCTCCGGTTCGAGGATAACTGCTCGCTTCCGATGTCCGCAGATCATAGGATCTGGCATAGGCTGCCGAGCGGGCCGCGGGGAACGGATCATCGGACAGCTTGATTCCGTCAGGCAGGATGGTCGGGTCGAAATTGATGTCTCGGCACGGGCCGTCCGCCTCCGGCTCGATTTTCTGCACGACCAGAGTTCCAGCTTCGACAGTACGCCGCCCCGGCGGCCAGGCCTTGGTAGGATCTGATATTGGATCGGAGGGATCGGCCACCGTCAGCACCAGCGTCCAATGCTGAGGCGACCTTCCAACGCGTTCGGTTATATCTTGCTCAAGATGATTGGCGCCGAGCTTGGCGAAGTCTTCGGCCGTGATCGGCGCGGCCTGCGCCTCCGGACGCAAAGACCAACGAACGGCGTGCTCTGCGCCCGACCCATCCTTGAAAATGAATGCATTGAGGCTGTTGAACGCCACCTCGGCGTAGCTGGCCGTCCAGGGAGCCTTGGTCGCCCACTCGCCGAACGCAGCGAATTCTGGATGCGCTGCCACAAATCCTTTCATCGCTTCCGGATTCTTGCTCGAGGACGCATTAAGCAAATCGTAGAAACCTTGCGGCGTGGAGACCGCGAAAACAGGCGGATCGATCAGAGCCATCCGCCAGACGTTGCCGTCAGGCGCCGAGATCTGCACGCCAACGCCCCGAACTCGAACTGTCGCATCGGCAGCATTCGGGTCCGGCGTTGCGAGGTTGAAGCGGCCAAGGACGGGGTATTGTCCGGCGGCAAGCATTGACGCCCGTGAAATTGCACTACCGTTGCCGTTCGCTTCGAATGTGCCAGTGAAGCAGACGCCCTTTGCGTGGTTCCTCCGATGTCCGAGAGCGGGGCCGCCAGGAGGCGCCAACGCACTTACGAGCTTCGTCGACGTAAGGCGGTCAGGGCTGAGCCATCCAGCAGTGTAGGCAAACGCGCCGACCCCGAAACCTACGACGGCCGCTATCAATACGAGGGATCCTAGGGCGGAACGCTGCGGGCCAGGCATCCAAGACTCTCCCTTCGTGCTCGTTCAACGCGGTGCGGGGGCTTCGATTTCAGTAGACAATGAGAAGTAGCCGGCTTCTATGCGCAGGGCGCACAGGGAAGATGCCACCGTCGAGCTGCCAGGTCAAACCCTCGCCGCGAACAGTCTAAGAGCTCGGCCAGCGTTCCGAGGGTTTGCATCAAGATTGCGGTGCATCTCCGGCTGCCCTTCCTCACGCCCTCGTGTGACGCGAATTCCCGCTTTCCCCACGCGTATCCGCGCGTCGCGATGCTGAAAGCTCCGATACGCTCCTTTTGGATCGATGCATATGGCCGGGTCGGGTCTGCAGAGTATGGGGTTTGCTACCTCACCTGAACGTCGACTGGTGGGAGGGTGATGCTCTACCGCTTCCGTTCAACGGAGGTGTATCGCTCGTCATCATCGAACTCTTTCGACAAGTGTTCACAACGAGCAACAGTTGAAAGCGCTCGTCTATGCGGCCCGTGGAGGTTCGAATTCCTTCAAAGCGAAGAGGTATCGCCAAGTTGTTTGAAGCAAGTTGCGCGCGATCAACTGGACCGAGGTCAGGCGGTCATTTCTGCGGTGTAGTCATGCCAGAGGGCAAACGCATCCGCCCTGGCGTGACGGCAAGACGCGGCGTTGATTTTGTGGCGGCGGGGCCGGAAGATCAGATTGATCTGGTCGTGGGCAGCGAGAAACCTCTGTGCTTGCCGCGGTGACTTGAACCGGCCGACTATCTTCTCCCGCTTTCGTGTCGGCCTGTGCGAGACTTCGACCGCATTATTGAGTCCTTTGTGCGCCCGATGCTCGGCGCCTGCCGCGAGGGTTCGGATCGGCTTGATGTAGCTGCGGAGTTTGTCCGTAACGACAACCCTTGCATGCCGAACCGAGCAACCAGGCCGCGCAGGAAACGCCTTGCGGCCTTCGCATTTCGACATGGCTGAACCAGAATGTCGAGCACATGGCCGTCCGCGTCGATGGCCCGCCATAGCCAATGCTTTTTGCCACGGATCGTGATCACGACCTCGTCGATGTGCCATTTATCGCGAGGCGCAGGTCGATCTCGCCGGACACAAACTGCAAAATGCCGCCCGAAGCGATTGACCCAAAGCCGGATTGCTTCCCGGCTGACAATGACACCGCGTTCGGCAAGCAGGTCTTCCACGTCGGCGGTGCTGAGCGCGAAGCGATGATAAGCCCATACCGCATAGGCGATGATTTCACCGGCAAAGCGAAAGCCTTTCAGGCGCGGCATTTGGCACGGGATATTCATCCGGCTCGAATAGCCCACGCAGACAAGTCAAACAACTTGGCAATACCTTCTGGGGCGCCAAATCCGCACAGATGTGGAACCGCTCTACTTGCGAGATTCTTTAGTAGCCGTCGAATTCTTTCTATCCATCTCAAGCCCTAAATTGTCGACCGCTCAGAACGCAAGTTCAGGTAACCTGCGACACCTCTTAAGCTAGTCACCTCATGCAGACAGGCGCTATCAACCATTCAGGCTCCAATGCACCAGTCGGAACAAGCCCTTCAACTCCGGCTCCTGTACCATCGATAAGGCTTCTGCCGGCGGAACCCGTATCTGCTGTCGCTCTCCTTTCTCGGGAAACTGATTGAGTTGTTCAATGAACCTCAGCGCGAAGACCGAAACAACCAGAGGCGGCCTCGTTTCATCCTTGAGGTAGGCAGGGCCACTCCCGATCGAGCAAGAGATCGGCCCGGACATCCTCGCTCCGCCAGTGACCCGCCGCCGGGAGCGGGCGGTGTGCGATCCTCGCATAGTTAAGCCAAGTCTTCAGCGTGACGATAGTGCGCGTGGGGTCCGACGCGAAACAAGTCGATGGTCCCGAGGCGGGGACTATGGCTAAATCTGCGACGATCACTTAGGTCTTGGCGTCGGGTGGGGTCACGGACCAATCATCAGATGGGCTTTTTTAAAGGAACGAGCCGGGATGCTGGTAATATTCGACTGTGACGGCGTGCTGATCGATTCAGAGTCCATATTTTGTACGGTCGACGCTGAGGCTCTGACCGCGTTGGGCCACCCAACAACCGCATCGACTATTTCCGAACGGTTTGCCGGGATTCCCCATCGGACGGCATGGCAGAAGCTCGCCGAAGAGCACGGTTTGAACCTACCGGATGGCTGGGTTGACGACATTTTACACGAATGCGACCGCCGCTTTGCAACGGAGTTGAAAGCGATGGCTGGCGCGCAGGAAGCGATAACAACGATCAGGAACCATGGGCACGACGTAAGTGTGGCGTCATCAACGGAACTCATAGCCTTGACGAACAATCTGGATCGCACTGGGATGCTCGACCATGTCAGTGCCAACGTCTTTTCTGTCAGTCAGGTCAAGCGTTCGAAACCTGCGCCCGATGTATTCTTGTTTGCTGCGTCGCAAATGGGGTTCGATCCGACAGATTGCATTGTCGTCGAGGATTCCGTCGCGGCTGTGACAGCGGCAAGACGCGCGGGAATGAGGTCCGTTGGATTTATTGGTGGCGGGCATGCTTATGATGCTCTACAGGCGCGCCTCTTAGAATCCGGGGCAGCGTGTATATGTTCTTCCATGGCAGAGATCAGCGACCTGATCGGAACGATGGAGAACGCATTATCGGCGAGCTCGAAAAACAAGGGCAGGCTTCTCGAGTAAGGAGACGCCTGCTTTTGCGCGCGCTGGTGCCAATCCGCGTGATAATCGTCGCTGCGCCGCGCCTCGATGAGCATTGAAACCAAGGTGGGAGCGCAACGTCGGATAGGATCCATCACCAACGACATTCTGCTATGGATTGCGCCCGACCAGAGCGGACGGTTGAACGTAAACTTGATCCCGCCTTCACCGTAAAGCCGCCTCCTCGATCACGGTGAAGACGGGAAATCCGGCTGGGCTTCAGGGCGTGACATGCGAAAGGCGTCAAGGACAACGCAATGCTGTTCCACTTCCAGGAGCTGGGGGTAAGGGCTTAGATCGCACTGCAACCGGCGCGCCGCGCTGAGCTGCGGTATGAGATGCAAATCGGCCCAGCCCGGGCGGTCGCCAAAAGCGAAGACCGAGTGAACTGCCCGTTGCTTAAGCGTGGCCTCCAGCGCCTCGAGGCCCAATGTCAGCCAATGATGAACCCAGCACTCGACGCCCTTGTCGTCGACGCCGTATTCATTCGTCAGAAACCGTCTCACCCGCTGCACCGTCAGGGAATGCATTTCAGAAGAGACCAGGGCTGCGAATGCCTTCGCTTGAGCGCGGGTCACCGGATCAGCAGGCAACAGGCTTGGTTCCGGAAACGTCGTTTCAAGATAATCGAGAATGGCGGCCGACTGGGCGATGATGCGGCCGCCGACATCGAGTGCAGGCAGCAGCCCCTGCGGGTTGAGCTCGCTAAATTGGCCGTGTTCCAGCGAACTGACTGGGATATAGGTGTAATCGATACCCTTCAGGCGAAGGGCAATCCGCACACGCTCCCCTGCGGAATTCTGCCATCGGCTTATGAGACGCATCGCGACTGGTCACCTCAAGATCGGAGTATTGATATTGGTCGGATCATCAGAATGCCTATGGCGCTAGGCGAGCTGACCGAGAGGGTAAAACAAGACGTTTGCCGGTACGTTTACGAAGCTTCATCCCACACGCCCAGTAGTAGCGGCGCACTCAGCCTGGTGATCTCGATACTCGGATAAACCAGTTCCTCTAGCAATTGAAGAGATCGAACTGCGGCCGCTATCGGGACAAATCGGGCGTTCACTTTGACCTTTGATATCGATTTTGCAGCATGAAACCTAAACAGCGTGATGTGGGCGATCTGAGGTGGTCTCGGACGCCAATCCTCGAAGCAGATGGCATGTGAAATGTCCGCACGCAGTCTGTGCAATTCTGGCGGCTCTTTTGCCTTAATGAAGACAGCGGCCTCCGAAGTAGCTACCTCGCTGAATTCAAGATCAACCGGCGGCGTCTTCTCAACTAGCCTATCGATGATCTCTGTCCATCGAGCGCCTTCCAGCTTCCAGACCTCATGATTTGGAACCCTAAATTGACTCCTCGCGTCGATCAACGTGACGACCGTCATGTGCAGGCTTTGAAGGGGGACACGCAGAAGCGGCGCGGTACTCTGCTGCTCGATGCGATTCTGCAAGTCGCAGAGCTTTGATAGAAGCGGAGTGTCGGGAAAATATTGAAGGTGAAAAGCGCAGCACTGTCTGAGCCAGAGAGTGTCAATTTTCGTTTGGATCACGGGCGCCCTCGAAGCACTGAGTTCTACCCACCCCGCCGGAAAGATCGCTCGACCCGACTTGAGCGTATTCGATTCTGAAATTGCCTCGCCGGTGGAGCATTTCAATGGATCTGGTGCGTGCCGTGACGATTTCGTTAGCGGTCGGGGGGCCAGGGGCAACAATCTCGAAGTAACGCGGTCCCATAGAAGGACGCTACGAGGTACCCCGCCTCCGTGCGCCGGTTCGGTGGGCCTGCATTCACTTAGCATCTAAGGCGCGGGTCTCCGGTTCGATTCCAGTCAAGGCGAAGGCGTCTGGTGCGGCATGGATCGCATGGGCAGCAGACCTAAGTCGTATATCCCATTGACATATCCCATCAAGAGGGCCATTTAGGTTACGTCATAATCAATGCAATTCGGAGACGTGCAGATGGAGCAGGGTGCAGTATTCCAAAGCAATCGTAGCCAAGCGATCCGTTTGCCAAAGGCGCTTGCTTTGCCTGATGATGTAAAGCGTGTCGACATCGTTGCGGTGGGACGCACTCGTATCATTGCACCAGCTGGTGAGATCTGGGACAGCTGGTTTGAAGGAGCGGAGGCGACATCCGACTTCATGAGCGAGCGTGATCAACCTGCTTTGCAGGAGCGTGAGGCATTTTGATGCTGAAGTACATGCTCGACACCAATATCTGCATTTTTACGATCAAAAATCGACCGCAGCAGGTTCGAGACGCGTTTAATCGTTCTCATGATCAGCTGTGCATCAGCTCGGTTTGCCTAATGGAATTGATTTACGGAGCGGAAAGGTCAGCCAGTCCTGAAAAGAACCTTTCCGTTGTGGAGGGCTTCGTAGCGCGTCTCGAGGTATTGCCGTACGACGAAATGGCAGCAAACCATAGCGGTCAACTGCGAGCTGAATTGGCGCGTAGCGGAACTCCGATTGGTCCATATGATCAATTGATTGCGGGACATGCGCGCTCGCGGGGACTGATTATGGTTACCAATAACCGCCGGGAATTTGATCGCGTGCCCGGCCTACGAGTGGAAGATTGGACAACCTAGTTTAAATAATTAATCGCATAGCCGGATCTCGCGGATTGCAGTAAGCTTTTAACCAGCGGTTGTCGGAGCGAACCCCATCACATCAGGTCTTTTGTCAATTGTTCATCCGAGTGGCATCGAATTTCTCCTGGGTGAGCGGATCCGCGGTCTGAGCCCATAGCAATTGCTGGCCCGGTCTCGGGCCCATACAAACTCGACAGTGGGGGCTTCCGCGCGACCGCAAGCGTCGCGGTCTGTCGCCATCCTGTGTCAGCGAGAAAATCCTGTCTCTCGAGCAGCAATCGGCATTCCGCTGCTGACGAGAACGACGGGGGGGCGTGACGCCGCGGCGTGAACAATATCCTGCCGATAGTGCCGCACTTGCCCCATGCCCCTCGGTGGATTTCGACCAGGCCGGCCGGGCTCGGATTTGCGGATATCGGGGCGACCATTGTTGCTGCCGCCAGGCGTATGAAGACCTAGAGCCAGGCATGGCCCCGAGCCCTAGAGCGTGGCACGCAGCCGTCGCTCATCGATCGGACGGTCCGGCGCCTTCGCAATGACATGGGGCTTTTCTAGTCCCACGCAGTCGTCAGCCGGTTAGACCGACGAGCATCAGGCCACTTTGTGGAAGGCGTGGATCAATGTGTAACGAAGGCCATTCGACAACGCCCGGCGCAAACGTGATCGTGGAACACTATTGCGACCATGAGGAGCCAGTCGGCACGCGCTGCCCGCAACGGGGCTGCTACGGCTTTGAGGAGAATAAGGCAATCACGCTCTGGTAGTGCAAGAAGCATCAACCGCTAAATTATCGTGGATGGCCGCGCATGGCGCCACGATACAATGATCACCGCTATGTTGAAGTGCGCCAGCCTGACGGCGGTCGACGGCGACACCGTGCGCTGCGACTGGAAGCCAATGCGATTGCTGGGAGGAGGAGTGCCGTTCCAGTGGGGAATAGATACCCCGGAGATAGGATCACACGCAAAGTGCATCAAGGAACGGAAGATGGCGCTGATCGCCAAGGGACGGCTGAAAGAACGTTTGGAAGAACGCGGGCTGCAGATCGAAATCAAGGGCTACGACGATACGCCGAAGCACCGAATGGGGAAGAGATCGGGCCCAAACTGCTCAAGGGCGGATTTGCCAGGACATGCTCCGCACCATAAAAACGATTCGTGCACTGGCTAGCGTCCACGATCACGCTCGGGGCCTTCATCTCGAACAGAATGAGTTTCAGGCCTGCCGTTTCAACTGACAGGATATTGTCGAGTGGAGGCGCGTGCGTTTCGAACTCTATAACGGGCTTGTCCATGTGGCGGCTAAGCTCTGCATAGAGAAGTTCATGCGATTGCTTGGCAAGAAGGACCATGCTCACCGCCTCACACATTGCCCGGCGTCCACGTTGACTGTCCACGGGCGTCCGATGGGCGGAAGACCATTTCTGAACGACTGCTGTAATGAGATCGATTTCTTCGTCCTGCAACGAAAGCAGATGGAGTAGAGACATCGCCGGCACCTTGTGTTGCGGCAAGAGCACCCATGGTCTCCCAACCGGCCTCTACCGTTGTACTTCCGGGCCGACGAGAGGACCGTACTCCTTTTTGCGTGTAGAGTCTCAATTAATTCAATCCCAAGATGCTACAGCATATCGAACAAGAGCTTGGCCGCTAGAACGGCGGTTTTGTCAGTTTGGTGCGCGAGCGGATCTGGTCGCAAAAGGGATGGGCAGAGACAGCGCGCGCCGCCTCACGTTTGGCTGAAGAACATTTCGCGAATACAAAAAACGGCAAGCGATCGGTGCAATGGAACTTTCAATCACGATCTGCGTTTCGCGCGCGGATCGCGCGGCGAACCTGTCTCTGTGATGATCCCTTCTAAGCCCTAGGGTTCGTTTGCGCGGTCCACCAACCTGGATCTTGGAATGGCTGAACAAATCGTGCCAGCCGGAAAACGGCTAGTATATAGCTGCTACGGCAGCTTATTTTGATATGTACTGTCGCTTATTTAGCTCTACATGATGCATTGTAGCAACAACGGCAAATGTTGTGACGGAATCATAATTTTGTCGCACTTGAAAAACGGGAGACCAGTCTCTAGCTCTACTGCGTGAGGATCAATCAGCTAGCGGAACATCATGCCGATTATTGAATCAGATCGAATATTGTTCGAACGGGTTTGGGCTGCAGGCGCCAAAGTGGTGAGAGAAAATCGCATCTCTGCGCTGATTGACGTGGCTCTTAATACCCCCACGTTGGAACAGTACCAGGACAGCCGCGGGCAGCGGATGACCGACATGATCAAGGTCGTTCAGCTCGGGATCGCACAACTTCGCGGTAGCGAGGACCTCGCCCAATCCGATGACGCGCAGACCCCCACTTCGCCCTCTCGCCGTTTCGCCAACAGTCGGAACTGATGCTACGTGAATAAGTCCTATTAGTGACTTGCCCGAGGATCATTGGTTTCGTCACATTTCTTGCCGGCCCCAAGCTTCCTGTCCCCGGCGCACACCCCTGGCCGTTGGCCGGAGATGCGGGGCCGGCACTACCCGACGACCCTGTGGAGGATGTCGTTTCGGCATTTGGTCGTCAGAATGGCAAACCGTGAGGCCGCTACATGTCAAAGTGACTGCACGGCGGCAGCGTTTGTCGTGTTGAGCGACCGTCTGACCCGAATTTTGCGCGGCGGTGCCACCGATGTTGACGGCGGTGCATTGGACAGTGCCTCGCGGGCCGCCGAGGTCAAGGTGGAGGCAATGAAGTCAGCCTCCGCGAGCGCGGACGATTGCCTATCCTCTTCGCCTTCCGCCCATAGGACTGCGCCGACGCGCATTGCCGGATACATACGCTTGAACCGGCGAATGAGTATGCCCGCATGCCTGGCCGAATCCTCGTTGAGGAAGCACACCACGACGGCGTTCGCTTGCTTCGGAACGGGGCTCATGGCGCGGCGATTGGCAATTTCGGAATGTCTTGCTGCGACCACGTCGGCACCTTGCACCTGGAGGACCTGGGCGAGCATCGCAGCTGACGCGTCATCGAGCGAGCCTCTGCCTCCGATGCAGACGACGGTTTTGCCACGCCCGTCCGGCAGTTCCCTTTCAATCCCATGACCTTCCTTGGCGGGGGTGGAGGGTTGCCCACTTGCCAACTCTTTCTCTTCCTGACCGTCTTCTTCCTGCTCTTCTTCCTGGGCAATTTCGGCCAGGTTCGAGATCAGAGCAATGGCGGCCCCAAACACCTTTTCCATCTGCTCTGCCGTCAAAACACCCCGACGCCGATCCTTCTCGGCGAGCAGAAGAGCCGGAATGGCAACCTTGCCGTAGTAGTCCTCCAGATAATCCTCCTCCAGGATTTCTTCCGCGAGATCGGTCGCCTCGTCAGGATCCCCAGCAAGAAGCCTCTGGTAGAGGCGCTCCTTGGGATCGAGTACCGGGTTGCTGCCGAAAAGAACTTCGAGAAACTCGAACTGTGGGACGTACCGCCCCAAAACAGCCAGGCATACGGTCAGCGGCGTCGAAAGGATCAGACCGACCGGTCCCCAAAGCCACGCCCAAAAAATCGCCGCCACAATGATCGCCAATGGAGAGAGCCCGGTACGTGAACCATAGAGCCAGGGCTCCACGATATTGTTGCTTGTCAGTTCCAGCACGAGAAAGATGGCCCCAACCCAAAGAACGAGGCTCCAGCCCGGGTCGACTGCGAAGGCCAGGAACAGCGGTAGAACCATCGCAATGACGGGGCCGATGTAGGGGACAAATCGAAGGACGATCGCAAGCATTCCCCACAGCGCCGCATTGGGAATGCCAACCACCCACAAACCGACGGCCAGGGGCACGCCGTAGGCGCAGTTCACAACCAACTGCATGAGAAGATAACGGGCGACGCGGCTGCCCGCTTCCTGGATTGCTTCAGTGGTGCGATGCAGGTCTCCATAGCCAACGAGTTGGATAAAGCGATCGCGAAGCTCCTCTCGCTCTAGAAGCATGAATATAACGACGACTATGATCAAGCCCAATGACGCAATGGGACCGAGCAAGGGACCTATCAGGCTTGTAAGCGTTTCGATCGGCCGGCTAGGCGCGAATATTTCGACTAGCAGAGGCTCCCTTGGCGTGAAACCACCACCTGGAGCAGCTGACCTCTGCTCGGCGCTGTTGAGTTCGCGTCCGACGCTCTCCACGACTGACGTCAGGCGCCGAACAATGCCGTTATCGGTTCCACTTTCCTGGAGCGCCCGGATCTTTGCTATGATGTTGCCTTGATAAGCTGGGAGGTTTTGAGCGACCTCAGCAACGTGTCCCGCCACAACAAGCCCGAACAGGATGAGAGCGAGGAAAGCAAGCACGACGGTGATTATGACCGCCAAAATCTTGGGAACACCCAGCTTGCGCAGCCGAGAGGAAATCGGACCCAATGCAAACGTCAACAGGACTGCAATTGCGAGAGGAAGAAGCACTTCCTTGGCAAAATAGAGAATGGCGATAACTGCGAGTACACTCGCAAATGCCGGCATCCTTGACGGCGAGGAGGGCGAGATCGAATAGACGCGGCGGGGGCCGCCGAGGTCATTTTCCACTTCCGCCTCCCTGGGGTAGCTCGAAGAGCCGATAAGGGTCTTCTTACTTGCTCTTCTGCAATTAGCGCACAGGTTTACCACGGCAATGGTTTGCTGCTCCTGGTTGGACGGCAAAACGCGTTTCGTTCGCTTAGTAACCGCTTAGCGACGAAAACTCGTATCGAGGTCGGGACAAGGCAGTGAAAGACACAGGTCGCCGTAACATGAAGGCTTCGGCAAGGCCTCTCAACCCAGAAGGTTAACTTGTTTGACAGCGAGGACGATGAGCGGGACTCTTGGATTCCACCACACTTCACCTTTGTTGAGGCACTCCAAGTGTAACTGCCAGCTTTTCCTCGAGCGGTCTCGTTCGGGGTGCTTCCGATAAGCGCTCGTTAGCTTAAAGGAGTTGTTGCTCCTGTTCATTTCGTTGGTGAAGACCGTGCCGTGAGTTTGTTGCCGTCCGGATCGCGAAGATAGGCGACAAACGCCCCGTTCGGACGCTCCACAGGCGGGGTTTCGATGGACGTGCCGCCGTTGGCGGTGCCGGCGACATGCCACGCCAGAACATGGTCGGGACTTGCGGCGGCAATTCCTATTGTCCCACCGTTCGCCGCAGTCGCCGGCTTGCCGTCAATCGGCTTCGTGATCATCAACCTGCCACCCTCATGGACATAAATCAGCCTGCCTCTGGCATCCATCTCGCCGCGCTGCCCACCAAGAGCAACGAACGTCGCGTCGTAAAACGCCCTGGCCTTCTCCAAGTCGTTACTGCCAATCATGACGTGGGTGAACATGCTTGATCTCCGATTACGATGAGGTCGGTCATTATGGCACTCCAACGAACGCCCAGGATAGGAGGTCGGCCACTATCGAGACGAAGTCAATGTCATCTCACAGAACTTAACCTACTGACGCTAGACCCGGGCCGACACCCTGTCTGCCGCCTGCGCATTGGTGTTCTTCCAAAGCTGGATTTCGACGCGCAATAGATGGCCGCGGCAATCCTCCTCCCAGCCGATGTTCAATATTTCGAGAGGCCCGCCGCACCTCCTCCCGCGGCAGGCTTTTTCGTTTCCGACACAATCAAGCTTAGAGTTCAGGCGTCAAAGCACACCGCCCTGTTCCATCGGCTCTTCGGATGTCGAGACGATCGTGGATCCGTACGGTTCGCGCGAGGAGATGATGAGCGCGTCAGTTGGCAGACGGCGGGCCAGGGCCCCCGCATCCAGGTGTCGGTCTCTTCCTTCGACAGCAACAGCATCGGCATGGCCTTCTCATGGATCGGCTTCACGAGATCGTTCGGGTCCGTGGTCAGGAAACCATAGAGGACATCGGTCGTCAGTCCGTCCTGTACCTTCCGGACGATTCTCCATTGCGGCACATGGATGCCGGCAAGCTCTGAATATACTAAGAGTGGCCGAAGAGCGAAATGGTTCGTAAAAATTGTGACCTGCCGAGGCAATGCTATCGCGGCGGATAATTCAGCAGCTGCGCTCGAACCCGATCCTCCTTGCAATCTCGCTGTAGGTGAGGCCCTGCTGTGGCAGAGCTTGAAGCGTCATGAATATTCCTGACGAGATTGCCTGTGCGCCAAGCGGGCACGGCGCTGTCGTCGCAGCAGGGATCCAAACGGGTTCCTGAAGCCAACGATCTCGCGCCCGACCCGAGCCTCTCGGTCGCCGCGTAGCGCTATGCGACCTCGTCGGCTAAGACGACCGCTGGATTAGCCCAAGCCAAAAAAGCCAGGGGGCGGCATTGTCATCAGCCGCCGCCGCACACATAGTTCTATCACCAGATCATTTTGGCAATGCATAGGAGTCAGCATGGCCCGCCTTTCGAATACGGTCGCGGTCGTAACTGGCGGTGGCAGGGGGATAGGTCGAGAAATCGCTCTAGAGCAGGCGAGGGAGGGAGCAAAGGTTGCCGTGCTGGCGCGAACGGTGACCGAGATTGAGGAAACAGTCTCTCTCATCGAGGGAGAGGGCGGGGAAGCGATCGCTATTTCGACGGACATCGTCGACCTTGCCGCTGTTGAAAATGCCCTTACCCGGGTGGCGACCGAATTGGGTCCTGTTGACATTCTGATCAACAATCACGGCTCGTTCCAGGGCTTTGGCCCGATTTGGGACTGTGACCCTCTTGTGTGGTGGCGGGATGTCGAGATCAATCTGCGAGGCACTTTCAATGCTTGCCGCTCGGCCGCCCCTATGATGTTGGCGCGGGGTAGGGGCCGGATTGTAAACCTCGTTGGTGGCGGAACGGGCAACAGCTTTCCCCATGGCTCTGGCTACGCGTCCAGCAAAGCCGCCGTCATGCGGCTCACGGAATGCCTGAACGACACCACCATCGGCCAGGGGGTGCGCGCATTTGCGGTCGATCCCGGCCTCGTTCGGAGTGCGATGACCGAAATGCAGCTTTTTTCAGAAGCAGGAAAAACCTACCTGCCCGGGATCCAGAAGCTTTTCGATGATGGCGTCAACATCGAACCGTCGCGGGCTGCACTCTTGATTGCCGACATCGCCGCCGGACGTTTCGATACTCTAGCCGGCCGCCTCTTGCGTGGTGTCGATGATCGCGACGCGCTTGCAGAGGAGATGGACGCCATAGTCGCGGCAGACGGCAGAGCGTTGCGCCTCAGCGACGTCGACCAAGCCAAGCTCTAAAGTGGTTGGCGATGAGGGCTATCACGACGAGGGCCGATGATATCGATCTTCCAATGCACCCAGCCAGCGATCCGCCTCAGGCTGCGGCCGCGTTTTCTTCGCCGGCCTGAGGCGATGACCTGTCCCGCGATCCGAGAAGACGATCTAGCTCGAGGCGATTGCTGCCGAAACTGTTGATCAGCCTTTTGGCTTCGCCGAGGTCCATCTGGTAGCGGTCGTGGAGGGTGGAGGGCGTATATTCTTTATCTGCTGTGGCTGGCATTTGCGTAGTCGCTCCTTTCAAGGGCGAAACGAGCACAAATCGGGGCCGGTTCCCTCAACACTTGTCACCATCTGAAACCAGATTTGAAATTCGCAGTCTTGTCGTCTGGAGCCTGTAAATGGCCGCACAGACCGCCACCCGCGACCATCATCAGGTTCTCCGCAAGGCAGATGAAACCCAGCGGAAGCCTGCAGTCGCCGCCGACGCAGGCGCATTTGAGCTGTCGCTTGTCTACCTATACCGCCGGAACCACCGGCGAGCCACCAATGGCATCGATAAACAAACCCACCGGCGCGGAAATCCGCGTCAAGGCTCCGGCAATCATCATGGCGCCGGCCATAAATTGGAGCACGGCCTTCACAAGCCGGTAGCCTTCCTGATCGTCCCGATTTTCGGATTTTCCAACGCGGGCGCGCCTCGGTTCCGAGAGATGTTCATTGCTGGCGCGAGCGGCGATGGACTGATTATACGTCGCCGCCGAATCTGAGCGGGGACATCGACTGACCCACCAACCCAGCCGCCAAATTGATCAATATTTAATCGATACGGTAACTT
Organism: Rhizobium sp. KNZ14-9A; assembly: GCF_056755015.1. Lineage (NCBI taxonomy): Bacteria > Pseudomonadati > Pseudomonadota > Alphaproteobacteria > Hyphomicrobiales > Rhizobiaceae > Rhizobium > Rhizobium sp. KNZ14-9A. The sequence goes on from NZ_JBPGXB010000001.1 coordinate 186,206, forward strand.
GATCGGAAACTGCGGCTGTTAAAGAGGGCTTCCCTTTCGAGACGCCCTTTCATGATCCTAGAATTGCAGAATGCCATTCTTGAAATGATTGCCAAAGGCCAGCCGCTGGCGACCACGCTTTCAGCATTGTGCTCAAAGGTTGAAGCAGCGATTCCGGGCATTGCGGCCACAGTCCTCAAGTCCGATGGCGTCCGTTTGTCGACGCTGGCGGCGCCGTCGCTCCCAACATCATATTCCGCCGCGGTGGACGGCGTCAAAATAGGGCCTTATGCAGGTTCTTGCGGGACCGCCGCCTTCCTTGGGTCGCCGGTTGTCGTCACCGATATAGAAACGAACCCAATATGGACCGACTATGCTGCCCTTGCTCTCGCGCTTGGCTTGAAGGCTTGTTGGTCAAGCCCGATCAAGAGCGGCGACCGCGTCATCGGTACCTTCGCCTTCTATTACCGGGAGAACCGGGGACCAAGCGAGCTTGAGCAAACGATTGTGGATGCATGTGTGCATCTGTGCTCGATCGCAATCGAGCGTGAAGAACGGGTAGCCGAGCGTCAGCGTCTGACATACACGGATGGACTTACAGGGCTCCATAACCGGGCTGCCTTCGATCTCGCTCTTCGAACCCTGACGCCGCCTGCAAATCACGGCTGGGGCATTATAATAGCCGATGTCGACAATCTGAAGCCGGTGAACGATACGTTTGGTCACGCGGCTGGCGATGCTCTGATCCGCGTTCTGGCGGAGCGCATCGCGACAGCCGCGGGCAGGGAAAGGACCTATCGGCTGGGCGGCGACGAATTCGCAATCATCGCCGTCGGCGAAGGCGAACTTGATCTGCAGCGGAAAGCGGTTCAGATCCTGAGGGTACTCGAACCTCCAACAGATTGCGCGGGCCACGTCGTCTTTCCTGCGGCGACACTCGGCGGTGCCTTGGCGACCGACGATATCGATCCTGAGCAAGTCCGACAAAATGCAGACATCGCGCTCTACCACGCCAAAGAGCATGCCCGTGGACAATTCGTCGAGTACCATTCGGGACTCGGGACAGCGTTGACACGCCGCTTCAGGGCGGTAAGGGACGTCAGCCTTGCACTATCCGAGAACCGCATCGAGGCTTACTACCAGCCGATCGTGCGCCTTGATACGCGCGAGGCTGTCGGTCTGGAGGCCTTGTGCCGGATGAAGACCAACTCCGGCGACGTTGTTGCAGCCGCTCATTTTCATGAGGCGACCAAAGACGCCCACGTTGCTTCAACGCTGACGGAGCGGATGTTGGCCAAAGTTGCGAAGGACATGCGGACATGGCTCGACGACGGGCTTCCTCTACAGCATGTCGGCGTAAATCTGTCAGCTGCCGACTTTCGCAAGGGAGGATTGCGTGACAAAATTTGCCGAGTCTTCGAAGATGCGGATGTCCCCCTTGATCACCTGATCCTCGAGGTGACGGAATCTGTTTACCTCGGACAGCGAGACCACGTGGTGGCGGATGAGATCAAAGCCTTGCGCTTGGAGGGCCTGAAAGTCGCGCTCGACGACTTCGGGACCGGCTATGCCTCCTTGACCCATCTTCTGACGGTGCCCGTCGACATCATCAAAATCGACAAATCCTTCATTGACCGAACGAGCATTGATGACGCCGGGATGGTGATCGTCGAAGGCGTGCTTTCGATCGCAGGTAAGCTTGGCATCCGCGTGGTGGCGGAAGGCATCGAGGACGAGGAACAGGCCCGCCGTCTCGAAGCATTCGGTTGCAGGCTGGGTCAGGGCTATCTCTTCGCCAGAGCGATGGACGCCCTGAAGGCGGGTCAGTTCCTAAGCGCGCGCGGCCAGCGGCTCGTGCGTCGCGGGTCCTTCTCGGAGCCACTCAGGTACTCCAGCTGAGATAGATCTTCTGTTTCTCCGGCTTCGTTTCATCAATCGATAATGCAAGATTTTCAGGAAGATCATAAATGCTCAAACGCATCCAATTGAATCAGCTCCGGGTCGGCATGTTCATCAACGATATGGAGTTTACGACCCAAGTGGATGCCGCTCGGTTCAAGCCTTTTCTGGTCTCCAAAGGCGATGATGTCAGAAGGCTTGCCAATGGACATGTAAGAAGCGTGGTCATTGACATCACGAAGGGCGTCGATGTCGAAGGAGCGTCGCAACGCAACGCTATGGCAAGCTTTGAGGCGCAATTGCTGGCCATCTTTTCAAAGGCTGAGATCAGCCGCGCGAGACAATCCATTCAGGAGATCGGACCGCATCTTCGTCATGTGCTGGAGGATGCTCGCGCAAACGGTTGTTTTGCAGACGAGGCAGCGAGCAGTGCGGTTGAGCGCATCATGTTGGAAACGCTCGATAACACTGGCGCGCTGATTGCTGTTGCCAAGCTGAAGGAGAAGGATGAAACCACGTTTCTTCATTCGCTTGCGGTCAGCGCCTTGATGATCGCGTTCGGGCGCGTTCTCGGTCATGGGCAAGAAGAAGTGCGTGTTCTTGGCCTAGGCGGTCTCATACACGATCTCGGAAAGATGATAATTCCTGATGAGATCCTGAACAAACCCGGGAAACTAACCGCCGAGGAAATGGATCTTGTCCGCGCTCACCCGCAAAAGAGTTACGAGATGGTGGCGAAAGCGGGCTCGGCGCCGCATGAAGTGCTCGATATCTGCCGTTTCCATCATGAGCGCTATGATGGCAGCGGTTATCCTGATCGCCTGTCGGGCAGGAGGATCCCTTATGTTGCTCGCGTTGCTGCCATTTGCGACGTATACGAGGCGCTGACAACCATCCGCCCCTACAAGCCGGCTTTCTCACAGGCTGAAGCAATCAACATGATGATGAACTCTCCCGGGCATTTCGACCACGAGCTCCTGTCAGCGTTCGTCTCCAAGATGGTCATCAGTGGAACGCTGCACTAGCTTGCCTGCTTGGTCTTCTCCTCCTGATCGGAAGCGCAGCCGCTCATGATGGAACTGCGGTTCATCCTTCAATTGAAACGGATTTGCGAGTTAGGCCGTCTCCGGGCTCCACAGGACGCGGGACCTGCAGTTGAGCCCTGAGCGTGCTGACAAGGCATTCTTCGAAAGTGCCAGGTGTTGCCCGCATTTTGGCAAGATCATCACTTTCCCATGATCGCGAGACTTTGCCTTTGGCGAGGAACACGGCTCGATTGCAAAGGCGGGGTATGGTTTCCACGACGTGCGTGGAGATGAGGACGGCATGTCTTCCGCTGGCGGCGAGCTCGATCAACAGCGACTTCATCTCCCAAGCGGCGAGCGGATCCAGGCCATTCAGGGACTCGTCGAAGATCAGCAGCGGTGGCGAGCCGATCAGGGCTGCTGTGATTGCGATCTTTGCGCGTGTGCCAAGTGAATATTCAGCGATTGGCCGATCAAGCCAGGCCGTTATACCCAGTCGTGCCGGCAAGTCACGGTCTCGCCAGTCGGTGGGGGCGCATGAACGAAGCGATGCGACGAGGTCGAGATATTGGCGTCCCGAAAGCGATGCCGGCAAGTCTGTGACGTCGATGGCCAGCCCAAACCGCGCCTTGGCCTGCTCCGGCTTCCGGGCGAGATCGATGCCGTCGATGGCGATGGCCCCGGTCCGCGGACGGAGCTGCCCGGTGATGGACTTGATCAGCGTCGATTTGCCCGACCCGTTGGCGCCGAGAAGTCCGAGGATTTCGCCGCTCCGCATCGTCAGATCGACGCTGGCGATGACAGCGCGGCTGCCGTAACCCACGCTCAGGTTAGATAGGCGCAGAAGCTCCCTCATGTCCGTGGATCCATGGGCGCTGTCATCCATAATAGAACCTCCGACGCGTTCGGTAGAACAGCCATATGACAAGGGCGAGAAACCCGAGAACGACCGTCCGGCCGTATTCGGAGAATTCGTAGGTGGCATAGGCGATCGCCGCCAGGAAGCTGAACGCCGCGATCCGAGGTTTCGTCATGAAATAGGCGGCGAAAACCGCATAGGCGCCGTTCAGCATCAACAGCCACACCCCGCTCGCCGCGAGTAACGACCACGAGGATGGTTCCGCCGCCAGCGCAGCCCCGGTTGGCAACAGGAAGAAGACTGTCGACAACTGCAGTGGAAGCCACAAGAACCGCAGCCATGCCCGCCCGAAGCCAATCGGCGCGGTGCGCAGCACAGGTGAGCCAAGCGGATGATAGCGCATTGCGAGCATGAAGACGGTGAGCCCACCTACCAGACCGGTGATCGCGCCTGGGGCGGCCCGATGATAGGCGAGCCCGCCGACGGCCGAGATCAGAACAGCAAGGCCCATCACTGAGCCGGCTCCGAAAATGCGCCATGACAGCATCACAGTGCCGGCGCGCAGGTTCCAGGCCCAGGCGGCGGCCCAGCTCGGCCGGGCGCGGTCTAAGCGGTTGAGCGTCACTAGCGGCCTGCCCCCGCTGGTTTCATGATCGCCATTGCGTGCTGGCAGAAAGAGGGGACGCGAAGCTGCGCAGCAACTGCTGCCGCAAAACCGGCGGCAAAAGGAGGCGCGGCGACAATAGCCCACATGAACGAATCCGACTTGGCGATCAAGACGCAGGCCAACGCGGTAAAGCCGACGACAAGCACTGCCAAACCGGTTCCGATGCAGGCGGTCGCCAAAATCGCCATGCGCCGCCGCTCCCTGTTGGAGACGGGAAGAGCCGCCATAAACGGCGCATAGGCGCGCGACAAAGCGAGATGGATGGCCCCGAGACCGGCGAAAAACCCTAGCAGAAATGCTCCAGCCGGAAGGCCAGCGAACCAAAGCCATCGCGAATTCCGCAGCAGCGGCGCGGCGGCATGCAGGGCCACAACGGCATCGGCTGCGGCATAGGCCATAACCGCGCCGCCGCCGAGGATAATCCACGCGAGATCGCCGCGGCGCAGCGACCGGAGTGAGCCCAGCACTTCCTGCTGCAGCAGGCTTAGGATGAGCCTGTCGTGCTTCATTGATCACTCTTCCTGCCTGGCCGGCTCGGCATCGCCCTGCCGCACCGGAATTCAATGGCGGATTGTGTTCCTGTCATGTCCGGCCGGGCTTCAGGACGCGGATTTGCTCTTGCTGCGTTTCAGCGCCGTTAAGAGATAATCCTGGATGACGGCCTGCAGATTGTCGGTCGCGTCGCGGACGTCCTTCATCGCGGCCTGGACGGCGACCTCGTCGAAGGGTGAAGCGGCGATCTTAGCGGCCAGACTGGTGCGGGCACGACGAAGATCGCGCAATGCCGCGAAGGTGCGCGGTCGGTTCTCGCGCATGGCGCTGCGAAATTCCTGCCTGACGTCGGGCGGGTAAATGCTGGCGACGTTCTCGACGAGGCTGCGGGCTGACGCTCCTTCGCGCAAGCCGTGAGCGGCATAGCCGATCAGGAAAACGTTGAGCGCGACCGAAAGGCCAAGCAGGATGAGAACTACTGTCCAGATCGATCGCCGCGTCATAGCGCATTCTCCGTGCCGTCATCGGGGGAAAGATCAAGAAGCCCGGTGTTTGCCGGTGAACCCGTGGCCAGCGCCAGTAGCTTCGCGTCGAGGGCATTGCCCTCAGAGGCTGCCAGCTGATAGCCGCCAGCAGCCAGTGCGAGGAACAGCAGCGCACTGCACGCTGTCATCGTGGCCGGCCGAAGCAGAAAGGCCGAAAGGCGCGTGCCGAACGTCCGGCCCCGGTCGGCGTCGATGCGCGCCAGCACCTGGCTGGCCAGGCGCTGTTCGTCGGTATCGTCCAATGCCGCTTCCAGAACCAGGCGATCCAGCGCCTCGTCCCGATCGGACGGCGAGTCTTGCCTCCCCGCGGACAAAAGCAATGCCTGCTGCCGATAGGGCGCCGGCCATGCCGTGACGTCCTTGCCGAAGCGACGTGTCAGCTGCGCGAATTCGTCCTTTGTCATCACACGTTCCTTTCGCGGCCCTCATGGGCCGCCACATGATTCCGCAGCCCGCGTCGTGCGCGCACGAGCAACTGTTCCACCGAGCCGGTACTGGTCCCCATGACCTCGGCAATGGCGGGGACGTCAAGGTCCGCCACCACCTTCAACAGCAGCGCCATGCGCTGCCGCTGGGGGAGGGCGGCGATGCCGCCGCGCACGATCGACAGTTCCTGCCGGTTCGAAACCCGCGCCTCGGCGTCGGGCGCTTCCGATGCCGGGTCGCAGTCGAGATCGTCGAGGTCGATGAAATTGCGCAGGAATTGCCGGCGGCGCTGGTCGATGCACCGATTGGCCGTGATCTTGTAAAGCCAGGTCGAGACGCGCGCCTTCTGCGGATCGAAGCGGCCGGCGTTTTTCCACACGGTTACGAACACGTCCTGCACCACGTCCTCCGCATCGCTCGCATTGCCGAGATAGCGCGCGGCAAAAATCCGCAGGCCGCGGCCGTGACGCGCAATCAACTGGGCAAGCGCGCCCTGACTGCCAGCCGCAATACGGGCCAGCAGGTCGTCATCTTCGCGCTGCCTCGGTTTTTCCACGACGATACGGCTCTTAGTGTCAGCGGCGAAAGCGGCGAAACCCAACGTAACGATTGCCACCCGGGCCGGTAAAGCTGCCGACCGAACGCGTGTTGTAAGGTCCGTGCGCCGACAGCCGTTCGCCAGAGAAGGTCTTACCGTTTGCGGTTACACCGGAATAGCTCCTCGAGCAGCGTGTCACAACGCCTGCCCCGCAGCTGGAGCTGGAGGTATAGCTGCCGCCGTTGGCGCCGGTCCGTGTGGTCGTTCCCGAATAGACGCCGTCGCCGTCATTGGTCACGCTCCGGCTGATCTGGCCGCCGCGCGGGGTTGTCCTCGTCCATTCCTCGGCAGCACCTGGACCGGCCGCCGAAATGGCGACAAGCGTGGCGAGCGAGAGCAAGGAGAATTTGAAAGAGGTCAGCATCTCTTGAATTCCTTCGTTTGAGGTCTGCGGGTTCAGCCGTGACGATTCCCAAAGAGGTTGCGGATGAAGGCGGCCTCGGCGGGAGAGATCTTGCCGTCGCCGTTGCGGTCGGTGAGATCGAAGAGGGATGTATCGGCGCGGAACTCGTCAGCCGAGACCTTGCCGTCGCCATTGGTGTCCAGACGCCGCATCGCATTGCCGAGTCGTGCTTCGGCTGCCTCCGCCCGCGCCATGATGGCATCGCGCGCGCCTTCGCTTTCGTCCCTGTCGATTGTGCCGTCGCCATTGCGATCGAGCCTGGAAAACAGGCGTTGACGGGCAGCAAGGGCCTCGTCCTTCGAGATCACGTCGTCGCCGTTTGTGTCGGCCTTGCGGAAGACGCGGTCGCTGGTCGCGTCCTGCGCATGCGCAATGGAGAACGAGGCAAGCGCCATGAGCAGCGCCGCAACGATGGTCGATGTATTCATGATAACGATCCTTTTGTATCGGTTCGGCCGCGCTGTTGGCGACCTTATCTGCCGATACGTCGTCCCGTCCTTCCTCCTACGCCGTCGACGAAAAGAATTTCGCCCGTGGGTTCGGCGCGGTCGACTTCGATGTCGGTCAAAGTTTGACACCCCGCGTAGGAGCCGGGCCGTCGCTGCGTAGACGCCTGCAGAAGGACGGCCCGCGGTGGGCCATCTGTCTTTGGAATGGAGACGAGAATGAAAAGAACGATCGCAATCCTCGGATCAGTGCTGCTTGGGAGCTGCAGCGCTATGGCCTCCGAGCGGGAGCGCGCGGGGGACATGTTTCGCGAGCTGGACACGAACGGCGACAGGAAGCTCGCATTCAGCGAGATCGAAGCGGGCAGAGCGAAACTGTTCGATCGGTTGGATGCCAATCGTAACGGTGTTCTCGATCCGCAGGAGATCCAGGCGGCGGTCGACCGTGCAAAATCCGCAACGGGTGGCAGCGCCGGTGCGCAGCTCGCCGACCTGCAGCAGCGCAAGGCCATGATGGACAGGAATGGCGATGGCAAGATTTCGCGCGATGAGTTCGCAAACTTCATTCCCGAGCGTCTGGTCAAGGCGGATATTGATGGCGACCGGGCGCTGTCGCTCAGGGAATTGCGGTCGCTGCGCCGGTAACACGCGCATTTCGTATTTGGACAGGACCAAGACCATGATGAAAATTTCAACGACGATCGGAGCGGGCCTTCTGACGCTCGCGACCACGATACAGCCGGCCGAGGCGATCCCGATGCAGCCGATCTCCGATGCCTTGATCAGCACGGACAATGTGACGGCGGTTTCCTTCCGCCGCGGTTTCTATGCGGCGGGCGGCTTCTACTACGACAACGGATACAGAGGCGTCTTCGGCTTTCGGCCGGGCTATCGCTACTATAACGGCTACTGGTTTCCGGCGACCGCCTTCGCCGCCGGCGTAGCGGCGGGAGCGATCGCAACAAGTCCGCCTCCGTCCAAGCGCGGGCGTCTCGCCGCAGCGCATGTGCAATGGTGCTATGACCATTATGTATCCTATCGCGAATGGGACAACAGCTACCAGCCCTATGTGGGACCTCGTAGAACGTGTCTATCTCCTTATCATTGACACCGGATGCCGTTAGTGGTCATCACGGTCCAGGGACAGCCTGAACCGGTCTTCGACTTCCTTCTGAAGGGACTAATTATCGGAGCGGGGTCCCCGTCGTCATTGCTGATAACGCCGTCGAAGGAGTAGAGCTGCGCTAGTTCCCTGAATGCATTTCTGAGGCCTGTGTATCATTGAGATCAACTGAGACCAAAGTACCAGGGAAGTCAGGATCCTTTCCGCGGGCGATGCCGGCCACATGGTGGCTTGCGGCGGCGAGGCGATTTGAAAGTGCGCGACCGATGCCCTTGCTTGCACCTGTCACCAGGAAATTTCGTTCAGTCATGTCTGTACCTGTCATCGTAGAATGTCACGCTATTGCCGAACCGTGTCCAAGGACACACCTGACCTGTGCGCCGGTTGGGTGGTCGCTGCAGATGGCTCATGCGGTGAGTGAGAAGGTTGCTGTCTGGCCGTCCTCCGGAGCGCCGGTCGAACGCTGTGACGAGATCCTCCCGACGTCTGCCTCCCGCCGAGATTTCGCGGGATGCAGCTGCCACGGAAGGCCTGTTGGTGTGTCCTGACGCTTCTGCTCACGCTTCAGGAAGGTTTCAGTGTTCCCAGTGCGAATGGCAGATAACCGAGCACATATTCACCCGCTTGAACTGCGGATCCTTCGCGGCCAGAAAGTCATCATTGAAGGTTCCAAAGGTGGTCTCCGGCCTATGCTTCATGCCCTGGTAGAACGCGTCGATGATCCCGTCTTTGAAGTCGGCTTCGCGAGGAAACGCCGCGACGACAGCATTACGCTGCGCCTCTGTGTAATGTTCGAATCCTCGCCCGGCGACGTCCATCCCGGCTCCGGCCTGGAGCAGCGCAATTTCGGGACGCATGAACTCTGGAATTCCGGGCGTCGTATGCAAGGCGACCGCGTTCCACACCGTTTCGATGTCGCCCTCTGAGATGCCACGCGCGTGCAGGAAGTCGCGCGCGGCATTTGCCCCATTCACTTCGAAGCGAAGGCGGCTGTCTGCAAACTGCGCCGTTAGTCCGAGATCATGAAACATGGAGGCGACGTAGAGCAGTTCGGGATCGTAGACGAGCCGTTTGCTTTTCCCGCTCATGGCTCCCCAGAAGTAGACGCGACACGAGTGGTGAAAGAGCAGCTCGCTCTCCGTGTCGCGTATAAGCTGGGTGACATCCCCTGCGAGCTTGCTGTCAGGAATGCGTATGCCGGCTATCTCCAGCGGGATCATGGCACGCTCCATTCATCGGTTGATTGGGACCGACTTTCGGCCGGCTTACCGCACCGCCTGCGGCGTGTTGCGGAAGCTGATGGCCATGCGATTATAGCTGTTCATCAGGCTGATCGCGATGGTGAGGTCGACGAGCTGCTTCTCGTCGAAAACCTTCCGCGCCGCCTGATAGGCGCTGGCCGGCACGCCCGTCTGCGCCACGAGGGTAACGCTCTCCGCCCATGCGAGAGCTGCACGCTCCGTCTCGGAAAAGAGGTTGCCGCCTTCTTCCCAGGCCTGAAGGAGGGCCAGCTTCTCGGCCCTGACGCCCCGCTTGACCAGCTCGCGGGTGTGCATGTCAAGGCAGTAGGCGCAGTTGTTGATCTGCGATACGCGCAGATAGACGAGGTCGACAAGTTCTCCCGACAGGCCGCTCTGGGTGATGTATCCATATACGCCTCCAAGAGCCTTCGCTCCGTTCGGGGCCACCTGGTTGTAATCAAGCCTCTGTGTCATGTCGGTTCTCCTTACTTCTGCTTCACGGGGAAAGTGAGCTTCGTTTCAGTGGTATCGGTGACGAAGACGGCAAGCAGCCTGGCTGGCTCCGTCGAGCTCGCATTGCGGCTAATGGAATGAATTGCGCCAGGCGGCTCCGACCAGCCTTCTTCGGCCTTGTAGATGCGAGCCGGGCCGTCGTTGACCTTCGACTCGACCTCGCCAGAAAGGACGTAAGCGTAGATGAAGGCTGAGTTGGCATGGGTATGCGGCTGGGAGGCCGCACCAGGCTCGTAGTCGACTTCGACGGCGACAAGGGACTTGCCCGGTACGTTCGGGATAGCCTCCCGGAACCTGGGAGTGACCGTTTCGGACCGCGGATCATGCGCCAATGCTTGCGACGCCATGATGCAGGACAGTGCCGCGAAGGCGGCGGGCAACAGGTTTTTCATCTTCATGGACGTGCTCCTTTCGATGGCCTGAAGATGCCGCTGCCGTGGCACAAAGAAAAGAACCAAGAACATGCAGAAACAGTGTACCATGAACCCATGGGAACCAAACTTAGCCTTTCCATCGACCGCTCCGCACGGACATCGCTCTCGGAACAGATCCACTCCGGAATCAGGAAGGCGATCGAGGACGGCGTATTGGAACAGGGAGCGCGTCTGCCTTCCTGGCAGGACCTTTCGGCCGAGCTTGGGGTCGCGCGCGGAACCGTCCGGGCCGCCTATGACAAGCTTGCTGCCGCGCAGCTGATCGAGGCTTCAAGGGCGGCGGGCACCCGCGTGGCGCAGCGGCCGGGTGCCGTTGCGGATATGCAGACGCGGGTGGATCCCGGTGCGTTCATGCAAATGTATCTGGAAATGACGCAGGGACCTGCGTTCTTTCAGATGGGCGTGCCTGCCACGGATGTCTTCCCGGCAACATTGTTCGCCCGTCTGCACGGCCAGGCGGTGCGTAGCGGAGCAAGGGCGCCGCTGCTCTACCCGGACCCGCGTGGGGAGCTAGAGCTGAGACGCGAGATCGCCTCCTTTCTGGCCATAGCCCGTGGCATGAACTGTTCGCCGGACCAGGTGATAGTGACCAACGGATATGCTGCAGGTCTGGGGCTTGCACTCGGCGCCCTGAAGCTGGCCGGGCACGCCGCCTGGCTGGAAGAGCCAAGTTTCCCCTGGTCTAGACGAGGGGTCGAACTGGCCGGTCTCTCGGTCACGCCGGTCCCGGTCGATACGAAGGGAATCGACGTCGAGCACGGCATGCGCTCATGCCCCGGCGCGAGGCTCGCGGTGGTCACACCGGGGCAGCAGGCACCCCTGGGCCACACCCTGTCCCTCGAACGACGTCTGCTTCTGCTCGACTGGGCAGCGGCGAATGATGCATGGGTTGTGGAAGACGACTACCTGAGTGAACTGCAGCTGACGGGTAGAGCCGCCCCCGCTCTTGCCTCGCTGGATCGAATAGGACGTGTCATCCACATCGGCTCCTTCAGCAAGACCATCAGCCCGGCGCTCCGGCTCGGCTTCGTCATCGCGCCCCCTGCGCTGGTGCCGTTGTTCGCGGAGATGGCCGCCTGCCTCATGCCAGCGCCAGGTCCCGCAGTGCAGATGGCTGTCGCGGAGTTCATCAGGGAGGGCCACTATCTAAGGCACTTACGCCGCATGAAGCGTCTCTATGCCTCGCGACAGCAGGCCGTGCTTGCTGCCCTTCCAAGCTCCGACTGCGTCGTTGATGTTTCGACACCGGGTCTCGCGGTCCTGCTCAGGCTGCAGAACGACATTTCGGACGTCGCCGTGGTAAGCGAGGCTCTCCCATTCGGTCTGTTTCCGGCGCCGCTTTCGCCGTGGTTCGTGTCGCCAGGAAACGCACAGTCGGGGCTGCTTCTGGGCGTCGCGAATGCTCCCCAGAGAAATCTCCGCGAGGCTTGCGGCCGGCTTCTGGAACTGGCCGAACGGTCGCGGCTCTAGGTGTGGCCGCACAATCACCGCGTCTTCCGGAAGCTTGCGCGATACTGGGCTGGAGTGACGGTGAGCCGCTGCCTGAAGACGGCCCGCATCCTGTCGGCCGTGCCAAATCCGCAGTCGTAGGCGACCGTCTTCAGCTGAAGATCGCTACCCTCAAGCAGGTTCCTCGCGGCGTCTACTCTTGACCGCTCCACGAACTCGTGCGGGGTGCGGTCTGTGGCCTGCACGAAGTGTCGGCTGCGTGTGCTCATTCCGACAAGCTTCCCCAGAGATTCAAGCGTGTGCCGTTCACGCAGATGGTCCATCACATGCTGCTGGATCCTGGCGATCTGCGACGTCGGATCGGCGGGGGCGATGAGGAACGGGCTGAACTGCGACCGGCCGCCCTGGCGCTGTGCGACCACGACCAGCCGCTTCGCGACAGCTAGCGCCACGTCGTTTCCGTGTGTCTCCCTGACCAGAGCCAGCGCGAGATCGATAAGCTCAAGGTCGCGACCACCACACGCGAACACACGTCGTTGTATGGCACGCAAGGATAACCGTCGAGGTCGTCAATGTGATCACGGATGAACAATGGCGAGCTATCACGACATCCGCCGAACTATCTTGTTCGAGGCTCGTGGCCTGACTGGATAGGACGCAAACCATCCGGATGACCGTATGCCAGGGCATATCCCGTTTCTGCTTATGCTTGGCAGCAGGGCTGTCGGTGCGGCTCGTCTCGATCTGATGACCGACAGGGAAGCGTGTGTTCGAACGGTCGGAATCAGGCAGGATTTCCAACGAAAAGGATGGCCGTACGCTCATGGTCCATCTCGAAGCGCTCGCATCATCTCATAGCGTCGAGAAACTGGTCGTGAACGCTGCGAGAGATGCTGTTGGTTTTATCGGGCGCTCGGATGGACCGTCATTGATGCCGCAGGGGATAATCCGGTGCTAACCAAAGAATTGGGAACAGATGTCTAGTGGGACATCTCGTGCCTTTCGCGCCATAGTGCCGAGGAGGTTTCATAGCACGAGCCTTGCTGTACCAGAGGCGACGGGCTCACTGAGAACCGGACGCAGACCAATGTGAATCGTCGTCCACTTCTGTCGAAACGCATTTGATAAGGCTCGCAAGGGCTTTCCTGACGCCAGCATTCTTCACCCGGTCAAGGTCGCCGGAGACGTACACGCGACCTGTCGCCTGTATGGAGATCGTATCCCGCTCGACGGTTTCGGCACCTTTAAAGAAGTCGTCCATGGAAACGCTGAGAGCTTGCGACAGATGGTAGAGAACGCCGGCACTGACGCGATTTGAACCCTTCTCGTACTTTTGCACCTGCTGAAACGAAATCCCCAAAGCCTCGGCGATGGCGGATTGGCTTAATCCCTTCGTCTTCCGGATACGTGCCAGATTTCCGCCAACGACCGCATCGATCGGGTCTCGTGCTTTTCGCGCCATCTTGTTCTCCGTTCAAATGTTCGTCCGCGCCCGGTATCGCTTGCTACGCCTTCTAAATGTCGGCAACGGTTTCACTGAAAACTGCCCCTCTAAGCTTCCTCGCGTATAGCCACGATTGGTTTCGGCGCTCGTTGCGCCGAAACGCAACCCCTCCGCGTTAACGCCCGGCGAAGCAATTGCTAGCGAGACTGGCGGCGGCCTTCGGGACTACGCCAACCCTTCCAAGACCGCAAATCCAGCGCCAAAGTCCGGGACTAAAATGCAAAATGCTGGAGGATATTCCTGGGGTAGGCACGCGCATTTTCGCAGAGTTTTTCTATCTGCTCATCGCTGACGTCAGCAAGAATACCGGTACGCACCAGCACGGAATCCAATCCAGCCGACTTCGCGCCCAGAATATCGTGATCGATGCTATCGCCAATGCAGACTACGCGACGACGGTCGGTGACACCAACGAGCTTCAATGCGTGTTCGTAGATTTCGGGATACGGTTTTCCAAGCCAGGTGACGTGACCGCCCATCCCCTCGTAGAGCTTGGCGATGGTGCCTGCGCCCGGCGCGATGGAGCCGTTGCTCAATTTATGGATGTCGGGATTGGTACAGTAACAGGGGATTCCGTTCTCGGCCGCCGGACGCAGCATTTCGCGGTAGTCATCCATCGGTATTCGTTCGGCTTCGCTGCCGGAGATGATGACAATTTCGGCGTCGGAGGCGTCTTGTGCGGAGATGAGCCCAAGCCGATCAGCGAGATTGGTGTCTCCACCGCTGGATATCGTCAAGCATCGAGCCTTTTTCGGTATGGCCTTTTCAGGTCGAGAGAGGATATCGAATGCCACGTCTCCCGATGTGACAAAGAAATCGAAGCTTCCTGAAGCAAAACCGAGGCTAACGAGCCGCTCGGAATTGTACTCACCGCTTCTGCCTGAATTGGATAGGATAACGACCTTCCGGCCCGCCGATGCGAGCTTGGACAGGGCAGCGATTGCACCCTCATAGGGACCGGCGTCGTCCCTCAGTACCCCGAACTGGTCGACGAAGAAAACGTCATATGCCGGCGCGAGTCGAGGTAGAGTGATCGGCGTTAGTTCAGGCATTTCCGCCATCCAATCGGGAAAGCACCAGCGCAGCTGTACCGACGGCTGCCTCGACCGATTTCGCAGCCAAAGTGTCCACCCCCATAGCCTGCGCCCTCATGGCGGTCCAAACGGGATTTCGCGCTCCGCCCCCAACCGTTCGAAGGCTTGTCACTGCTGGCGCTCCCAACTCGCTTAACCGCTGATAACCCAACCTCTCGATCTCGGTCATGCCTTCAAGGATTGCCTGAAAGTATGCGTGATCCTCGGCGGGACGCGGCGTGAGCCGGGGCGGGTAATGAGGATCGTTGATCGGAAAACGCTCGCCGGGTCGCAGAAGCGGATAGTAATCCAGATCCAGTTTGCGGTCCGGGTCGATTTTTCGGGTGAGTTCGTCCAGACGGTCATCGCCGAGTAGGGCGCGCACGACGTTTCCACCGCTGTTGGAAGCACCACCAACAAGCCAAAACCGCCCGACACGGTGCGAGTATATGCCATATTCGGGCGCGCTGATCGGAGCGTCCGATGCAAGCTTGAGCACAATCGTGGATCCGAGGGCGGTTACCGCGTCGCCAATGGCCGATGCTCCCGTAGCAAGAAACGAAGCGCAGCCGTCGGTCGTTCCCGCATGGAACCAAGCGGATTTGGCCAGACCCAGTTCCAGCAGGTATCCCTCGACCGGAGCGACCTTTTGGCCCGCACGATAGACCATGGGCAGCTTGGATACGTCCATTCCCGCGGCTTCGATCCAATCCGGCCAGCGTTCCGTTCCCAGATCGAAACCGGTCTTGAGTGCGTTGTTTTCGTCACTGACCCGCCCTGGGCAACCCAATTTCATCAGGATCCAGTCGGCCTGATGTACGATGGCATGAGCACGGTCCTGGCGCGACAAATAGATGGCTCGGGCAAGGCCCGAATTCGCGCCGACTGCCGTGCTGGTCGCCGGAGCCTCACTTGCTATGCTTTCGATGATTGCAGCATCAGGGCAGGGATCATTGTACATGAGGACCTGACCTGTCGGCTCGTTGGCACGATCGAGCGATAGAACCGTCCCGGACGTGCCATCAACAGCAACGCCTTCAATCGAGCTGAAGTCGGTTGCTTCGGCGAGACGCTCTATCGCCTCCTTGACCCTGTCCCACCAGCAGGCGGGTTGCCGCATCTCGTCCGGCGACACGAACGGTGCCGTGGCGAAGCCGACCGGATTTCCCGCACGGTCGATAGCCGAGGCCCGAGCGCCGGACGTGCCGATATCGATTCCGAGTGCAACTGGTTGGCTATTTTTGGCGCTCACGCGTTCCGCCTTTCGGAGCCTCGGTCGAGCGCTTGTCGATATTGCTCTGCTTCCCAGTGCGTCAATTCATATTCGTCGTCTTTCGAAAGATACACTACCGACGCCTCTTCAGGGATGCGGCCCACCACCTCCGAGAGGCAACGGGCCATAACCTCGCCACCTGCAGTGAGGGTGCTGGACAAGAGTACTCCCTTGTCCGGGACGATCAGCATTTTCGGAGCTTCACGACCTTCGCGGTGAGATGCGGCCTCGAGGTCGGCCGCGCTTTGCCCCTCTGAAAGCACGCCTATCTCCGTTCCAAGGAAAATGACGTGGTCCGGATAAAGCGAGCCGCCAAGTGCAATTCCTCGATTGACATTCGAAAGCGCGACGGCGTGGCTTTCACTGTCGCGCGCCAGATGATAGCCGGAATTCTTCGCGATCCGTTCCAGCGCATCGACGTCGGCCAGACCGCTGTTACGGGTTTCGCGTGAAAGGGCCTTCGAGACACGCTGGATACGACCGGCGACTTCCTCAACCGTGTCACCGCAAACGATGATCCCGTGATTGAACAGGATGAGGACGTCCGGCATCGATGCGGCTGCTTTCTCGATCTCCCTGGCGAGTGGAGTTCCTGGACGCCTGTATGGAACCGTGACCCATCTGAGATCGGAGACGGCACTCATGCATTCAGCCAGCATAGCCTCGCGGTCTTCAAGAACGGCCAGAGCAATTGCGTTCACGCAATGATAGTGCGCGACCACCGGACTTTTGAGTGCCGCGTGAAAACTGGTTTCGATCGATGGCCGAAGGCCGCTGGAATTCAGTTCGGAAACAACGAAATCGGTGGACTTCTCGGCCCGTACGTCGCCATTGCGAAGCGCTGCAACCAGCGGATCGACGACAACTGGGACCATGATGTCTTCAATATCCGCCTTGGAAAGCCACGTGCCCGATGCCTTCACCCACATCACGCCGTCGCTCTTGATCGACGTATTGCCGCCCGCGCCCTGCGTCTTGAGGATGTCGCTGCCAATCTGGCTGGAAAGCCCGAGAAAACTCTTGAATAGTTCCGTGTTCCTGGGGTCCGGTTGGGTCATATCATCTTTCCCTCCTGCTGCGTTGATACTCGCCTTCCGGTTCGGCTGGCTCATGAGCGAACTTTTGCTCGATCCTATAAATGTGATTGCAGATCGTCAACGATGAAGATTTTGCGTCTCTCGTGTTGCGATCCTATACATGATGTGATTATAGTTCGTCATAAGCGCTCAGGGAGAAGCGTCAGTGGAGGACTGTCTTGAACGATTCCGATCGCCATCGCCTGATCGCAGAAATGCTTCGCGAGCGGCCCTTCGCGTCCGTGCGTGACCTGCAGAAGCGGCTTGGCGTTTCCCCTGCGACAATCCGAAGAGATATCGATAAGCTTCACGACATCGGAATTGCTCGAAAGGTCTACGGTGGGATATCCGCTAACGAGTCATCGACCGTGGCGCGCCTTTCTGCTCGGCCATATGACGAAAACCGCGACATTGCTGTTGATGCAAAGCGTGCGATCGCTGAGATGGCCGCGGGTCTGGTGCGAGACGGGGACTCGATAATCGTCCATGCGGGATCGACCTGCTATCAACTCGGTCTGCAATTGGCTCGCCGCAACGTCCGCCTCTACACGAACTCCATGCCTTTGGCCGCATATGTCGGCGAGCACGGGACTTGCCATCTGACCTTGGCGGGCGGTGTGCTGTATCGAGAGCCCGGAATTATCCACGATGCGTCCGCCGGCGCGCCCGACTTCTTCGCCTCGCGGTTCTTCCTTGGCACTCAGGGTATCAGCAGCGAGGGACTTCTGGAATCGCACCCGTTGTTAACGAAGGCGATTGGGGAGTTGAGCGGTTGTGCGGACGAAATCGTGCTTCTGGCAGATAGCCGCAAACTCTCGATTCAACCGCGCAATGTCGTTCTCCCGCTTTCCCGTATCGGCACGATCGTCATCGACGACGGACTGTCGGACGTCGGAGCAAAGATGCTCGAGGATGCGGGGGTTACGATAATGATCGCGACGGTCGGAGGTCAGTCATGATGCCACCAAACGCGATCGCGGTCTTCGATCTCGGCAAGACCAACTCGAAACTCTTCGTGTTCGGAGCGGATGGCTCGGTACTTTCGGAGACGCGAACGAAGCCGTCATGGGGCGAGTACGAAGGTTTTCGCGTGCTCGACGACGCCGCTCTGTTCGGCTGGATGAAGACCGCGCTGACGCGTGCGATTGAAGTGCACTCGGTCGGACACGTCATCTTTTCCGGTCATGGCTGCACATTTGCGCTCGTTGAGGAGGATCACCTGGTGCATCCGATCCTCGACTATGAACAGGAACCTCCTGCGTCGCTGGGGGATCGCATCGACATGTCGATCCCGGCTTTCTCCGAGACATATTCTCCAAGGCTGCCGCTGGGTTTCAACTACGGGCGGCACATGCTTTGGCTGGAGGCCGTCAAGCCCGAGGCGCTGAGCCGCGCCGATGCTGTTCTTCCCTATCCCCAGTTCTGGTCGTGGAAATTCTCTGGCCGCAAGGTGTCGGAGGTATCTTACATCGGCTGCCACTCTCACCTTTGGGCACCGCTGCGCGGTGATTTCAGCAGTCTGGTCGATAGTCGAGGTTGGCGTGAGAAGATGCCCGCTTTCGAAAAAGCAGGCGCTGTTTTGGGCAATTGGAACCTCACAGACGGAACGGGTGAGGCGCGCTCCGTCAATGTCCACAATGGCGTTCACGACAGCAATTCGGCCCTCTACTACTATCGTTCGGTTGGATTCCAGGACTTCACCCTCGTGTCTACCGGGACGTGGGTCGTGATCTTCAATTCGGCATGCCCGCTCGAAGCGCTGGACGAAGATAGGGATATGCTCGCGAACGTTACGGTCGATGGGAAGCCAGCGCCGACGATCCGTTTCATGGGCGGCAGAGAGTACGATCGCGCCAGTGGCGGTTGGAACAAGCCTGTGAGTCTTGAGGCATTGTCTCGGGTAATCGCAAAAGGCGTATTCGCATTGCCGTCGTTCGCGCTGGGCGGCCCGATGCAAGGCTTCGAAGGCCGGTTCGTGGGACCGGAGGTGGAAGGCGAGGAGAGGGCGGCCGCCGCGCTTCTATACGTCGTTCTCATGACCAGTCTGTCCCTCGATCTCATTCGGTCCGATAACGCGATCGTCATAGACGGTGGCCTAGTCAAGACCGGGTTGTTTGCCGAAATACTCGCCCAACTGCGGCCCGCGCAGCCGATCTTCACCAGCGCGACGGCCGAAGGCAGTGCCTTTGGTGCCGCGGCTCTTGTTTTCGACACGATGGGCCTAGAGCCGTTCGCAAATGAGACCAGTCAGGTAGCGCCGGCGCAAATCTTTGGTCTTGAAGCATACCGCGACACGTGGCGAACACTAGCTGAGGTCGACGGGCCGGAGGCGACGCAGCCAAGGAAGGAGTTCCACGCATGAGCGCGGCAAACACCGAAACGCAAGCACCCATCCTGGAGATGCGCAATATCAGCAAGACGTTCGCAAGCACCAAGGCTCTTACCAACGTCTCGCTGACCGTCTATCCCGGCGAAGTCCATGCCTTGATGGGTGAGAACGGCGCCGGGAAGTCGACGCTGATGAAGGTTCTCTCCGGCGCCTATGTTGCGGATCCTGGCGGTGCTGTCCTCGTCGACGGAAAGCCGATCGTGTCCGGCGATCCGATCAAGGCCAAGGCAAATGGCATCGCGGTCATCTATCAGGAACTGTCGCTCGCGCCGAACCTGACGGTTGCACAGAACATGTTCCTGGGTGCCGAGCCGTCGCGCTATGGTGTCGTCGATAAGGCTGCGGCACGCGCCCGTGTCGAGCCAATTCTCAAGCAGCTGGGCATTAACTTCGGACCGTCACAGTTCGTGGCAACGCTCTCGTTGGGCGAACGTCAGATGGTGGAGATCGCGCGTGCCCTGACCACCAACGCGAGGATCATCGTCATGGACGAGCCGACGACTTCGCTGACCTCCAGGGAGACGGAACGCCTTTTCGAGGTCATCGCGGGGCTTAAGGCGCGCGGCATAGCGATCATCTACATCAGCCATAGAATGGAAGAGATCTACGCGCTCGCAGACCGTGTCAGCGTTCTGCGCGATAGCGCCTACGTCGGCACGCTCGAGCGCGAAGAACTGTCCGCCGACCGACTGGTCTCGATGATGGTCGGTCGCGATCTCTCCACTTTCTACAAAAAGGAACATCGTGCACCTGTGCAGGCGGCCAAGACGGTTCTTTCAGTGAAAGATGTTGGTGACGGCCGCCGAGTTCTCGGATGCTCGTTCGACGCAAGGGCAGGCGAGGTCCTCGGCATCGCGGGCCTGGTTGGGTCCGGTCGGACGGAACTAGCGCGCCTCGTTTTCGGCGCGGACCCCAAAACGGCCGGCACGGTGTCTTTGGAGGGCCGGGAACTGGCCATTAGCGGACCGCGGGACGCGATGGATGCAGGGATCGCGTATCTCACAGAGGACCGGAAGGGCCTTGGCCTCTTCCTCGATATGACGATCAACGAAAACATCAATATCGGCGTTATCAGCAGGGACGCCGGCCCCGGTGGCATCTTGAATTTTGCCGCCGCCAGGGAGCGTGCCACCCGCGCGATCAAATCGCTTTCCATTCGCACGTCGAGTGCAAGCATCAATGTCGGCGCTCTGTCGGGTGGCAACCAACAGAAGGCACTGATTGCACGACTCCTCGAAACGAAGCCCAAGGTCATCATCTTCGACGAGCCGACGCGCGGTGTCGATGTGGGTGCCAAGTCCGAGATTTACCGGATCATCGACGAGCTCGCGCAGGCAGGCATCGCGATCGTCGTGATTTCGAGTGACTTGCCGGAAATCATCGGCATCGCCGATCGCGTCCTTGTCATGCGCGAGGGCCGCATCGCGGGTGAAGTTCTGGCGACGCCCGATCAGCCAATCAGCCAGGAAGCCATCATGGCGTTTTCCACCGGATCGGCATCGAAAGTCGCCTGAAGCCGGACAACAAAGACGACGGGATAAAGATATGACCTCGACATCAACCGACCAGCTGAACGCAGGCAAGGCAAGATTCAGATCGACGCTTACCGCGCTCGGTATGTTGCCAGTGCTCGTCATCCTGGCTATCGGCTTTCATCTGTTGAGCGGCCGCTTTCTAAGCGTCAACAACCTGTCGATCGTGATGCAACAGGCATCGATCAATACTGTTTTGGCTGCCGGGATGACCTTCGTGATCCTGACGGGCGGCATTGACCTGTCGGTAGGTTCTATCCTTGCGGCCTCGGCCATGGTTGGCGTGATCGTGTCTCTCTGGCCGGACGTCGGCATGCTGGGTATTCCTGCTGCGATCGGCGTGGGACTTGCCTGTGGTGTCGTCAACGGCACGATCATTTCGGCGCTGAAGCTTCCGCCCTTCATCGTCACGCTCGGCTCGCTGACCGCTATGCGCGGCATCGCCAGACTTCTCGGCGGCGACACGACGGTTTTCAATCCCGACTTGCCGTTCGACTTCATCGGCAATGGCAGTTTCTTCGGCGTGCCATGGCTGGCGATCATCGCTCTGGCGACCATCCTGATCTCGTGGTTCATCCTGAAGCGCACGGTATTGGGCACGTGGATCTACGCTGTCGGCGGAAACGTCGAGGCAGCGCGCCTCACCGGGATCAAGGTCCCGCTGGTGCTGCTCTTCGTCTACTCGATGTCGGGTCTGCTCTCGGGGCTTGGCGGCGTGATGTCCGCAGCCCGCCTGTATGCCGCGAACGGCCTGCAACTTGGTCAATCCTACGAGCTCGACGCGATCGCAGCCGTCATTCTCGGCGGAACCAGCTTCGTCGGCGGTGTCGGTTCGATCTGGGGTACGCTGATCGGCGCACTCATCATCGCGGTGCTGTCCAACGGCCTCATCCTCGTCGGCGTTTCCGACATTTGGCAGTACATCATCAAGGGACTTGTCATCATCGTGGCCGTAGCGCTCGACCGCTACAGGCTCAAAGGACTTAGCCGCACCTGACGTGCGACTGGAGGAACCGGGGTTGCCGGATAACGGGGCGCAGGAAGCGCCATAAGGAGGAAAATATGCGCATGATTTCGAAACTGCTCGCAGCGACCGCTCTGGCCGCAGCCATCGCAATGCCGGCAGCCGCCAAAGACCTGGAGAAGATCGGCATTTCCGTCGGTCTGCTTGGCAATCCGTTCTTCGTTGCGACCATCAAGGGCATCGAGGATCGCGCCAAGGAAATCAATCCGAACGTACAGGTCACCTCGGTTTCGGCAGACTACGACCTCAACAAGCAAGTTTCGCAGATCGACAGCTTCATCGCCGCAGGCGTTGACATCATCATGCTGAACGCCGTCGACGCCAAGGCGATTGCTCCGGCCGTCAAGAAGGCCCAGGCTGCAGGCGTTATCGTTGCCGCCTTCGACGTTTCGGCTCCGGGCGCTGATGTCACGGTCATGACGAACAACATCAAGGCAGGTGAAGAGGCGTGCCAGTACATCGTCGATCAGCTCAAGGGCAAGGGCGACGTCGTCATCATCAACGGCCCGGCATCGTCCTCGATCCTCGACCGCGTGCAGGGTTGCAAGAACGTGCTCGCGAAGAGCCCGGACATCAAGATCCTGTCAGACGACCAGAACGGTCAGGGCTCGCGTGATGGCGGCCTCGCAGTCATGCAGGGCCTGCTGACGCGCTTCGACAAGATCGACGCCGTCTTCGCCATCAATGACCCGACGGGCATCGGTGCCGAGCTTGCCGCCAAGCAGCTGAACCGCAACGAGTTCTTCATCACTGCCGTCGACGGTGCCCCAGATATCGAAAAGTCGCTCGCAAGCGGCAATTCCATGATCAAGGCCTCGGCTTCCCAGGACCCGTACGTCATGGCCGGCGACGCCCTCAAGATGGCTGTCGATGTTCTGAACGGCAAGAAGCCGGCGGAGAACACCGTCCTGCTCGACCCGAAGCTGATCACTGCTGACAACGTCAAGGATTACAAGGGCTGGACCGCAGCCCGCTAACGTTTCCTCCCAGGAGCTCGCCGGCGCCTTCGGGCCTGGCGAGCCTTCGCTTCAATGAAATTCAGGATATTAGTGTCATGTCCAAAATCGGCGTCCACTCGTTCGTCTGGAGTGCTGGCTCGTCTCGCGATGAGCTTGAGCGTACACTTACCAGATCGCATGAACTTGGCTTTAAGCTGGTGGAGTTTTCCTATCTCGATCCAAAGCTGGTCGACGTGAAATGGCTCGCGTCCCGCATCAGGGAACTGGGCCTCGACGTCGCGGTGAGCATGGGTCTTCCGACCGATGGTGACATCTCCAGTGATGATCCGTCGGTGGTCGCCAACGGTGAGGCCATACTCGACAGAGCCGTTGCGTTGGTTCGCGATCTAGGTGGCACAAAGCTCGCCGGTATCCTGAGTTCCTCGCATGGAAAGCAGGAGCATGCGTTGTCCCGCAAGGGATGGGAAACGAGTGTTACCACGCTGTCGCGGGTCGCCGATCGTGCGAAGGCAGCCGGCGTCACTCTCAATCTCGAAATCGTCAACCGCTTCGAGAGCAACATGCTCAATACGGCAGCCCAAGGCCTAGCGTACATCAAGGACACAGGTGCCTCGAACGTCTTCCTGCATCTCGACACCTTCCACATGAATATCGAGGAAGCTGACGTCGGACTGGCAATACGCAATGCCGCCCACAAGATCGGCTATGTCCACATCGGCGAAAGCCATCGTGGTTATCTCGGAACGGGCAACATCGATTTTGCCGCCATCTTCGACGCTCTGGTCGCCATCGGACGGGACGATTACGTCACGTTCGAATCCTTCTCAACGGCCATCGTTGACAAAGATTTGTCGTTGAAGACGGCGATCTGGCGAAACCTTTGGGACGACAATGTTGCTTTGGCCCGACATGCTCGCCAGTTCATCGAACTCGGTTTGGAAACCGCACGCCTTAAAGCCGAACTCGTGAAGGATGCTCACGCGCCATCGGCGTAGAGGTGTCGAACAAAAGGTATGGAGCAGGTCAAGGCCCGAAATGGCAGAGCCCTTGCGAGCATCCGTCATAGCACCCAGCTTTTTGGGGATTACCAGAACAAACCGAGAATAAGGGCTGGCGCGGGCAAATTGTAAGGGCTACGAAGATCGACCAACAGATGAGGTTCTGCTTTGGTCTATCGATTCATCCACACCGCCGACATTCATCTCGACTCCCCGCTGCGGACGCTGGCCCTGCGCAATGCCGAGCTTTCCGAGCTGATTGGATTGGCGACCCGACGGTCGTTTGTCCGCATCATCGATCTATGCCTGGATGAACGGGTAGATGCGTTGGTCATCGCTGGCGATCTCTACGATGGCGACCAGACATCGATGAAGACCGCGCGGTTCCTAGCTGAGCAGCTTGCGCGTTTGCACGAGGCAGGCATCAGGGCGTTCATCATTCGCGGCAACCACGATGCGCTCTCCAAAATCACCGCGGAGCTAATTATGCCGGATTCCGTCAAAGTGTTCGGTTCCGTGGCGGAAACCATCGCCATCGACCGAGCTTCCGGCCGGTTCCCCGTGGCAATCCACGGACTGAGTTTTGCGAAACCGCAAGCGCCCGAGAGCCTCCTTCGACAATACGCCGTTCCTGTTCCGGATACCGTGAACATCGGCATTATGCACACCAGTCTCGGCGGCTCTGCGGGACACGATTTGTACGCTCCATGTAGCGTCGCCGACCTCCGCCAAACGGGATTTCGGTACTGGGCACTCGGCCACATTCACAAGAGGTCGGCGGTCGAGGACTTATCCTCCGCGATCGTCATGCCCGGTATTCCTCAGGGGAGGGATATAAACGAGGACGGCCCCAAGTCCGTCTCCCTCGTCACGATAAGGGATGACCGCTCCGTCGTCGTCGAAGAACGCCAAACCGCCATCGCCCAGTTCGAGAGACTGGTCGTCGATATCTCCAGGGCGACTGATTGGAAAGATGTGGTTCTGGAGGCGAAAGGCAAACTGGAACGCCTTTCTTCAGCGGTGTCCGCCGACCAACTGGTTGCCCGCGTCGAAATAACCGGAGCCACCGAACTCGCGTGGCGCATCCGGCGAGACGCCGACCTTCTCCGGACCGAACTCGAGACACGCGGTGCGACGATCGGGAATGTCTGGATCGAGAAGGTCGTGACGTCGTCGGTTGCGCCCAAACAGCAAGATGCACGGCCGAGCGCGCTCGACGAACTTGCAGCGATTATCGACAGCGAGATCCATAGCTCGACCGAATATCGCGACGAGGTTCGCTCGATCGCCGACGAACTGCGGGCCCAGCTCCCGGCCGAGCTCCGCGAGATCTTCGGCAAGGACGAGGGGTCTTTCGAGAACTTGTTGGCGCAATTTGCCAAGGACGGTGCGTCGCAGGTCTTGGCGCGTCTGCGCGGCGGCGAGGGAGAATAGCGTGCGCATCAACCGTCTCGACCTGACGCGTTACGGGAAGTTCACCGATGCCGTCATCGATTTCGGATCGCGTCCCGTCGGATCTCCAGACCTCCATGTCATTTACGGTCCGAATGAGGCTGGAAAATCGACCACGCTCGACGCGATCCTCGATCTGATCTTCGGGATCGGCAATACGACCAAATACGGGTTCCAGCACCCCTATAATACGATGCGCTTAGGGGCGAACGTTCATGTGGGAGGTCAGGACAGAGACTTCGTCCGTATCAAGCGGCCCCAGAACAGTTTGCTCGATCGTGAAGAACGCAGCCTCGCCGATACGGAGATCCGGGCCGACCTTGGCGGAATAGATCGTGACGCGTTCTCGACAATGTTTTCGCTGGACGACATCACACTCGAAAAAGGTGGTGAGAGTATTCTGGCAAGCAAGGGAGACCTGGGCGAATTGCTTTTCTCCGCCAGCGCCGGGCTTTCCGATCTCAGCCGCCAGCTCCTGACGATCCGCGGGGATGCGGACACCTTCTATAAATTTCGGGGGCGCAGCAGCCAACTGAGTGAGCTCAAGCTGCGGTTGACGGAGCTGAAGCAAAAACGCGAAGAACTCGACCTCCAGGCCACCGAGTATCGTAAGAGGTTGGCTGAACTGCAGCGCCTCGACGGTCTCTACAATCAGGCTTTGACCGAGCGTGCGAACACCCAGCGCCAGGCTGACGAGATCAACCGTGTCCTACGAGCGCTTCCGACGATGCGCAGGCTTACCGGGCTTCGAGGCCAGCTCGATGCCCTCGAGACGGTGTCCGATCCACCGGAATCGTGGAAGATCGAACTCCCGGCAATCCGCAAGGGTGAAATCGAAATCCGCGTCAAGCTGGACGAGGTTGCCCGTACTATTGCGGAGATCGAGAACGAGATTGACGGGATGGCCGATGACGCTGTCGCTCTTGGCCTCGCGGCGCGCGTCGCCGATCTCACGAAAACATTCGAACCCAGATACCTGACGGCGCAGGTCGACATCCCGAAGCTTACTGGCCGGGTCGCTGAACTCTCTGTCGAAACGCTCCTTCTGCAGCTAGGCAAAGCCGACGAGAAAACGCCTGCGCGGTTGGTTCTGGATGCGGCGACCGTCGGCAAACTCAGATCGCTCATCAGCGCCAGGTCCGGGGTCGAAGCTCGTCGCGCTTCCGCGGAGGAAGAGCTTATCCGTTCGGAACGCGCCCTTCAGGATGAGGGCAACCGGATTTCGCTCTTCGAGGAGTTTCGCGATCCTGCACGGATCAGGGCTTTCGAAGTACTTGCGGCGACGGTTAAAGCTCTGCCGAAAGCCGGCGACGAGGTCGCGTTCCGTTCCCTGATGCGGCGGCGCGAGAACGCGGATGGCGTATTGTCGGAAAGCCTCGCGCATCTGGCTCCCTGGGGCGGCAGTCCGGCCGATCTGGCGGCAATGAGCGTGCCGTCGGCCGCAAAGCTGAACGATTGGAGGAACTCGATACCAGGACGGTCGGGAGCGGACGAAGACAACGCGCGCCGAACTTGAGCGCCTTGAGCCGGACGCCAGACGGATGGACGCGGAGATCCAAGTCCTCCGCGCTCGGGCAGGGGAGATCGACGAACCTTCAGTCGCGGCTAGCAGAGCCGCCCGTGAAAGGGCATGGGTTGCACATCGTCAGGCGATGGACGTGCAATCGGCTGACGCTTTTGAGCATGCCATGAGAGCGGACGATCACCTCGTTTCGCAACGGCTCCTGCATTTCGCGGAGGCCAGCAAGCTGGCGCAGTTGATGTTGAGCCGAGCATCCGCAGGTTCCGATATCGAAACTGCCCGCGAGCGCATTGAAGCGGCCGCACGTTCCCTCGCGGAACTACGGGCAGAGATGTCCCTAACGTTGGCATCGATTTCGTCCGGTGCCGAATTTGGTGTCGATCCCTCAGAACTGGAAGAATGGCTGCGTAGAAGGACCGTTGCCCTAAGGGCACGTGACGATCTATCGGCCATCGACCAGGAAGTCGCGGAAATCCATGACAGGACCCAGCAATCGAAGGAACAGTTGCTTGCGGCTATCAAGGCAACGGGCCTGGCCGCCGGCTGCGACGCCGATCTGGCAACGCTGTTCGCAGCCGCCGAAGAGGGCCTCGATGCCTTCAACCTCGCCATGGATCAGGCAGACCGTCTGGTGCGACTGAAGGAGGATAACGCCGCGCGTGCCCGTGCGATGACCGATGCGTCGAAAGCCGCGCAGGAATGGGACGCCAGATGGTTCGAGCTCTGCAACGGTTGCTGGTTAGGGGAGGCGTCGATCTTCCCAGACGTAGATGCAGTCAACGGGATCCTCGACGTTCTCGAAAAACTAGCTTCGGCAATCGAAGCCAAAGACAGCCTCGTCGATCGAATCCAGAAGATGGAAAAGGATAGCGCTCTGTTCGAAGCTTCGGTGTTCGAATTGTGCGACAGCCTGGAAATCCCGAAATCCGCCTCTCTCACGGAGCTTACGCGGACGATCACCGACCGTCTCATGGTTGCAGAGCGGGGCAGGGAGCAACGGGAGAAGCTGGGACGCGACCTCGACAAGAAGCGAGAAGAAGAGCGCGAATACCTTGTCACCAAGGAGGTACTCGATCTCCAAATAGGAAAGATGGCAGCGTTCTTCGAGTGTACCACGCTGGATGAGGTCGAGACCTTTATCGAGCTTTCCTCGAAGCGGCAGGTGCTGCGGACTTCCATTTCTGACGTCGAGCAAGAACTCATCGAGATCAGTGGTGCGAACGATATCGGTGACGTCGAGGAGAGGCTCGCGTCGGCGAATAGAGAAGAATTGGAGGGCCAGCTAGCTTTGCTGACGCCAATCCTCGAAGACCAGGACAGAAAATGTCACGACGTCTTCCATGAGCGCTCCACCATGCAGAAAGCGCTCGACGCCATAGGCGGCGATTCCGTCGTCGCGGAAATCGAGGAGCAGCGGCGCACCATTTTGCTGGAGATCGAAGAACGCGCCGGGCGCTACCTCGAACTTCGCGCGGGGATAACCGCCGCCGAGCAGGCGCTGAAGCTCTTTCGAGATCGGCATCGAAGCGGGATGATGACAAGGGCGTCGGATGCGTTCAGGACCATCAGTCGCGGTGCCTACACGGGTGTCGCCGCCCAGCCCGGCAAGGATGGAGAACTCCTGATCGCGGTCTCGGCGAACGGCGGTTCGAAGATCGCCGACGAGTTGTCCAAGGGCGCACGGTTCCAGCTCTATCTCGCGCTTCGGGTGGCGGGATATCACGAGTTCGTCGCCAATCGCGAACCCATTCCGTTCATCGCCGACGACATCATGGAAACCTTCGATGACTTCCGTGCCGAGGAGGCCTTCCGTTTGTTCACCGAGATGGCCGGGTGTGGGCAGGTAATCTATCTGACGCATCATCAGCACCTGACCGAGATCGCCAAGAAGGTTTGCCCGAGCGTCCGGCTACATGATTTGGAGACGATTCAATCGGCGAGCCGGCTTGGTAGGATTGCGGCCGAGTAGAAGGGACCTGGCATCAAGGCGCAGCTACGATGAGCTCCGAACCGGATTACCGCCTCATTGCGCCATCCACTAGAACATTATTCCAACGAGTAAGTCGGGCATGGGGATTGGAATGCAATCTGAATTCCAGCAACAATCGAAAGTCCTAGACAAAGAAACGGTCCAAATGGCAAGCGCGTAGTCGATGCAATTTTCCTCCCGACGAGTGTCAGAGCCACAACAATCTGAACCGACTGACCACCGTCTACAACGGTACGGTCGCCGCCGCCAATCGGATCGTTGGCTATTCCTACGACTCGCGCGTCGCCGCCGCGAGCGAACTTATCGGGGATGTGGGTGGGGCCATCGCGGCCTTCTCAGGGACTATTGAAAGGCCGCCTGAAAAAAACCAGCGTTGCTGGAGACCTGGCTGCGCGTAGTTCTAAAGCTTGAATATTACGGTCGTCTTCAAAAGCGCGGGATCTTAATCCGAAGCAAACCCGTTGAGCGGCTAAACTTGCTGCTCAATCGGTTCGGTGAAACGCTATTAGCCGACCCGCGTTATGGGGTCAGAACAAGATGGGGTCGTCTAATCGCACGAGGTTTTGCAAGCGTTTTTTTCAAAGATCTGTTCCGCCGGTCAGTTGGCTGATAGCTGGCTTGTCGTAGAGACCACGATGAGGGCGTCGGATGTCGCCACGATTGGTCAGCCTCTGTAGCGCCTTTTCGACGGCGTTCGGTGTTGCGATATCCAGGAAATCGGAGCGCGACCAAACGCCCGAAGGCGCCGCACTGGCGATCCTTTGGTGAATGCGTTCCAGAGTGTCCGATGTGGGATCCGGCATAATTATCCAACCTTGTGACCGAAGATTGTATATAGAATTTGGTCACTGGCAACAAATCGCATTTTTCTGACCAATTTTTATATCCAAACATTGGTCAGTAGAATGATCGCTCACGCTTTCATACAGTGCTTTTGAAAAGCTGTGGTCAGGCCTTTGTCATTCGTCTGCTTGCACATAGCAAGGATAGCCGGAGCGAATTTCAAGCCGAGCGTATAGGGGATCACCTCGTCGACCACTTCGGCAAGGCCGTAGTGCTCGATCTGCGACCGCACGTTGGCAGCACTCTTGTAGGCGCTCGGCAGTTCCGACACATCCGCGAAACCGGAGAAGAACCGCGCGTCGAGGCCGCTTGTTTCCTTCTCCAGAATAGCCGCGACATTGTTCGGGCTAAGGCCTCGCGAATCCGAGATCGGTCGCATCATTCGCCCAGTTGTCGAAGGCAGGGGTCGCACCCTTTCCATGGTAGAACAGCCCGTCCGACTTCCGGAAGACGAAGTTGTGTTCGTTCCAGAAACGATCCGCGACCTTGGCCGAAAGCTTTTCTGCCGCCATGTCGTGAAGGACATAATGGTTTTCCTTCGTCCACTGGCGAATGGTCTGCAGCGCTGGCGTTCTTCCCCCGTTTGGCGTTGGTAGCGATGTCTGCAAGCACGAAGAACTTGCGACGCGAATGCGACCAGCACAATGCCGGGGTCAGCGGACCGCAATGGTGCTCTGCCTTGAACAGCGGATTGTAGCCGCCATAGGCATCAGCCTGCAGCGCCTTCCGGCAGGAAGATGGGATCATTCTCGCCCCACAGAATCAGGGCCGGCGGCCGATGCGCGCGGAAATAGGCGTGAAAGGCGGGGTAGAGCGCGACATTGGTCCTGTAGTCGTAGATGATGTTCAGCTGGATGTCCGTGTTGCCCGGGCGGTCGTGCGACTTTCGTCGCGTCGGATTATCTCAATGCGCTCACCGGAATTCGCAGCCGGCGCGATTTGTGAATATCCCAAACTTGCGGATTGGGTCTCTCGTCGGTAGAACTTTTTGAAGCCCGGGCGATGAACGTCGTCACGTCTCCCATATGCTCCAAACGATCGTTCATCTGCTTTTAAAGCTCTTCTAGGCCTTCGTTGAGTGTTTCAATATTTCTGAGGCGCTTACGTCCCTCGACACCTGCCTTTTCTAGGCATCTGGTGATCAGAAGGTGGCAGAGCGCCATGACGGATGTGTGGTTGAACAACGGTCCAGGCGCCAGCGTCTGGCACCGGAAATGCCAGCTTGCAGCGGTCTCGAAGGATGCACCTTCGTCGGTGATGTAGAGGAGTTTCGCCTTCGATTTGCGGATCTGTGCGAGGATCATATCAATCTGGGCGATCCTGCGGCGCATGGCGAAGAAAATGACGACATCGTCTTCGCGCAAGCTGACGAGATGTTCTCCCAGCGTTTGCCCGGCACCGGGGATCGCTACGATGCCCTCGATCACCTGGGTCAACTGCCATTGCAGATAGGACGCGAAGGGATGGCTGCTGCGAAAGCCAAGTACCCACACCTTGCGCGCCTGCATCATCGTAGCAGCGACCGTCTCGATCTGGGCGTCGGAAATGGAGAGGAATGTCGCCTCGAGATTAGCGATCCCCTGCGCGATATGCGCCGTTACCGATTGAGAAGATGTCGGATCGGCGGAGCTTGCGAGGAAAAGCCGGGAGCCGGTTTGTTTTTCCGCCCGGGCATGACGGCGAGCTTCCTCGTAGTTTTCATAACCCAGCCGCTGGATGAACCTAGTAACGGTCGCCTTCGAGACATGCGCAAGGGCGGCAAGTTCCTGCGCCGAGTAACTGGCGAGTTCGCCGGGAAAGTCGCAGACGAATTCTCCCAGACGCTTTTCGGCGGGGTGGAGATCGGGCAATGCCTGCCGCACGCGATACAGGAATGATCTATCCTTCGGCACCGTAAACTCCGCCATATTCTCAGCGGGCAGACTTTCGTTTGGCGACAATCGACTTGCAACATAAAAAGCGGGTGCGCGATTGCGAGACGGGTGCGGTTTCCTCATTGCGTAGCTTTCGCAACCGCTTTCGACGGATGGGTCATGTGCGACAGTAGAAGTTCGACGGCTGACCGGATTGGCGCGATCACCGGGGCTGAAAGCAGCCGTTGAATATCGTCGGCCGCCTGTCCGAGCGGGCCGCCGCCGATGATGACGGCATCTGCGCCATCCTGTTCGAAACAGGCGCGGACAGCCTTTTCGAGTTCAGCCCGCAAGCGATTCGGATCGGCAGCCAGCTGTGTCGGATCGCCGGTCGTCAGACGCGTGCCGGTGAAAAGGCGCGCACCCCCCAGTTCCTCGGCTTTCTTGACGAAACTGGTTACCAGATGCGGAGTGACTGTTGCGATACCGAAGCGGCGGCCGCCGGCGGTCGCTTCCAGGATGCTGGCCTCGCATATGCCGACGGCAGGCAGGCCCGACAGTCTTTTCAGGCGGTCGAGGCCTGGGTCACCGAAGGCGCTGACGATCAACCCGTCTGCATGCGGCGCGGCAGCCATCCCCATTTCAACAACGCCTTCCGCCGCCGCTGCAAGCGCGACCGCGTCGAGGATCATCGTCACGCCCGTGCTTGCGGTGACTCCTTCGACGGTGAAGCCCTCGGGCAGATATTTGCGGGCGATGTCAGTCATCATCGCCGTGGTCGGTTGAGAGGTGTTCGGGTTGATGAGAGTAATGCGCTTCATTGTTTCCAGACATGCGAACCGCATGTCCTCCTCCCTTAGTTATCATCGTTTTTGATAATCATAGCCGTTGCTAGGCATATTGCACGCAGGCGACCCTCGCTGCCTCACCAATCGTCATGAGGGCCGGAACATTCGCTCGACAGAGATCCGAGGCTTGTGCGCAGCGTGGAGCGAAGGCACATCCCGCCGGCATGTTGGCGAGATCCGGCGGTGCCCCCGGAATGGTGATCAGCCGGTCGCGCCCATGGGCAAGTTCGACGCGGGCGCCCAGAAGGCCCCTCGTATAGGGGTGTTTGGGATTGCGGATGATCTCGGCGACGCTGCCTTCCTCGACGATCCGCCCGGCATACATAACGGCGATCCGGTCGGCGACCTCCGCCGCAACTCCGATATCATGGGTGACGAAGATGACGGAGAGACCGTATTCCTTCTGCAGATCGCGGATCAGCAGCAGGATCTGGATCTGTACCGTTGCATCGAGAGCGGTGGTCGGTTCGTCTGCCAGCAGGACCTTTGGGTTGCAGGCGAGCGCCATGGCGATCATCGAGCGCTGCAGCATGCCGCCCGACATTTCATGCGGGTAATTCTGCAGCCGGCGCTCGGGAGAGGGGATCTTGACCTTCTGGAAGAGCGTGAGGGCACGCGCTGCGGCCTGCGACCGCGGGATACGCTCATGACGCATGATCGTTTCTTCGATCTGCCGGCCGAGCGTATAGACCGGGTCGAGCGCCAATCGCGGTTCCTGAAAGACCATTGAGACCATGGCGCCGCGAAAGGCACCGAGGTCCCTGGTCGAAAGCCCGGTGACGTCGCGGCCGTCGACGGTCATTGAACCTTCGATCCTGGTGCCCCTGGGGTGCAGCCGCAGCAGCGAGCGCATGGTGACGCTCTTGCCGGAGCCGGATTCGCCAAGCAGGGCAACGACTTCCCCCGGCCGGACCGAAAGGCTGACGCCGTTGACGGCTTTGACCGGCTTGCGGCCGCGGTTGAAGGTAACGGAGAGATTGCGGATATCGATCATGGCATCGGTCTGCATGGTCATGCCTCCATCAAGACTGGCGCGCGGCTGTGGCCCGATCCGGGTACAGACATCAGGCAGGCGGCCGCTTGGCTTTCGGACACATCGGCAAGCGGCGGCAGCTTTTCACTGCAGACGGCCTCTGCAAGTGAACACCGGGTATGGAAACGGCAGCCCGATGGCGGATCGATCGGGTTCGGCGGGTCGCCGGACAGCGGCGGCTCGGTGGTTCGCTCGGAGGGGTCCATCTTCGGCATCGAGGCGAGCAGCGCCGCCGAATAGGGGTGGCGGGTGTTTTCGAAAATCGCATCGCGGCTGCCGATCTCGGCCACCTTGCCGAGATACATGACCATGACCCGGTCGCACATGAAGCGCACGACGTTGAGATCGTGGGAGATGAAAAGGTAGGTCAGGCCGAAATCTCGTTTCAGGTCGAGGAGCAGGTTAAGGACCTGAGCTTCGACAGATTTGTCGAGCGCGGATACTGCTTCATCGAGAATGACGAGGCGCGGTTCCAGTGCCAGGGCACGGGCAATGTTGATGCGCTGGCGCTGGCCACCCGACAGTTCGTGCGGGTAGCGGCCGGCAAAGCGTGCGGGCTCCAGCCCGACACGGTGCAACAGGTCATGCGCCCGGGTGATCGCCTTCGCCATCGGCACGCCATGCACCCGCGGGGCAAAGGCGATGGAATCCTCGATGGTCAGCCGCGGATTGAGTGAGGCATAACTATCCTGGAAGACCATCTGCACCTGCCGGCGATAATCCGAGAGCGGCAATGCGCCGCCAACCGTTTCGCCGTCGAACAGGATATCGCCCTGATCGGGCATGATCAACTGCATGAGCAGCCGCGCCGTCGTCGACTTGCCGCAGCCGCTTTCGCCGACCACGCCGAGCGTCTCGCCCTTGAGGATGTCGAAGTCGACGCCATCGACGGCCCGCACCACCTTCTTAGGCTTCATGAAGCCGCTGCCCTTGACCGGAAAGTGTTTGAGTAGCCCGCGGGCGGAGATGAGTGGCTGTGCCGGGCCGCCTCTTTCGCCGACGGGAAGGTCATAGGCCGGTTCTTCGACGATGCTAATCATGACTTCACATCCATGGCTGAGCGCAGCCCGTCTGAGAAAAGGTTGAAGCAGATCGAGGTGATGAAGATCATCACGCCGGGGAGTGCTGCCACGAACGGATTGTTGTAGATCGCGGTGCGGAGTGTGTTCAGCATCAGCCCCCATTCCGCGTCAGGTGGCCGCACCCCCAGGCCAAGGAAGGAAAGGCCGGAGGCAAGGATCATTGACACGGAGACGAGGCTTGTCGAAAAGACGAAGATAGGTCCCAGCACGTTGCCGAGAATGTGGACGCGGATAATCGTCATCGGCGGAGCGCCCGACGCCCGCGCCGCATCTACATAGTCGAGCTTGCGAACCTGCGTGGTAACGCTTTCGGCAACGCGGGCGATTTGCGGAATGAAGACCACGACCAGCGAAACAAGCGCATTGGTGAGCCCCGATCCGAGCGCGCCGGAGAGAGCCACCGCCAGCAGCACGGACGGAAAGGCATAAAAGATGTCGATCGTGCGCATCAGCAGCGTGTTGACAATGCCGCCGGTATATCCTGCGACGATGCCGATGGTCGAGCCGATGACGAAAGCGATCGGCACGGGTATGACGCCCATGATGAGAGAAAGTCGCGCGCCGTAGATGAGCCGGGAGACCATGTCGCGGCCGAGTTCGTCGGTACCGAGGATAAAGCCCGGCGTTCCGATCGGCTTCAGGCGACGGATGACGCTGCCCTTGGACGGATCGTTGGGCGCGATATAGGGAGCGAAGATCGCCATCAGCACCAGAAGGAGAAGGATGACCAGTGCCGTGACGGCGACGGGATCGCGACAGATGCGGCGCAGCACGCCGCTCCAGAAGCCGGGCGACTTGGCGACGGCTATTGCAGCCGGTGGAATGTCTGCGGTTATGACGGCCATGGTCAGTTCCTCTGGATGCGGGGATCGATGGCGCTTTGCAGCACGTCGACTGCGAGGTTGAGGAAAACGAAAAACATCGCGAGCACGAGGATCGTGCCCTGTAGGATAGGCAGGTCGCGGGTGAAGATCGCGCCGTTCAGCAGGAAGCCAGTTCCGGGCCAGGAGAAGACGGTCTCGATCAGGATCGAGCCACCCAGCAATTGACCAAGCTGTAGGCCCATGACCGACAATGCCGTCGGCGCGGCGTTGCGTACCACATGCCGCAGGATCTGCGGGGTCATCAGCCCCTTGGCGGCCAGTGCCTGAGTGAAATCCTGCGAGAGGATGTCGGCGACCAGCGAGCGGACCGTTCTGGCGACGATCCCCATCGGGATAACCGACATGGTGACCGCGGGCAGGATCAGGAACTGGATATAGGCCCAGCTCAAACTCCGGCCCGCCGATCCTTCCGGCCCGCCGCCCATGGACGGCAGCCAGCCGAGCGTGACGGAAAAGGCAATGACTAGCACCATGCCGAGCCAGTAATGCGGCAAGCTGACGCCGAGCATCGAAAACATCGATGCGATTCGGTCTATCCAACCGCCGCGCAACACGCCGGCCAGGAGACCCAGCGTGCAGCCGGTGAGAAAGCCGATGGTTGCCGCCGCCAGCGCCAGGATGATGGAATTGACCGAGGCACCGAGGATCTCCTGCAGTACGGGTCGACCGGTGGCGATGGAAGTGCCGAGGTCGCCGTGCAGCGCATGCCATGCCCAAAGGGCATATTGAACGGGCAGCGGCTGGTCGAGCCCGTAGAAACTGCGCATCTGGTTCTGCACGTCGGCCGATGCGTCGGATGGCAGGATCGCGGCCAGCGGATCGCCGGGGGCGATATGGATCAGCATGAAGCAGACGATGCTCACGCCGATCGTCACAGGTATGACGTGCAGTAGTCGTTTGAGTGCATAGAGCAGCATGGTGTCCTCACGAAAAGCGATTGATCGGGCATCATGGAAGGCGGAGCGCCGGTTGGCCTTGCGCGCCGCCTGCTCAAAATCAGGGATCCATGGAGATCGTCGAAAAGTCCTGGAACCAGTTCTGGGCCTGCACGAAACCGTTGACCTTGGCGGTCATGGCACGCGGGTTGACGTCGTGCGTCACCATCAGGAAGAGCGCGTCGTTCACGTATTTCTCGTGCACCTGCTGCATCACCTTGTCCTGCTCGACGGGATCGAAAGTGTTGCGCACCTTGTCGAACAGCGCGTCCATGTCCTTGTCGCAATAATAACCCCAGTTGGTGCCGGTTGGCGGCGCGAGGTTGCATTGGGACTGGCGGATCATTGCCGTGAAGGGGTCCTGGATGAAGTAGCTGTAGTTGATCGCCGTCGCGCCCTTGGCGCTCGGATCCTTGGCGCCGGCGCGCCAGACGTTGATCACCGTGTTCCAGTCCATCACTTCGTATTCGACATTGATGCCGACCTCGGCGAGCGTCTGCTGGATATATTCGTTCATCTGCAGCGGCAGCATCTGGCCCGAGCCGGACGACGAGATGATGACCTTGGTCTTGAGCGGGTTGTCTGGGCCGTAACCAGCCTCCTTCATCAGTTGCTTGGCTTCGTCGACATTGTATTCCACCTTGAAGGAGGGTTTGCCGAACCACTGATGGCCTGGCGGCATGTAGCCTTGAGCCGGAATAGACAGGCCGCCGAGAAGTTCATTGAGCCCGTCTCGGTCGACGGCAAGGTTTGCCGCCTTGCGCACGCGGATGTCGTTCCACGGCGAACCCTCGACGCGCGATAGATGCCAGGTCCAGTTGTGCGGATAGGAATTGGTGATGATCTTGAAGCCGGCATCCTTCAGCGACTTGACCGAATCTGGGGCAGGAGCCTCGATCCAGTCCACCTGGCCGGAGCGCAGGGCAGCGACGCGGGTATTCGGTTCCGGCAGCGGGATCAGGACCAGCTTGTCGAGCTTGGGAATGCGCGCCTTGTCCCAATAGTCCTTGTTGGGTGTCAACTCGGCGCGTTCGCGCGGCGTAAAACCACTCTCCATCTTCCACGGGCCGGTGCCGGAGGGCTTCTGCGCAACATTATCCCAGTTCTTGCCCTGCTTTTCCCAGTTTGCGGGGGAGGACATCAAGATCCAGCTTATCTGATAGGGAAGCGTAGCATCTGGCCCCTTGGTGGTGATCTCGACGGTGAGTGGGTCGACCGCCTTATAGGAAACGACGGCCGGAATGCGCGACTTGCCCTGCGCCGACTGACGCTTGTCGAACTGCGGTGTGTCCGGCTTCATCAGCTTGTCGAGGTTCCAGACGACGGCATCGGCGTTGAACGCGCTGCCGTCATGAAATTTCACGCCGTCGCGCAGCTTGAAGATCCATTTGGCCTTATCCGTTGCATCGACCTGCCAGGAGGTTGCAAGGCTGGGGATCAGGACAGAAGGTTTGTCGGCGCTGGTGAGGTCCCATTCGATGAGCGAATTGTAGACGGTATAACCCATGAAGCGCTGGCCTTCACCGCCCTGGTCGGTCTGGCCGGTGGTCAGCGGTATATCGGACGCTGTCATGCCGATGCGCAGCGTTCCGGCCGCAAGAGCCGGAATGACGGCCGCTGTCAGTAGAGCGGCGGCGACGGTGCCCAATACCGTTGTCATCCGCAAGGTATGAAGAATGCCGATGCCATATCGGGTCGTCGATAATGTCCTGGTCATGCCGTTCCCTCTTTTTTGAACCGTGCTGGACCTCTATCCAGTCATAAAAAGAGAAGCAGATTTCATGCCAGACTATGTGAAACTGAAATTTCATAAATGTTGTAGATAGATAGCGCCATGCCTCGCTTTTTTCCCGCGGCGCTGTTATTCAGTTGTAGCCGAATTTCTGGGCTGCGGTAAAGCATATGCTCAAACAAACGCCGGAGCTGATGGTGAGCACGAATAACTATTTCTCTCAGGTGGGCGGCCTACCGCCGCAGACCAACCTCCTGTCCAGCAAAGCCGTTTTCAAAACGGCCTATGCAGTGATACCGCGCACCGTGATGAGCGATATCGTCACCAGCGCGCTGCCTCACTGGGCAAAGACGAGGGCCTGGATTCTTTCACGGCCGCTCACCGGCTTCTCTGAAACGTTTGCCCAATACTTAATGGAAGTGCAGCCCGGCGGTGGAAGTGCCCGCCCAGAGCCGGATGCCAGAGTGCAGGCGGCGATCTTCGTCGTCGAAGGGCAGATGACGATCGAGTTCGAAGGCACGGTACATGCTCTACGCGCAGGATCCTTCGCCTACCTGCCGGCGGGTTCGGCATGGCAGCTCTTCAACCGCGGCACCTCGCTGGTTCGCTTTCACTGGGTTCGAAAGGCCTTCAAGGTTGTCGACGGCCTTGATCTGCCGCCAGCAGTCTTCATCCACGAGGACGATTGCGAGCTCGATGCGATGCCGGATACCGAGGGAAAGTGGGCGACCACCCGTTTCCTTGATTCCTCCGACATCCGCTACGACATGCACCTGAATATCGTGACCCTCGAACCGGGCGCAGTGATCCCATTCATGGAAACGCATATCATGGAGCACGGACTTTACGTTCTCGAAGGAAAGGCTGTCTATCGCCTAAACGAGGACTGGGTCGAAGTCGAGGCCGGAGACTTTATGTGGCTGCGCGCCTACTGCCCACAAGCCTGTTATGCGGGCGGTCCGGGTAGATTTCGCTACCTGCTGTACAAGGACGTCAATCGTCATGCAGACCTGTGGTGAAAAACCTCGCATCAAGCTGCGATTCGCCGATCGACATGCATACCTTAGATCCTTGCAGGCTTTCCTGGACGGTTCGAACCTTTCTTCGTCCGACCGATTCCACCGACGCGCAAGATCATGGGGAAAAGAACTTCAATGTGAAACAATTGGATCGCATGACATCCGGGTCGCAGGACAACGCTGCCGTTTTTGAACTTCCCGAGCGTCTCGCGGAATAAATGCTGTGCGATCAGGATTGATTTTGCGCCACCTTCTCGAACCCGTGCGTCGCTGTCTCGTTCAAGTCCTGCACCAGCCCTGCTGCCATCGCAACGTCAAGCCGTCTCAGAACACATCCGCTGATGTCGGCTATTCGGCCGGTTTTGATGTCGACGATGGTCTACGTTCCGTAGTCTTGTCTCCTGGCGACATAGACGGGATCTGCTGCAGAGATCATTGTCACCTGCTGGCGTCGAAGGGATGATGATCTTTTAAAATGCGGCTGGCCTGATAATGGTTCCGCTGCAGTGCAGCATCGTATCAAAATCCTTATCGGCGGAGCTGCGAATTTTTTCAGCAGCGCGCTCTTGAATCAAAATATGCCAAACCAAATCGATTCCCGTCAGCCGCTGATGACAGGGCTGGCCTTGCTGGAGGCGTCGTCTTTCGGCCCTCCCGTACCCATGTTGCTTCAAGGAGAATATGGCTATGGCAACATCTTACGACTATGCACCCCTCTTCCGCTCGAGCGTCGGCTTCGACCGGGTCTTCAATCTTCTCGAAAACGCCCAGCGTGCCCGCTCGATCAGCGACTGGCCGCCCTATGACATCGTCAAGACCGGTGACGACAGCTACCGGATCTCGATTGCGGTGGCGGGCTTCGCGCAGGACGATCTCGACATCACCTTCCAGTCCAATCTTCTGACCGTCACCGGCAAGAAGCAGGAAGCAGCAAACGAAGGCTACCTGCATCGCGGCATTGGCGGCCGTCCCTTCGAGCATCGGTTCGAACTTGCCGATCATGTCATGGTGAACGGGGCCGACCTCAGCAACGGTCTCTTGTCGATCGATCTGGTTCGCGAGATCCCGGAGGCACTGAAGCCGCGCAAGATCTCCATCCAGAGCGCTCCCGCAATGACGTCTGCTGCTCCAGCGCAGATCGAAGCGCAAAAGGCCGCGTAACTGCGTTATCCGCAGAACAGGGCGCCGTTGCGACGGCGTCCATCCATCAACATTCCGGGTTGGGAAGGAGAGAGCGATGAAACCCGATATGTTCAGACAGCCAGTTTTCATTCTTGTCGGCCTTGGCTTTCCGGCAGAGGTTCGCAGCGTCATGGACGCCTACCGGCATCTTTGCGAATGGCCAGCATCGCTCAGGGATCCTGCGCATTCTGTTGCTCTCAAGGCATGCGTCGCGGCGTTGCGCGGCGAGATCGAAGCCGAGACCGCGCGCGGCCTGTTTGCCGCCTTTGCCGAGAAACACGATTTGTTCGCGCCGGAAACCAGCGTGATCGCCAGCTCACACCTGCAGCGCGACCGGGATCAGCACGTGCAATAAGTGCCATGGGCGAATGGCTGGACGACTAAAATCCTCGTGGGCCTGCCGAGACTCACGTGGATACCTCGACCTCCACGTCCATCGATATGAAGGCATCGGACGCACCGACGAAGCTGCCGGCGACGGGAACGGATTGCGCGATATCGCGAGTGACGGCGACAGGGATGAGATTGGCCCCGCCCATGCTGCGATTGGTCGGATCGAACGTAATCCATCCAGCACCGGGTACGAATACCTCGACCCAGGCATGGGTCGAGCCCTGATCCCGCGAACCAAGCAATATTCGATCGGGATTGAACAGGTATCCCGACACGATGCGCGCTCCAAAGCCCAGACAACGAACAGTTTCAACAAACAGCACCGCGAAGTCACGGCATGATCCCCAACCACGTTCCAGAGTTTGGGTCGGCGTCTGTGTGCCTTCCGCCTCACGGCTTTGATAGGAGATCGATGAAGACACTCCCGCACTTATGTCCTTGAGAAGCGACAGCGTGTCCGTCGAATTGCTTGCGACAAATCCCTGTGCCCACCGCTGAAGTTGCTGGAACGGGTCGGCAAACTGACGAGCCGTCAGCGCGCCGAGATCGGTCCATTCCTCATCCGAATAGCGGAATGGAAAGGTAATGGCGGAGCCTGCAATAGCAAAGACCGGCCATGCGGCAGCGGTGAGGTTGACCAAGGCGACGCTGTCGACGGTCAGGATATCGGTCATTTCGCTGAAAACCGCGGTGGCAACCGCGTTGCCGAATACATCGGTCGCCCAACTGATCTGGGCTTGTGGCGTTGTCGACACTTCATGCGAAAGCAGCCGGAGATCTCTGCCCTCGCGCGGCCTCAGCGACGGCGGCGATTGCGAGCGATGAATTCGTTTCAGCGCTCATCAGCAACGCCGATACGTGGGCGCTCCTGCTTGTCGGTATATTTTGATTTGTCACCACGGGGCATGGGAATTTCCTCCTTTGCTGACCTTGGAAGAAACGGACGCTAGAAAGCTTCGTTCCACCGCCGGTGGCGTGGGTCGCCAGTTCGAATCCCGTCAAGGCGAAGGATCTGTTTGAAAGGTTACGGCTCGTAAATAGACAAACCGATTTGTGAAACTGCCTTATTACGGCAACTAAAATATCTGCCATGAGGGAATTGATTGAGGATCGCGGTAGCGTCAAGCGCGAATGGTTGACGACTGTTTATTAAAATTTGATCCTACAAAACCGTATAAACCCAGAGGCTGCCTAGCGCTAATGAGGTTTGTCAATGGTGATGGGCCACGGGACGCGGGACAACATCGTTGTCACCCGCGAACGGGCGACAAGAAGGGTCAGATGGCGTTCGCCAACTTGTTATCGATGTAGAGCTGGCGAAGCTTCAACGTCCGCGGCCCCGGCTCGCCGTCACCGACCGGCTGCCCGTCGATCGAGGTCACCGGCAAGACGAAGTTGGTTGCCGAGGTGATGAAGGCCTCGGGGGCATTCTTTGCTTCGTCAGGCGTGAAGGCGCGCTCTTCGACGACGAGCCCAGCGTCGCGGGCGATGTCTAGAACGCTGAGGCGGGTGATGCCGTGGAGGATCGCGTTCGACAGGCCGCGCGTGATCAGTTTCCCGTCCCTGCTGATGATGTGCGCGGTGGCCGAGCTCGCTTCAGTGACAAAGCCGTCCTCAACGAGCCAGGCGTCATCGGCGCCGACAGATGCCGCCTTCATCTTCGCCATCGAGGGATAGAGCAGCTGGACCGTCTTGATATCGCGCCGCGCCCAGCGCTGATCGGGGACCAGCGCCACGGAAATCCCCGTCTTCACCTTTGGATTGTCGAGTACGGCTTTCGCCTGGGTGAATAGAACCAGGGTCGGGGTTGCGTCCGTTGGGAAGGTGAAGTCGCGATCGGCTACGCCGCGGGAAATCTGCAGATAGATGAGCCCCTCATCAAGATCGTTCCTGCGAACGATCTCGCGATGGACGGCAAGCAACTCCACCTGCGTCAGTGGGCAGGCTATGCCGAGTTCGAACGTGGAGCGCTGAAGGCGGGCCGCGTGACCGGCATATTCCAGCAGCTTGCCGCCGACAACGCCGGTGACTTCGTAGATCGCGTCGGCGAACAGGAAGCCCCGGTCGAAAACGGAAACTTTCGCATCGGCTTCGGGGAGCCAGCTGCCGTTCAGGTAGACGGTACGGGTCAAGATCATTCCTCGTTCAGATTCTAGGCGTGGAGAAGGGGGCAATGTCGATTCCGGCGGCGGTGAGTTTACTGCGCAGCGCCCGCGCCGTCGCGGCGGCGCCTGGTGTGTCGCCATGAATGCAGACCGTTGCGGCCTCAACGGCGAGGCTCCCACCGCCGAGTGTCGGAATCTTGTTGTCGGCAACCATGGACAGCACCTGGTCGACGCTTTGTTCGACATCATGAATGACGGCGCCATCCATCTGCCTCGGCGCCAGCATGCCGTTGTCGAGATAGCGGCGATCTGCATAGACCTCGCAGGCAACGCGCAGACCGGCTGCTTCTGCCGCACGCATGGTTTGCGAATATGGGAGGGTGATGAAGCCGAGGTTTGGATCAACGGCGCGGATGGCGCGCACGCAGACGCCGGCCAGTTCCGCGTCCTCGGCGGCCATGTTGCCGAGCGATCCGTGCGTCTTGACATGCGTGATCGGCCAGCCAAGCGCCGTCGCCATGCCCTGAATGGCGGCGATCTGGTAGATGATCTGCGCCTCGAGATCCTCCGGCCGTTCACCCGAGATGCGGCGACGGCCGAAACCATAGAGATCCATGAAGGATGGATGGGCGCCGACCGCGACGCCATGCTTCTTGGCGCTCAAGATCGTGTCGCGCATGACAATGGGATCGCCTGCATGGAAACCGCAGGCTACGTTGGCCGTGGTAATGATCTCCATCATGGCCGCATCGTCGCCGATCTTGTAGGCGCCGAAGCTCTCGCCCATGTCGCAGTTCAAATCCACTGATACCACGGTCGAACTCCTTGTTTGCGAGGGCGGTGCCGCCCATTCGTCAGATTCAGGCGGCGTAGGATAATGCTTGACATACAGTTGGTGTACTGAAATGACAAGAGCATTGTCGATTGAGAATCTCGCTTGTCGAGACGTGTAATGGTGATGGTGGAAATGTCTCTCACTTTACGTTTGCGCCCGGCACTTACGCCGCTTGAGCGGCATTACTGCGCCCGAAGCCCTCGTAAGGATTAAGTCCCTGAAATGGCCACGACGCAGCCGGTAAAGCACAACTATCCGCGCATTATCCCGTCTGGCGACAGCGCGCTTGTTGTCGAATTTTCCGATCAGATCGATGAAGAGACGAATGAGCGCGTGATCGCGCTAGCGGACATGCTGGCGACACAGCCGATAACGGGCGTCATCGAAACCGTTCCGACCTATCGTTCGCTACTCGTCGCCTATGATCCCATCATAATCCGTGGGAAAAACCTCTCCGCTTCGCTCGAAACGCTGCTCGGCCAGCTGTCGTTGGGCGGCGCAATTGCACGCCGGCTCACCGTGCCTGTCCTTTACGGTCACGAGGTCGGAATCGATCTCGAAGAACTTGCGGAGATGAAGCAGATGTCGCGCAAGGAACTGATCGCCTTGCATGCCTCGGCGGACTATCGTGTCTACATGATCGGTTTCGCGCCGGGCTTTTCCTATCTCGGCGGCCTACCGCAGCAGTTGCACACGCCGCGCCTTGCCGTTCCGCGCCAGCGGATCGAAGCCGGCGCGATCGGCATCGGCGGCAAGCAGGCCAGCATCAATTCCGCTCCTGGACCCAGTGGTTGGCGGTTCATCGGCCGCACGCCGCTGAGGCTGTTCGATCCCTCGCGCGCCGACCCGTTCCTGTTGCGCGCCGGCGATCGCGTGCGCTTCCGCCCGGTTGATGCCGACGAGGCCGAAAGCCTCGATGCCGCCATCACGCGAGGTGAGCCGGTGGAGGAGTGGGAGACGCGATGACTGTGCTCCATATCAAGCAAGCCGGCCCCATGCTGACGGTCCAGGATCTCGGACGCACCGG
The DNA here is from genome assembly GCF_056755015.1 of Rhizobium sp. KNZ14-9A. NCBI lineage: Bacteria > Pseudomonadati > Pseudomonadota > Alphaproteobacteria > Hyphomicrobiales > Rhizobiaceae > Rhizobium > Rhizobium sp. KNZ14-9A. The sequence continues at coordinate 230,868 of NZ_JBPGXB010000001.1, forward strand.
GCTGATGCGTCTCGGCGTCTCCGGCGCGGGTGCCATGGACCGTGCATCGATGCTGATCGGCAACCGGCTTGTCGGCAACGCGGATAGCGACGCGGCGCTGGAATTCGCGCATGTCGGCGGGGCCTTTGTGGTCGAGAAGCCGGTGCGTTTCGCGGTGACCGGCGGCGCCGTCGATATCACCGTCGATCGTCAGGTCAGGCATGGTTGGGAAAGCCACTGGCTGATGCCGGGCGAGATCCTGAAGATCGGCGCTTTGAGGCAGGCCGTCTGGGGTTATCTCGCCATCTCGGGTGGCATCGAGACGCCGAAGGTTCTGGAGGCGCGCTCGACGCATCTTCGCTCCGGGCTCGGTGGCGTGGACGGCCGGCGTCTTGCGATCGGCGATGCGCTCCCGCTTGGCGAGACGAAACAATCGTCGCTGCTGGCGTTGCGCAAGCCCTGCTCCCGCTCGAATGGTCCGATGCGCGTCGTTCCGGGGCCGCAGGCGGATCACTTCGACGCCACCGCCTGGAAGGATTTCCTGCGGGAACCGTTTCGCATCACGGCAAGCCGAGACCGCATGGCGCAGGTCCTGGATGGTCCCGCGATCCATGCCTTCGCCGGTCACGATATTGTCTCGGATGGCACGGTGGCGGGCTCGATCCAGGTGCCCTCGTCTGGCCGGCCGATCGTGTTGATGGCGGAGCGCCAGACGACGGGCGGCTACCCGAAGATTGCAACCGTTGCCTCCGTCGATTTGTCACGGTTGGCGCAGACCGCGACGGGCAGCACCATTCGTTTCAAATCCATATCTCAAGACGAGGCGGAGGATCTGCTGATCGCGCGTAACAAGGCGCTCGCGGATTTTCTTGCGTCTCTCGAAGAAAAACCAGAGGCCGCTATAAAGGCGGAGGAACGAGAATAATGAACCAACCGCTTGCCAAGCAGGCCTATGCGAAAATCATCGAGATGATCCTCGCTGGCGAACTCAAGCCCGGCGATGTCTTGCAGGAGGCAAAGCTCGGTGAGGAGCTTGCCATGTCGCGCACGCCGGTGCGCGAAGCGATCAAGCGCATCGAGGCCGAAGGGCTCGCCGTCCAGGAAGGGCGCTTTCTCAAGGTGCGCACGCTGACACCAGCCGAGGTGAACGAGATCTTCTTCCTCAGGAGCGTCATCGAAGGCTATTGCGCCCGCCATGCGACCGCGGTCGCTCTCACCATCCTCGACGGTCTCGAAAGGCGTGTGACCGCACTGATGACGGAGGGGCCGGGCGAGGAGGACGAGCAGCGCCGAGTCGATGACGATTTCCATCTGACGCTGGCGCGCTCCACGTCCAACCAGATGATGGTGCGCACCATCAGCGATCTGAGGCGCCGGACCTGCATGTTCGACCACAGCCTCGTTCCCGCACGCTATCTAAAGGGGTGCGAAGAGCACCTCGAAATCATCGCCGCGCTGCGCGGCAAGGATGGCGAGCGCGCCGGGAAGCTGATGAGCCAACATGTCCTCAATGCCCGCGACGCGATTGTCGGGCGGCTTGAAAGCAATGAGCGGAAAGCAACACGATGAAGTGCCTGATCGTTCAGCCCATTCACAAGGATGGCCTTGATCTCTTGCGGCAAGCGGGCGTGGAACCCGTCCTGTGCCCATCGACTAATGTAGAAACCGTATCGACGATGATCATTGGCTGCGACGCCGTCATCACCCGCGATGCCGGCCTGTCGGCCGCACCCATTCTCGCAAGTGACCGCCTGAAGGTGATCGTCGTTCACGGCGCGGGCCACGATGCCGTCGACAAGCGCGCGGCGCACGAGAAGGGCGTGCTGGTGTGCAATACGCCTGGCGCGAACGCGCAATCGGTTTCAGAACTCGCCTTGGGGCTCACGCTCGCCGCAGCCCGGCTTGTTCCGGCAGCGGATCAGGCGGTTCGCTCCGGCGAGCGTAGTTTCCGTGAGGCCCACAAGTTTCGTGAATTGTCAGGCAAGATCGCGCTCGTCGTCGGATGGGGCGCGACGGGCGCCGGGCTGGGGCGGATGCTTGACGCAGCACTCGGCATGAGGGTTCTCGTCTTTTCGCCGAGAAGCGCCGACACCGGTTTGTTCCAGCGGGTGAGCACGCTTGCAGAAGGCCTCGCGCAGGCCGATGTCGTCTCGCTACACACCCCCATGCGCGACGAAACGCGTGGGATGATCGGCGCCAGCGCGTTTGCCGCAATGAAGCCGGGCGCCATTCTCGTCAACACGGCGCGCGCCGGCCTGATCGATGAGGACGCACTTGCCGAGGCGCTTGCAAGCGGCATTGTCGCCGCAGCGGCACTGGACGTCTATTCGCCGGAAGCACCGAGTGGTCAGCTGGGCGCGTCCGAGCGGGTTATCTTCACCCCGCATCTGGGGGGCACGACGCCGGAGGCGTTGCAGCGCGTGGCCGTCGGCGCCGCCCGCAATGCGCTTCTGGCGCTTTCCGGCGCGAAGCCGGCCACAACCATCGAATTCCTTCCGGTGGTAGCCGCGTGAGCGCAATCATCAGTGACACGATCGCTCGGCTGCTCGATCGCATCAACGCCATCTCCGATCCCGGACCGGGTTTCACCCGCCCATCATACAGCCCGCTTGAAAGCCGCGCGCATGATGTGGTCGCCGACGAGGTGGAACGTCTGGGCATGACAGTGACACGGGACGCCGCGCTCAATCTCTTTGCGCGCCTGCCGGGACGCGATCGCGATGCACCACCAATCTATATCGGCTCGCACGTCGATACGGTTGCCATGGGCGGCGCCTATGACGGCGCGGCCGGCGTCGCCGGCGCCGTCGCCCTTGCAGCCGCTTTCGTGGAAAGCGGAGAGGCGCCGCCGGTCGATCTTGTCGTCACCGTCACGCGCGCAGAAGAAAGCGTGTGGTTTCCGGTGTCCTATGCCGGATCCCGCGCAGCGCTCGGGCGCTTGACGGCGCCCGAACTGCAGGCGAAGCGAGCCGATAATGGCCGCACCCTCAGCGACCACATCCGCGCGGAAGGCGGGGATCCCGATGCCATATTGAGTGGTTCAGGCCTTTCGCCCGCACGCTTCATCGAACTGCACATCGAGCAGGGACCGGTGCTTTATGACGCGAACGAGGCGTTCGGTATCGTCGATGGCGTGCGCGGTGGCTTGCGCTACCGCAACGCAAGCGTCCACGGAACCTGGGCGCATTCCGGTGGCGCGCCGCGCGCTGCGCGCTCTGATACCGTTTTCGCGCTTGCCGACCTTGTCGTCGCGATGGACCGGCATTGGGGAGACGTGCTGCGATCGGGCCACGATCTCGCCGTCACCTTCGGCAGGGTCGATGCGGCTAGTTCGGAACATGCCTTTGCCAAGGTGCCGGGCCGGGTCGACTTCTGTGTCGATCTGCGCAGCGACGATGTCGCGGTGCTGGACCAGGTCGACGGTCTCCTGCAGGCCGAGGCCGCGGCGATCGCCACAGAGCGCGGCGTGCGCTTCGATTTCGGTGCACAATCGAGCAGCCAGCCGACGCGGCTATCCGCGACGCTTGGCAATATGATCGCAGATGCGGCGAGAGTTTTGGGCCATTCGCCACGGCGCATGCTCTCGGGGGGAGGGCACGATGCCGCCGCCTTCGCGCAGGCCGGTTGGGATTCCGTCATGGTGTTCCTGCGCAACTGGAACGGCAGCCACAATCCCGACGAAGCCATGGATAATGCGGATTTGGCCGCAGCGGCTGAAACCTTGTACGCGGCAATATCAGACGAGAGGGGCGGTTCACGACATGAGTGACAAGGAAACCCTGACACAGCAGGTCTATCGCGACCTGAAGCAACGCATCCTCGAAGGGCAGTTCTCTTCCGGCGATATGCTGACGGAACGTTCGCTCGCGCAGGACTCCGGCATATCGCGCACGCCATTGCGGGCGGCGATCTCGCGCCTGGAGAAAGAGGACGTCATCTCGAGGCTGCCGAACGGCGCGCTCATGGTGCGCCAGGTGAGCGTCGAGCAGTTGCTTGAGATCGTCCAGCTTAGGCGACTGTTGGAGGGGGCCGCCGCCGAGACGGCGGCAACGCGGCCGCTTACGCCCGATCTCATCCAGTCGCGTGAGCGCATGTGCGCCTACGCCAATGGCGGTGACATTGCCTTCGATCACTTCTGGCTCGACGACGATGCATTTCACAACGCCGTTGCCTATGCAGCCGACCTCCCTTTGCTCGCGACCATGCTGACCGAGATGCGCGGCATTGCCCGCCGCTGCACGATCACTCGCACCCACGACCGGTTCGACCAGCAGGCGCTCGAGCACATCGCCGTGATCGACGCGATCGAAGCCGGGAACGGGGCGGCCGCGCGAGCGGCGATGGAGACTCATTTCGACAGCGTGCGCGCCCGCTTCCTCGGCTGGCTGGCGCGGAGCTGAGATAGTGAACATGCAGCCCAACCTACCCAATGAAGATCTGGAAGCGCTCTGCGGAAGCGAGGCTTCTTTTTCGCGGGACGAGTTCGCCCGACGCCAGGCGCTGGCCGTGTCGGCGCTGGGGGCCAGCGGCCACCAAGCGCTTATCGTCACCGGACCGGAGACGATCTACTGGCTGACCGGCCGCCAGACCGCTGGATATTTTGCTTTTCAGGCGTTGATCCTGACGGCGTCGGGAGACGTGACGCTGCTGGTTCGGCAGTTGGAACTTTATGGCACGGCGGCCAACACCTGGCTTTCCGATATCGCCGTCTATCAGGATGGCGACAGCCCCGTCTCAGCGCTGGTGGCGCTGCTGCGGGACCGGAAGATCACCCGGCCGGCAATCGAACTCGGTGGCTGGTTTCTGCCGCCCAGACTCGCCCACGAGCTTGCCAGGGAGCTGGGGCAGGAGCGTCTTGCCGACGGCTCCGACATTCTGCCGCCGCTGCGCATGATCAAATCCGCCGACGAACTCGCAGCGATCCGCGCCGCCGCGCGCTACGCCGAAGCGGGCATGATCGCGGCTATCGATGCCTGCGGGGAAGGCAGCAACGAAAACGAGATCGCCGCCGTCATGCTGCAGGCGGCAACGCGGGCCGGCTCCGAGGCCATGGCGATGGAGCCGCTCGTCTCCTCCGGCCACCGCAGCGGCCTGCCGCACATGACCTGGCGGCGGCGCCGGCTGGAAGCAGGAGATCCGGTCTTCCTCGAGCTCGCGGGCAGCCATGCGCGCTACCACGCGGCGCTGATGCGCACCGTGTGGATCGGCAATGCGCCGGATGAAGCGCTCCGGATGATGGATTGCTCATTGCAGGCGCTCGATGCTGCGCTGGCCGCGATCCGCCCGGGCGCCGCCTGTTCGGCGCCACACGAGGCGGCGCAGCGTATCATAGACGATGCCGGCTACACCGCCGCCTTTCGAAAGCGCATCGGCTATTCGATGGGCGTCGCCTTCGCGCCTGATTGGGGCGAAGGCGGCATATTGAGCCTGTTTACCGGCGTGTCACGCGTGATCGAACCGGGGATGGTGTTCCATCTACCCGCCACGCTTCGAAGCTACGGTCACTGGACAGTCGGCGCGTCGGAGACGGTCATCGTCACGGACGACGGCGCCGAGCCGCTGTCCGTCCTGCCGAGAACACTCACAATTCGCTGATCAATACCTTTCACACTCACAAAGGAGGCCACCGTGCGCTCACTTTTCCATCTCGCCTACCACGTCACCGATCTTGACGAAGCACGACGCTTCTATGGTGACGTCCTCGGTTGCGCCGAAGGTCGTTCCACCGACACCTGGGTCGATTTCGACTTCTTCGGCCACCAGATCTCGCTGCATCTCGGCAAGCCGTTTGATGTGACGCGCACAGGCAAGGTCGGCGATCACATGGTGATGATGCCGCATCTCGGAGTCGTCCTGCCGCTCGAGGATTGGTTGGCGCTCGCCGAGCGTCTGCAGAAGGGCGGCATCGCTTTCGATATTCCGCCGGTCATTCGCTTCGAAGGCGAGCCGGGTGAGCAGCGCACGATGTTCTTCTTCGATCCGAGCGGCAATCCGATCGAAGTGAAGGGTTTCAAGGACTTCGACAGCGTTTTTGCACATTGACATGAAAGGACCGGGCGATCGCATCGCCCGGTCCTTTGAATTCCGGCAGTCGCTAAGCTTCTCTAGAAGACGCTCGGCGAGTTCGTGACCAGCTCGTTGCCGTCTTTACCGATAATGATGATGTCTTCGAAAAACGCTGCGCCGACGCCGTCGAGCGACAGAAATGATTCGACGCCGAACACCATGTTCTGCTCCACGATATCATCGGGCATAGACATGGTGGTCGAGATGCGCGGCAGCTCGAAGCCTAGCCCGATCCCGTGGCCGTAGAAGGGGAAGTTCTTCATGATCGGTGAAATCGAGCCGCCGAAGGCTGCCGTCATCCGGTCGCCCTCCGCCGCGACTTCAAGAAGCTTTACGCCTGGCCGCAGCATGTCGGACAGCCCATGCACGATGTTAGCGGCCGCTTCGATCAGGCGCAGCTGCTCGCTGTTGGCCTTGCCGCGAACCGCCGTCCGGCCGGGATCGAGATAGTATCCCTGAAACAGCGGGCCATGCAGTGTGCCCGTGACGATATCGCCGTCTTGAGGTGTATCGGCGCTATAACCGGTCAACGGGAACCGCTGGTCGAAGCCGAGCGTATCGCCGTGATTGGTTCCGATCATCTGGATGCGGCCGCCGCGCCTGACGACCTCACGCGCCGCTTCGCCGGCCGCCTCGCGTTCCGACATGCCGCCGATCAGGCCCTGCATCAGGGCATTCACACCCGCCGTCGCCGTCTCGCCGGCGACGCGATAACAGTCGAGCTCGCGCGCGCTCTTGATGCGGCGCACGGATCGAACGAGATCGTCGGCCGGGACCCATTCGATCTCGGGTGCGATGGCTTCCAGCTGCCGGTAGTATTTCACCGGAATGAAGTTGGTTCCGACGATCGCCACCGGACCCGTCACGCCTCGTTCGACCAGCGAGCGGGCGACGCTTTCGAATGGATGGTTGCTGGACCGGACGTCATCGATGGAGACGAGATCGCGGCGAACCTCTGGTTCGTCGATATGCAACTGCGGTGCGCGGCCTTGCTGCAAGATGACGCCCGCGAAGGAGCGCGCCGTCCAGATCAGCGAATCCATGCCGCCGCTGATGGCGTAGTGGTTGGAGAGGTAGAGGATATCGCCGCAATTGTCGGTCGTCCCGCCGCCGCGTCCGAAGACGACGGCGGTCTCGAAGCCGCGCCGTTTCATCTCCGCCTGAACGCGGGTCAAGCGCTGCGCGTATTCGTCCGGCGGGAAGTAGCGGTCCATGATTTCACTCCGTATGCACTCATGCGTCAAAGCTCTGATTTTCGGTACACCACGAGTATCCGAACGTCAATCAAGCCTTTTGACCTTCTGCTAACTAAAGCGCCGATCCGTGAAATCTGCTCACAGCATAGGCATTCCATGTCTAAATTATATACAAGAAGGCAATTATATAGGCGGTAATTTATTGAAATTGCTACTTGAACTCCACTGGTATACTGAATACGGTTGCCTGCGCTCGATCGATCGGCCCCACCCCCACACCGATCGCATCGAAGAAAGACGAGTTTGAAATGAGCCTAGACGCAGACATTGTTCCCGCCACCGAGGGGCGCTCCTTCAAGATGAGGGCCGGGCAATTCGCCCTCGTGACGAACACCCACGGCAACCAGGTCGTCGATGCCTGGACATTGGCCGCGAGCGATCTCTTCGAAACATCATCTCTCGATCACACGCGGTCGATGAACAGCAACATCTTCTTCACCGAGGGCATGGCGCTGATGAGTTCGCGCCGCCGGCCGATGCTGACGATGGTCGCCGACAGCGCCAAGGTGCGGCACGATACGCTGCTCTGCCCGTGCAATCGCGAGCTCTACCAGCAGCTCGGTTGCCAGGAATATCACCGCAGCTGCACCGACAATTTTCACGAAGCGCTTTCGGATCTGGACATTGCGTTGCCGTTCACGCCGGCGTCGCTCAACCTGTTTATGAACGTTCCCGTCAAGGCTGACGGCCAAGTCGATCGCGTTCCGCCGGATACCGCCGCTGGCGACTACGTCGTCATGCGCGCCGAGATGGATCTGGTCCTCGTGCTGTCCGCCTGTCCGCAAGATATCACGCCGATCAACGGTGCCTCTCGCACCCCGCGGGATGTCGCCGTCAGCATTCTCGATGTGCTTCCGGCGGAGGTGTCCGCATGAGCGAGCCGCTTCTGACATTACGCGAAATCCGCAAGAGCTTCGGCGAGAACGAGGTTCTGAAGGGCGTGTCGCTGACGGTCCAGGCAGGCGAGGTGGTTTCGATCATCGGCGCCAGCGGCTCCGGAAAGAGCACGTTCCTGCGATCCATCAACGCGCTTGAGATGCCGCAGTCCGGCTTCATGGATTTCGAGGGATTGTCCTTCGATTTCCGCCCGGCATCGCGCTTTTTCCCCACACCGTCGCAGCTGCAGTCGCTGCGCGCTCGCGTTGGCATGGTGTTTCAGAGCTATAATCTCTGGCCGCACATGACCGTTGTCGAAAACGTCACGCATGCGCCGAGGCGCTTGCTGAGGATGCCGCGAGCACAGGCGATCGAGGAGGCTGAAGCGCTGCTGTCGCGGATCGGCCTTTTCGAGAAGCGCCATAGCTATCCATCACAATTGTCCGGCGGGCAGCAGCAGCGCGTGGCGATCGCCCGCGCCTTGGCGATGAAGCCGCGCCTGATGCTGTTTGATGAGGTCACCTCGGCGCTCGACCCGGAGCTCGTTCATGAGGTCCTGGTGTTGATGGCCTCGCTGGCATCCGACGGCATGACCATGCTGCTCGTGACCCACGAGATCGCGTTTGCGCGCGACGTTTCCTCCCGCGTGCTGTTCTTCGACAAGGGTGTCGTCGCAGAGGAAGGGCCGCCCGAGATCCTCAGGCATCCAGAAAGCGATCGCCTGAAGCAGTTCCTCCATCGCATTCTGCATGACGAGGTCGGCCACTCCGTTTCGAGAGACAATGGCCAGGGAGTGAAGGCGTGATGGGCGGCTTTATGGAGGAACTTCAGCTCTATGGTCCGGGCTTCCTCGAGGCGGCATGGGCGGTCTTCGGCCTCACGATTCTGACCATCATCGTCAGCTGGGCCTGCGGCTTGCTGGCAGCCCTGGCGCAACGCTCCAAATGGAAATCCGTGCGTGCGATCGCCGGCTTCTACATCTGGTTCATCCGCGGCACGCCGACGCTGATCCAGGTCTTCATCATCTATTTCGGCCTGCCGCAGATTGGCATCCGGCTCTCTCCGTTTACGGCGGGCGTCATTGCGCTCGGCATCAACAGCGGCGCTTATGTCGCTGAAATCGTTCGCGGCGGCCTGACTGCCATTCCACGCGGACAGAGTGAATCCGCCCTGGCGCTCGGCTTCAGTCCGAGCGAGACCATGCGCACGATCATCCTGCCGCAGGTCTTCCGCATCATCCTGCCATCAGTCACCAACGAGGCGATTTCGACGCTGAAGAACACCTCGCTCCTGTCGACGATCACCGTCGTCGAGCTGACGCTCTACGCGCAGACGCTGATCGCTGCCACCTTCCGCCCGTTCGAGTTCTACATCGCGGTCGCGGTCATCTATCTCGTTCTGACCACGATCCTGACCTTCGTCGCTTCCTGGCTCGAGCGACGCTACGCGAAGCTGGGGTGAGGGCACATGAGCGTTCTTCCAATCGATTCTCTTGAGACCCCACGGTTCTGCGGTATTCCCACCTTCATGCGCCTGCCGCAGGCGACGACGCTGAGCGGATTGGACGCCGCGGTCATCGGCCTGCCGTCCGATTCCGGTGGCCCCTATCGCACCGGCGCGCGCTTCGCGCCGAACGCAGTGCGCGCCATGTCGGTGATGCTGCGTCCGATCAATCCCTATCGCGGCAATATCAACGTCTTCGAGCAACTCTCCGTCGCCGACGTCGGCGACGCCAATGTCGTGCCGGGATACGAGATCGAATCCCTTGACCGCATCGAGGAGTCGGTCGCCGCGCTCGCCAATGCCGGCATCGTCCCCTTCGCGATCGGCGGTGATCACTCAATCACGCTTGCCGAGATCAGGGCGCTCGCCAAGGTTCATGGCCCAATCGCACTGATCCACTTCGATTCCCACACCGATACCTGGGACAAGTATTTCGCTGGCAAGAAGTACAGCGCCGGAACGCCGTTTCGTCGCGGCGCCGAGGAAGCGATCATCGATCCCACGCACTCGATCCAGATCGGTATGCGCGGCTCGCTGTTTCAGAAGGACGATATCAGCCAGTCGATCGATCTCGGCTACGACGTGCTGTCCACCGACGATGCACTCGATCTCGGCCCTCACGGTCTCGCCCAGCGCATCGCCGATCGCGTCGGCGCGCGACCCGCCTTCGTCTCCTTCGACATCGATTTCATCGATCCGTCCGCTGCCCCTGCGGTCCAGACGCCCGAGGCGGGCGGGCCAACGGCGCGCGAGACCTTGCAGATCCTGCGCGCCCTTCACGCCATCAACCTCGTCGGCTGCGACGTGGTTGAGGTCAATCCGCTCTACGACGGGCCGGGACAGGTCACCGCTTTGTTGGCCGCAACCGTGATGGCGGAACTGATGGCCTTGCTTGCTTCCCAACGCGCCAAGGCGAAGGGCTGACGAAAACCGGCGTGCGATGCCGAGTGAATGCACCGAACCAACATAAAAGGGAACTGAACCATGACATTGAAGTCGCTGATCATGACCGCCGCCGCCCTTGCCGGGATGGCTGTCGGCTCTTTCGCCCACGCCACCGACCTCGAGCTGCTCCAGCCGGGCAAGCTGATGGTCGCCACTGAAGGCACCTACGCGCCGTTCAGCATGCGCGCACCTGACGGCAAGCTCGACGGCCTGGAAATCCGCGTCATGACCGAGGTGGCAAAGCGCCTCAACCTCGAATACACGCCGGTCCTCATCAAGTGGGACTCGCTGCTTGTCGGCCTCCAGGCAGACCAGTACGACGTCATCAGCGCCGCGATGGACATCACCGAAGCCCGTCAGCAGCAGGTGACCTTCTCCAACGGCTGGCTGGAATCCGGTGGCCGCGTTGTCATCCCCAACGATTCCGCGATCAAGAACGCGGCTGATCTCAAGGGCAAGACGGTCGGTGCGCTCGTCGCATCGAGCTGGACCAAGATCGCCGAGGAAAAGGGCGCGACCGTCAAGGGCTACAAGGCCGAGTCCGACACCATGCAGGACCTGGTCAACGGCAATGTCGACGCCGTCATCACCGATGCGATCGCAGCCGCCTACGTCATCAAGTCTGCAAAGATGCCGCTGAAGATGACCGACGATTATGTCAGCCACGTCCAGAAGGGCTTCGCCTTCAAAAAGGGCAAGCCGCATCTGGTCGCGGCCGTCAACAAGGCGCTGGCCGATATGGTCGCCGATGGCACCTATGCCAAGCTGACGACGGAACTGGTCGGCTTCGATCCGGCACCGAAGGATCCGATCAAGACCATCCAGTAATGATTATACGGCCGGGCATCGAAAGTGCCCGGCCTGCGTTTTTTCCAATATCGCCCGGCGTTTTCGCCGGACAGGTCATACAGAGCTGATCGATGTCGACTCTCATCGCGCTTGTCACGCGCTTGTCCGAAGAAGCCGAAAAAAACTGGCTCATGGTCCTCAGCGAAGCCATGCCGCGCGAAACCATCCGCTCCATTCGTGAACTGCGGCCGGATGAGCTCGCCTATGTCGATATAGCCATCGTCGCCAACCCCGACCCCGCTGATCTCGAGCGGCTGCCGAACCTCAAATGGGTGCACAGCCTGTGGGCCGGCGTCGAGCGGCTGGTTCTGGAGCTTGAAGGTTTTCCACATCCGATCGTGCGTCTCGTCGACCCGGATCTGGCGCGGACCATGGCCGAAGCCGTGCTCGCCTGGACGCTCTATCTCTCCCGCGACATGCCCGCTTACGGCATGCAGCAGCGCCAAAGCCTTTGGCGGCAGCTCCCTTACCGGTCGGCGCCCGATACCCGGGTGGGTCTGCTGGGCCTCGGCGCTCTTGGCTGCGCCGCCGCACGACAATTGCAGCTGGCGGGCTTTGCGGTAAACGGCTGGAGCCGGACCGAAAAGCAGGTCGAGGGTGTCGAGACCTACTTCGGCCTGGATGGCTTGGATGCCATGCTCAAGACGTCAGACATCGTGGTGTGCCTGCTGCCGCTGACGTGGGAAACGACTGGTCTCCTCGGCACGCGCGAATTCCAGCTGCTTCCCGCGAATGCCGGCTTCATCAATTTCGGGCGTGGCCGGATCGTTAGAACACTTGAGCTGGTGGCTGCGCTGGACGCCGGCGTCGTCAAACACGCCGTGCTCGACGTCTTCGAGAGCGAACCGCTGGAAGAACAAAGCCCTCTATGGGATCGCCCCGGGGTAACCGTCTTGCCGCATATCTCCGCGCCCACCAATCCGTCGACCGCCGCGCAGATTGTCGCTGGCAGGATTGGTCAGTATCGCGCGGATGGCATCTTGCCTGATGGCATCGATTTCAATCGAGGCTATTAGTGACGTTCCGTCATCATTTTTGAAATGTCGCGACGAGGGGCAGGAGTGACGAATTCGCACTGGGGTGGTCCTGGACCACGCGATACGCCGAAGCCGATGGTGCAGCCGAACGATATGTATGTTCGCGATCTCCAGGTCGATACGCAGATGGCGAAGCCATGGGAAAATTTCATCGATTGGCGCTCATAAATAGCGGATCTCAGGTTCGTATCGGTTCAAGGCGCGCATGGCTGGCTCGCTTTCGCAAGCGCCAAATTGGAAATGAAGATTAGCTGGCTGAACGTTGGCTTGGCGCCCGTCATGTCGATCGTTCAGGCATTTCGGAACGGGGCGTTAAGCTACCGTTCGCTATGGCGAAAAAAGTCGGCGTTGCTGTCGGTGGGAAGTTCTGATTCAGTCTTTCCAGACATTGGGAGGACCTGGCGACGATGGGCGCTCGAGGCTGGCGAGACGGCAGGATGGGTCCGATCCCGTCCCCCCGTCTCGGGCCATAGGGGGCGCCTCTCAGACGTTGATTATACCGATCTCGATCATGCTCCGCGCGGCCGCCTCGATCGCCTCGGCGGGCGGTCGCGGTTGCCATCCCAAAAGACGCCTGGCCTTATCGCCGCTGGCCGACAGATCAATGCCAAGAAGCGGAAGAAGCGCTCTCACCTTGGCGTCGGTCTCGGCTGCGGCCTTCATGTCTGCGTCCGACACCTCTTTGGTGGATACCTTTCGCGCCTGTTCGCCGAGGCGTTCCTTGAGAATCCTGGCTACATCGACGAGCCATAGCGCGTCGCCAGAGGTCGCGAGAAAGCGTTCGCCCGCGGCGGCCGGATCAGTCATTGCCCGCAAGTGAAGGTCAGCCACATCGCGAACGTCAACAAAACAGGACTGGATCCGAGGCTGCCCGGGCTGGCCCTCGATCATGCCCTTCAGCATCATCAGCGAATGCGAGGTGTCCGGGCCAAGAGCCGGGCCCATGACGGCGGTCGGATTTATCGTTGCCAGTTCCATCTGACCGCCTTCATCGGAGATGAACTCCCAGGCGGCGCGCTCCGCCAACGTCTTCGATTTCTGATAAGGCGCGATAGGACCGTCGAGATCACTCCAATCCTCCTCGGTGAAGGGGCGACCGGGACTGGCCTTGCCGGCGCCAATGGCCCCGAAGGCGGAGGTCAGCACCACTCGTTTCACCCCAGCGTCGCGGGCCGCACGGAGCAACCGAAGGTTGCCGTCGACGGCGGGCCGGATCCAGTCTTCTTCGCTCGCATAGTTTCCTGAGGGCGTGGAGGACGCGCTATGAATGGCATAGACGCAACCTTGCGCGGCGTCGGCCCATCCCTCGTCCTTGAGCAGGTCGGTCTCGACGAAGCTTAGCCGGTCCCCCGGCTCGGCGCCGCCATGGGCCAGATAGGCACGGACCTCTGCTTCCCGGTCGAGCGATCGAATGGCGGCCCGTACCCGGAAACCGGCGGCAAGCGCTGCGATGATGGTGTGCTGCCCGATAAATCCGGTTCCGCCGGTGATTAGGACTGTGTCGTCTGCCATAAATGCTCCGAAAGCGGTTAATGTCTTCAACCGTAAAATAGCCGGTCAAGTCGGATTGAGAATGCTTGAACGTCTAAGATACATACGCGATAGTCCAAAGATGACTTCTGACGCACTCTCCGAAATTCTCCATCTCACAACCGTGGAATTGATGGTAACCGGTGGCTTTGACGCAGGGGGGCAATGGGCCCTCCGGTTTCCGGCCCCGAAGTCGATCAAGTTTTTCGCCCTGACTCAGGGCGCATGCTGGACGCAGATCGATGGCGAAGCGCCTGTGCGCTTCGAAGAAGGGGATGTCGGTCTTCTGACGGCGCAGCGCCCCTACACAGTATCGAGCGATCCGTCGGTGACGCCGCTCGACGCGATGGCGCTGTTTTCCGGGCGCGGCCGCTCGTTCGTCACCCTGGGCGATGGAGCGGATTGCAGTTATCTGGGTGGGCATGTCTTGCTCGATCCGACCAGCGGCACGCTTCTGTCGGAAGCCCTGCCGCCGTGGCTGCGCATCGACGGTGCGACCGAGCAGGCCGGGCGGTTTCGGTGGTTGCTCGACGAACTGGTGACCGAGCGCACGCAGCGCCTTCCGGGAAACGCCCTTGTCGCATCGCAGCTGGCGCAATTGCTGTTCGTTCAGATTTTGCGGGCACAGATGAATGGCAACAGCCGCATTCCCCGGGGTTGGTTGCGCGCACTAGGCGATCCACGCCTCGCGCCGGCCGTGCAGCTCATGCATGAGGACCCGGCGCGCTCGTGGCATTTAGACGAACTGGCCCGGGCCTGCGCGATGTCGCGGTCGAGCTTCGCCGCGCGCTTTACCGCGACGGCAGGTATCGGGCCGCTCGGCTATCTTGCTCGGTGGCGTATTCACATTGCTTGCAGGGCGCTGCGGGACGACGATTTGCCGGTGGCATCGGTTGCCGCCCTGATAGGCTATTCCTCGCAAGGAGCGTTCAGCAATGCCTTCAAGCGGGCGACCGGCCTGTCGCCTTCTCTGTGGCGCGAAAGACAAGCGGGAGCCAACGCGGCTTGAAGCCGTTGCTGCGGGTCAGGATGGATGTAGGCTCGGGTTTTTTTGAGACATTCCACTTCGACCCTCACCCAACTCATTTCTTTGGGGTGGCTTTCGGTTTCGGTTGATAGAGACGCCGTTTGACGTTCGAGCGCAGAGCGTTGCGCACATCCTTGCCCCACAAGCGTCTCAGGTGGCGGATCGCTTTCATCTCATCCAGAATCTTCGGCTCGCTATCGAGGAGCGGATGAGCCTCTCGGGCCGAGCCACCGCCAGGGCACTGCTACCAGACACGGAGATCGAGAACGATCATGACGATCGGGCATTGGATGAGCCGGCGCCTAAGACGCCTTGGCGCAATCAGCTTCGAGGCGCGCATCGACAGTCGCGGAAGGATGTGTTCGAGACAGTACACGCCTTGAGCAAAGAAGGCCCGACCTGCTCGGACATTGCACGTCGCACAGGATATGGCCGACGAGATGCCGATCATCCCAGACAAAAGCTGACCGAACAGCGCGGCGCCGGCACCTATCAACGCCGCGATGATCGCGATACCTTCAGGTCTGGACAACAGATCGAGCATGTTTCCTACGATGGCGCGACCCTAGGCTTGAGCGGTTGCAGGGTCAATCGAAGCCACATGTCAACAAAGGTCCGAAATCGTGCCGGCTATTTTGGAGGCCCGGTGGCGTCGTCTTATTATCGGGTAGTGACCGATGACTGTAGAGAGCAATGTTGGAGAAGAAGAAGCACTATTTTAGTCACTTCGGCCTGTCCGCCGGTATCGGAGAATGTGCAGCGCGAAATCTGGTCTATGTGTAGGGGGCACTGCATGCCCGATGTCTCTGCCTCCGCTCAGAAGTCGATCCAATCCCGCATCGACACCGAGCTCCGCAATGCCAGCGGCCTCGGCTTGCGCACTTCTCCAAATAGGGTCGTTCGCATTTCAAACGGCGTATCCATCGAGAGTCAGTGGCTTAGCTAGTTCTTATCCCTTCAAGGCGAGAATTTGGAAGTTCGGCGACATCCTTCTCCCACATTCCATCATCTGCCCGGTTTCCACATCAAAACATGTCCAAGAGCCGGACGACGGAAGTTCCACGGTTGACACGAACTCGGCCCAGGACATAGTCTTTGCGACATTCACCAGGGGGGTCCCGGCAAGGGGCTGAGATACTGCTGGACAATATGGCTTTGCCTGTTGTGGCGCAGTGACCCGTTGAACCTGATCCAGTTCATACTGGCGTAGGGACGGTGCAAGCGCTCGAAGGCTTCGGATTCCCGCGTGGATTCCATGCCGGCGTCTTTTCATCATTCCGGCTGATTGACTGGGTCTCCAATTGCAACTTGGAGCCTCAAACCATGACCATTGCTGCAAAGAACGTCACACCCACCGTCACTACCGGCCCGCTACCGGCCTCGCGGAAAATCTACATCCCCGGAGATATGCACTCCGACATCCGCGTGCCGATGCGCGAGATCAGCGTCCATCCGACATCGGGCGAGCGGCCTGTCGTCGTTTATGATTGCTCCGGCCCTTACACTGTCGAGGGCGCTGATATCCGCATCGAGCAGGGTCTGTCACAGTTCCGTCGCGGCTGGGTGCTCGCCCGCGGCGATGTCGAGGCCTATGAAGGCCGCCATGTGCGTCCCGAAGACAACGGCTTTGTCAGCGGCGAACGGCTGACACCGGAATTTCCGGCCAAGCGCCAGCCGCTGCGGGCGAGGGGCGACAAGGCCGTGACCCAACTCGCCTATGCGCGCGCCGGCATCATCACTCCGGAAATGGAATTCATCGCTATCCGCGAAAATCTCGGCCGCAAGGCACAGGCGGAGGCCATGAGCCGCGATGGCGAATGCTTCGGCGCCCATATTCCCGATCATGTGAGCCCGGAATTCGTCCGCCAGGAGGTCGCCGGCGGCCGGGCGATCATTCCCGCCAACATCAATCACCCGGAAAGCGAGCCGATGATCATCGGCCGGAACTTCCTGGTGAAGATCAATGCCAATATCGGCAATTCCGCCGTCACCTCGTCCATGGCGGAGGAAGTCGAGAAGATGGTCTGGGCGATCCGCTGGGGTGCCGACACGGTCATGGACCTGTCGACCGGCCGCAACATCCACAATATCCGCGAATGGATCATCCGCAATTCGCCGGTGCCGATCGGTACCGTGCCGCTCTACCAGGCACTCGAAAAGGTGAACGGCATTGCCGAGGACCTCACCTGGGAGGTCTATCGCGATACGCTGATCGAACAGGCCGAGCAGGGCGTTGACTATTTCACCATCCATGCCGGCGTGCGGCTCGCCTATATCCCGCTGACCGTCAATCGCGTCACCGGCATCGTTTCCCGCGGCGGCTCGATTATGGCCAAGTGGTGTCTGCACCACCACAGGGAGAGTTTTCTCTACGAGCATTTCGAGGAGATCTGCGACATCTGCCGCGCTTACGACGTTTCCTTCTCGCTCGGTGATGGCCTGCGCCCGGGATCGATCGCTGATGCCAACGATGCGGCGCAGTTCGCAGAACTGGAAACGCTCGGCGAGTTAACGAAAATCGCCTGGACGAAGGATTGCCAGGTGATGATCGAAGGCCCCGGCCATGTACCGATGCACAAGATCAAGGAAAACATGGACAAGCAGCTCGCGGTCTGCGGCGAGGCGCCCTTTTATACGCTCGGACCGCTAACCACCGATATCGCGCCGGGCTATGACCACATCACGTCCGGCATCGGGGCTGCGATGATCGGCTGGTTCGGCACCGCCATGCTCTGCTACGTGACGCCCAAGGAACATCTCGGCCTGCCGGACCGCAACGACGTCAAGGTGGGCGTCATCACCTATAAGATCGCGGCACATGCCGCCGATCTCGCCAAGGGCCATCCGGCGGCGCGGGTGCGCGACGATGCGTTGTCGCGCGCCCGTTTCGAGTTCCGATGGGAGGACCAGTTCAACCTCTCGCTCGATCCGGAAACCGCCCGTTCCTTCCACGACGAAACACTGCCGAAGGAGGCGCATAAGGTGGCGCATTTCTGCTCCATGTGCGGCCCGAAATTCTGCTCGATGCGGATTTCGCACGATATCCGCGCCGAAGCGCAGAGGGAGGGGTTGCAAGCAATGGCCGCCAAATATCGCGATGGCGGCGATCTTTACATGCCGGTCGAAAACCTTCCGAGGAACGCATAGTGGCTGCGTTTGTCGTCAAAGGGGCCGGCGTTGCCGGCCTGGCGGCGGCCCATGAACTTGTCAAGCGGGGCTTTTCGGTTGAGGTGATCGAGAAGGCCGGCGCGGCGGGGCTTGGCGCCTCGCATTTTGCTGGAGGAATGCTGGCACCCTATTGCGAGCGGGAGGCGGCCGAAGACGTTGTCCTGACACTGGGGCTGGGCGCAGCCGGATGGTGGGAGGAGGCCGTGCCCGGCGAGGTTCGTCGCCGCGGTACTCTGGTAGTGGCGCAGCCACGCGACCTTCCGGATCTCGCCCGGTTTGCCGCGCGCACGACCGGTCATGTCGTGATCGATCGCAAGGGCGTAGGCGACCTGGAACCTGCCCTTGCCGGCCGCTTCGAAAAGGCTCTTTTCTTCGAGCAGGAAGCTCATCTCGATCCACGGCGCGCACTGGCCGGGCTAGCCGACAGACTCCGTGAGCGCGGCGTGGTCTTCCATTTCGGCGGACACGAGCCGCAGGACCGGCGATTTGCTGGCGTGCTCGACTGCACCGGGCCAGCGGCGATACCGCGACTTTCCGGCTTGCGCGGCGTGCGAGGCGAAATGCTCTATCTGGAAACTGCGGATGTGACGCTTTCCAGGCCGATCAGGATGCTGCATCCACGCCATCCGATCTACATCGTGCCCCGCGACGATCACCGTTTCATGATCGGGGCGACGATGATCGAGGCCGAAGATGACGGACCGATTGCCGCGCGTTCGCTAATGGAATTCCTGAACACGGCCTACGCGCTGCATCCGGCGTTTGGCGAGGCACGCGTTATCGAGACCGGGACTGGCATACGTCCGGCGTTTGCCAACAACATTCCGCAAGTAATCGAAACGGAGGAGGGGCTCGCCATCGCCGGTATGCATCGGCATGGCTTCCTGTTGGCACCCGCCATGGCTATGCGGGCCGCCGATATTCTCCTCGGGCGACATTCACGTCTGAAAGGCTAACCCCATGAAACTGATCATCAATGGCGAAACCCAGGACTGCAAGGCCGTAACCCTGGCCGAACTTCTTCATGTTCTGGAATACGAGGGCGACTGGTTGGCAACCGCCGTCAACGGAGATCTCGTGCATCGCGAGGACCGAGCCGGCCACCGACTCGACGACGGTGATCGTATCGAAATCCTGTCCCCGATGCAGGGAGGTTGATCCATGCTTTCTCTTTATGATGCTGAGTTGTCTTCGCGGCTTCTGCTCGGTACCGCGCGTTATCCGTCACCGGCCGTCCTTGCCGAGGCGGTTAGCCGGTCCGGTGCGGAGATCGTCACGGTCTCGCTTCGCCGCGAAACGGCCGGCGGAAAGATGGGGGGAGCCTTCTTCGAACTCATCCGCCAGCTCGCGGTGCACGTCCTGCCCAACACCGCGGGATGTCACAGTGCGTCGGAGGCGATCCTGACCGCCAAGATGGCACGCGAAGTATTTGGTACCGACTGGATCAAGCTTGAGGTGATCGGCCATCACGACAGTCTCCAGCCGGATGTGTTCGAACTGGTCGAAGCCGCACGCATACTTTGCGCGGAAGGGTTTTGCGTATTTCCCTATACGACGGACGATCTGGTGGTCGGTGAAAAACTGGTCTCCGTCGGATGTCGGGTCTTGATGCCCTGGTGCGCGCCGATCGGTTCTGCGGCCGGTCCGCGCAACCCTTCCGCGCTCAAGGCAATGCGGAGCGCCTTTCCGGACATCCCGCTGATCGTGGATGCGGGGATCGGGAGGCCGTCGCATGCGACAACGGTGATGGAATTTGGTTACGACGCGGTGCTGCTCAATACCGCGGTCGCCGTCGCAGGCGATCCGCCTGCCATGGCCGAGGCGTTTGGCAAGGCGATCGAGGCCGGAAGGCTCGCTTATCTTTCCAGCATCCTTGAGCCGCGCGACATGGCGGTACCGTCCACCCCGGTTGTCGGAAAGGGCGTTTTCGCATGAGGCTCGATCCCTTCTATCTCATCGTCGACAGTTCCGAATGGATCGAACGTCTCGTGCCGCTGGGCGTCAAGCTGGTGCAACTGCGCGTGAAGGATCGCCCGGACGAGATCCTGCGCCAGGAAATCCGTCGTACCAAGGCCGTTTGCGCAGCGGCGAATTGCCAGCTGGTTGTCAACGACTACTGGAAACTGGCGATCGACGAGGGATGCGATTTCATCCATCTTGGCCAGGAGGATTTTGTGGAAGCGGACCTTGATGCTATTCACAGAGCCGGCCTGAAATTCGGCCTCTCCACGCATGACGAGTCAGAGCTTGAAACGGCTCTGGCTGCGAGACCCGCCTATGTGGCGCTCGGTCCGGTCTATCCCACCATTCTCAAGCAGATGAAATGGGCGCCGCAAGGTCTGGAACGGATCACAGACTGGAAAAGGCGTGTCGCACCCTTGCCGCTGGTGGCGCTCGGCGGCTTGAATGTCGACAGGCTACAGGGCGTATTCGACGCGGGCGCCGACACCGCAGCCGTTGTCACCGACATTACCTTGAACGCCGATCCCGAAGCGCGGACGCGCGAATGGATCGATCGCACGGCACCGTGGCGTTATTGAGGGTACCACCACGCTTCCGTGGTGTGCTCTTCAGGAAGTCCGATATCGAGCGTCGACTCGCTGTGGACGCTGATCGCGCCGGAAACGGGAATTTCACGAGTTGCCGAGCGGCGCTTCCTAAAAACGGAGCCCGGATACGTCTGATATGATCTCCACCAGTCGAATGATCGGCCCGAGGAGTTTTTGTTCTACGAGATTTGGGAGGATAAAATGCGCTCGATGTGCACAACAATACCGAGGCCATGAAGGCGTTGGGCGCCAAGAATGGGCACTTGTTCAAGTCTGTCGCCCTAGAAGTACACACGCATTGCCTGACCACGCGCCGACTGGCCGGTTCATCGGCTGGCCCGCAGTTTCACGGTGCCAACACCGGCTAACGCCGCTTGTAGTGTTCTGGAGGCATTCCCAATGAGGGCTTTCACGCCGCCTTCTGATCGCGCCTCAAGGCAGTATCAAAAGCGAGAGAGATTAGGCACGCAAACGACGAAGTTCCATATATAAACTTTATGCCACGAAGTCGAAATAGCGGGTCGAGGGTTCTAACCCCCTCAAGGCGGGACAAGGTGTGAACATTTCAACCTCGTCGCGTCGTAAACATGATCGTCGAGACGCCAAGCAAGATCAGTGCAGTCCCGAGCAGTGAAAGCAGGGCCGGTGTTTCACCAAGTGCTGCCCAGCCAAGTGCAACGCCGACGAGCGGATTAACATAGGCAAAGGTCGAGGCGATCGTCGGAGGAAAGATCTTCATCACCGCTATATAGGCCAGCAAGCTAGCCACTGAACCGAAGGCCACCAGGTAAAGAAATGCGGTGACCTGAAGCGGTGCGAAATCGGTTGGCGGCAGAACAGCGTTCCCGCTCGTCCAGCAAAGGCCGGTGAGGACCATCGCTGCCGAAAGCGTCTGAAGTCCGGCGGCCCATACGGGTGACGTTGCTGCAAACAGCGGTTTCTGGATCAGGCTGCCGATCGACCATGTTAGACCTGCGCCACAGAGCACGAAAGCCAGCCAGACGGCATATCCGCTTTCGACGGGTGAAGAACCGGCGAGGACAATTGGCGGTCCGACAACGAAAAACAGGCCGCACAGACCGATGGCGAGGCCTGCCACGACTTGGCGCGAGGGGCGGGTTCTGTCGATCATGCCGGAGATGAGCGTCGTCCAGATCGGGATCGTGCCCATGGCCATGACGATAAAGCCCGAGGCAGCGTGCGGGGATGCGAGTGTTGCGAGCCCATTGCCCATCACCCACATGAGGATACCGGAGGTCGCGCAAATTATGACCTGTCTGGCCGTTAGAGCGGGAAATCGCCGGGTGCTCACAAGGCCGATCATGATCAGCATCGCCGATGCAGCCCACATGCGCCAGGTTTGCAATTGCAGCGGGGCGACTGCCGGCGGGCCGGTGACAGCGATCTTCACCGCGAAATAGGTGCTGCCCCAGACAAGATAGACGACCAGCAGATTGCCAAGACCGTTCCACGCGGTACTGCGCGACTTTGCCCCTTCGAGTACGGACATGCTCAGGCCTCCCGCATGAAGATGCGCGCAAGGCCTTCCTTCATCGTTTCCATGGCGTCGGTAGCGCTGATCTTGATGTGCTCGCCCATGATCTGCGATGCCGTCTGTCCATCTCTACGCGCCATCGCCTCCGCAATGCTCTTATGCTCGGTATAGGTGGTGGAAAGGCGCCGATGTTTTTCCACTTCGATCTGCCGGACAAAATGAATGCGGGTATTGATGCCCTCGATCATCTTGGCGAGTTCGGGATTGCCCGAAAGCCTGGCGATACGCATGTGGAATTCCTCGTCCTTGGCCGTCAGGTCGACACTGGACAGCGCATCTGCCATGGCGGAGGTCTTCTGCCACCAGTCGACCAGTGCCCTCAATTCGGGATCGGACGCTTTTTCCGACGCGAGCCTTACGGCTTGTTCCTCAAGCAAGATGCGCACATCGGTCAAGTCGAGGATTTCCTCGACATCGAAGCCGCGGCAGAAGAAGCCGCGATTGACCTGAAACGTGATCAGCCCTTCGGTCACCAATCTTTGCAGGGCTTCGCGGATCGGGCTGCGGCTGACCTGCATTTTCGCCGCAAGTTCCAGTTCGTTGATCCGCTCATTCGGCTTGAACCGGTATTCCATCGCCATACGGCGAATTTCCTCATAGACACGAGGTCCGGTTTTCGCAGGTTTCGGTGCCAACACGTCGTGATCCTTGAGGTTGTGGCGATAGGACGGCGGGACCATTGCGCTAATGCCATGCAGCCTGTCAATTGAAACCGGTGCGGCCATGCGAGGATGACCGCACCGGACCGATTTAGATACCCGCGATGACGGCAATTTCGACGGTAAACGGTGGGGCTGCAAGCTTGGATTCGACGCAGGCGCGGGCAGGGGTGTTGCCGGGCGCCACCCATGCGTCCCAGACGGTGTTCATCTCGTTGAATGTCGCAATGTCGGTCAGCCAGATCGATGCGGAAATGAGCTTGCTCTTGTCCGAGCCTGCTTCGGCTAGAAGTTCGTCGGTTTTTGCGAGGATATCGGCCGTCTGCTCGGCAACAGAGGCGCCGGGCGCACGCAGGGCGACCTGGCCTGCAAGAAAGACGAGGTTTCCATAGGCAACGGCCTGCGACATGCGGGGGCCCGCGCCAAATCGGGTAATCTGGTTCATGCTTTCTCCTTTTCGGTGGGATGATGATAGGTGTGCTGCTGTCAGGCGGCGTGAGGAATGCTCTCCAGATCGACGGGAGAGCTTCGTCCAGCGATCAGGTCGGCGATAATGCGCGCCGAGCCATGCGACATCGTCCAGCCGATATGGCCGTGCCCAGTATTGAGCCACAGGTTGTCGATGCCCCGGCGGCCGAGCACCGGAAGGTTGTCCGGCGTCATGGGACGCAGTCCCGCCCACATATGGGCGCGATCATAGGCGATGCCGTTGGGGAACAGCGATCGCGTCACCTCCATCATGAAGGCAAAGTCGGACGGCTTGTGGGACCGGTCGTAACCGGCAAACTCTGCCGTTGCCGTGACGCGGATTGCATCGCCCATCGGCGTGATCGCGACGAGATTGTGCTCGTCGAGGACCGGCACTTTGGGCGCCAGGTCGGGATCGGTGATCGGGATCGTTAGGGAATAGCCCTTGATCGGATAGATGGGCAGCGAAAGCCCGATCTTGCGGGCCAGTAGCGGGCTTTCGCTGCCGAGACTTAGCACATAATTATCCGCGGTGAACTCGCCCTTGCTGGTTACGACACGGGTAATGCTGTTGCCGCTGCGCTCCAGTTTGAGAATGCGGGTGGCGGTCAGGATGCGGCCGCCGCGGCTGCGGACGATATCGGCCAGCGCCTTGGTGAATTTGGACGAACTGCCGGTCTCGTCGGTGGGGCAGAGAATGCCGCCGGCGATGAGGTTGCGGGAAGCGAGCAATGTCGGCTCGCGACGCACGATTTCGTCGGCGTCGATGACGCTTATCTGCTGGCCGTCACTTTCCAAAAGCCGCATGTTGTGGACGCCGGCATCGAGCGCCGCCTTGTTGCGGTGGAAATAGATGATCCCCGACGTGGTGCGGTCATAGGCGATCCCTTCGCGGGCCACGACATCCTGCAGGACGGCCTGCGAATGGGTTGCCAAGCGATGCTTGCGCAGCGTGTTCAACCTTGCCTTTTGCGCCGTGCATTGCATCAAGAAGTGCCACGACCAGCTGTAGAGATGCGGATCGGTGGACAGGCGAAAGCGCAGCGACTGGTTCTTCAAGACAAGTGATTTCAACAGGATTTTCGGTGCGGCGGGTGACGACCAGACGAAGGAATGGCCGGGCGCGATCATGCCGGCATTGCCCCAGCTTGTGCTCTCCGCCACCTGATTTTCCTGCTCCAGCACCGTCACCTCATGGCCGTCCTGAAGCAGCTGATAGGCGGTGGTGATGCCGACGACGCCACCACCGAGGATCAAGGCATGCATGATCACTTCCTCTCTGTCGAAATTAGTGTCGACAATAAATATGCCGCGCGATGCGCTGTCAATATCGATTTTCCATAACCCTGGAATGCGGGAATTCGCGCATATCCGGACCGATTACTGACGCATCGCAAAAAAATGTTGCAGTGCATCTTGACGGAAAAATTTATTGTCGTTTCTATTGTCGACAATAAATCTCAAGCAAGAGGGGTGTGACATGAAGAGCATTTTGTTGAGTGGCGTGTTCGTTCTGGGCCTGTCGATGGCGGCCTATGCGCAGGAAGCGGTGATCGGTGCGATCCTGCCGCTTTCGGGGTCAAGCGCCACGCAGGGCGACGATCAGCGGCGGGGCATGGAACTGGCGCTCGAGAAGATCAATGCCGGAGGCGGTGTCCTCGGTCATCCGCTCAAGATCGTCACCGAGGATTCCGGCGGACGCACGGCAACCGCACTGGATGCGGCCAAGAAGCTCGTCACCGTCGACAAGGTGCCCGTCATCCTTGGTGAATTTTCGTCTGGCATCACCATTCCGATTGCCCAATATCTTCTGCAGCAGGGCCGGGCGCATATCAATATCGGCAGTTCCAGCACCCAGATCCGCACGCTCGGCAAGGGCGCCTTCAGCGTCATCGGCCTCGATGACGTCTCCGGGACTTTCGCCGCCCAGGACGTCTTTGCTGACGGTGCCAGAAAGGTTGCGGTCATCGCCCCGAACAATGCCTATGGCCAGGGCATTGCCAACGCGTTTGCCGCCAAGTTCAAGGCGCTCGGTGGCGCCATCACCTCGACGGTTCTTTATACGGAGGGGCAGACGACCTATCGCCGCGAGCTGCAGCAGCTTGGAGCCGGCGCGCCGGATCTTTACGTCTATACCGCCTATGGCAAGGAATCGGCGACCATCAACCGCGAAAGCTTCGAACTCGGCCTCAACGACAAGAAATGGTACGGGCTCTATCTGACCATGTGCACTGCCGACAGCGACCCGCAATATGTCGAGGGCCAGATCGGCATGGACCTGAACTATATCGGTGGCAACGGTGTCGACTACCAGAAGGCATACGAGACCAAATACAAGGGCGGCTTCACCTCGACCTTCAACGGCTTTGCGTATGACGGCGTCATGCTGGTGGCCGCTGCCATCAACAAGGCGAACTCGCTCGATCCGCAGAAGTTCGAAACGGCGATCGCCGAAATCGGCAAGAGCTACGAGGGCGCCACAGGTCCGATCGCGCTCGATGCCGACGGGCAGCGCAGCGCCCAGCCCTATCTTCGTCTGAAGATCGAAAGCGGCAAGGCCGTCGCCACCCAGTAAGCACCGTCGGCGCCGGCGTCCCGCGGGGAGACCCACAGGAAGCCGGCGCTCCGATATCCGCTGATTGAACCGGACGAAAATCATGTTTCAATTTCTTGCCGACGTGTTGATGCGCGCCTGCGACCTCATGCTCGTGGCGATCGGCATGAGTGCCGTCTACTCGCTGATGAAGTTTCCCAATATCGCGCTCGTCCAGTATGCCGCGACCGGCGGTGTCCTGGCGATCGCGCTGCAGAAGGCAGGCGTGCCGGTCGGCGTGGCGATCATCTTTGCAGTCGTCCTGACAGGCCTGCTTGCGGTCGTTCTCAACGAATTCCTGTTCAACCGGATGCTGAAAATCGGCTCGTCAACGGCGATGATCGGATCGCTGGCGGTCAGCATGGTCTTCTCGGCCATCTTCCTCGTCACCGTCGGCCCGAGCCCCAGCCGATTTGCGCTGCCGGTCTCACGTCCCATCCGCATCCTCGATGCCCGCATCACCGAACCGCAGCTTCTCGGCTTCGCCATTGTTGCGGCCACGATCGGGGTATTCGCGTTTCTCTATTTCCGCACCGATCTCGGACGCTGCATGCGCGCGACATCAACGAATGAAGTGCTTGCCGATGCCACCGGTATCAATACCGGCCGGATGAAGACCATCATCGTGCTGATCAGCGGAGTGATGGCGGCGCTCGGCGGCGTGGCGATCGCGCTGAAGGGCGAAGTCGACATCCAGGTCGGCATGGACCTGCTGCTGCCGGTGTTTGCCTCCGCCATTCTCGGCGGGCTCGGCAACCCGTTCGGCGCCATTGCCGGCGCGTTGCTGATCTCCGCGGCTGAAACGGTCGTGACGGCCGTCAATTTCGGTCCGCTGATGGGAGAGGTCGTCGCCTTCCTGCCGGTCGCCTATGCCAGCGCGATCTCCTTCCTTCTTCTGGTCGCAGCGCTTCTGTGGCGTCCGCGCGGTCTGTTCGTCAGCGAGGTCAAGCGTGTCTGATTTCATAATCCACGTCACCATCATGTCCGGCTTTTACGCACTGCTCGCATTAAGCCTCAACCTTCAGGCCGGTTTCGGCGGCCTGATGAATTTCGGCCAGATCGCGCTGTTTGCCTGCGGCACATATGGGGCGGCCATCGCCTTCCATTTCGACCTTGGCGCAAATTCCGGCTTCGTTCTTGCCATGGTCGCGGCAGGTCTCCTGGGCTGGACCTTTGCGAGCGTCGGCCGCAACCTCCAGGCAGACTATTGGGGCATTGTCACGCTGGCGCTGGCCGAGGTCATCCGTATCGTCGCAACCAACGAGGACTGGTTGACCGGTGGTGCGCAGGGTATTGGCGGCATTCCCCCGCTCTATCCCGGTCTGGACGGCCAGACGCGCCAGATCGCCGTCCTCGTCATGGTTTTGGCGCTCGTGCTTGCCGCCGGGTTGCTGTGCCGCCATCTGACCGGCGGCCGTTACGGCCTGTCGATCCGGATGATGCGCGAGGAACCGCAGCTTGCCGCCTCGCTTGGTTACGATACGATCGCCCTTAAGCGCCAGTTGATGGCCGCATCCAGCGTGCTGGCAGCGGTATCCGGTTTTCTGTTTGCCCATTACGTCAGCTTCGTCGGGCCGGAACAGATCGACAGTTCGGAGACCTTTCTGATCTGGGCGATGATCGTGGTCGGCGGTCTTGGCAACAATGCCGGCGCCATTGTCGGTGCATTCCTGCTGCAATTCACCTTCGCCTTCATTCCCTTCGTCAAGGACTGGATCGGCCTGCCGACCGAATATGTCGCAGCCGGCCGGCTGTTTCTGACCGGCGGCGGATTGACTGCCTTCATTCTGTTTCGGCAGTCGGGCATCGTCCCGGAACGTGTGGGAGGGCGCCGTTATGTCTGATCCGGTGCTTACGCTCGAAGGTGTGGGCAAATCCTTCGGTGCCAATCAGGTCCTGGCGAATGTCGGTTTCCGGATCGGGCAGGGAGAGATCGTCGGGCTGCTCGGGCCGAATGGCTGCGGAAAGTCGACCATACTCAATCTCGTGTCCGGGGTATTTGCTCCCGATGCCGGAGCCGTAGTCTTCAACGGCGAAGATATTACCGCCCGCAGCATGGACCGGATCGCGCGAAAGGGGCTGGTACGCACTTTCCAGCTGCCATCCATGCCGTGCAGGATGACGGTTGCCGAACTGCTCTATGGCGGTGCGGCGCGCAAAGCCGGGTTTCAGAGCCTGTTCACGCGGGAGAAGAATGACCGCGCGGAAATCGACGGGCTGCTGCAAGACCTTGCACTGTCGCATGTCCGCCATCTCCCGGCCGCCTCCCTGTCCGGCGGACAGAAGAAGCTGCTGTCGGTTGCGCTTGCCCTGCGCACCTCACCGCAGATGATCTGCCTCGACGAGCCGACTGCCGGCGTGCATCCCGATCTGCGCCATCACATGGTCGGGCTTTTGCGGCGCATCAATGCAGCCGGCATCACGCTTTTGATCGTTGAACACGACATGCACTTCATCCGCGAACTCTGCAGTCGCTGCGTAGTGATGGATCGCGGTTCGGTGATCGCCGACTGCAGGCCGTCGGAACTCACCTCCAACGAGCAGGTCGTCGAGGCCTATCTCGGCAATGCCAGACAGAAGAGGGCGATGGCATGATCGAAGTCACCGATGTGCGGGCCGGTTACGGCGATGGGCCGGATATTCTCAACGGCATTTCATTGAAGGCGGAGCCGGGCAGGATCGTCACTATTCTGGGGCCCAACGGCTGCGGAAAATCGACGCTTCTAAAGTGCATTGCCGGTTTCGTCCGGCCGCGGGCGGGCAATATCCGCATGTCCGGCGAGGCCGTCACCGACGTGCCGACCTACCAAAAGGCGCGCCACCATCGGGTCGGTTTTGTGCCGCAGACGGACAATGTTTTCGCCACCATGACGGTGGCGGAAAACATCCTGCTTGGCGGCCGGCTGATGGAGAAACGAGACCGCGATCGTCGGTTCGATGCGCTTCTTGGCCAATATCCGAGCCTGGCTGCCAAGAAGAACAGACGTGCATCGGCCCTATCGGGCGGCGAGCGGCAGCTGCTCTCGCTGGCTCGCGCGCTGATTTCGGAACCGTCGATCCTCTTGCTCGACGAACCCTCGGCCGGCCTTTCTCCGAAGATGATGCACGATGTCTTCGAGGCGATCGCGGATGTCCGCCGCCGCGACGGTCCTTCGATCCTGATGGTCGAGCAGAACGCCTTCGAGGCGCTGCATGTGTCCGACACTGCCTATGTGCTGTCGCTCGGCAACGTAGCGATGCAAGGCGCGGCCGCGGATCTTCTCGCCAACTCGGCGATGCGTTCGCTCTATCTCGGCGGCGATAGCCATTAATCCTTCACGCATAGCGGAGATATCACCATGACGATCTATTCAGCTCAGGACAAAGCCCCGCTCGTCGTCAACAGGGAAGGTCTGCTTTTCGACATCGATGACGGCATCGGCACGCTTGCCAATCTCGGTCTTCTGGTACTTCGAACAGACCAGACGATCGAGGATGAATTTCGCTTTGCGCTGCCGTCGTCGGAGGTGGCGCTCTACGAGGCGCGGCTCTACAGCGATGTCGAGATCACGCCGGCAAACCTGATGAAAATGTCGGACGAGATCCCCGGCACGGTCGGCCTGCTTCCGGATGTGGCATTCGACGTGATCGGATTCGCCTGCACGTCCGGCTCCCTCGTCATCGGCGAGGAGCGCATCACCGAGCGTGTCCACGAGGTTCTGCCGGGCGTGAAGGTGACCAATCCGGTCACCGCCGCCCGCGCTGCGATGGAAGCGCTTGGCGCCCGGCGCATAGCCCTGCTCACCCCCTATATGCCGGAAATCAACCACTCCCTGCGTGCCTCGCTGATGGCGAGGGGCATGGATATTCCGGTCATGGGCTCGTTTCATGAGCCAGACGACAATCGTGTGGCGCGGATCACACCGGCTTCGATCGAGCGCGCCATTCTCGAGCTGGGAAGCTCGGATGAATGCGATGCTTTGTTTGTCTCCTGCACCAGCATGCGCGTTACGCGCATCGTAGCGCAGGTCGAGGCGAAGCTCCGCAAGCCGGTGACATCCAGCAACCATGCGCTCGCCTGGCATATGCTGCGGCTTGCGGGATATGACCAGCCAATGCGAGGTCTTGGTCGGTTGTTCTCATCGCCAGCGGCCTGACTCGTAAAACAAGCATCGGACCGGGATACTGCAAAATTAGTTGGGTCAGGGGTTCGTATCTATTCAAGGCGACCAACGCTAACACCGTGGCCGCATGAGCAGTTCGTGCGGTTCGAAAAGTTCCTCATATCCTGTGATTAGCATTCGGAAGCGCCAACGTCGTCATCAAACCCGATCGGGCACAACTTTCGACCACCAGATGGACCGGACCTGATGTTTTGGTTCGGAACTTTGTCGACGGCAACGCCAGCCCTTTGCTCCGGCGTGAAAGGGTGGAGAAGTCAGGCACGGCAATATCAAACTCCATCAGCGCCGCGACACTGCGCATCAGACCTTTGGTCTGGCGCAGCGCCAGCCCGTAGACGACGCGCAGGGTCAAGCACAGCGTAATCGCCAGATCCGAGTATTTCGGCTGGCTGCCCCGAGATACCCGCGCGACGCAGACCACAAGCAAAGCGCCTCATCACTCACCCACACGGTCACATCACCACATTGACGCAGGCTTTCATTATACTGCGCCCAATTCGTCACCTGAAATTTCTGCTTGGCTATCTTGCACCGCCGGTCGGCATTGAACTTATGCGGCATCAAAGGCACCCCGGGAACAAAACGGCCGCCTGATATCAGCAAATCCAGGATCGATGCAACAAAGTCCGTCTTAGGCTAGGAAGATCGCATAATATATCGATAAAACTCTGCGGTCAGGCGGCTCTCGACCAGCATGAGCGCTTCGATAGAGCATTTAGTTTCGCGCATTGGCAGGGGTGTAAAGTGACGCCCCCGCTTTTTCGGCCGCTGCCCGCAGACGCTTGTCTCTGGTCCATAAGGCCGCTCGCTGATCGAGGAGAACCGAGGCCATCAAGTGTGCATCGGTGTAGCCAATGCCCATACTGAAAATGGCGTGGCGATCAATCATCATCATGACTTCGTCGTGCGTCGCGACGAGCGCTTCGCGCTGGGCCGTCAGGAAAGCTATCACGCTGCTGCGATCCCGAAGACTGCCAAGTGCAAGCTCTCCGATTACGGCTGGATGGCATAAAAGACGGTCGTCCTCAATAATCTTACGCAGCTCTGAATCGGCATGCCGGAAATGATCGATCCAGATGGAAGTGTCGGCAAGTATCACTTGGCGGCTGCGCTCCGGCGGCGTGGGGCTGCCTCCGCGTCCGGCATAG
The DNA here is from genome assembly GCF_056755015.1 of Rhizobium sp. KNZ14-9A. Classification (NCBI taxonomy): domain Bacteria; kingdom Pseudomonadati; phylum Pseudomonadota; class Alphaproteobacteria; order Hyphomicrobiales; family Rhizobiaceae; genus Rhizobium; species Rhizobium sp. KNZ14-9A. Next base: position 262,239 of record NZ_JBPGXB010000001.1, read on the forward strand.
TTCCGCCGAGAGCGATGAGGCGTTTTCCCGACTCCACACGGACAAGCGTCTCCAACGCTTGGCGGACCAGAGTGGCGGTTTCTTTCGTGCCGGTTAGGGACCTAGCCCTTTCCATGAGCGTGTCGTCGAGATTGATAGTCGATCGCATTGTTGGTTTCCTGATTATGGTGTTATAGATAGCACCATTTGGTGATGAAATCTACGCCTGATCTCTATTCCAATACGTCCGCAGTCGGATATTCAAATCCACCAATGTAAAATTTCGCGCGGTCGCGGGCGCTCCGAGCTTAAGGCAAGTACGGCCTCGCCAGCGATATACGTCGAGTTGTACCCATAAAATCTAAAAAGCCGCAGGCGCGCCGGTTCGTATCCGTCGACTGCACGACTTCCGCATCGTTTCTCGGCTTTGACCCGGGGCGGTTCTCTGGCAACCGTGCTTGAAGGGATCGATGCTGCGCAGGATGCGGGGCTGGCGATCAAGATCAATGCGGTTGCGCTGCGTGGGAGCACGGAAGACGAGATCGACGACCTGATCTCCTTCGCTCACACGCGCGGCATGAGCCTGACGCTGATTGAGACCATGCCTCTTGGAGAAACGGGTGAGGATCGGCTCGATCAGTAACTGCCGCTGGACCGCTTGCGTCGCCAGATAGAGGCTCGCTGGTCGCTGACCGATATCGGCCTGCGTACCGGCGGACCGGCGCGCTATGCAAGGGTCGACGAAACCGGAGGCGTCATCGGTTTCATCACGCCGATGACGCATAATTTCTGCGAGAACTGTAATCGTGTGCGTGTGACTGCCGCCGGCGTGCTTCATACCTGTCTCGGCCAGAACGATGCGGCGGATCTGAAGGAGGCCATACGCGCATCTGATAACAACAATGTGTTGCTCGAGACGATCGCACATGCTCTCAAGCACAAGCCGAAGGGGCACGACTTCGTATTGGATCGGGCGCCGGTTCCACAGATTTCGCGCCATATGTCAGCGACCGGTGGCTGACCTTATACGAAAGCTGGAACATGCTCGCGCATCGTCACCCTCGACAGCGCACAGAGTTGGTGAACGCTTAGCGTAATGTGTTCTATGAATTTGGCCAGGTCGTTCCCCCGGAACCACTCATGTCACAAGTAGAGAAACTATCATCGAAGCCGCTGCAGTAGGCCTACCAGAGCGTATCCAGGAAGAGAGCAGCGACCTCTTTACCCGAACAGTGGAAAAGACGTTGTCGATTGATTAAAGAGCAAGTGATTGGCTGGTTTATCGCGGCAAAGTGAGATTGCGCCGCCCTCTTCAGACAATCCCGGGAACCAGCTTCTCGCCCGTGACCTCCACTTCATCAAGCTGGTCGTGGAGGATCGTGAGGTGTGGGCGGTCGTCGGCCCGACGGTCCTTGATTTGCTGCATCAGGCTCTTCTGCTGAGAATATTTGCGCCTTGCACGCCGGCTCGGCGTTGTTTGAACCTTCGTGTTGTCCCCTGCTCATCCCGAAGCCGCCCGTCGCGAGCCGTCCGTATTCGTCATGCACTCAGCCCGGATGAGGTCAGCCACCGTCGCCACCCGCTCGATCCGATCTTGCCGATTGGTGACATGCAGGAACGTCAGGTCGCGCGAGATCGCTTTTGTCCCGGGAAGATTGCAGCGCATGAGTTCGCCGCTTTCCAGCTGGGGCGCGAGGACCCGGAGCGACTCCAGAGCCACGCCGAATCCGGACAGGACTGCGGGTATGATCTGGGACGCCCGATTGAATCTGAGCCAGTTAACATTGACTGTCGCAATCCCGTTAAGTTGCAGCCAGTCTTTCCATGTGACGGCGTTTGTCTCGTTGACGATCAGCGCACAGTCGGCCAGATCGCTTACATTCTCCAGGCGTCCCTTCAGGCTTGGGGCGCAGACGGGGGTAAAAACATCGGGCCCCAATGGCTCAAGATCGTGAATTTTCGCCGCTGGCTCGCCATAGACGATCGCGACATCGAAGTCCCGAAAGCGTTTGAAGTCGGGTGCCTCGTCCGCAACGATCCTGATGTCGCGGATCTTGGAAGCTAGAAGCGATTGCACGACGACGGCTAGGAGTTGGCTTGCAAGGCCTGGCGGGCTGGAGATGGAAATGGGCGTGTCGCGCGCTTCCGTAAGCGTCCGCAACCCGAGACGCATTTCATCGAACCCCTTCGCCACGTGCTTCAGCAGGTTCTCCCCTTCCAGCGTCAGTTGCAGCCTGTTTCCGACACGCAGAAACAATTGGCAAGCCAGGCGCTCTTCCAGTTTTCGAATGGCCTGGCTCACCGCGCTTGTCGAGAGAGCCAAGTGTTCAGCGGCAACGCGGAACGAGCACGTCTGGCCCGCCTCAGCAAAAATCTCAAGGGCGCTCAAGGGTGCGCTCAGACGTGTCATCGTGAAGCTCCGCTTAACGGTTGAGAAACCAGAAGTCGTTTGCTCGCCGTCGATCTCGATCCTAATCATAGTCTCTGAGGAGACAGGGGCTGGTGATGTTATCGCCGCCGGAGGAAGCATGCAACGAGAACTGAACGGCCGCGTCGCGCTGGTAACTGGTGCTGCACGAGGCATAGGCTTTGCCATCGCCGAGCGGCTTGCGCAGCAGGGTGCCCATGTCGTTGTTTCGGACATCGACCTTGCCGCTGCAGAGTTTGGTGTCGCGCGCATCATGCGGAACGGCGGCTCGTCAAGTTTCGTTGCGGTCGATCTCGGTCAGCCAGGCGACGTCCTGCGTATGGCCGAGGAGGTCAGGCAGCGGCATTCGAGCATCGACATTCTGGTGAATAATGCCGGTATCGTGTCGACGGGCCCGATCGAGAACGTGGAATTGGAAGAGTTCCAGCGTCTCATGACCATCGATCTCACTGCAGTTTTCCTTCTCACAAAAGCCTTTCTACCCGCCATGGCCGTTTCCGGTTGGGGGCGCATCATCAATATAGCATCCGTCGCCGGGCAACAGGGCGGCGGCTTGTTTGGTAACAGCTGCTACGCCGCGGCGAAGGGCGCTGTCATTGCATTCAGCAAGGGGATAGCGCGAGAGGCTGGCCGTTCGGGCGTCACATGCAATGCCATCTGCCCCGGTCTAACCGACACGGCGCTGACCTCCAAACTGAGTGTGGCGCAGAGAGAGCAGATCATCTCGACCATACCGGTCGGACGCCCTGGAGAACCGCGGGACATTGCCGGGGCAGTCAGTTTCCTGGCCTCGGACTCGGCCAGCTTTATTACGGGCGTCACATTGAACGTTGATGGTGGCTTCATGCGCTATTGAAGGATGGACAAACAATCGGCAGGTCAGGGAGGCCGGCTGCAAAGTATAAAAAAGGGAGGAGCATACATGCAGAAGAATTTTACAACAACCGACGGCGCAGTCCTGACTTACACGGACGAGGGCCAAGGCCCCGCGCTGATCATGCTACCGGGCTGGTCGCAATCGGCCGCCATGTTCCGGCACCAGATCGAACATTTCTCGCCAACGAACCGTGTGCTGGCCGTCGACTTTCGCGGGCACGGGAAATCGCCGGACGCTGCGCGCGGTTTCCGCATCTTCCGCTTTGCGGCTGACATCATGGAACTGATGAAGCACGAGAAGATCGAAAAGGCCACGTTGCTCGGCTGGTCGATGGGCGCCTCGGTTATCTGGGCGATGATAGACATCTTCGGCACAGTCTTCATCGACAAGCTGATTCTCATAGACGAGCCAGCAACCGTCATGCGGCAGGCCGGCATGAGCAATGAGGATGTCTTGAATTCCGGTGCACTGTTTGACGCAGCCACCATGATCGCCATCGCAGATCAGATCAAGGGCGCCGAAGGCGCCACGGCGCGCGGCGCTTTCCTGGACGGCATGATCACGAAGGGCATTCCGGCAGATCTGAAAGCCTGGCTGCTTCAGGAGAACCTTCGCGTCAACGCCGTTCATATCGCAAATCTCTTCGTCGACCATTGTTCGATCGACTGGCGCGATATCTTCAGTCGCATCGACCGCCCGACACTGGTCATCGGTGGGCGCGTAAGCCACGTCAATCCACGCTCGCAGGAATGGATCCATGGGCAGATCAAGGGGTCTCGCCTTGTGATCTTCGAAGAAGCGGAAGGCGGAGCGCATTTCGCCTTCATCGAGGCACCTGAGCGATTCAACGAGGTTGTCTCAGACTTCCTTGCTGGGCAATAGGCGAGCCTGTCCTTGAGCAGATCGGAAGCAGACGGTTCCCGATACCAGATGCAAGGTTCGAACCACACCGTACCCTGCCTGCATTTCAGGGGGACTTGGAGGCCCAGAACGAAAGGCTTCGCCGCTTAGGTTCTGATACGGCAGCACCTTGCTGATAGTTTCGCTGACAATCCTTTCAAGAGCCTCACAGGGGGCGAACCTGATGCCGAGCCCACCGGAGTTCGTTCGCCTTGTGTCTCAAACGCTACGCATTTTCGGCGAGAAAGATCTGAATATCGGTTGCGATAGAGACTGCTTCTCCCGGCAGTCGGCCGAGAAGTTTTGCAACAGTTTCCACTGCTAGCCGAGCCTCCAGAAGTGGCCGTTGATCGATAACCGCGTTGATCTTTCGGGACTTTAGCAGCATACGCCGGTTAGGAGTGAGTTCGTGGGTAATGACCGCCGTATCTTCGATCCGACCAAGGCGTTGAAGTGTGCTCACGATCGGCACCGCACCGGCGGATAGGTGATATATGCCGCGCAGACCGGGGTCATCCCGGAAAGCAATCTCCACCACTCTCCCTGCTTCCTCTTGGTTTTCCCCCGTCTCAAGAACCGCAGCAAGGCTACACTCCGGATAGCGTTCGGTCAGGACTGCGCGAAAGCCCTCCTCTCTGTCCCGGTGGCCGGCGATGTCGCGCGACCCGGCGATCACGATCACCCGCCCGCCCTCCCGCAGGAAAAGCCCCATCAGGTCTCCGGCTACGCGGCCCGCTTGCCGATCGTCTGGTCCGACATAGGCAGCGCGTCCGCAGTCCGTGAGGTCAGTCGCCAAGGTCACTACAGGTATCTTGTGGGACAGCACCGCTACGGCTTCCCTCACACGAATATCGTCTGGGCTCGTGATGACGAGACCGTCGTATGAGCGACAATCGCGGACGGCCGCGGCAATAGCCGCGGGCTTCCCGGGATCAATGTGGTGGACGAAGAATTGCAGATTCAGCGCTGTGTACATTCTCCCAGCTAGATCAATGCCTTCTCTCAACGCTGCATGAAATGGATTAACCGGAGGCTGCATGAGGACTGCGACGCGCAGGGCACGAGAGGGCGTGCGGTCTAACGCCCGATCAATACCAAGCGCACGCGCCGTGGCCAGTACGAGGTCCTCTTTATCAGCGCGCACCCCTCCGCGATTGTTCAAAACCCTATCGACTGTGGCAGTCGAGACACCGGCTGCTTTCGCGACATCCGTAATGCTCACCTTTCGCGCAACCATCTGCCTCTCCATGCTCATTCTGATGGAATCCCATCAAAATCAAACTTTGTAAACCGTATATCTCAAGCTACATCTCTGCGTCGAGGAGGGTCGCCCACAGAGTGAGCGGCACTAGGGAAGGACCAGAACATCATGAGTATTACAGTGACCACGGCACCGTGCTGCTGGGGCGTCGATGACGTGCGCAATCCGGACCTGCCTCCATGGGAGCTCGTGTTCGATGAGGTCAAGGCGGCCGGGTACGGCGGAATGGAGCTTGGCCCTTATGGCTACGTGCCTTTGGACATCGACCTGGTTTCTTCGGCCCTAACGAGCCGAGGGCTCTATATCGTGGCCGGAACGATCTTCAACGACCTTGTCGCTTTGCAAAACCGCGAGAGCCTTCTGCAACAGACCGACGAGATTTGTTCGTTGATCACCCGCCTGCCAAGGCCGCCCAAATCTGCAGGCCAGCGCTTCTCGGCGCCCTATCTGACCGTGATGGAGTGGGGACACGACGAGCGGGATTATGCGGCGGGTCATTCCGACAGAGCGCCGCGGCTTGATGACGCCGCGTGGGCCGGCATGATGGACAATATACGGGCGATCTCCGATCTTGCCCGCGACAAATATGGCGTTCGCGCCACCATTCACCCGCATGCCGGCGGCTATATTGAATTCGAGGACGAGATTGCCCGTCTCGCCGCCGACGTCCCCCAGGACGTCGCCGGCTTCTGCCTCGACACGGGCCACACCTGGTATGCCGGCATGGACCCTGTCGAGACCCTGCGCAAGTACGCCGATCGGGTCGACTACATCCACTTCAAGGACATCGACAAGGCCGTCTTCGACCGCGTGATGGGCGAACACATCCGTTTCTTCGAAGCTTGCGGGCAAGGCGTGATGTGCCCGATTGGAAACGGCTGCATCGATTATCCCGCCATCCGCGCGCTTCTCGATGAGCTTGGCTATGAAGGCTTCATCACAGTGGAACAAGAGCGTGACCCGCGCAACGCCGGCGGCAGCCTCGCCGATGTGAAACTCAGCCGCGACTATCTCAAGTCGGCCGGCTTCTAATAATCCGGACGGAAAGCTCATGATTTACGGAACTCGTCAGACGAAACGACCGCTACGCTGGGCAATGGTTGGTGGCGGCCGGGGCAGTCAGATCGGCTATATTCACCGCAGTGCCGCGCTTCGCGATCGCTACTTCGATCTCGTCGCGGGCGCCTTCGATATCGATGCAGAACGCGGCCGCGCCTTCGGCATCGAGCTGGGTCTTGAGGCCTCGCGATGCTACGCCGATTGGCGAATGCTCTTCGCGGAGGAAGCAAAGCGTCCGGATGGCATCGAGGCAGTGTCGATCGCCACACCCAACAACACCCATTACGAGATCACGAAGGCAGCGCTCGAAAGCGGGCTGCATGTGGTGTGCGAAAAGCCGCTATGCTTCACGGTGGCCGAGGCCGAGGATCTTCAGCGTATTGCCGCAGAGCGTGGCCGTATTGTCGGTGTGACTTACGGTTACAGCGGCCACCAAGTGATCGAGCACGCCCGCGAACTCGTTGCAGCCGGCGAACTGGGTGAAATCCGTCTGGTAAACCTGCAATTTGCTCATGGCTTTCATAATGAGGCTGTCGAGCTTCAAAATCCGGCGACTCGCTGGCGCGTCGATCCCAAATTCGCCGGCCCAAGTTATGTCCTCGGCGATATTGGTACGCATCCGCTTTATATCTCCGAGGTCATCCTGCCTGATCTTCATATCAAGCGGCTTCTCTGCGCCCGCCAGAGCTTCGTAAAGACACGCGCACCGCTGGAAGACAACGCCATGACCCTGATGGAATATGACAACGGCGCCTTCGGCACCGTGTGGTCGAGCGCCATCAACGCGGGTTCCATGCACGGACAAAAGGTGCGCATCGTCGGGTCGAAGGCATCGATCGAGTGGTGGGACGAGCAGCCGAACCAGCTTCGCTTGGAGGTGCAGGGCGAGCCGGTGCGTATCCTGGAGCGTGGCATGGGCTACTTGCATGCAAGGGCGCTTGCCGACGATCGTATCGGTGCAGGCCATCCGGAAGGCCTTTTCGAGGCTTGGGCCAACCTTTACGACCGCTTCGCCATTGCCATGGAAGCGCGCAACGAAAACGATGCAGGCCGTTTGGCGAGCATCCGTTATCCGGGCATCGAGGCAGGTGTGGAAGGGGTGCGCTGGGTAGAGAATTGCGTGCGGTCTGCCGACCTCGGCGGACTCTGGGTCGACTATCGGTGATTGGGTAACAGGGTACGACGGTCGCACCCTCCCTCAGGTAGAGCTGTTAATCAGGGAGGAGGGCAGCAGGGAATCCAAATTGACTATGACAGCCTATTGGGAGGCCTGATGGCGGGAACCCCACATGCCAAGAACATCGGTGCGTCGATGGCCTTGTTCGACGACAACTTTCTGACCGTTCTATGCAGCGGCATGATCGACTACTCCAAGGAGCTTACGCGAAGTAGACGGCCTCTGGTTGCGGGCCACACCTTCCTGGCCCGCAACCGCTAAGACCGCGCCAGAAAGCGCAACCTCGACATATATTCGCCCGGAGGCAGAAATGCGTATCGCAATAGACCCGTTCATGCATCGTCACTTGAGCCTTGAGGAACTGCCGAGCAAGGTGCGCGAGCTTGGCTACGACTGGATCGAGATGAGCCCGCGCGCCGATTTTCTCGAATGGTTCAAGGCGCCGCGAGTGTTCCCGCAGCGCATTAAGGAGTTCAAGAAAGCGCTGGCGGCCGAGAACGTCAAGATCGCTTCGCTTCTCCCAATGTATCGTTGGGCCTCGAATGATGAGACGGAGCGCCAGGCGGCGGTGAAGCACTGGAAGCGTGCTATCGAAATTGCCGTCGAGATGGAAATAGACACGATGAACTCCGAGTTCGGCCGTGGACCGCATCCCGACAAGGGAAGCTGCTATTGCTGCCACACGGGATCGATGATCGAGGCCTGCGAGGACGCCTGGTGGCGCTCGATCGAGGAGCTGGTGCCGGTGTTTGAACGTGAAAACATCCAGCTCAATATCGAGCCGCATCCTGAAGACTGGTGCGAGACACTGCAGCCAGCTCTAGACATCATCCGGACTGTCAACTCGAAGAATGTGAAGTTCCTCTATTGCGCGCCACACACGTTCTACTTCGGCGATGATACCAAGGCGATGCTGCGCGAGGCAAAGGATGTTCTCGCTCACGTGCATGTCGGCGACACGTTCAATCACAAGGCAAGCTCCGGCCTGCGCTACATCCTGAACCCGCCCGGCACGCAGGCTCGTGTGCATCAGCACCTCAATATCGGCCAAGGCGAGGTTCCATGGGACGACTTCTTTGGAACGCTGGCGGAGATCGGTTTTAATGGGATCATGACCGCCTGTGTTTTTGCTTGGGAAGATAAGGCTGATCACTCGGGCAAGCTCATGCTGTCGGAGATGAACCGCTACATCGAAAAATACTGGCCAAAATAATTCTGGATGCGCTTGAGGCGCATCCCAACCGAAGCGGAAGCAGGATCGGTCGACGGAGGTGACCTTTTCGCCCGACAGAAAGCTGGCTATAGAAACCGTCCACCGCTGTGCGGACTTTACGGAGAACCAAATGAAAAGTCTCTCGATCTGATCACAGTCGGACGTTCTTCGGTTAGCCGAATCCAGTCATGGGCGCAAAAGCCTTAATCAACGCGCTACGCCGTAGGGCGCGCTGAGCCTACTCAAGTGCTGATGCAGCCGATCGATGATGGCAGTGCGCGTACCAGATCGCCTTTCCAGCAGCCCGATCGGCCGCAATATCTGCGGTTCGCCAAAGGGTACCGAGACGATCGGAGCTGCAATGTCTCTCAACGCGATCCAGGGAACCACGGACACGCCGAGACCGTGAATAACGCAAGAGACCACCGACGCAATCGTGTCGATCTCGGCTATCAAGTTTGGCTCGACGCCGGTTTTTGCAAGCTCGGTCTCGATAATCTGGGCGAGCCTGAATTTACTGTTGAACCTGACATAAGGCAGCGTCGAAAGCATATCGAGGCCAGACATGGGTGGAGTGCCGTCAGGACCGATGACCAGAAGAGGTTCATTGATAAACGGGTGCCACCTTAAGGCTGAAGGAATTCCGGAATATTCGGCGACCATCGCGCAATCCAGACGGCCTGATATGACATCGTTCATCAATTCATCCGTATTGGCGACCTGGAGCTTTATCCTGAGATCGGGATAGTCGGCCTTGAGGGCGACGATTGAGAGTGGCAGGAGCGAAAGAGCACTTGAGCGAACGGAGCCGATCGTGAACGTGCCGCTCACGGCTCTGCCGGAGATAGCGTCAATGATGTTGTCTGCACCACGAACCAGAGTACGTGCTGCTTCGAGCATCTGTAGACCATGGCCGTTAAGCGTGATGGGCCTGGTCGAGCGATCGAACAGCTCTCCGCTGACCTCCAATTCCAGTGCTTGCATCTGCTGACTGACAGCGGATGGGGTCAAACCTACGGCCTCGGCAGCCTTTGCAAAAGTGCCGTGCTCAGCTATCGCGATGAAGGTTTTGAGTTGCCGCGTATCCAAACCGACCTCCCACGTATTAAGTTTTCCTGTTCATGTTGGCCAGAATTATTCGCTTTAATCAAGGCTCTCTTATGTTACGTTCTCTTCAGGAGACGCCAGGAGGAACTTTGGCGTATGGGAGGATGGTGAAACGGTGCGAAAGCAGCGCCGCGTCCTCGCGCATTCCAGTTCGAGGTACGCATGGGAAGCCGAAACATCCTGGTCACTGGACCAGCCATCAATGAACAAGCCGTGAGCCTGATTGCCAGCAAGGGCTACCAGGTGTCTTACGTCCCCCCTTACACGAGCGAAGACGATCTGGTCCGCATCGTGACGGAACTTGATCCCGTGGGCGTCGTGGTGCGCATGGGACGGTTCGGTTCTGCGGCGATCGAGGCTGCGCCTTCGCTCCGTGTCCTTTCGAAGCACGGTGTCGGCGTCGACAATATCGATGTGGACGCCGCGTCGCGCCGCGACATACCCGTTGTCGTCGCTGCCGGCGCGAATGCCCTTTCGGTCGCTGAACATGCGATTGCACTGCTCTTTGCCGTGGTAAAGCGGATCGTGCCACTCGACAGCAGCCTGCGCGCCGGACGCTGGGAGAAGCCGGGCTTCTCTGGGAAGGAACTCGCCGGCATGACCATCGGCCTTGTCGGCTTCGGAGCAATCGCTCGCCATACCGCATTCTTTGCCAAGGGGTTAGGCTTAACGGTGCAGGCGTTCGACCCATTTACCGACGAAGCGGCGTTTGCCGAGGCAGGAGTCGCCCGAGCAGCCGATGTCGACGACCTTATCGCGTCCTCCGATATTGTCAGCCTCCATTGCCCCCTTACTCCCGAGACCCGTAACCTGCTGAATGATCGCCGCCTTGGTATGATGAAGTCGGGCTCATTTGTCATCAACACCGCTCGGGGCGGCCTGATCGACGAGGAAGCGCTCCTTCGCGCCGTCGAGAGCGGACAGATCGCCGGGGCCGGGCTGGACACGTTCCAGACGGAGCCGCCCGCGGACAACCATCCATTCTGGCAGAACCAGCGGATCGTCGTCACACCGCATATCGGCGGCGTAACCCAAGAGGCCAACGTTCGCGTGGGGGTGGACGCGGTGGAAGGCATCTTCGCCATTGTGGAAGGACGTCCCCTTGGTCGCGAGAGGATCGTTAACCACCGGGCACTGGCCAAGACGCCCGCCTGATACGTCACAAATTCAACAGCATAAGGAGACGACGTTGACCATAGGATTCAGGGTTCGAAATAGGGACAGGGTCATCGATCAGGAATGGATCGACAAGTTCAAGGAGCTTCCAGTCGCTAACATCAGCGACAGCATGCACCGCATGTATGCGGGCGGGGCCCAGCTTCGCCCGATGCACCGCGATGGCAAACTTGTCGGCCGCGCACTGACCGTCAAAGCTCCTCCGGGCGACAACCTCATGCTGCACAAGGCGATGGACATGGCCGTGGACGGCGACGTCATTGTCATGGATGCCGGGGGCGACGTGACACACGCCCTGATGGGCGAGATGATGCTCGACTACGCTCATCGCCGTGGCGTCGTCGGTTTCGTTCTTAACGGTGCGATCCGTGATGCGGACGCCTTCCTCGAGATGAACATCCCCTCCTTCGCAGTAGGCGTCACCCATCGAGGTCCCTACAAAAACGGACCGGGCGAGATCAACACGCCGATCGCCATTGGCGGAATGGTGATCATGCCGGGGGACCTGATCGTTGGCGACGCGGACGGCGTTGTCGTTGTCCCGATCGACGACGCCGCAGAGGTCTACGAAAGGACGGTCGCCAAGCACGCCGCCGAGCAAAAGCAGATCGAGAATATCAAAGCGGGCACGCACAATCCGACATGGTTCAACGACGCCCTCGTCAAGGCCGGATGCGAGCTACCGTCGACGAACTGAACGATGCTGGCCGACGCTCCGGAGGGGAAACGTCGGCCAGTCATGAAGGCACTGGAACACCAATCAACACTATCCTGGGAGGATAAGATGAAGCATCTGATCGGAAACACCGCTTTGGCGATGACGCTGCTCTTCGGCGCTGGCGTAGCACATGCCGACTGGCCTGCCGACCGTCCAATCGAGTTCATCGTGGCGTTCGCTCCGGGCGGTGGCACCGATGTGATGAACCGGACGCTTGCCCCTTTCGTCGAGAAAGAGTTGGGCGGCAAAATCACCATTCTGAACCGCCCGGGTGCCTCCGGTGAGATCGCCTACACTGCGATGACCCAGGCTCGCCCCGATGGCTACACGGTTTCCTCGCTCAACACCCCGGGCTATCTGACGATGCAGATGGATCGCAAGGTCCGTTTCGATCCGAAGAAGCTCTGCGTCGTCGCGCGGATCGTCGAAGACCCCGGCTCCTTCATCGTGCAGGCCAATTCCAAGTTCAACACGCTGAAAGACCTCGTCGCCTATGCGAAGGAGAACCCCGGGGCCGTGACTGTCGGCACGACTGGCCTCGGAACCGATGAGCATCTTGCCATGCTCCAGTTGGAGAAGTCCGCAGGCATCGACCTGACGGCCGTTACGTTCAACGGCGCGAACGAAGCCCGCACTGCTCTTCTTGGTGGCCACGTCGATACGATCGGCATCAACGTCGGGGAGTTCGTGGGCAGCGACCACTCCGCGTTCAAGAATCTCGGTCAGTTCGCGGAAGAGCGGGCCTCCATCGCGCCCGACCTTCCAACCGCAAAAGAACAGGGGTTCGAAGTCCTGATGAGTTCTGAGCGCGGTATCGCGATGGGTTGTGACGTGCCGGAAGAAATCCGGACGAAGTTCTCGGCCGCAGTGAAGAAGGCTCTCGACAATCCAGAATTCCAGGCAAAGGCGAAGCAGATGTCGCTTGCCCTTTCCTACCGCTCTTCTGAGGAGTGGAACAAGGAGCTTCCCGTCAGAGCTGAACGTCTGGGCGCGATCTGGAAACTGGCCAAGGAACAGAAGTGATGGCCGCTCCACGCAAGGCTGGAGGAACCGGTGACCGGCCGGACCTCTTCACCGCTGCTTTATTCATCGGATTTGGTGCGCTCGGCCTCTGGGCCGGGCGCGACCTGACCATGGGCACGGCGTCCGCCATGGGTCCAGGCTATCTCCCGAGAATAGTGTGCTGGCTCCTGATCATCATCGGTGTTGCGATTGGCGGGTTCGGCACGGTCCGGGCACGGGTCGACATCGATAAACCGAGACTGTGGCCGCTGGTGATCATCCTGGCCGCCGTGGTGGGATTCGCATTTGTCGCTGAGTTCTTGGGTTTCGTCGCGGCTTCCGTCTGGTTGCTTTTGGTCGGCAGCATGGCTGATCGCGATTCAAGGTTCCGCGAAGTTATCTTGCTCACTGCCGGGCTGACAGCGTTTGGCGCTTTGGTCTTCATCGTCGGCCTCGGGGTACAGATGCCGATCTGGCCGTTCTGAGGGAGGTAAACCATGAACTTCGTCGATCTTCTCATGTTGGGCTTCAGCGAGGCCCTGACGCCGACAAACCTTGGCTTCTGTCTTATCGGCGCTCTGTTGGGCACCTTGATCGGGGTCCTTCCAGGTATCGGGCCGACGGCGACGATCGCCGTCCTGCTGCCGATCACGTTCTACCTTCCGCCTTTGGCGGGGCTCATCATGCTCGCCGGCATCTATTACGGCGCTCAGTATGGCGGATCAACCACGGCGATCCTTGTCAACCTTCCAGGCGAAGCGTCCTCCGTGGTTACCGCTGTCGACGGCTACAAGATGGCTCAGCAAGGAAGAGCTGGTTCGGCGCTTGCTGTCGCAGCACTCGGGTCCTTCTTCGCCGGGACCGTCGCGACATTCGGCATAGCTATTGCCGGACCTACTCTGTCGTCATTCGCCCTGTCCTTCGGCCCGGCAGAGTACGTATCGTTAATGCTGTTCGGCCTTCTGGCCGCGACAATACTGGCGCGCGGGCCAGTCCTGAAAGCGATCGGCATGATCCTTCTCGGTTTGCTACTCGGCATGGTCGGTATTGACTCCAGCTCCGGCGAGGAGCGCCTCACGTTCACTGCGGTCGAACTCTTCGACGGTATCGACTTTGTGGTCATTGCCATCGGGCTGTTCGGCTTTTCGGAGATCATTGAGAACCTTGAAAATGTCGAAGCTCGTGGCGTGCTGGTCAGCAAGCTGAGCCGCCTTTGGCCGACCCGAGAAGACTTCCGGCGCGCATGGCCTGCCGTGCTGCGGGGAACCGCCGTCGGCACGCTTCTCGGCGTCTTGCCAGGTGGCGGTGCAACGCTCGCATCGTTCTGCGCATACTCCGTGGAAAAGAAGGTGTCCAAGCGTCCTCACGAGTTCGGCGAAGGTGCAGTCGAGGGTGTCGCTGGACCGGAAGCTGCCAACAATGCGGGCGCGCAGTCGTCGTTCATCCCGCTTCTGACCCTCGGCATTCCGTCGAACAATATGATGGCGATGATGCTGAGCGCCTTCATCATCCACGGTATCACGCCGGGGCCGACGGTCCTGGCAACCCAGCCGGAAATCTTCTGGGGTCTTGTTGCCAGCATGTGGATCGGCAACCTGATGCTTGTCGTGATCAACCTGCCGCTGATCGGGGTCTGGGTGAAGCTCCTGACGGTCCCGTATCGTCTGCTGTATCCGGCGATCCTTCTCTTCTGCTGTGTCGGTGTCTACAGCATCAACAACCGCATATTCGACGTGGCACTGGCTGCTGGGTTCGGCCTGCTGGGTTATGCCTTCCGTAAGGCAAAGTGCGAGCCGGGTCCGCTGCTTCTGGGGTTTGTCCTTGGGCCACTGCTGGAAACCAACATCCGTAGGGCTCTGACAATCTCCCACGGCAATCCCAGCGTGTTCGTGGAGCGGCCGATCAGCCTCGTCCTGCTGATCGCGACAGCCGGCGTGCTTCTCCTGATGATCCTGCCGTCGTTCCGCAAAACCCGCGAAGAAGCCTTCCAGGAAGAAGAAGCCTGAGGCTGATCTTAAAAGTGAGCGGCCGCTTCAAAGCGGCCGCAGTTCTCCCTCTGAACTTGGTGTCCTCCCAATGCCTGATGCTACCCGCAATCCTCTTCGCATTGTTCTCCTAGATCGCAAGACCTTGCCCGACGACATTCACTTCCGTGCCTTCTCCTTCGCTCATGAACTCGTTCAGTTCGACCAGACGGCTCCCGACGAGGTGCCGGAGCGCATGAAGGATGCCGACATCGTCATCACGAACAAGGCGCCCGTACGAGGCCCGGCAATCGCCTCCGCCCCGAACCTCAAGCTGGTGGCCGTGGCGGCCACGGGCACCGACGTCGTTGACGTGGCCACTTGCGCGCAGCGTGGAGTAACGGTCTCCAACATTCGCAACTACGCAGTCAACACCGTTCCCGAACACACCTTCGCTCTGATCCTTGCGCTTCGCCGCAGCCTCCTGGCATATCGCAACTCGGTACAGGCCGGGCGCTGGCAGGAAGCAAACCAGTTCTGCTACTTCGACTTCCCGATCAACGATCTCGCCGGTTCGACGCTCGGCATCATCGGTGACGGTGCTCTTGGGCGCTCGGTGGCCGACATTGGCCGGGCCTTCGGGATGAAGGTACTGTTTTCCGACTACAAGGGAACAAAAGGAATGGGGCCGCTCTATACGCCCTTCGAGAAGGTCCTCGAGGTTAGCGACATCATCACCTTGCACTCCCCATTGATGCCATCGACCCGCAACATGATCTCTACTGCGGAGTTCGCACAGATGGCCAGGCGGCCGCTCCTGATCAACACCGCGCGCGGCGGTCTCGTCGACGAGGCCGCGCTGGAGCACGCGTTGAGAAGCGGCCAAATCAGTGGCGCCGGCTTCGACGTCGCCACCGCAGAGCCGCCTGCAGACGATCATCCGCTGATGCGTCTCCTCGATCTGCCGAACTTCATCCTGACGCCGCACGTGGCGTGGGCTAGCCGCGAGGCGGTCCAGTCGCTGGTCGATCAGCTAATCGACAACGTCGAGGCGTTCGAGCGGGGCACACCGACGAACATCGTGGCCGCTTGATCATGGCGGCCGTATCGGACACCAGAGCTTTTTTGTCCGACCTGTTTCGCGCTGCAGTCGCTGCTGCCGATCCTTACGAAGCGATCAAGGCAAACCTTCCGCAGCAGCCGAAAGGGCGGACCGTCGTCGTGGGAGCAGGCAAGGCATCGGTGGAAATGGCGCGTGCGTTCGACGACCTGTGGAAAGGCTCTCTCGAGGGTGTCGTCGTGACGAAACACGGGACACGGGCGTCCTGCGGTCGGATGGAGGTCATTGAGGCGTCTCATCCGGTTCCAGACGAGGCAAGCCTGAAGGCTTCGAGGCGATTGCTGCATTCCGTTTCCGATCTCACCCAAGACGATCTCGTGGTGGCATTGATCTCTGGAGGCGGATCGTCCTTGCTGGCTTTTCCGTCGGATGGTCTGACGCTGGATGATGAGATCGCAGTTGCAAGGACGCTTCTCTCGTCGGGTGCGCCCATCTCCGCAATGAACACCGTTCGGACACAAGTTTCGAAGATCAAGGGAGGACGCCTGTCGATCGCCGCCTATCCCGCCAAGGTCGTGACGCTGATCGTATCCGACATCCCGGGAGACGATCCCGAGCTGGTTGCCAGCGGCCCGACCGTCCTCTCGCGCTCGACCCCGCAAGATGCCCTTCGCGTCATTGAGCGATATGGCATGGCGTTGCCGGGGCGTGTCATCCGGCATATTCACGAGGAGTCAGCTGGAATCGACCCGGACCATCCATGCTTTGGAAGTAGCGAGATCAAAGTCATCGGATCTGCCCGGACTTCACTGGAAGCTGCCGCAGTACTTGCGCGGCGGCAAGGCATTCCGGCAGTCGTTTTAAGCGACGCCATCGAAGGCGAAGCGAGCGAAATCGCAAAGGTTCATGCCGCGATCGCAAAGGAGGTCGCGCGCAACGACCAGCCGTTCGGCAAGCCCGTGGTGATCCTGTCGGGAGGGGAAAGTACGGTCACGCTTCGCGGCAACGGAAAAGGTGGAAGAAACACCGAGTTCCTCCTCTCGCTCGCGATCGAGATTGCCGAACATGGAGACATCGCGGCTCTTGCAGCGGACACCGATGGCATAGACGGCTCCGAAGACAATGCCGGAGCGTTCGTGGACGGGGAATCGAAGGCGAGGCTTTGGGCCGCAGGTCTCGATCCCCATGACCTGCTCGCCTCGAACGACGCCTTGACTGGATTTAACGCCATACGTGATCTGTTCGTGACCGGCCCGACGGGAACCAACGTCAATGACTTCCGGGCAATCCTGATCTGGTCACCGGACATGCACGACAATCTAAAATCGAAACGGCGCATCGGATAACGCGCCGAGGGAGGAACTATGCAGCTCAAACTTCAAAGCTTTGGCTTTATCACATCCCTGATTCTTGCGGCTGCGTCTCTGGCTTTGCCGCCAAATGCATTGGCTGGAGATGACAAGCCTATCTCGATCGCCGTTCAGTACGGCTATGCCTATCTTCCGGTGATCGTAGCAGAGCAGAAGGGCTATTTTGCCGAGCAGCTCAAGGCCAATGGATTTTCTGGTAAGGTAGAGATCAAGAAGATCAGCGGCGCACCGGCCATCAATGACGCGCTGATCAGCGGGACCGTCGATATCGGAGCATACGGCTTGTCCGGCATGTTGATCGCTGCTGAGAAAACAAAGTCGACGATCAATATTCGGGGTGTCGCCGTATTGTTGAACGGTGACAACGGATTTTACACAAACAGAGCCGATCTGAAGAGTCTGAAGGATTTGAACTCCAATGATCGCATTGCAGTAACCTCGACGACCGGCCAGCAGGGACTGCTCTTGCGCATGGCGGCAAAAAAAGAATACGGCGATGCCCGTCGTTTCGACACGCTCATGGTGCAACTGCCCCATCCCGATGCGACAAGTGCTCTACTGGCTGGGGGATCGATAACCGGCTACGTGGCTAATCATCCCTATAGCGACATTGTTGGCGCGGATCCGAAGATACACAAGCTCTTCAATTTCTCCGATTATTTTGGCCAGCGTGCGACGAGCGCGATATTGGCAACCACCGGGAAGTTCATGGAGGACCGGAAGGGTGCCGGCGAAGCCATCTTTTCAGGCCTGAAGGAAGCGGACGACTTCATCAGGAATAATCCGAAGGAAGCGGCTGCAATTTTTCTGGCATCTGAAAAATCACCCCTCTCACCGGATCACATCGAAAATATGCTGATTTCTGTCAAGGACGAGTGGAGCAGCGTCCCTAGCGGAGTCATTGCTTTCGCGGATTTCATGACCGAGAACGGCCTCCTGAGGAACAAACTTCAGAAGTGGCAAGACGCCTTCTTCGAGCCGGTTGCCTCAGGAACAGGGAACTGATCCGCGATCCGTCATCGGAAATCGCATCTATGTAGCAACGAGGTCGGAATTGTTGGCTGGAAATTCGCCCCATATTCCCGTGCGTCAGGACTGGTTGGCTCAGGAAAAGGAGGAGGTTCTTTTCCCCGACATGCCGATCCTTGATTCACACCATCATCTGTGGGACCGCGCCGGTCATCGCTATCTTTTCGATGAATTGCTCGAGGATGCGCGGCAAGGGCATAACATCCAGGCGACGGTCTTCGTGCAAAGCAGGTCGATGTACAACATCGACCAAGCGGACGATCTGCTGAGACCGGTTGGCGAGGTTGAATTCGCAAACGGCGTGGCAGCACGGTCGGCCTCCGGTCTTTACGGATCGTTCAGGGCTTGCGCCGGGATCGTCGGGTCCTGCGATTTGATGGCCGGTGACCGGATCGAAGCCGTTCTCGATCGGATGATGGCTGTTGGCGGAGAGCGCTTTCGCGGCATCCGCAACCAGACTGCCTGGCATGCAGATCCAGCGATTGCGACCAATCCTGCTCCTCCGGTAAAAGGGCTGCTTTTAGAGGCCACGTTTCGCGACGGCGCTCGCCGGCTGGGAGCGCGTGGGCTGACGCTCGATGTCTGGGCCTATCACACGCAACTCGCAGAATTCGAAGATCTGGCACGTGCTTGCCCGGACGTGGCGATTATTCTCGACCACCTTGGTGGTCCGCTGGGGGCCGGACGTTATAGAGGGCGGCGCGAGGAGGTGCTGGCCGACTGGCGCGCGTCCATGGCAAAGATCGCAGATCTGCCGAATGTCTACGTCAAGCTCGGCGGCCTTGCGATGGGGGCGGGGGGATTTGATTTCCATCTTTCCGCCCGCCCGCCCTCATCTGAGGTGCTCGCAGCGGCCTGGGACCCATATATTTCCTTTGTGATCGATCGCTTCGGTACGAAGCGCTGCATGTTCGAGAGCAATTTCCCGGTCGATAAGGGCATGGTTTCCTACCGCTCGCTCTGGAACGCCTTCAAGCGTCTGACCGAAAGTTTCAGTTCTTCGGAAAGGCAGGAGCTTTTCTTTTCGACGGCGACACGTGTCTACAATCTCGGCATTACGCCGGAAGGAGAGTTTTGATGTTCTTCGCACCCCCGCCGACCATCCAAACAGAAATCTTCTCGCGTATGCCGGACCGCTTTCGGCAACCGCGCAAGACACGCTGGGCTGATGTCAACCGATCCGGCATGGTGATTGATTCGTACCTTGAAGGTCCTTGCTTCGACAATCATGGCAATCTTTACGTGACTGACATTCCGTTCGGACGGATTTTCAGAATTACGCCCGACGGAGAGTGGGACCTCGTCAGCGAATACGATGGCTGGCCAAACGGCATGAAATTTCACAGCGAAGGCAAATTCTACATCACCGACTACAAGCGGGGCGTCATGCAGCTCGATGTTGGCACAGGGTCGGTCTCGCCGGTGATCGAAGAATACTTCTCTGAGGGGTTCAAGGGCGTCAATGACCTGGTCTTTGCCGCTAACGGTGATCTTTATTTCACCGACCAGGGGCAGAGCGGACTTCAATCGCCAACCGGCCGGGTTTTCCGGTGGTCTGCGGCGGGAAAGCTTGAATGTGTGATGTCCGGAATCCCCAGTCCCAACGGGATCGTCATCGCGAGGGACATGAGTTATCTCCTCGTTGCCGTCACCCGAGCTCAGCAGATTTGGCGGGCGCCGCTTCATGACGGGGTCGCAACCAAAGTTGGCGTCTTCCTTCAACTGCATGGCGGGATGGGCGGACCGGATGGTCTCGCACTGTCCGAGGATGGAGAACTTTTTGTCGCCCAGACCGGCTTTGGCTCGATATGGCATGTGTCGCGGGTGGCCGAGCCGCTGCATCGCATTAAGTCCTGCGCCGGCATTTCGACGACCAACATGGCCTTCGATCCCAAGGACCGGCACGTCATGTACATCACCGAGTCCCAGACGGGCAGTATCTTGCGGGCGAGGCTCCCGGTTCGAGGTGAGGAATTGTACGCGGCTGGGGGTAGAGTAGCGCCTTAACGAAGATGATGGATACGAACGACGGTAACGAGCAGGTGTTGCCTAGCGTTAGAGGTGTGGTCTCCGCCGACCGGCGTCTTACCAACTAAAACTGCCTACCCATCGGGATGATGGGTAGGCTCTCATGATTGTCGTGAAGCTTTTAAAAGCGGTGAAACTCGTGGAGGAGTTCATGTTTAATCTGACAAGACGTCAATCTTTGGCTTTCGGTGGCATTGGCCTGCTGGCTGCCTGTGGAGCGCCTTTGATCGCCCGGTCGCAAGAGAAGAAGACCGTCAAGGTCGCCACGCAGTACGGTACGAGCCATCTCGCGACCACTGTCGCGGAAAAGCTGTTGCTCTTCCAGAAGCACGCAGAAAGCAATGGGATCGCCGGAACCGAATTTCAGGTGCAACGTGTTAGCGGCTCAACGGTCATCAACGACGGCATCTTCAGCGGTAGTCTCGATATCGGCGCGTATGGAGCCACTGCCCTTATTGCAGCCTGGGCCAAGACCAAAGGCTCCTACGACCTGAAGGGGATCGTGGCGTGCAATGAGGCGGTGTTGACGCTTTACACCAACGACCCGTCGATCAAGTCGATCAAGGACATCAAGCCAACGGACCGCATTGCGGTGACCGCCACGACGTCGCCCCAGGCCATCATGTTGCAAATGGCGGCCGAAAAGCAATTCGGAAAAGGGGAGGCCAAACGCTTCGACAAGCAGATGGTTCAGTTGCCGCATCCCGACGCAACGACCGCATTGATCACCGGAACAGGAATTACTCTCTACTTCGCCGCGCCTCCCTTCATCAGCACACTTGAGGCATCCAAGAAATGCTTCAAGGTCGTCGATGGTCAGGAGATCATGGGAGGGCCTTATTCCGGTGCGCTCTATGCTGCGACCCAAAAATTCGCAGACGCCAACCCGAAAGCGGTGACCGCGTTCGTGGGCGCTCTGAAGGAAGCCATGGATCTGATCCGGAACGATCCGGGTAAAGCGGCCGAGATCTATTTGGCTGCGGAGAAAACGAGCCTTTCCAAGGCTCAGGTTGAAGAGGCGATCCGTGGGCAGGTCTTCACAACCGAGCCACGCGGGATGCAGAGTTTCGCCGACTTCCTGGCAAGCACCGGCGCGATCAAGCAGGCACCTGCCAGCTGGCGCGATATGTTCTTTGAACCTATCAGCAAGGGAAACGGTAGCTGATGAATATGAACACGCAATTCGCAACTGGCACGCAAGGGGTGCCCGCATCATCGCCCTTACTTTCTGTGAACGGCGTTACTCTGCAATACAAGACGGGAGCCGCCATTCTCACGGCGACCTACAAGGTCAGCTTCGACGTCCAAAAGGACGATCGCTTTATTCTCCTCGGTCCGTCGGGCTGTGGAAAATCAACGCTTCTGAAAAGTGTCGCCGGCTTTATGGCGCCGGTCGAGGGTGACATCAAGCTCGCTGGCAAGGCGGTTAAAGGACCAGGCCCCGATCGCATGATGGTCTTCCAGGAATTCGACCAGCTCATGCCCTGGATGACTGTGATCGACAACGTCATGTTCCCGATGCGCCGGTCGGGACGCTTTCCGAAATCCGAGATCCGTGATCGTGCAAGGCGCGTGATCACCAAGGTGGGGCTATCGAAGTTCGAGAATTCCTATCCTCACATGCTTTCGGGCGGCATGAAGCAACGTGTCGCCATCGCGCGCGCTCTCGCCATGGAGCCGGCGATGCTTCTGATGGACGAGCCCTTCGCGGCCCTCGACGCACTGACCCGCCGGCGGATGCAGGAAGAGCTGCTTGAACTCTGGGATGACGTGCGGTTCACGCTTCTGTTCGTGACACACTCGATCGAGGAGGCGATCATCGTCGGCTCGCGAATTCTCGTTCTCTCACCACATCCCGGCCAGGTTCGCGCGGAGCTTGATGCGACCGCCTATGGGCATCAGCACCAGGGCGATGCGGACTTCATGGCCTTCAATCGAAAGATCAATCAGATGCTCTTCGGCGATCAGGAGGTTGCCCATGACTGAGGTTCTCACAGCACGGCCAACCCCATCGGCGAGGCCCGATCTGGAATACAAGACAGTTGATATCGCCCAGATCGGCAGCATCAAGCAGGACATCGGCTTTCTGGAAGGCCTTTTCAACATCACAGGGTTTCGCCGCGCGCTTGTCCTGATCGGGCTGTGTGCGATCTGGGAGGTTTACGCGCGTTACCTTGGCAATCCGCTGATGTTTCCGTCGTTCAGCGACACCATCACGACGCTCTGGGGCGATATCATCTCTGGTCGCCTGCCTTCCGCAGCGATAACCTCTTTGCAGGTTCTTGTGACCGGTTATGCGACGGCCATCGCGCTTGCCGCGGTTATGACGACGCTTGCGATCTCGACGCGCTTTGGCACGGACTTGCTTGCGACGCTGACGGCTATGTTCAACCCACTACCGGCGATCGCTGTTCTGCCGCTCGCACTTCTGTGGTTCGGCCTCGGCACCAGCAGCATCGTCTTCGTGATAGTCCATTCAGTCCTATGGGCGGTATCGCTCAACACCTTCACGGGCTTTCTTTCCGTGAGCCAAACCCAAAAGATGGCTGGCCGGAATTACGGTCTTGGCGGTTTGCGGATGGTGTTCTTCATCCTCATTCCCGCAGCCTTCCCGTCGATCCTGTCCGGCTTGAAGATTGGTTGGGCCTTTGCATGGCGTACCCTGATTGCCGCGGAACTGGTGTTCGGCGTATCGGGGAATGCCGCCGGCCTCGGCTGGTACATTTTCGAGGCCCGAAACGCACTCGAAACCTCCGGCGTGTTTGCCGGACTGCTCACCGTCATCGTCATTGGTCTTGTGGTCGAAGGACTTGTCTTCCGGACGATCGAACTTCTGACAGTCCGCAAATGGGGAACCCAGAACGGTTAACGGCGGCATATACGGCGACAGCTTACGGCGATGCCGGCTGCTGTTTCTCGAATTCCAGAAATTAAAACAGACGAGGCGCACATATGAATGCGACGAACGCAAATGACGTGCACATTCAGGGCCGCGTGATGGTCACGGGACCTGCGCTTCCTCAGAATAGTGATCAACAGTGTGACCACGGTCAGCCGTTTCGCAAACCCGTAGTAATCCTTTCGGGAGGGGAAAGCACAGTCCTCTTCGCGGCAGAGGAAAAGGCGGACGAAAGACCGAGTTCCTCCTTTCGCTGGCGATCGAGATTGCCGAACATGGAGACATCACCGCTCTGGCAGCAGACACCGATGGGAAGACAATGCCGGAGCCTTTGTCGATGGTGGATCGGTGGCCACACTTCGAGCCGCGGGCCTCGATCCCTATGACCCGCTCGTCTCGAATGACGCCTGGACAGGGTTCAACGCCTCAAGCGATCTGTTCGTTACGGGCCCGACCGGAACCATCGTCAACGATTTCCGGGCGATCCTGATTGGATAAACAAAATGCAGGCAAACACGCGGGCCCTCGACAAATATCTTTGTCTTGATGACTTCGAAAGAGCTGCCAAACGCCATCTGCCGCGACCTCTTTTCGGTTACGTCGCAGGTGCCAGCGAGACCGGGGCATCGCTGCGCTACAACAGGGGAGACCTCGCCAACTATGCGTTCCTGCCTCGCGTGTTGAGGGATGTTTCTCAACGGAGCACAGGGAGGGCAATTTTTGGCGAGAGTTATAGCGCGCCATTTGGTATCGCTCCGATGGGCATCAGCGCCCTCATGGCCTACCGTGGTGATCTTGTTCTCGCCCAAGGGGCCAGCGAAGCGGGAATTCCCATGATCATGAGCGGGTCGTCCCTGATCAGGCTTGAAGAGGTGGTTGCGACTGCTCCCGCCACCTGGTTTCAGGCGTATCTTCCCGGAGAACCCGAGCGGATCGACGCCCTGGTGGATCGGGTGGCCGAAGCTGGGTTCAAGACACTCGTACTCACCGTCGATACCGCGGCATTGGCAAACCGAGAAAACAATATCCGGGCGGGTTTCTCCACGCCGCTCAGGCCGAGCCTCGCTCTTGCATGGCAGGGGGTCACTCATCCCCGGTGGACAGTTGGCACGTTCCTGCGGACGCTGCTCCGGCACGGTGTCCCGC
This sequence comes from Rhizobium sp. KNZ14-9A, assembly GCF_056755015.1. Lineage (NCBI taxonomy): Bacteria > Pseudomonadati > Pseudomonadota > Alphaproteobacteria > Hyphomicrobiales > Rhizobiaceae > Rhizobium > Rhizobium sp. KNZ14-9A. Next base: position 286,632 of record NZ_JBPGXB010000001.1, read on the forward strand.
ATTTCGAGAACTCCTTCGCGACGCGCGGTGCACCGATCGTCTCCTCTCACGTCATGCGCGATTTCGGACGTAAGGACCATCTGAACTGGACACATCTCGAGCGCATCCGGAACCGGTGGGCTGGGAGGCTGGTGGTGAAGGGCGTTTTGCATCCTGACGATGCTGCCACCGCCCAGGTTCTGGGTGCTGACGGCGTAATCGTCTCGAACCACGGCGGAAGGCAGCTCGATGGCGCGATATCGCCTTTGGCCGCTCTCCCCGGGATCGTTCAACGCGTGGGCGAAAAGATGCCGGTGATGGTTGACGGTGGATTTCGTCGCGGTACCGACATCATGAAAGCTATTGCCCTCGGCGCATGCTTTGTCTTCGTCGGCCGCCCTTTTCTTTACGCGGCTGCGGTTGCCGGGTTGCCTGGTGTGATGAAGGCGGCAGAGCTTCTTCACGTTGAACTTCATCGTAACATGGCGCTCCTCGGTCTCTCGACAATCGACGAACTCACCAGGGAGTATGTCGTACAACTCGCGTGAGAGGCCAAAAAGCGGGGGCGACCTATACGGTATGTAGATGCTGCTCCGACATTTTGGTTGGGCCGATCAAACCAAGCAATGCCATGTTCCCGTCGAGCTCTGATCTGAGAACAGTGCCGGCCATCCGAATCCCGTCATGCCTGCGGCCGAGGCGGCGTACACAAGCGGGCGGCCGACGAACACAAATTTGGCTCCCATAGCTCAGGCTTTCAGAACGTCAGATCTAGGCCGAACCCTCCATCCAGCATAACCACTTTCTGGGTGTAGTCGATGCCGGTGAAATCATCCGAGCTCTGCCGAGCCAGCGCAGGTCATTGGCGCGGTGCAGCGGGTGGCAACGGACGACACTTTGGTTATGTGCGCCGCCGGCACCATGCCCGGCGCGCTCCAGGTACTGCGGCAATCCGCTCGCAATGGCTATCATATGGAATACGGCTATAGCTGCATGGGTTACGAAGTGGCGGGCGCCATGGGAATCCGTCTGGCGACTGTTCCAAGGAGGTCATCTGCTTCGTGGGCGATGGCAGCTACATGATGGCCAATTCTGAGCTCGCCACCGCGGTCATGATGCGAGTGCCATTCACTGTCGTGCTGACCGACAACCGAGGCTACGGATGCATCAACCGGCTGCAGCAGGAATGCGGCGGCGCCGAATTCAACAATATGTACAAGGAGTCGAACATCGAGGACCAGCCGGAGATCGATTTCGTTGCGCATGCCGCCTCCATGGGTGCCCACGCCGAAAAGGCCTTCGGCATTGCCGATCTCGAAGCCCGTATCGTCGCGGCGCGTACGCACCAAGCCGACCGTCATTGTCATCGACACCGAGGCCGTTAGCGGTACGGGAGCGGGCGGATCCTGGTGGGATGTCGCGGTACCCCAGCCAGGTGGACCGGAGCGGCTCGAGAAGGCCCGCGCCCATTACATCACCAATCGTGCGCTCCAGCGTCTTATTAACTGACGATACGGAAAGGTTAAGTCCATGGCAGATCTCATTCGAAAGCCCTTCGGTGACCATGGGAAGATCCATGAGATCACGCCAGCCGGGGCGGGGCGCTGTGTCGGTTTCTCTCTTTACCGCCTGCGGGCCGGGGAGGGCGCCGCCGAGGCTACCGGTTCGATGAAAGCAATCCTGGTGGTGGTGGAGGGCAAGGCAACCGTCGCGGCCGCCGGCAAAGATTGGGGTGAGCTTGGCGACCGTAGGGACGTGTTCGAGAAGACACCTCCTCATTGCCTCTACGTTCCGAACGGAATGCACTGGGAAGCGAAAGCGACCACCGACTGCAAAACCGCGGTGTGCCTGGCGCCGGGTAGGGCGGTCACGCCACGCGTCGCATCGGCCCTGATGGCATCAGCCTCACGGGCGGAAGGATTCAATGCGCGCTACATCAACAACATCGCCATGGAGGGTGAGGATTACTGTGACATCCTGCTGGTGACGGAGGTGTTCACGCCTACCGGGCATTGGTCATCCCATCCCAGCCACCGCCACGATGAGGATGATTTCCCGCGAATCACCTATCTGGAGGAGATCTATTATCACCGCCTCAAGCCACCCCCAAGAGGTTCGGAATCCAGCGGGTGTATACGGAAGACGGGTCTCTCGACGAGACGATGACTGTGAAGAACCACGATGTCGTCTTGGTGCCGCGCGGCCATCACCCCTGCGGTGCGCCTCGCGGGTAGGAGATGTACTATCTCAACGTGATGGCCGGCCCGCGCCGCTTCCAGGCCGATCCGGTCATGAGTGGTTGATGAACCGATGACGTCTGACGTTAGCGCATAAGCATCCGCGAGACCGGATTGGCTTGTGGTTTCAACACGCCCTCGGCTTATTCTATTACCGGGCTTTCTGCACTGTCTATCTGAAGAGCCTGCAGGATACCGAAGCGACTTTGCCAAGAAATCGACGATCTATGGCCGCAACCTCGGCCGTTCGCCGCAGGAGCTCGCCTGCACCGCGCGGCACGGATCGAACGGCGTTTCCTGTGCGGCGGAGATCGTACATGTTCATGAGTTTACTCCCTTGAGATGATGGACGGCGCCAGTCGGCCGGAAGTCGGTTGATGGCGAACTTCTCGAAACTGTTGACGGAAACGTCCCGACCCCGCCGAAACAGCCTGACAACAAGGTCAATGGTTGGGCTTTTCGGTTGAATTAGAACCGGATGTCGCGCTTTTGCAGGAAGGCATCGATGCCCGCCTTCGCATCGTCAGTGGTCAATGTAAGGGCTTGGGCGATGGCCTCAGTAAACAGACCCGGTCCGTCAGGCATCTCGTCGATCTGAGCCAGCGCGTTGAGCATGAGGTAGTTGGAGATCTGCGCATTTCCAGCCACGTTCTCGGCGATTTCCAAGGCCGTCTTGAGCGATTCGCCTGGCTCGACGAGGTAATGCGACAGGCCGAGCCGCTCGCCCGTCTCGGCGTCCAGCTTGCGTCCGGTGAGCATCAGTTCGGTTAACCTCGACACGCCAATGATCTTGGCGATGCGCACGCTGCCGCCACCGCCGAGAAAGATGCCGCGCCGCCCTTCCGGCAACTGGTAGAACGCAGTCTTGTCGGCGACGCGGATGTGGGTGGAGCAGGCCAGTTCCAGCCCGCCGCCGATCACCGCGCCGTGCAGGGCGCTGATGACTGGGCGGCCGCAGTTCTGAATGTCATCGAACAGGCGATGGCTCATGCGCGAACGCAGCACGCTCTCGAACGGGGATACATGCTGGTGTTCGGAAAGATCCAGTCCGGCGCAGAAGTGATTGCCGCGCCCGGCTATCACCACCGCGCGCACATCGTCGGTGAGGCGGTCAACGGCTTCTCGCAGACCATCGAAGATGCGCTGCGAGAAGGAATTACGCTTCTCCTCGCGGTTCAAGGTGATGATCGCTGTCCTGCCCTGAACTTCGTAAGTCACGACATCATTGGAAGGTGCACTCATTGGGTATTCTCCAGCTTGGTGGATTTCATTCTGGTCACTTCACGTGGTCACGATAAGAGCGTCCAGGGCGATCGCGCCTTTGCCTTGGCCATGGGCTACGAGCGGATTGATGTCGATCTCGGCGATTTGCGGTGCGGACAGCATTAGTCGGCCCACGACGGCCACCGCATCGGCCACGGCATCCAGATCGACTGGTTCCGCACCGCGGTAGCCGGTCAACAACTTGGACGCTCGCAGGTTGCGCAATTGCGCGACGATGCGATCATGTTGCAAATCGGCAGGCAGCAACTTTACGTCGGCCAACACTTCCGTCCAGATACCGCCCAGGCCGACCATCACCGTCGGTCCCCATTGCGCGTCGCGGCTGCCGCCGACGATTAGCTCCAGGCCGCGCTCGCCCATCGCTTCGATGAGCACGCCGTCGAGTACTAGATCGGGTTTGGCTTTCACCACGTTGGCGTGCAAGCGCTGCCAGGCTTCGCGCAGGCCGGCTTCGTCGCGGATGCCGACCAGCACTCCGCCAACTTCGCTCTTGTGCATCAGCGAGGCTGCTTGCGCCTTGATCACCACCGGGTAGCCGATGCGCGCTGCGATGGCCACCGCTTCGTCCACATTCCGCACCAAGCCACCTTCGGGCGTCTGGATGCCGAGCGAACGCAGGATCTCCTTGCCGCGCCATTCCGCCGTAGGGCCTTTTCCCAATGATGGCAGTTCGGACAAGAGGGTGACCGGAACTTCGGACCCTAGCGCCTGCCGTTGACGTAGCGTGCGTGCCAGCCCGGCCAGCGCGCGGATCGCCCGCTCCGGCGAGCGCATCAGCACGACGCCGTGCGTCTTGGCGCGTGCCACGATGGCATCTGGCAGCGGCACGTCTTCGTTCAAAAGCGTTAGAATAACTGGCTTGGTGCTGCGCTCGATCGCATTGAGGAAGTAGGTCAACCAAGGAACCAGCAGCGACGGCGAGGCGTGGGGAAAACACACCAGCAGGCTGCCGATGCTGGCATCGTGCAACAGTGCTTTGATGCCTTGTTCCAGCAATTGCGGTTGGAAGGCGACCGCAGTTCCGAGGTCGAGCGGATTGCGCGGCGTAAGGAATTCCGGCAGATGCTCCCTAAGCACTGCGGCCTGCTCATCGGAAATCGGCGGCATGTCCAGGCCGAGCGGCTCCGCATAATCCTGGGCGATGCCGCAGACGGCGCCGGAGCCCGTCACCAGTGCCAATCCGCCAACGGGCGGTTGTGGGAAACGCAACAGCAGCTGGCCGATATCGATGGCTTCTTCCAGGCTGTCCACCACCACTACGCCGGCACGCTCGGCCATCAGGCGTATGACCGCATGGTTGCCGGCCAGCGCCCCGGTGTGGGACTGCGCCGCCACTTGCGCCTTCTCGCTCTTGCCCGGATGCAGCATGACGACGCCTTTGCCTGCTGCGTGCGCGCGCTTTGCAGCGGCAATGAAGGCGCCGGCCGAACGTATCTGTTCCGCATAGATGATGACCGCACCGGTGGCCGGGTCGTCGGCGTAGTAATCCAACACCTCGGCCAGGCCGATGTCGGCCTCGTTGCCCGTGGTCAGCATGTACGAGATCGGCACCCCTCGTGCTTCGAGCGAGCTGGCAAGATGCACGCCAATGCCGCCGCTCTGTGCGGCGATCGCGATGGCTGGGCCGGCGTCGTCCTGCAACTGCGAAGGCAGGTCGATGGGAACCATCATCAAGTGGAAGCCATCGACATAGTTGTAGTAGCCGACGGTATTCGGGCCCAGAAGCGCCAGGCCACCGGTGCGAGCCACTTCGCCAATCTCGATCTGCTGCCTGCGACCTTCCTCCCCCATCTCGGCGAAGCCGGAAGCGAAGCAGACCGCTGCGGGGATGCCCAAGTCGATGCACGATCTCACAGTGTCCAGCACGGCAGCGGCGGGGACCATCAAGATTGCCAGATCTACACCGGCAGGCAATTGTGTGATGTCGGTGAGCACTGTACGCCCATGAAGGGTGCCGCCGCTGCGCCCCACCAGATGGATTGCGCCCCGATAGCCGCTCTTAAGCAGATTTCCCAGTACAAGCTGTCCGGCGGACCCCGGCTTGGACGACACCCCAATGAGGGCGACCGACGCTGGATTGACGATCGGCCTAAGCCTTGCTCCACCTGGCTTATACATTCCTTGGGACTGGCCCTCGTGATTACCTGTGTTCCTCATTTCATGTCCTCCCTTTAATGGTCCTCAATTGAGATGCCCGACGTGTTGTCAGGCCACCTCATCCGGCTGAAAAAGCAGCAGATGTGTCCCGTTTTCGAGTGGGAGCCAGTACGGTTTCACCCGGATTCCGACCTTGACCTGTGCCATGCTGGTCACCACGAGGTTGGAAATGACGTCCACCCCCACATCGAGGCGAACCAGCGCCACGACATACGGCTCATGTCCGCGCAAGGCGTTGTTGCCGCGATGTGTCAGCGTGTGGCTGAACAATTCGCCACGGCCATCGACTTCCTCCCATTGCAAGTCGCTGGTGCCGGTGGCGATGCTCACAGGACGTGGAAAGAACTGGTACTGTCCGGTCCGCGTGCAGCGCTGGATCAGCAGCCGCTTCTCCCGCGTGGCATCCCAGTAGGCTTGCGAGAAGCTGCGGGCGCGGATCGGACCGCGCGCAACGGACAGCGTGTCGTTGATGAGCAATGTCATGTGGGGTTACCTCTCAGGCATCGGGGACGAGGATGAGTGCGTTGCTGGAAAACCAGCTGTGGTTGCAGGTGAGCCAGCCAATACCAGTCACCAAAGCGTTGCGGGTATTCTTGAGCTGGCGCGGACCGCCGTCGCCGAACAGCTGGCGTACAGCCTCGACCAAGTTAGTGCCGCCGCCGGCCAAGCCGACCTGCCCGGCGGATATCTGGCCGCCGCCGGTGTTGAGTGGTAGGTCCCCGTCGTAGTCGAAGCTGGTTTCCCGGATGTAGGCGCTGCCCTGGCCCTTGCCGCAGAAACCCAGCATTTCCAGTTGTAGCAGGATTGCGATGATGAAGTCGTCATAGGGCTGGAACGAGCCGATGTCCTTCGGCTTGAGCCCCGCCTGCTTGAACGCCCTCTCGCCGGCGAGGCGATGGCCGGTTTCGGTGGCGTCGGAAATGCTTCTGCCGCCGTGCAGGTTGGACAGTTCGCCGTAACCGACTGGAACGACGAAGCGATCCAGCTGCTTGTTCTTGGCATTCTTGCGGCTGGTTACCAACAGGCCATTGGCGCCATCGGCCGGCATCACGCAGTCCAACAGACGCACCGGCTCGCTGATCATGCGCGAATTCAGGTAGTCCTCGACCGTGATCGGCTTGCGCAGCTTCTCGCAGGCGTTGGCGTTGAGGAGGGCGTGGTTTCGCTGGGCTACCGCAAGCTTCCCCAGCGCGGCAAGGTCGAGCCCGTATTCGTGCTCGTAGCGCGTGGAGATCAGACCGAACGCGCCCGGCGGTCCCATCTCGCCGTAGGGATCGATCCATTCTTCGTGGAAACCATAGGTCTCGAACTGGTATTCGCGTGTCGGGGTGTCGCTGTTGAGCAGCAGCACCGTAGAGCACAGGCCGGCGTCTATCGCTGCCGCAGCCCTGGCGACCGAGGCGACCGACGAGCACCCGCCCAGTTCGGTCTTGTCACAAAAGTTCAGCTGTAGCCCCAGGTAGTCGGCCAGCATCTGTGACCAGAATTCATTTTTCGCCGTCGAAATGGATGGCGTGACGATCATGCCGTCGATCTCATCCTTTTCAAATCCGGTCGTGTTCAGCAGCGAATTGAGAACTTCACCTGCTAGGCCAAGGACATCAATCGGGCTTTTGACCGTGATCTTCGTCTCGGCATAGCCGACGATCGCAGTGTCGCGCAGTGGCATTTCGGGTTTCCTCCTCTGGTGGGCGTAAGATTTTATAATTGAACAACATGTCTAATGCAAGATATTTTGAATCGAACAATGTGTAAAATACAAGACGTTTGAAGGGAGCGCTCGCCAAGGCGACGACGGTCCCTTTCAATCGAGGGCGTAGTCGCGTTATGTTGCAAGAAAACAGTTCGAAGGATGGTCGGTTGGGTAAGAAAGTGGAGTCCGATGCCGTCGTGGCACGAAGGGCCGAAGTCGCAAGGGCACGCAGGGAGCGTTCCCGCCAAGCATTGATGAGTGCGGCCTTCGACCTATTAGGCAGAGAGTTCGGACGGATCGACAACGTTGATGCGATCGTCGTACAGGCAGGGGTAACGCGCGGCACGTTTTACAACAACTACGGCAGCCTAGAAGAGCTTTTGAAGTACCTGTCCAAGCACATTACGCATGGCTTTAATCTCAAGGTGCTGGAGTACATCGGCTCCATTTCCGCGCCCCCCGAACAGGCGACAATTTTCACAAAGGCCTACATGCAGAAAGCATCGGCGGATCACCGCTGGGGCTGGGGGATGGTCAATCTCTCTCTTTATGGCCCCATCCTCGGATCTGCCTCCAGCCGGATGACCGAATCGAATGTCAGACGGGGGATCGAGTCAGGCGACTACACCTGCGCATCGGTCAGTGTGGGATGCGATCTCGCCTCCGGTGCGTTGCTTGCCGGCATGATGCGTATCCTTCGCGAAGGCAACAGCAAGGGTTATATATCGGGTGTAGCGCAGGGCGTGATGCTTGCTTTGGGTGTGCAGGAGGAACGCGCCAAATTGCTGGCCAGGAAACGACTGCCATCCACCCTCGGCTTGGCCTTCAGTTGAGAGCTGCAGCACGGGTCAACTGCGTGAAGACTTGTGGGATGGCCTCCGACTGCGTATCCGCATCACGTGGACGCAGGTCCCCCTCCCGGAAGCGAGCCGGGAAAATGAGTTGGTGAAAACTAAGTTTTTGCGGGGGAGCTCGCTTCTTCCTCCGTTGCGCCCGACTGCAGGTATTAGCCCGGCGTTCTAAGTCACGCACATGCCTGCGCCGGTGGCGAACATCATTGTTCGCCGACCGGCTTTATGGCACCGCGTATCGCCTCGAGTCTGCGGGCGGTGACCGCTCCGCCGTGGCTCAGCTCTGCGTCATGCGGCGGCCGACAAGGCTGATATCGTCGGGATTGACGAGGTCACCGCTTGTCCAGCCGGACAAGTCGTATTCGCTCATGCAATCCTTTACCATCGACTGCATGGCCGCGAGATCGCCGGTGGCGGTGGCAGCTCCCAGGGTCTCAATACGGAGATTTTCGTAGTTGCCGGCGTAATTTCGCTCGTAGAGTTCGTGGCGGCCGCCGAATTCCGTACCGATTGCGTCCCAAAGAAGCTTGAGGAGCTTGACGCGGTCGAGTGCTGCATAGCCGTTCGACCCACGGACGAAGCGGTCGAGATAGGGGCGAACGGCCTCGCTTTCGAAGTCTGCGGCGCTGGACGGCAGATAGATTAGACCGCTGGCAACATGGCGCTCTATAAGTTCCTTGATCCGCGGATAGGCCTGGGGCGCGAGCACGCGATAGGCGAGGCCGGCATTCAAGTTGGGCAGGTTGTAGCCGTCGGTGCCCTGCCAGGGAACGGGCGACTTGACCATTGCATCGCTCAGCGCGTGGAACGTGTTGCGCCAAGCAATTACTTCACCGACACCCGCCTGCACGCCGCGGAAATCCTTCGAACCAGTCGCCTCCACTGCCATCGAGAAGAGGCCGGCGATGAAGTCCAGTTTGACGGAAAGACGCGTAAGACCGTGCAGGGTGAAGCGCGGAATAAAGCCGGATGCCGGGAAGAACTGGTTGATCTTGTCGACATCGCCATAGACGAAGATGTTTTCCCAAGGCACGAGGACCTTGTCGAAGACCAGAATGGAATCGTTTTCGTCGAGGCGGCTGGAAAGCGGATAGTCGAACGGGGAACCGGTCGCGGCGGCATTGAACTCATAGGACGAGCGCGCAATCAGCTTGATGCCGGGCGAGTCCATCGGTGCCGTGAAGATCAGCGCGAAGGACTTGTCCTTGATCGGGATGCCGTAATGGGCGATGAAGTTGTAATGGGTAAGCGCCGACCCCGTGGCCACCACTTTGGCACCCGAGACGATCAGACCCGCATCCGTTTCCTTTTCAACATGCATGAAGACGTCGCGGACTTCCTCAATGGGGCGGTCACGGTCGATGGGCGGATTGACGATGGCGTGGTTCCAGTAGTCGAGACGTTCCTGCGTCTGGCCATACCATCTGCGGGCATTTTCGGCATATTCCCCGTAGAAAGCGGAGTTTGCGCCCAGGGTGCCGAGGAAGGATGCCTTGTAGTCCGGCGAACGCCCCATCCAGCCATAAGAAACCTTTTGCAGTTCGGCGATGGCATCGCGCGATTTCACAAGATCTTCCGTCGTCTTGGAGCCGAGGAAGAAGGGGTGGGTGAGCTTGCCCGAACCCGTATCGGTCAACACGCCGATTTCGTTCTTCTTCTCATGGAAACGGTCGTACCAGCGGGCGACCATGCGGGCCGAATTCCGGAAGGCCGGATGCTCGGTGACGTTTTTCACGCGTTCGCCGTAGATATAGATCTCGCGGCCGTCCTGGATGCTTTCCAGGAATTCCGCGCCTGTATAGGCGTCGGTCGTTTCCTGATGGTCAGGACTCCGCTTGGCAGCCATGTTGTGCATGTCGTTTCACTCCTCCGTTTGCCCGGCCAAGATATCTGCAAGCCGGTAATTGACCTCGGGGGAGCGCACTCCTGACGCTTCCCGTTTCGTCAGAATCATGCGTCGGAATAGGCTCGAATGATAGGTATCATGCGATACCGGATCGGGTATCGCCATGACCCATATCCAGCGGTAGCATCCAGCAAGATCGACGCTTGAGTGCCCATTTTTCAGGGCTGCGCTCAGCAGCGATCGCATTGGAGGAGATCATGCAGCAGCATCTTGAATTCCCCGCTTCGATCCATCGGCAGGACACTTTGAAACTGTCGGGCTGCGTTCTGACGATTGGTGCGTTCGATGGTGTCCATCGCGGTCATCAAGAGCTGATCGGCACTGCCGTACGTCACGCCCGCAGGCTTGGTCTCCCCTCTGTCGTCTATACGTTTGATCCGCCGCCAAAGGCCCTGCTGGCCGGCGCCCAGCCGCTGACCGAAATTGGCGACAAGCTTGCCCGGATGTCGGCGCTCGCACCCGATCATATCGTCGTCGCGCCTTTCGATACGGCCTATCGGGCACGCACGGCGGAGGATTTCATCAGAGAGATTGGCGCGTTCAACCCGCACATGATCTGGGTTGGCGAAGATTTCCGCTTCGGTTCCTGCAAGCGCGGAAATAGCGAGATGCTGGCGCGTTACTTCGACACGCGCATCTTGCCGGCCGTACGTTGCGAGGCAGGCGAAATCGTCTCCAGCAGCCGGATCCGCGCACTCAAGGCGGCCGGCCGGTCGAACGAGGCCGCCAGCCTTGAGGGGTGGCCTGGCATTCGGTTCGATAGATGTCCGTCGGCGAATTCTCCTCTAACCAATGGTGACTACCATGTCTGATGTTGAGCCTCGAGCCTTCCGCGACGCGTGCGGCGCTTTCGCCACGGGTGTCAATGTCATCACCACACTTTGCGACGGGCACGATCACGGCATGACGGCAAACGCCTTCATGTCCGTTTCGCTCGATCCGCCGCTTATAGCCATTTCCATTGCCGAGAAGGCAAAGATGCTGGGCAAGATACAGCGTGCCGGAAGGTTTGCAGTCAGCGTGCTTGCCTCCGGCATGGATCCGATCGCCTGGCATTTTGCGGGAAAGCCGAACGACAACCTGCGGAATCTCTTCGAGACCATTGGCGGTCTGCCGGTTGTTCGAGGCGCCCTGGCGACCTTTGTCGCCGAGGTCCACGACGAGATTCTGGCCGGCGATCATACGATATTTCTGGGTCGCGTGACTACGCTCGTCCAAGCTCCGGAGCCGCAACCGTTGCTGTTTTTCAAGGGCAAGTTCGGGGAGATCGAGGACACCCGGCGTGCGCCGGCCAGTATGCTGCAATTCGAAACAGAGCTGATGTGGTGAGATCTCCTCATCGGTCCGCAAATACAACGAGACGCATCCAAGGAGGAGAAAATGCGAAACGTCACCCAGCAGAACATATCCGATGTCGTGATCGCGGCATTGTCGGTGGATATTCCCGCTCGTAACCGGGAGATCCTGACGAGCCTCATCCGCCATATCCATTCATTCTGCATCGAAGCGAAGATCACACATGCGGAACTCATCGCTGCTTGTCAGTTCCTGGTTCGCGCCGGGCACATTTCTGATGACGCCCGCAACGAGTTCATCCTGCTGTCCGATATTCTTGGCGTGGAAGTTCTCGTTGACATGCTCGACCACAAGGTGACCGATGGCGAGAGCGAATCCACCGTCCTCGGCCCGTTCTATCGCGAAAATCCGCCCATTCTGCCCAAGGGCGCTTCCATCATCCAGAAGCATTTTGAGGGCAGCCAGACAGTACGGGTCAATGGCACGATCCGCGATACGACAGGCCAGCCCATTTCCGACGCGATCATCGATGTCTGGGAAGATGCGCCAAACGGTCTTTACGAACAGCAGGATCCCGACCAGCCGGATTACAACCTGCGCGGCCGCTTCATGACCGACGCGAACGGCGAATACAGTTTTGTCGGCATTCGGCCGGCACCTTATCCAATCCCATATGATGGCGCTGCCGGCGAGTTGCTCAATTACATGGGTCATCATCCGTGGCGGCCCGGCCATATCCACTTCATGATCCAGAAGGATGGCTATCAGGGGCTCGTATCGCAGATCTACGATGCCGATACCCAATATCTCGACCACGACTCGGTCTTTGCCGTCAAGGAAAGCCTGATCGGTAAGATGAACCAGACTCCGGCGGGCTCAGACACCGACCTGGTCATGCAGTTCGATTTCAAGCTCAAGCCTCTCGCAGGCCAGACGGCAATCGCTGCGGAATGATAGAAAACCCCGTTCGATCTTTCCCCGGTCGGGCGGGGGCTCGTTTTTGACAGGTAATGTAGACATGACGCTCGCTTTCACAGAGACCGTTGTCCCCCATGATCGCGCACCGGATCTTCTGCACGACACGCTGATCCGCTCTGTGACGGCGACGATCATCGAAGCACCGACCGTGCGTCAGCACAAGCTCTCGAATACAGAGATCGCCTATCAGGGGTTCGTTCTGGTGCGTGTGCAGCTCGAGAACGGTGTGGTGGGCGTGGGCGAGGCCTCGACGCTTGGCGGCCCCCGCTGGGCAGAGGAAAGCGTGGAATCGATATGGGCGGCCATCACCCATTATCTGGCTCCGGTCCTGATCGGCCAGCCGGCCATACACTTCGAGGCCAACGCGGTGCGGATGGGCAAGGCCGCAACGCGCAACTTTTCCGCAAAGGCTGCGGTCGAATCCGCGCTTTTCGATGGCGTCGGACACTCCCTGGGCCTGCCTGCGAGTGCCCTTCTGGGCGGCGCGGTGCGCGACCGTATCGGCGTGATCTGGGCGCTGGCGTCAGGAGATCCGGTTCAGGAGCTTGAGGAGGCGCGCGAAAAGCTTCGCCTGCGTCAGCACAAGGAATTCAAGATCAAGCTAGGCTTCAACACGCCGGAAACCGATATCAAGCGTTTGCAGCAGCTACGAAACGGCCTGGGCGATGACGTAAAGCTTATCGTCGATGTCAACCAGGCATGGAGTGAAGCGCAATGTATCCGTCTGTTTCCGGCTCTCGACGAACTGGATATCGCGCTGATCGAACAGCCTGTCCCGGCCAGTCAGCGGGAAGCCATGGCCCGTATCGCTGCCCGCACCCGCATCCCTCTTCTGATTGATGAAGCCGCCTTTACCAAGGAAGAACTAGCAAGCGTTGCGGCCATTGGCTGCGGCAGCGTCTATTCGCTCAAGCTGGTGAAGAGCGGAGGGCTTCTGGAGCTCAAGCGCGCCGCCGGCGTGGCTCAGTCATTCGGTATAGAGCTTTATGGTGGCTGCCTGCTCGAGAGCAGTATCGGCGCGGCGGCGCATATGGCGGTGTTTTCCACCCTGCCAAAACTGGAATGGGGCAGCGAGCATTTCGGCCCCCGCATTCTGGTCGATGATCTGGTTGAAGAACCGCTGATCTTCGAGGAATTCGAGATCCGGCTGCCGCAAGGCCCGGGTTTGGGAATTGCGCTGGATGAAGATAAGGTGCGTGCTATGGCGCGCAGGAAGTGAGAGGTGCCATGAGTATCAACCGGCAGCAGGCCCGCCAGAGGCTGGAAGACATGGCGGTCGCTCTCGACCGCATGCCCTATATCGTGCGCATGGGACGGCTGTTCAACGAAACGGTCCTGATCGACATCGACGGGAATGAATTTTATCTCGCCTTCGACAAGGGCAGGGTAGCCGAGATCAAGGAGGGGCCGAGCAAGAAGCTGCCTTGGCGGTTTGCCTTGCGCGCTCAGGGCCAGGCGCTCTGGGAGTTCTGGCAACCCCTACCGCGTCCCGGCTATCACGATATTTTCGGCCTTGTGAAATACGGTTACGGCCGCATTGATGGCGATATTCTGACCTTGGTCAAGAACCTGCGCTATTTCAAAGAGTTCATGGCGCTCGGACGTCAGGAGGCGAATCCATGACAGAACATATTGAGGCAATCCTCGGCCGCTACGTCAATCTCGCTATCAACGGCGTTGCCCACCGCATATATTTCGAAGAAGCAGGCCAAGGCAGGCCGGTACTCTGTCTGCATACAGCGGGTGCCGATACGCGCCAGTGGCGTTTCGTGCTGAATGATCCCGACTTCACGAATGAACACCGCTACATCAGCTTTGACATGCCTTGGCATGGCAAGTCATTGCCGCCCGAGGGGTTTGAAACTGCAGAATATCTCCTCACCACCGAAGCCTATATCGACGCCATTCTCTCCCTCTGCGTCGCGCTGAAGCTCGACAGGCCGTTGCTCGCCGGCTGCTCGATGGGTGGGCGGATCGCTTTGCAACTGGCGGCGCTTTACCCCGACCGCTTTTCCGGCTTCATAGCCATCGAGGCGTCCGATTTCCAACCCGCTTGGTACGACATCGATTGGTTCCACCGGCCGGACGCGCATGGCGGCGAAATGGGGGCCGCACTGGTGTCTGCCAACATAGCCCCGCAGGCACCGAAACCAGAACGCTGGAACACGCAGTGGATGTTCATGCAATCCGGCCCGGGTGTGTTCCGCGGTGACCTGAGCTTTTACACCCAGGACGACAGTCTAATTGCACGGCTTGGCGCAATCGATACGACGAAAACCCCCGTTCATATCATGTGCGGTGAATATGATATGACCTGCACGCCGGAGGACGCACGCCGCACGGCGAAGGCAATTCAGGGCGCGACCCTTGCGATCATGAAGGACCTCGGTCATTTTCCGATGAGCGAGAACCCGAAAGCCTTCAAGCCCTATTTCATGAGGGCCATGAAGCACATGGCAGCTTCGACTGCAGAACTGACGGAAACCTAAAGAAGCGATGGACTTCAAACGACTGAGTTATTTTCTTGCTGTGGCGGAGGAACTGCACTTCGGCCGCGCTTCGACGCGGTTGGGGATCGCTCAGCCGCCTCTAAGCCGGCAGATAGCACAGCTTGAGAAGGAGATCGGCGCGGTCTTGTTCGATCGCAGTCGCAGCCAGATTCGCCTCACCCAGGCAGGAGAGCTTCTGCTGGAGCGGGCGAAGGAAATCCTCGAACGCGTCGACCAGACCGAGCGCGAGGTCATGAGGATCGGCCAAGGTGTCGCGGGTCGATTGCGGATCGCCTTTGTCGGCACGGCGACCTACGGATTGCTGCCCAACATCATTCGGGCCTTTCGCACAGCCAATCCCGCGATCGAGTTGGCGCTTTCGGCCATGAATAACGCTGATCTCAAACGAGCGCTCATCCAGCGCGAAATCGACATTGCGGTCGCCCGGCCCTCTATCGAGGATCCGGAAGTGAAATCGGAATCGCTTGGAAGGGAACCGCTGATCCTCGCGCTCCCCGATACGTTTGCGGAAGGCGAGCACGTCCTTGCCGATTTGAAGGGGGAGACGTTCATTCTCTACCCTCGGCGGCCCCGGCCGAGCTTCGCCGATTTCATCATCGATGTCTGCAAGAGGGACGGCTTCATTCCCGCCTCGCAGGTCATGGCGCAGGACTACCTCACGGCGATCAGTTTGGTTTCCGTCGGGGTTGGAATCTCGCTCGTTCCCCTCTCGGTGTCTCAGAACCAGCGCCCCGGAGTCGTCTATCGTGCCTATCGGGGTAGTAATCCCGGCACGGAATTGTCACTAAATTACCGCCGCGACAATCGCTCGCAGCATGTGTTCCGTTTCGTCTCCCTGGCCCGTCAAATGGCGCGCGAGCAAAGCCCGCCTCATCTTGGTTAACGCCGCCCTCGATCTCGTCCCCCGGCACGCACATCGGCTCGCCGTTGATCCGAGCAACAAGCCTGCCGACAACAAGGATTTCATGATCCTAGTCTTCTCCTCCTAAGAGCCACCTCCGGCCCGGTTATTATGCGTAGAACCATGGGCGCGCGACGAGCAGCTTCATCACCAGGCGACCACTCGCCCGGGTGCGAAGATCCCCCACGCATGGCTGGTAGGTGCCGACGGCAAGCGAGTATCGACTCTCGATGTCGTGGTTCACGCTCGTCACCGGGATCGCTGGGCAGGTGTGGGAGGAATCGGTTGCGGCGCTTGCCCTTCCGTACCTCCGATGCGTCCGCGTGGGAGCCGGAAAGTACTCTGACCCGTACTTCTACTGGGCCCGCATCAGGGAGATCGAGGAGGGCGGTGCCCTGCTTGTGCGGCCGGACGGTGTGATCGCATGGCGGCAGAAGCAGGCCGTCTCCGGCAAGCGGGATGTTAGCACTCTGTTGTCAAGCGTGCTGGCGCAGTGCCCGCGCGACGATCTGTCTTCCGTCCGGAGCGCGCTCCTCGCCATAGGATGCGAGATGCTCGAGGGTTGCGTATCCTTTGATCAAGGAGGCCAGCTTCCAGGCTAGGTTAAATCCGTCCTGGACGGACGTATTGAGACCGAGACCACTCGAGGACGGGATCGCCAACCACTACCTCAGCATGCGTTCCCTTGTTAGCGACGTCGCAATTAAGCTTTTTCCAAGCCGAAACGAGATAGGCCCCGGCCGGGATGGTAATAGGAGCTTCGATTATCGCGGTGGGTTCGAGACTGAGGTAAATCTTCACACGAGCCAACGGATCGCCTTTCATATTCCAGATATCTGCAAAATATTGGCCTGCAGGCGGCAGGATCGTCGCCGGCTCAAATATCAGCTTAGTGCACCCGTCCGAAAAAGCTTTGGTGATCCAGCCACCTTTCAGCGCGGCATTGGCCTTATCTAGATCACCCGAACTTATCCAAGACCGTACGAGGGTTGAGGAAATTCGTTCACCCCGAACAATCAGATCAGGAACGACGATGACATCGAATTCGCAGGCCAAGCCGAAAAGCCGGAGATCGTCGACCGAACCTCTGCGCCCTTTGCCGAAATGGAAGTCCTCGCCCACCACAACCGCCTTGGCGCCCAGTTGCCCTGCAAGCAATTGCGAGGCGAATCCCTCTGCAGACAGGTTGGCGAACTCCGAATCGAAACGCGGCATGAAGAGGAGGTCGATTCCCAGCCGCGCGCAGATCAACTGCTTGGCATTGCTTCCGGAGAGCCTGAAAGGCGTCGCATTGGGATTGAAGAACTGTTTGGGATGGGGCTCGCAGCTCATGATGCCGAGAGGGGCTTTGAGAAGCGCCGCATGCCGGCGTGCGGCCGTCAGTAGTTCCATATGGCCGATGTGCAACCCGTCAAAATTACCGAGAAGCAGGACGCTTCCCCAGACATGGTCGGGAACCGGTTGTCGCGCCTCGAGCACCACCACGCGGTTCGCACCTGCCGGTGCCAGAAGGGTGGCATCAAAATCGGGATGCCAGCTATGTTCGCCTATGTCTTTGGGTTGCATCGGCCTTCTCCGCCCGACCGTCTTCATCGAAAATCATATCACGACCGCCGTGTTGAAACACGGCCGAACCGCATCTGCCGGGATCACTGGCAATACCCTGGCAAGATTTTTCCGCGCTTTTGCGCCCTCATGTCATTAGATTGCTGAAGTCCTCGAAATGCCAGGTTTCAGCAATCGCGCCGTTCTCGATACGATGCATGTCCATGCCGTGGAAAACAGCGTGTTTTCCTGATGGCGCATGCCCGTAGAAATCCTTGATGTGGTGGCCCTCCAGCCGAATGCGCACCACCACATGATCCGCCTCCGCCACCACCTGTTCGGGGGTGATGTGCAGTCCTTCGAATGCCTTGCGAAAAGTGCCGACGACGCCGATCAGGCCTTCCGGGCCGGGGATCTGGCCTGGCGCCTCCGGATGGTCCGTCCAGACCGGTGACAGGATAGTACGAAAGATATCGGCATTGTCTGTGTTGAAGGCTTCATAAAAGCGGGCGACCAGTGCCTTGTTGTCGGTTATGGACATGATCTCTGCTCTCATCACAAATGGTCGGCAACGAACGCTTTTGCAGCCGTTGCCATGGTGGTCGCCCCGCGACGCGGCTCGCCACCCTCGAAGCGGATAGTACCGTTGTTGAAACCGTCGAACATCTCGATGAAGGCCTCGACAGTGCGCGGGCTCATGCCACCGCCTGCGAAGATCCCGGCCCAGGCCTCGCGCGGCACCGCGAGCGCTTTGACGTCTGTTCCGAGCGCTGCGGCAATGACGGCGGCGGCCGTGTCCGGTGAGGTGTTGGTGGGACCAGCAAGCTCCACGATCCGACGGCCGATCCAGGTTTCCTGCATTAACCTGGCCGCGAGCGCGCCGATATCGGCAACGCAGACCATTGGCACGGCTTTGGTAAGCGGCGACAGCATGCCAGGCAGAACACCATCGGCGCGGGCAGGGGCCAGCACGTGCCCCCAGTTTTCAAAGAAATAGCCCGGGCGAAGGAACGTCACCGGCTTTGCGAGGTCGCCGAGGCGTTTCTCGAGGATGTGATTGGTACGGATGATGCCGTTACCAGCCGGCAGATGAGCCGAAATCGACGACAGCACCACGACCCTCGCGACATCAGAACCGAGAATGGCGCGCGCAAAAACATCGGCACGGCGCTCGGCCATATCAAAGGGATTTTCGGCGCCGTAGGCCGGCGGGTTGAGCAGATAGGCTGATGTTGCGCCATTCAGTGCCGCTGCCAGTGCATCAGCATTGTCGATATCTGCGACGGCGACCTCTGCCCCCTTGTCCGCCCAGACCTTGCCCTTCCCCGCATCCCTGACAATGACGCGCAAAGGAAGCTTCTGTGCAAGGAGCGCGCGTGCCGTGGCCGCCCCTGTCTGTCCGGAAACGCCCGCGACTGCATACATGCTCAATTCCTGTTCTTCTTCCAGAGTTCGTATTCGGCCCTGCTTTCGTCGGTTGCCGGAAACAGGCCGTAAATGGAGCGCCCTTCAGCAATCTTATGCTCGGCGAATTCTTCATATTCGACGGTTGATAGGGCCTCGACCGCGATCTCATCGACCAGATGTGCCGGGATCACCACCACGCCTTCTGTATCACCCACCACGATATCGCCGGGATAGACGGCAACGCCTGCGCAGCCGATCGGCAGATTGAGATCCGCAGGGTGCAGCGTAATCGGCGTGGCCGGCGATGCCGTCTGGCGCTGATAGGCGGGCAAACCCGTGCGCATGATGCCCGGCAGGTCGCGGTACCCGCCGTCCGTCACGATGCCCGCGCAGCCCCGCGCCTTCAGGCGGCCAATCAGCAGATCGCCGGCAGAGGCGGCGCGCGTATCGCCATGGCTGTCCACCACCAGCACGAACCCCTCCGGACATTCTTCCATCGCGCGGCGCTGGACATGGGTTTCCAGCTGATAGTTCGCCATGGTGTCGAGGTCTTCGCGCGAGGGTATGAACCGTAGCGTAAACGCAGGGCCGACCATGTTCGGCAGGCCCGGTGTAACGGGCGCCACACCATGCAGAAACTGGTTTCGCAAACCGCGCCGCAGCAGGCAGTTGGTGAGCGTCGAGACATTCACCTTGCCGAGCCGCGCCCGCGTGACCGGATCCATCGCTCCCACCGGACAATCCTTTTTCAACATATCACTCTTGAGAAATGGACCGGCGATGCACCATCAACCGGCCCTATGGCATCAGCTTTCGAGAAGTGCGCGCCACGGGGTCTCGTCACCCCAGTTGATGGCCACGCTCTGGCGGCGCATATAGGCCTTCCAGCTTTCCGAGCCGCTGGCGCGGCCGCCTCCGGTTTCCTTTTCGCCACCGAAGGCAGCACCGATATCGGCGCCGGTGGTGCCCATGTTCACCTTGGCGATGCCGCAATCGCTGCCCTTGGCCGAGAGGAACGCCTCGATATTGCGGATATTGGTGCTCTGGATGCCGGAGGCGAGACCCTGCGGCACGCTGTTGTGCAGCTCCAGCGCTTCATCGAAGCTGTCATATTCGATGATATAGAGGATGGGCGCGAAGGTCTCATGCTGGACACAGGGCCAGTCGTTTTTCGCCATGATGATGGTCGGCTCGACATAATAGCCGGGGCCCGGCATGACGTTGCCGCCATAGACCACCTCGCCCCCAAGCGCCCTGGCGTCGGCGATGGCTTTTTCGAATTCGGCAACGGCCGGTTTGTCGATCAGCGGGCCGATGAGGTTGCCCGGCACGAAGGGGTCGCCGAGCTTGACCTTGGCGTAGGCTTTCTTCAAGCCTTCGACGACCTCCTTGGTCCGCGATTTGTGGACGATCAGCCGGCGTGTGCTGGTGCAGCGCTGCCCGGTGGTGCCGAGCGCGCCGAAGGTGATGGCGGCGATGCAGAGATCGAGCTCCGCGCTTTCGTCGACGATGCAGCCGTTGTTGCCGGAGCATTCCATCAAGTGGCGGCGACCGAGATCCTCGGCGAGAATTTTCGAGACGTGGCGACCGATCTTGCTCGATCCCGTGAACGAGACCAGCGAGACGCGCTTGTCGCGCACCAGCTCTTCCGAGATGCTTTCATCGCCCGGAATGACCAGCGAGAAAACGCCTTCGTAGCCGAGTTCCGACATAGCCTGATTGCAAAGGTGCTGGATGGCGATGGCGGGCAAGGCGACCTTGGGGCTCGGCTTCCAGACCACGGTGTTACCGCAGACCGCGGCAACCAATGCATTCCACGACCATGGAGCGGCCGGGAAGTTATAGGCGGTGATGATGCCGACGACGCCGAGCGGCAGCCACTGATCGTACATGCGGTGCTCGTTGCGCTGCGACTGCATGGTGAAGCCGTAGAGCATACGCGACTGGCCGACGGCGAACTTGGCCATATCGACCATTTCGCCGATCTCGCCTTTGCCTTCGGTGATCGACTTGCCGGTTTCGAGCGCCAGCAATGCGCCTAGTGCATCCTTATGCTGTGCAAGCAGTTCGCCGATGCGGCCAATCAACTCGCCGCGCTTGGGTGCAGGCACCATGCGCCAGGTCTTGAAGGTTTCGGCGGCCGTATCGATCGCCTTTTTCATGTCGGCCGATGTGGCGGGCGAAATGCAGGCGATCGGCTGCTCGGTCGATGGATTGATGGACGCGAATGCCTTTGCTGGATCGATGGAAGACCAGCCGTTTGGGCCGCTGCAGGCGCCTGGGTTGACGTCCTTCAGCCCGAGCGAGGCGAGGATTTCGGCGGATTTCGGATGGATCTGAATATTCATCACTAAACTCTTTCAGTTGTGTAGGGGCGCGGGCAGCTTTGCGGGATGCAGCACGCTTTACGCGTCGCTGCGCACCGTCGTGAAATTGCCGTTGGAATAAAGCAGCGGCTCGCCTTCGGGGCCGAAGCAGACATGCTTGATCTCCCCGATGATGACGCCATGCGACGGCGTAACGAAAATCTCGTCGACGACGCAGTCGAAAGCGACCAGCGCATCGGCGAGAACCGGAGCACCGGAGTGCGGCGAGACCCATTCGGCATCGGAGAACCGCTTTTCCGGCCCGATATCGGTCATGTTGGCAAAGCGCCGCGCCAGTTCCAAATGCCGGTAGGCCAGCACGTTGATGCCCATGCGACGGGATTGCAGGATGTACTCGAAGGTCTTGCCGACGACGTTGACGCAGGCCAGAAGTCGGGGCGGCTGTCCCGACAGCGAGCAGACCGCGGTGGCGGTCAATCCGTGCAACCGCCCGTCATGGGCCGTCGTCACCAGGTTGACCGCCCCGGTCAACCTTCGCATTCCCTGCCGGAAATGTTCGATATCGACGGGAAAGCCGGGCGGCGAATTGTCGATCGGCAGGGAGGGCGACGGGGAGGTCATTCCGCGGCAACTCCCTTGGTATCTGCGCGCGAATAGCTGCCCAGCAGTTCATCCACCATGCCGGTCGCCCCGCTCCAGTCGAACGCGCCGAAGACACGCATCAGCGCCGCGAAATGCGGGCCGTTGTAGAACATCTCATACTGCGTGTGGCGCGAGCCGAACTCGGAGCCCAGCGCATCCCAGGCAAGCTTCATCACCTTGACGCGGTCTTCGGGGCTTGCAATCGACGAATACTGTGTCTTGCCGATCAGTTTTGCCATTTCCGAATTGTCGAAATCCTCGACGCCCGATGGCAGCATGATCACGCCGCCCCCCGCAAGTTTGCGGATGGAGTTGATGAAGGTCGGATAAAGTTCCTGGCTATAGGCCTGCGTCGTGTAGACCTGAAGCTGGCGCGGAAAGAAGAAGCCGTTGCGCTCGGCCGGATCGTGGATCAGCGAACGGAACATGCCGTCGATCACCATGGCCTGCGAGGCGAGATTGCCGAGTGATTCCTGAATGGCGGGGAAGTTGATGACGCCGGTGGTCTCCGCCATGCGGCGCGCGAGACCGGCAAGGAACTTGAGCTTGACGGTGTAGCGCGCCTGGCTTTGGGTGTTCATCAGGATTTCGGCGGCAGTGGCGTGGAACTGCGCCCGGCACATCGAGGTCTTCTTGTAGATGAAGACGCGTTCCCACGGCACTTTCACGTCGTCGAAGTAGATGACGGCGTCGTTCTCGTCGAAGCGGGCGGCCAGCGGATTGTCGAATTCTGAATGGGCCGACTGCTCATAGGATTTGCGCGACAGGATTTTGATGCCCTTGGCGGCCAGCGGCATGGCGAAGGACAGGGCATAGATATCATCTATGCCTTCCTTCAGCGGGTTCTGCACGCCGACCAGCACTTCTTCGGCGAGCGGCGCCGATGTGCCCAGCATCTTTGCGCCGCGAACGGTGATGCCTTCGGCATCCTCGTCGACCACGCCGAGGCTATGATACTTGTCGTCATGCTCGCCAGCGAGCTTCGAGCGGTCGCCCTGCGGATTGACGATTGTGTAGGTCATCGCCAGATCGCGGTCGCGCGCATATTCGTAATAGCCGCGCAGCGCATCGGCGCGCTTCTTGTCGTAGTCCTCGAACACGTCGATATGGGTGATCATGCCGGTAATGGCGGCGGGAACATGGTCTGGCGACCGGCCGAGCCAGCCATAGCTCTGCTCTGCCCAGGCTTGCGCGGCCAGACCGCGCTTGATCAGCTTTTCGCGTGTATCGGGCAGTTCCCACGAGCGGTTGACCTGCTGGCCGGTCGGCGTGGTGAAGGTCATCTGCTCCTGGTTGGCTGCCTGATAATCGTACAGCGACGCGGCAGACCGCACCGCGTTGCGGAACGCGGGATGGTCCACATGGTCCTTGATCAGCTCGCCATTGATGAAAATCTCGCGGCCGTCCCGCAGACTCTGGATGTAGTCGGTTCCCTTGCGCGACATGGTTTATGCCTTTCCCTCTGTTTATTTTCGCGACCTGACGGCCACCTGAATTGAAATCATCTTATGATATTTCAGACGTATTTCAATACTGCGAAACTGTCTTTTTTGAGGCGCCGGACGATTGTCCGGCGCGAGAGCTTTCTGCTTGGGTAACATGCCGTCAGAGAGTGCCTGCGGCGAGGCCCAGAATACCGCCCGCAAGCGCGATATGCTCGACCAGGAAAAACTTATGCATCACCACTTCGCCCGGATCCTCGTAGGTCCAGTAGCGATGGAACAGCGCGTCGGAGGCGAAGGTGAAGACGATCAGCAGCGCCGCTCCGATCCAGGCGGTAGGCGTGTAAAGCAGAAGCAGGCTGCCCAGAAACGAGATAGCGATGCCTGCGGCAAACAGCAGCTTGCCCGGTCCGCCGAGCCCGATGCGCTGGAACTCGGCATAGTGATGGCCGCGCGCGGCGATATTGAACTGCACCGACCAGAGAAAATAGAATGCCACACCGATGCGGCCGGCGAGATTGAGAAGTTCGGGCGTCGTCATTGGGTCCCTCTTGATGGTTTACCGTGCGATCATCTTGGTGCGCAGCTGGTCGGCGACCAATGCGAGGATCAGAATTGCGCCAAGGATAATCTGCTGCACGTAGGATTCGACGCGGATCAGGTTCATGCCGTTGGTGAGGATAGTGATGAAGACGGCGCCCAGAAGCACGTCGCGCACCTTTCCCGTGCCGCCGAACAGCGAGACCCCGGCGATGACGCAGGCCGCGACACTTTGCAGGCCGTAGCTCTGGCCGTTCAGCGCTTCCCCCGAGCCGGTGCGGGCAAGGAACAGTACGCCGGTGATCGCCGCCATCAGGCTGGATAGCAGATAGGCGAAGATGAGCTGGCCGCGGGTGTTGATGCCGGACAGCTGTGCTGCCCGGATGTTGGAGCCGACAGCGTAGAAATAACGGCCGATGGTGGTGCGGTTGAGCAGCAGCCACATCAGCACGAACAGCGACAGCGTCACCAGCACGGCGGGTGCCAGCCCGAGAATACGGCCATAGCCAAGCACGCGCATGAAATCATCGGGGATCTGCGTCACCGGCAGGCCGGTCGTCATGCTGAGCGCAATGCCGACGAGGCTGGTCATGGTGCCGAGCGTCATCATAAAGGGGGGAACGTTGAGATAGGCGATGCCGATGCCGTTCACGAGGCCGACCGCCATTCCGGCCAGCAGGCCGCCCGATACGGCAAGCGTAATCGCCACGCCCATGGCATCGGGATGCGCAAGAAGCACCGCCTTCAGGATGAGACCCGTGACCACACCCGCAAAGCCGACCACGGCGCCCACTGAAAGATCGAGACCCGCCGTCAGCAGCACCACGGCTTGTCCCATGGCGATGATGATCAGAAACGTGGACTGGCGCGCCACGTTGAACATGTTGATCGAGGAGAGGAAGCGCTCTTCGCGCAGAGCGAAGAACAGAATTGCGCCGACGAGCAGGAAGGGCAGGATGCCCAGATGCACGAAGGCTGCTTTCAGCAATCCGTTTGATGGCTTGGGAGCGCCGGTTTCGGAAACGGTGGCCATGGTAAACCCTTTCTGCTCTGCCGCACGTCTCGCCGCGATAAGTCGATGGGCAAGCTCATGCGAAAGTCTTGGATGGGCGGACGCCCGATGAAGTTCATGCGGCATTGCGGGTGCCAAAGAAGCCGTGCAAAACGCGCCCCTCGGAAATGTCGGCCTTGTCCATCTGATCGACGATCTCGCCATTGCGCACGACGAACAGACGGTGGCTGAGGTTCAGCACTTCGGGGAGATCCGAACTGACGATCACGACCGCAGCGCCTGCTTCCGCCAGTTGCTTGATCACACCATAGACTTCCACGCGCGCCGACACGTCGATGCCGACGGTGGGTTCGTCGAACAGGAAGATGCGCGTATCGCGCGCCATCGCCTTGGCGATCATGATCTTCTGCTGGTTTCCGCCGGAATATTTGATGACGAATTTGTCCAGTTCGAGCGGACGCACGCGCAGGCGCTCGCCCAGCGTCTTTGCGAATTTGCGTTCCTTGCGGATCTTCAGCCAGCCGAAGCGCGACAGGAGGGATTGCCCGACCGTAGACAGGGTGAGGTTTTCGCAGGTCGGACGCAACAGCATCAGCCCCTCGTTGCGGCGGTCGGAGGTGATGTAGGCCAGGCCTCGGTCGAGCATTCCGCGCGGCGATGGGGCCGAGACAGTATCGCCCTGCACCTGCACGACGCCCTCGCTGATCGGCTCCAGGCCGAAAACGGCGCGAATGATGTCCGATTTGCCGCAGCCGACCAGACCGGCAATGCCGACGACTTCGCCGGCGCGGGCAAGCAGGGTCGCGTCGCGGATCTGGCCGTTCCGCGTCGTGAGGCCGACAATGTTGAGAAGGTCTTCGCCGGGCTCGTGCGCAATATCAGGGAAGAACTGCTCGAAGGATCGGCCCGTCATCAGTTCCACCAGCGTCGACTGGCTCGTTGACTTCACATCTACCGTCTTGACGAAGCGGCCGTCGCGCATGACCGTGACGCGGTCGCCGATGACCTCGATCTCCTTCATGCGGTGGGTGATGTAGATGATGCCGACACCCTTAGCGCGCAGGGCGCGCACCAGTTCGAACATCGATTCCGTTTCCTTCTGGGAGAGCGAAGCGGTCGGCTCGTCGAGGATCAAGACGCGCGGTTCGGTCAGCAGCGCCTTGGTCATCTCGACCATCTGCTGGCAGGCGCGCGAGAGTGTGGCGACGATAGCGGTCGGCGGTATATCGAAGCCGAATTCGCGCAGCGCCTTCGCGACACGGGCGCGGCGTTCGCCCACTTTCAGAAAAATGGAAGAGCACGGCTCCGCACCAAGAAAAATGTTTTCTTCGACGGTCAGTTGCGGCGCGAGACTGAATTCCTGGAACATGGCCGCCACGCCATTCTTTCGCGCATCGTGCACATCGCGAAAATGCACCGGCTGGCCATCGAGCGTCAGCGATCCTTCATCGGGCTGCAGCGCGCCGCAGATGATGTTGATGAGGGTAGATTTGCCCGCGCCGTTTTCGCCGAACAGCACATGAACCTCACCCGGCTTGAGGGCAAAGGTCATCTTGCTGAGCGCCTGCACGGCTCCGAAGCGCTTCGATACGCCGGTCGCCTGAAGCAGTGGGCGGTCGCCATCGGCCGGATAGACGTCAGCCGTTGCCGCGTCGTTGATATGAGACGTCGTCACTGATTACTCCCAAGTTTTTATCCGCCTGCCAAGGCGGGGGCACACCGGCGTTCCCTTTTTTTCTTACCGGTGCTCATCTGGCGGGAATACGGTCTATCCGTGCTTCCCTAAAGTCCAGCCTACCGGCTGTAGATTGTCCTGCGCATACCGCCTCGGCTTGTCTTCGAGGCGGGTGGCCATCGTATCGTTCCAGCGATTGAGAAAGGCATGCCATGCAATCAGACCAACGATGAGCAGGATCGTCCCGTCGTCGAAATGGCGCTCCATGTCCCGCATGTCGGCATCCGTCACTTCGCCCGGCATTCGGGCCGCATGGCGACAGAGCCGCAGCACCGCCCGTTCGCCGTCGGAATAGAAAGGTGCCGTCTCGTAGTCGTGGACGGACAGCAGCTTCTCGCGGGCAAGACCCAGCTGTTCGGCGCCGAAGGCCAGATGGGCAGCGCTATACATCGCACCTGAAAACAGGCTGAACGCAAAACCCGTCAGGCGGCGCAGCGGCTGCGGCAGACGGTCATCATACCACAGCGCATCGGCGCATTTACCCATCGCATCCAGCAGAGCGGGATGGCGCCCGAGCGTCAGGAAGCTGTTCGGCACATAGCCGTGATCCCTGCCGATGGCACCGATCACGCCTTTGAAATCCGGCATATCCTGAGGTGTCAGGGGCTCTACGCGCGCCATCGGGCTGTTCCTGTTCCGTTATTCCTGGTCGAGATGCCAGCCGAGCGGCCCGAGATTTTCGGACGCCCATTTGAATGGGATATCCTCCAGCCGGGTCTTGGCGATCTCGTTCCACTTGTTGAGGAAGGCCATGAAGCAGATCATGCCGACGATGAAGGTGACGATGGATTCGCTATAGTGCTGCTTCAGATCCTCGACATCCTTGTCCGTCACCTCGCCCGGGATGCGGGCAGCATGGCGGCAGAGACGGAGCACGGCGCGCTCGGCATCGGTATAGACCGGCGATGTCTCGTAATCGAAGATGTTCATGATTTTCTCGCGCGCAAGGCCGAGTTCCTCGGCGCCGCAAGCGCAGTGTGCCGAACTGTAATACGAGCCTGCATAATGGCTATAGGCGAACGTCACCAGCCGTCGCAGCGGCTCGTCAACCGTCGCCGGATACCAAATGGCGTCCGATAGGGCGCCAACGGCATTCAGGATTCCCGGGTCGCGCGCCATGGTGAAGAAGCTGTTCGGCACATAGCCGATGGAATCCACCATACCCTTGAAGATCGGTTCGTATTCCGAAAGATCTTCACGCTTCAAAGGTCCGATACGCGGCGCCATCTTTTGTCTCCTGCTGTTTCCTCAATGCGGGCCGGGAAGGCCGATCCGAAGACCGCCCTTCCCGTGGGAGGATTTCGATCAATCGACGGAAAGCTGAACTTTCCAGTCGGAAGGCGCAAAGTTTGCGGCAGGAACGTCGGCGACATTGCTCTTGTCAACCAGCGTCACGGCCGGGATGGCGTCGGTGTATTCAGCCTTGTTTTCAAGCAGACGGATTGTCATGTCGACGGCCATTTTGTTGATCATGATAGAGTTTTCAACGACAACACCGGCAACCTCGCCGTTTTCAATGGGCTTGATCAGATCAGGGGTGATGAAACTGCCGTAAAGGCCGATTTCACCGACGCGACCCTGCTCCCGCAGGGAATTGAGAACCGCTTCGATCGCTGTGCCGATGCCGACGATGTAGTTGACGTTGGGATAGGTCACCAGGCCGTCCTCGACCAGCGGCTGCTGCTCCAGACGGCTCGATCCGCCATACATTGTCTTCTCGGACGCCACGTCGGAGCCCTTGATGGCTTCAAGATAACCCTTGGCAGTATCTTCCGACCAGGACACGCCGGCCGGGCCCGGTAGAACGAGAGAGGTCTGCTTGCCGGAGCCCGCCGGATGCTTGGCGGCCAGAGCCTCGCCGATGATCTTGCCCACTTCGATATAGGTCACCACGGCTCGGCCATCGACCGGGCCGTCGATGCCGACATTGACATCCACCACCTTGATGCCCTTGGCGCGGGCTTCGGCAATCTTCTGATTGAAGGCGGTCGGCGAAACCGCCATGATCATAATGGCGTTGGCGCCGAGCGTCACGCAATCGTCGAACTGGGCCAGCTGCTTGTCGAGGTTTCCATAGCCGCCGGCATCGAAAACGGTGAGCTTGGCTCCGAGGCGCTTGGTCTCTTCGACAGTGCCGTAGAGATAAGAGCGCAGAATTTCATTCGTGGTGTGCGGCGCGAGGAAGCAAAGGTTCCATTTCTTTGTCACTTCGCTCGAATCAAGCGACTTATAATCGACCTTCTTGGCCGTGAAGGGTAGCTTTGCGCTGTCTCGCAGCTGGCCCATCGCCAGAACCGGGAAAGTCCAGCTGTCGGCGGCATTTGCTGACGTGAATGATGAGAAGATTGCCGTGGCACAAACAAGGGTGGCGGCGAGTGCGTTCAAGCAGGTTTTCATTTTTTTCTCCCTCTGGATCATGAGGTCCCACATTGACAATCATGATATTTGACTGAAATATCAGAGCAACATCAGCCTGTCAATAACGAGTGGAGAACAGCAAGTGACCAAAACAATTTATGCCGATGTCGTGATCGCCGGCTCAGGCGCCGGCGCGTCCGCGGTGGGCGGCGAACTGGCGGCGGCCGGCCTCAATGTGGTCGTGCTGGAGGCAGGACCACAGCGCTTTTCGCCGCTTGGAACCCATGTGCGCAATGTCTATAGCTCCGAGGCCGATCTGTCCGTCGTCGGAGATGTTATCTATGGAGAAATGCTGACCTATCCGAGCGGCGAGGCGGAGCCCGTCAGCCAGATCCGGGATCTGCGCGTGAGCCACGCGACGGGCGGAATGTTCGCCTTATGGATGGGCAATTGCCCGAGACCAGATCGCGGCGAACTGCCAGCATGGATGGATACGGCGGACTGGGAACCCTACTTTGCCCGCGCGTCCAGCCTCATGCATATCGACCTCAATGGCGGCGGTCAGGGCGCGATGTTCGAAACGCTGCTCGACCGCGTCAAGCGCACGATCGGTGCGCGGCCGCAGGGCCGTGACGTCAAGCCGATGCCCGTGGCCGCGCGGCGTGTGGACGGCCGGTTCAAGATCTGCGCGTCCGACGATCTGTTCTTCCGCGATGCGCCCGTGCCCGACACTATCACTGTCATGCCGGATTGCATCGTCCAGGAGGTTCTGTCGGACGGTCACCGCGCGACGGGCCTTCGCGCGGTGGATCGCACGAACCGGTCCGAAATCATCGAGGTCTATGCCGATACGGTGGTGATTGCCGGCGGCACGGTGGGATCACCGAAGATTCTGGCGGCATCCGCCATCGAGGCCGGTCCGGCGCTCGGACGCTACATTCACGAACATGCCTGTATCGGATCGCGCGTCACTTTGAAGGAGGAGATCCGGCATCTCATTCGTGATGATGAGCCGGTCTATTCGATCTGGGTGCCGTTCTGCGAGGGCAAGCCGTGGCAGAACCAGCTTTGCCGTTTCACGCTGAGTTCGGATGGCGGTCGGCTGGCCCCCGGCATCCGCGAGGTCGACACCTCGGATATCTTCACCTTCGTCGCCATCGACGTGGTGCCGGAAAACCGCTTCGTGTTCGACCCGGAGCGCAAGGATCCCTTCGGCCTGCCGCATGTCACGGCGCAATACGCCTTCACCCGAGCCGACCGGGTCCGTATCGGACAAGCATTGGCCGAGCATTTCGTCATCGCTTCGGATGTCGGCGAAATGGAGCCGGGCTGGACGCCGAGCCTCTATGCCGCCGGCGGATCGACCCATTTCATGGGATCCTGCCGAATGGGACCAGAAAACGACGGAACCTCGGTCGTGGATCGGTACGGCAAGGTGTGGGGATACGACAACCTATTTGTCGCGGACAATTCCGTGATCGAAACGTCCAACGCCGGAAATCCGACTTTCATGATGGTATCGCAGGCCCTGCGCACCGCAGACCGGATTCTCGGCCGGGTCTGAACCTTGCAGGAGATGGCCCGCAAGATTGGCCATCTCCTACAGCTGACAAAGCCCGTTTATAACAATGCTCTCCACGTTATCCGTCATGCCGGGCTTGCTCGGCATCCAGCAGCGTCGCGTCTGCGACGCGGATAAGTCTTTTGCGATCAAGCGTGATCGCACCGGACCCCAGCTCAAGGCGGGAAAGGAGCAATGGGAGACGTATTTCTCCTCAAATTAGTCTTGAGGACACGTGTCAGCAGCCGGAAGATGGCCCGGTCCTACGGGCCACCTTCCGATCGCGAGAGATCAGTATTCTTCCATCACGATGAAATCGAAATCGCCGGCTTCGTTGCGCAGCGGCCAGATCGCCTTGTAGGCGTCGCTGTTGTACCAGGCTTCGGCAGAGGCGACGTCCGGGAACTTGAAAATTGCCGTGCGCTTGTGCCTGTGCTTGCCCGTCAGTACCGCCTTGACCTCGCCGACGGAGATGAACTCGCCGCCGTAATGGGCGACGATCGGACCGGAGCGGTCCACATATTCCCGCATCTTGTCGGGATTTTTCAGGGTGCCGTGGGCAATGAAATAAGCTGCCATGATCGTGTCTGCCTTCTTTAAGCGCGTGCTTCGATTGTTAGGTGATCCTGAACGCCCAGCCCTTCGACTTCAAGCCGTACCCGCTGTCCAGGCCTCAGGAAAACCGGGTTGGGCTTGATGCCGAGACCGACGCCGGGCGGGGTACCGGTCGCGATGATATCGCCGGGCTCCAGCGTCATGAAGCGGCTGAGATAGGAGACGAGATAGGCAGCGCCATACACCATGGTTTTGGTCGAGCCGTCCTGATAGCGTTGGCCATCGACCTCGCACCAGAGCTTCAGGTTCTGCGGATCGGCTACCTCGTCGCTGGTGACCAGCCATGGGCCGATAGGGCCGAAGGTGTCGTGGCTCTTGCCCTTGGTCCACTGACCTTGCATTTCCGACTGGAAGGCGCGTTCCGAACCGTCGTTGATGGTGCAATAGCCGGCGACATGCGACAGCGCATCCGCTTCCGTGACGTATTTGGCGCGCGTGCCGATGACGATGCCAAGTTCCACTTCCCAATCCGACTTGTCGGAACCGCGTGGGATTTCCATCGGATCGTTGGGCCCGCAGACCGCTGATGTCGCCTTCATGAAAATGACCGGCTCCGGGGGCACGCTCTTGCCCGTCTCCGCGGCATGATCGGCGTAGTTGAGGCCGATGCAGATGAATTTGCCGATGCGCCCGACGCATGCGCCGATACGCGGCGCGCCCGTGACGGCGGGCAGTGACGACGGGTCGAGTGCGGCAAGTTTCGCCAGCCCCGCATCGCCAAGCGTAGCACCTGCGATATCGTCGACGATCTCGGTGAGATCGCGGATGGTGCCGCTCTTATCGAGAAGGCCCGGGCGCTCGCTGCCCGCCTCTCCAAAACGCAGTAGTTTCATTGTTGTCAATCCCCGTTGGAGTTCATTTCGTGTTTCTTCTCAGGCTTGTGCAACAGTCTCTAATCGCGGGACCGCAACTTTCGCGCCAGATATGACAGCGACCTGACCACAGAATTAATTCATAAGTCAACGCTTGATATTTCACACGGATATCTGTAATGCTGCAGTGAATACGGCGTGCGCCAGAGGAGCATCACGTCTATAATTCAGTAGCAAGTCGGAAACGGAAACAGGGAACGGGACATGCGGCGAAGCACGCAGCTATTCGACTTCGCAGAGCCGACAGAGGTTGCAGACGTGCTTGCGCTTGCAGCGCTGCCGGGCTCGCGTCTATTCGCTGGCGGCTGCGAGCTGGCACATGCGATGCGTCGTGGCGATCTCGACTGTGCCCGTCTGGTCAGCATCATGCACCTCCCCGGACTCGATGACTTCCGCGCCCATCCCCGGACGGGGCTTGAATTCGGCGCGCAGGTCCTGCTTCGGCGTCTGGCGGCGGATATCTGGGTCAGCAAGCGCTGGGCAGCCCTGCACGAGGCGATCGAGCAGATCCAGCCACCGCATATCGTCAATATGGGCACGGTGGTCGGCAATGTCTGCGCTGCCTCCATCTATCACGATTTGCCGACCGCTCTTGCCGCGCACCGCGCGATGATCCGCATCGACAATGGCAGCGCCGTCAAGGACATCTCCATTGATGCGTTCTATATGGCGCCGGGTGAGACGGTGTTGCGTCCGGGTGAAATGGTGTCCTCGATCTTCGCGCCGCCGCCTGCCGCCGATGCAGGAAGCGCCTTCCGGAAAATCTCGCGCGCTGTTCGCGGCGAGGGAGACATCGGCAAGGTCAGCGCCAGTGCCTATGTCGCGCTCGATACGGCAAAGGAGACCGTCACGGAAGCGGTGCTCGTCATTGGCGGTCTCGGCTCAATGCCGCGTCGCATGTATGAAGCGGAAGCCTCTCTCTGCGGCGTCTCCGCCGAGACGGACAATTATGCCGCTGCCGCTGATCGGGTAGTCGAAAGTCTCGCTCGCTGCGATGATATCGCCGGTCTCGATGATGTCATGGTCGCGTGGATCCGCGTTCTGGCGCGGGATGTGCTGGAGCAGGCGGCAAGCCGCGCGCGCTCGCGGCATGATCCCGCCGAAGATGCGCATCTGGCCTATTGAGGAGCGGCGATATGGTAGCCAGACATGTCAGATTCAAAATTAACGGCCGCGAGCGGGATGTTGTCATCGATACACGCCTGCTGTTGGTCGATGCCATTCGCGAGACGTTCGGATTAACGGGGACGCAGCGGTGTGGCCTCGCCGGATGCAGCGGAGCATGCACCGTCCTCGTCAATGATTGGCCGGTCTTCTCTTGCCTTATGCTGGCGGTTAGCGCCGATCGCGCCTCTATCCGCACGGTTGAAGGATTTCGCTGCGATGATGGCGACCTGCACCCGCTTCCGCGGGCGTTCATCGAGCATTGCCCCTCGCAATGCGGCCATTGCACGCCGGGGATGCTGATGTCGGCCATGGCGCTCTTGGAGAGCAATCCGCGCCCGACCCGCGAAGACGTCCGTCGCGGGCTTGCCGGCAATATCTGCCGATGCACGGGATACTCGAACGTCATCGACGCCGTCATGACGGCGGCCCAGCATATGCATGCGGCCCGCGAGGTAAACGCGCGATGACCCTGGCTCCCGAATTTCGGATTAAAAGGCTGGAACCGCAGAATAACGCCGCGCGCGTGACAGGATCAGAGCAGAACGTGGCCGATCTTTCTGCAGACGGCATGTTGCACGGGCGCATCCTCGTTAGCCCGCATGCGAATGCCCGGATCCGCAGCATCCACACATCGAAAGCACTGGGGCTACCGGGTGTCGTCGCCGTGCTCACCCATGCGGATTGTCCCGCACCGCCGGCCCTCGGCGGATCGCCTCGGACGGCCCCGCTGCTTAGTTCGCAGGCGCGGTTTGCCGGCGACTGGATCGCCGTCGTCGCGGCCGAAGCCGGGCTGATCGCCGAGGAGGCGCTCGGCCTGATCGAGATCGATTAT
This sequence comes from Rhizobium sp. KNZ14-9A, assembly GCF_056755015.1. Classification (NCBI taxonomy): domain Bacteria; kingdom Pseudomonadati; phylum Pseudomonadota; class Alphaproteobacteria; order Hyphomicrobiales; family Rhizobiaceae; genus Rhizobium; species Rhizobium sp. KNZ14-9A. Next base: position 320,479 of record NZ_JBPGXB010000001.1, read on the forward strand.
GAGCCGCTGCCCGCCGTGCTTGACATAGCGCAGGCTCTCGAAACCGGCGTGCATGGCGATGTCAAAGCCGCCGTCGCCAATGCTGCGCGAACCGCCGCATTCGCAGGTATCGCATCCCAACCATTGCGCGTCGATTTCGGCCAGCAGGCAGCATTTGCCGCCCATGATGCCGGGGGCGACGTGACGGTGATAAGCGCGGCGGATGGACATGTGGCGGAGCGGTCGCTTGAGGCCGTTGCTGCATTGCTGGTCAAGACCTGCGCCCGCCCGGTGAAAGTCGTTGAACCGGAGTTGGCGGATGCGTTCTCCCGACAGGCATCAGCCCATCACGCCGTGCGGATGGCCGCCAATGAAAAGGGCGCGATTGTCGCGCTCGACCATGTCGTCGTTGTCGATGCGGGTGCCTATTCCGAGGGAGAGACCGTCCATGCCGATATCGCTACGCTGACGGGTGCCCTTCGCGTCGATTCGCTCAGCGGCGCCGTCTCGACCGTCTATACCCACACGCCCCCGACCGGTAGTGCCGCCATGTCCGACACTGTAAACAGTGGTTTCATCGTGCAGCAGGCCATTGATATGCTGGCCGAAACGCTTGATATGGATCCGCTCGAATTTCGTCTCAACAATCTGGTGGCAGGTGAGGCGGGCGCACGCATGGACGCCTGCATCCGCGCTGGGGTAGATCGGTTCGACTGGCTCAGCAAGTGGCACGGATGGGCGCGAGATCGCGCCGCCGGCGGCCGCTATCGTCAGGGCATCGGACTGTCAATTCTTTCGCGGCATCACGACGGTCAACTGTTCGGCCATCAGGCGGATTTCGTCGAGGTTGAGGTCGATACGGAAACCGGCTTTACGGTTTTGCTGTCCCATGTCTGCGCGCTCGACATCACGGATTTTCGGGGTCTTCCCGATCCGGTTCAACTGCAGGCAAGCGTCTTGCGCAGCATCGGCAATGCGCTGATCGAGGATTCTCCGTTTGGTGGCTCTGGAACAGCGGCAGTTACTGGCGCCTTGCGCGCACCGACGATCATGGATGCGCCGGACCTGGATTACGTTTTCACGGGAACGCCGCTTCCCGAGGGCGCCGATGGTGGGCATGACCCGGCCCGGGCCGGATCGGCTGATCTCGCGCCTGCAATGGCGAATGCCATCTATGACGCCGGTGGCATCCGCATGACGACACTGCCGTTTTCGGCCGACGCAATTCTCCGGAGCCTTCACGCGCAGGCCTGGCGATACGAACCAAAAGGGGAATAATATGGAACGCGTCAACCTTCTGGACGTCGCCTACACGGCCTACCAGGTCGATGATATCGATCTGATGGAGCGGTTTCTGACCGATTTCGGCATGACGCGGTCTGCCCGCACAGAGACGGCACTCTACATGCGCGGCTCCGGCAGCAACCATCATATCCATGTGACGCGTCTCGGCGCGGAGCGCAAATTCCTGGGTGGGGCCTTCAAGGTCGCCTCACGCGAGGAACTGGAAAAGGCCGCGCAAATTCCCGGCGCTTCGCCAATCGAGGAGATCACCGAACCGGGCGGCGGCTTTCGCGTCACGCTGAAGACGCCGAACGAGCACACGATCTGGATCGAGTATGGCGTGGCCACCGTTCCGGAAATACCCGTGCGGCGCTCCTATCGCATGAACTTCGCCTCCGAACATCTTCGCCATAACACCGCAGTCCGCCAGCGGGCCGAAGCAACGCCTGCGCTGCGCATTGGCCACTTCGTCCTGTGGGTGCCGGATGCCATGTCGGAAATCGACTGGTTCATGAAGCATTTCGCACTGGTGCCTGCCGACTATATCTGCGCCCCCGCCGAACCGGAGCCGATCACCGTTGGCACCTTCCTTCGCCTCGATCGCGGCAATGAGTATGTCGAGCATCATTGCATCCTGATCAACCAGTCCAAGCATTTCGGCTGTCACCACAGCTCCTATGAGGTGCTGGATCTGGACGCGGTGGCGGCAGGGCACGATTATCTTGTGGCCAATGGCTGGACGCTGGATGCCGGCGTCGGACGCCATTATCTGGGAAGCCTGATCTACGATTACTGGCTGGACCCCTTCGGGTTCCGCATCGAGCACTACACCGACACCGACATCATCAACAACGAATATGTGCCGGTGCGATTTGTCGGAAGCGCGGATGAAACCACGCAGTGGGGAATGGCCCCGCCGCCGACATTCTTCGACTGACGACCAACAGAAGCTTTGAACGTGGACCGCTTGCCGGATCGTGGAGCTGCGCCCGGAATAACAATCTTGAGTAGAAACCTAAGACATGGATTTGGTGAAAATAACCATAAGTTGCTACCCGGTGGCGAGGTCCGCCGGGCTTGAACTTTGCATCCCACACAACTCGCTGACCACACGTTAAGAAGAGGCAATCATGACACCGGAAACACTCGAAATCCTGATCAACAAGGAAGACCTCATTCCCGCAAACTGGCTCGACTTCCCGGAATACGGCTTTCGCCAGTATTTTCTCTGGAGAAACGAGAAGACGGGCGCCAGCATTGCCCTCCTGGAATACGAGCCGGGCGGCGGCATTCCGATCAAGCACTCGCACGCATCCAATCAGTTCATGTACTGCCTGGACGGCGAATACGAATACACCGACAGCAAGATCACGCTGAAAGCCGGCTCCTTCTACATGAACCCGAAGGATCACCCACATGGGCCGACTGTAGCGCTGACCAAGTGCCAACTCGTCGAAGTTTATGACGGTCCTCACTATTACGAAAAGCCGTCCTTCCATACCGATGAAACCATCGGCGGCTTCCTGGACGGACAGTTGAAAGGCTGATCATCCCGCGCGCGCGGCTGGATGGCTGACGCGCACTCAAAAACCATCCACGTCCTAAGGAGCAAAGAATGCCGATCAAGAGAGTTGTCAGTGAACATGTGACCGAAGCCGCGCCCGGTCTCTGGTCGAATTGCCTGGTGGTCGGGGATGTCGCCTATATGTCGGGACTGACCGCCCGGGGCAAGGACTTCAACACGATCCTCGGCGACGATGAATACGAGCAGACCAAGGTCATTCTGGAAAAGCACAAGGCGCTGGTGGAAGCCGCTGGCGGCAAGATGTCCGACTTTGTCAAGCTCACCATCTACGTGACGCGGATCGAACATCGCGAACTGGTATGGAAAGCACGCAAGGAGTTTTTCCAGAACGACTTTCCTGCATGCACTCTGGTCGAGGTCAGCAATCTGGCGCATCCGAAGATCTTCATCGAGATTGAAGGTATTGCCCATGTTGGTCACGGAACCTATTAACTATTTCCGGTTGCAAGCGGCAAGTATACCGGTAGCGCCAATGTGCCACCCGTTTTGCGGATGCGCGAAACCGCGCATCAAACGAAATCGAAACCCCGAAATATGTGAAGCAACGCTTCACCGTCGTATATTGAAAGAGGAAAGATCCACATGATCATCACTCGAAGAGGGACGATCGGCCTTGCCCTCGGTTCGGTCCTTCTCGCCAGCCCGATCTTACCTGTGCAACAGGCCTATGCGAAGGACGTGAAGGTGGAAACGCGCACGCTTGACGAACTGCACAAGGTTGCCCTGAAAGAGGGCGGCCGGCTGATCGTCTATGCCGGCGGCGATACGCCTGGCCAGCAGGACGGGATGAAAAAAGCGTTCGAAGAACGGTTTCCCGGAATGACCCTCGACATCGTCGTCGATTATTCAAAGTTCCATGACGCGCGTATCGACAACCAACTGGCGACAGGCACGCTTGTGCCCGACGTTGCACAATTGCAAACCCTGCAGGATTTTCCGCGCTGGAAGAAGGGCGGCGTCCTCATGGACTACAAGCCAGCCGGCTGGAACGCAATCTACAAGGATTTCCGTGACAAGGACGGCGCCTATACTGGCATTTTCGTCGACGCCTTCAGCAATCTGGTCAACAGCAAGCTATTGCCGAACGGCCAGTGGCCGACGGAAGCAAAAGATTACCTGCGCCCTGAATTCAAGGGAAAACTCGTCGTCACCTATCCCACGGACGACGACGCCGTGCTGTTCTGGTTCAAGCAGGTTGTAGACAAATACGGCTGGGGTTTTGTGGCTGACTTCGCCAAGCAGGAGCCGATGTACGTCCGTGGCACGCAGGCGCCAACCGATGACGTTGAAGCCGGCAAGGCGGTGGCGACCTTCAGCACCGACGGCGGCCTGATCCCGTTTGACGGAACAGTCGCACGCTTCGTGCTCCCGAAGGAGGACCCCTTCGTTGCCTGGGCGCAGCAGGCGGCGATCTTCAAGGATGCAAAACACCCCGAAGCGGCCAAGCTGTACCTGAACTGGCTCCTCGACAAGAACACCCAGGCGCATATCTGGTACATGTGGTCCGTCCGCACCGACGTTCCGCCGCCCAAGGGCTACCGACCTATCTGGGAATACAAGAACGGCAATCCAACAGCCTTTGGAAAGTTCATGGCGGACCGGGCTGGCGTCGAACGCTTTCGGACACAAATTGGGTTGTATCTTGGTGAAGCCAAGGGCGAGCCTTCACCCGGTTATCCAGGGCTGCATCCCGAGAAGGCGCTGCCGCACTGATCGGCAGCCAAGTTCACACCGATGAGAGCCCGTCGGGTTTTTTTCAAACCGGACGGGCTTCTCGACTGATAATGACGGCCTTAGACGACGGCGGACATAATCCGCTGACGCAAGCTCTCGATATGGCGTGCCATCGCGTCATTCGCGGCTTTGCTGTCGCGCTCGCGCATGGCGGCCAGGATGCTGGCGTGTTCGTCGCCGGTGAGGCCGAAATCGTGAAACTGCCACAGCGGCAGAAACCAGATCCTGGACATACGCTCATGCACCGATCGCAAGAAGTCCGCGATCAGGCTGTTGCCGGAAATTTCCGCAATCTTCGTGTGAAACTGCCGGTCGAGTTCCATAAGGCGAACCTTGTCGCCTGTCGTGCGGAGACGCTCGTAATCTGCATTGATCGTTTCCAGATCGGCAAGATCGACGTCGGATCGCCGTTCCGCGCACAAACCCGCGCAGTAAGGCTCGACAACGGTACGCGCCTCAAGCGCCAGATAGATTTCAGAAAGCGATTCCGCGCGAACGATAATGCCCTTGCGGGGAATGATCTCTACCAGGCCTTCCTGCTGCAACCGGTGAAGAGCATGATTAACAGGCGTCCTCCCCAAATTCAAATCGGCGGAAATCTGTGTTTCCTGTAAAAACTGTCCAGGTACATACTTAGCCGAAATCAGCTTATCTTTCAAAAGATTGTAAGCCATTTCCGAAAGTGGTCTCGACCCGTCGGAGCGCGCTTTCACCGGTTTTACGATCGTCTTTTTCTTCATCCTTCAACCCATTGCAAATTCATTGTCCACGTCGAGGACTCTAACATACGTATAATATATCAGACGAACATTACAACATCGGAGTAGAAATGAAGTAGGCTGCCTCAAAATAGGCTGCCGAGCCGCGCCATGGCCCGATTTCAAACCATAACGCGACCGGCCTACTCGTCGACTAGCGCGACGGCGTAGTGCGGGTCGAGATATTCCTTATACTCTGTTGAAGCACATGTCGCCGCTCAGGTGGGAGCATATCAATCGAGGATGCTGTAAAAGGTTGGCGTTTTGGTGAATTGGTCGACGCCTTACGATCATTGCGCAGGGTGAACACGACTATCGCCGCGACGCTGGCCGCAGAGATCGGAGACATTAGCCGCTTTGAAAATCCACGCCAGCTCATGGCCTGGTTGGGATTGGTGCCAAGTGAGCATTCCAGCGGCAGTACAGTGCGACGAGGTCGTATCACCAAGACAGGCAATGCTCTGGCCCGAACGATGATGGTTGAAGCGAGTTGGTCGTATCGGCACCCCCTCAAGAACGTCATCCTTATTTGAAGCGCAGCCAGCATCAGCCTCAAGAGATTAAAGATATTGGCTGGAAAGCTCAGACGCGATTGTGCAAGCGCTACCGGGACCTATCAAAAACCGGAAAACCACAGCCTCGTGTTCTGACTGCCATTGCGCATGAACTTGCCGGATTCATCCGGGGCATTTCTCGGCACCTGCCAATCCGGGCCTCGTAGTCTGCGACGTACCAGACCGTTTCTGCCTGTGCAGTATGCTGGAGATGACGGCCAAAGATTAAGGAACCCTCGACCTACGTTGGGATAGATATCCGTCCTTAGAGAGAGGCAAGCCCGCATCGAATATGGTCAGGCGGTGAAAATCCGCGGATGAGAGTATGATAACCATCGGTTCGGATCGTCATCTCCAGCACCGTGCACAGGCTGCATCAATTGACCGACCTCGGCGCAGCAACTCATGGGAGCCCCGCGCCACCTTGGCCAGCATCCAGGAGGTTTCCTCGTCGCCGAGCCAGCGGAAGCGGAGCGCGCCGAGCCGTGTCTCGTCGGCGACGCCAAGCAGATAGTCGCTTTCGGCCAGCGTGCGAACGGCCCGACTATCGCGCTCAGCCATGCGCCTTTCCGAGCGTTGCATGAGGCGTCGCCCCCAGGTATCGGGCGCTGAGTCGCCAACAGAGCCAAAGGTTGCGAGGCCGGCGGGTGGAGCGAACGTTCCCCGGCTCAGAGCCAGAGCGGGCTCCAGGGAGAAGCGGTAGGGGTCCTCAAGCCAGGCACTGTCATACTCAAACACGATCGTTTCGGCACCACGGACGCGATGGCTCCGCGCCAGTCCGATCGGACGTGTGCGGCCGTGAAGGTCGAGATGAATTTCAAAATCAGCCATCGCGTGACGATCCCGCCGGTCGCTTTGGGTGAGCGTGCTTGGGCAACTCCGCACTGGCCAGGGCCTGGCCGACGCTGTCGTTACTGATGTCGGCGACTTTGCTCAGCCCATCTAGCAAACCGAGTGCCTGGAGGACGCCTGCATAGATGCCGATGCTGACATTGGTGTCGCCAGCCTCGATCTTTTGAAGCGTTGAGCGTGAGGTGAAGGCGCGTTCGGCTATTACCGCCATAGGCAGGCGGCGACGTCGACGTGCGTCGTGGATGTCGGCGCCCAGATGGTCGGGTAGAAAAGCTGATTGTTTATCATCAGCGAATGCGAGGTGTCCGGGCCAAGAGCCGGGCCCATGACGGCGGTCGGATTTATCGTTGCCAGTTCCATCTGACCGCCTTCATCGGAGATGAACTCCCAGGCGGCGCGCTCCGCCAACGTCTTCGATTTCTGATAAGGCGCGATAGGACCGTCGAGATCACTCCAATCCTCCTCGGTGAAGGGGCGACCGGGACTGGCCTTGCCGGCGCCAATGGCCCCGAAGGCGGAGGTCAGCACCACTCGTTTCACCCCAGCGTCGCGGGCCGCACGGAGCAACCGAAGGTTGCCGTCGACGGCGGGCCGGATCCAGTCTTCTTCGCTCGCATAGTTTCCTGAGGGCGTGGAGGACGCGCTATGAATGGCATAGACGCAACCTTGCGCGGCGTCGGCCCATCCCTCGTCCTTGAGCAGGTCTGTCTCGACGAAGCTTAGCCGGTCCCCCGGCTTGGCGCCGCCATGGGCCAGATAGGCACGGACCTCTTCTTCCCGGTCGAGCGATCGAATGGCGGCCCGTACCCGGAAACCGGCGGCAAGCGCTGCGATGATGGTGTGCTGCCCGATAAATCCGGTTCCGCCGGTGATTAGGACTGTGTCGTCTGCCATAAATGCTCCGAAAGCGGTTAATGTCTTCAACCGTAAAATAGCCGGTCAAGTCGGATTGAGAATGCTTGAACGTCTAAGATACATACGCGATAGTCCAAAGATGACTTCTGACGCACTCTCCGAAATTCTCCATCTCACAACCGTGGAATCGATGGTAACCGGTGGCTTTGACGCAGGGGGGCAATGGGCCCTCCGGTTTCCGGCCCCGAAGTCGATCAAGTTTTTCGCCCTGACTCAGGGCGCATGCTGGACGCAGATCGATGGCGAAGCGCCTGTGCGCTTCGAAGAAGGGGATGTCGGTCTTCTGACGGCGCAGCGCCCCTACACAGTATCGAGCGATCCGTCGGTGACGCCGCTCGACGCGATGGCGCTGTTTTCCGGGCGCGGCCGCTCGTTCGTCACCCTGGGCGATGGAGCGGATTGCAGTTATCTGGGTGGGCATGTCTTGCTCGATCCGACCAGCGGCACGCTTCTGTCGGAAGCCCTGCCGCCGTGGCTGCGCATCGACGGTGCGACCGAGCAGGCCGGGCGGTTTCGGTGGTTGCTCGACGAACTGGTGACCGAGCGCACGCAGCGCCTTCCGGGAAACGCCCTTGTCGCATCGCAGCTGGCGCAATTGCTGTTCGTTCAGATTCTGCGGGCACAGATGAATGGCAACAGCCGCATTCCCCGGGGTTGGTTGCGCGCACTAGGCGATCCACGCCTCGCGCCGGCCGTGCAGCTCATGCATGAGGACCCGGCGCGCTCGTGGCATTTAGACGAACTGGCCCGGGCCTGCGCGATGTCGCGGTCGAGCTTCGCCGCGCGCTTTACCGCGACGGCAGGTATCGGGCCGCTCGGCTATCTTGCTCGGTGGCGTATTCACATTGCTTGCAAGGCGCTGCGGGACGACGATTTGCCGGTGGCATCGGTTGCCGCCCTGATAGGCTATTCCTCGCAAGGAGCGTTCAGCAATGCCTTCAAGCGGGCGACCGGCCTGTCGCCTTCTCTGTGGCGCGAAAGACAAGCGGGAGCCAACGCGGCTTGAAGCCGTTGCTGCGGGTCAGGATGGATGTAGGCTCGGGTTTTTTTGAGACATTCCACTTCGACCCTCACCCAACTCATTTCTTTGGGGTGGCTTTCGGTTTCGGTTGATAGAGACGCCGTTTGATGGCCAGAGATCCGAGATACCATGTCTGGTCGCCGAAAGGCTCCAGCCAGACGCAGCCCGTCAGCGCCCGGCTGTCCGTGTCAATCCATCTCAGCAGCGAGGCTGACGGCCTGGCCGAGATGTCGGCGCGCAGAAGTGCCGCTGTTGTTCGATCGCCTTCCAGGTAGGCCTCTTCGTTGCTCCATCCAGCGACCCGCCGACGCCGCGATAGGCCCGATTGATAAGGTCTACGACGAAGGGGATATCCCGGTCCTCTACGCTCGCATACATGGGTGGTTCCTATTTCTGTCGATGCCGACATCTTGCCAAACGCATTGATGGCGGACGCTAGCGTACTCTCTCATACCTGATGACATAAACTTCGCGCCAAGTGCGTTTGCTTCCGGATGCGAAAAAACCGTAAGCGTGATCGAATTTACGGAATGAGGCCATTGGCGCGATAGGTCGCGATGATCTCCTCGTAAAGGGAAACATCGTTGCGGGTGTGGGCGATCAACTGTGCGCCCTGAACGGCGGCATAGATGGCGCGAGCCTGACGCTCATTCTCCTTGACCCCGCCGGGGTTGCGCAAAGCCAACACACGGGCGAGCCATTGTTCGTTCATGATCCCGTATTTGACAACCTCGGCCTGGACTTCTTCAGGCAGCTGATTGCGCTCGGCTCCCAACATTCCGGCAAGGCACAGGCGGTTGTCGGCGCGCAGCGTCTCGGCGAAGACGTCGGTGTAGCGCGCCATGCACGTCTCGACGTCAAGACCCTGCGTTAGCAGTTCGTCGAGAACAGCGCCATAATGGGCTGTATAGCGATTGGCGAGAGCCGCACCCAACTCGCCCTTGGTCGCGAAGTAATAGTGAATGCTGGCACTCTTGATGCCGACATCCTTGGCGAGCTCGCGAAAGCTAAGACCGCCATAGCCGAGGTCCTGCAAGGTCAGCGTTGCCGCCTCCATGATCCTATCCTTTGTATCCGCAGTCACTGTCGCTTCCTTTTATCGCATCGAGATTTTTATCTACCTGACGACAGATAGTCGTTGACAGCACAAAAAGCAAGGCGTAGGTGTAGCTCCACTGACTACCTGACGACAGGTAGAACGTCGAACCAGTCAAAAGGGAACATCACTATGTCAGACAAACTTCGCCTCTTCACATCGCCCTCCGCCTTCCCGAACCCGCAGCGCCTTCGCCTCTTCATGCACGAGAAGGGCATCGCCTCTCACTTCGAGGAGCAGGTCTACGACATGAGCCCGGTCGGCGAGCAGCGCCAATGGCGGCATGTCAAGATGAACCCGTGGGGCGAAACGCCCACCCTGAAGCTGGCCGACGGCACATACATCGCGGAAACCGACGCCATCGCCCGCTACCTCGACCAATCTATGCCGGGCCGCAAGATCATGGGCGAGACGGCACTGGAGCAGGGGCTGGACAATATGTGGGGCAACCGCATCTGGGTGCACATCCTCTACCGCATCGTCACCGCCTTCCACGTTCTCCATCAGGGCCTTGGCCCTAAGCTCGAACTGACCACCAATCACGCCTGGGGCGAACATTGCCGCAAGGAAGCCCTGGCGCATGCCAGCCTGGTCAACCAGCACCTGGCCGACGGACGCGAATGGATGCTGGGCGGCGACGCGCCGACCTTCTCGGACATGACGATGGCCGTTGCCATCGCCTTCTCGAAGTTCCCTATAAACGCAACACCGCTGGATGAACGCTTCGAGCATATCGATGCTTACTGGAAGCGCTGGCAGGCCCGGCCGTCCTTCCAGGCCGCCTATGCCGACCGCAATAGCGGCGTGCCCGAAATCGACGAACGCTAGTCGTCACAGAAAATCGGCAGAGCCAGATTTGCCGATCCCCGAAAACCTTTAACTCAACCCCGTCCAACCCAACCCTGGCACTTCAACCTCAATCAAAGGAGACCATCATGCCCTTCGCCCGTATCGACCTCATCAAGGGAAAGTCCACTGAGTACCGCACCGCCGTCGCTGACATCGTCTACCGGGGCATCGTCGATGTCCTGAAAGCTCCGGATGGCGATCGCTTCATCGTCGTCAGTGAACACACCGCAGAGAACCTGATCTATGATCGCAAGTTCCTCGGCTTCGACCGCTCGCCGGACTTCCTGCTCATCCAGGTCACTAGCACCGTCGGCAACGACAAGCCTTCCAAGCTTGCCTTCTTCCGCTTCATCGCCGACGAATTGAAGGAGAAGCTTTCTGTCCGCCCCGACGATATCATGATCAACATGGTCTATGTCGATCGTTCCGACTGGTCGTTCGGCAACGGCGAACCCTGGAACTGACGGCGCCTTCGTGACACGGTCGCCCAAAAGGGCGACCGCCACCGGAAAGACATCCCCGCGTAAATGCTCGACGCAGATCAGTCCAATAGACTTCGGAAAGGCAAATCAATGACAATGTCAATCGAACAACTCAAAGCCGATGGCTGGTTGAAAGAAGCCAACTATATCGCCGGTGAATGGGTCGGCGCCGACGACGGCAAGACATACGCGGTGGTAAATCCAGCGACGGAAGCCCGGATCGGCGGTATCCCTTGGACTGGCGCGACCGAAACCCGTAGAGCCATCGACGCAGCTCACTCCGCGTTCGTCAGCTGGTCGAGAACAACGGCGGCCGAGCGCGCCGCGCGGCTGCACCACATGGCGCAGATCGTCTACGACAACCTCGACACGTTTGCCGCCATGCTCACTCTGGAGCAGGGGAAGCCACTGCCCGAAGCCCGCGCGGAAATGAAGCTGGGTGCGGACTATATCCAGTGGTTTGCCGAAGAAGCGCGGCGCATCAACGGCGAGATCGTGCCGTCGCCATGGAAGGATCGTCAGATCTTGGTAACGCGGGAGCCGGTCGGTGTCGTCGGCGCGATCTCGCCGTGGAATTTCCCGTTCTCGATGCTTTCTCGCAAAGTGGCGCCGGCGCTGGCTGCCGGTTGCACCATCGTCATCAAGCCTTCCGAGTTCACGCCGTTCTGCGGCTTGCTCTATGGAATCCTGGCAGAAAAGGCCGGCGTGCCGGCCGGTGTGGTCAATGTCGTGACGGGCGATGGCGCAGCGGTCGGCGGTGAACTCACCAGCAACGCAAAGGTGCGCAAGATCACCTTCACCGGTTCCACGCGCGTCGGCAAGCTGCTCTATAAGCAATCTGCAGACACCATGAAAAAGCTCTCCATGGAATTAGGCGGCAATGCGCCGACCATTGTCTTCGACGATGCGGATCTTGATCTTGCCATCGAACAGGCCATCGCCGGCAAGTTCCGGAACAGTGGCCAAACCTGCGTCTGCACCAACCGTTTCTATGTGCAGGACGGTATCTATGACGAATTTGCGCGGCGGCTCACCGAGCGCGTTAAGCTGTTGAAGGTCGGCAACGGCTTCGAGGCCGGTGTCGAGCAAGGGCCGCTGATCAATCAGGCAGCGGTCAATAAAGTCGAAGCGCATGTCGAGGACGCCAAGGCCAAGGGCGGGCGCGTGTTAACGGGCGGCCAGCGGCACGCGCTGGGTGCGACGTTTTTCGAACCGACGGTCATCGCCGACGCCACCCCCGACATGCTCATTGCCCACGAGGAGACATTCGGTCCTGTCGCGGCGCTGTTCCGATTTAAGGACGAACAGGATGGTATAGATGCCGCCAACGACACGGAGTTCGGTTTGGCTGCCTACTTCTTTACCCGCGATCTGGCACGCACCTTCCGCGTCGCCCGCGCAATCGAAAGCGGCATGATCGGCATCAATGCCGGGGTGATCACGACACCGGAAGCCCCATTTGGCGGGGTTAAGGACAGTGGTATCGGTCGTGAAGGCTCCTCCCATGGGATCGAGGACTATCTCAACATCAAATATATGAGCCTCGGTGGGCTCTGATGTCTTCGGTCCGTTTTGGGGCGCAATCGGCACTCAAAACGGACCGTTTAAACCACGCCTTCTACAGTGTATTGCTGCAGAACGTCATAGGCGTATGACTTCGCGTCGAGAGGCAAAGCGGTGATTGCTATCAACGGGCCCATGGTTCGATTCCGTTGTCTAATCGCCTGCATCGGGTCAAGCGGATTTTAAACGAGGTATTTCGTTGCCGTGTTGCTAGCGCGAGATCTTTTTCACATTTCCTTTCGACATCTTGTTATTCCTGCAAATTCGTCCGGGGCTGGGAGCACGGTTGTCTCCGCGGTCGACATGCAGTCGCCGCATGATGGGTTTTCGCAGGGCAGGTCTTCCTATGTTCAAGACGCAGTCTCAACGAGCTGCGACGGAATCGACGGAATGACCCAACCCACGTCCACAGCAGGGACGCCCAGCATCTCAGTCGGATTGAGGTGCTGAGGCAGGTAGGCCGGCGCTTCGGTTAAGCCGCTGCGCCGGCCAATGGATTGAATGCTTCCCCGGTCTTGAGCATCCTAACGAGACGGCCGTGACGGCACCAACGCCTGGAATCGTCATCAGGAGCTTCGTAGCCCGGCTCTGCCTGGAAGCTACGAGCAATTGGTGATCAAGATTGGATGCGCGCTTACGTATATCGCGCCATGCCTCGAGCAGGGGCAATATCACAGCTGCCAGGCCGCTATTTCCATTCAGCAGCGCTCTCACATTGGCATCAAATACCCCGCCTCCCCTTTGGGCACGATGAGACCAAACGTTTTCAGGAGACCACGTATTTGGTTGCTGAGCTGCTTGGAAATGCTTACGAGCTGGCTACGCGCTGCCACCAGTGTGCGCGTCACCATGTTGTCGAAAGTCTTTACTCGCACGACTTTGTAAAATCCGGCTTCAGCCAACTGCGCTAGGCCATCCGCATCATTGGCATCAGTCTTATTGAGGGTTTCATTCAGAACCTTTTGCGCATGACGTGCTTCAATGCAGATCGCGGGAATTCTTTCGGCTTTCAGCGCATGATAGAACCATGTCGACAGTGGACCTGTCTCGAAGACGACTAGCTTTGCGTGCGGAGCATGCTTGCGGATGATTTGCGGCAGAACTTTCGGATCAGAAGGGCATTTCCCTCGCCAGATACGCTTCCTATTCTCTCGGATCGAAACCGCAGTATCTTTCAGCGAAACATCAAGCCCGATATATTGGTCCATGGTTGCCTCCCATTTGATGCTGGGCCCGGTTCCAATCGTGAGCCCGTATTTCCATCTTACCGGGGGCAACCACCCATGTCAGATATTGCTGAGGCAATGCCTTTGGGGAAACCGTCCGCGATTACCCCATGTTCAAGGCGTGCGAACGCTTTTTCTCGAAGACAGGTTCGTGGGAGCCGGCGCTCCTGGACAAGCGGGCAATCCAGGCCGTCATCCGCGATGCCGCAACGGCGCTAAGGTAACCATGAGCTTCGGAGCGTTCCGCATCGACCTGCCCGGTAGTGCCTATCACGACAGCGATTTCATGGGCAGGCGCTATCGCCACCGCTTGACATGGTCGACGAGCGCTCGAAGCTTGGGAGCGAGATTGCGCCGGCTGGGGTAATAAAGAAAAAAGCCGGCAAACGGAGGGCGATACTCCTGAAGGAGAGGGACCAACTGACCCGAGTCGACATAGGGTTTGAACGTGTCTTCCATGCCGAAGGTAATGCCGCCGCCGGCACAGGCCGTGCGGATCATAAGCCACATGTCGTTGGTGGTTATCTGCGGGTCGACAGCCACGTCGAATTCGCGCCCGTTTTCGCCGAATTCCCAGCGATAGGGTGCGCTATGTGGCGCTGGTCGCCAGCCGATGCACCGATGCGCGGCGAGCTCCGAAGGATGCTCAGGCTTGCCGAAGCGTTCGATGTAGGATGGGGCGGCGAAGGCGCCCTGACGCTGATCGCCCGATACGGGCACGGCAATCATATCCTGATCAATGACTTCGCCCAGGCGCACCCCCGCGTCAAAGCCTTCCGCGACAATGTCGAATTCCTCGTCCGTGACAGTCACGTCGACCTGAACAGCGGGAAAGGTGTCCGCAAATCGCGCCAGAAGCGGCCCGGAGATGAACTGCTCGGCGATGGATGACACCGCCAGCCTCAACAGTCCGCTCGGTGCGCTGTCGCGGTCCGCCGTCGCGTCGAGCGCCAGTCCGACTTCGGAAATGGCCGGCGCCACTCGCTGATACAGTTGTTCGCCGGCCTCCGTGAGACTGACGCTGCGTGTCGTGCGCTGCACGAGCGCCACACCTAGCCGATCTTCGAGACGCCGGATCGTCTGGCTGACCGCTGGCCGTGTGACGCCCAGATTCTCCGCGGCCACGCGAAAGCTCCGCGCTTCGGCGACTGCCAGGAAAACAGAGATGCCATTCATATCGATCGCCATTGGTTAGAATTAGTTACCATAGTGGTCATCATTGGGCAAATTGTTCGCTCTCCTTGGCGCGTCTATCTTGGATCTCGCAACCAGGAGACAGCGATATGACGCTTGATCAATATAAACTTCTTGGACGCTCGGGCTTGCGAGTTTCGCCGTTGAGGCCTGTCGACGGTGCGCTCAGCTTCAGTGTCGGTCGACAGGTCCCATCAAGCCCTCAGCAACAGGAAAGGACCGATACCATGACCATTCTCCCGACATACAACCGGATTGCCGGCGCAAGCCGAACGGCTCTGATCACACTGGCATTGCTGTCGCCCGCCCTGCCGGGCCCAGCCATTGCCAACACCGCAGCAACGCAGATGCAGGCTCCGCACAGTGCCGCAATGGAGCAACGGAACAAGGCTATCGTCGAAGCCGCCTTCGAAAAATGGCGCGGGGGTACCTATGTCTTCGCGGAACTTCTCGCTCCCGACGTCGTCTGGACGATCCACGGCTCCGGACCGGTTGCCGGCACCTATCGCAACCAGAAGGATTTTATCGAACAGGCATCGCGCCCTCTGACCAGTCGCCTTGCGTCGCCGGTCGTGCCCGAGGTGCACGACATCTTTGCCGACGGCGACACCATCATTATCCGCTTCGACGGGACGGCGACCACGACGTCGGGCGCACCTTATCGCAACCAGTTTGTCTGGATCTTCAAGATGAAGGATGGCCTCGTCGTCAATGCGGAAGCCTTCCTGGACCTCGTTGCCTATCAGCAGGTCGTCGACAACAACGCCCCACGTTCCCAATGACCGACGCCTGCGGTTTCGGCAGAACTGAGTGTCTGCCGAACCGACACCGCGCACCCACGCGCGATCCAAACTGAGAACGGTAACGCTTAACGGAGCCCGACCATGCGACAGCCATTTGCAGCACTCATCACAGCGGCCACACTTTCGTTTCAACCCGCAGAAGCACAGGAGACAAATTTGCAGCCGAACCACCCCTACGTTGGCATGTGGGTCACCGACGACAACCGTGTTCGCCATGAACTTCTGCCAAGCGGACGCTATGTCGAGGCCCGCGGTCAGCGTGAGCGAGCCTATGAGGGCCGCTATGAAGTCGAGGGAACGCATATCGAGTACTGGGATGACACGGGCTTCACTGCCGACGGCGATTTCGTCGATGCCAACACGTTGCACCATGGCGGCATGATCTTGCGGCGCAAGCCATCGACGCCCTGACATACCAGGCGAGCATCCGCAATGCGAAAGGGCTAAAAGCGATGGGTGCCGCGGGTCTACCACATCCATCTGAGGGGGCGGATGCCATTCACCGTCGTCCCCTCATCGTGTTCTGTCCACCTCTCGCAAGAGGTCGATGAAGGCCCGAAGCGGGAATGGGACGTGCCGGCTGCGCGGGTAATAGAGGGCCAGACCAGGCGTCGGCGGGCACCAGTCATCAAGTACCGTCACCAGCTGACCGGACCCCAGAAACGGCTGGGCGAAGTATTCCGGGACATAGGCAATACCGCGCCCGTCCGCCGCCGCCTGCACGAGAAGATCATTGTCATCGAGTGTGAGGTTGCCCGGCACATCGATCGCGACTTCGGCGCCGCGTTTGGAAAACTCCCAGCGATAGCGCTTTCCGCTCGGCAAACGTTGGCGGACGCAGCAATGCGCATAAAGATCGTCGGGCGTGTGCGGTCCTGCTTTCCCGTCCAGATAGGAAGGTGCTGCCACGGCGATGAAACGCACGTCGCCACCGAACTTCACCGCGACCATGTCTTTCGGGACAGTTTCCAGCAGGCGTATTCCGGCATCGAAACCCTGTTCCACGATATCGACGAGCCGACCTTCCGAAACAAGATCAAGCTCGACGTCGGGATAAAGATCCAGGAAGCGCGGCACGACCTCTGCGAGGAGAATGCGCGCGCCGCTCTTGTTTGCATTAATCCGCAGTGTGCCGCTCGGGGTGCCGCGTTCCTCCGACAAGGTATCGAGCGCCTGATCGAGTTCCTGGAGGACCGGATCGAGGCGCGCGAGCAGGCGAGCGCCCGCCTGGGTCAGCGACACGCTCCGTGTCGTCCGGTTGAAGAGCCGCACGTCCAGTTTTGCCTCCAGTCCGATGATTGCATGGCTGAGAGCCGAGCGCGAAACGCCCATGACGTCTGCCGCTCTGCGGAAGCTCCGGTGGCTGGCCACCGCCGCGAAGGCGGCAAGATCGTTCAGGCTGGGGCGCACCATTCGTGATTTATCCTCACCATCTCATCTCACATTGCCAATCTTATATCACCAATCGTCCACGTCTACATTCGGAGACGAACAGACGAGGAGATCACATGCCAAAGACATGGTTCATCACCGGCGCTTCGTCCGGGCTAGGTTTCGAGATGACGCAGCAGTTGCTCGCGCAGGGGCAGACGGTGGTTGCAACCATCCGCCGTCCAGGGGCGCTGATAACGCAACTCGAGCAGGAATACCGTGAACGCCTGGATATCGTGCCGCTCGATCTGGTCGAGCCGCAGAGCCTCGCCTCGGCCGTGAAAGATGCATTCCAACGGCATGACCGCATAGACGTGATCGTCAGCAACGCGGGCTATGGCCTATTCGGTGCTGCAGAAGAACTCACAAACGAAGAGATCGACCGGCACATAGCCACCAACCTTGCTGGATCCATCCATCTGATCCGCGCAGCACTTCCCTTTCTTCGAAGGCAAGGCGGCGGGCGTATCGTCCAGGTCTCGTCCGAAGGAGGGCAGATCGCCTATCCGGGCTTCAGCCTCTATCATGCAACCAAGTGGGGCATCGAGGACTTTGTCGAGGCCGTGGCACAGGAAGTGGCGCCTTTCGGTATCGACTTCATTATCGCAGAGCCGGGACCGACCGGCACGAATTTCGGAGCCAATCTCGTCAGCGCAACACCGATGGATGCCTACAATGAGACCCCTGCCGGCGCCGTTCGCCGGGCGATCGCTGAGGGCAGCTTCGAGATCAGGGGAGATGCGGCGCGCACCGTAGCCGCAATCCTGTCGGCCGCCGAGAGCGAAACACCGCCACTGCGGCTGGCGCTGGGTAGCACGGCTTATTCCTCTATTTCACAGGCGCTTTCCGCGCGCTTGCATGCTCTTGAGGCATAGCGAGAAGCGGCGAATTCCGCCGACCGACAGAACCTGTGAACCGCAGCAGCGGCACGGGTAAGGCCGCCTGGACCAATTCGCCATCATCCTAGAACAAATCACTTGGAGGCCAGCCTTGCCTTCCACCAGACGTTCGCTTCTGACTGCCTTTCTGACGCTCCCTCTTATTGACGTAGCGAGAATGAACGCGTTTGCGCGGGCCGCTCCCGAACTGCCGCTCACCCCTGCATGTGACAATGAAGACGAGCTGACGCTCGAACGGGAAGCCGGTCCCTTCTTCAAGCCGAACTCACCGGTCAATCGGGATCTCTATCCGGATGCGCCCGGAGGGGAGCGAATAACCGTCGCGGGTTTCGTGCTCGACAATCGCTGCCGGCCGCTCGGCGGCAGTCTCGTCGAAATCTGGCACGCGGACGAAAACGGCGACTATGACAGCGTGGGTTTCCGTCTGCGCGGACACCAGTTCACCAATTCCCAAGGGCGCTGGTGGTTCAACACTATCGTGCCCGCGCTTTATCCCGGCCGTACGCGGCATTTCCATTTCAAGGTTCAACGCCCCGGTGGGCGCGTCCTCACCACTCAACTCTATTTTCCCGGAGAGGCCAGAAATGCGGGAGATAGGCTGTTTGACGAAGCGCTGCTCCTCGAAATCAAGCAAACCGGTGACGGAAGCTTCGGGCGGTATGACTTCGTGACCTGACAGAAGACAGCCGCCGGAGAGGATAGGGTTCAGTTGCGATACGAGCTGAAAGCCGGATGCCGTAAGACACGACGTCCGGACAACGCGAGGCCAAGATCAGGCGTTGAAGCCTGCATCTACACTGAGAACTGCACCCGTAATCAGATTTGCACCTGGACCTGCCAGAAACGCGACGGCGCTGGCGACTTCGCGGGGCTCGCCAAACCGGCCGAGCGATGTGAGGCTCCGCTGATAATCGGCATTCTCGCCATTGGCCGGGTTCATGTCCGTGTCCGTTGAACCGGGGAGAACAAGATTGACGGTGATGCCGTGAGGCCCGAGTTCGCGCGAAAGGCCTCGCGTGAAGGACAGTAGCGCCGACTTCGACATGGCATAGGTCGTCACGCCCGGGAAAGGCACGCGCTCCGCCAGAGAGGAGCCGATCGAGATGATCCGGCCTCCGGATGACAAATGTGGGATCGCCGCCTGAGCGAAGAGGACGGGCGCGCGAACGTTGACGTCAAGCATGGCCTGCAGGTCGGCGAGTGCCAGATCCGCGGTCATGCCGCCGGTTCCGATGCCGGCACTGTTGACGAGAATATCGAGCCCTCCAAGGGTGTCCACCGTCTCGCTCACGGCGCGACGGATGGCGTCCGGGTCGGCGCTGTCGGCCTGAATGGCAAGCCCGCGCCGGCCTTTTTCCACGATCGTCTGAGCCACTGATGCAGCCCTGTCTGCCGAGCGTTGATAGGTGAACGCGACATCTGCGCCCTTCTCGGCGAGCGCAATCGCGATCGCGGCACCTATACCCCGGGAACCACCATTCACCAGGGCACGCTTTCCAAGCAATTCCATCATCATTTCCTTTATGCAGTGATCGATGCATAAATAGGTAGCGGCATTGCAAATGGTCGTCAACTGATTTATGCAGTGGTCGATGCACAATGATGTTTCAATCTACCCCAACCGCTCAGAGCCGACCCGCCGCTCACGCGGGCGCCCGCGGGAATTCGACCGCCAAGCCGCGCTTGCAGCGGCGACACGGCTGTTCTGGATCAAGGGTTATGAGGCGACCTCGATTGCGGACCTGACGGAAACAATGGGGATCGGGACAAAGAGCCTTTATGCGGCCTTCGGCTCGAAGGATGCGCTCTATGCGGAGGCGCTCAAATATTACTACACAACGTACGAAGGGTTGGTCTGGACCCGCTTCAGGGCTGCTTCGACAGCGAGGCAGGCCGCACTGCTCTTTCTCCAGGATTCGGCGATCGCCATGACCGGTGGAGATCTCGATCTACCCCATGGGTGCATGGCGACGCTCGCGACCGTGGGCAGCGAAGGACATGCCGAACTGGACGAACTCATGCGCGCGACCCGCGCCGGCGGCTTCGACCTCCTCAAGGCCCGCTTCGACAGGGCGAAGAGCGACGGTGACCTCAAGGCCACGGCAGACACGACCAAACTGGCGAGATTCGTGCAAACGGTGCAAAGTGGGATGGCGATCCGCGCCCGCGACGGAGCGGATCGCGATGAACTCCATGCTGTGGCGGAAATTGCGCTTTCTGGCTGGGACCATATCACCGGCACCATCGATCACCGGATGCAGGGCAAGGCGTAATCCCATTGACTGAGTGCTGAAGGAATGCTTCAGGCTGTACTGGAATGTCCGGTGCTCGCCGGATTCAGCCGGAACAGGAATAGCAATGCAGGTGGAGCTGCTGCTCGCTAGGATGGAGCTTTCTGGCCATCGAACATTAGATCCTGATGCGCCGGTTCGAATGTTCTCCGCGGTCGTCGTCGGCTGATACGGTAGACGGCCGCAGGAGGGATATTGGCGAAGGTCCAGCCGATATACGTCGCCTTCAGGCCCAGACGGTCGAGCAAAGGTCTGGCGATCGGGCATCGCGGGCCATAAGTGAATTGGTAGAACGCTCCACCCGGGCGAAGATGCGAGAACGCCCCCTCCAGGATAGCATGCACTTTGCGCAATGGCATCGATAGAAGAGGAAGTCCGCTGACGACAGCACCCACAGGGGCAAAGGCATGAAGCGGCAACTTGCGCAACTGTGTAGCATCCATCTGGACGGTTTTTGCGGTTGGGAAGCGATCGCTAAGTTGGTTGGCAAACTCAGCACCATACTCGACCAGCACGAGATTTTCTTCAGCGACACCTCGATTCAGCAATGCTTCCGTAAAAACGCCTGTTCCCGGACCCAGCTCAATGACTGTGCCTGTGTCCGCAGAAATTTCGGTCGTCATGAGTGAAGACAACGCGCGTCCTGATGGCGTAACCGAGGCGACGCGAAGGGGAGCGGAAAGCCACGCCCGAAAAAACAAAAAGGCATCAGCAGTCCCGTTCGTCATCGCTCGCTGGCTCCCGGAGTAACGCGCACCGCATATCGTCGCTGAAGCCGCCATACCAAGGCCACAAGTCCCTCTGCGACAACAAGCAGGATCAGTATCTTCAGTGCGAGCGCGGATGAATTGATACCCGGAATGACCAAAACAGCGAGATAACCTGCGGCGATGAACAAGCCGTTCCACAAGACTATGCCGACTGCTACGCCAGCGACAAACCGCAGCGTACTTGTGCCCAAAAGCCCCGCCGCGACCGGCGCGATCAGCCGCACAGTGGGAATGAGTTGCGACAGGATCGTCAGCGCTTGTTCCCGGTCGCGCAGGGAGGACAATGTCCAATTGATACGCGGCCGCGACATACCCATCCATCCGCTCACCGAGTAAAGAAGCGCTTTAGACCGCTTTTGGCCGACTGCTCGTACGAGAAGGTAGAGACCGAGTGCTCCAATGGAACTTCCGACCGTCGTCCCGATGACGGCAGTTTGAAGCGACCAGACCTCGTCGTCGGCCGCGATACCGATGGCGACGAGAACGCCATAGGAGGGCAGGGCAGGCAAGAAACGCTCCGCCAGACCGATCGCGAAGAGACCGAATATGCCGTATATCGCAATCCAGTCGACAAGATTTCCGAGCGGGTCCATCTCTTACCCCTCCCGCGCGATCGTTGTCGCGCCTGGGCCAGAGAGCTCTGGAGTGGGAGCCTGGGCATTGAACGAAATGCCCGTGAGTTTTTCCGAGATTTCCCACAGCTTGTGCGCCACATGCTTTTCCATCGCCCGGCGCGGAATTTGTGCTTCCGTTGGATGTCCACGGGTCTCGCTGAGCCTATCGGGACCGTAATAGCCGCCGCCTCGGGCCTCTGGGGACGTGGCTGCAAACAACGTCGGCAGCGCACCCTGTGCAACGGGCTGGAATAAAAACCACAAGAACGTCCTGAGGAGGCCTTGAGCACTGTGGCGCCCAGGGGCATTGTGAAGCAGATCGGTGCGCGACACGCCTGGGTGGGCAGCGATACTGGTGACACCCCAGCCTGCCTCTTCACTTTGCCGTTGCAATTCGAAAGCAAACATCAAGCAAGCCAGCTTCGACTGACCGTAGGCAAGCATCGGCTTATAGTGCCGCTCCCATTGCAGATCGTCGAAGTTGATTGCGGCGCTTGCGCTTCTAACAGCAACGCTGGAAAGCGTGACGACGCGTGGGGCTTGTCCAAGCTTGAGCAGCGGCAGCAGGTGGCCCGTCAGGGCAAAGTGGCCGAGATAGTTGGTGCCGAATTGCAGTTCGAAACCATCCTTCGTCGTCTGACGCGTCGGCGGCGTCATCACGCCGGCGTTGTTGATGAGCACATCGATGTGGTCGCGGGTTTCTTTCAGCCTCTTCGCAAGCGCCTCGATCGAAGCGAGGTTGCCGAGATCAACAATCTCCAGAGTGACCGATGCTTGGGGCGCCTGTTCCTTGATGCGACGGATCGCCTCGGCACCCTTCGTCGGATTGCGTCCTGCGATGATAACGTCGGCGCCAGATCGAGCCAGCGCAAGCGCGTCTTCGAAGCCCAGACCTCCGGTGCCGGTGATCAGGATCGTCCGGCCCTTTTGAGACGGCATATCGTCAAGTGTCCACGGCTGTGACATCAGCAAATCCTTCTGTTTCTGGTGGGACAAGATCGCCCGCCGAAGACGCATTGTTCAGGGGCGCGTCTTCGGCGGACAGGAGGCCGCCATGGGGTGAGGCGACCTTTCGCGCATCCGGACCGGGACGGTTCGGGGCCCGAGCCTATTCGATCGCGTTATAGGCTTGCCGCGACCTCACGCGTTCGCTGCATCCACGGCGAATATTCGGGTGCGATCCTGCTGGCTGCGAGGCAAGTTCGCCGCAGCGGTCATCCGTCATGCGATACCGCCGTTTGCAAAGACGTTTTGGCCATCGATCCACGCCCCGTCCTGCGAGCAGAGGAGCCCTATGACATTGGCGATATCTTCGGGCTGGCCCAGCCGACGAAGCGGCGTTGCTTCGGGTATGCCGCGAAGCGCTTCCTCCCCGTGCTGGCGCAGGAGTTGGGTATCGACAGCGCCTGGTGATATTGCATTGACCGAGATGTTACGGCCGCCCAGTTCCTTGGCGAGAACGTTTGAGTAGATCTCCTGCGCCGCCTTGGTTGCGGCATAAGCTGCCGTTCCGGGAGGGCTCATTTTGATGATGCTTGAGCTCAGGCTGATGATCCGGCCACCAACGCGGACCCGTCGCGACGCCTCGCGCAGGACATTGAAGCTTCCCTTGACGTTGGTGGCCATCATCCGGTCAAAGGCCGCGTCGGTCATTTCAGCGAACGGACCGACATTCATGATGCCGGCATTGTTGACCACCACGTCCACGCCGCCGAACGCCTCGTCATTGGCGTCGAATAGCGCCTTGACCGCGGCCGGGTCTGCAACGTCCCCCTGACGAACGATGGCACGACCGCCAGCCGCCTCGATGTCACGAACGACCGCTTCGGCAAGATCCCGGTTCGTCAGATAGTTCACCGTCACAGCATACCCGTCCCGCGCCAAGCGTCGTGCGGTCGCGGCGCCAATGCCGCGGGAAGAGCCAGTGACGATCGCACCACGCTTGTCACTTGGTTGAGCGATAGCGCCACTATCTGACGATTGGGCCGATGCAATGCCGCTCATGGCGATGGCGGATGGCACGGCCGCCGCCAGCGCGAGGAACGTGCGCCGGGAATTGTCTGTGTTGGACATTGGAATATCTCCTAAGAAGTTTCGAGTGTTCAGCCGGCAGCGGCGGTTTGCGGTCAGGGTTGGCGAAGGAAGGCGCCAACCCTTTGGTTTGCGATGAGGAGAGTGATGCCTGCCAGCATGGTCGACAAAGGCACGATCAACAAGCCAAGGCCGAGGCCGTTTGAAATATCGGCTGCGCTGGCAGCATCGCTGACAATGCCAACGATCAGAGGGCCAAGTGCAGGCCCGAGGAGGCCGCTTCCGATCATGACGAGGCTGGTCGCCTGCGCCTGACGTCCAGAACCGGCGATCAGATGCGCGGCGCCGAAGCCCCAGGGCAACATGAATGAAAATGACAGCATTCCAGGCACGAAGAGTGCAATGGCCATCCAGCCGGTCGGTGCAAACAGCGCCGCAGTTGTCGTTACGCTGGCGATCAAGAACAGAATTGCCGGCGGGCCGAGCACCTTGCCGGTGCCTGAGCGAACCGCGAAATCAAACCAGCGTCCGCCGCCCAAAGTCCCGATAATGCCCATCAACCCTTGCAACATGCCGAACGAAACGCCGACCTCCGTCGCGGTAAAACCATGGGTGCGGATCAGAAACGGTATGGAGAAGGCATAGAAAGGCGCGCCTGCGAAGCCCAGGAAAATAGTGCCCGCGAACAACCAGCGGAACGCCGGGGATGATAACAGGTCAAGGCTGGTTTGCAGAAAGGGTTCATTGCGAGAGGCGGTTGTCGGAAGTGGAGGGGTGGGACCGGCAACAACGATGGTCACCAGCCCGATCAGGATTCCAATAGCTCCAGCACCGATCAAAACGACGCGCCAGCCGAAAACATCTGCGATCGCGCCGCCGGCGGCAAAGCCCACCATGGTGCCCAACGGGATGCCCATTGCGAACAGGCCGATTGCCAGACCGCGTCGCTCCGGGCCAATTTTGCGGACGATGAGAGCGTGACCTGCCGGCACTGCGCCAGCCTCCCCGAACGCAACGCCGAAACGTGTGAGGGCGAGGAACATGAAACTGGCGGCAAAACCGCCGAGTGTCGTCATGACACTCCAGATCAGGACGCAGGACACCAATACGAGCCGGGGAGACCCCCGATCTGCCGCTCGGGCGAGCGGCAATGAGAGGAGTGCGTAGCAGACGGCAAACGCAAGGCCGGTGAGCAGGCCCATCTCCGTGTCGGTCAGTTCCAGATCCGCTTTGATCTTTTCCGCCAGGATGAACGGCAATATTCGATCGATCTGGGAGAACGCGTTGATCAGCAAAAGCACAATGCATACGGCGGCCATCCGCAGGCCTGTTACGTATTCCCTGTTGGACGCAATGGGCGGCGCTCGTGTCTCTAAGGGATCTATTGACCGGGCGACGATTTCTGTCATCTTGAGGTTCACTCCTCGCTTGGTTGCACCCTTAAGCTAGATGGAGTGTCCAATGACCAGAATGCCCGAACCTTCAAGAAACTTGCCTATTCCTGCAGGAGAGGCGATGATGCCGGCGAGGACCCACGTCTTACCGTGGCCTCTGAAACAGCCGGAGCCCCGTTTGAATTCTCCATTGCTATCAGCCGTAACGGCCTACATTGAAGACCAAGGTGGCGGGCAGGGCCTGTTTCCGACGGCCATAGAAGGCTTCAATATCGTCCGCTCGTTTCAGTCGATGATGCCCATGCGCAACATCTATCGGCCGTCGCTTTGCGTGGTGCTGGAGGGTGCGAAAGAGCTGCAATTTGGCGACGAGCATCTCAACTACCGCACCATGGAATGCTTGGTCGTCAGTGTCGGGGTCCCTGCGACCGGAAGAATCGTCGAGGCCAGCGCTGCAACGCCTTATGTTGGCGTCATGGTCGACTTTGATGTGGCGGCCGTAAGGGAACTCCTCGAACAATTAGAAGCGCTCCCTCTGCAGTCGGACGCATCAGGTCCATGCGCCTTCGTCGCGAAGGTCGATCAGCCCTTGGAAGATTGCATCCTTCGTCTCGTTCGGTTGCTGGCGACACCGAAAGCGATTCCTGTTTTGGCACCTTCGATCGTCCGGGAGATCTGCTACTGGTTGTTGAGCGGGCCGCATGGCGGCGAAATCTGCAAGCTGGCCTTGCCGGAGTCGAACATTGAGCGCGTCGTCAGAGCTGTATCAGTCCTGCATACCAATTTTGCAGAAACGCATCGGGTGGAAGAACTGGCTGAAATTGCGCGGATGAGTCCGTCATCGTTTCATCAACATTTTAAGGCGCTGACAGCTATGACACCTCTCCAGTTTCAGAAACAACTTCGCCTACTGGAGGCGCGCCAACTCATGGCAACCCAAGCTGCGAGTGTCGCCGAGGCCGCCTACAAAGTCGGATATGAGAGCGCTTCTCAGTTCAGTCGAGAATATTCGCGAGCCTTCGGTGTCGCACCCAAACAAGATGCCTTGAAACAACAACAACTCCAGGACCTATATGCTAGCCGTACCGTGCGTTCAGCGTAGTGCATTAGCGGAGCCGCCGATATAGGGAGAGTCAGCAGTACCACATGCGCCCTGTAAACTCCGTCGCCTCGGATTGCAGCTGGCTTCAATAAGCTTCCTTTGCGAGAGCTTTAGCAGCGAAGATTTGTCTCGATCACCTCAGGTGGCCAGATTAACGATTTCACCCACGGTGGTGGCTTCACGCGCATATTCCGCAAATCGTGAGTAGCTCCAGTGGCTTTTCCAAAAGGAGTCGCGTGGCGGCGGTTCGGGTTGGTTCAAGGCGAACACTAGAGCCATTGGTGTTTCAATAGAAGCATAGCCTGTGTGTGCTGCGGTCCTTCCACCCATGCGAAAACTACCGCCGCGCGGGCCGTCACCGCCGATCTCCACGCTCTTCCGACAGATCGCGAGCCATTGAATTTCTCCGTCTAGGTCGAGGTCTTGAATTAAACCGCAAAGATGTTTCCGCTAAAACTCCACGCCTTCGGACGGGATCGGCAGCTCAGCTCACTGACATGGTCGCTTGAAAGGGCAAAACTCATGCATTGGTACCCGGCAGGCCGAATGCCTGCTGAAAATACCGGCGAAAGGCATGCATAGCGGGTGTGAACTCGATATTGGCGCGCCAAGCGAGACCAACGTCCATCGGTGGCACGGGATCCTTGATATTGACGGTCTCGATCCGCCGGCCCTCCAGCGACCAGGGGCGGTGCACCATATCAGACAGGATGGCGACGCCGAGGCTGTTGGCAACCATCGAGCGCACGGCCTCGATCGACGAGGTGCGCAGCATCACCCGCGGCTGATAGGGCGTCGTGCTCCAGTACTTCAGCGATGAATAGGCCGCCTCGTCTACGGTCAACATGATATAGGGCTCCTCGGCGATATCCCGCAAACCGACGCCCACGCGCTTCAGCAGCGGATGCTGTGCCGGCACCCAAAGCCTGCGGATGGACCGCAAAAGCGTTTCCGTGGTGAGGGCGCTGTTGAGGATATTCGAGGTCAGCAGCACCGAAATGTCGTAGCGGTTGGCAAGCAGGCCTTCCTCGATCAACTCGCGGTTCACCTCGTAGAGTTGGATTCGGAGCTTGGGATAGAGCCGGCGCATGCGTTCGATGTGGAGCGGCAGGAAATAGCCGATAACGGTGTAGGTTGCTGCGACCGTCAGATCTCCTTCGAGATCGCCGCTAACATAGTTCAGATGCGTTGCCTCATCGACCTTGGCGAGGATCTCGTAAGCATAGGAAAGAAACTGCCGGCCGGCGGCGGTAAGCTCCATGCCCTGCGGCGTGCGGATGAAAAGAGAAACGCCGATCGATTTTTCCAGCTCCTTGATTGCAGTCGTCACTGCCGACTGCGATATCGAGAGCTGTGTGGCCGCATAGGAAATCTGTCCCTGTTCGGCCGTTGCGACGAAATAGCGGAGCTGCCGGAAGCTGAGGCTCATCGTCTATATCTCCCATCGAAATATCTGAAATCGGCGTAAATAAATCTGATCGAGTGCATTTGTTTCGTGCTCGAGCCTCGCGCATTAGAGGCGAAATCTAGCCAAGCTATTGAACTCTACCACTTATCTGTTGCCTGAGATTTAGGCGCATGTATCTGATTTATCGATAATGATGACCTAAAAATTGAATTTTTCAAATCCTGTTTTGTCGCGTAGCGTTTTACCAAGGGACAAAAGCGGATAGACAGTTTGAAGAGCATCATCGACATCAACTGCGATATGGGAGAAGCCTTCGGCCGCTGGCGGATCGGCGATACGAAGGATTCGCTGCTGATCTCCCACATCAGCTCGGCCAATATCGCCACCGGCTTCCATGCCGGCGATCCGAATCTCATCAACGAGACCGTTGCACTTGCCGCCGCCCATGGCGTCGGGGTCGGCGCCCATCCCGGCTATAACGACTTGCAGGGCTTCGGTCGCCGCAAGATTGTCGGCAGCAGCAAGGAGCTCGTCAACGACATCATCTATCAGGTGGGGGCTCTGCGCGAGTTCGCCCGCCGCCACAGCGTGCCGGTGCAGCATGTCAAGCCGCATGGAGCGCTCTACATGGAGATGGCGGTCAATCCGGATTTGGCGCAGATCTTCGTCCAGTATATGCGCACCGTCTCGCCCAACGCCTTTGTCTTCTGCATGGGCGGCTCGGCGACGCACAGGGCAGCGCTTGATGCGGGACAGCCGGTCGTGCGCGAGTTCTATGCAGATCGCGACTACGACGACAGCGGCTCGATCGTCTTTACCCGCGATGCCGGCCGTCCCGATCCGATGGTGCTGGCCCAGAAAGTGCTGCGCGCCTGCCAGGAGGGCAAGGTCCGCACGGTCACGGGCAAGGACATCGACATCGAATTTGAATCCATCTGCTTTCATTCCGATACGCTCGGCGCGCTCGATATCGTTCTAAGCGTGCGCGAGCTGCTGGTCGGCGCCGGTATCCGGATCGCGCCGGTGTCGCAGATCCTTGGCCACTAGACTTTGCGGAGACCGACCATGAGCAAGATTGAAATCCGTTCACCACTCCCGGGCACCTTCTACCGGGCTTCCGCGCCGGATGCGCCGCCTTTCAAAGCGGATGGCGACGATGTCACCGAGGCCGATACGATCGGCGTCATCGAGGTCATGAAGACATTCCAGGAGGTTCCAGCCGGTGTTGCCGGCAAGGCGATTACCTTCCTCGTCGACAATGAGGAGCCTGTCATGGCCGGACAGGTCATCGCGGAGGTCGTAGCATGACGATCGGCTCGGTGCTTGTCGCCAATCGCGGGGAAATTGCGGTTCGCGTCATCAAGGCGGCGAAGGCGCTCGGCATCCGGACCGTGCAGGCGTATAGCGCAGCAGACACGGACATGCTGGCCGTGAAGTTGGCCGATGAGGCGGTAAACATCGGCCCGCCGGCGCCCAAGAAATCCTATCTGAACATCGAGGCGGTCATTGCCGCCGCCAAGGCGGCCGGCGTCGATGCCGTGCATCCGGGCTATGGCTTTCTGTCCGAAAACGGCGACTTCGCCGATGCGGTGCGCGATGCCGGCATGATCTTCATCGGCCCGCCCGGCGATGCGATCCGCACGCTCGGTGACAAAGTGGCGGCGCGGCAGGTGGCAAAACGTGCGGGCTTACCAACGGTGCCCGGCAGCGACGGGCGGGTCGCCGGGCTCGACAACGCGCGTTTGCTCGCAGCCGAGATCGGTTTTCCTGTCATGATCAAGGCGGCGGCGGGCGGCGGCGGACGTGGCATCCGGATCGTCGGCAACATCGCTGAGTTGGAGCAGCAGTTTCCGTTGGCTTCGGCCGAGGCGCTGGCCGCCTTCGGCGACGGCGGACTTTATATGGAAAAGGTCATCCGCCGCGCCCGACACGTCGAGGTGCAGATTTTCGGCGACGGACGGAATTTCGTGCATTTCTTCGAACGCGAATGCTCGTTGCAGCGGCGGCGCCAGAAGGTGTGGGAAGAGGCACCCGCCTTCCTGCTGCCTGCCGACATGCGCGAACGGCTTTGCATGAGCGCCGTGGCGCTGGCGCGCGAGGTCGGCTATCGCGGCGCCGGCACGGTCGAGTATCTTTACGACGCCGAAACGGGCGCCTTTTATTTCATCGAGGTCAACACCCGCATCCAGGTCGAGCATCCCGTGACCGAGATGATGACCGGGTTCGATCTGGTGCAGGAAATGTTCAAGGTCGCGGGTGGTGCGGCCCTGTCGGTCGCACAGCGAGACATCGTGGCCCGCGGCCATGCGATCGAGTGCCGCATCAATGCCGAGGACCCATTCAAGGCCTTCCAGCCATCGCCGGGCACGATCACGTTGCTGTCCGTCCCGGAAGGAGAAGGGATCCGCTTCGATACGATGCTCTATGAAGGCTACACGATCCCGCCCTTTTATGATTCCCTGCTCGGCAAGCTCATCGTGCACGCGCAGACACGCGAGACCTGCCTCGAAAAGCTCGCCACGGCGCTCACAGCACTGGCGATCGAAGGCGTACCGACGACAGTGCCGATGCACCTGGCACTCGCCCGTGACGCAAGTGTCGCCAAGGGTGCCGTTCACACTCGCTTTCTCGAACAATGGCTGGAGCAGGATTTTCCCGCACTGGCCGGCCGGACCCAGGAGGTTGCCTGATGCCCGCACGATATACGTTTGGCGGTGACGAACACCTCTTCGTCGAGTGCAGCAACGAGATGTCGCTAGAGGCATTCTTCAAGAGCCTGTCCATGGCGAGAGCGGTCCGGGAAAGCCAGATCAAGGGTGTTAGCGAGATCTGCCCGGCCAACGCGTCGTTCCAGGTGAGGTTCAATCCCGATCTCATCAAGCCGGACGACATCCTGCGGGAGGTCAAGGCGATCGAGGGCGTGGCGGAAAATTCCGAGCCGGTCCTGAAGACCCGCATTATCGAGATCCCGGTCTTCTACAATGATCCGTGGACGCATGAGACGCTGATGCGTTTTCGTGAGAGGCATCAGGAGCCCGGCGGAACGGATCTCGACTATGCCGCTCAAATCAACGGCTACGGCGGCGTCGACGATTTCATTACCGCACATGCCGGTTCTCCCTGGTTCGTGTCGATGGTCGGGTTCGTGGCTGGGCTGCCCTTCATGTACCAGATGGTAGAGCGGCAGCGGCAGATCGAAGTGCCGAAATATCTGAGGCCACGCACCGATACGCCCAAACTGACGGTCGGCCATGGTGGCTGCTTTAGCTGCATCTATTCGGTGCGTGGCGCCGGCGGCTACCAGATGTTCGGCGTCACGCCGATGCCGATCTTCGACCCGACGCAGCAAACGAGTTACCTGCGCGATTTCATGGTGTTCTTCCGTCCCGGCGACATCGTCAAGTTCAAGCCGGTCGATCGCGACAGATACGACACGGCGGTCGAGCAGGTCGACAAAAGGCTCTTCAGCCCGCCGATCCGTGAGGTCCGGTTCGATCTGCGCGAATTCAGCAAGGACATCGACGGTTACAACGCCGCACTGGAGGGCATTCTCAATGACCATTAAGGTGCTGCACCCGGGATTATCGACGAGCGTCCAGGATCTCGGCCGTCCCGGCTATTTCCACCTCGGCATCCCGATCGGTGGTGCCATGGACCGCTACGCCATGCGTGCCGCCAATCTGCTCGTCGGCAACGAGGAAGGGGCAGCGGGTCTGGAGGCGGTCTTCATGGGGCCAAAGCTTGAATTTGCCGAGGATCGGCTCGTGGCCGTCACCGGTGCCGACATGCCGGCCAAGGTCGACGGCGTGGCGCAGCCCGGCTGGACCGCTTTCAAGGTCAGGGCGGGCCAGGTGTTGAGCTTCGACTTCCTGAAATCCGGCGCGCGCATCCTGATTGCGGTCGCAGGCGGTATCGACGTGCCGGAAGCGCTTGGCAGCCGGTCCACCTATCCGATCGGTGCACTCGGCGGCTACAAGGGCAGGGCACTGATGGCCGGTGACGAACTGCCTGTCGGAAAAGCCGACCTTGCCGAAGACGGAAAAAGCGTCGCCGAAGAGTTGCGCCGTAACGTAGCAACGCCGGCGGAGCTTCGCGTACTGCCGGGGCTCTACTGGGACCGGCTGACCGATGCGGCCAAGGCAAGCTTCTTCGCCGACGAATGGAAAGTGGCGCCTGAGGCCGACCGCATGGGCTACCGCTTTCGTGGCGGGCGCAAGCTCGAGTTCCTTGACCGCAAGCAGCCCTTCGGCGCCGGTTCCGATCCGTCGAACATCGTCGATAGCTGCTACCCCTACGGCTCGATTCAGGTGCCGGGCGGGACGGAGCCGATTATCCTCCATCGCGACGCGGTCTCGGGCGGCGGCTACTTCATGGTCGGCACGGTGATTTCGGCGGACATGGACCTCATCGGTCAGTTGCAGCCGCATACGCCGGCGCGGTTCGTCGAGGTAACGATGGACCAGGCGCTGAAGGCGAGGGCCGATCAGGCGAAGCTGCTCGACCGTCTCCGCCAAAGCTTATCATGAGGTGACGATGATGGCTGGCCGATCACTCGACGCGCGTCAGGTAATCGGCGGTCACGCTCGGACCGGGAATGATGGCGACGATCTTCATCTGGGCGATCATGCGCTTCATGGAGGCGTCGAGATGCGTCTCCAGCATGGCGGCGGCAGCGTCGACGGCGCCGCGCATGAGAAGCTCGACGATAAGCCGCATCTCGGTAATGGCGGTCGGATCATCAGGCAGGCCGAGATGACGCAGCAGCCGCTCGGCAGCGTTGACGGGGAGCAGGTTGTTGCGGATCAGCTCCCGTGTCTTCTCGTTCGACGTCGTCAGCACGCAGATGTCGATCATCTGTTCCTGAAGCTCCTCGAGTTTCTCCAGGTGGTCGACCGGCTGCGAAGCTTCGAGACCGGCCAGGCGGGTGAAGAGTTCGGTCAGGCGTTCGCGGTCGACGGCAGTAGCGCCAGCCTTGAGCGCCGAGGGCTCCAGCATGCGTCGGAGCGTGAAATGATCCTTGATCGTCTGGGCCGTGAGCGGGCCGGCGATCCAGTGGGAACTCTGGTTCTTCCGGACGAGGCCACGTTCCTGCAGACGGCTCAGGACGTCGCGTACAACCGTACGGCTGACCTTGAAATGATTGGCGAGCTCAATCTCGATGATGCGGTACTGGCCGAAGACGACGCAGCCGGCCACGTCGCGCTCCACCGTATTGTAGATGCGCGCCCAGGACGAGCGGCTCTGCAGCGCCTCGTCGGCATGTTGGGCGATGACAAGGCCGAGGGACTTGATATCAGTGCGGTTTGGGACGAGACCCGCATCCTGCGGACCGACCAGGAAGCCACGTCCCTGGAAGCGGTGGACGAGGCCGTCCGCCTCCAGACGAAGCAGGGCGCGCTGCACCGGTGCGCGGGACGTTTGGAGAATGTCGGCGATCGGCCCCTCGAGCAGAACCAGACCCAGCGGCAGCCGCCCGCCGACGATATTGTCTCGCAGGATGTGCTCGGCAATCTCGTACCGACGCTGGGCCGTCTGTGCTGGGAGATTGCGTATCATGAGGCGGGGCATCCTCCATCCAAGAGCGGATGGCAATAAAGCGGGAATTCTCTTTAGTCCATTTTGATAGTTCAGACTATGGCAAAATAAATGTCTTTTGCATACCAAAATTGCATTTGTGAGGTGGTGCTGAACGATGTGGTGCATCACGGCCATCCCGACCATTCTGCGTTGCAAATGGTCTAGACGGCGCGAGCCGCTGCACGACAACCGCGCATTTGGTGCAGAAATACGCGATTTTCAGCGGAAAAATGCTCAAAAACTGCGCAGGTTTGACGCGGCTTCGGATGCGTCGCTGTTCGCCCTTCCTCTCATCCAGTGCCGCCGCGCGTTGACGTATCCAAAAGGCCGGTTGTTTTAGACAAAAGTCTATTGAATACAAAAATCATTTATGTCATCAATTCAGCATAGGGATGCCGCCAGAAGCATTCCTGAGGTGAACGACAAAAAACGCCAGACTGCCGATCGATTTCCGCCGCGTGCTTTGCTGCACACGAACGGTTCCGGCTGCCGTTTCGCAAGGCGCGACGGCAGGGCGGGCGATCCGTGTCTGGCGCCAAATGGAGAGGCTCTTGTCTTCGGTTCTCAAGCTCGCAGGTGTCACCAAGACCTACGGTGTGCTGAACGCGCTCGCCGGCATCGACCTGTCGCTGCCGAACGACAGCTACGTTTCTCTTCTGGGGCCGAGCGGATCGGGAAAGACGACACTGTTGCGCGTCATCGCCGGCTTCGAGCAGCCGGACCTCGGCACGGTCATGTTCAAGGGGCAGCGGATCGAGACAATGCCGCCGCATCTGCGCGACATCGGTTTCGTGTTCCAGAATTTTGCCCTCTTTCCGCATCTGTCGGTCTCCGGAAACATTGCCTTCGGACTGGAAAATCGTGTCGAAAACCCCATAACCGATCCCGCCATCGTGCAGGCCCGGGTCAAGGACATGATCGCGCTTGTCGGTCTGTCGGGCCTGGAGGATCGCGGCGTTGCGCAGATTTCCGGTGGCCAGCGGCAGCGCGTGGCACTGGCACGCACGCTCGTCACCGAACCGTCGCTGGTGCTGCTCGACGAACCGCTTGGCGCGCTCGACGCCAATCTTCGCGCCCGCATGCGCGGCGAACTCAGGCTGATCCGCGAGCGCTGCGGCGTTACCTTCCTGCACGTGACCGGCAGCGAGAGCGAAGCGCTTGCCATGGGCGACATGGTGCTGGTGCTCGACAGCGGCCGAATTGCGCAGGCGGCAGACGCCGACACGATCTACAACCGACCGAAATCGCTGTCGGTAGCGGGCTTCCTCAACTGCTACAATCTCTTCGAAGGCCGGCTCGCCGGCGAGAGTTTCCTCGGGCCTTACGGTACCTTCCCACTCGACGACCAGCCGCAGTTCCGCGATGACCGCACGGGTTACGCCATCCGCTACGACCGTGTCGCGATCCGCCCGGCCGAAGCGCCGGTCGGCGACGACGAGGTGAAGATCGAGGCGACCTTCGTCGCCGACGAATATTCGGGCGCCGCGATCAACTCCTTCTTCTCGCTCGATGACGGCCGCGTCTTCGAGGTGGAATCGCACCTCAGTCGGAGCAAGCCGCCGTCCTGTACGCCTCACTCGCGCTACGCGCTCGTCTGGAAGCGCCGGGATGCCCTCGTTTACGCCTGACACTCTTGCCGCACAACGCGGGACGGGAGACTGATTGATGTCGATAAGTGCCACAACAGCCGAGACCGAAAGCGTCGTGAAACCGGTCAAGAAGGCATCCAGCAAGACGCTCTGGCTGTTGGCGCCGGGCGTCATCTGGATGCTGCTTTTCCTGGTGACGCCGATCATGATGATGGTCTACGTGTCCTTCTGGACGCAGACGACCTTCAAGATCACGCCTGATCTCACCATCAAGAGCTGGGTCACCTTCTTTACCACGGACACCTATCTCAGCGCTCTGTGGACGACCGTCAGGATCTGGTTGATCGTGCTCGTCTCGACGCTGGTCGTCGGTTACCCGGCAGCGCTCTATGTCGGTCTCTTCGTCAAGAACAAGACGATCCAGACGGCACTTCTCGTTCTCTGCGTCATCCCCTTCTGGACCTCTTTCCTGATCCGCGTGCTCGCCTGGCGGCCGATGCTGGGCAAGGAGGGGGCGATCAATCTCATCCTGCAGGGTCTAGGCATCATCAACCAGCCGATCGAGGTGCTGCTGTTTTCCGAGCTCTCGGTCATCATCGGCATGACGCAGATCTATTGTGTCTTCATGGTCGGGCCTATCGCCTTCATGATGGGCCGCATCGACCAGAGCGTCATCGAGGCGGCGCAGGATCTCGGTGCCGGCTTCTGGCGCATCTTCCGCACCATCATCCTGCCGCTCACCATGCCGGGCGTGGTGGTCGGTGCAATATTCGTCTCCGTCATGGTGCTCGGCGAGTTCGCGACGGCGGCGGCCCTCTCCGGCCGCAAGGTGAACCTTCTCGGCAACATCATTGTTACCCAGGTCGGGTCGCTGAAATGGGCTTTCGCTGCCGTCGTCGGCGTCGTGCTCACCGTGCTCATGGGCATTGTCGTCGCCGCGCTGCTGCGCGTCGTCGACCTCAGGAAGGAGCTCTGACATGCAGGCTGGTGGCATCAAGTTCTCCCTCGGCATCTACACGGCGCTCTTCCTCGTCTTTCTCTACGCGCCGATGGTGGTGCTCGCTATTCTATCCTTCCAGACGGGACCGGAAGGCGGACCGCAATTCCCGATCATCGAATGGTCGACCTATTGGTACAAGCATCTCTTCGGCCTGACGCCGCCATCGCGCATCGCACCTCTGCCGATCAACGAAGCCTTGGTGCGCTCGCTCGTACTCTCGGTGATGACGATGATCGTCTCCACCGTGCTCGGCGTCACCTCGGCGCAGGCCTTCCGTCGGCGCTTCCCCGGCTCAGGCGTCGTCTTCTACCTGATCGTTCTCGGCATGATGGTCCCCGGCGTTCTGGTCGGGCTCGGCATGGCGCTCGTCGCCAATGCGCTCGGCATCGACCGGCACTGGTGGGGAACGGCCTTCGTGCTGCACGTCGTCTACACCTATCCCTTCGCCTTTCTCGTCATGCTGGCGATCCTCAACCGCTTCGACCAGAGTGTGGAGGAGGCGTCGTGGTCGCTAGGCGTGTCGCCGGCACGCACCTTCCGCAAGGTGACGTTCCCGCTGATCTTTCCGGGCGTGCTCTCGGCCATGCTCTTTGCCTTCACCCTGTCCTATGACGAATTCTCGCGTACGCTGTTCGCATCCGGCCGCGACCTGACGCTGCCACTCGCCATTTACGGAACCTTCTCTGTGGAGGTGCATCCAAACGTCTTCGCCTTCGGCGTGCTGACGACGATCTTCTCCTTTGCGCTGCTCGGCATCTACGCCGTCCTCATGATGCTTTCCATACGCCGCGCCAAGCGTGTCGCGATCCAGGAGGAGGCGTGATGTCGATACCTGCAGCTATCGTCACGGGGGCAGGATCCGGCATCGGCCGCGCAATCGCAACCCGGCTGTCGCAGGACGGTTATGCCGTACTCGTCAACGATCTCCACCTCGACCGCGCGCAAGCGGTGGCCGAGGAGATCGCCGCTGCCGGCGGCACGGCGGCAGCGGCGGCTGGCGACGTCTCTGCCGAGACGGATACGGCGCGCGTCTACGAGGTCGCAGTCTCAGCCTTCGGCCATCCGCGACTGCTCGTAAATTGCGCGGGCATCGTCCATCAGGCGCTGTTCGAGAACCTCGAGGTCGCAGATTTCGACCGGATGTTTGCGATCCATGTGCGCGGCACCTTTCTGATGACCAAGCTCGCATTGCCATCAATGCTCGCTGCCGGGGAGGGGGTCATCGTCAACGTCGCGTCGCAGCTCGGCCAGATCGGCGGCATCGAGCTCGTCCATTATGCCGGCGCCAAGGCGGCGATCATCGGCATGACGAAATCGCTGGCCCGCGAGGTCTCGAGCCGCGGGGTGCGCGTCAATGCCGTCGCCCCCGGGCCGATCAACACGCCACTGGTGCGCGAACTCTCGCAGGAATGGCGCGTCCGCAAGGCCGCCGAGCTGCCGCTCGGCCGTTTCGGCGAGCCGGAAGAAGTTGCCGCCACCGTTTCGTTTCTCGCATCGCCTGCCGCCAGCCTGTTCGTCGGCCAAACGCTTGGCCCGAACTCCGGCGACGTCATGCTCTAGTCAGGAAAACACAATGACCACGATTTCTTCGACACCCCGCATCGTGCTGATCACCGGCGCCGGTATCGGCATCGGCAAGGCGACCGCATTGGCATTCGCCAAGCTCGGCGACCACGTGATCGTCACCGACGTCCTGAAGGACGAAGGGCGCGCTGCCGTAGCGGAGATCGAAGCCGCGGGCGGCTCGGCCGAATTCATCGAGCTAGACGTCCGGTCGACATCGGCGGTCGATGCTGCGGTGGCCAGCGTGGAGAAGCGCCACGGCTGCCTTGACGTCATTATCGCCAATGCCGGCATCGCCCACAAGGCGCCGCTCGATGTGCTCGACGATGACAGGTGGGAGCTGACCTTCGACATCGATCTCAAGGGCATCTTCCGTGTGGTCCGCGCCGCCGCGCCAGGAATGAAGGCACGTAAATCAGGTGCGGTGGTGGCGCTTTCGTCGATCATGGGTGTCGCCTACGGCTGGGACGAACATGTGCATTATTCCGCCGCCAAGGCCGGCGTTGTCGGCCTCGTACGCGGCCTGGCGGTCGAACTTGCCCGCGACGGCATCCGCGTCAACGGCATGGCACCCGGCTACATCCGCACCGCACAGCTTCTCTCGGAAGAAAATTCGCTGGGACCGAAGGGCGCCGAAGCGGCAAGCGCCTTCATCCCGATGGGGCGGCTCGGCGAACCGGAAGACGTTGCAGATGTGATCGTCTTCCTGGCCTCGAACAACGCGAGATACATGACCGGCCAGACGCTGGTCGTGGATGGGGGGCTCCTCGTGGGCCGATACTGACGGAGGGTGCGTCAGGACCGATCCCGCCCTGACGCCGAGGCCGGACGAGAACGATGGGTGGTCATGGAGGCCATTCTGGGGAACAAAAAACCGGAGAACGACAATGACACTTTCGATGGACATGAATCGACGTTCGCTGCTGAAACGATCCGCGGGCGCCATGGCGCTTGCCATCGGCGGCGGCACACACTTCCTCTCCTCGCGGGCAGCCTATGCACAGGCAACCGGCCTTGCCGGCGAGCAGCTGCGCACGATCGGCCTTTCGGTCACTGTGCAGGAACGCATCCTCGCCGAGTTCAAGGCGGCCAGCGGCGTTGGCACGACATCCGGCACGGCGGCGACCTTCCCGGATGCGCAGACCCGCATCCTTTCCGGTTCGAAGGATTATGACGTCTGGGAAACGATTGGCGAGCGCCTTCCCTCGGTCGTGATGACCGACAATGCCGACCCGATCGAGACTTCGGGTCTGAAGAGCTGGTCGAATATCCGCGAGATATTCACCAAGCCCGATCCGCGGTTCGATCCGAAGGCGCAGATCGTCGGCCAGATCTGGACCGACGAAAAGCAGACGGCGCTCTGGATGGTGCCTTCGGTCTTCAATTTCAACTCCGTCGGGTACAATCCGGACGTGCTCTCCGACGAGGAAGCCAACAGCTGGACGGCGATCTTCGACAGCAAGTACAAGGGCAAGTCCGGTCTCAATACCGACCCGCTGACGGCTTTCGGCCAGGCGGTCATGGCGATGAACACGCTCGGCCTCTCCAACGTCAAGAATCCCGGAAATCCGACCGCCGCGGAAATCGACGAAGCCGCAAAGTTCCTGATCTCGAAGAAGAAGGACGGCCAGTTTCGCGCTCTCTGGGGTGATTTCGGCGAACTCGTCAATTTCCTCGCATCCGGCGAAATCGTCGTCTGCGACGCCTGGCAGCCGGCCGTCATGGCCGTCAAGGCGCAGGGAAAACCCTGCAAATACGCCATCCCGAAGGAAGGCTATCGCGCCTGGTCGATCGGCAACACCATGCTGAAGGGCACGCCGAACAAGGAAGCCGTTGTCGCCTATGCGGATTACTGGCTGTCGGGCGAACCGGGCATCACAGTGTCGGAACAGGGCTATTATTCGCCGACCACCAACATCAAGCAGAAGATGGC
This sequence comes from Rhizobium sp. KNZ14-9A, assembly GCF_056755015.1. Classification (NCBI taxonomy): domain Bacteria; kingdom Pseudomonadati; phylum Pseudomonadota; class Alphaproteobacteria; order Hyphomicrobiales; family Rhizobiaceae; genus Rhizobium; species Rhizobium sp. KNZ14-9A. The sequence continues at coordinate 359,976 of NZ_JBPGXB010000001.1, forward strand.
GCCGGAGAAATACGCCTTCTGGTACGAAGGCAAGCCATGGGTCGGTGCGGCGGAGCGCGGCATCAAGGAGGGCGATCTGCGCGATGGCGGTTCGCTCGAGACCCGCGCGGCAAACGTTGCCTACTGGCACCAGTGGCCGGATGAATACGACCACCTCATCCAGAAGTGGGATGAGTTCCTCAGCGCCTGATGCGTCACTCCCAGCGCCCCATCCGCGATGTGGTGAAGGCGCCAACTGGCAGGCGGCTCCGGCCGCCTGTCCTTCCACCCGCAACCCGGAATGACCGCCATGATACATGACCTCGAACTTTACCAGATCGGCAAGGTCTACGATAACGGAACGCCGGCCGTGATCGATTTCAACCTCGCCGTCGACAAGGGCGAGTTCATCGCCTTTCTTGGTCCGTCGGGCTGCGGCAAGACGACGACGCTGCGGATGATCGCCGGCTTCGAAAGCATCTCCTCCGGTAATCTGATGATCAAGGGCGAGCGGATCAACGATATCGGTCCGGCACAACGGCCGACCTCGATGATCTTCCAGAATTACGCGCTCTTCCCCCACATGACGGTGCGCAGCAATATCGGCTACGGCCTCGAGGTGAAGCGCATGCCGAAAGCGCAGCGGAATGCAAAGGTCGATCGTATCCTGGAAAAGCTCGGCCTCGAGGGCATCGCCGACAAGCGATGCGACAAGCTTTCCGGCGGCCAGCGACAGCGCATCGCGCTTGCGCGTGGCCTCGTGGTCGAGCCTGATATCCTGCTGCTCGACGAGCCGCTCGGCGCCCTGGACGCCAATCTGCGCAAGACGATCCAGAGCGAATTGAAGCTGCTTCAGCGCGAGCTCGGCGTGAGCTTCGTCTTCGTCACCCACGCCCAGTCCGAAGCGCTGGCGCTGTCCGACCGGATCGTCGTGATGAACCAGGGCCGGATCGAGCAGATCAGTCGGCCGCACCAGCTCTATACGCGGCCCAACACGCCTTTCGTCGCGCAGTTCATCGGCCGCAACACGATCTTCAAGGGTGCGGTCAAGGGCCACGAGAAGGGACATGTCATGGTCGACACGCCGCTCGGCCTTCTCACCGGCGATGCCAACGGCGCGGTCGCCGACGGAGACGCGGTGAGTGTCGTGATCCCTGCGGAAGCGATCGAGGTGCATGCGCTCGACAAGGGCGGCCGCGAAGCGATCGCTCAGGCCGCCGACGGCAATGTCATCGATGCCAGGATCCGCCGCTTCGACGTCGTCGGGCATATCTCGCATCTTTCGGTCGCTCTGCCGGATGGACGCGTGCTGGCGCTCGAAGCCCATGTCGACAAGTATCCGCCCGGCGCCTTTCCGGTCGATGCGCCGGTCGCGATCGCCTTCAAGCCGGAAAACGCCACCGTCATTCCCGCCCACTGAAAAGCCGGCCGATCAAAGCCGGACCAACGAGACCATCACAAGGAGACCCCGCAATGGCAAAAGAAATCTTCTGCAGCTTCGGCATCGACGTGGACGCCGTCGCCGGCTGGCTCGGCTCGTATGGCGGCGAGGATTCGCCGGACGACATCTCGCGCGGCCTGTTTTCCGGCGAGGTCGGCAGCCTGAGGCTGTTGAAGCTCTTCGAGCGTTTCGGCATCAAGACCACCTGGTTCATCCCCGGCCACTCGATCGAGACGTTCCCGGAACAGATGCAGGCCGTCGCCGATGCCGGCCACGAAATCGGCATCCATGGCTACACGCATGAAAATCCGATCGCCATGACGCGCGAGCAGGAAATGGAGGTGCTCGACAAGTGCATCGCCCTCGTCACCAAGCTCTCCGGCAAACGGCCAACCGGCTATGTGGCGCCCTGGTGGGAATTCTCCAACGTCACCAACGAGCTCCTGCTCGAGCGCGGCATCAAGTACGACCACTCGCTCATGCACAACGACTTCACGCCTTATTATGTCCGCGTCGGCGACAGCTGGACCAAGATCGACTATTCGAGGAAACCGTCGGACTGGATGGTGCCGCTGAAGCGCGGTCACGAGACCGACCTGATCGAGATTCCGGCATCCTGGTACCTCGATGACCTGCCGCCCATGATGTTCATCAAGAAGGCGCCGAACAGCCACGGCTTCGTCAACCCGCATGACATCGAGCAGATGTGGCGCGACCAGTTCGACTGGGTCTATCGCGAGATGGATTACGCCGTCTTCCCAATCACGATCCACCCTGATGTCGCCGGCCGGCCGCAGGTTCTGATGATGCTGGAGCGTCTCTACGCCCACATGATCAAGCATCCCGGCGTCAAGTTCGTGACGATGAACGAGATCGCCGACGACTTCGTCAAACGCTTCCCGCGCAAGAAGTAAGAGGCAAGGCGATGTGTTCGCTCTGCGGTATTCTGGGTGGCAACGAGCACTGGGCCGACGCGGTCGCGCGGCCCGGGGTCTATACCCGTACCGCCGAGCGGATCGACCGCCGGCGCGAGCGCGCCCGCCGTGTTGCGATCGCCAACCGCATTCTCGATGCCTTCGGGCTTGGTATCTCCGACTGGCAGGGATCCTCCTTCCTGCTGTCGACCCGGACCGGAAAGACCGAGATCATCGAGGATCTCGGACACCTCTGGCCGGCGGCCGAGCGGCTTGCGGGCCGCCCGCTCGATCCATTGGCCGAGCCGCTTCTCGACCGGTTGGAGGCGAGCGGCCATGACTAATGCCTTTCCGGACTTCACGCCCGTCACGCTGCTGACCGGCTTTCTCGGATCCGGCAAGACGACGTTGCTGCGACGGCTGTTGACCGATCCGGTGCTCTCGAACGCTGCGGTGCTGATCAACGAATTCGGCGAGGTCGGGCTCGATCATCACCTGCTCGAGCGGATCGACGAGAACATGGTGCTGCTGCAATCCGGTTGCCTTTGCTGCACGGTGCGGGGGGAACTGGCAGATGCGATCCGCGATCTGCATTCGAAGCGCGAGCGCGGCATCGTCCCGCCCTTCGACCGGATCGTCATCGAGAGCACGGGGCTTGCCGATCCTTTTCCCGTTCTTTCCACACTGAAGGCCGATCCGGTGTTGCGGCATCATTTCAGGTCCTCGGGCGTAATTGCCACGGTCGATGCCGTCAATGCGGGGACACAGCTTGCCGCCTATCGCGAGCCGATGCGGCAAGTGGCGGTGGCAGATGTTCTGGTGCTGACCAAGGCCGATATCGCCGAGGCCGGCCAAGTCGCGCAGGTCACGGCGATGATCCGGCAGATCAATCCGGATGCGCCGATCGTCCTTTCGACGGACGATGTCTTTGATGTCATCATGCTGCTGGAGGACACGACAACGGGCCGCGCCGAGGCGATGCAATCGCCGGGCGGCTTCTATTGCGACGATCCGGGGCCTCGTCTTGCCGGCGAACATTCCGGCGGCATTCGGTCCTTCGTGCTGGTGAGCGAAGGCACGGTCGATTGGACAGCCTTCGGCATCTGGCTGACCATGCTGCTCAACCGGCACGGCGACCGCATCCTTCGGGTCAAGGGCATTCTCAACATCAAGGGCGAAGACTTTCCCGTGGCGGTTCACGGGGTGCAGCACCTGGTCCATCCGCCCGTCCATATGCAATCCTGGCCAGGCGGGGACCGGCGTTCCCGCATCGTCTTCATCGTCGATGGCATCGCGCCCGCGGCGATCGAGCGATCGTTCAACGCCTTCAACGGGTTGGGTGCGGCACAGCGCGCGCCGCGGCGGGTCGAGGAGACGCAGCCATGAGAAAAATGCCGACGCCGAAGAGTTTCCCGACGCCCGCCCTCCATACAGAGGGCCGGATCAAGCTGCGCATCCTGGGCACGGCGATTTCGCTGCTGGAAGAACTCCGGCTCGGTGCTGAGCGCGATCTCGGCATGGACATCGAATTCGACAATCAGGACTTCATGACCGCCCAGCACAAGGCGGCGCTGGAGCCGATGGCTTACGACATCTACGACCAGTGTTTCCACAACCTCGACATCGTCTGGTACTGGCGCGCCGTGCAGCCGATCGACATCGAGCGGATCACTCTCTGGGACGAGATCACGGATCTGACCAAGACGGGCCGCATCGGGCCGAATGCGCGGATTGGGCAGGGCGATGCGCCGGTGACCAAGCTTTTCGTCCAGCCGAACCTGGCGCTTGCCGAGACGCCCTCGCAGCGCATTTCGATGCTGCCGACGACCCATAATTTCGACAGCTTCGCCTACCGGACGGATGCGGCCAATTCCAACCAGATGACCTCCTGGGCGGCACTGCTCGACCCGCGTTGGCACGGACGCGCAGCCCTCGTCAACGAGCCCGCAATCGGCATCTTCGATGCAGCACTTGCGGCGCAGTCGGCCGGCCTTATGACCTTTAACAATCTCGGCAACATGAGCATCGAGGAGATCGATCGGTTGCTCGACATTCTGGAAGAGCGCAAGAAGGCCGGCTTTTTCCGCGGCTTCTGGCGTTCGGCCGAGGACGCGGCGAACCTGATGACGAAGAGCGACACGCAGATCCAGTCGATGTGGTCGCTCGGGATCAGCAAGCTGAACCTGCGCGGCTTTCCCGTCGAACTCGCCAATCCTGCCGAGGGTTACCGCGCCTGGCATGGCGGGCTCTGCCTGTCGAAGCGGCTCTCCGGCCGGATGCTCGACGCGGCATACGATTATCTCAACTGGTGGATCTCCGGCTGGCCCGGCGCGGTGGTGGCCCGGCAGGGCTATTACATGTCGACGCCGGCACGCTCGCGGCCGCACATGACGCCGGCCGAATGGGACTATTGGTACGAAGGCCTGCCGGCGGCGACTGACCTGCCAGGCCCTGACGGGCTCCTCCGCGTTAAGGCGGGTGCCGTGCGCAGCGGCGGCTCCTACTGGCAGCGCGCCAACTCGATCGCCGTCTGGAACACGACCATGGACGAACACAATTACCTCGTGCGCCGCTGGATGCAGTTCGTGGCGGCGTGAGTGGAACTGGAAACGACAGAATGACACTCTCTTACGGCTCCCTCTCGATCGCCCAGTTGTCCACCCTCATCCAGGGCGGCAGCGTCGATCCTGTTGCGGTGGCGGAGCAGGTCTTTGGGGCGATCGAGGACCATGACGACAAAGCGATCTTCATCTCGCTGACGCGGGAGCGGGCAATGGCGGAGGCGCATGCCTCGTCGAAGCGGCTGAAAGACGGTCGTTCGCTCGGTTTGCTCGAAGGCATTCCGGTCGCCTGGAAGGATCTCTTCGATGTTGCCGGCAGCGTTACGGCGGCAGGATCCAGGCTGCTTCTTCGCGATCAGGCACCGGCTGCGGCCGATGCCGCCGTCGTCTCTGCGCTCGCTGCGGCCGGCATGCTCGCAATGGGCCGGGTCAACATGAGCGAGTTCGCCTTCTCCGGCCTTGGCATCAATCCGCATTTCGGGACGCCGAAAAACCCCCGCAGCACGGACGTCGCCCGCATTCCGGGCGGCTCGTCCTCCGGTTCGGGCGTGGCGGTGGCGGCTGGTGTCGTGCCGGTCTCGATCGGCTCCGACACCGGCGGTTCGGTGCGCATCCCGGCAGCGCTGAACGGCATCGTCGGCTACAAGGCGACGCGTGGGCGCTATCCCATGGCGGGCGTGTTTCCGCTTGCCACTAGCCTCGATTCGCTCGGGCCGCTCTGTCGCTCGGTGCAGGATGCCGTCTGGATCGACGCGGCGATGCGTGGAGCCATGGCACCGACGGTCAGTTACAATCCGCTTGCCGGACTGGAGGTCGTCATTCCCACCAACATCGTCTTCGACGATGCCGAGCCGGGTGTTCTTGCAGCCTTCGAGGCGGCCGTCGAGCGTATGTCGGGCGCCGGTGTCGTATTCACGCGGCTGGAGATCCCGGCCTTTGCGGAAATTCTGCAGCTGATGGCAAGCCACGGAGCCCTGGTGACGGCAGAGGCTTACTGGCTGCACCAGGCCCGGATTACCGGGCCGGATGCCGGGCTGATCGATCCGCGCGTGGTCTCGCGTACCAGCTTCGGCGAGAAGATCAGCCTTTCGCACTATCTCGACATTCTGTCTGCCCGCACGCGGCTCATCGAGGCGGTGGACCGGCTGGTCGGTGGCCGGCTGATCGCCTTCCCGACCGTCGCGCATGTGGCGCCGCCGGTCGAGCCGCTAAAGACTGACGACCAACTCTTCCTCGCCACCAATGGCAAGACGCTGCGCAACACGCTGCTCGGCAATTTCCTCGACTGGTGCGGTGTGTCGATCCCCTGCGGCGCAGGTGACGCCGGCATGCCGGTCGGCTTCCTGTTGTCAGGGCTGGCGCGGACTGACGAGCAGCTGCTGTCGGTGGCGCTTGTCGCCGAACCGGTCATTCGCGGCGAAACGATCTGAAGGCGACCGGCTGGCGGCTGCGAAGATGAACAAGGAGAGTGGCAATGTGCATGGCCTGTTATGTCGACGAAGCGACCAAGAGCAAGATCATCGCTTACAATGCCGAATTCCATAAGGTGACGAAGAGCCCCTATGGCAGTGACGACGAGATCGGCATGCTCAACCTGATCGACGCCAGGTCGCGCTCGGCGATCATCGGCCGCACCGACGCGTCGAAGGTCTTTGACCTCTCGGTCGACCATTTCGTCGGCATGCCCGGCTGGTTCGGTGCTGGCGACCAGCCCTACCAGATATGGATGACCCACACGCCGCAGGGCGAAATCGTCGCCAACACCATGGGCGTGACGCGCGAACAGAACGAGCTCGTCGCCTATTCCGGCGACAGTATCTCGATGTACACCCATTGCGGCACGCATATCGATACGTTCAACCACTTCGGCTACAATGGCGAGATCTTCAATGGCTTCACGGCACGCGATCACCTCGGCAGCCGTGCCTGGGATATTTGCGGCCCGGAAAAATATCCGCCGATTTTTGCACGCGGTGTTCTTCTCGATATCGCGGCCATGTATGGCGTTGACACGCTGCCGCCGAGCCATCCAATCGGCAAAGCCGACATCGAGGACTGCCTTAAGAAGCAGGGCCTAACAATCCTGCCCGGCGATGTCGTTTTGCTCCGCACTGGCCAGATGCGGTTATGGCCCGACATGGCCTTCACTAGGAATACACCTGGCCTCAACCGCGAGGGCGCCGAGTATATTTCCAAGCACGGTGCCATCATGATCGGCGCCGACAACCTGACCCTCGAACAGACGCCGTCGGCGCATGAATTAAACTTCTTCCCCGTACACACCTATCTGCTGGCGGAAGCAGGTGTTCCCATCCTGGAAATGGCTTACCTCGAGGAACTTGCTAGCGAGAAGCTCTACGAATTTGCCTTCTTCGGCGCATGCATCAAATTGCGTGGAGCGACGGGCGCACCGATGCGTCCAGTGGCGATGCCACTGACCTGAGCGCGGGGGTGGACGACTCCGCAGATCTGCGACAGTTATATTGCACTGCGATATCAGCTATTGCAATGCCGTAAAGCCATCTGCGCAAATGTACCGAGGCGAAGGTGATACCAGCGCCCTCTAGCGCCGAACGGATTTTATGATCATCCCCGGCTTCAGCCATAACCGCTGCTTACTAGCGATGTTGCTTTTACCGTTCGTTGGCGTTCAACAGCTTCGTCAGGAGACTGCCCGCATTTCTCGCATTCCTTGAACAGAATGTTCAGCGTCTGCCGATCGATGGGCTGAACACCATCAGGCTGAGGATCTCGAAGAGCACCTGCGCTGCGGCGTGTGCAGTGTTGCTCGTTGCGTCATATTGCGGTGCAACTTCGACGACGTCGCCGCCGACCAGATTTACGCCTTTCAGCCCGCGGATCAATTCAAGGACTTCACGCGTGGTCAATCCACCGATCTCAGGCGTGCCCGTGCCGGGTGCAAAGCTCGGATCGAGGCTGTCAACGTCGAAGGAAAGATAGGTCGGGCCGTCTCCGACGATGGATTTTGCCTTGGCGACGACCGCCGCGATCCCCATTCCACTGATCTCCTCGGCATGGATCACGGTCATTCCCGACGCATAGGAGAATTCCCACAAATATTCGGCCGAACCGCGGATGCCGATCTGGATTGTCCTTGTCGGGTCGAGTGCGCCGTCCAGCACAGCGTTCCGGAACGGTCCGCCGTGATGAAACTTTGTCCGATCGAATGCACCGCTTGTGTCGCAATGGGCATCGATATGGATAAGACCGACCGGTTGTTGCCGGCCGATGGCCCTCAAAATCGGATGGCTGATCGAATGATCGCCTCCGACGGCAAGCGGGGCGACGCCGGCATCAACGATTTGGCCAATGCGCCTTTCGATGTCGTCGTGGCTGAGCTCTAGCCGGTAACGGCTCTGGAATGAAACGTCGCCGATGTCGGCGACCCGAAGATCAAAAACCGGCGCCGTGGCGAGAACGTGATTGTACGGGCCGATCCTTTCGATGGCGCGAAGTGCGCGCGGTCCGAAACGGGAGCCTGGGCGATTGGTGACACCGAGATCCATCGGGATTCCCGTGATTGCGACCTGGAGATTGCCGAAGTCCGGCTCTTCGGCAGCGACCTGCATATAGGGTGCGCTGAGGAACGTTGGCACTCCAGAATATGGCGCCAGTCGCGTGCCATTTTTGGAGATGATCTTGTCCGCCACTTTTCGAAACGTCTCATCGAATATCTCGCCGCCATTGGTGTCCGCAAACTCCGAGCGCAGCTGCTCAAGCCGCATTTTGTCCCACGCCATCGGCATGCGTCTCCGCTTCAGTTTCGTCTGGCCCAACAAAGAGGTTGAGAAAGCCATTGGTATCGTTGTAGCAATCGGGATCAAAGAGAAATCGATATGACCGCCGCAAAATTCAATTCGCTCGTTTCCCGCCTTTCTGCCCCGCCCATTCCGTCCGTCGTTGCATGGGGCCGTGAATACAAAGGGCTGAAGGGTCCACTCATCGATCTTTCGCAAGCCGTGCCCGGCTATCCTGCACATCCGGAGATGCTGCGTCTTCTCGGCGAGACGGCCGGACAACAGGCGATGACGGGATACGGGCCGATCGAGGGCGAGTCTTTATTGCGCAAGACCTACGCTGCCCATGTTGCCGAGCTTTACGGCGCGGCCATTTCCGCCGGCAATATTCACATTACGGCCGGCTGCAATCAGGCGTTCATGTGTGCCGCGATCGCGCTTGCTGGCGCAGGCGATACCGTAGCGCTCACCAATCCCTTCTATTTCAATCATGACACGACGCTGTCGATGCTGGGTATCGGGCGGCGATTGGTCGACTGCGATCCCGCCAACGGGTTCTTTCCCGATACGCGTTCGGCCGAGGCGGCACTTGCGGCCGGCGCGAAGATGCTGGCGGTCGTTACACCCAACAATCCGACCGGGGCAGTGTATCCGCCGGAGCTGCTTCATGAGCTTTTCGTTCTCTGCCGGAAATATGGCGCCTGGCTGATCCTCGATGAGACCTATCGCGATTTCCTCGGCGCCGATCACGGACGGCCGCACTCGCTGCTGTCAGAGCCGGGTTGGGAGGATACGCTCGTTCTTCTCTACAGCTTCTCGAAATCCTTCTGCATTCCTGGCCATAGGCTGGGTGCGATCACGGCAGGACCCAAACTCGTCGCCGAGATTGCGAAAGTGATGGACAACATGCAGATCTGCGCACCGCGTTCGGCTCAGATCGCCGTTGCATCGGCCATCCCGTTGCTCGCCGACTGGCGGGCCGGCAACCGTGCCGAGATCGCTCGCCGGGCGGATGCGCTGAGGCTGGTCGTGTCCAGGCTGCCAGGCTGGGAGATTGGAGCGATCGGCGCCTATTTCGCCTTTGTTCGCCACCCTTTCGCCGATCGATCGTCTTCCGAGGTGGCCGAAAAACTCGCCAGGGAATCCGGCGTCGTTTGTTTACCCGGCGCCTATTTCGGCGAGGGACAAGAGCGTTACCTCAGGCTTGCATTTGCCAATGCGGATGTCGCGTCGATAGGCCTATTGTCCGAGCGTCTTTTCTAGACCGCGGCGCTCAGCCTCTGCCGGAAGTTGATGAAAAGTGCCGCGCCAATAGAGAAGCGGCCCTATGCTCTTTCGGATTTTGATCGCGCAGATATGCCCGATCAAAATTGCATGGGAATGATGGTGGAATGCGGTTTCAAGCCTGCAATCCAGCACTGCAAGAGCCTTTTCAAGGACGGCCGCGCCGGTCTTCAGGCGGTACCATCCCGCATCGCCATAGCGTTCGGCGCCTTTGCGTCCATCTAGGCCGGCAAAGGATTGCGCCACAGTCTGCTGATCGGCGGCGAGCACGTTGACACAGAAGCAGCCGTACCGTTGCAGCACTGGCCATGAGGAAGAGGCACGATTGACGCTGACGATGACGGAGGGTCGCTCCGCCGAAAATGAAGAGACCGACGTCGCGGTGAAGCCGGTGCGGTCTTCCCCGTCTCCGACGGTGATCACGCTGACGGCACCTGCCAGATGACGCATCGAAAGCTTGAAGTCCGCTTCGCTGATCAAGGTTTCTGCGCTCATAGGCCCGCTGCTTGCGTTTTGGCGAAGCGGTTCGCCGGCATTGAGAGGCCGAGGTTCTCGCGCAAGGTTCTGCCCTCGTATTCGTCGCGGAACAGCCCGCGGCGGCGAAGCTCCGGCAGAACGAGCCGCACGAAGTCGTCGAGACTGGACGGCAAGGTCGGAAACATCAGGATGAAGCCATCGGCGGCGCGTGTCTCGAACCATTCCTCCATGTAGTCGGCAATCTGGACCGGCGTGCCCGTCATGCCATTTCCGGTATGCTTCTCGGCATAGTGCCGGATGAGTTCGCCGACGGTGCGGCCGCTTCTGACGAAATCGACCAGTTCGTCGAACAGGGCGCGCGATCCCTTGGGCGCCGCCGGCAAGCGATCCATGGGGAAAGGCTTGTCGAGAGCCACGTCGCGCAGGTCCGCTTCCAGGAATTCGGAGAGCATCAGCCGGCCAACGTCCGGATGCATCTTATTGATCAGATAATCCACCTTCGCCTTGGCCTCGGCTTCGGTCTCACCGACGTTGATAACGATGCCCGGCATGATTTTCAGATCGTCCGGATCGCGTCCATAGGCCGGCATCCGGCTTTTGACGTTTTGATAGAAGGCTCGGTTGCGCTCGATATTCGACGCGAGGCTGAAGACGATCTCGGCCGTGCGTGCCGCCATGTCCATTCCGGGTTCAGAACCGCCCGCCTGGGCGATGACGGGGCGACCCTGGGGCGTTCGCGCGATGTTAAGGGGGCCGCGAACCTGGAAGTGCTTGCCTTTATGATTGAGCGTATGGTGTTTGCTCTTGTCATAGTAGACACCGTTTTCACGGTCGAGAAGCAACGCGCCTTCCTCGAAGCTGTCCCAAAGACCGAACACGACATCGACGAATTCGTTGCCGCGCTCATAGCGCAACGCATGCGGGTCGAGCCCCTCGCGGTTGAAGTTGTAGCCGGTTTCGTCGTGGTCGGAGGTGACGACGTTCCAGCAGGCGCGTCCCCTGCTCAGATGGTCGATTGAGGAAAACAGACGCGCGACATTGTACGGCTCGTAATAGCTCGTCGAGACCGTCGCCACGAGACCGAGATTATCGGTTGTGACCGCCAGAGCCGAAAGCAGCGAGAGAGGTTCGAAACGGTTCATCTTTGTGGGAATGCGGGCGAGCGCATTCGCGTCACCGACGGCAGCGGCGGGAGAATCCGCCATGAACATGAAATCGAATTTGGCCGCCTCGGATCGTTTGGCGACATCGAGCAGATGAGCAAAGTCGTTGGCGCCATTGACGTCGCTTGCCGGATGCAGCCAGGAGGCGGGATGAAAACCGAACGTATAGACGAAAGTTCCGAGTTTCATCTTGTCGGCCCGCGCCATCGAACTCTCCTGCCATGTCGGTCATGCCACCGCGGGAAACCGCCTGCGCAAATTATCGTCAGGCACAAATTTTCATCAAGATCGCGTAGCTGAGTTCTGTTTTAGTTTTTCTAAAGTGTCGGCGCGGGCGCGGACGTCAGGGCCTGCTGACGGGAAACAGCCACCAGCCAATCGCGGAATTCGCGCCCATGGGGCTTCTGCAACGCCGCGCGATCCCAGGCGAGATAATAGCTTTCGCGCAGCGCGATGCGTGTGTCGACGGGGATGACGAGCGTCTGTGCCTCGAGCTCATCGGCAATCATAGACATCTGCGCCAGGACGACGCCGCGCTTGTTGACGGCTGCGTCAATCGCACTGCTCGACAGAGTGAAGGAAAGACCGGCTGTGCTCTCCTCGAACGCGGTGCCCGTCTTAGCAGCAAACTCGCGCCAGCTTGGATAGGGTGTGAAGTGCCGCTCCCATTGGACATGCAGGAGTGGATATTCGAGAAGCCGCGCGACGGAGGGCGTCTTGCCCTTGATCAGCGCCGGCGAGCAGGCCGGGACGACCCAATCGCGGAACAGTTCCGTATAGTGTTCATGCTGCAGCACATCCGATCCATAGCTGATGCGGAAATCGACGTCGTCGAAGCCCATGCGCGGTTCCTTGTCGCGGCCGACAATCCTGACATGAGCATTCGGGTGAAGGGCCTGCCAGTCGAAGATCCGGCGCCCTATCCATTTATTGACAACGGAAGACAGGGCGCTGAGAACCAGAGCATTCTCATTGCGCGCCCGTTCCAATATCTGTTCCGCGAGCGCGAATTGCTCGAAACCCTTCGCTATTTCCTGGTGATAGAGCCGCCCCCATTGGGTGAGTTCCACAGTGCGACCGTTGCGCTCCAACAAGGTGACGCCGAGAAAGCTCTCGATCTTGCGAATCTGCTGACTTATCGCGCCGGCGGAAACCTTCAACTCGAGGGCCGCGGCGCTTACGCCGCCACAGCGGCCGACGGCTTCGAACGCCTGTAAGCCCTTGAGCGGCACCGTCCTGATAGGCTGTTTTACCGTCAAAAGGAGCTTCTCCGCGGCGGTTGATCTGGGATACCTCTCTCCGTCGGATGAAAGTCGCCGGCGAATTGGAAACGGTCGCCGGGATGGATGATCTCGACGTGAGTGACCGTCCGGCTGCCCTGCCATGTCTGACGGATCAGAGTCAGGCAGGCCTCGCCACGCTCGGTCTCAAGCAGGCGTGCCGTGGCGGCATCGGCCGAAACCGCACGAATGACATGCCTTGCCTTTGACCAAGGCACCATGTCCAGCAGCCATTTGCCGGGCGGAACCGAAGCAAAGCTTTCGGTTCTGGCAGACGGTACCATGGCGAGCATGATAATGCGCCGCTCCAGCGCATTTGGCTTGCCGTCCACGCTGTGCAGGCAGTGAAGCCGCAGGATCTCCGATCCCGTCGTCTCGCCGAGCTTTGCCGCGGTGGCATCGTCCAGTGTCTCGAGCCTTCGCCGCAGGATCCTGTAGCTGTGGTCATGCCCCGCCAATTCAGCTTCCGTGGAAATGTCCTGGATATCCATCACGGTGCGGTCGATCTGCCGGGCAGCGACGAAGGAGCCAACCTTGCGGCGGCGTGTGATCATTCCCCGTCCCGCCAGGGCCGAAAGAGCCTTGTTCACGGTCATTCGGGAACATTGATACTCTTGTACTAGCTCGTGTTCGAAGGGGATGCGGTGACCAGGTTGCCAAACACCAGCCATGATCCTGGTTTCGATGTCTTCGAAAATTCTCTGATGAATTGAGACCATAACTCACCTCGATCCAGCGATGACATTCAATTTCCACCAAAGCCGCCGCTACCGGCACTGTGCGGCACAAATCTTGCCTCCGCCGAGTTTAGCGTTTGACAGTGTAGGCCGGCCTGTATCTATTTGTATAGACAAAAGCGGATCAGAGAAATCCGCTCGGCGGGACAACGATTGGGGAACTTGGACCTTCCACCGGAAGGCTAAAAACTGGAGAGAAAAACATGAGGAAGAATTCGCTTCTGAAGGGCCTGGTCGGCGCTGCATTTCTGTTTGGCGCGACGATTTCCGCCCATGCGGCGGACACGCTTGCCGCCGTGAAGGCCGCCGGCAGCATGAAGGTCGGTACCGAGACGGCCTTCGCACCGTTCGATTTCATCGACGCTGGCGAACATGTCGGCTTGAACGTCGATCTTTTTAACGAGATCGGCAAGGAACTCGGCGTGAAAATCGAATGGGTGACGCTTCCCTGGGATGGCGTCTTTCCGGCGCTCGAAGCCGGCAAGTTCGACGTCGTCGCAGGCCCAGCAACGATCACCAAGAAGCGCATGGAGCGCTATCGTTTCACCCCGCCGCTTGCCGAGGCGACCATCGCGATCCTGAAAAAGGCCGGCGACCAGACGATCAACAAGCCGGAAGATATCGCTGGCAAGAAGATTGGCGTTGGCAAGGCGACCGCCCAGCTCGATCAGCTCAAGGAGTTTTCCGAAGCCCTGCCGACAAAGGTCGATATCCGCGAATACCCGGCCTTCACCGAGTCCTATGCGGATCTCGCGGCCGGCCGCATCGCCGGTGTTGCCAATTCACTGCCGAATATTGCTTTCGTCGCCAAGCAGCGCGAAGGCACGTTCGAAGTCGTGATGCCGCCCTTTGGCAAAAAATCCTATTTCGGCTTTATCGGCCTGAAGGATGCAGATCATGCGCCACTGATGGACGCAATCGACGCCGCCATGCTGAAGATCAAAGCTGACGGCCGGATGGCGACGCTACAGAAGAAGTGGTTCGGCGCGAGCTTCGACACACCAGATTCCGTTAAGGACCCGGCATTCTGATCGGCCATCGGAAATCGGCCATGCCCGCGGTGTTGCCGGGGCATGGCCGAGAAATGCGACCGGATCTTCCTCACCGCCAAGCGAGCGAAATCTGAACAATGTCCGTCAAACTCTTCGAGTTGCTTCTGCAGGCATCGATCTACACGGTGACCATCAGTGTTGTGTCGATCCTCATCGGTTTTGCGATTGCGATCCTTCTGTCGGGAATGCTGCTGTCGGGGCGAGGGCTTTTCGTGCGACCTGCCCAGATTTTCATCAGCTTCTTTCGCGGCGTGCCGCTGTTGGTGCAACTGCTGCTGATCTACAATCTGCTGCCGGTCATCGGCATCAATGTGCCGAGCATCGTGGCCGCGATCATCGGCCTGTCGCTCTGCACGGCAGCCTACCAGGCCGAGAACCTGCGCGGCGGCTTTACCAGCGTGCCTCTAGGCTTGGTGGAGTCGGCGGAAATGGTTGGTCTGACGCCGCGCCAGATCTTCCGACGCATCAAGGTTCCGATCGCCTTGCGCCTCACGTTTCCAGCTCTTGTCAACGAGGCGATCCTCATTCTCAAGGCGTCGTCATTGGTCTCAGTCGTTGGCATCGTCGAACTGACGCGTATGGCCCAGGACCTTGCCGGCAGCACCTTCCTGCCGCTGCAGCTCTTCGCATCCGCCGGTCTCATCTATCTGGTGATCAACTGGTTGATGGCGCTTGCCGGCGGCCTGATCGAAAATAAACTCCCGGGGGCGCCGCGTTGACCTTCGACATCAATGTCCTCATCGGGCAATGGCCCGCCATCGTCAGCGGTGCCGGCGTGACGATCATGATATGGATTCTGGGCACCATCGCTGCAGCCGTCATCGGCTTCCTGACGGCAGTCGCCCGGCAATATGGCGGCGTGCTGATCAACAAGGCGCTGGGTGCCGTCGTAGCCGTACTGCGCGGCACGCCGTTTCTCATCCAGATATTCCTGGTCTATTACGGCGGCCCCTTTGTCGGCCTTGATCTCGATCCCTTGCCCGCCGGATTGATCGGCATTTCGATCTATGGCGCGGCCTATTTCAGCGAGATCTTCCGCTCCGGCTTCCAGGCTGTGCCGAAGGGCCATATCGAGGCTGGCGAGTGTGTCGGCCTGACAAAGGGGCAGATCGTCAGGCGCATTCTATTGCCGGAAATGACGATGCTGGTGCTGCCGCCATCCGTGAATATGGTGGTCATCCTGATGAAGGAGACGGCGGTCTTGTCCATTATCACCGTGCCGGAGCTGACGGCCACGCTGAGTGCAATCGGGTCGCAGCAATATGCCTTCGTCGAAGCACTCTCCGCATTGGCGCTTTTCTATTGGGTGCTCGTCGAAGTCACCGGCTGGCTTGGCAACCTTGCTGAAACGAAACTTTCCAGATTCAGGTTTTTCAACGCATGAGCGTCCCCGCAATAGCAGTTAGGAATCTCATCAAGACTTTCGGAGAGACCACGGTCCTTCATGGTATCGATCTCGCTATCGAGCCCGGACGGGTTTCCTGCCTCATCGGCCCTTCCGGTTCCGGCAAGAGCACGCTTTTGCGCTGTATGGCTTTTCTTGAGGAGGCAACGCGCGGGACGATCTCCATCAACGGCGAGGTGCTTGGCTTCACCGAGGATTCTCAAGGACGGCGCGAGCGCATCTCCGCCGCCACCAACCGGGCGATCCGTGCCCAAATCGGCATGGTGTTCCAGCAGTTCAATCTCTGGCCGCACATGACGGCCCTCGGCAATGTCAGCGAAGCATTGAAGACGGTTCACAAGATGAGCCGCAAGGATGCGGAGGAGCGGGCAATGGCCCAGCTCGTCAAGGTTGGTCTCGAGGGCCGGGCCGGCCACTATCCCTCGCAGCTATCAGGCGGACAGCAGCAGCGCGTGGCGATCGCCCGGGCCCTGGCGCTGAAGCCCAAGATCATGCTGTTTGATGAGCCCACCTCGTCGCTTGACCCGGAGTTGACTGGCGAAGTCTTGAACGTCATGCGCGATCTGGCCTCCGAGGGCATGACCATGGTCGTTGTCTCGCACGAGATAGGTTTTGCTGCGACTGTCGGCCAGCAGATCATCTTTCTCGATCACGGCAAGGTGCTCTTCAGCGGATCGCCCCAGGAGGTCTTTAAGAAGCCGAGAAACCCCCGCCTTGAACAATTCCTCGATACCTATCTCGACCGCGGCGCCTCGATGTTGCTTTAATGTGCATGTCCTTCCCGACCGTCAGGCGGATTGAGACGAGCACCTAGAATCTCCTCCAAATCCTCCAGTATATCGAGGCCCCGGACGTCGAACGCCCCACGGTTTCTGTTGTCGACGGCATTGCCTCGGTCGATCGGCGGAGCCAAACACCGATGACCGTGAGTATCTACGCGGCGCAGCTTGCGAGCCTGTGCACCGGTTTCCGGTCGGCGGCGTTCCTTCGTCGGGCAGGCCGTCTCGACGGGTCCGACAAGGCAATCATGATGCTCGGCCGTGCGTTCGCGGGACCCGCGGCTTGGGTTGGGGAGCATTTCTAGCTGGGCGGCTAAGGGAGATAGCAACGCCAAGCGAAAGAGGCGAATCTTGGAACCGACGTTTTCCCTGCTTTCCCGAAATGGATTGGCTCGTGCCCTACGTCTCCAGTCTTATATCCTTGAAATGGAGAGGCTGACACGAAGACCAGGTCGCCGGTTCGACTCCTGTCAAGGCGACCGTGTGGCATAGAGGTTCTGCCCCGCCATTTGCGGCAGCGATCAAAAACATTCGTTCCTAGCGGGAGCATGTCAATGCGCTCTACCCAACCGGCTTGCCACGTGCCGCAAGCTTGAGCGCTATCGGAAAAACAAGCGCCACAGACAGCATGAATATCGCCCCCGACAAGGGTTCAGGTGAAGGGTGGAGTCTACCCGCTGGGGCCATCGAGTTGGGCGAGACGCCGGAGCAGGCGATAGAGCGTGAAGTACTTGAAGAAACCGGCCTTACGGTTATCCGCTCGGAAGTTCTGGCGGTATTTGGCGGTAGAGAGTTTCGATACACCTATCCGAACGGAGATCAGGTCAAATATCTGGTTGTTTTATTCAGATGCCTGACGCGCGGAGAAGCAGGCGGATATACGGATACCGAGACGGTCCGCTTGAAATTACATCTTTCGATGAAATGCCGAAACTTGCTCTTCCTTACCCAATGCAGCTTCTGTTCCCGAACATCGGTCAACCCAGTTTGCCTCAGTAGTCCGCTTCGGGCCGGCTGCTCATTGGCTTCCGCCCCTTTGCTCGAATATCCAACCGCAGTTTCATTATCGAGGTTCAGGACATGAGCGTGAACATCGAGATGGATGCAGCGAACCGGCTATCGCTGCTTCCTAAGATTGAGGGCGAGCTAGCTACTGGGAGTGACGCCGGACCCGTTCGCCATGGAAGCCATCGACGCTCATGTCCGGAGAGCTGAAATGGCGGCTTAAGGCCATCGAACCGCGATGCCGCAAGAAATAGATACACGTTGTGTATGCGTTTGTGCTATATTGGGCTTGAAGGAAAAAATGCCATGACCAGCAAAAACGCAACCGGCAGCCATAAACGCCCCGTCAATTTGAAGGTTCGTGAGGACGTCCGCGTCCTGATCGACCGTGCCGCCAAGGCCCACGGGAAAACCCGCTCGGATTTCATGATCGATGCCGCGCGCCGCGCCGCCGAAGACGCGCTTCTCGACCAGACATTGGTGCAGGTCGATCCCGACAGCTATAAACACTATCTGGCCGTGCTCGACCAGCCGCCGGGCGGCGAAGGCTTCGAACGGCTGATGAACGCACCCAAACCCTGGCAGCCGTAATGTTGTCAGCACCGGTGCTTCTCGGCGAAGCGCACGATCTCCAGCTCTTTGACAGCGGGCACGACAGCCTCGATGAATGGCTGCGCCGCCGGGCGCGGGCCAATCAGGTCAGCGGCGCCTCACGAACCTATGTGGTGTGCGAAGGCGAGCGCGTTGTAGGTTATTATTGCCTGTCATCGGGAGCGCTCGCGGTCGCAGATGCGCCGGGAGCAATCCGGCGCAACATGCCCGATCCCGTTCCCATGGCCGTGCTTGGCCGTCTGGCCATTGACCGCAACTGGCAGGGAAAAGGTATCGGATCCGCACTGTTGCAGGACGCCGTGCTGCGCACCGGACAGGCAGCGCATATCATGGGTATCGCGGTCTCCTCGTTCACGCAATCTCCGACGAAGCCAAGGCCTTCTATGAGCATTATGGGTTTATGGCCTCGCCGGCGAACCCCATGACCTTGGTGTTGTCATTGAAAGCTCGATAAGGCCATGAGTCATGGCGGGTTTATCGGTTCTGTCGCAAACTTTCCAGCGGATTTGCAACCTGTATGGTCATGTCATAGATCTGGGTTGAAGATGAGCAGGCATTGTTGAGTTCCCCGATCATGGTCGATTTCAAAGGCAGTCACTACCCGAAAGACGTGGTCTTATACGCGGTGTTTTTCTACGTCAGATATGTGGTCTCCTATCGTGATTTGGAAGAGATTGTGGCTGAGCGCGGCGTTGCCGTTGACCACGCGACGCTGAACAGATGGGTTGTGAAGTATTCGCCCTTGATTGCCTGCCGCGCTCATCGCCGCAAATCCGCGACCAGCAGTTCCTGGCGAATGGACGAGACCTATATCCAGGTCAAAGGCAAATGGACCTGTTTCTATCGCGCTGTCGATAAATTCGGCAAAACCCTTGATTTCATGCTGTCTGAACACCGCCATGAGGCTGCGGCCAGCGCCTTCTTCACCCGCACAATCGAGAACAACGGCTGGCCTGAAAAGGTCGTCATCGACAAGAGCGGTGCGAACCTGGCAGGATTGCAAAACCTGAACTGGCTCCTGCTGTTGCAGGGATGGTTCTGGCTGATCGAGATCCTGCAGGTCAAATACCTCAACAACATGCTAGAGCAAGACCATCGGTTTATTAAGAAGCTGACCCGTCCGATGAAGGGCTTCAAATCCTTCAAGGCTGCGTCAGCAACATTGGATGGCATCGAAGTGGCGCATATGATCCGCAAGCGGCAATTTCCAACGAGTGGCCAATCCGCATTTCAGCAATTCGCCGCGCTCGCAGCATAGGTGTGTCCAGCGATAGCTGTTTCCGTACCCGTTCCAAAAGTTTGCGACAGAACCTCTCAGCACGCCCCGTCGCCGAGGCGGGTTTTGTCGTGGCCCGCACTAGTGGTGGCCGCATGAAGGCGTTACCGCCCTTGGCTAGTGCGCCGCTGGTTGACGATGCGCCCATCTCTTTGACGGATTGCGATCTCGTAGCTCACCCCTCTGCGAACCCCGCGATAGGTAAAGTACCTGCCGCGGCAATTCGTCTGACGGACACCGCGAAAGCCTCGGGTACGAAGCAGCCGCGCTCCCTGAGGGCAGGATATACCTCGTCCGTGGTTTAGGCTGCTGCCCGAGCCGACGATAACCTGAGCGCTCGCCTCCAGGGGAACCGCCACCGGTGAGACGAAAACCGCCAGTGCAAGCGCACATCCAAGTAGAGCCTTGACACTCATAGTCATCCTCCTGGTTACACCGCGAGAAAAGTCAGGGCACGATATAATCGCCTAAGTTGCAGCTTCGCGCAAGAGGCGGCCGACCTCATGTCGCAGTAGAGCAGCCCGGTAGCTCGCCAGCCTCATAAGCTGGAGGGCGGAGGTTCGAATCCTCCCTCCGCAACCAAAACCAGCCCGCCCGGTTCGCCGAGGCGGGTGTAAACATGAACGGCAAGTTCACATAACGTTCATCCCCGTAAGAGCATGGTCGCCCACATTAGAAATGGAAAGGCGTAACCATGAATAGTTTTTCTCGCATCGGTACTGCTATAGTTGCTGCTGTTATCGCAGCATCTAGCTTTGGCATGGCCTCAGCCGCCCCCATGGCGGCTCAGCATCCGCAGGTCGCTTCGAGCGTCGAACTTGCGCAGTACCACCGCGACGACCGCCGCCGCGAATATCGTCACGACCGCCGGGACCGTTATGAACAAGGGCGCGACCGTCGCGGCTACTGGAACGGTCATCGTGGTTACAGGGACTACCGCAAGGGTTATCGTCGCCACAGCGACGGCTACTACTACCCGCGGTCTGTGTTCCAGCTCTACATCCGCTAAGCGGTTTCAGCTTCCTTCGACAACCCCGTCAGAAATGGCGGGGTTTTTTCGTTCCCGAGTCAGGCGGTATCCGGACCAAGAAGGAGAAGACGCCATGAGCGTACAGGCAATGTTCTACGCGAAGGAAATCAACCATCGCGCCACCACCAATCCCGGCGACGTCAATGTCGAAGTGAAGATGTCCGCTGCCTTCGGCGCCTACCTTCGCGGCCTTCCGGAAGGCAATGAAGACTGGTCGAAGTATACGCCCTCGGGCGAGCTTCCCATGACCGTCACCAACCCGGCCGCCATCGAGCAGTTCGAACCGGGCGCTGTCTATCGCCTGACATTCGAAAAAGTCAGCCAGTAATCGAGGAGGGGAGCGTCATGTCGAACTGGAAGCGGGCGCTCCTCATCCTGGCGGTCGTTGTAGCGGTTTCCTGCATGGCTGCCGCTTTCCTCACGGCACGCCAGTCGTATCAGCCACCCGGTGAGGGGATCTGGCGGGCGCTGCAACTATCCCGCCTTGGTAATGTTGTTGGAAAACCATGTGCTTGCATGTTCGTTTGGCGCTTTTGTCGCCCAGTCTGATCCGGGCTTGATTTCAACGATGACAAGACCGTCGTCAGAATCCATCTCGTTGGCCAAGATTTGTCGGATAGCGCTGGCAGGTCCGACAAGGCTGCCAACCCAGAGCGACTTCAGCGGCGAGATGCACTTCATGGTTCGAAATGTCTTTATCAGACCGTCATAGTTCCGGACTTTCCGGAGGTCGTAGCTAATCATGTAGTGTGGCATTGCCTGCTCCTGTGTTGGTTGCAAGCTGAGCAGGACAGATCCGATTGAGTCGCGGAAGAGACACGGCAACTTCACGGTGTGAAAGCCTGAGATCCAGCTTTCCACGTTGTTCGACTTCTCCACAGGCAGGCCAAGGAAGGAAAGAATCTTTCTCACGTGTGCCAATAAAGGCCACGAGCGCGCCAAACGGCGACGAGCTGCTCTTCAATCTCCTGTGGTGACCGATGCCCGAAGCGTTGGGCTAGAACTACGGAGAGAGCTTTCAGGTCCATTTCCCGAGGCGCGTTCTCCATTGCCCGGTCAGCTCGGGCCGCGATCCCGGCTATCAGTTCGTCATCATCATTCATTGAATCCTCCCAGGGTATCCCAATGCCACTTCTGAAAAATGCACGGCATGAAAAGTTCGCGCAGGAGTTGGCGAAAGGCAAGTGCTGGTAGTGGCGGGCATGTCTAAGCGACCAACACCCCCGGAAGACATGCTCGAAGACACGAGCATCCGGTTTGAGCCCGCCTTTGATCTCACTGAATGGGCTCGGTCATCCTTCATCGATGAGACCGCCGAATAGCCGCGCTCAACCTGCACTAAGATGGTCTCACCTTAGGAACCGCGCAAGGCAACTCCTTCCCGACTTAGCCTAGATATTGTCTTTCTCCACCTCAGAAGAAGGGAAAAAAGCTCGAGCGAGTAACCGTCCGTTGCCGCCGGCTGATACATCGGATGCGCTTGGAGCAGCTTTCACACGCATCTATCTACATCAGGTCGCGGGGGATACGCTTCTTCTCGAAAATCTTTTCGAAGATCCGCGTCTCGCCTTCATAGGCGATGACCGAGGCACTGATCACCCAATCCTTTGCCGTGCAGGATATGGCCGAAACCGCGACTGTGCGAACGAACCAGCCGGGGCGTTGCATGTCGCATGTCCATGTCGAGATGCCCGTCATCGAGAGCGGGTCATCCGGCGAAATCGACCATGTCTCATCCCGCACCTGGCGCGTGCTGAGCCCGGTGTCGGGATGCTCGAAAAGGCCGGTATCCTCGTGAATGCGGTATTCTGTTCGATTGGCGGAAAGCTCCCTGATGACCTGCCTTTTGGTCTCCGCCGGCGCATGCTCGATATATTTCGGCAGTGGATCGGGATTATCCGGTTCCTTCACGGCGATGAGGCGATGATCGGTAAGTATCGGCAGGGCAAGTTCGATTGAGGCCGTATCGATGACAAGGCCGGGATCAGTCGGCGGCGGCAGGATCATCGGCCAGTAGGCCGTCGAAAGCGAAAGGCGAATGCGATGGCCAGCGCGAAAGCGATAGCCGCAGGCATCGAGCAGCAGGCGCACCGACGTCCGCTCTCCGCTCTTCACGGGTTTGGGCTCGGCATTGCTATCACGATGAGCAAGATTGAGAACGCCGAAGGAAACGCGTGTCGCAGTACCGTCCTCATGCACGTCGACGAGCCGCACGCAGAGATTTGCGGTCCTCTCCTCACAGCGAAGCGCCAGGGTAACAACAGGCTGGCCGAGATAGTCGTGATCTTCGGCAAGTGGCGCGGTCTCGAATGTGAGCGAGCCGGCATCGTCCCCGCGCTGGTCGATGGCCATTTCGGCATCCGGTTTCAGCGTGAAATATTCCCCGATGCTGTTCCGGTATCGAGCGGCGAGCGCAGATAGACCTCGTGCGCCAATGCCTGCGGCTCGGCCTTACCTTCCTCGATCCGGCCCGACGAACCGACGTGGAAGAATTGCGTTGTCGGCGCATGCCATGCGTCCATGGCGACCCAGAAACCGGGATCGGCATCGCGGCGTGGGGCAGGGCGCACGGCATCGAGGATGTAGGCGCGAAGCTGCGGCGTATTTTCCGCACCGTTTTCTTCGCCGCGCAGCCAGCGGTTCCACCAGGCGATCGCTTCGCCATGGAAATCGGCGCGCGGCTTTGGAAAGGCGAAATGCGGATATTTGTGAACCCAGGGACCAATCAGCGCCTTGGCTCCCGCCCCAAGCCCCGCGATCGCCTTCAGCGGCGTATTGCGATAGCCGTCGGCCCAGCCGGCAATCACCAGCGCCGGGATCTCCACGCCTGAGAAATCCTCACAGATCGAACCGTGTTTCCAGAACGCGTCGCGTCGCTGGTGGCTAAGCCACTCCTCCATGAAGAAGGGCTCGTTTTCCAGCCGCTCCAGCCACATGTCCTTCCAGCGATCACCGACGATGGCAGGATCGGGCGGGCGGGACTGGTAGCCGAGCATGGTCGCCGCCCAAGAGAGCTGTGCGGAAAGGTGACAGCCGTTCTTGTAATGGATGTCGTCATTGTAGCGGTCGACGGTCGAGGCGATCGAGATGACGGCCTTCAATGCCGGGGGTCGAAGGGCTGCGACCTGCAGGCTGTTGAACCCGCCCCAGGAAATGCCCATCATGCCGACCGAGCCATTGGACCAGGGCTGGGCGGCGATCCAGGTTATCAGTTCGCAGGCATTGGCAAGCTCAAGCTCGGTATATTCGCCGTCGATCACGCCTTCGGATTCGCCCGAGCCGCGGATGTCGACACGCACACCGGCAATGCCGGCGGCGGCAAAGACCGGATAGGTCGACTCATCGCGCAGGCTCGTTCCATCGCGCTTGCGATAGGGCAGGAACTCGAAGACGGCCGGCACCGGATCGGCGTCCGCACCATCGGGCATCCAGATGCGCGCAGCAAGGCGTGTTCCGTCCCCCAAAGTAATCCATTGATTTTCGATCGTCGTGAAGTTGTGCTCGGTCATGGTGACATATCCCGAAGAGGATTAGGCGTTAAACCATACACGGCTGCCGATATAGCCGTTGGACATATCGTTGCCGATATCGTCGACATAGCCCCTCAGTGTTTTCGAAGAGGCCATGATGTAGTCGTTGAAGACGGGCAGGATCAAACCGCCATCATCTCGCACCATCAGAGCCAGCTGTCGATAAAGCACCTTGCGCTTGGTTTCGTCGAGTTCGGCCCTTGCCTGGAGCACCAGCTTGTCGAAGTCCGGACGCTTGAAACGCGTGTCGTTCCATTCCGCGGTTGAAAGGTAGGAAGTGGAATAGCGTGAATCCTGGGTCGGCCGACCGCCCCAGAAAGACGCGCAGAAAGGCTGCTTGTTCCAGACGTTGGTCCAGTAGCCGTCTTCCGGTTCGCGCTTGACGTCGAGCGCAATCCCCGCCTTGCGCGCACTTTGTTGAAACAGGATCGCCGCATCCACCGCGCCTGGAAAGGCAGCATCCGAGGTCAGCAACTGAACCGGACGGTCAAGGCCCGATTTCTTGAAGTGAAAGGCGGCCTTGTCCGGATCATATGGCCGCTGCTCGATATCGGTCGGCGCAAGCGCATAGTTGGAATTGACCGGATAGTCGTTGCCGATCGTTCCGTAGCCGCCCAAAACCTTGTCAAGGATCGCCTGGCGATCGATGGCATATTTCAACGCAAGGCGAAGGTCGTTATTGTCGAAGGGTGCTGTGTCGCAATGCATCAGGAGACAGTAGAAGCCCTTGCCAGCATTGCGGACGATCTCGACGGTCGGTGCCCGCTGCAGCATCGGTACGGTTTTCGGGTCGACATTATTGACGAAATGGACCTGGCCGGACGCAAGCGCTGCAATGCGGGCGGTGTTGTCGTTGATGACGAGGATTTCGACGCTGTCGACAAAGCCGCGATTGGCGCGCCAATCCTTCGGGTTCTTCTCGAAGGTTGCCCGCACGCCGGGCTCAAAGCTCTTCAGAATGTAAGGGCCGGTACCGATGGCCGTCGCCGGCTTGTCGACGCCGCCCTTCGGCTGGATGATCAGGTGGTAATCGGTGAGAAGGAGCGGCAGATCCGCGTTGCCTTCGCTCAGCGTCAGGACGAGATCACCCGCCTTTTCATCAATGCCTGTGATCGAGGTCATGAGCCCAAGAGCGCCCGACTGCGAGTTCTTGTCCGCGTGCCGCTTCAGCGTCGCGACGATATCGGCGACGGTCATCTTGCTGCCGTCGTGAAATTGCACATCGTTCCTGATCTTGAAGGTCCAGACGGATGCATCTGCTGACGGCGTCCAGGACGTTGCCAGCGACGGCAGGGGTGCGCCGGTCTTGGGATCTGATTCGAGGAGCGTGTCGCCCCAGAGGCGGCCAACGACGAACAAGACGGAAGCGCTATAGGTCGCCGGGTCAAGCGTATCGCTGGTCGCACCGCCTTTGAGGCCGAGCTTCAGGTGGCCGCCACGCTTCGCTTCCTGCGCGCCGGCATCGAGCGGCATCAAGAGGCCGGAGGTGAGGGCTGGCAATACGCCAAGTGCTGCGGCTCCCCCAAGGAAATGCCGGCGGCCGATTTTCAACTGCGAAAATTGATCCTTTTGATGCGTCATGACAGTTCCCTCGTTCAGTTTTGTTAAGAGGGACGTTAAGCGCCAGACAAACTCGCGCAATTTCGCGACTTGACGCACTTTTAAGCGAGTTTACGCTAGCTTGGTCAAGACGGAGCTACCGATGCCTCACCTGGTCGAGAACCTGAAGATTGCATGCGCAACGCAGCGTTCAATTTCGCATCTGTGCCGTGCAATCGATATCAACCGGCAACAATTCAATCGATACATCAACGGCCAGACGAGACCGTCCGCCCATAACCTGGCTCGCATTGCTAACCATTTCGATGTCGAAGCAGCCGATTTTTTCCTCACCCCCACACTGTTTCGCAAACGCCTCAGCAAATCTGTGGTAGGCGCCTACGAAGGTTCCGAGCTTTTCAACGCGTTTCCAGGCAACCTGCGCGCGCTCAGGCGTCACATCGGCTACTTCCAGACCTATCACCGCTCGCCGTCTTGGCCGGAAATGGTCGTATGCTCATGCAGTAGGCTGACAGAGCAAGGCGGGTTGATGCACGTCAAGTCAATGGAACGTCTGCGGGATCCCGGAAATGGAATCCAGCAGCTTTCAAAATACGTTGGGCTTGCGGCCTTCTATCGTAACCGGATCTTCATCACGGAGCGTGTCACCGGGCCGAACTCCATCTTGTCGCAGACAATCCTCCTGCCATTCGATGAATACCAGCGCGTCTATTTGCGTGGAACGACAATGGGGATTTCCTGGCGAAGGGAAAACCTCCCCTATGCCTCACGTGTTATCTGGCGCCACGTCGGCACCGAGCCTGACCTCCGCGAACTTCTTGGGCGCTGCGGGCCTCTGCCGCTGTCGTCACGCCAGCTGCCACCCACGGTGCGCTCGTTTCTCGCGGATCCAGCCGCCGAAGTGTATGCGATGCCGGCAGAGTATTAGGTTCCTACCCGGCTAGGCCTCCGGCATTGCATTCCTAGCATTGCAGGTAGCAGTTCCAAGCAAAGCCCTGTTAGGCGAACGCATAATTTCGACTGTTGTTGCGAAGTCGGGTATGCCTCCGGCGACACTGAGGGATTTGAATGGCGAATGATTGAAGGCTGCTGCCTCGGCCTCACGCTGCTAACATTGAAGCAAGGGTCTGCCTCCACGCCATTCCCGGCGATGCCTCAACTGAGGGGTGGTAGCTTCTAATGGAACGTAGTTTCCGCGCCAATGAGCGGCATTATTCTCCTCACGAATAACAAACGCAAAAAACATTCATTTGTTAAATTCTAAGCGCCGTCGATAATCAAGGAAAAATTGGGCAAAGACGTATGCCTTGAATAAAGGGAACCGGATATATGAAAACGAGCATAATACTTTTGGCCGGCATCGCGGGCGCTGTCGCGAGCCCTGTCCTTGCTAAGGACTTGACGATTGGTCTCAGCGGGATGGTGACGTCTATCGATCCACACTTTTACAATGCGTCGCCGAATAACTCGATTTCCATGCAAATTTTTGATCGGCTGACGGAGCGCACCGCAGGCGGCGAACTGGTCGAAGGTCTCTCGACAAAGTGGGAGACCGTTTCCGACACCAAATGGCGCTTCACGCTACGCGAAGGCGTGAAGTGGCACGACGGCAAGCCCTTTACCTCGGACGATGTTGTTTTCACGCTCGGTCGCGCTGGAAGCGTGCCAAACAGCCCAGGAGGCTTCGGCGGATTCATGCGTAACATCGCGAGCGTTGAAGCGGACGGCGACAATGCGGTCATTGTCAACACGAAGGCACCCGCACCGACGCTTCCGGGCGATCTCGCAAATATCGCCATCGTTTCGCGCCATGCAGGCGAGGGCGCCGACACAGCCGATTACAACTCCGGCAAGGCAGCAATCGGGACAGGCGCGTTTCGTTTCACGACATTCAAGCAAGGCATCGAGGTCGGCCTTGAGCGCAATCCCGATTGGTGGGGCAAGAAAGTTGCATGGGATCACGCGACGTACCGCATGATTTCCAGTGCGAGCGCCCGCACGACCGCCGCTCTGGCAGGTGATGTTGATGTTATTGACGCGCCGGCTGCGACCGATATCGCGCGCTTTGAAACCACCGCCAACCTTTCCTTTGTCAGCACTCCGGGCCTGCGGGTCATTTATCTTGCACCATCGACATCCGGTGATGCATGGAAGGCCAATGTGAAGGGGCCGAAGGGGGAGGCGCTGGAGAAAAATCCTCTGGCGGATCCGCGCGTGCGCAATGCACTGTCTGAAGCGATCAATCGCGAAGGCATTGTCGACAAGATCATGGAAGGCACCGCGACGGCGTCCGGCCAGTGGCTCCCCAAGGGCGCATTCTCCTACACGCCTGATATTCAGCCGCCGAAGCCCGATCCTGTGGCGGCCAAGAAGCTCCTGGCCGATGCCGGGTATCCAGAGGGTTTCCAACTGACGGTCCATGTGCCGAATGATCGATATCCCAATGCACCTGCGGTGGTCCAGGCTGTTGCGCAGATGTGGACGAGAATTGGCGTGAAGACGAATGTGGAAGCCCTTCCCTGGACGACCTTCTCATCGCGGAAGTCAGAATTCTCCATGAAGCTTCTGGGTCTTGGAAATGCGACCTATGACGCCAGTTCCATGCTGGTGAACGTTCTGGGTACCGTCGATCCGAAGCGGGGGCTGGGTGCGGCCAATGATAGCGGGTACTCCAACCCGGGTCTCGATGACCTCGTCTCCAGGGCAATGACGATCTACGACGACAAGGCGCGTGAAACGGCCCTTATCGACGCCGTAAAGGTTGCGATCACTGATGGAGCCATCATCCCGCTCTATCAGCAGAGCAATGCCTGGGTGATGCGCAAGGGTTTGTCCTATGCCCCGCGCATCGACGAGCGCACGCTTGCCAAGGATATTTCCGAATAAAGCGCGGAGATGAGCGGCCGGTGCCAAGGCACCAGCCTTCTTTTCCGCCGATCGATGGCGAAGTCGTCTGAGCAAATGCCGGCTATAGTGCGCCTGCCAGACCATCCCCAAAGGCGTGGTCGGTATCTTACCAATAACAAGAGGGTATCATGACCCTGTGGATTATCCAGCGCCTGTTGCAAGCGATCCTGGTCGCTCTGGCAATGGCCCTGATTGTATTCGTCGGTCTTCACCTGATCGGAAGCCCGATAGAAACCTTGCTTCCGCCAGAGGCGACCCACGACGATCGCCTGAGATTGATTGCGGATCTCGGTCTCGACCGGCCTCTTTACGAGCAGTTTTTCCTGTTTCTGAAAGGCCTCTTCCAAGGCAACCTCGGGGTCAGCTATGTCTATAAGGAGCCAGCGGTCGAGTTGATCCTGTCTCGCTTGCCCGCAACGCTTGAGCTCGCCTTCGCCGCTGTCCTGCTGTCGCTGATCGTCGGCGTGCCGCTTGGACTTGCGGCGGGCTGGAAGCCTGACAGCCCCTTCGCGGGCGTTATCATGATCGGCTCGATCTTCGGCTTCAGCCTGCCGATTTTCTGGATCGCGATCCTGCTCATTATGATCTTCAGCGTCCAACTCGGCTGGCTTCCAAGCTCGGGGCGCGGGGCGACCGAAATCGTCTTCGGGATACCCTGGTCCTTCGTGACCCTGGATGGCCTGCGGCACATGTTGTTGCCAGCCGTCAGCCTCTCGCTTTTTAATATATCGATGGTGACGCGTCTAACCGAAGCGGGCGTGCGTGAGGCGATGTCGAGCGAATATGTGCGATTTGCCAGAGCAAAAGGCCTGTCGCCGAGGCGTATCCTCAGCGTCCATGTCCTTAAAAACGTGATGATCCCGGTCGTCACAGTAGTGGGTCTGGATATCGGTCAGACGATCGCGTTTTCGGTCGTGACCGAAACCATCTTTGCCTGGCCGGGCGTCGGCAAGATCATCATCGACAGCATTGCCGCGCTCGATCGCCCCGTCATCGTCGCCTACCTCATGCTCGTGGTTATCATGTTCGTCATCATCAACCTCGTCGTGGATGTTACCTACAGGCTGCTCGATCCACGCATCCGGCTTCAGGGAGAGTGATGTGCAAGCGGTTATGAACTCCTCGAAATTTCGCACAGGTCTGCAATTCATGAGGCAGTTCGCGCGCGCGCCTTTGGCAGCGCTGGGACTGATACTGATTGTCCTAATCGTTCTCGTGGCCGTCTTTGCGCCATATCTGTCCCCACAGAATCCTTATGACCTGATGCAGTTGGACATCATGGATGGGCGTATGGCTCCCGGCACAGAATCGTCGGCAGGCTTCATGTTCCTGTTCGGGTCCGACGATCAGGGTCGGGACATGCTGTCGGCCATTCTCTATGGTTTGCGGATAAGCCTGATCGTGGGACTTGGCTCCGCGGCGCTCGCCTTCATCATCGGGACCGCGTTCGGACTGACGGCTGCCTATGTCAGCGGACGGCTTGAAACCGCGATGATGCGGCTGGTGGACCTTCAGCTTTCCTTTCCGACGATACTGTCGGCGCTGTTGATCCTTGCACTTCTGGGCAAAAGCGTCGGCAATGTTGTCTTCGCAATCGTTCTGGTGGAATGGGCGACCTATGCCCGCACGGCACGTGGCGCTGCCTTGACGGAGCTTCGCCGGGAATATGTCGAGGCGGCGCGCTCCCTGAGGTTGCCGCACCGCAACATCCTGTTTCGTCAATTGCTGCCCAACTGTCTGTCACCCCTCGTCGTGCTACTGACCATGCAGGTGGCACGGGCCATCACGCTTGAGGCAACACTCAGCTTTCTGGGTCTCGGCGTTCCGGTGACAGAACCCTCGCTCGGGCTTCTGATTTCCAGCGGCTACGAGTTCATGCTGTCAGGAACCTACTGGATTGCGCTTTTCCCGGGCATCGCACTTCTGATCACGATCTTTGCCATAAATCTCGTTGGAGATCGTCTGCGCCAGTTGCTGGATCCGAGGGCTGCACGAAGATGAGCGCCATGCTTGAAATCAAAGGTTTGAAAACCGAGGTCGTGACCGAGCAAGGCAACGTCACCCTTATCGATGACATCAATCTGAGCCTTGCTTCGGGCGAAGTCATGGGCCTCGTCGGGGAATCCGGATCCGGCAAATCGGTGACCGGGCTTTCCATCATGGGCCTGCTCGACAAGCCCGTACAGGTCACCAGCGGTCAAATCCTGTTCAAAGGGCGGGACTTGCGAAGCGCCTCGCAGAAAGAGCTGCGATCCATCCGGGGCAACCGGATTGCAATGATCTTCCAGGATCCGATGTCGACGCTCAATCCCGTGCTTCGCGTGGATACGCAGATGATGGAGGTCGTGCATGCCCACGAAACCGTCAGCAAACAGGTTGCGCGGGAACGCGCTAGAGACGCGCTGGGCATGGTTGGCATTCCAAGCCCCGAGGAGCGTCTCAGCGCTTATCCGCATCAGTTCTCCGGGGGCATGCGGCAGCGAGTGGCAATCGCCATTGCGCTTCTCATGTCGCCAGACCTGATCATTGCAGATGAACCGACGACCGCGCTCGACGTGACGATCCAGGCGCAGATCCTCTCGATTGTACAGAAGCTTGCCCGAGAGAAAGGTACCGCCCTGATATGGGTCACCCACGATCTTTCCGTCGTTGCCGGTTTGGCCGAGAAACTGTCTGTCATGTATGCGGGACGCATTGTCGAGCAAGGCTCGACGGCCGATCTGCTGAGACGGCCTTTGCATCCCTACACCAACGGCCTGATAGCAAGCTTGCCGGCCCATAACCAGCGCGGCGCACGGCTGAGGCAGATATCCGGAACCACCCCTTCTGTGACCAATATGCCCAAGGGTTGTGCGTTTCGCCCTCGGTGCTCGTCAGCCACTGAAATCTGTCTAACCGCTCCGGCGCTTGAGCCGGTGGAAGGGCGCCTTCTTCGCTGTTTTCACCCCGTCATGGGAGGAGCGTCATCGTGAGCAATCGATTGGACGTGCGCAACGTGAGCAAGCTCTTCAGCCGCAAATCGGGGGTCGTGGAGCGCGGAGCGGAGTTGATGGGCCTGAAAGCTCCAAATCCGGTCGTCCAGGCGCTGGATGACGTCAGTCTCACCGTCGCAGAACGCGAAGTCGTCGGCATCGTCGGTGAATCCGGCTGCGGAAAATCAACGCTCGGTCGCGTTATTGCGGGGCTGTTGCAGGCCTCCGAGGGCTCTGTCCTGTTTAGAGGCAAGCAGCTGACGGAGATGGATGGTAAAGAAGCAGAAGACGCGCGACTGAAGGTTCAGATGATCTTTCAGGACCCTTCGTCATCGCTCAATCCGCGGCAGTGCGTGCGCGAGATCATCGGGGCAGCGCCGCTACACCACAAAATGACGAGCCCACGTGAGCTCGATGATTATGTCAGCCAGCAGATGGAGCGGTCAGGGCTTGATCCATCCATGGCCACCCGTTTCCCGCATCAGTTCAGCGGCGGTCAGCGCCAGCGCATCGGCATTGCGCGCGCACTTGCTGTACAGCCTGATATGCTGATCTGTGACGAATCCGTTGCCGCGCTCGATGTCTCGATACAGGCGCAGATCCTCAATTTGTTCCTCGACCTGAGAGAGCAGCTTGATCTCACCTATCTTTTCATCAGTCACGATCTCTCTGTTGTCGAGCACATCTCCGACCGCGTCGTGGTGATGTATCTCGGACGCGTTGTGGAAGAGGCGCCGGTCGGCGAACTGTTTTCGCACCCAAACCACCCCTATACGCGCGCGCTTCTTCAGGAGCGACCAAGCCTCGATCCCGTTCAACGGCGCTTTTCGGCCATAGAAGGCGAGATCCCGAGCCCGCTTTCACCTCCGCCGGGGTGTCATTTTCATCCTCGCTGTCCGTTTGCGATGGAGCGTTGTCGTGTTGAAAGACCGGAACTTCGGACCATCGGCTCAGGGCACAAGAGTGCCTGCCATCTCAACGATTGAACCTCCCACAATCGACAAACCTGAACGTTAAAAGGATTCAACATGTCTGTTTCAGCGCCTCTGGAACACCAGCCGCAACCTGTCAGCCAGGAGTTTCCATCTCGGGAGTGGGCGGTCGTCCGGTCTCCTGAAGAACACGGTCTTTCTGCCGAAGTTCGAGAGAAGGTCGACGCCATGCTCGACACCTTGCCTACCACCTCTTTCATGGCGGTCGTTGGGGGCAAGGCGCTTTACACCTACGGCGATGTATCGGAAGTCAGCTATCTCGCGTCGACCAGAAAAAGCATTCTCTCGATGCTCTTCGGCAAAGCGGTTGCGGAAGGAAAGATCAATCTCGATCTGAGCATGGCGGATTTGCACGTCGACGAAGACCATGGTCTTCTTCCCATCGAGAAGACAGCGACTCTACGTCATCTGCTGATCAGCAGTTCGGGTGTCTATCACCAGCCGGGCAGCCCCGGCAGCAACACGAAGAACATCCCGGCGCGTGGCTCGAAAAAGCCAGGCGACTATTTCCACTACAACAACTGGGATTTCAACGTTCTCGGCGCGGCCTTTGAACAACTGACCGGTCGCAGCGTATTCAAGGCTTTCGAGGAGGATTTCGCGGGTCCGATGGGCCTTCAGGATTTCGATCCGTCGCGCCAGCGCATGATGGGATATGAAGGTGCCTCCCGCTACCTCGCCTATCACTTTTTCCTGTCAGGCCGGGACATGGCACGGCTGGGCCTGACGATGGTGCGGAGCGGTAGTTGGCGCGACCAGCAAATCGTACCGGCCGAGTGGGTCGCGGAAAGCACGCGCATTCATGTTCCCGCCGACAAGATGAATGAGAGCGAAAAATCCAGGATCGCCGGCTATAGCTATCTTTGGTGGATCCCAGTCGTGACCAAGGATAGGCCTGAATGGGAAGGTGCCTTCGTCGCAGCGGGCCATTTCGGACAGTTCATCCTGTGCATGCCTGCGCTGGATATGGTGTTTGTAAACCGACGCGCTATTCCAGACCATCTGGCTATTGCCCGTAACGACGGAAGCTTCAAGGAAGAACTGCCAGCGGTTACCATGGAGCAGTTCTTAAGTGTTGCCGACCAGTTTCTCGCGGCGAAACTGAGCATCAATTAACGTTATCGGTCAACGCAGGTCTTCAGCAAAACACGCGGAGATTTGCTCACGCAGCCAAAGGCTTGCCGGATCGCGTTCTTTTTCGGCAAGCCAGATCATGCTGGTGGATTGCTTTTCCTCCGCGAAAGGCGATTCCAGCAGTAGCAGTTCGTGTGATCGCTCGAACAGCTTGGCGACGCTTTCCGGCATCATGGCGACGAGGTCACTGCGGGAAACAATTGCAACGGCGGCGGAAAAATGCGGGACGACCGCTACCACTCGACGTTCCAGTCCCATCGCGTCCAGCCGCTCATCGATCCACCCGCGACGGCTCGGGGCAGACGTAACCTTAACGTGGCCAAGCGACAGCAAAGCGTCGAGCGTCAGCGGGTCTTTCGCTGCCGGATTATTGGCCGACATGATGCAGACCCGTCTTTCGGTGAAGAGGGAGGCGCAGCGATATCGGGCGGGAAAATTGTCAGCGGTCATAACGGCCACGTCGATGGTTCCCTCATCGAGATGTTCCTGCACTACCGGAAGAAAGTTCTTGTTGTGGGTCACACCCGTGCGCGGCATGTGGATGACTTCCAAAACGCAATGTTCGGCTTGGGAGCGGACACGTTCCACGAGCCGGGGCATCAGAACAACAGAGAAATAGTCGTTCATTCCAATTCTAAATGCCCGGTGGGACGTCGCAGGCTCGAAGCTTTGCTTCGACAGCATGACCAACTCCGTATCCTCGATAATCCGCCTTACCGCTGGGAATATCTCCGTGCAATAACGGGTCATCACGAAGCCACCCGAGGTCTTTTTGAACAGGTCGTCACCGGTTATGCCGCGCACGCGTTTCAGCGCATGGCTCATCGCAGGCTGGGAAAGACCGATATACTGGCCAGCAGCTGTCATATTACCCTTCACGACCAAGGCATAGATGACTTTTAGAAGATTGAGGTCGATGGACCCCAATTGAAACCGCTGCATGCGAACCCTGCCTACCCCTTGAAACTTACCGATCATAATGGCACCGACGTCACTGCGCAAAGAGAGCAACTTGCTTGCAACCGCAATAACAGAGCCAAACTTGCTGTGAGAGGCACCCTGCGCGTGCGCACGAAAGTAAGCAGCATGTCCCAGACCAGCCAAGAACGGATGCGCAAGCAGCTCGACCTGGGCAAAAGCCCAAGCATCATGCCAACGGCCAACGTCAGAATTTTCGGTCGCTGAACAATGACCGACGCCCGCTTGATCCACCCTGGATCGCCAGTGGCCGGAGGAGGGTGCCCTCGAAGAGGTCCGGGTTCTGTCCCAGGCTTTTGGTGCGTGCCGGAAAACCGGCACCGACAGGACACCAACAATGGCGGCCATGACGCACCGATGGCCAAAGCGGCAGGGACAAAGTCGATGCTCGCGATCAACGCAATCCAGAGGAGCGAGAAGATGACGCCGCCCAAGCTCGCGCCGCATATCAAGCCGGTGCTGGTGGCAGTTCGAACACAAGGACAAAAAGAATGGGGTGCTGACAACAGCGCCCCAAACCCTAACTCACATGGAAACTGATCCGATGATTTACGCCGCTCTTTCTTCTGCGGCGTTCGGTCTCCACTTGATCAGCCGGCCTTCCAGAACATCGAGGATTCGGTCGATGATGAGCACGAAAACGGCCAGGATGATGATGCCGGCAAACACTCCAACCGCGTCGAAATTGCCCTCCGCCTGCGCGATCAGGTAACCGAGCCCTGCGGAGGAGCCGAGATATTCACCAATAATGGCGCCGACCACCGCGAAGCCGACCGAGGTGCGAAGGGAGGACAAAATCCAGCTGGACGCCGCCGGAAAATAGACATGCCGCAACAGATCGGAACGTTTGGCCCCGAGGATCCTTGCATTTGCGAGGACGACTTGATTGACCTCGCGAACGCCCTGCATGGCGTTGAAGAAGGTGATGAAGAAGACAAGCGTTACCGCGAGCGCTACCTTCGACCATAGGCCGAGACCAAGCCAAAGCACGAAAATTGGGGCAAGCACAACGCGCGGAATGGCGTTCAGGCCCTTGATGAAGGGGTCCAAAATCCGTGCCGCACTGCGGCTGAGACCGAGCCATACACCGGCTGCGACGCCGAGGCCCGTGCCGATGATGTAGCCGAGCACAGTCTCCGTCAGGGTGATTGACACATGACGATAGAAGCTGGGGTCAACAATCCAGCGGATCATCTGGTTGAAGATGTCGAGCGGGGCTGGAAAGAAGAAAACATCGATGAAGCCGGCGGTTACGCCAATCTGCCAGCCGCCGAGGATAAAGATTAGCATCCCGAGTTGGATGATGCGTTCAGTCACGACGTTCATAGCTTTTCTCCACTTCGCCGCGCAGGGAAGCCCAGATATTTCGATACAGATCCATAAAGCGTGGATCGAGTTTAATTTCCGCGACGTCGCGGGGGCGCTCGAGTTCCACCGGGAAGCTTTCGATGACCCGTGAACGGGGGCCAGCTGCAAGAATTGCGACCCGGTCGCCGAGGGCTATTGCTTCTTCGAGGTCATGCGTGATCATTACGACAGCCCTGCGCTCTTCCTGCCACAGACGCAGGAGTTCGTTTTGCATGAGGTGCCGTGTGTGGATATCGAGGGCCGAAAAGGGCTCGTCCATTAGGATGACTTTGGGGCCGGAGATCAGGGCCTGCGCCATCTGCACGCGCTTGCGCTGACCGCCCGAAAGCTGATGCGGATAGCGATGCTCGAACCCTTTCAGCCCGACTTTCGCAAGCCAGTTCATAGAACGCTCGCGCCGCTCGGCACTTGGCACACCTTTG
This sequence comes from Rhizobium sp. KNZ14-9A, assembly GCF_056755015.1. Classification (NCBI taxonomy): domain Bacteria; kingdom Pseudomonadati; phylum Pseudomonadota; class Alphaproteobacteria; order Hyphomicrobiales; family Rhizobiaceae; genus Rhizobium; species Rhizobium sp. KNZ14-9A. The sequence goes on from NZ_JBPGXB010000001.1 coordinate 396,592, forward strand.
AACAGCAGTCCGAGCTCGACATTCTCGATCGATGTCTTCCATGGCAGCAGTGCGTCCTGCTGAAAGAGATAGCCGATATCGTTCTGGACGCCCTTAACCGGAGCGCCGTCGATCGCCACTGTTCCATTGGCAGGCTTCAAAAGACCGGCAATGGCGTTGAGAACGGTACTTTTGCCACAGCCTGTCGGTCCCACGATGGCGAGAAACTCGCCATCGGCCACCGTCAGGTTCACGTCCTGCACCGCGACATAGGAGCCGAATGACATCGTGACCGCGTCAATCGATACCATTGGCCTTTTGTTTAGCTCGCCCGACGGAACGGACATGGGTTTTACGACAGCCAATGCCATGGCCTCCTCCTGGGTTAGTTGATGGTCTTGTCGGTGACTTTGTCCACGAATGCGTTCGTGTAGGTCTTGGAAAGATCTATGGTCGCGGCAGCAACCTTTTCGTTGAAACTCTTCAGGACGGCGAGGGGTGTCTGAGTATCCGTCGCGCTGAATTTGCCATCGACCGAGAAAATCGGTTTGGCATTCTCGACGGCCTTCACATAGGTGTCCCGGTCACCGGAGATGAATTCCTTCGGCAGTTTTTCGACGATCTCTTCAGCGCTGTGTGTGTTCATCCAGGCAAGCGCTTTCACGGTCGCGTTTGTGACTTTCTGGATGGTTTCCGGATTCTCATCGATATAGGCCTGCGTCGCATAAAGGACGGAGGTCGGGTAGATCCCTCCGTAGATTTCCGTGGCACCCTCGTCGCTGCGGGCGTCGATCAAAATCTTGCCGACACCCTTGGCTTCGATAAAGGTTGCTGCCGGATCGTAGTTGACCAATAGATCAACCTTCCCTTGCTCGAGCGCCGCAACAGCAGCTGAACCGGAGCCGACCCCGATCAACGAGACGTCGTCAGCCGATAGGTTGTGGCGCTGCAGATAATAGCGAACGAAGAAGTCTGAAGACGAGCCCGGCGCTGTGATACCGATTTTCGCGCCCTTGATCGTTTCAGGTTTGGAAGGATCGAACGCAGCGTTCTTTCCACCGGCAAGCACGAGCCCGGAATTGCGGGCCAGTTGCACGAAGGCGACAACAGCCTTGTTCTGCGACTGCATCTGGATGGTGTGGTCGTAGAAGCCGACGGCAATATCCGTGGAGCCGGCAACGAGCGCCTGCAGCGTCTTGGAACCGCCCGATGCGAAGTTTTCGACGGTGACCTCAAGACCTTCCTTCTCGAAGAGACCCAGGCCAGCTGCGACTGGAAAGGGCAGGTTGTTGAGGTTGTAGGACCCGACGCTGATGCGGACGGGTTCCGCAATAGCCGAACCGGCGAAAGCGACCGTTGCCGCAAGTGCGAGCAATAGTTTACGCATGTGTATTCCTCCCTGATGCGTGGCGCCCTCCCGGCAACCACTTTCGATTATGCCGCGCAAACCATTTGCGCGATAGGTTTTGCAAAGACCTGGCCTTCGAAGAGGCGCCGGGCCGTACGCAGGATTCCAGCAACGGTCTTGCCGTCGCGGGTACCCAGTTTCACTTCCAAACGGCCGCTTGGATGTTCGAGAACGAGAATGACCGGTGGCTTGCGGTCTCCGATCAGCCGCGAGGCGACGGTTCCGTCGCTGATGCAGGCCGTGGCTATGCCGACCGCACCGGTCGTTGCGAGAGATGGGTGGCACTGATGCGGCATGAAATAGCGCACACCGAGATCGCCGCCGCTGTTGGGCCTGGAGATGAGAACTGGCTTTGGCGTGACCTGATTGCTGACGTCACCCATACCCATGCGCCGGCCGGCTTCGAGCCTTAAAGTTTCGAGCCGCTGGAGCAATGGACCGTTGGCATTGAGCTCGGCGGTGGTTTCATTGCCGGTCACGCCGAGGGCGCCGGCCTCAAGCAGCATCATTGGCATAGCGCAGTCGATGCAAGTGACATCGATTCCGTCAATGCTGTCGCGCGGGTTGCCGGTGGGAAAAAGCTTGCCTGTGCGTGCCCCGGCAGCATCCATGAACGTCAAGGCGATCGGCGCCGCATTGCCGGGCACACCATCGATCGAAGCATCTCCCAAGTAGGCGACACGGCCATCGGGGGTCGGAACCTCGGCTTCGATCAGTTTGCCGGTATTGACATTGTGGATACGCACGCGGGTTACGCCGCTAGTCGATTGGACCAATCCGGCCTCGATCGCGAACGGCCCGACGGCGGCCAGCATGTTTCCGCAATTGGGAGCGGTATCGACGAACTGCTGATCGATGCGAACCTGGGCGAAGAGATAATCCACATCAGCATCCGACACGGTTGCAGGGCCAACGATGGCAACCTTGCTGGTGACCGGGTTTCCACCGCCGATACCGTCAATCTGCAGAGGATGACCAGAGCCCATGACCGAAAGCAAGATCTGATCGCGTTGACGCGCATCCGATGGAAGATCGGATGCGAGAAAGAACGGCCCCTTGGAGGTACCACCTCGCATCAGAACACAGGGAATGGAAATCAGGTCGTTCATGGTTGTGCCCGCATACTGATGTGATTTAAATATCAATCAGCTTCTTTGTTGCAGTAAGCGGCAAAATGATTGATATGTGAAATGCTAATATCAGAGGGAATGATGCGTTATGAGCATTAATTGCGAGATATTGGATCTGCGCGCATTTCTATCGGTCGTCGAACTGGAAAACTTCCATCGCTCTGCCGAAGCGCTCAATCTGTCCCAGCCGGCACTCAGCCGTCGAATTCAGAAGCTGGAGCTGGCAATCGGGGCGCCCTTGCTCGAGCGCACCACACGTCATGTCTCGACAACCGCGCTTGGCGCGGAGCTGATCCCCCTGGTGCGGCGCATGCTCGAGGAGTTCGACACGTCGCTGTTTGCAGTGCGTGACGTCGGATCTCAGCGCAGCGGCCTTGTGACGATCGCATGTCTGCCAACGGCCGCTTTCTACTTTTTGCCGACCGTCATTAAGCAGTTCAGCGCCGAGTATCCGAATATTCGTTTTCGCATTCTCGATCTGCCGGCCACCGACGGTCTGCAGGCAGTCGCCCGCGGCGAGGTGGAGTTCGGCATCAATATCATGGGTTTTTCAGATCCCGACCTCATCTTCGAGAGGCTCATCGAAGATCCATTCGTTCTGGCGGCACGCAAGGATCATCCGCTGGCAGCGAAGAGCGAACTCGAATGGGACGATCTGGCGCCCTATCAACTGATTACAGTTCACCGGTCCAGCGGCAACCGTACGCTTCTCGATGCAGCGCTGGCGAAATCGAACCTGAAACTGCGTTGGTCCTACGAAGTCACACATCTTTCAACATCGCTTGGTTTGGTGGAGGCCGGGCTTGGAATTTCGGTTCTGCCGAAACTCGCTACTCCGCAGGAAGAGCACCCATTCCTCGTCACGAGACCTATTCGCAATCCTGAAATCTCGCGAACGATCGGCATTGTGCGCCGTCGCGGTGGGACGCTTTCGCCGGCGGCAGAGCGCTTCATGACCATGTTGATTGGGACGTGGGCAGAAGAAAGCTGAGCGGCAAACGGGTTTATGTTGGCGAGAACGCCACGCTCGGCGTACCGGTCGCCATCGTGAGAGCTATGAAGTTGATCGTCTGGAAGCCCGCTCTCCCGATCCGATCTCCGAACAGAATTCGCAACCTTCATTTTCATGTTTCTTGAGGATTTCATTTGGTGCCAATCGGCAGACAGGATGGTGGATATGCCTGCGACGGCTCCTCCGAAAGGGCGGATCCGCGTTCGAACGACCGAATAATGAGGTGATGTTGCTAGATCAGCATAGGGATTGTTGCTGGGCAGCACCTGACCCCCATGGCCATTTAACAGTCAGGCAATCTCCAGCCTTGATGCAGCGTCATCACACGATCGGCGTGTTTTACCTTTCGATGTAGTCTTGTATTCTCCGTGGGAAGCATTGAGGCGGCGGGCCACGATGTCGTGGTTGAGCCACCGGACTGGCCCGGAAGGTGAAGATGATGCACCGAAAATAAGTTGTCCGGTCGCTTCCACGACCAGAGCGCTCAGGAGATCGCTGATCATGACTTTGCTGTCACGGTGCATCGAGGTGATCTGGTTCGACGTGCCGATCGTCAGGTCGGCCTGTCCCTGGTTGTTGGGCATCGGCCACGCGGAGAAGTTATAGAAAGGGGTCATGACTTCGCTCGCCTGCAGGTCACTGATCTTGCGGATGACGTCATCTATCGTGAAACCATCCGCCAGAAGCTCTTGGCATTTTCGCCATTGTTCGGCCGCCCATTCGCCACCGTTCTCCTTCTTCAGCGCAAGCAGAAGGGGTATGAGAGGCAGTTCAATGCCCGTGAATACGTCGGATGAATTGGTCCGGATCTCGGGACAGTTGTAGACGCTCGCCTTCACGCCCATCGCCCAGGCATCCTCGGCAATACCTTCAAGGCGCATCTTGGCGTAGCCCTGCGTGTAGTTCGTGTATGTCTGCCACCGGTATTCTCCGTCGATCAGGATACCCGTGCCGTGATAGCCATATGCCGTGTACCTAACCTGGCCGCCCGAGGCTTCCACGCGCTCCCGGATCGCCGCGCTGAAATCGATAAGATGGCGGAAGGTGTTTGCCGACACCTCGTCGAAATTGCGAAGGATCAGTTTGCCCATATCGCTTTCGACCAGGGCTTGCGACGACATGTGTCGCGGTCCCGTTCCCTTGTAGATTCTGTTGGCGACGACCAGGAAGGCTTTTGCCTTGGGAATGCCTCCGGCCATCGTATGGGCAAAGAAAACGTTGCTCCCGTCGGCAATCATGCCGTCGAGGATGGTCATGACCTGCGACAATGAATCCGTAAACCGTGCCGTCCCTACGGCCTGGCATTTTTCTATATATTCCCAGTCAAGCCTTTCACGCTCCCAGCTTTCGAGCGTTAGCCCGGCAAGAAGGTCGGTAGGCGTGGGACCGTCTGCTGGCGCGTCGAGATCGAAGCCAGCCATCAGCGGAACGTTTATGATTGTTCCGCCGAGCCTTGCTTCCGCTTCACAGAGCTCATCGTCGGTCAGAGGCCGCAGGACATTCTTTTCGTCGCGCCGCCCGACCGTAATTCCGACGATCCGCATTCCGACTTTCCGGACTTGGTCGAGAAGGCCGGTCGCGTAGCCGCGACCGAACAATTCGCCGAAGAGAACGAAGACGTCGCCTTTGCGAAACACTGTATTTTCGGAGATATTCTCCAGCGCGATCGGTTTTTCCATCGAGTCACCGCTCCAATAGTCGTTGATGACTTATTGAACACAGTCGTTCTCGATGGAAAGTCATTTAAAATGACGGATGATGTCGAAACGTGAAGCTTCAAAAGCCCTTACATCACTGCTCTTCAAGCTGCCGCAGGCAGGGGGCAAGCCCGTATCGGCATTTGACGCGCATTCCAAGCTGCCGCTCTCTATCAAGGGCATTGTAAACTTAACGGGCACGAGGCAGTCGTAGCCAGCTTGCACTGTGGCGGCTCACGTCCGAGCGATTTTTGCCCACAGGTTCATTGCCTCTGAACGCAGGTCTCGATGATGGCTGGATGAGATGTCGTGGCGGGGATGTGGAACAGGTTGGCAATCGGATCATGGATGGAGACGAAGCGCTGCAAATGGCGCTGTGACTTGAAGCGCTTCATGATCCGCTCTCGCCGCCGGATTGGCTGATGGGAATTCTCCGCTCGATTGTTCAATCCTTTATGTGAACGGTGTTCGACACTTGGCATGATCTCGCGCTTTGCAGCGTCGTAGGATCGAAGCTTGTCGGTGATCATCACACGCGGCGCGCGCGCCTGGCTCTTCAACAGCTTGCGCATCAGACGCTTGGCTGCCTTTGCATTGCGACGACTTTGCACCAGAACGTCGAGGACGAAACCGTCCTGATCGACGGCGCGCCAGAGCCAGTGCTTCTTGCCGCGGATCGAAACGACAACCTCGTCGAGGTGCCACTTGTCACCAAGACGACCGGCTGAATTTCTCTGCCCAAAGCCGGACCGTTTGATGCGAGACAATAATCCCTCGTGCCGCCAGCATGTCTTCGACCATCCGCAAGCTGAGAGGAAAACGCAAATAGAGCCAGACAGGATGCGCGATGATTTCAGCGGGAAAGCGATGGCGGCGGTACAGCGGATCACGGTCTGTCATGGTCCGTCATCTCACATCGACATCCACGCTTCGTTAAGTTGACGATGCCGCTCCGACTGCCAACGCCACATCCCTACCTCAACTTGTATCCATGATAACTGACTTTATCATCGATAAACAACGTAAAACGAGCGCATCGACGTTCGACCCCGTCATCATGACCACTGTCAATGGGTTCAATTCCACCTAGGGCTTACACGAACCGGCTTTTAGCACCCACGTGTTTGTCGCCAGGTTTCGTATTTTTCTAGGTGCTCATCCTTGGTGGGCGGGTAAAGACCGATGATGGCTTCGCCAGCCTTGACCTGCTCGAGGACAAAATCCTCGTAGCTTTCCATCGCCGTGCATTCCTCGGCAAGTTCTTCCGCAAGATGAGCTGGGATTACCATCACGCCGTCTCGATCGCCGACCACAACGTCTCCTGGGAACACGGCGACGTCGCCGCACGCGATGGGCACGTTGATGTCGATCGCTTCGTGCAGGGTGAGGTTGGTGGGAGCGGACGGTCTTGCGTGATAGGCGGGCATGTCGAGTGCGCCGATACCTGCGGCATCACGGAAGCCGCCATCGGTGACGACGCCGGCGGCACCGCGCAGCGCCAGTCGGGTGATAAGGATGGAACCGGCGGTGGCGGCGCGAGCGTCCTTGCGGCTATCCATGACCAGCACATGGCCGGCAGGGCAGGTCTCGATCGCCACGCGCTGCGGGTGGTCGGCGTTGCGGAAGACGGTGATCGGGTTGCGATCCTCACGGGCCACGATATAACGCAGCGTAAAGGCCTGGCCGACCATGGTATCCGCCTTCGCGGCAACCGGCACCACGCCCTGGATGAACTGGTTGCGCAGGCCGCGCTTGAACAGCGCCGTGGCAATCGAGGCGGTCGAGATCTTCTTGAACTTGGCGCGGGTCGCGTCACTCAGCACGTAATCGGTCATCTGTATTCCCTTCCTCAATAGATATCCGGCTCGCCGGCATTTTTGCCGAAACCGGTTTCCAGAAAATCGAAATCGCAGCCTTGGTCGGCCTGGGTCACGTGGCGGGAGAACATCCAGCCGTAACCGCGCTGGAAGCGGGGTTCAGGCGCCTTCCATTCGGCCTTGCGGCGGGCAAGCTCATCCTCGCCGACCAGCATGTCCAGTTGACGATTGGGCAGATCGAGACGGACGATATCGCCGTTTTTCAGAAGCGACAGCGGCCCGCCGACATAGCTCTCCGGCGACACGTGCAGCACGCAGGCACCGTAGGATGTGCCGGACATGCGGGCATCGGAGATGCGCAGCATGTCGCGGTGGCCTTTTTTGATCAGGGCTTTGGGGATGGGCAACATGCCCCATTCGGGAAAGCCGGGTCCGCCGAGAGGGCCGGCATTGCGCAGCACGAGAACATGGTCGGGCGTGACATCGAGATTCTCGTCGTCAATCGCCTTCTTCATCTCCGGGTAGCTGTCAAACACCATGGCCGGGCCCTGGTGCACATGGTACTTCGGATCGCAGGCGGCAGGTTTGATCACAGCCCCGTCGGGACAGAGATTGCCGCGCACCACGGCGAGCGATCCCTCATGATAGACCGGGTTGGAAAGCGGGCGGATGACGTCGTCGTTATAGACCTGCGCACCCTCGAGGTTTTCACCCATGGTCTTGCCGGTCACGGTCAAGGCGGAAAGTTCGAGCCGATCCTCGATCTGCTTCATCAGCGCGCGCAAACCGCCAGCATAGAAAAAGTCCTCCATCAGGTAGTCTTTTCCGGAGGGCCGGACATTGGCGATGAGAGGCGTGACGCGGCCGAGTGCATCAAGGTCGTCGAGCGTCAGGTTGACGCCGGCGCGGCGCGCCATGGCGATCAGGTGCACGATGGCATTGGTGGAACAGCCCGTGGCCATGGCAACGATCGCGGCATTGCGGCAGGCGGCGTCGGTGATGATCTGGTCGGGGGTAAGATCTTCCCAGACCATGTCGACGATGCGACGGCCGCAAGAGGCCGACATGCGCTGGTGGTTGGCATCAACGGCCGGGATCGACGAGGCGCCGGGCAGGGTCAGGCCCATGGCATCGGCAATCGCGGTCATGGTCGAGGCGGTGCCCATGGTCATGCAGGTGCCGGCGGAGCGGGCGATGCCGCCCTGTACGCCCAGCCATTCCTCATCGGTAACGTTGCCGGCACGGCGTTCGTCCCAGTATTTCCAAGCGTCCGAGCCTGACCCCAGCACCTTGCCGGCATAATTGCCGCGCAGCATCGGGCCGGCCGGCAGGTAGATCATCGGCACGCCGGCGGAAATCGCCCCCATCACGAGGCCGGGCGTGGTCTTGTCGCAACCGCCCATCAGCACCACGCCGTCGAGCGGGTGCGAGCGGATCATTTCCTCCGTTTCCATCGCCAGCATGTTGCGGTAGAGCATGGAGGTCGGCTTGGTGAAGCTCTCATCGACGGAGAGCGACGGCATCTGCACCGGGAAGCCGCCGGCCTGGCTGACGCCGCGTTTCACGTCCTGCACGCGTTCCTTGAAATGCGAATGACAGGTGTTGAGTTCCGACCAGGTATCGAGAATGCCAATGATTGGTTTGTCGCGAAAGTCCTCTTCCGCATAGCCAAGCTGCATCATGCGCGACCGGTGACCGAAGCTTCGCAGGTCGTCGGGCGCGAACCAGCGGGCGCTTCGCAGCGTTTCGGGCGTCTTTGTTTTCGTCATGGGAATGACCTTCTCGGGAATGCGAAGGAACAGCCTGACGCTATTCCTTCATGCCCCATTTCTGGATGGTGTGGCGTTCGATCGTCTGGAAAACCAGGTTTTCGACGATAAGGCCGATGATGATGACGGTGAGCAGGCCGGCGAACACGGCCGGGATGTCGAGCAGGTTGCGGTTCTCGAAAATGAACCAGCCGAGACCGCCCTGTCCGGACGAGACGCCGAAGACAAGTTCGGCGGCGATCAGCGTGCGCCAGGCAAAGGCCCAACCGATCTTGAGGCCGGTGAGGATGGACGGGAAGGCAGCCGGCACGAGGATGCGCAGCACGTAGGAAATGCCGGTGAGACCATAGTTGGCCCCGACCATGCGCAAGGTGCGCGATACGCCAAGGAAGCCGGAATGCGTGTTGAGGGCAACGGCCCAGAGCACCGAGTGGACGAGGACGAAAACCAGGCTGGAGGCACCCAGCCCGAACCAGATCAACGCCAGCGGCAGCAGCGAGATCGCCGGCAGTGGGTTGAACATTGCCGTCATGGTTTCGAGGAAATCGGTGCCGATGCGGGTGTTGATGGCAAGCACGGTCAGGAACGCGGCAAGCACGGTGCCGACAGCATAACCCATGAACAGGATCTGCAGCGTCGTCCAGATACGGGCCGGCAGCGTGCCGTCGGCAAAGCGGTCGATCAGCGTGGCGATCGTGTCGGTGAGCGTCGGGAACAGCAACGGGTTGTCGAGATAGGAGGAGTAGACCTGCCAGATGATGGCGAGCGTCAGGATCAGCAGCGTCTTGCGCAATGCTCCGATGCCCCACAGGGTCTCGAAGGCGCTGAGCTTCTGTTCCACCGGCTTGATGTTGTCATAGGGTTTGTTGGCCTCGACATCGGCCGCCAGAATGATGTTTGCGGACAGCATGGCTCTATTCCTTGTGACCGGGCTCGTTCGAGAACAGCAGGTTATGGATGTCGCGCTCGAGGGCTGCAGCGCTGCCGTCCTCGTGGCTGATCTTGTCGACATCGACGACCTCTGCCTTCACCCGGCCGGGATGCGGCGAGAGTAGCAGGATTCGGTTGGAAATCTTGATCGCCTCGGCGATCGAGTGGGTAACGAAGATGACCGTGAACTTGGTGTCTTCCCAGAGCTGCAGCAGTTCGTCCTGCATCTGCCGGCGGGTCAACGCGTCAAGGGCGGCGAACGGTTCGTCCATCAGCAGGATGTCCGGCTGCATGGCCATGCCGCGGGCAATCGCCACGCGCTGTTTCATGCCGCCCGACAGCGTGTGCGGATAGCTGTTGATAGCGCGGGTGAGCTTGACCTTGTCGATATACTGGCGGGCCAGCGCATCGGCTTCGGCCTTCGGCAGCTTGCGGGCGACCAGAAGCGGGAACATGACGTTTTCCAGCACCGTCTTCCACGGCATCAACTGGTCGAATTCCTGGAACACCATCATGCGATCCGGCCCGGGACACTTCACCTGACGGCCGTTGATGTGGATCGTGCCTGCAGATGGCGTCATGTAACCGCCGACGGCCTTGAGCAGCGTGGACTTGCCGCAGCCGGAAGGGCCGAGCAGCACGAAACGGTCGGATTCGCGGACATTGAAACTGACGTCTTCGGTGGCGGTGATGAGAAGGTTGGGTGTCTTGTAGCGCAGTGTCACGTGGTCAACGGACAGAAGCGGTGCCTTGTCGGCAGCCGGCGCAATGCGCTCGGCGGCGGCAATATTTGCCTGCATCATGGGTTCACTCCCTAAGAGGAGCAGCGGCGAGCGTGTCCGCCGCTGCTGGTGTCGCGACGGGCTCAGTTGCCGTTGAGATAGGCGCTGTCGGGCAGGTAATAGTCCGTCCAGGCCTTTGGCATGGTCTTCAGCGTGCCGATCTTGTTGAGATGTGCGGCAAACTTCATCGTTCCCTGCGGGTCGGTGCGCCATTCGTCCATGCCGGGTTCCTTCAGCATGGCGAGAAGATCGTCGAGGCTGGTCTTGTCGCCGGAGACGGACTTATAGGCTTCAAGGGCTGCCTTCGGATCCTTCTTGATGAAGGCGACGGCCTCTTCGGTTGCCGTACGCAGTGCCTTGACCAGTTTCGGATTGGCTTCTGCGAAGGCCGTGGTGGTGAAGAAGGTGGCTTGGGTCAGGGCACCGCCAAGGATTTCGCGGGAATCCGTGACCTTGTGGACACCTTGCTGTTTCAGCTCGACATACTGGAACGGTGGTGCGGAGAAGTGGTTCTTCACTTCATGCTTGGAGTTGGCGATGGCTGCCACTGCATCCGGATGGCCGAGCTGCACGGTGTTGGAATCGAATTTCTTGACCTGATCGTCGCCATACATCTTGGCGGCCGCCATCTGCAGCAGAATCGCCTGGGTGGAAACGCCGACGGTCGGCACGGCGATCTTGTCGCCCTCGCCAATGTCCTTCAGCGATTTGATGCGCGGGTCGTTGGAAACCATGATCACCGGCTGAGCCGAGCTGGTGATGATGCCCTTCACCTTGCCGCGGGTGCGATCCCACAGAAGCAGAAGGTTGCCGGTGCCGGTGTTGACGACATCGACATTGCCGGCAAGCAGGGCGTCGGTCTGGGCGCCACCGCCGCTGAAGGTCCGCCATTCGACGGTGACGCCCTCGACGCCTTCCTTGGCAGCCTGCTTCTCGATGAGTTTCTGCGTCTCCATCACATGGCTGGCAAGATAGAGAATGCCGGGCTGCCGGGTGATGGAGATATTGGTCTTGTCCTGCGCCTGGCTCGGACAGGCCAAGCCGAGAGCCATAACAATTGCGGTCACGCCGCTGATCAACAGTCGCATGGTTTTCCTCCCAAGGTGCGAGCCCTCCCGGCCCGGGTTTCGCCTAGTGTGAAAAGCGAATAATGTATTGAAGCACTAAAACATCAGTGCATCAACCCCGCTTTTATGTTTTAGTACTGCGATGGCGAGCAGGTGGATGGAAATGGCATGGGTAGTGTGATGAGGGGCAGCCAACTGGACCGTTCGCGGCAGGTGGCGCTACAGGTGCATGAAATTCTGCGGGAGCGGATTCTCAAGGTGGAATTGGTGCCGGGCACGATTTTGTCGCGGGCATCGTTGCAGTTGGAGTTCGGGGTCAGCCAGACGCCGGTACGTGACGCCCTGATGCGGCTGCAGGAAGAAGGGATCGTCGATGTCTATCCGCAATATGCGACGGTTGTGGCGAAGATCGATATCGACCATGCCAGGCAAGCGCAGTTCCTGCGGTTATCGATCGAACTCGAAGCGGTGCGAAGGTTAACTGAGGCTGCGCCCGCCGAGACCGCAGCCGAGCTTGGAGAAATTCTTGCCAGGCAGAAAGCGGTGGCAACGCCCGAAACCTACGACACATTCGACGGCATCGACCGCGAGTTTCACAGAAAACTCTATGAAAGGAGCGGCATCCTGCAGCTCTGGGCAAATGTTCGACGCCAGAGTGTTCACCTCGATCGACTGCGTCGCCTAAACCTGCCAATGCCTGGAAAAATGCAGATGGTGATCGCGGATCACGAGGCGATTGTTGAGGCCGTGGCGTCCGGCAAGCCGGAGAGTGCTGCGGCGGCGTTAAAGAAGCACCTTTCGGGTACCCTTTCTATCATCGACGTTATCAGTGCAGAATTCCCTGATTACATTCGACCATGACCGCAATTAGGCTTACCTGTCCCGCCGGAACCAGTTTTACCCGTTACCATCACTCATTGCATGGTGAAGTTCACATGGGCTCTGACAATCCAAACACCCCTGGCGCGATTGACGTCGAGCAGGAAAGTCACGGCAGTTCGTCACGCATGGAGTTCACGATTTCGAGCGTCACTGGCGGCGTATCCGGCCGAGTTGAGAGCAGTGGAATGAAATTGCGCTCGCCGCTGCTGGGCGGTCGACGCAGAGAACGTCTCGCCAGCTCAGAAATGACCTCGCCGACGCTCCGGTGCTGCTGGGTGGCCATCGCTTTTGCGGCGATCAGAACATCGTCGTCGATTGCCAAGGTCGTTCTCATATCCGCCTCATCACGCATCATATAAAACAAGTGGTCGTCCTTCTCAATGTGGGTACCAAGGACGCTCCCATTGCGCCAATCTGTTCGCCGGCGAAAACCGTTGAAATCACATTCTCAAATGTGCGCAAACCACGGGTCTCCGGTTCGAACTGCTCAAGGCGGCGGAGCTTGGACGCAACGAAACAGCCTCTGCAACCTTGGTTCAAAGATGGCACGCTAAGGTCAACAGCACCGCCCGGCAACCTCAATCGCGCCTATGACCGGACTGATGGCCAGTCCCCGAATTTGCGAAAGAATGCGCGGAGAAGGCCGCCGCGCTGCCAAAGCCGACTTGACGCGCCGCTGACTTCACCTTCCCTCCTTTGGCGAGCTTCCGTCGAGCAAGAGTCAAACGCCATCCCGTCAAATAAGCCTGCGGCGTTGTACCGACCAAATCGCGAAACAGTGCCATGAAATGGCTTCGTGACAGCCCCGGTGCGGAGTCCCGCTATCTGCTCATGGAAGTTGTTTCGGGTTAACGCGCCCCTTTCTGTACGCCATCTTTTTGGCGCGATTGCCGCAGGTGCCCATGTCGCACCAGCGCCTTGAGCCGTTCTTCGTGCGATCGATGAAAAGCCAGTGACAATCATCCGGTGGACACTGCTTCAGTCGAGAGAGTTCGTCGCCACGAAGCAGGTCGAGGGCTGACCATGCGAAGGTGCCCGTCACACGATAGATTCCCTCAAAATGCAATGTGTACGGGGATCCGGAAAGCGAAGCATGGCGCAGGGCCACCGCGGCAATATCGCGAATGACGTCCAAATCCGTGCGCAGCGGATCGAGGCCGCTCGCGATCGCCGAACCCGCCGCATAGACCGCCTTGCGAAGCGCAAGGACTTGCTCGAGCAGTGTCCTTTGCTCCGGCGGCGATGCGACGAACTCGTCGCCTATCAGGCCGACTTCTTTGGACCACGCCAAGAGGTCATCGAAGGTCGCCAAATGGTCGACTTCCCAGGCCGTGCTGCGCCAACTGATGGTGTTGGCGAGATCAAGCGCGAGATTGCCTGAAATGCGGTGGGGCAGGGACATCGCGTAGCTTTCATTTGTTTCCTTAATCGGCGCCGTCGCCCTGGAACGAGGCGAGTTCAACGCAGGCTCTGATTGTCAATCAGGATGCGATGGAGCTCGATGCGCTCCGGCAGCTCGATTAAGAACTCTGCGTCGCGATCGAGATGATGAACCTTGATCGGATCGCCCTTCGTGAAGGCGGTCATCGCCTCAATGTCCGGCCAATAGGAGATAGTCGTGAACCACGTCACCTCGTCCCGGTCCTCTCGAAAGAGCTGGACGCCTAAGGCAACCTCCTGAAGCGGAGCGATGCCCTCGGCTCGCAAATAGGGCTCGTAGCTGTCGGCGACGTCGCAGCGAGTACGGCCGCGCCAGATACGTGCAATTGTGGGCTTTGTGACCATGTATGTCTCCTCGAGTTCGAGATTTCGCTTAGAGGCGCGGTCATCGGAGCGCCCGAGAGAGGAACTCGCGGACGAGCGGTAGCGCCTGTTCGAAGTGCGTTTCCAGCAGCCAATGGCCGGCATCGTTGAGAATGTGGAACTCGGCGTCCGGGAGATCGCGCTGGTAGGCTCGCGCCGACGCCTCCGGCATGTAGCCGTCCTGTGGGCCCCACACCACCAGCGTCGGCGGGCGGTGCTCGCGCAGATAGGCTTGATAGCGCGGGAACCAGTCGAGGTTCTGCTCCAGCTTTTCCATCAGGCCGACTGACACCATTTTGCGTGTTGGGGTGTCCATGAGCGGCCAATGCAGTTTCCAAAGGTCAGGGGGACTCGGCTTGCCACCTCCTCCGAGACTTCACCGACGAACTCCTTACGAAATCCGTCCTCGCTTACGGCCGCGTCGAGAGGGCGGTGCTTCTCGGGCGACCTGTCGGCCCACCACGCTTTGATCGTCTCGTATTTAGGGCCGAGCACGTCTTCGTAGATGTCGCCGTTCTGAATTATCAGCGCGGCGATCCGCTCCGGCTGGGCGATGGCATGCCGGAGACCGATCTGCGAGCCGTAGTCGTGGAGCCAGAGCGCGTAGCGCTCCAGGCGGAGCGCCTCAGCGACATCGCCGAGCACCTCGGCGTAAGCGTCGAAGTCATAGCCGAACTCGGCGGGGTCAGGCGTGTCGCTGTAGCCAAAACCCGGCCAGTCGAAGGCTACGGTGCGCCACTGATCGGCGAGCGCCGGCATCAACCTCCGGAACTGATAGGAAGAGCACGGGTATCCGTGCGGCAGGAGCAGAACGGGAGCGCTCCTCGGTCCCGCTTCCCGGAGGAACAGCGTATGCCTGCCAATGGCGGCCCGACGATGAGTTATTTCGCGTCTTGTCATGCTTTTCTCTCCTAACAGCTTCTCCCGTCTATTGGAACCGTCATAATGCATTTAGACGGTTCTTGTTCCATTCTCCTGGATGCGCTAATGGTTAGCTGTCTGTCGCGGTTCCCCTAGCCAAACGCGAAGCAGCCATGCGGGCTGCTGCCAAATTCAAAGCCGTTGCGACCGGTACAACAATGAAAAAGAGCCGAATGACATCATTGATGATCGAGCATCCCCGTTTTCTCTTGCGGGATTTCACAGATGCGGATCGAGCCGCGTTTCTGGGTTACCAGATGGATCCGCGCTATCTCGCGCTCTATGACTTTGAAGCTTCAGACGTTCAGCGGCCTAATGATCTCTTCGATTTATTCAGCGAATGGAGCAAAGCTACGCCACGCACAATTTCCAGATCGGTATCTTCGACGGACGAACGGGAGAGCCGTGCGGCTGCGCGGGGCTTCGTATGTCGAGAGACGACGCGCCAGTTCTCGGAGTCGAACTCGCTCCCGCAAAATCGGACCATTTCGCGCTCGCGTTCGATGTGGCCGCAGCGCTGGTCGGATACGGCTTCAGCCGACTGCGGCTTTCTACGATCGTCGGGAATACCTCAAGCGGCAACAAGCGCGGGGAGAAGCTTGCTCGGTGGTTCGACGCTAAGATCATCGCCGAACGCGATGGCCCCGAGGGATGCGCACCCGCGGCTTTCGAGAAGTAGCCTGGGCGATTGATCGCGCCGCATCGGAGGCGTCGCCTAAGAATAGGCGTCCACAAAAACCGCACGTGGTGTCGTCGCGGACGCACTGACCGCAGAAACCGGCCGAGCCGGACCAAATTTGACGAAGTAAGCACTAACTGCGTTCTATCGTCTGGTGTCTTATTGCAAACAAGGTAACCGACCGCACGTTCGATCAATTTTGCGTCCCTTTGATGCATCTTGGATAGCGTTTGTTGCTTCCAAACTTGATGAGTGCAGAGCGATTAGCTTTCCTATTCGACGCCCTTTCACCCGCCTCTGTAACTAAACATATCAATTTGTATAAGGCTTCCCGAATAGCGCTCGTGTCGGGTTTGTGTAAGAACACTGCTGCTTCGCGTTTATGAAGATTCTGCCAATCGTGTTGAGCAGCAGCTGGGCTGCCAAGATGGCCGTCGAGCCTGTATGGTCGTAATCCGGCGCCACTTCGACGAGATCGACGCCGATGATCGTGCCACGTTTGGCAAGCCCGGCGATCAGTTCCAGGACCTCATAGTAGATGAAGCCGCCATGGCTCGGGGTCCCAGTGCCCGGCGCGATCGACGGATCGAAGCCGTCGATATCGATCGTCAGGTAATAGCGTTTCCCAGCCTGAACACGCTCCAGAACGGCATCGACACCAAGCTTGCGGATCTGGCGGACCGAGAGGATATCTGAGCCCTGCGCCCGGGCATAATCATAACCTTCCTTGGCGGTAGAGGAGACATTGCGGATGCCGAGCTGGGTCATGCCGGTGACCCAGGGTTTTTCCGAGGCGCGGCGCAGCGGGACTGCCATGGCCGAAGCGAACGCCGTGGCGCTCGTCAACGAAGTCGAGATGCGCATCAAACTGCACGACATGGATCGGCTCCTGCTCGCTGAAGGCGTTGATGCAGGGAATGTTGACCGAATGGCCGCCGCCGAGCACGACCGGAAGCGCGCCGGCGGCCAGGATCTTTCGCACGCCATATTCGATATTGGCATGGCTCTTCATCGTGTCGGTATGGACGATATCGGCGTCACCGAGATCGACGATGCGTAGGCCTTCCAGGTAGGTGTCATAGCCGCCGGCGTGGCCGAAGGCGAAAAGTGTCGACGCCTCGCGAATGCCTCGTCTGGCTGTCGGAACCGACATCAAAGCCGACCCGACGCCGTCGCGCGGAGAAAATCGCTGATAGCAACAGGCATGAAGTACGCCTCACGGCCATGTTCATCAATGGAGACCGATGGCCGGCTGAACTATCAGGCACCCAGACCGTGCTGGTGTCCGATGGCCCGATGATCATGCCAGACTGCCGATGATCGCGGCCCCGGCAATGAGGATGACGAATCGGAAACGCAGTGCCGGAGGGTTTATCTTCATCGTGGATCATTGCCGGAAAACGCCTGACTAAGCCTCGACAATATAAACAATCGTCAGCGCAGCGGGTGGCCGTTGTCGCGTGCCGGTTATCACCTTCCGAAGGGCGTTCCCGCTGATACACTGAGGGAATAGGGAAAAAATCTGATGTTGCCAGCGCCCATTCAGATCTCAGGGCGCCAGCAGGACGAAATTTGCGGATAGAATCGGACCAAAGTCCGATGCTAGAAAGGCCGCCCTTAGCGCCCTCTCATCATTTGCCTCGCAAAGAGGCGACAGGCTATAAATTGTTGTGGGAAACGATCGAGCGAAAAAAGCCCCGCGTAGGGCGGGGCTAGGAGAGCGGACTGGAAAAATGGAGAAGCGCGCGACATGCGTACATCCCCACGGCTTCGTGAACGCAAAGTTCAAGGAAAGGTTCCCAGAAAAATAAAGAGGTCGCTGCGATCGAAAAAGAGCCCGCCGAAACGGGCCAGTTTTGGGGGGCT
Source organism: Rhizobium sp. KNZ14-9A (assembly GCF_056755015.1). Lineage (NCBI taxonomy): Bacteria > Pseudomonadati > Pseudomonadota > Alphaproteobacteria > Hyphomicrobiales > Rhizobiaceae > Rhizobium > Rhizobium sp. KNZ14-9A. Next base: position 414,334 of record NZ_JBPGXB010000001.1, read on the forward strand.
AAACAGGGGATCGCGCGACGCCTTATGGGCAGGTTGACTGGAGATCTCGCCGCACGATCCTTGCGCTCAACTTTGGGAGACCTGTAAAGTTCCGATGATGGAGCTAATTTTTGTCAGTCGCCTGGTTCGTCCTATCATTGCCTGATTGGGACCAAGTGCGAAGACCGTGGTGCCGCATGACGGTGGACCTCAGGGAACTGAGAGATCAACTTCGCGACCTCAGGTGTACTTATCCCGTCCCTGGTGATGGCCCTGCCGCCGATAAGGTTGCCACGCTGTTAGAGCAGGCTATTGTAGGCAAAGGCGCCATTGAGCACGATTGATACGCTCAAGGGCACGGCCGTAAATTTGCTTAGTCGATCGCAGCTTCTCAACTAACTGCCCGCGTCAGAGTGCCGGCCCAGCAGAGCAAAAATTGCGATGGGTGGAGAAGGACCCTGAGTTAGGACGAAGGGACCCTTCTCCGACTGATGGGGCAGCATCAGCGAGGCCGACATATAAGCGGTGGATGTCAATGAAATGACAACCAGATGCTATCCCGCCACCGCCCCATCATCGTCTGATGGTTTTTGTCGTGATATAGATTGCCAATAAGTCCAGCGTGGGATGATGATGGCCTCTACGGCGAAGGCGCGCTTCACGGACTGAGTGCGGACGTCAGAGCATCCATATGCTTGAAGGGCTCGCCGTCCGGTGCGATATCCAGCGAAACGGTGATGCAGGAGACGGTGAAGGCAAGGCCGATCACGCCCGAACACCTCGATGATTTCCGCGTCGCTCAGATGGGAATTCGCCTCCCGCACCAACGCACCATCGGCCTCTGCCGGCAGTCCAGCGGCATCGACGAGGGCCAGAATGCTGAGCTGGCGCGGCGAAAAATGTGCGGGGGCATGGCCCGGTTTTTGTAATTCCTGCATTTGCTCATGGCGGGTCCTTCCGCGGCAGTCGGAGAGCACGTCTAAGAGATAAGAGGCGAACGGGCTCAGCGATACTCAACAACTCGTGACAGTGGCCGATCGGTGTTTGCAACTGGGCCCGCCAGTCGGGTCCGGCTCGGCCAGCGCCTCGATGCGGGTGGAGATTTTCAATGGATGACGGCGACCGCGGCCACACCAGCTTCGTTAGCTGCCCGGAGAATAGCGCTTCTCAGCTCCCTGCTACTGGTTTTTCCCGTCATCACGTCGAGACAAGCTTTCACCGCGGTTAGAAATTCCTCGCCGTCATCTGATGGCCACTCCTTGATCAAAGCGTTGGCAGCCTCAAGAGCGGTTCGAACTATCAGCCGGCGGCTTGGATCCTCGAAGATGAGGATGACTTGATCAAATTCGGTCGACATGTCGATTTTCATAACGCAGTAACTCCACAAAACGCCTGGCCACCCGTATCGCGCGAGAACCTAAACGTGAGGATGCAGACTGTCGTGTGAAAACCGCGTGACATGTGCCGGCGGTCACAGCGTCGCGCTCTTGGCCTGATCCAGGATCACGTCGATGAAATCGTCGCTGTCCAACACCGTCGAAACGCCGCCGTTCTCGTGGATGAAAATGACAAGCCAATGCATGCTGTCGAGCTGTACTGCGATATGGGCCCCAATTCTTGGACGTTGCCGTCATGCTGGGCGGCTTGGCTTATATCCCGATCCGGGAGGCGACCAACGACTTGAAGCAGTCTGTCAGCATCCTCGCTGACAAGATGGTCACTCGGAAGGAACCGGAAGGAGCACTCAGCGCAGCGCAGAAGACCGCGCCAGGCCGATTCTGGCGTCAAGGAACTACGTGACGCCCAGGTGCCGCGGGAGGAACTGGACCGAGTGTTCGGCAACTATGACCAGCGCTTCATCGACCAGCAGCGCCAGATCGATGAGGTCAAGACGCCTCGGGGCTCGGTTTACGACGCTCGGGATATCTTGCTCGACTTGAGAGAACCGATCGATCGGATGGAGCGCCAGCGGCTGTCTGCGGCGCAAAATGGCGGCTAGCTCACCAGCCACCCGCCGGATAAAGCGCTACTACCGCTTGTTGGGGATCAGGCTCTATAGGAGGTGCTCCTCCAATTCATGCAGACGCTTATATAGTGAGCGACAACCATTCCGTGATTACCGCTATCGGTCTGGTATTTCTCTCTGGACCTCAAGGCATCGCCATAGGTCTCGATTAGTTCGGTTAATGATTTGCCGTTGGCCCTGGCTTCGTGCACTTGCCTACCAAATAGGCTGCATTATTGCTGATCCTCGCAGGTCGAAACTGAATACGAGGTGAAGCCAAGCGATGGTGCCGGTCCCGCATTTCTGCCTAACGCCTCGGGGTGCACGGTTCGCTACGGGGGCAGAAAGTAAGGGCCGGCAGTAAATATGACGAAACATCGGCCGCCAGGACAAGTAAGTAATTAGGATACTATCCGATCTGCGCTAGTCGAACTTCAACACAGATTTGAAAGGGACCTCGCGAAGAACGCGACCATCTTCAGAAGTGATGACGAAGGACTGGCCGTCGACGACCTCACCAGACCGCAGCCTTTCCGCTAGAATTTCCCTCGCTCCGAGAATAGCTTCCTCTTCCGCCTTCTCAATTGTAGGGAGATCAATCCCCTCTGGATCTTCTTCGAAGTTTTCGCCATTTCGAACATGGAAATAAAAAACCGGCATGTTCAGTCCCTCAAAGCGTACCGAGTTGCTGTAACGGAAAAAAGGGCGAGAAGTTCCCGGCGAGGTGGACCGCGCAACGAACCGCAGGGCTTTGAAGGGATCACCACGGAAAGGGTTCGCCGCACGATCCGCGCGTCAAACGGGGTTGTGGACGGAAAGTTCCATCCGTTTGCCGTTTTTGTTTTCGCGCAATGTTGTTCAGCAAAAGGTTCGGGCCGCCCGCGGACGATCGCTGGATTGGCTCGCCAGTTACAAACATCAGAAGCTCGCTGCCTGACGGAATGCGGTAGGCTGCAATCTCCCACCGGTTTTCGTGATCGACAAGCGCCAGCGTACGACCTGCTTGTTTGGCAGGCGGATCTCGTCAAAAACGTCTTTGGGACGATGTTGCGATCAAGGTTGAGGGCCGCGCGGAGTTCCGAGAGTGTGCGGCAAGGAGGTCGCCGCGCGGCCCACTTGCCTTGCAACGTGTTCTTATTATGTTCTCGTTGTTTCGGGAGTCAATAGTCGGAGGTTGCAGTCTCGGATGATTCGGGGAACTTAACTCTTCGTCGCGAGTTGCACGCGCGGACCGTGCAGCCGGGGGATTGAAGCCTTGACCCCACTAAAGTCGGATGTGCGGTCCACCCATGTTCATCACCATCGAGGACGAAATCGCACCGGCCAACCTTGTTGTCTGGCCTACCCGCAGGTTGCCCCCACCACGCGGCCGGAGGTCGGATCGGTCTCGAGGGTCACCCTGTTATCTCGGAAATCATGGGTGACGGGCTGACCGGGTGCAATTTGGCGTACGACGGTTGCCCCAGTTTGTTGCCCGGCTTCCTTGTCGGTCGGCTTTGGTTGCCCGACCAGCGCGCGTGCAGCTTCGGGATCGCACCGACCACGGGGAATTTCAGAGCCTGCGGAGCAAGCCACCAAAGCCGGAATGGTGCTGAGGAAAACAAGAATAGGCGTAATACGAAGAGTAGATCTCATGACTTTTGCCTCTTTCGTTCGACGACACATGCGCTCTGTGAATTGCGGTCAGCTTCTTTGTGCGGCGCAGTATTTCAAAATTTAACGCAGATATAAGCCACCTGAACGACGGGGGCCGGCGATTCGAGTCCTTTCAAGGCGATCTTGCGGCGGGTTGTGATTGACCTTTAGCAAGGGAAGGCGCTGGCAATGCGCTCTCAGTTCCGGGCATGGGCAAGATCTCGCAGTGGTGGCAGACCAAATAGACGCGCGTACTCGCGGCTGAACTGGTCGGGCATTACCCCACGCTGAACGCAATGGACGACGCGTTGCCCTGTCCGGCAATCAGTAGCGATGGGGCATGCCGAAGGCGGACGCGTTTTCGCGTATTGCAAATGGGCTCAACGCCGTGGCCGCCTTTAGTGACGGTGCACGGATGCCCACTCCGGGGGATTGTAATATTCTTTGCGAGTACCCATGTCTTGGACTCGCCAGACAACCCTTTGGGATTCGTCCGTCGTCTTTTTAGCCGACGGCAAGCTGGCGCCCTCCGACTGTTTCGTGACGGGCCAATCCAACAAGTACTGATGATGCCTGCCGATTGGCAGGCAAAAGGAAACTCATTGAACAAGATAAACATCGCTGCCGCGCCTGCGGCCGCGAAGCCGCGGGATCGCGATGAGACCGTCGTTCGACCGACCGGAAAGTGGAAACCATATCCCTGCCTCCTCACACGCCGCGAACTGCAGGAAATTATCGCCGAACAGCTCGGCTGATTACGATGCTCACAAGAGAAGAAGACAATGCAAGTGCTCGTCAGAGACAACAATGTCGGGCCCTCAGGGTTCTGAAGAAGAAGATGCAGCGCGAAGGACTTTTTCGCGAAATGAAGGAAGGGCGCGCTTACGAAAAGCCGTCCGAACGCCGCGTTCGGGAAAAGGCGCAGGCGATCAGCCGCCATCGCAAAGCCGCACACAAGAAGCTGCAGCGTGAAGGGCTGATCGCCGCGCCGACGCGGAAGGCCTCCGCTCGGTAGTGCCCTATCGCGCCCCGACGCCGTGCGACAGTCCTCGAAAGGATAAACGAATGGAAGAACTCACCAGCCTAACGATTTCCGAAGAGCGCCTGGAGGATTGCCGCGACGTCATAGAACCTGAGCTTCAGGACCTGATCCGCAGTGCGCTGCAGACGGGTTTCTCGCGCGAGGAGATCCTGATCGCCGTCAGCGAACTGGTCGCCGAGGACTTCGCGACCGTGATGAAAACGCCGAGCGTCCATTGAGGCAATAGGCAACTTTGAGAGCCGCATATGAGCATAATGGAACAGCATGACCTCTTCGGTGCAATCGAGCCTGCGCTGCCGAACGGGTTTCGTTATACGCCGGATGTCGTCCCCGACAATCTGCAGCGGGCCCTTCTGGAAACGATGCCCGGACTTCCGTTCGCGGCATTCGATTTCCACGGCTTCGAAGGCAAGCGCAGGACGGTTTCGTACGGCTGGAAATACGACTTCGATACCCAGCGGGTTCGGAGAGGCAACGATATTCCGCCGTTTCTTTTGCCCGTGCGCGCGCTTGCCGGCAGTTTCGCCGGTATCGATCCCGACCGGTTGGAACAGGCTTTGGTGACCGAATATGGTTCCGGCGCTCCGATCGGCTGGCACAAGGATAAATTTGTCTTCGGTCGGGTGGTGGGAATTTCGCTTCTCTCTCCGTGCACATTCAGGCTAAGGCGACGCCACGGCGACAAGTGGCAGCGCAGCTCGATTATTCTCGAACCTGGATCGGCATACGTGATGGCGGGTGATGCACGAACTGTCTGGGAGCATTCCATCCCTGCGGTCGACAAGCTTCGTTATTCGATTACCTTTCGCGAACTAAATCCCGGTGCTTAAGGGAGCCATTGCCGACCGCGTATGCGAATGGCGGCTGCAAAAATTCAGGCAATTCTCCTCGTAGAGGAAAATCATATATGCTCACGGGTAAGGTGAAATGGTTCAGCCCAGCTAAGGGTTTCGGTTTCATCACGCCTGACGAAGGCACTGACGACGTTTTCCTGCATCTCTCAAAGGTTGAGGAAGCCAATCTACCGACATTGGAAAGCGGAACCGCGCTTCAGTATTCTAATCGCTCCTTCTATTGATATCTCCGCCGCAGACTCCCGGGAGAGGGGCGGGTAGACGGGTATCTGGCCATAAGGTAAGTTACCGGTCATCGAGTTCAATCCAGGTGGGTGCATGATCACTCGTGTGCTCCCAAGAACGCGCAAACTTGACGACACCGCACGCCGTTAGCCGTCCAGGCAGGGACGGGTTCAGCAGAAAATGGTCGATGCGCAAACCGGCATCACGAGCGAAGGCGTTCCGGAAATACTTCCAGAATGTATAGATGCGCTCATCGGGATGGAGGTATCGCATCGCGTCTGTCCAGCCCAGGGCCACGAGGTCGGCGAACGCGGCTCTCACGTCCGGACGAAACAACGCGTCGTCCATCCACCGCTCCGGCTTGTAGACGTCGAGGTCTGTCGGCAGACGTTGAAGTTGCCGACGAGCGCCACTGGCACATCGAGTTCCAGCAGTTCATCCGCGTAGGCGTGCAACCGTTCGAACCAGCGGAGCTTGTCGTCGAACTTTGGGCCAGGCGCGGGATTCCCATTTGGAAGATAAAGACAACCCACGACGATACCGTCGATCGCCGCTTCGATGTAGCGGCTGCGGCTGTCGTCGGGGTCGCCTGGAAGTCCTGGACGCGTTTCGCGCGGGTCCTGATCGCGGACGAGGACCGCAACGCCATTCAAGGGTTTCTGGCCGTGCCAGATCGCACCGTACCAGGCGCGCTCTGTCTCTCGGGGGAGACTTCTCGTCCGGCGCCTTCAGTTCCTGCAGGCAAACGACGTCGGCCTTCGCCTCGTCCAGCCAGCGAAGCCGCACGTCGAGCCCGTCCGTTGATGCCCCTGGCGTTGTACGGGGCGAGCTTCATCCGTCAGTGCTTGCGATCGCCCCTGTCGCCCTGGCCCGGCTTGGCGTCGTATTTGGCATCGTGGCGCGCGTCGGCTGACAGCGACCTCGAGACCTCGACGCTTTCCTTGAACTTCCCTTCCTTGTCACGACGGACATAGCGTTTGTCGGTACCGGTGTCGATCAGTTCGCGTTTGCTCATGGCGGGACTCCTTCGTGGTTGCTGCACACCAAAACGCGCGTGGCGTCCAAAAGATGCATGCGAATCAGGACTTTACGCAGGACTCGCAAAACGGGCGGGCCTAATCGCGCTAAGTCATTGAAAAATGATTCGTTTCGAACTCGGAACAATTCCATGCCGATTCGCTTGAATCGCCTAGGTCGTGTAGGGAGATTGCGTCATGGTTGCTCCGCGAGCGAATTGGAAGGGCTTCATCAAGTTCGGAGAGGTTGCCTGTCCCGTGGCTCTCTACACCGCCGCATCATCGTCGGCCCGCATTGCCTTCAACACGCTGAACCGCAAGACTGGCAATCGTGTGAGGCGCGAGTTCGTCGACAGCGAAACGGGTGATCCGGTCGAGCGGGACGATCAGGTCAAAGGCTACGAGATCGAAAACGGCCAGTACATTATTCTCGAGCCGGATGAGGTCGCGGCCGCCGTACCCGAGAGCGACAAGACCCTGAAGATCAACGCGTTCATTCCCTGCAACGAAATCGACGACGTCTATTTCGACAAGCCCTATTACCTGGCACCCGACAAGATGGGTACCGATGCCTTCATGCTGCTGCGCGATGGCATGAAGAAAGCCAAAGTCGCGGCGATCGCGCGTACGGTGCTCTTCCGCCGTATGCGCACGGTACTGATCCGGCCGCATGGCAAGGGTTTGATCGCTACCACGCTGAACTTCGACTACGAAGTCCGCTCATCGGCGGAAGCCTTCGAGGAACTCCCAGATCTCAAGATCGAAGGCGAGATGCTGGAGCTTGCCGAGCACATCATTGGCACCAAGAAGGGAAGCTTCGACGCCAGTACATTTGAAGATCGCTACGAAACAGCCGTTGCCGAGCTGGTGAAGGCCAAGATCGAAGGTCGTTCGCTGCCGAAAAAGAAAGCGCCCGCAGAATCCAAGCAGAGCGATCTTCTCCAGGCCCTGCGCGAGAGCGCCGGTCTGGTCGCGAAGAAAGCGGAGCCGAAACGCACCGCCGCCAATGCCAATAAGGGCGCTGGCCGGCAGAAGGCGACCAAGCCTATTGTGGCTGCGAAATCCAAGTCTGCTGCTGCGCCGACGCGCCGCGCGAGCTGATCGGAGGAAGGAATGGCTGTCCGCCCCTACTGGAAAGGCTATCTGAAGCTCTCCCTCGTAACCTGTCCCGTGCAGATGATGCCAGCGATCTCCGAGAACGAGAAGGTGCGCTTCCATACCCTGAACCGCGAGACCCAGAACCGCTTGGTCAGCCATTACGTCGACTCCGTCACCGGTAAAGAGGTGAAGGACGAAGACGAGGTGAAGGGCTACCAGCGCGGTGAGAACGAATACGTCATTCTGGAAGACGAGGAGTTGGAGAACGTCGCCCTCGAAAGCACCAAGACGATCGACATCTCGACGTTCACGCCGCGCGACAGCGTCGAGTGGATTTGGCTCGACACCCCCTACTATCTGTCGCCCAACGACCCGGTGGGGCAGGAAGCGTTTTCGGTCATCCGTGACGCGATGGAAGCCCAGGACATGGTCGGCATCTCCCGGCTGGTCATCTCCCGCCGCGAACGCGCCGTCATGCTGGAACCGCGCGGCAGGGGCATTGTACTTTGGACATTGCGATTTGGGGATGAAGTCCGTGACGAGGATACCTATTTTGCAGGCATCGGCGATGAGACGGAGGATTCCGACATGATGCCTTTGGTGCAGCAATTGATCAAAAAGCAGACGCAGCACTGGAATCCGAAGATGGTGATCGATCCGGTGCAGGACCGGCTGCTCGATATCATCGCCGAAAAGAAGAAGACGCTGAAGAAGCCAACGAAGACCAAGGTCAAGACGCCGGCCTCGTCGCCCGCGGCGAGTAACGTTATCAATATCATGGATGCCTTGAAAAAGTCGGTAGCGGCGGAAAGCCGGAACGGCAAATGAGCAAACGCGCCAAGCCGTTGCTGCACGACGACAGCTTCACCGCGAAATCCCAGCCGCGCCGTAAGCGCGATCCCGCGCAGCCGAACCTTCCTTTCGATCCAATGCCCGATCGGGTCGAGCCATGCCTCGCACTGTTAAAGTCCGTCCCACCGGCAGGCCCCAACTGGGCCTACGAAATTAAATGGGATGGCTATCGCCTGGCAATTCACATCGAGCCAGGCGGTGTTCGGATCATCACCCGCGGCGGCCACGACTGGACACACCGGTTCCCAACAATTGCGGCTGCAGCTAAGGAGCTTGGGGGCGGGACAGCGATCCTCGACGGGGAGGCTGTCGTCCTCAACGGTGAGGGCCGCTCCGACTTCGGAGCGCTGCAGCGATCGCTAGGCGGACGCGGCGGCAAACGGGCCTCGACAAAGTCCATCCTATTCGCCTTCGACCTCCTGTATTTCGATGGGCACGATCTGACGAAGACTGAGCTGTCGCTCCGCCGGCACCTATTAGAAGATCTGCTCGATGGCGCGGTTGGTGCGATACAGCTTTCCGAAGAGGTGCAAGGCGACGGCGCCGAGCTTCTGGAAAACGCCCGCTTGCTTGGGATGGAAGGTATCATCGCCAAACACCGCGACAGCCCGTACCGCTCCGGCCGGACGGGAGACTGGCTGAAAATCAAGTGCGTCCAGAGCGAAAGCTTCATGATCATTGGGTACGAGCAGTCAGCCGCCGCGCGAGGCGGGATCGGCAGCCTTTTGCTTGCGGCTCGCCGCGGCCATGACTGGGTCTATGTCGGCGCCGTCGGCACGGGCTTCAAGGAAAAGGACGCGACATACCTGAAGACGACGCTCGATATGTTGAAGACCAGGACGCCTGTCGTTCCGCTGAAGGGCAAGAACTATATCTTCGCCCAGCCGACGCTGATTGCCGAGATCGAGTTCCGGGGCTGGACCGACGACGGCAATTTGCGGCACGCGTCCTACAAGGGACTTCGGGAAGTTCAGGATAACGCGGCGGTTTACGCGCTAGATTGAGTGGCGGGCCGGCCCACGCAAAAAGGCCAGAATTTTTTCTGGCCGCACTCTTGAATCAAAACATGCCAAAAACCAAATCGATTACGTCAGCCGCTGATGACAGGGCTGGCTTTGCTGGAGGCGTCGTCTTTCGGCCCTCCCGTACCCATGTTGCTTCAAGGAGGATATGGCTATGGCAACATCTTACGACTATGCACCCCTCTTCCGCTCGAGCGTCGGCTTCGACCGGGTCTTCAATCTTCTCGAAAACGCCCAGCGTGCCCGCTCGATCAGCGACTGGCCGCCCTATGACATCGTCAAGACCGGTGACGACAGCTACCGGATCTCGATTGCGGTGGCGGGCTTCGCGCAGGACGATCTCGACATCACCTTCCAGTCCAATCTTCTGACCGTCACCGGCAAGAAGCAGGAAGCAGCAAACGAAGGCTACCTGCATCGCGGCATTGCCGGCCGTCCCTTCGAGCATCGGTTCGAACTTGCCGATCATGTCATGGTGAACGGGGCCGACCTCAGCAACGGTCTCTTGTCGATCGATCTGGTTCGCGAGATCCCGGAGGCACTGAAGCCGCGCAAGATCTCCATCCAGAGCGCTCCCGCAATGACGTCTGCTGCTCCAGCGCAGATCGAAGCGCAAAAGGCCGCGTAACTGCGTTATCCGCAGAACAGGGCGCCGTTGCGACGGCGTCCATCCATCAACATTCCGGGTTGGGAAGGAGAGAGCGATGAAACCCGATATGTTCAGACAGCCAGTTTTCATTCTTGTCGGCCTTGGCTTTCCGGCAGAGGTTCGCGGCGTGATGGACGCCTACCGGCATCTTGCCGAATGGCCGGCCTCGTTGCGGGACGCGGCGCACTCGGTGGCGCTCAGGGCATGCAGTGCCGCGTTGCGCGGTGAAATCGAAGCGGAGACCGCGCGTGGGCTCTTCGCCGCCTTTGCCGAGAAACATGATCTGCTGGCACCGGAAAATAACGTGATCCCCGCGTCGCACCTGCGGCGGGACAAAGATCCGCACGTGCGGTGAGGTGGTCCGATGATACACGATATGTTGCAGCAGGCGGCCAGCAACGCTATGGCCATGGGACCAACGATCCTGCTTCAGGGTGCGCAGCTTCGGAGGCCAATCGATGTGGTGAGAGCGCCGTCTCTCTGCGTCGATGACAAGCGAGCAATCCTCGCGGCCTGGGCATCGGATTTTTATGCGGTTGATTCAAAGCCAGCCCTCCGCCAGGTGCCAGGAACACCAGAGCCAGTCTCGATCGATGAAGTGCAGTCTGCCCTTAAAGAACTCGACCGGCGCTATGGGATCTGACCGATCGCGCGTTCAGGCGGCCTGATTCATCGACTTGGCAAGGCGCTTGATCGCCTGTTCGAGCGATCGCTGCCCATCGCAGTAGTCCTGCCAGGCACTCGTCTTCGCCAGGAGTGCCGGCACCGTGCGGACGGTAAATCGCTTCGGATCGAGATCCGTCTTCACCTGGCTCCATGCGAGAGGCATCGACACCGGAGCGCCGGGCCGGGCGCGCGGCGACAGTGGCGCCACGGCAGTCGCCATGCGATCGTTGCGCAGATAGTCGAGGAAGATGCGGCCGTTGCGTTGGTTCTTCGCCATCTTGATCAAATAAAGTTCTGGGTTCTCCCGCGCCATCTGCAGGCAGACGTCGTGCGCAAAACCTTTTGCCTCGGGCCATGCCAGTTTCTTGCCCTTCGCCACCGCAAGCGGCGTGACGACATGCAGCCCCTTGCCGCCCGTGGTCTTGCAGAAACTGACAAGGCCGAGTTCCTCCAGCCGATCACGCAACTCTCGGGCTGCCTCGACGACGGTGGAGAAGGGTACGTCCGGACCGGGATCGAGGTCGAAGACGAGCCGACCCGGGACCTCGGGCTGTTTCGGTTCGCAATTCCAGGGGTGCAGTTCCACGCCGCCGATCTGGGCGATGGCCGCCAAGCCCTCTACGCGGTCGATCTGCAGGTAGGGCTTCTTATTGCCGAAGACGGTCACCAGTTCCAAGAGGTTCGACGTTCCGGGCATGGCATGGCGCTGGAAGAACTGCTCACTGCCTATGCCATCGGGCGTCCGGATGATCGAGCACGGCCGGCCTTTGATGTGGTCGATGAGCCAAGGTCCGACGACTTCGTAGTAGTTCGCAAGCTCAACCTTGGTGACCGGCCTGTCGTCGCCAGCGTCGGGCCACAACGGTTTCTCGGGATTGGAGATCAACACGCCCATCACATTTGCCTTGCCGCCCTTCCGGAAGGATTTTGCCGGCGCTGGCTTTTCGGCCTCTGCCTCCGGATCAGGCACATCGGCTTCTACGGGTGAGGCAGGCTTCTCGGCGACGACTTCCGCTGCTGGTTTGTCTTCCCGCAGGCCCTTAAACGCTGCCTGGCGGACAAGGCCATCGGCGGTCCAGCCCGCGAACTCGATCTCCGCCACCAGGCCCGGCTTCACCCACACGACGTTGGCATCCTTCTTCGGCGACCCGATACCGGTGAACGGTGACTTGGCCGTTTCCAGCGCGCGCAGCTTGGGGAGCAGAACATCGACTTTGCCGGCGCCATAGCCCGTGCCGACACGGCCGACATAGACGAAATGGCTGCCGCGGTTGACGCCAACCAGCAGCGACCGGAACTTGCCGTTGGTCGTGGCATATGCGCCGATCACCACCTCATGGCCTGCCCGGCACTTCGATTTGACCCAGGTGTCGGTGCGGCCAGATTGATAGGGAGCGTCGGCCTGCTTTGAGACGATCCCTTCGAGCGAGAGCTTGCAAGCAGACTTCAAGACGGCGTCGCCGCCGGTTTCGAAATGCTCGACGAAACGCAGGCGTGGATCGTCGCCTGCATCGCTCAGCAATGTCTGCAGCCGATCCTTGCGCTCCGTCAGCGGCAGCTCTCGAAGATCCTCATTGCCGTCAAACATCAGGTCGAAGGCGAAATATACCAGCGCATCCGTCCTGCCTTCCGATAGCGCCGCCTGCAGCGCGGCGAAGTCCGGCGCCCCGTTTTCATCGAGCGCGCAGATCTCCCCGTCAATGATCGCGTCGGGCAGGTTTGCGGCGGAAGCAGCGATGGCCGGATATTTGCCTGTCCAGTCGAGGCCCTTGCGGGTCTTGAGCGTCACATCGCCGTTTTCGATACGCATCTGGATCCGGTAACCGTCGAACTTGATCTCGTGGATCCAGCCGTCCGCCGTAGGTGGACGTTCGCGCGTTTCGCAGAGCTGCGGCGCGATAAACTCCGCTATCGCGGATTTCGTTGGCTTTGTCGGCGTCGGCTTCTTCTTGGGCTTCGTTTCTGCTTTGCGTTCTTCCGCTGCAAGGCCGTGGTTGCTGTCCCACACGGCATCCGCCTGCACGTCGCCACTTTCGATCATGAACGGTTTTGGCTTCTTGCCCCTGCCGGCAGCGATCGCTTCCATCGTCCGGCCGGAGGCAACAGAGGTTGCGTTCTCTTCCAGGACTGCCGCGCCGTTGTCCTCGACGGAGAAATCATCGTGGTGTTTGATCAGCAGCCAGTTGGTGCGTTTGCCGCCGTCACGGTCACTACGCATCCGCACGAGAACGAAGCTGCCATGCAGTCGCTCGCCTTCGAGGGTGAATTTGAAGTCGCCCTTAGCAAGAGCCTGCTCGGGGCTCTTGCTGCCTTCCGGCTCCCAATAGCCGCGATCCCAGAGCATCACCGTGCCGCCGCCATATTGGCCTTTCGGAATCGTGCCTTCAAAGTCCCCGTAGTCGAGCGGATGATCCTCGACCTCGACGGCAAGACGTTTGTCGTGTGGATCGAGAGACGGGCCTTTGGTCACCGCCCAGGATTTGAACACACCACCGAGCTCAAGCCGGAGATCGTAATGCAATCGGGTCGCGTCATGTTTCTGGATGACGAAGCGGCGACGGTTCGAACCCTTCAACTTCGCCTGGCCGCTCGGCTCCTGCGTCTTCTGAAAGTCGCGCTTCTGCTTGTAGGTTGAGAGCTTGTCGCTGGCCATCGCGATCCCCGGTACACTTCCTCCATCCGCGTCGAATGACGACGGAGCTGAGGCGCAGGCCGGACAGGTGGGACGCTCGGCTGCCGTTTCGTTGGCCGCAAGGAGCGCGTTCATCATCCCTGTCACGTCCGGTTGGACGGCACGCGACCTCGCAACTGAGAAGCCCCCAGCGCGCATTTTGTTCCAATTCAGCCTGTCGAGATGCGGTAGTGGAACAGAAAACGCGTCAGCCGACCTGTTCGACATTAAGGGTGCCGGCGGGAAGCGGCCTGATCAGAGATTTCGCCGAGACAGAGGGATCGAGCCAGTCGGCCCAGGCGTCCCGCTCAAGGATAGCGATCTGCCGGTCATGGTAAGGTGCGATATCCGGGCCAGGCTCCGTTGTCAGCATGGTGAAGGCTTGCCCGACGTCATCCGTGTCGCGCCAGATGCCGGCGACGCAGAAGATCGGTTCCTCCTTCTTGGTGAACAGCCACTTGTCCTTGCGCTTTTTCCCCTTTTCCGTTGGATCGGTGAACTCGTAGAAGCCGTCTGCGATGATCAGGCAGCGATTGGAGTTGAACTCGCGTCCGTCCGATCGAAAGTTATACACCGGCCGCTTGTTTAGTCCCGGCCAGCTCCAGCGCCGCTGCACTAGATCGCCTTCACCCCGCGCGCCCTCGACCGTGCGGACGATCGGCGCCATGTCGGTGATCTTGATGTCCTCGCGTGCATCAACGTTCGGTGCACCTTCACCAAAACGGATCTTGATCTTGAGGTGGGCGAAATCCTCGACGATCGAAGCCACGTCCATCATCAACCGATAATCATTGCACATGTGTTCCTCGCAGTCTTGTCGTGAAGCTGAGTTCTTGCTATGTTCTACATATGGTGAACGCGAAGGTTTTCCAGTCCGACGCCCCGCTCGACGAGCGTCGCGTTATCATAAGACGGCGGGACGGCGATGTGGAGATGGTCGAGCTGCCCTGGGGGCTGCGTCCGCTCGATGGTGGGTCGCGCGCGGTCAATGTCGTCCGCTCTGAAGGAAAGACGTTTTCAACCCGCCGCTGCCTGGTGCCGGCATCCGAGTTCCGTCATCGCAGTGGGGGCAAGAATTTCATTTTTTCGCTCGCCAACGGCGACTGGTTCTATTTCGCAGGGATCTGGCGGCCGGGCTCTTCAGATTGGCCCGAGGCCTATGCCATCCTGACGATCGAGGCGAATGCCGACATCGCGCCCTATCATGACCGGCAGATGGCGGTCCTGACGCGCGATCAACGGATGGATTGGCTTGACCGGCTTGTACCCGAAGATGAAATCCTGCGGCCACTTCCCGTCGGAACCTTCCGTGTCAAACCTCTTTCCAACGCTTCCTTCCAGCCAAGAGTTGCGGTCTAAATTGCGAGCCGCAACGACGGCGTCAACGGGTTATTTCCGACCTGCGCGAGCGCATCGCCTCGCTGGAGGGCGTGTCGGCCAGAAAGGCTGGCTGTCGAGCCATCAGTTACGGTCGAGGACATCCCGGACGCGTACGGCCAGATCCTCGAAGGAGAATGGCTTGGGCAGCAAATGCACGCCCTTGTCGAGCCGGCCATGATGAACGATGGCGTTGCGGGAATAGCCTGTCGTGAACAACGCCTTCAGCGTCGGGTCTGTCTCACGCGCTTTAGCAACCACGTCTGCGCCGCTCATGCCGCCTGGCAACACCACATCCGAAAAGATCAGATCGACTTTACCGTGGGTCGACAGCGCCTGCAGAGCCGCAGGGCCGTCCTTGGCTTCGAGTACATGGTAGCCGAGTTCGCGCAGCGATTCGACCGAATAGGCACGGACATCCGGATCGTCCTCGACGACAAGAATGACCTCGCCGGGCGCAGCGTCGGGGATAGCAGGTGCCTCTACCACATCTTCATCGGCCCCGTCCGACAAGAGCCGCGGCAGGTAGATCTTGACCGTCGTTCCCTCTCCGACTTCCGAGTAGATCTTCACATGGCCCTTCGATTGCTTGACGAACCCATAAACCTGGCTGAGGCCAAGCCCGGTGCCCTTGCCCTGGTCCTTGGTCGTAAAGAACGGCTCGAACACGTGCGACAGCGTATCGGCGTCCATCCCCGACCCAGTGTCGGAGACGCTGATGGCACTATACTGTCCGGGGATCACTTCTGCGTGCGCTGAAGCATAGGCTTCGTCCAGATGAGCGTTGAATGTCTCGATGGTCAGCTTGCCGCCTTCAGGCATCGCGTCGCGCGCATTGATTGCGAGATTAAGAAGCGCGCTTTCCAGTTCGTTGGGATCGGCTTCCGCCTTCCAGAGGCCGGCGGCGAGTACAACTTCAATGTTGTAGATCTCGCCGAGCGTCCGGTGCAGGAGTTCGGACATGCCGCGGATCAGGCTGTTGGCATCGATCGGCTTGGGGTCGAGCGGCTGCCGCCGGGCAAAGGCGAGAAGCCGTTGCGTCAGGGCCGCTGCCCGCCTCGCGCCGTTCATCGCCTGCGAGGCTGCCCTTCGCAACCGCCCCGCTTCCGGCGGCAGGTTCCGCGTGAGCGTGTCGAGATTGCCGACAATGATCTGCAGTAGATTGTTGAAATCGTGGGCGACTCCCCCCGTCAACTGCCCAACCGCCTCCATTTTCTGGGCTTGCCGCAGCGCCTCTGCGTTCTGGGTCAGCTCCTCCGTCTTCTGCTTGACGAGATGCTCCAGATTGGCGTTCAGTTCCTTGAGTGCTTCTTCAGCGCGGCGTCTTTCCTGCAGCTCACGTTGTGCGGCCTCGTACAGCCGGGCGTTGTCGATGGCGACCGCAGCTTCGCCGGCGAGGCCAGCGAGACCGCTTTCTGACGCCTCGTCGAACACGCCGATGTCAGCATGCCCGAAGAACAGTCCACCAATTACCTCGCCCATTCGCGAGATGACTGGCACGGCCAGATAGCTCCGTACGGGAAGATGACCTTCCGGCATCCCTTTTCGCGGCTCATTCTTGCCGTACCGGCTGTCCTGGGTGATATCGGCGGAACGCACAATCCCCTCTCCGAGAAAGGTCGGTGCAAAGACAGCCGTATTGCGTGGCATGGGAAACTTCGAGAATGCCTCGCGAGGTACACCGGATAGCGTGTAGAGCATGTAGCTCTCGCCCGATGGATTGATGACGTTGTGGAAGAATGCGCCGAACTGCGCTCCGGTAAGCTCGACACCGGCATCCGTTACCAGTTGAACAACCTTCTCCAGGTCATTCTCGCGCGCGAGGTCTGCTCCGGCTCGATTGAGGATCTCGAGCGCGCGGGTACGCTCTCGCAGCGCGATCTCCGTCTCGCGCTGCTCGGTGCGATCACGCAGCACTTTCACGAAACCGACAAGCTTTCTCTCATCATCCATTATCGGCGTTGTCTCACCAACGGCCCAGATGCGGCCACCGCCCCTCTGTAGCCGCCATCCTTCGCCGCTTCCCTTTCCGCTGGTCCTGGCGTCGGTCAGTTCCGCCTCGAGCAGCGCGGCGGCTCCTCCTTCCGGCGGAAAGATCGCCACCAGAGTTTTGCCCAGCATTTCGTCCTGCGACCAGCCGAGGAGAGCTTCAGCGCCCTTGCTCCAGCCGGTGATTATGCCATCGACGTCGAGCATGATGATCCCGGTGTCGACTGCGCTGTCGAGGACCTGTTGGAGGCGTTCGGCGGGGAAATGGGAAGCAGTGTTCATTCTATGGCCTGCTCGTTGAGGTGCAGATGGCGCGGCGCGATGCAATGCGGTGGACTTGCATTGGAGGGATATGGCGAGAAGTTAAGCAATCTGCGAACGACGGAAGACGGCGCGCGATCGGCGTGCTCCCCATCTGCGCACTCCCACACACATGACTGGCGAAAGGACACACGGTCCTTCTTGGATGAGCAGATACCCGTCGAGCCGCTCCCGCTGTTGTTTGTTGCACCCTCAATTTCCGTCTCCACCGGCCATGGTTCGCCGAAGGGCCTCTTCGAGCTCCGCCAATTGGTAGGGCTTGCGCAGGATCTTGATCCCCTGTGCCTCCGCGTCCTGTTTTGCCGCCTCGGAATAACCGCTAGTGAGCAGGACGGGCAAATCGCTCCGGCGGAGCCGGATCTCCTTCGCGAGCTCCACACCGTTTATCCCGCCTGGCATCATGATGTCAGAGAACACGAGGTCGACGCTGCGGCCGTTGGCCAAGGCGCCAAGTGCAGCTGCAGCCGACGCTGCCCGCACCACCTCAAATCCGAGCTCGTCGAGCATCTCAGCAACGAGCGCCGCGACTTCGTCGTCGTCTTCGACCAGCAGGACGTTACCGGCAGCTTCTGCTCGCCGCCTTGCGACATGCAGATCGACCAGGTGGTGCTGATCAAACGCTGGACGGTTTGAGGAGCGCGGTAGCAGTAGCGAGATCGTGGTTCCTTTCCCAACTTGACTTTCTATCTCGACCGTTCCGCCGGACTGCTGAGCGAAGCCGTGAACCTGCGCGAGACCAAGACCCGATCCCTTGCCGATATCTTTCGTCGTGAAGAAGGGCTCGAATACCCTCGCCTGCACCTCAGGCGTCATTCCGGAGCCATCGTCAGCGACGACGAGGCGAACAAAGTCGCCGTGACCGTCAGCTTCTGCCCGTGCCGCTTTATTCTCGCCGGTAATCTTGATCGTGCCCCCCTTCGGCATCGCGTCGCGCGCGTTGACCGCGAGGTTCAAAACCACGAGTTCGAGTTCGCTGGCATCGACTTCGACCGGCCACAAGTCTGGTGAGAGATCAATGACGACGTGGACGTCGCCCCTCAAGCTACGGTCCAGCAACTCCCGCATGCCGCCGATCTGGCGCGCCAGGTTGATGGTTTGCGGTTTGAGCTCCTGACGCCGGGAGAAAGCCAGCAGCTGGCGTGTCAGGCCCGATCCTCTTTCAGCAGCTTGCCGCATGCCGTCCATCAGCCGCTTGCGCCTCGCCGGGTCCGCCTGCCGATCGAGCATTTCGAGGCCTCCGGAAATGACCATCAGCAGGTTGTTGAAGTCGTGAGCGATGCCCCCTGTCAACTGGCCAATGGCTTCGATCTTCTGAGCCTGACGAAGTTTCTCCTCGACTTCGGCCCGGACGCGTATCTGGTCCCGCAGAGCTGTGTTAGCTGCTTCAAGCGCCTCGGTTCGGGCCACAACGAGTTGCTCAAGCTGCTGTGCCGAACGCTCGCGTTCCTCAAGCAGCGCGCGCAGCTGCAACTGCCGTTTCCTTGCACGAAGTGCTGATTGCAAGCTGCTGACGAGCGTGAGCGCCTGGACCGGTCGCTCCAGAAGCGCCACATTGCGCAGCTTGGCGATCACGTCCTGCCGCCACCCTTCGATGCCCATCTGCTCCTGGCGGCTGGTGAGCAAAATAAAGGGAAGGTCCGACCACGGTGGCTGGTCGGCGACCCATTTGTATAACGAGCTGGCATTTGTTCCAAACAGCGCTTCCTCGGCAAGAAACGCTGCTGATGCGCCGGCTTCAAGTTCTCTCACAAACGCGTAAAGATCACCGCATGCTTTGGCAGCGATCCCGTTGCGCATGAGCAGCTCGACGGACGCGGCCGCATCCCTGCCCACCGGTGCAAAGACGAGAACGGGTTCGGGCTCGGATTCACTTAACGCCATCACGTCCGTCAACTGAATTTACTGCTGGAGCTGCGGTAAAATGGGGCGATCCCGCCAGCACGCCAATGAAGCCGGCCGTCGGTGGCCCAAGCCAAATGCCTTTATCAGACAGGCTGAATTCGCGAACGCTATGCTCGTGCTGGCCGCTTCGCTTTTTGACGACCGAGATCGCGCGGCGAACCGTGCCGTGCACCTCGAAATAACGCAGCATCACAACGGCATCGCTGAGGTAGCTCAGGTCGAGCGGCGCTTCGAGAGGACCGACGAGCCCATGTTGAGCGAGAACAAGGATCGACATGATACCGCGCTGCCCGAGATAGGTCAGCAATTCGTGCATCTGCAGGATCAGGAAACGCTCGTCCGGCATTGCATTCATGTAACCGTTCAAGCTGTCAATGACGATGACGCGGGCACCATCGTTCTCGACGCTTCTCTGGACGTTGGCCGTGAATTCGCCTGGCGACATTTCCGCCGGATCGATCTGCTGCAAGCGGATCATCCCGCTTTGCAAATGTTTCTGCAAATCGAAGCCGAGAGTCCTGGCCCGCGCCTGCAGGGTTCCACGCCCTTCGTCGAAAGCATAGATGACGGCATGCTCGCCACGGTCGGCGGCCGCCAGAGCATAGGTCAGGGCGAGCGACGATTTTCCCACCCCGGCCGCGCCGAGAAACAAGGCGTTCGTCCCGCGCTCGAGCCCGCCACCCAGCATCTGATCGAGTTCTGCGATGCCGCTCGAGGTAAACTCCTCCTCAAACGCAAGATGGTGATCTGCTGCGATCAGCCGGGGGAAGACGTGGAGCCCGCCCTTCTCGATGATAAAATCATGGTAGCCCCCGCGAAACTTGATCCCGCGCATCTTTACGACGCGAAGGCGGCGACGTTCCGCGCCGTAGTCGATCGCGGTCTGCTCCAGCAAGACGACACCATGCGCAATGGAATGGAGCTGAAGGTCGTTTTGCTGAGACGATAAATCGTCGAGAAGAATGACCGTACACTGTCGGCTGGTGAAATAGTGCTTCAGCGCGAGCACTTGCCGCCGGTAACGCAGAGGACTATGGGCCAGCAGACGCAACTCGGACAGGCTGTCGATGACGACCCGCTTTGGGTTGAGCTCGGACACTCGGTCGAGGATGAGCTTCGTCGTCTCGTTCAGTTCCATCTCCGCCGGATGAAACACCGTCAGCTCGCGATCCGGATCGAGCGTCGTTTCCGGGGGAACAAGCTCGAAGAGGCTGACGCCGTCGAGCGACCAGCCGTGGCGTTTGGCGACGAGCTGCAGTTCGCGTTCCGTCTCCGACAGCGTTATATACAGCACCTGCTCCCCTTGCCGAGCGCCTTCGAGAAGAAATTGCAAGGCTATCGTGGTTTTGCCTGTTCCGGGGCGGCCCTCGTAGAGGTAAAGCCGGTTTTCGTCCAAGCCACCTTCAAGGATCACATCAAGGCCCGCGACCCCGGTGGAAATGCGCGGCGTGTCGATCGTCTCCACTTCATCTGATGTTTCAGACATGTCTTACCTATGCAGCATGAATAAGCGGTGAGATGCATATAGATCAGCGTTGTTGGGGCTCAAGTGGCCGAATAGCGAGCTTTGGCTGTGACGGTCGGTCCCGGGACAGTTCATAAGAACGGTCTCGTCGTCGCTCCCTTCGCTCTAGTGTTCCGAGGGTCTCAGCGCTCGCCGAGTGACGAGGGGAGGGCGGACCCAACGCGGCGGAACATCCCGTCTCTTGACTAGAGCTTCTGCCTTACCGTTTATGATGCAATGACAAACATTCATTCGATTTGCGTATATTGTGGTTCTTCACCGGGCAACGATCCTGCGTTCGTTGAAGCCGGTGAAAAATTAGGTGCTGCCATCGCCAAGGCGGGGCTGGAACTGATCTACGGCGGTGGCACCAACGGCGTGATGGGCGCCGTCGGCCTCTCAGCGCTGAAAAACGGCGGCAAGGTCGGCGCTATCATTCCCAAGTTTCTGACAAATCGCGAATCGACCGCTGATGCGCTCAGGATTTTCGATGATTTGACCATGACCGAGACGATGCATGAGCGTAAACACGCCATGTTCCAACGTTCCGACGCTTTTGTCGCGTTGCCGGGTGGGATAGGCACTGTCGAAGAGATCGTTGAAATCATGACCTGGGCGCAGCTAGGACGGCATCGGAAGCCTATGGTCTTCGCCAATATATTGGGCTTCTGGAATCCGATGCTCTCCATGATCGAACACATGGAAAAAGTTGGATTTTTGCATAGCCGCCATCTGATCCAGCCAATCGTTGTCGATCGGGTTGAGGACATTATACCGGCCATCCAAAATGCCGCGCGACCTCCCGAGGTTTCCGAAGGCGTCCCGTCGATCATCGACAATATGTAAGACGGTATCGACCAATCGATTTTGTGACGGTTGGCGCATGACCTTGCCCCGTTGAAGTAATGCGTTATGAAGTAAGCTCTGGCCTATCGAAAGGACCAGGGGATGAAGCGCAGGGGCGAGGCGGACCATCCCATTAGTTGTGAGCCACGCGATGTAAGCCCGCAACGCGGATGATGGAAAACCATGACCGACAATTCGAGGAGTGGGCATACCGCATTCTTGATACCGCGGAAGACTGGGGTACTTTCACATCAAGAAAATCTTACCGGTCTGCTTCGACCCCACAAACCCTTGTTATGACGAAATGATCACCGCCAATATTGGCCGCTCGTCGGTTCACCTCTCCTCAAGAGCTCGGACCGTCTGGCGGTAATCCACCCTTTAGTGAACATCCCTCGATGACGAGGACCGGGGCCAAGGGATACCGTCGATCCCAGCTAGGATGTGCCGGACAAGTTACGGAGAGCGGCCACGACATCGCCATCAAGCCATCCGACATAGGCCCAGATGAGCACCAGGGGCCAGAGCGCACAGCCCAGGAACAGCGTGACCCATCCTCCGATGGCCACTGCCTGCGCCCATGGATGGTTCCGAGTGTGGCAATCATGCCTGGAAGCATGGCGAGGAAGACAACGACTGCGACCGTGCTGAGGACGAGCACGACGAGAACGATCCAGGCGAGGATGTCCAGCACACCGATGTCGTCACCTCACCTGAGCTGGACTTCGACCCCAAAACACCAAAGCGGAACTTGTAACGACATCATCTTTACGGCGCTTGTGAGATGATGTCGTTACGCTATACATTTGTCGAGACAGGAGATTTCTATGCCCACCCCCTCGCGTACAAGTAAAAGCCAGGACGCCAGCGTGCCGTTGAATATGCGTATCAAGCCTGCGACCCGCAACTTGATCGACCGCGCCGCCGAATTGCTCGGCAAGACGCGCACGGATTTCATGCTGGAGGCTTCGGAGCGCCGTGCCGAGGAGGTGCTGCTTGACCGTACCATATTGACGGTTAGCCCCGAAATTTATGCCGAATACCTTGCCCGACTGGACGCACCCGCACAGCCCAATGAGCGTCTGAAACGCACGATGTCCACCAAAGCGCCGTGGGATGAGGCGTGACTCTCAGTGCACCCATCCCACTGGCCGATCCCGGATCAATGGGAAATGCAGGAGATCGACGTGGAAGTGAAGGACGTCAAATTCATGGGCGCGCCTGCGAACTTCCTCCAGCATCACTACCTGGTGTGGCAGGTGATCCCGGACAGCCGGGTTAAGCCTGAGCGCGACATCCGAGCATGCCACTAGCTTGGCGTCCGTAACAGAGTCGCCGCTTGCGAATAGGGTAACTTCGTGGCCCTGACGGACCAACTCCTCGGTCAGATAAGAAACGATCCGTTCCGTGCCGCCATAGAGCTTGGGCGGAACACTCTCGGCAAGGGGTGCGATCTGAGCGATCTTCATCGGCAAAACCTCCTCAATTGAGCAAAGAGTCGTCGGCAAAAATCATGCCCGCGTCCTCGAACAGGCACACGGCAGCTGGTGGCAGTGTTTAGATCTCAAACGGCTGTCGGCGGTGGTCTCCTTTCCGGTAGCTGCACAGACCAACGCCGCCAAACCGGCGCGACGGCGAGCGACGGCAACGGCTTCTTTGCATGTCGAGGAAATTGGATGCACCCTGCTCCTCGGATTGCCAATCAGACTGGTCCAGAGTCTTCAACGCTTCGATGATCTCGTCATAAGAGACGGCTTTATCCGTGCCGGGATAAAGACGAAGTGCCGGAATGGACTCGATGGCAAAGAGGTCGGATGCCCACGATGCGAGAATGGCGCGTTTTGCGTCATCGCCGATATCGCTGGCAACAAGCACGTCACGGGGGTGATTAAAATGCTTGGACGGATGAAGCAGTTGCGCGGCGCTGATTGCTGCTTCGGTACTATGGTTCGTTCTACTGTTGTTGATGTCCTCTCTCATTTTCTGGCTCCATAGATAAATCGATGGTACCTGTGGTGATGTGCCGGAGCTCGGCAAGAAGCGGACGGTGCTCCTCGTGCGCCACCGGTATTTCGGTGATTGCCATTGCTTCCGACAGCAGTCTGTCCCGGTCTCGCACGCCCCTGCTGAAGAGCCTGGCGACCGTCGCGGTCAGCCGACCGATAGAGGCCGGCTCGCCCGTTATTCCTTTGGAGCGGGCAACCTCTTTCACGACACTGGCGCAGAGGCGCGCATCTTCTTTCGATGGCAAACTCATGTTTTCTCCGCAAGTGGCTCGCCCCGCGGCGGCTGGGACGAGCCTTACCGATCACTTCTTAGAAGTCCATTCCTGCGCCAGGGGGCATGGCCGGAGCAGTGTCCTTCTTCGGCTTTTCGGCGATCATGGCCTCGGTTGTCACGAGAAGGCCGGCGACGGAGGCCGCGTCCTGGAGTGCTGCGCGTACGACCTTTGCAGGATCGATGACACCCTGTGCATAGAGATCGCCGTATTCGCCGGTCTGGGCGTTCCAGCCGTAGGAGAACTCGGCCTTTTCGCGCAGCTTGCCGACGATGATCGAACCTTCTGCGCCGGCATTCTCGGCAATCTGGCGCACCGGGGATTCGATTGCGCGCCGCACGATCTCAACGCCGACACGCTGGTCCTGGTTGGCCGTATTAAGATTGTCGAGCGCCTTGACGGCGCGCAGCAACGCGACACCACCACCCGGCAGGATACCTTCCTCGACAGCCGCACGCGTGGCATGCAGCGCGTCATCGACGCGGTCCTTCTTCTCCTTAACTTCGACTTCAGTGGAACCGCCGACGCGGATGACGGCAACGCCGCCAGCGAGCTTGGCAAGACGTTCCTGCAGCTTTTCGCGGTCGTAGTCAGAGGTGGTTTCTTCGATCTGGGCGCGGATCTGTGCAACGCGACCGTCGATCTCGGCCTTGGAACCGACGCCATCGATGATGGTGGTGTTCTCCTTCTCGATCGCCACCTTCTTGGCGCGACCGAGCATGTCGAGGGTGACGGACTCGAGCTTGATGCCGAGGTCTTCGGAGATGACAGTGCCGCCCGTCAGGATAGCGATGTCTTCCAGCATGGCCTTGCGGCGATCGCCGAAGCCCGGAGCCTTGACAGCGGCAATCTTCAGGCCGCCACGCAGCTTGTTGACGACGAGGGTTGCAAGGGCCTCGCCTTCGACATCTTCAGCAATGATCAGCAGCGGCTTGCCGGACTGCACGACGGCTTCCAGGACCGGTAGCATCGATTGAAGATTGGAGAGTTTCTTCTCGTGGATCAGGATATAAGGATCCTCGAACTCGACGCGCATCTTCTCGGTATTGGTGACGAAGTACGGGCTCAGGTAGCCGCGGTCGAACTGCATGCCTTCGACGACTTCGAGCTCGGTTTCAGCGGTCTTGGCTTCTTCGACGGTGATGACGCCTTCATTGCCGACCTTCTCCATTGCTTCGGCGAGATAGCGGCCGATTTCCTCGTCGCCATTGGCCGAGATAGTGCCGACCTGGGCAATTTCCGCATTGTTGGAGATCTTGCGAGCGTTGGTCTTCAATTCCTTGACGACCGCGTCCACGGCAAGGTCGATACCGCGTTTCAGGTCCATCGGGTTCATGCCCGACGCGACCGCCTTGGCGCCTTCCTTGACGATCGCCTGGGCAAGAACGGTTGCCGTCGTCGTGCCGTCGCCGGCTATGTCATTGGTCTTCGAAGCAACTTCGCGCAGCATCTGCGCGCCCATATTCTCGAACTTGTCTTCGAGTTCGATTTCCTTGGCGACCGAAACACCGTCCTTGGTGATGCGCGGTGCGCCGAAGGACTTGTCGATCACGACGTTGCGGCCTTTCGGGCCGAGCGTCACCTTCACGGCGTTGGCCAGAACATCGACCCCTCGCAACATGCGGTCACGGGCATCGATGTTGAATTTCACGTCTTTCGCAGCCATTTCTTTAACTCCTCAATAGGCAGCTATTGTTGACTGATGGGTTGATAGCCGGATGCTCAGGCAGCCTTCTTCTGCTCGCTCTGGGCTTCGATGATGCCCATGACATCGCTTTCCTTCATGATCAGCAGATCCTCGCCGTTGATCTTGATCTCGGTGCCGGACCATTTGCCAAACAGGATGCGATCGCCTGCCTTGACGTCGAGGGCCTGGACCTGGCCGGCCTCGTTGCGCGCGCCGGGACCCACGGCGATGACCTCGCCTTCCTGCGGCTTTTCCTTGGCGGTGTCGGGAATGATGATGCCGCCCCGGGTCTTCTCCTGAGTTTCGACGCGGCGGACGAGAATGCGATCATGCAGCGGTCTAAACGACATGTTTTCCTCCATCGGACAAAAAAGATGACGCAATCCCCTGGCCGGACCGGATGACCAGTCCGGGCGGGTGCAAAACCTCTATGAGCGTTTTGCGCAAAATGATCTGGTTTTGCGATTTTTCGATTTCAAGAGGGCAAAGAGAAAAAATTAGCAATCCACGACAGGTGCTGCTAACCTACTGGAAGGGAACACAAAACTGGCTTCACTCGTTCACAAACCGTTGAAAGCCGCAAATTCTTGCGGCAAATTTCAAAGGTCATGAAACGGAGATGAGCATGCAATTTTCATCCGACCTGGAACGCCAGCTCAATGGCTATGGTCTCACCACCGCCCATATCCTTTACCGCATTCCCGATTTCGAATCCCTGCTGCAGACCTATGTCTGGCAGGACTACGATCTGGCGCCCGATTTTCCCGAGATGCACAAGTTCCTGGACTTCTGGCAGGAGAGCCTCGATGGCCCGCTGCATTCCGTCCGCTACAGCCATCAGCGCCTGATCGGGCCGAACGAATGGCGTCGTGTCGAAGGCGAGTTCAAGCTGAACTGAATCTTGAATCCGGATTTTCCACTTCCTAGTTCACGTGATGATCGGGGCTTGATGAGCCCGGTCGCTTTCCCACGTCTGCATGGAGTGAGACCACATGGAAGAGACCATCAATATCATCAGAAGCGCCAGCATCCCGGAGAGGGAAGAGATCATCATCGATTTCGCCCGATGGCTTGAGACCGCTTCGCAGGAGGCTCAGGTCTATGGTGAAGGGCGGTTCGCTTTGATGTCTGCCAATATGGCGGAAGCGATCCGCATAAACGCCGATGAACTCGCACGCGACAATCCCGAAACGACTGAGCGGGTATTGCAACAGGCGTGCGCAATGATCTCGCAGTTCAAGGCGGCGTACCCGCATCGCGTTCTCAGTCGTGCAGTCCATTAACCGGGCGTCCCAACTCGTCACCGGTGCGCACGATATTGGACGGCGCACCGAGAGGTTCTTTCTTGACTACACAAGGGAAGCGCATCCAGTCCTCGCGGCGTGCTGAATATCGGAGGCGACAGGACAAGGGCGCTCCTGAGCTCGGCTCGCGGGCGGTAAAAATTTTTGTCTGAGCAGATCTCGAATCAGGAAATCGGCAAAACACAAATTGAATTCCACCCCCCGCTGAAATCAGGGCTGGCTTTGCCGGGAGCGCCGCTTTTGGCACTCCCGTACCCTCGTTGCTCCTAGGATATGGCTATGGCAACGTCTTACGACTACGCACCTCTCTACCGCCCGAGCGTTGGCTTCGAGCGGGTCTTCGATCTCTCGAAGGCAGCCATCAGACCTGAGCCATACCCCCATCAACGGCTATTTCTGCACCGGTGGTAAAACTGCTCTCGTCGCTCGCAAGGAAGAGGGCAGCTGCCGCCACCTCATCAGGTCTGCCCATACGTCCGAGAGGGATCATACTAGACAGTGCGTCTCGAACCTCCTGTGAGGTCCTTGCCATCATCGCCGTATCGGTCGGTCCAGGGCTGACAACGTTGACGCGAATGCCTTTGGGAGCAAGTTCGTTTGCCCATGTGCGAGTAAACGATCGGACTGCGGCTTTCGTCGCACCATAGACACCATATCCTCTTGTGCCGATATCGCTCGCAATCGAGCCAATCAGCACAATCGTACCGCCGGGCTGCATGATGTCGATGGCACCCTGTACCGCAAATACAAGGGATCGGACGTTCAGGCCAAATGTCCGATCAAAATGATCTTCGGAAATCTCATCAAGGGGTGCGTATTCGGATAGGCCCGCGTTCACGACAAGCACATCGATGCGGCCTTGTTCCGATCGGATCTGCTCAAAGACGCGCTGAAGATCGGCGTTGTTACTGGCATCCGCCTGGATCGCGTAGATGCTGCCCATGCCGGTTAAGTCTGGTTGGCTCTCCGCGCCCTTGCGGCTGGTCGCGTAGACCTGCGCTCCCTCGCTGGCGAACCTTTGAGACACGGCTCCGCCGATGCCGCCGATACCGCCGATAACGAGGGAAATCTTGTTTGCTAATCTGGTCATGTTAACTCCACCAACAATGATGAAGCTAAGGTATATCCTCTATACCTACGGTCAATTACGCACTATATGTAAAGCAGATATCGAGGAGTATACCCATGTCCGCAGTGAAAGAAGGTCCGCTCATCAAAGCTTGCTCGTCTCATAGCCACAAGGCTGTCTCTGCAGAGGCGTTGCTGGACGTTGAGAAGGCGCGGCCCGTGCTTGAGCAGATCGCCAACAAGTGGTCGGTCTTGATCCTGACCGTCTTGTGCACCCGGCCATCGCGCTTCAACGAGATCATGCGGCGCCTGGACGGGATCACTCACAAAGCACTCGCCGACGCATTGAAGCGCCTGGAGCGCAATGGCCTCGTTCGCCGCGACGTGCTTACCACGACAACGCCGGTCGGTGTCGAATATACCATCACCGCGCTCGGCCGCTCCCTTCAGCAACCGTTCGAGGCGCTCTACGCTTGGTCCATGACCTACGGTCCGGAGCTTGAGCGCGCGCAAGAAGAATACGATAGGGTTCGAGACTAACTCGACTGATAGAGAACTTCGCCAGGATGGGAGGCAGTACATAGGCCCCGAACCAGTCCGCTGATGAAATGCGCAGACTGCCTTTGAGATTCTGCTCCGCCCTGCAAGCCGGCGTTTCACTGCCAGTGCACCCTCTTCCATCTGCTCCGCCAGCCCGATGATCCCGTTGCCCTCTTCGGTCAGTACGAGAGGACGGTAAACTCCGACTTTGGAGCGCTGGATGTACAGGTGTGGAAGATCGACGGCAGTCACGCCCTCTACATCTCGCAGGCCCTTGCCGTTGCGAAGGTTATCGAGGGAGCAGCCAAAGCTACCAAGTAACATAGGATAGCGGCTCGCAATTGCAGCGCCTCTCTATGGGCTCGCTAGCTGCGTCGCGTCTGAGGACGTTACGCAGCTCCTTTGGGACTTGACCATTTAAAGTTAACGGCGAGCCCGGATGGCTGCTTGACGGCTAAATCGGCCCCGCCTGGGAAGCGATATCTTGCTTCAATTGGCCATGGAGGTCTCGGAGAACGGCCATGCCGTGTTCAGGCGCACCCGCCACACTTGGCCCATGGAGATAGTCTTGTTGATTTGACTGGCATGGCGCGCGATCGGTCTGCCGACCATGACGCCTGTTTCTTATGTTGTCTGCGACAGCGAACTCAGATGAATGAAAAGGGAGCCATTCGCGACCTCAATTTTCTTGAGGAGATCCGCGCTGACTTCGTCTCTTGTCACCGCTTTAAAATGACGCCACTTCTGGTTTGTGGCGTCCGCAGGTATTGCCTTTCCTTCACGCAAAAACAGCGTCAAGTCGGGTTCGTCATCCGATTTGTAGATGCAAATCCTCATCGCCGTCCCCGTTTTGCAGTGCAAAATATTGTGCGCCGCAATGTCAATGATGGCAAACATATTTTGCCGGATAAGCGAAAATCGTGACCGGTCAGAGTAGATGCTATCGAGATCGCCGGCGGCGCTTAGAGATAAGGAGCACCGAGTTAGCTGACTGATGGAAGAAAGATCGAAAGGGAGGGGCCTCGCCGCCACCTGTGCGTCCTGCTGCCTCAGAACAACCGCTAAGCGGATAGGCGAAGGCGCTAACCAGCGAGATAGCAACTCAGCGAGTGTTCTAACATGCGTATGCGTCTCTCGGCCAAGCGGTGCCCGTGCGAATACGTGAATCGGTGATTGCGCATATGAGATGGGCCGGTGAATGAGGAGAGCCAGACACTCCCCGTCACGCACCTGTGACGGACCCAGAAGTTACCAAATCCCTAACATGTTGATTTATAGAGCTGCTGCATTTGAATATTCTGTTGCCGCCCGGCAACAACCTGTCGCCTTTGGCGCAGTACGGGTCCCTTTGTGATAAGCCGATCTTGCCTGACAGGCCGAACCGGCGCAAAAAAGCACATCCTTAAATCGTATTGATATTAGCAACAACTTTATGGAACCAGGCATGAGCGGCGGTGCTGTTGGTAAAGGGAATATCGGAAAATGGAGGCTTCTTGCGGGTGTCAGCGCTGCGGCGCTGATCATCGCCTGCGGGCTCGCCTCGGTGGCATCGGCGCGGGAATACCTGGTCGGCAACGAGACAGAACTGCGAAACGCCATTACGGCGGCGAACACAGATGGCGATAGCAGCGCAATTATCAAACTGACATCTACGTTCCCGCTTAGCGGCACAGTCCTTCCAACCCCTGCCAAGCCGATCACTATCGACACGCAGGGCTTCACACTCACCGGCATTCAGATGTCGACGACAAACGGCCATGCGTTGACCTTCTCCGGCACAATTATCGGTGCCACGGCGCAACGCGGGATATATCTCAATAGTTCGCTTGTTGTTTCCTCGCTAATAAACAACGGTTCAATAACTGGGGGAGCCAACGGAACATCCACTACTAGCGCCGGTGTTAGTCTGGCTGGCCCGACGACCTTCGTTAACAACGGGACGGTGGCCGGCGGATCCAATTCGCTTGGCGGGCAAGCCGGCTTTGGTCTCCAGGCCAATCGAGGCTCCACCATCACCAACTATGGCTCGGTTCACGGCGGCGACGGCGGTCCAACCGGGTTCGGTGGGCCCGCTGTGTTCCTGGGCGGGATCGGAACAGTCAACAGCACACTGACCAATTACGGTACGATCCGTGGCGGCGATGGTGGGACGGCATCGGGGGTTGGCGTGGAAATGCGTCGCAACGGAGAACTTTTAAACCGTGGCACGATCGAAGGCGGCAGCAACGCCGCAGGCGTGACGGTCGAAACGACGCCGGGTGCCTCGATCGTCAATAGCGGAACGATCCTCGGCGGTCTTACGGCTAGTGGTCGAACGGACGCCATCGCCACGGACGCGACGTCCAGCCTGAACCTCGAACTTAATGCAGGCTCCAACATCATCGGCAATGTCGTCGGCAATACCACGTTGTCAGATACGCTTCGGCTCGGCGGCACGGGCACCGGCAGTTTCGACGTTTCGGCAATCGGCGCTGCCCAGCAATACCGGAACTTCGACACGTTCGAGAAGACCGGCACCAGCACCTGGCTGCTGACGGGCGTCGCCACCACCGCGACGGACTGGACGATCTATGACGGAACACTGCTGATCGGCGACCACAGCGCCGCTTCGAGCATCATCGGCGATATCACCAACTTCGGCACGCTGGGCGGCAGCGGTACCATCTTTGGTGACGTCACGAACTCGGGCACGGTCTCCCCCGGCAATTCGATCGGCACGCTGACGATATCGGGCAACTATATCGGCAATGGCGGCACGCTTCTTATCGAAAGCGTGCTCGGCGGCGATGCCTCGCCGACCGACCGCCTTGTCGTCACGGGCAACACGTCAGGCACGACCAGCGTCAAGGTCACCAATCTCGGCGGCGGCGGGGCGCAAACCGTCGAGGGCATCAAGATCGTCGATGTCGGCGGCACCTCGGCCGGGACCTTCTCGCTGCTCGGCGACTATGTTTTTCAGGGAGATCAGGCCGTTGTCGGCGGTGCATACGCCTATCGGCTCTACCAGAACGGCATCGCAACCCCGGCCGATGGCGACTGGTATCTTCGCTCCGCACTGGTCAATCCGACCGCGCCGGGCGCATCCGCAGCGCCACTCTATCAGCCCGGTGTTCCGCTTTACGAAGCCTATCCGCAACTCCTGCTCGCTCTCAACGGACTTTCCACGCTGCAGCAGCGCCTCGGCGACCGCTATTGGCCTGGGGATCGCACGGCAGCATCGGCCAAAGGGCCTGACAATGTCTGGCTGCGCACCGAGGGGACCCATGCCGGCCTCCAGCCGGACACAAGCACGAGCGGCACCACCTATGACTACGATCTGTTCAAGCTGGAGGGAGGTCTCGATGGCGAGCTCTACCAGGACCAGGCCGGCCGGCTGATCGGCGGCCTGACCGTCCATTACGGCACGGTTTCCGGCGATATTGGCTCGGTCTACGGCGATGGCGATATCGACACGAGAGGCTATGGGGTGGGCGCGACGCTCACCTGGTATGGCGAAAACGATTTCTACGTCGACGCCCAGAGCCAGCTCACCTGGTATGACAGCGACCTGAAATCCGATCTCGTCGATGGCGCCATGGAGAACGGCAACAATGGCTTCGGCTATGCGCTGAGCCTCGAAGCCGGCAGGCGCTTCGCAACCTCCGGGTCCTGGTCGATCACGCCCCAGGCGCAACTCGTCTATTCCTCCGTCGACTTCGACAGTTTCGACGACCGGTTCGGCGCACGGGTTTCGCTTGATGACGGCGACAGTCTGGTCGGACGGCTCGGGATGGCACTCGACCGCGAGGAGAGCTGGCAGCGTGCCGATGGCCAGACGGCGCGCGCGAAAATCTACGGCATTGCCAATCTCTACGGCGAGTTCCTGGATGGCACGGCAGTCGATGTCTCCGGCACTGGTTTCGAAACGAAGAACGACCCGGTCTGGGCAGGCCTGACGCTTGGCGGCTCTTACAATTGGAACGACGAGCGCTATTCGCTCTATGGCGAAGTCGCGGCAAAATCCTCGCTGAAGGACTTCGGCGACAGCTATGCGCTCAGCGGCACCGCCGGATTGCGCGTGAAGTGGTGAGAGATAGACTTTGCTGAAGTAGAACATAGCGGCAGGTCTGGTGGGGCCGCGCGCTAGCTCGTAGGGCCTTGAGTCGAAAGAGGGCGAGCCCCCTCCGCGCGTTCCCAATTTGTAGACGTGGAAACCTGTCGATCGTTCTAGGAAATAGGGCTTGCAGCCCAAAACCGATGCAAGCCCTTCATGCTCGGTCCCCGACACGCATCTGGTCACGGTATCACAACTCAACACCCGCAACACCGGCGTGACATCCACAGTCGTGATGCCGGGTGGTGGATCGCGCGACGTACCATGTGCTGCATGTGATCCCGTCAAGACTAAAGCGCCCCGCGATCCAGACGCCGTAGCTCTTGCTGCACGATAAAGTTCCAAATCCGAAGAGGAAATTTGCAGAGGTGGACCGCGCAACGACTGCCAGGGCTTTGAAGGGATCCATCACAGTGACGGTTCGCCGCGCGATCCGGACATCTAACAGCGTATCCGGCGAAAAGTTCCGACTTACTTTCGGCGCGCTTTCTCAATGTTTCTTCGGTATCACGTGGGATCGGTCGCAATCGGACCGCCGAGAGTGCCTAGATGCTCGGCCCGGAATTGTGTCGAATTCTCGAACGCGGGCCTCGATGATCGAGCGCTGCATGGTGAGAACGGCCGTCCAAGATTGAAACAGCGGCGCTCCTTTTTCGGCATGCGATCCCGCGGGCGCGGCAACCTTCTCAAGAAAGCTATCCGCGCCTGCTCGCAGGCAGGCCGCCTCCGGGAGCCAGATCGTTCCCTGGGAGCGAGAGACTGTTCGCAACTGCCCTGAGACCGTGGCGTCGCAGCTGAGGACTTGCAGACACCTACGACATAGTCTTTGCAGCCAGCATCGCGACGCCGGAGAAAAGCCGCCACAGCGCCAGCAATATCCCGAAAACAAGATATAGGGTCGCGCCGGAAAGCGATATCCCGAAGGGAACGATCATCCTGTAGACGTAGGAGGCCGGTGCAAAGTCGAGCAGCCAGACATGCTCCCCGAACATTAAAAGGTCGCTCGTCTTCTCCACGCCGAACACCCGGCGCTTGATCAGGCTCGCCCAGTATTTGGTTGATCGAGGAGCAAGATTGGTACGCCCTGATCGAAACTCGCTACCGGCTTTCCAAGCATAGCATTTGACCGTTGGGGGCACCAATTGATGGGGAGAGGATAGGTCTGTTATGCGACCGTTCCGTACGATATTCTCGGCGGATGAAACTCAGCCAGACCATACGGTTTTGTACCTCCGCCGACGGCACCCGCATCGCCGTCGCGTCTTGTGGACAAGGCCAGGTGATCCTGCGGGCGGCGCATTGGCTCAGCCACGTCGACTATGATCTCGAGAGCCCGGTCTGGCGGCCCTGGCTCCGGGCGATGTCTGCCCGGAACCGTTTTGTACGCTACGACCCGCGCGGCTGCGGCCTGTCGGACCGGCATGTATCTGACCTTTCGCTCGACGCGTGGCACGCCGACCTTGATGCCGTGGCTGCTTCGATCGAGGACCCGCGCTTCGTTCTCCTCGGTCTTTCACAGGGCGGCGCACTCGCTATCGTGTATGCGCTGAGGTATCCGGAGCGGGTCTCGCATCTGGTTCTCCTAAACGCGTATGGCCAGGGTGCCAGGACGAGAGCTCAGACTGAGGCCGAGCGGCTGGAAGCCGAAACACTTGTCAATTTCGTTCGCATCGGCTGGGGACGAGACAATCCAGCCTTTTGTCAATTTTTCACCAACCTTTTCATCCCCGACGGCACGCCTGAACAGCATCGCTGGTGGGGTGATCTGGAGCGCCTGACTGCAACTCCTGAGGTTGCAGCGCAATTGCTTTGGCAAATGCAGGGGATCGATGTGCTGCAGCTTGCGACGATGCTTCGTGTACCGACATTGATCGCTCATAGCCGTGGCGACGTGCGCGTGCCGTTCGACCAGGGCTGCAAGCTTGCCGCTGCAATTCCAGGCGCCAGCTTCGTGCCGTTAGAGAGCAAGAACCACGTGCTCTTGCCAGATGAGCCCGCATGGAGCGTATTTCAGGCAGAACTCGCTGCTTTTCTCGGGCAGGACAGCCCCGTACGACCGCGCGCCATCAGTGAGGCGGATCTCACACCCGCCGAGGCGGCCCTTCTCGACCTCGTGGCGGAAGGTCTCGACAACCGGGCGATCGCAGAACGGCTCGGCAAGAGCGTCAAAACCGTACGAAATCAGCTATCGGTGATCTTCGGCAAACTCGGGGTGCATAGCCGCTCGCAGGCGATCGTCATCGCGCTCTCCAATTAGTCCCCGACAGCTAGCTGCTCTCTGTGCGGCGGACGGGACGTATGTCCCTCCAATCAGCGGGATTGTTCGCCGCTGCGGGACGATCGCCTCATGTTCCTGGAGGCGACTTGTTCCATCCTCGGCGTCACGGATGGCAAGACGCCGTCCAAGGATGAGGAGGAATGCGAGATGTCGGAACTCAACGAAACAGCTCTCAATGAGCTGGTGGGCCGGGTCCTCGGCGATCTTGGCGGCGCAGTCAGCGTGCCGCTGGTACGGATCGGAGATGCGCTCGGGCTATATGCGACCCTCAGGGAGATCGGCCCAGCGAAGGCCGACGAACTCGCCGAGGCTGCGGGCTGTGCGCCGCGCTATGTGCGCGAGTGGCTGGCAGCCCAGGCGGCTTCGGGGTATGTGCATTACGAGCAGGGGCGCTTCTCGCTGACGCCCGAGCAATCTCTCGTGTTTGCCGCACCGGACAGCCCGGCCAATCTGATCGGCGCGTTCGATACCGCCGCTGCGATGGTGGAGAACCAGCCGAAGGTACAGGCCGCCTTCAAGACCGGTAGGGGTGTGGCCTGGGGCGATCAGGCTGGCTGCATGTTCTGTGCCGTCGCGCGGCTCTTCCGCCCTGGTTACGTCAATGCGCTTGTGCAGGATTGGCTGCCGGCGCTCGACGGCGTCGTCGACAAACTGAAGAAGGGCGTGAAGGTGGCCGACGTCGGATGCGGGCATGGTCTATCGACGATCTTGATGGCGCAGGCGTTCCCAGACTCGCGGTTTACGGGCTACGACTTCCATCCGGGCTCGATTGCCGCTGCGACTGCGCATGTCCAGGCGCACGGATTGACGAATGTCCATTTCGAAGTCGGCCGGGCGCAGGATTTCGAGGGTCGCGATTTCGATTTTATCACCTGCTTCGACTGCCTGCACGACATGGGCGATCCGAACGGCGCGGCGGCTCATATCCGACGTGCACTGAAGAACGGCGGCACTTGGATGGTCGTGGAGCCCATGGCCGGGGATACGCTGGAGGAGAATATCAACCCAGTGGGACGGCTCTATTACTCCGCCTCGACGATGATCTGCGTTCCGACCTCGCTTGCTCAGGAGACAGGTCTCGCGCTTGGTGCGCAGGCAGGAGAACAACGTTTGTCCGACGTGATCCGGTCGGGCGGTTTCACCCATGTTCGACGGGCGGCCCAGACGCCCCTCAACATGATTCTCGAGGCAACTTAATGTCGGGGTCGCCGTCTACGGCCAGAAGGACGCGCAATCTCGGGCGTTAAAGCGATCGACCGCAAAGTCCGGTGTTCCTTAGATTCCCTGCAGGGCGAAGCGAGGGCTGACCGCCTTCGACCGCTTCAGGGCGTGATACACTGCTTCGGCAACGCCTTATCAGCATAAACGCTTAGTCTGCAGTTTGATCGGCTTCGAGTGTACGGACGACCACGCCGTTTCGGACATTTTGTGTTCGCATGATAAACTGCCTCGTCATCGTGACGCTGGAGGTGTTTGGCTGCCAGGAGTTTTCACTTCGATGTCGCCGTCGCTCTTTGAAGCAAGGAATAGATTCGAGTGTCTTTTGGAACCTCGACGCAAAATTCCCACCAACTCTTCGCCACTGTGGTCTTCCCCGTGATCACGAATTGGAAGCTTTTGGTCGGGCTGGCGCTGGCCTGGAAGCCAGCGCCAGCTCTCGACCGCGTGTGGGTTTCATAAATGGACGTTATGTCTCGACGTTCGCCCTATCAAGCGCTTAGCTCGTTTGAGTAAGGCGTCGCCGTCTCCGATCGCTTCACGACCGTGCACCTCGTAGCGTCAAGCGTTACGACCTTAACCGCGTTCGGTCAGCCACACCGCTGCGGAATTGTGCGGCAGCATCGGAGGTGACTATGGACTGGTAGTCCGGTAATCGGTATTGCGAATGTCCCAGCATATCACCAAACCATCCCGTGGATTCTTCAAGGCTTTTTATATTGAAAAAAGTGCAACGCAATTTTGCGGTCGAGTACAAAACCGGCAGGCGAAAACTCGAATTCCAGGTCAAACTCGATCTGGGGCAACATGGATCTAAAATCCGTTGCTCGCGATATTGAGAGAGAGGCAATCCCATATCTCTCAGGCATCTCTCAGAGTGGCAAATCCGACCGCGAGGTGTCTTTACCGGAGCGAGATCAGGCCGAGTCGTTGTTGACACCGCTTTCCGGGACGTCGACAACTGAATCAATGACGCAGGAGATGGGCATGGCCGACGAGACTGATACGATCACAAATGCCGACGTACTGACCGTTGTCGAAACGTCCGATGCGCCGAAGAAACAGCGCAAACCCCGCGCCAAGAAAGCCGCGGCACTCGAAACGGCATCAGCTGACGCAACGGCAGAGCCATCAGCTGCTCCGACCGGCGCCGTTGGCGAGAAAAGGAGAGGTCGTAAGGCAAAGGTGATCGAAGCTGCGTCCAGTAACAAACGTGGACGTGTGAGCCGTGCCGCAAAGGCTGTGCAGACAGCCTCGGCCGTGCCGATGACGGTGATCGATGAGATGGCAGATCTCTTGCAGTTGGAAGAGGAGAATCAACGATTGCGCAAGCTCCTGTCTGAAAAACTGCGCGCCGAAAATGCCGATCTGCGCAAACGGCTCAAGCTCGATTGATATAAGCAGCCGGTCAATCGCCGAACGCCCGGCCACTTCCTGCAGGGTTTTCACCCCGCCCGGCTTGAAGGGTCTTCACGTTTCTGTCGATCACCTTGACGATGTTCGCAAGCTGGGCGTTCTTCTTGGCGAATGCCCATTCCGCCGAGGACATGCGGATCGTTGCCTTGGGGAAGGCCAGCTTCCCGTCCTTAGCGAGGCCGCCCATGTGGTCGGGATGCGAATGGGTTATCAGAATGTCGGTAACCTCTTCCGGTTTGGTGCCTGCCTGAGCGAGGGACTGCTGCAGCGCCCCACCAACCCCAGTATCGATCATGATCACGCGCTTTGGCGCTTTCACCAACAACGCGTCCACGCTCAGCGTGACGGTATCGGAGGGCGCTCCTGCTGCTTTGAGTACTTCACCAGTTTCCTCTGGGGAGTGTCCGACACCGAAGACCTTGCCGTCGTTCGGCAGTACGAACTGGGCGTCGTGCTATAATTCAAGGAGCTAGGGCAGGGGTTGGATACTGCCCACCAAGTTTCCAACTGTTCCCAGACGGGCAAGCTACGCCGTTGAATCGCGCCATACCGTCGAGCGATTGCCGACTGGTTACAAATCCGAGACAGCCGTCCGGTCCATCGTTACTGGGATCGATCTGTTCGATAACGCCCGCGCTGCCTGTCGATGGGTTGGCCCAAGCGAGCGCAGTTGCGCCGACAGCACTGCGACCGACTGTATCTGCGATCACCGCTTGATCAGTCAAGGGCGCCTGGTGCGGGATTGCTGATTGGGCGAGGGGCGTCTCGAGCGGCTCGATATGTGAGCATGCCGTCAAAGCCGCGATGCCCATTGCCGAGATGAAGTGCTTTGGATTCATCGCCCGATAAAGCGTTTTGCTTTTGGTATTTCAAGTTACTTATAGTTCACGTTCTGGCGAGGTTTCAGTGATTGCCTTTGCCGGAGAATGCTCCGGCAGCGCCGCAGCCGCCGCTTCTTGCGCAAACGCTGACAAAGACTGGCCCTTTGGGGCATTGGCGAAACTTGATTTTCTTGACAGAGCGACTTCAAGGACGACAGGTCGCCACTGATCCTTACCTGCGCGAATGCCCATGCCGTGCAGATTTTTCGCGTTTCCGTCAATATCGATGAAGCACGCAGAATATCGCGAGGTACGACCCCAAGCAGCCTGCCAGGACGGGTTCGATATCACCGTTTGGCGCGCGGTACAGCAAACGATGGGTTAGCGGATCAACGATTATTCACGAATGAGCTGTGAATTGCGCTCGCAAACGAGATCAGCTCGTTCGGCTCCATAGCTAACATGGTGAAGCGCCCTGTGGCAGTTCGGACAAATCGCAAGCATTCTGAACTCTATCGCTGCCGCCGTCGGCAAGCTTCTCCCTATGACGTAGGATAATCATCGCCCGGAGCGGTCGTGAAGGGCGCTGGTGTGCGGCAGCACTCGCAACGGCCGCGCGTCCGCTTCAACGCGTACGCTTTGACCCCTGGGTCTTCTTAGAGGGCCGACTATGCCCTGAGGGTAGGGCAGGTAGGGCACGGTGAAGGAGTGCAGTCTGGGCAATGTCACTGTACCTCGGCCGGAAGCAGATTCAGAGTGACTAAGTCGGAAGTCTATCCCGCTCGAAATCTGTTGACGACGAGGACCCTTTGGCCTATTGAACAAGACATCGATATTTGCTTGCTGAGCTTTGGTTACCGCGCGATTGGCAACGCGCCTTGAACGAACCCCTCTTTCAAAAATCGCTATCTTCCGCAGCGCTTTGGCGTTGTGGTTCCTCTATTGCTATGAAAGGGTTCTCATGACCACTGGCACAGTTAAATGGTTTAATTCCACCAAGGGCTTCGGCTTCATTCAGCCCGACAATGGCGGCGCCGATGCGTTCGTTCATATCTCTGCTGTCGAGCGCGCCGGAATGCGCGAACTCGTGGAAGGGCAAAAGATCGGCTTCGATCTTGAGCGTGACAACAAGTCGGGCAAAATGTCGGCCTGCAATCTCCAGTCGGCTTGATTAAACACTGCTTCCCTTTGACCACGGATGTACTGGCACTGGTTGAAGCAACTTATCGAAACGAGGCCAGGCAATTTGCCTGGCTTTTTGTTTATCGCCTTCCAGCGAGCCCATCCGGATCGGAACTCCCATGACAGAGACATACAGCAAATCCCGCCAGCGGGCGGAGGTTGCCTTTGGCGACGTCCAAAAGCAGTTCTTCGCCAAGGATAAAGCAGTCGAAGAACTCGACGCCTTTGTTCTTGCACGGGAGGCGAAGACATTGCGGCTTCGCGAGGCGCGCCTTTCGAAAGAACTTCAGGACCGAGCGTCAGTAACGTCCGCGCTTCTTGCAAAACGCGCCAGAGCGCGCTGATCCCAAGCAACACAATCCAGGACGAAAATTTGAAAAACGCACGAAACAAAGAGCTATCAGATCGGCGCGCCGCAGCGGCGGATGCCAAGACAGCTCTTCTCAATGCCTATCGCGCTGCAAGGGCTGCAGCCGAGCCTCTGCGAGCGACAAGAGAGGCTGAGCGCCTCGCTGCCGCTTCCGCCAGGGAACAAAGGCGCCAGGAGCGCGACCGGCTCAAGCTCGCAGAGCAGGAACGGCGGAATGCGGAAGCCAGCGAGCAACAAGCCGCCGCGGACGCGGTAGCTCAAGGCGCAAACGAAGCCCGCGTCGCAGCCGAGAACGCCCGGATAGCGCGGGTGATCGAGGATGAGGCGGCGCGAAAGGCTGAACGCGACCGTCGTTATGCCAACCGTAAAGCGAGACAAGCTTAGCCTTCCGCTCGATGATCCGAGCTGCCGACGCCGTCTCATCGCGACTCGCTGAAGGTTCTCACTCACACCACAGGAGCCTCCGATGGCACCCGATACGAAGGAACTTCAGGCGATCAACACTGCCTGGCAGATCGCGATCCAGGAGATCTTGCGCATGGTCATCCGCGACATGTATCATGCCGGCGGGGAAGCCGCGTTCAAGACGCATATTAAGCGGATCGAAGAAGCAGCTGTCGACAGCATCTATACGGATCTAAGGCTTCGCGGAACCGATGAATGGACTGAGGTTCTGGTCAAGGAACGGGCGAGCAATTTCGTCACCACCCTGCTGACGTCATTTACCTACGACCGTGCGTGACCCCGCTTGGTGCCCACGGACCAAGTTGGCACAGGTTTCGCGGGGCCTTGTCCTCAAGGGTGGTCGCCGGCGATCTCATGAACTCTGAACAAGCCTATCGAGTCCCAGACAAGCCGATGCTAGGCCACGTCACGACGATGAGGCGCCGCTTGCCTCATCGTGCTGGCACACAATTCGGTCGGTCGGATCTTCTAGCATCAATAAGGGCGGTCAGATCGAGTCTCACGAGCCCAAACCGGCCTTTCTCAAGCGACTGCATGCTCCCGAGTTCAACCACGTCGATGCATAGCTCCCGCCAACGGGCCGCAAGCTGCACTTGGGTAAAGGGCTTGGCGAGCCTGACCATAGTTGTGTCGCCCCTTCCGGCAGTTCGGCATACCCGGTGGCCAGCACTAGGTGCCACGCGCCGGATCTCGTCTGCAAGCTGTGAGCCGGTCATAACCGGCATCGCGTAATTGGTAACGATCGATCGCAGGGGCCATCTTAAGAGCTTCTAAAGCCTCTTGGGCTGAATTCGCCTCGACAGCGGTATCCGACCTCGCACCTCATCCATCGTGCCATGTGGGATTGGTGCGAGAAGCCGGCCGAAAGGGCTGCTTCGCTAGCACTCACGTCGCCCTCCCTCCGTCGCGGGCGATGCCCATCGCTTGCTTGATGCCATGGCGACGATGCGAAGTGCTGGCCCCCGCGCCGCGCGCCAGGGTTGGCGATCGTGAGCGCTTGATCGACGTTGGCCTCAACGAAATCAATTAGAAGGCGCAGTTGCCTGTCGGAGAGGCACGTCCGCGCTTGGTATGACCTGGGCCTGGCTGAGCCGCCATGTGAGCTGTTTCTTGCGAGGGACCTCGGATGGTGTTCGACGGCATCGCCACGCTCGTGACCCCGCGCATGATCATGTGGTTCATCAATGATGAACGCGGTGCTCGGCGTTCCGCTTCCGCGTCGCCGCCGCCTTCTTTGCCGAAGCCGAACGGTCTGCGGCCGATTGCGACGCTGGAGCTTTGCCGCCTTTCTCGCCGGCTTTGTGGCCTGCGGGAGGTATGCTTGCCTTGCCCTGAACCGCCAGCCTCCTTGCCACCGCCATCATCCTTGTTGACAGTCGCCCAGGCTGGGCGCTCGGCCTCCTTCCCGGATCCGCCGCGGTCTTCGTAACTTCGGCAATGTGGTCCGCCCGCGTTCCTGCTTGTCTGTGTGATTGGACTTGTCACCACGGCGCATGACATTCCTCCTTCGATAATAAGGACGAACGAAGGTTCAGAAAGTTTGCTCCACCGGAGGGCTTACAGGAACCAAAGGAGCAAACGGGCGTTCGCAGACAGTCATTATCGCGCAATTTTGCGAAAGCATCAGGTGTCATCATGAGCGACAAAACCTTCTTGAACGATCCTCGCGATCTCTATCCCGCGCCCCCTTTTCCGGTCCAGCCGCAGCAGGCGCCTGGCCTCGCCCGCAAGATGGATCCCGTGCCGGATCACGGTGAGCAAAGCTATCGGGGATCGGGAAGGCTCACGGGCCGCAAAGCCCTCGTCACGGGCGGGGATTCCGGCATCGGGCGTGCCGCGGCCATCGCTTTTGCTCGCGAGGGCGCCGATGTCGCCATCGCCTACCTCCCGGATGAAGAAGCGGATGCCAAAGAGGTGATCGGCCTTATCGAAGCCGAAGGCCGCACATCGCTCGCCCTGCCGGGTGACATCAAGGACGAAGCATGGTGCCGTGAACTGGTCGAGAAAGCCGTTTCACGGCTGGGCGGTCTCGACATTCTCGTCGTCAATGCCGGCCGGCAGCAATATCGCGAGAAGATCGAAGATCTCTCCAGCGAAGATTTCGATAAAACGATGAAGACCAATCTCTATGCGCTCCACTGGATCGCACAGGCTGCGGTTCGTCATATGCCAGCAGGAGCGGCGGTGATCACGACAGCTTCTATCCAAGCCTACCAGCCGTCTCCGATCCTGCTCGACTACGCCACGACCAAGGCTGGTATCGTGGCGTATACGAAAGCGCTCGCCAAGCAACTGATCGAACGTGGCATTCGCGCCAATGTTGTCGCACCGGGCCCAGTTTGGACAGTTCTCCAGCCGAGTGGCGGCCAGCCAGACGAGAAGGTCAAGAACTTCGGCAAGGACAGTGATTTTGGTCGTCCTGGCCAGCCGGTCGAGCTGGCTCCCGTCTTTGTGCTCCTCGCCTCTCAGGAAGCGAGCTTCATCAACGGCGAGGTTTACGGTGTCACCGGCGGCAAAGGCGTCGCCTGATCGGAACGACTTTTAGGTGAGCATGTCGCACGTACCAGCTTTGATACATGTCTCCGCGGGTGTCCTGAATATTGCCTATTACGAGTCAGGTCCAGCGGATGGCATGCCAACGATCCTGCTTCATGGCTTTCCCTATGACGCCATGCCTATGACGACGTTGCGATGACCCTCTCGACATCGGGAAGCCGTTGCATCGTGCCTTTCTTGCGAGGGTATGGCCAGACCCGGTTTCTGTCGCAAGAAACGCCGCGCTCCGGGGAGCAGGCGGCACTGGGCGCCGATTTGTTGGCACTGATGGACAGCCTGTCGATCGAAAAGGCGATCCTTGGAGGATACGACTGGGCTGGCCGCGCCGCCTGCATTGTTGCCGCGCTATGGCCGGAAAGGGGGCTGGGACTGGCGCCGGGGCTACCTACAGCAGCCAGGACATCGTTGGCGCCGTCAATCCGGGTTCGCCCGATCGGGAGGCGCGCGACTGGTACCAATACTATTTCCATACGGATCGGGGCCGCAAGGGCT
This sequence comes from Rhizobium sp. KNZ14-9A, assembly GCF_056755015.1. Lineage (NCBI taxonomy): Bacteria > Pseudomonadati > Pseudomonadota > Alphaproteobacteria > Hyphomicrobiales > Rhizobiaceae > Rhizobium > Rhizobium sp. KNZ14-9A. The sequence goes on from NZ_JBPGXB010000001.1 coordinate 457,755, forward strand.
TGACCCGCGAACCGGTCGATCGGACATGGCGTTCCGCTCCTCAAATGCAAACACGTGCTCTCACCGATAACGGCCTCGGCGTCATCCAGTTTAGTCCAGGAGGCGCGTGGTCCTCGTATGCTCCCGGCCAAAGGCAAATTTCTCGACGCCAGCGGCTGTCGGCCTTTCACGTGCCATGAGGTAGGCCGATGATGTATGGCCATGTGCAGGAGCTTTGGCGGCGTAGTTCTAGATCCCCGTTGAAGCGTCGTCGCCTTCCCAGAGTGATGGCGTGGAGCCGCAATTGAGATTTGCAGAGGGCATCGGCATCCCAGTGGTTGAATTCTGCCTCGGCAGTGCCCGGGCTTGGATGTCTTGATCTGATTGACGGCAAGCCATCAGGCGCCATCTTGATGGCACCCGATTATTGGCTTATATCTGGCAAAAAGGAGAACCACCACAAATGGCCGCACCACAACTCTCTGTCCGAAGCTCAAAGGCAAGGGATCTGGCTCACAGGTTAGCGCGCCGTGAAAATCGTTCGATTGCCGAAGTGGTTGAACGCGCGCTTGAAGCCTACGAGACCCGTGAGGCGGGGCGCGAGCCTGCTTCTAGTTTCTATTTGCGTGTAAACGCGCAAGCTGCCACAGACATTGATCTGGATGCCGTGATCCGTGAAAACCGTCATCCTCATCGAGGCATCGAGGTTTGATATTTCTCGACACCAACGTCGTCTCCGAAACTTTAAGGAAGGCTCCAGGCGAAGCTGTCATGGCTTGGCTGGTTCGGTTCGATGCGGAACTGGCGCTGCCAACCGTGACAATCGCCGAGATCGCTTTCGGTATCCAGAAGATTAGGCCCGACCAGCGGGCCGATCGTCTGGAGCAGGGTCTGGCGGAGTGGCGTCGTCGGTTTGCCGATCGGATCTTTGGGCTGACGGAAGAAGCCGCCCTCGCTTATGGGGAAATCATGGCGGAGGCAATTCGTCGAGGGCGCGCAATGTCAGCACCTGATGGAATGATCGCTGCAGTCGCGCGAGTGAATGGCGGGCGCCTGGCCACACGCAATCTCAAGGATTTCGAAACGACGGGTCTCGATCTCCTGTGCCCGTGGGACTTCTGACCGTTCCTATTCCAGTCTCTGGTTGCCCGTCACGTCCGCATAGACCGCCGCCAGCCACGGTCTCGCCCGCGACGCCGAATCGCTGATCGAGCTTCTGGCCCAGTTCAAGCTATCTGGTCCGCGTCAGACTTCTGTCGTGCGGCCCATCCAGAGCCGGGACATACCAGTGGCCTCGCCAGCGTGCCCTTAGCCGCAAGGTCGCACCCGCCGTCACCGGGTATGCCGCGGTGGCCTACGATGCTTTGCCTCGACGTTGGTCAGCTGTCATGCGCGCTGCGGGCATAGGGATTATAAGCATAGCCGGAATGGATATGCTGCTGGCTCGGGCGGGACCGCGTCGGTGCTGTTTGGCAATACCAACCGCGTAGGCTTTTAACTTTCAGGTCTCGGCACGGGAATCTGGACCAATGCTTTTGGGTACCGGTCCATGTTCTCGCTATGCGCTACGCTGTGCGATTTTGGGGAGAATCGCTCGCTTTTCCTTGGGGGTCTTGTCGTGTGGCTGACTTCAGTTCTCGCCCGTGGGCTGAATCCGGAAGTCCGAGGCTAAAACGTGAATCGCTGCCTTAGCGGTGCGTCGTTTGCCCAACCGCGAGCTAGGCAGTCCTTTTCACTGACTCCATCTGCGCTTTAAAATGCGTAATTCCTAAACTAGTGTCGTTCAGGCCGGCGAGCACGGGCAAAATGATCGGTTGTTGCAATTTTGAGCTTAGAGAGTTCGATGGTGTCGGGCCGTCCTATTCCAGTGTCTGGGGCAAATCGAGAAATCGACAGAATGCGTTGGCGAGCTGCATTTGCTTCGGCGTCTTGCATGGCTGATGTCGGGCATAGCCAGCGTGCGCGGCGGCAACCAAGGTGAGGCGCGTCTCATCCTGATCGCTGCGTTATAGCCAGCATCTTCCATTGCTTGTGGATGGCTCTATTAGAGAGGCCGCATAAACGGCCTCCCCATCGCTTCCTGCTGTCTTAGGGTGAAACGCGGCCACCACCGGTTGGCGTCTTGATCATCCACGGCTGAACCGCAGGCTGCTTCATCAAGATACCCTTCTTATTCCCGAATGCCCGAACGGCATCGCGTGCTACCTCAAGCGGCTTATGTCCATCATGGGCCATGTAGCAGGTCTTGATGGTCGCCTCATGGACGAAATCTCGGGCGTTCTCCGGCCAGTTTTCGAGAAAATCGATGGCGTCCGCCAGAGACAATATCTCTCGAATCAGGCCTTCCCGTTCCTTCAGATAGACGGGACGATTAAAGTTGGCGTTCATTGCTACCTCACTGAAAACATTGGTGATCAACAAGGACGACGCCGGAATCTGGCGCCGCTCAAAATTTACTTTCCCGGTTTTTTCATTTCAATACATCCTCCATGAAAATTTGTCAGATGCCGAATCCATTCTGGAGGAAATTCGCAGTGGCGGGTCAGCCGGCCCAGCGAGCGACGATCTTGGCCGAGACGTTGAGCACTCGGTGCCGTCGGTAGTGGCGGGATGGCGATTGGGGGCACCTTCGCCGACGCCATCCGTCGTGGGCACGCTGTGGTCTCTGGTTGGTAATCGCTGCCCGCCATCGTCGGCACGTCCCGTGTCGGCCATCAAATCTTCGATGAATGGCACGCTGCGCCGGCCGAAAACAAGCCGCCGGCCCTTCGTCCGCGCGGTCCCTGTCATTGTCACGGAGCGCGACGGTTGAAGACCCGGGTAACCGCGTTATCGGGGATGGTGGGTGCCCCAAAACAAGGATGCCCCCGCCGACTATCGATCGAGACACGCAAACCGGAAGCCGTTGCTATTCTCTCGTTATCTGTGTCTGCCAAACTCCATCATTTGTCCTCCCCATCTAGGCGAGGGATGCGCGCCGGCCGCCAGATGGCCGGCGCCGCGCGTTCGTTTCGATCAGCTCTTGATGGCGATGCGCCTGACCTGCGACTGCGCCTTCTCGGTCTTCGGCAAGGTGACGGTCAACACGCCGTTCCTGAAGGTGGCCTCGACCTGATCTTCGTCGAGCTCGACACCGAGCGGAATGCGACGCTCGAAGCGGCCGTAGTAGCGTTCGGAGAACTGCCGATCCTTGTCCTCGCTCTCGGAGCGCTTTTCGCCCTTTAGCGTCAACACGCCCTCATTGAGCAAGACCTCGATGTCCTTCTCTTCTAGGCCGGGGACTTCGGCCGTCACCTTGATCTCCTTGTCGGTGTTGGAGATTTCGACGCTTGGCCACCCACCTCCCAAGACGGAGGTATTGCCAAAAGATGGCAGGCCGGAACCAAAGCCGCGGAAGACGTCATCGAATAGACGGTTCACCTCGCGATGAAGCGACAGGAAGGGATCACGGTCGTCATCGCGTAAGAGACTTGGCACCTGGGCGCCATTATTGCGGCCCCAGGGGATCAGATCACGAACACTCATGTTTCTTCTCCTTTCTGTGGGTTCGTTGGCAAAACTTTTCTGCTGCGAAGGCTTAAGCCGCCTGCTGCTTGCCCTCGATCTGCTGGGCCGCGACCTTCGGCATTGTCTGGCCGGTTCGGATTTCGATCTGACGCGGCTTCATCTCTTGAGGGATTTCGCGCTTGAGATCGATGGTCAGCAGACCGTTGACTAAACCCGCACTCACGACCCTCACGTGGTCGGCGAGTTCAAAGCGACGTTGGAACGAGCCGCTAGCGATGCCGCGATGCAGATATTGGAGGTCATCGGCACTTGCCTTCTGTCCCGAGACGATGAGCATGTTCTGCTCTTGGGTCATCGTCAGTTCGTCCTGTGAGAAGCCCGCCACTGCCATGACAATGCGGTAATCATTCTCGCCAGCTTTGACGATATCGTAAGGCGGCCAACTATCGCTCGTCTCGGCGCGGCTTGCAGCCTCAAGCGCTTCGAACATACGGTCAAAGCCTATGCTTGACCGGAATAGGGGTGAGAAATCGAGGTTTGTCCTCATAGCCATATCCTCCTTATAAGCAACATGGATATAAGGAGACGCCAAGAGCGACCGGCGCCTCCTGGACCTGTGTCAATCCCGGTTAGGAATCGACTAATATTGATATAATTCAGTGTATTAGAATTTCAAGGGAAGTGGAATTTTCGGTGTAAAGATTGAATCTTTCCGAAGCGCCACCTATCTCAGCCGAGTTAGAGAGAGGAGAAAGTGGCCATGACAATGATTTCAGGCGACGTCATCGCCATCCTTGGGCCTGCCGACGAAACTCTGGTGGCTGAAGTCATCGCGACAGGTGCGACCCAGGCCGAACTCGCCGAAGCATTCGCGTGGGCCAACAACGACGAAGCATTGTTTGGCGAAGGTCGCCGTCTGCCGACAGGCAGGATTGCCGTGCTCATCGATCTGCTCTCCGCCGACGAGGAAGAGCAGGACAAATGACGTTGCCGGGGCTTGGCCGCCCAACCGGTCATGCGGTCGTGAGCCCGCGGATATCGCCCTTTCGATGACGTCCACCACGACATTGCGACCGGAGCGTCGAATGGCAATGTCGGCCAAACCACTGCCTATCAGCAGGTGCCGCTCCGTGACCTCGTCGAGGAAGCTCCAAAGGCGCGGCTCGTTCAAGCTGAGGCGTCCGGTTCGAACTCGAGACCGAAGCATAACTGCAATAACGAAAAGGCGCAGCCAATGCCTGCGGCGAGCAGGCGACCGCATAGAAGGTCGGTCTCTGCGCGCGTATGCGCGGCAGGATTTCCCCGCCGGCGATCAGCTATTTACCGGGAGGTCACGGCCCGTTTGCACGAATGGCAAATTGCAGTCTTAAGGCGGACTTGAATTCGAAAAATCGGCGTCCCAAATCTGTTCTTCGCAACAGCCTTTCTGAGGTCGTCATGCGAAAAACCGAGGAACAAGGATCACTACTTCCACGACTCCACACCCTAAGCGCGATTGCCGGAGCGGTATTGTGCTGCTGCCCCTTCGTACTGGATTATGGCACAACATCAATCGGTTTCGCACACGCGCTCATTTCGGGCATGGTACTGGTCATCATGGCATCAATCGCTGCCACAGATATTTGGCCGACGATAGAGCGTGCCTGTTTCGGCCTTGGTGCCTGGATCACGGCCGCGCCCTGGATAGTTAACTTCGACCATCTCTCAGATCCGTTGATCTCGCATATAGTGGTGGGTATCGTGGCGATGTCCGTGTCGTTGATATGCCTCTTGGGACGCAGTGCGCGTGGTGTCGCCACTCACCGACTGGACCGGCGCTAAACAGGCATGCCAGTGACGCCGCTGGTGCTGCCACCAATCACGAGCATTCGCCTGTTCCACCTTAATGGGTTGGCTGTCTCTACCGGTCCCCATGACCGTGTCTCGGCCAGCAATGCTATGTACAAAACCTTGCGGCCCTGGCGGAGGATCCTCCGACCAATCTTTCCCACAAGGACCGGCAGTCAGAGACCGAAGAGCCAGCAACCGTGGCGCAACTGCGGCACGACGCTGCAGCCTTTCTCGCTGCGATCGTCGAATCCTCGGACGATCCAATCATGCCCCGGTTTCTACTTCGCCAGTTTCGCTTCGAGCCAGGTGATCGCCTTCAAGGTCGGGCGCTGCAAAAACTTGCTGTCCTGTGCAAGGATGATCAAACCCAACGGCACCATCCAGAAACCAAGGATGGGGAGAAACCCGACGAACCCGAAGAGAACAAACAAGATGCCGGCTCCCAGGCGGAGCCATCGCAGCTCAGGCTTTCTCAGCCATCTGACAAAACGACCCAAAGGCCGTGGAATTTTGTCGGCGTATTTCTCGACGATCGCGTCGAGCTTTTGGGCATCCGTCTTGTCGGTTGCGTCGCTCACCGCCCCAGGTCGGTTGGACAAGCTGGATGTTTCCTGCGAGTGCTGCTTGCCATGATGGCCGAAATTCCGAACACGGTCCGACAGGCTCACCTGCCGACCCTTGTTCATCGTGTCCGAAATCCCCCTCACGGAGGGAAGGGCAGACAGCCTCTCGATCGACACCGAAAGTTTCGGTTGCCAGTTGGGGTAACTACTGCTCGTACCCGGGACATTGGTTGGTCGCTTTTCGTCGGTCAGGTCGGCGAGACGAACAGCCGCCAGGATGCTCGGCGTCTCGGCGATAAACCGATGCGCCCGGATGGTCATGTCGTCCAGGGCGGATGCCGACGGGGTCTCGGTTAAGATATCGGAGTTCGAATTGCCAATCGCTTGGATCAGCTGCTGGCGTTCCGCGTGGCGCTCATTCTCATGCTGTCGCGTCAGTTCCGGCGAAACAATACCGTGTTCGGCACGTAAGGCGATATCGGCGCCGCGCCACCAGCCCGTCAGCGTCTGATGGTCATGCGTCGATATGCAGGCGAGAGCGAGAGCCGGGTAGTCGACTGCTGCCTTGAAGCCTGCATCATCACGTTCATAGGAGAGAATTCGATAGGACAGGATGTTTGCCGCCGCCAGATCGTGCTGAAGTCCCTGAGGGAGCAATCCCAGATCCTCACCGATGACAAGGCAGCGATGCTGGGCGGATGTTTCTGCCAGGATCCGGATCAGGTCGTCCTGCGGATAACTGACATAAGCGCCGTCGGCCGGCGTTCCATCGACAGGGACCAGGAAAAGCCGGCGCAGGGCCGCGGCATGGTCGATCCTGATGGCGCCGGCATAATGCATTGCCGCTTTTACCATCCGCTGGAACGGCGGGGCCTCACCAGAAGCGATCCGCGAAGGCTGAAACGCTGCAAGATGCCAGTCCTGACCGTCCGGCGCGAACGGATCAGGCGGGCTGCCGATGGTCACGTCCGTAAGATAGACCTCGCGGTCGCTCCATGTTGCTGAACCGTCCAGAGCCTCGCCGACAGCGAGATCGAGATAAAGTCCAATCCGCAAGCCAGATGTTCGAGCATGCGCGGCGGCTTGCGAAAGCTGGCGATGCGTGACCCATTGAAGCCAGAGATGAAAGCGGATGTCATCGTCATTCTCGGCGGCGAATGAACCGACCGCCAGCGCATTCGGATCCTGAAACTCCTTTGGCCAGGAGTGCCAGCCTGCCGAAAAGCCGCTTTGCGTCATCTGCGCCGACAGAGCCTCAAAAAGCGCGTGACGTCGAAGCGTGACGTCGCCATTTCGGACGAACGCTTCAAATTCCGCCACCGTGAAATCAGCCGCATCAGCGCTTTTCCAACGCGCCCATATCGTTCGCAACGCGGAAAGCTTGGCCGATGCGACGGCCTCATATGCGACGAGATCGGTGTCGCGCAAAGCGGCGATCGCCGTTTGGTGGTCGGCATCCGATTGGAAGCCGGGCAGCTTTTCCACCGCAATATAAAGTGGGTTGAGGAATAGCCGGCTGGAAGGTTCATAGGGACTGCATCGTCCTGCGTCAGCAAGAAATGGAGCGTGCAGCGGGTTTAATCCGACAAAGTCACCGCCCAGCGAAGCGACCAGATCAATTATGACACGCAGGTCCTCAAAATCACCAATCCCCCAGTTTCGCTGAGATCGCAGTTCATAGAGTTGAAGACTTACGCCCCAAACCCGTTCGCTCGACAAGAAATTGGGAATGAAGCATCTAGTCGCCGTTTGAAAGACGTTTCGCTTGATGTTCCGGTCATCGGGGCCGCGAGCTTGACTGTCGGGCTGCACATTCAAGGCGTGCAGAAGCTTTCGCTTGGTGTCATCAGAAATTTCCACCGTCTGTCCGTTGGGCGTTGGACGCTTCAGATCAATACCATTCTCAAGCGCCAGTTGATCGAGCGCGCTTCCGTTCAGGCCGGATAGGGGCGTGTCAGACATGCTTCGTTCCTGCACCATGGCGCCCCACTTTCTCACAAAGCATCGGCGCGAAGACGCTGACGCTACCGCCGTGAACCGGCAGGCTTGCCTTGCCGTGACGACAAGCCTTGTGGGACCGCACGACTGCCCAGAGGGTGGCCTAGGCTAAAAGGGGCGTTAGCCCCCTCCGCGCGATCCCAATCTGTAGACGTGGAAATCTATCACTTGTTCCGCGCGATGGGCCTCGCAGCATCAATACAGATGCGAGCCAGGACGCTCGGTCCCCTCACGCATCTCGCCACGGCAATCAAAACTCGAAGCCAGAGTCACCTGGCAACGGCGCGACATTCACAGCCGTGATGTCCCTTGCTGATTGCGCCCTTTTTCCTGTGGCTTGGAGAGAAATCGTCGGCCGTGTTAATTCCGGCGAGGCTTCTGCCTCATGTTGGAGATGAGGCTGGACAGGAGATGCTCCTCCAATTTGCTGCATAAGCTCATATAGTGGGCAAGGATCATCTGGTGATCTTCACCGTCGGTCAGGTATTTCTCTTTGAACCGCAAGGCATCGCCATATGTCTCATTAACTCTGTCAAATTGCGTGCCATGGCACGCAGGGCCTGAGTTCCGGATGCTTATCCAGCAGCGCTTTTAGACCAAATTGAAAACTGTCAGAACCGACGTCTTCCACTCGTTTACACCTGTAAAAGTGGCATCTGACACTGATCTTCACAGGCCCAGCATGAGTATGCGATGAAGAGCCAGCAGATGGTACCGGCCCCCCGTCTCCGGGCTAGCGGTCCAGGGGACGCGCTATGGGGAGAGGAAACGTGGGGCCGGCATAAAATATGAACGAAACATCGGGTGCCCGGACAAGTAAGGAAATCGGATGTAATCCGATCGGTGTTAGTCGAGCTTCAACACGGATTTGAATGGGATCTCGCGCAGGACGCGACCATCTCAGATGTAATGACGAAGGATTGGCCGTCAACGACCTCACCAGCCGGCAACTTTTCCGCCAGAATCTCTCTCGCCCCCTGAATTGCTTCCTCTTTCGCCTTCTTAATTGAGTCGAGTCCAATTCCCTCTGGATCCTTCTCGAGCAATCCATCCTTACGCACGTGGAAATAAAAAGTGGCATGTTCAGCACCTCAACCGTACCGAGGTGCTTTAACCGAGAGGGGCGCGAGAGTTTCCAAGCAAAGAGGCGGACCGCACAGCGCCATTGAAGGTCAGTCGACACAAAAGAGGGTCGCCGCACAATCCATTCCTCGAACCGCGCGTACGGCGGAAAGTTCCCGCCTATCTGTGGGTTTTTTCCAGCTTTTCATAATGCTTCTCGACCAACCGCCACGCTTTACGAGCTGTTTCTACCCAGCCCTCCGAGCATGGCGCCCTGCCAGCGGCTCTTCCCCGGCGTATGGCGTGCTTCTGGCCACAGCCAAGGTGCCTACCGCCCAGCCGGCATTGTCGAACACGTTCCTGGCGCTGGAGACGGAACTCGAGCGAATTTTTACTGGGGCGTCTCAAGTTGCGCAGCTTACCTTATCGAACCAGCCGCCGAAAGGGCGGGTGTCCGCTTCGCAGAAGAGACAGCGCGTCCACCGGCCAGTTCTGCCCGGCAAGCCTCGCCAAAATCGAGGAGAAAATTCATCGCGCCGGAACGGGCAAGGTCCCGGATTTCAGAGAGTGAGCGATTGGGTGTCAAATAGGTTTCGACGATCCTTGCCATCACCAGTTCGGCTGCGTCGACGACCGGTCGAGATGAGATCAGACGCATCTGGGCGACCAGGGCATAGAGCAGCACCAGGTCGGAGACGTCGTCTTTCTGGTGGCTTATTGCGTCACCGAAAAGCCGCGTGGCTTCGGCGATGAAATCAGAAAACAGCTTTTCGCGCTTGGCAGCATCGGCCTCGCGTTGTTTTTCCTTCACCTGTGATCGATGCGTCACCCACGTGGTGGCAAACGAGGTCAGGCTCCCAATCGCGATGCCGGCGAGCCCCATCACAGCAGAGATGTATGCGTCCATGAGATTTCTCCTCTCGGAACGACCCGGAGCGGCGACACGCAAATGGTAGGGCGAGCGAATCCCGTCCGACCCAATGCCCGAGCGTGCCCGGCAAAAATTCAAAGGTTTGCCAGCGCGAGACTTGGAAAGTTCTACTCGGCAGGGGGAGGCCCCACCCACACTCCGACTGGCACTTCCGGGATACAATTCGCCAATCCGTCGAGCATGCCTTGCAGCACGCCCTCGCTCAGCTCCTCAATCTTGCCGCTGGGGCCGACGAGGCTGTCTACCAGCAGCAAGGTCAGCCCATGCATTTGCGACCAGAATATTAGAATGGCACCATCGATCGTGCGCGTGTTTGCCGCGGAGTTAGGAATGACGCGCCCGAGCGCGCCGTCGCAAATCGCCTCTACCACAACGGCTTTCATGCTGTGGGCCGCAGTTCTTTCGATCGCGGGGCGCCCGTTGTCCTGGCCACCAAGGTAGCCGCCGAACATCAATCTGTAGAGCGCTGGATTGTTGACGCCGCCGCAAACGTAAGCGCGCGCTATAGCCGCCAGACGCTCGCGCGGACTGTCGAGTTCCTTCGTCGCATCGGCCATCCGCTTTGCAAGGAGCTCAAATCCGACCGCCGAGACGGCGGCCAGCAATTCGCGCTTATCGGCGAAGTGTTTGTACGGGGCGTTGTGACTGACGCCCGCTCGTCGGGCGAGCTCACGAAGCGAAAATTCCGTGCTCTGGGATTCGCTGAGCACAGAGAGTGCCGCCTCTACGATAGCCCTGTGCAGGTCGCCATGATGATAGGGGCGCTGCTCTGTGATGGAAATGTCCTTGGTCATATTCGTCCATTAGGTGTTTAAGTTGCTCGTGTCAACATTTTTGATTCCAGGATGTTGACATTGTCTACTCCTGCCTTTAAGTGGGCGATGTCAACATCCTTGAGCCGTCCGGCCTGCCATTGCGGCACGATACGAGCACGCAATCGGCGTCTCGGGAGGCTACAACAAAAGAGGTACATTGATGGCCGCTCAACATCCCGTCAAAAACAACAGGCACCGCATGGCCGAGCGTCCGCCATTCGAGCGTATCGCACTGTTGTTACAAGGCGGAGGGGCGCTCGGTTCATATCAGGCTGGCGTCTATCAAGCGCTGGCCGAAGCCGGTCTGCATCCTGATTGGGTCGCCGGCATCTCCATCGGTGCCATCAACAGCGCTCTGATTGCGGGCAATCCGCCCGAAAGACGAGTGGCGGCGCTCCGGAACTTCTGGGAGACGGTGACCGCCCCGGCTCACGGGTTTTCCACGCTGCTTTCGGCAATGCTAGGGGCGATGGGCCTCCAGGGTGATTTCGCGCGCGGCCTGCTCAATCAGGCACATGCCTTCGCCACCCTGATGGACGGCGCGACGGGCTTCTTCACGCCCCGTCCGGTGCCACCTTTCTTTTCATCCGCCGGCAGTATCGAGGCGCAAAGCTTCTACGACGTCTCACCGCTGAGGGCGACGCTGGAACGGCTGGTGGACTTCGACCGCATCAATACAGGAACCATGCGTTTCAGTGTCGGCGCCGTAAACGTGCGCACCGGCAACTTCGAGTATTTCGACACCACGACTCACACTATCGGCCCCGAACATATCATGGCGAGCGGCTCCCTGCCGCCCGGCTTCCCGGCGACGAGGATCGACGGCGAGTGCTATTGGGACGGGGGTCTCATCTCCAACACGCCGCTGCAATGGGTCCTCGATAACACGCCGCGCCAGGACACGCTGGCCTTTCAGGTCGATCTCTGGAGCGCGGGTGGCGAGTTGCCGCGCGACCTGCTCGGGATCGAACTGCGCCAGAAGGATATCCGCTTCTCGAGCCGCACGCGCGCTGCGACCGACCATTTCAAGACGCAGCAGCGGCTGCGCCGCGCACTCGGCCATCTCGTGGAGCTCGTCCCAAGGGACGCGCTGCTGCAAGCCGATCCGGAGATCAAGCTGCTCGTCGATCAGGCCGACGAGAAGGTCTACAACATCGTACAGCTCATATATCGCGCCAAGAAATACGAGGCGAGCTCCAAGGATTACGAGTTCTCCCGGCTGACGATGGAGGAGCACTGGGCCTCCGGCTACAACGACGCCCTTCAAACATTGCAACACCCCGAGGTGCTGCAGCGGCCCGGCACGCCGGACGGCGTCGCCATTTTCGACTTCGATTGAAATTTCACCAAAGAGAAGAGCACGACCATGAAGATCGCCAAAGTCCGCGAAAATGGCTTCGCGATGCCGTTCAACAACCCGGCCTATCCGAGGCCACCCTACAAGTTCTACAACCGCGAATTTGTCGTCATCAACTACCGGACCGATCCGGAGGTCCTTCGCGCCGTCGTGCCGGAGCCGCTGGAAGTGATCGGCGACACCGTTGCTTATGAATTCATCCGCATGCCGGATTCCACGGGTTTCGGCGACTATACGGAAACCGGGCAGGTCATTCCGGTGCGCTTCACGACGCCATCCGGCAAGGTGCAGGAAGGCAGCTACGTGCATGCCATGTATCTTGACGACAACTCTCCGATCGCCGGCGGCCGCGAGATCTGGGGCTTTCCGAAGAAGCTGGCGACGCCGAAGCTGTCGCACGAACAGGAGACGCTCGTCGGGACGCTCCGCTACGGCTCGGTTTTGTGCGTGATGGCGACCATGGGCTACAAGCATCGCGAGCTCCCGCTGGAGCCGCTGGCCAAGGCGATGGCGAAGCCCGCATTCGTGCTTAAGATCATCCCGCACGTCGACGGTTCGCCCCGGATTTGCGAACTCGTGCGCTACTATCTCGAGGATGTGACGCTGAAGGGCGCATGGGCCGGGCCGGCAGCCCTGCAATTGTTCGAACACGCGCTCTGCGACGTCGCGCGTCTGCCCGTGCGCGAGGTCACGTCGGCCAGCCACTATGTTGCCGACCTGACGCTCGGCCTCGGCGAGGTCGTGTTCGACTACCTCCAAAATGACTGATCTCGCGCACTGAAAGGAACTATCCATGTCTCGATTTGATGGAAGAGTGGCGATTGTTACCGGAGCCGCGAGCGGCATCGGCAAGGAAATCGCGCATCGCTTCGCAGCCGAAGGCGGCATTCCCGTGATCGCCGACCTCAATCTCGACGCCGCGAACAAAGCGGCCGCCGAGATCAAAAGCAAGGGCGGCGACGCCTTCGCCGTGGCAATGAACGTCGCCGACGAGGAGCAGGTGGAAAAAGCCGTTGGTGACGTGATTTCGAGACTCGGCAAGATCGACGTGCTAGTCAGCAACGCCGGCATCCAGATCGTCAAGCCGCTGGTCGACTTTCCCTTTGCGGACTGGAGAAAGCTGCTTTCGATCCATCTCGACGGTGCCTTTCTGACCACACGCGCCTGCCTCAAGCACATGTATGCCGCCAATTACGGCCGGGTGATCTACATGGGTTCGGTACACTCCAAGGAAGCGTCGAAGCTGAAGGCGCCCTATGTCACGGCCAAGCACGGACTGATCGGACTGGCCAAGGTACTGGCAAAGGAAGGGGCCGAGCACAACGTCACGGCCAACGTGGTCTGCCCCGGCTTCGTGCGCACGCCGCTCGTCGACAAGCAGATCCCCGAGCAGGCGCGGGAGCTCGGCATCAGCGAGGAGCAGGTAATCAAGACGGTGATGCTCAAGGACACGGTCGACGGCGAGTTTACCAGCACCGATGACGTGGCCGACGCCGTTCTCTATTTCGCAGCCGCCAAGTCCAATGCCGTGACCGGTCAGTCGCTGGTCGTGAGCCACGGCTGGTTCATGCAGTAGGATCGAGGACGGACGACACCCTTTGCGGCGCCGTGCGACAGAAACGCTCCAGCAACTCCGGAACAACTCTACCTCGCGACGAGCCACAGTTGGGCTCGCGTTATCTCGTCTGTGTCAAAGGAAATGAACATGAAAGTCTGTAATGGTTTGCGGCAGGCCCTCACGAAGGCCCGGCGACCTTCGGTGGCCACGAACCGCTCTGTCGACGGCGCATGCGTGCGTGGAATGACTGCGATACTGCGGAACGCCGTCCAGACTACTGCGCTCGGCATGTTCGTAGGATTCGCCGTGCTGCCGACAGCCCGAGCGGATGAGCCGACCCCGCCGATAAAACCGGCGATCAGCGACGAGGCCGCGACCGCCGTTTCGCAGATGGGAAAGACGCTCCTTGCCAGGGACCTGAGGATCACGGCGAGAACGATCAGCATTTACCTGGATCAGTCCGGACAACCGCTTCACATCTTCCATACGATGCAAATCACCGTGCGCCGTCCCGACCGGATCGCCGTCGAGTTTACCGGCGACGACGGCAAGCACGATCTGTTCTACGACGGCAAGGCGGCCTCGGTCTACTTTCCCGACAGCAAGAAGTACGTGACGATCCCGGCCTCGGGCGACATACCATCTGCGCTCAACGAGGTTACGACCAAGCTGGACGTCGATTTTCCGCTCGGCGTCCTTTTTGCAGACTCTCCGGACAAAGTCCTGTTGGGCGATGCCATGGCCGCCTGGCAGGTCGGGACGGCCAACGTGGACGGCGTCGAGTGCCAGCATCTGTTTTTCTCTCAGAAGTCCGGCATCGATCTGGAATTGTGGGTCGAGAAGAATGCCGCGGCGACGCCGCATCGTCTGGTCGTCACCTACCCGTTGCTGCAGGGGCAACCAAGCTTCGTTGCCGAATTCACCAGTTGGAAGACCCAGCCCCCTCTCACCAACTCCGAATTCACCTTTGAACCTCCCGCGGGTGTGAAAAAGATCGACCTGACGCCAGCCGTCGCGTCGGGAACGGAAGGAAGCAAGTGATGAGCTATCTAAAGCGCACCTGCCTTGCTTTTCTCGCTTTGACGGCCGTCACATCGGACGTTGCCTTCGGTCAGTTTGCGCCGCCGCCCGGTGGTCCGCCGCCCCTGCCGTCTGGAGGGCCACCCCATTTCCCGTCGGGAGGGCCGGGCGGGTTCCCACGTCCGCAGATAGGCCGCACCCCGCGTCCGCCGATGGCGAGCCACGGTCGGCCGCCGGTGAGCGCGCAGAAACGTCTACCTGTGAGCCCTCGCACTCGTATGCCAATTGTCGGTGGCGCAAAGGGGCGCTTGGCGGAAAGACCCGGCCGCGGAGGGGGCAACGTGTCCGGAAACATCCGCAACACACTGAACTCAGGCGGTAACATCAACGGCAACCGCACCTTCATGAACTCCGGGGGCAATATTGTCGGAAAGGACTCAGGCAACCTCACTGTCAACAATTCCGGCGATCTCAAGGTCTCTGGCAACGGCAACGGATACTTTGGCCGCGGATACTACGGCCGCGGAGATCACGGCCGCGCTGACTATGGTGGGGGAGATTATGGGCGCGGATACGGCCGCGGAGACCATGGCCGCGCAGAGTACGGCGGTGGAGACTATGGCCGTGGATACTATCGCCGCGAGGCCTACGTCCTGGGCGGGTATGCGGCAGGCGTCGCCGTCGGTGCTGCGGCCGCCTCGAGCACAGGTGGAACGACGTATTCCTCCTCTGGAGATCAGTCTGGATCTACTGCGAGTTCCTCTGGCGCAGCGTCCTCGAGTTCGTCCCACGGCAGCTCTCCGGGCTCTGTTAACGCGGCGTCGTCTGGTTCGTCTCAAGCCAGGTCTTCAGGCTCTTCTGGCGGGTCATATGCGAGCTCTTCCGATCAGAGCCGCTCCGGCCCGCCCGTTGGCGGCGGAGAGGGCGGAACGAATCAGAGCGGCGGCAATAGCAGCTCCCAGTCCATCAATCCTCTGATTGCCGGCCTGTTTGAGAGCCTGCCGCCGGAGGGCACGGCATGGACATCGGAAGAGGCGGTCGGTTGGCTTCAGGCTGCGGCCGCCAATCTACGGATCGTCTATAAGATCCAGGCAAACATCTCGGTCACGGGCGAAGTCCCGCCGTCGAATTACAATCGCGTTCCCAGCGGAAATTAGATTCAGCTCAGCATGGGGAAAGAGGTTGAGGCCGGAGGTCTCACGACCTATCCGGCCTTTGCCAGCATCGAAAACTGCACAGCTCCGTCCGCTCAGACGCACCTTGCAAATCAGACCATTCGTTTCGAACGGCGCAGAAGCCCGTTCATAACGAGGTCAATGTGCGCCTCCATAAGCGCCTTGCCGTCGATTGGCTCTCGATCCGCAAACATCAGACGCCAGACGGCAACGTGAAAAATCGAGTTCGCGAGCACGGCAGGCGCGTCGGCCGCCGTATCATGTCTCAACTCTCCCGATTTCACGCCTTCCTCGATCAAAGCCGTGAGAGCCGCAAGCGTCGGTGCGATGAATAGTTCGTGTCGGCAATCGACCATTTCGGGAAGACGAGCTCCTTCGGCGACGGACAAGCGCAGGAGTTCTCTCGTCTTTCGGTTATTGGCCGTATTTTCATAAGCGATAAGCAGCAGGTCGCGGATCCGGTTGGCGCAGGATCCCCTAAGGCTGCCCATGGCGGTCGACAGGTCTGCGGATGACGTGGACGCGTGGCGAAACATCTCCCGGAAAAGGACGTCCTTGGTCGGGAAATACAGGTAGACCGTTCCCTTTGTTATCCCCATTCGGGTGGCAACGTCTTCAACACGCGTTGCCGCATAACCTTTTGCCGCAAACTCTTCGAACGCGGCCTCCAGTATTTCGTAGGGACGCCGTGCCTTCCGTTCCGACCGCGATGCTTTTTTAACACCGCGTTCCATCATCCATTTGGAATTGTTCGAATATCCGGCGGCTAACCGCATCTGCTTCACCTATGGCAATGTTGCGAGTGTCAACATTTTTCGTTTGATATGTTGACATTGACTACTTTAGTCATTAAGTGGGCGCTGTCAACATCGGGCGACAGCCTGGCAGCAGCAGATTGAAGCTAGCCGATCAACAATGCGGCTCTCTTCGCAAACCCTACCGGAGCAAAAAATGCAGTCTTTTCGATTGCTGGGAATTGGTCTCGCCTGCGCAGTTCTGGCTGCCTGCGAAGACAAAGCCGAAGTGGCGCCGCCGCCGCAGCAGGTCCGCGTCGTTGCGGCGTCGCAGGCTCAGTATCAGCCGGGTGCGGAAATCACCGGCGAGGTGAAGGCAAGAGTTCAGACCGAACTTTCCTTTCGCGTCAGCGGCCGGGTTCTGGAGAGAAGGGTCGACGTCGGATCGCATGTTCACGCCGGCGACGTTCTGGCGCGGCTCAATGATACCGAACAACAGGCGGACGTCAGCGTCGCCCGCGCGGCACTGGAGTCGGCGCAGGCCGTCGTCACACAGAAGACGCTGGCGTTCGATCGAGCAAAGTCGCTCCTGCAGTCGCAGGCTGTTCCACGGGCCGTCTTTGACGATGCACAGAAGGAGCTGCTGAGTGCACAGGCTTCTCTCGAGGCCGCCGAGGCGGCGCTCGCCACGGCTGAGGACGCGCTCTCCTACACCGAGTTGAAAGCGTCTGCAGACGGCATCATCACGGCGCGCGGCGTGGAAGCTGGGCAGGTGGTGTCGGCGGCGCAGTCGGCCTTCACGCTCGCCCATGACGGACCGCGGGATGCGGTGTTCGACGTCTTTGAGGCATTCTTTCTCGATGGCCGGCCGCTTGATGACGTCGAGGTCGCACCGGTCTCCGACCCGTCGCACGACGTCCACGCCAACATCCGCGAGGTCTCGCCCGTCATAGACGCCAAGGCCGGCACGATCCGCATAAAGTTGGGGCTCCAGGACGGCGCGCCGTGGCCGCTCGGAACGCCTGTCGTCGGCAAGCTGCGCGCCCCACCGCGCGACGGAATCGTTCTGCCCTATACCGCGATCGCATCAGCCCAAGGCGAACCTGCCGTGTGGCTCGTCAACACCCAAAACCGTTCCGTTTCGCTCCGGAAAATTTCGGTCGACCGGTACCGCCAGAGCGATTTCGTCGCCACCGGCGGCGTCGCCGCGCAAGACCTGATCGTCACCGAAGGCGGAAAGTTTCTCAAGGAAGGCCAGGCAGTCGCCTGGGAAGGCAAGTGAGATGACCCTCAATCGCATATGCGCCTCTCTCCCGCTTCTTCTGTCAGTGTCGCTGCTTGCAAGCTGCGATCAGAACTCCGTCGCAGGGCAGGAGCCGGCTCCCCGTCCAGTCAAAGTTGTCATGGCTGCGGCCGAACAGGACAAAATCGCAAGCTTGCCAGGCGTGGTTCGGGCCCGCATCGAGACCGACCTGGCATTTCGGACGCTCGGGCGAATGGTGTCTCGCAAGGTCGAGGTCGGCGACCTTGTGCACAAGGGTGATGTCCTGGCGGAAATCGACCCCCTCACTCTGCAGCTCGCAGTCAAGAGCGCGCAAGCCGAACTGCGCAATGCCCAGGCGCAGTTTGAGAATGCCACGACGACCGAATTGCGCAAGCGAAAGCTTGTGCAGAACAGCGCAGCAAGCATTGCGGATCATGATCTTGCCGAACAGCAACTCAAGTCGGCTGCTGCCAATGTCGCGAAAGCGACGGCCAGCCTTGCGAAGTCGCACGAGCAGCTAGGCTACGCCCAGCTGAGGGCCGAGTTCGACGGTGTCGTGACCGCTACATCCGCGGAAACGGGCCAGACGATTTCGGCGGGCCAGCCAATCTTGAAACTGGCGCGCCTCGAGCAGCGCGACGTGATCGTCGACGTGCCCGAAGCGCAGTTCAATCGTGTTCGCCTGGACGACCGCTTCAACGTCGACCTCCAGCTCGACAACAGAATCCAGGCCACTGGCGTGGTCCGCGAAATCGCGCCGCAGGCCGATCCCAATACTCGCACCTATCGGCTGAAGATCGGGATCGATCGGGCCCCCGATATCTTCCGCCTTGGCGCCGTTGTTACAGCGACGCCGCTTGTCGCAGACAAGAAGAACGCGATCACGCTGCCGCTCTCCGCCATTCGCCATGAAGAGGGCACCAGCCAGGTATGGGTGGTGGATCGCGCCACGTCCCAGGTCGCCCTGAGGCCGGTTGAACTCGATGGCCCGGCGTCGCCCCCCCGTTCCGTCCTCGTTCAAGCGGGCCTTCGGGAAGGGGAAGAGATCGTCATCGCCGGAGTCGATGAACTTACCGATGGACAGAAAGTGCAATTCAGCCAGGAGCCACGCCCGTGAACAAATTCAACCTTTCTGACTGGGCGCTCAAGCATCGCTCTCTCGTCTGGTATTTCATGATCATGTTCGCGGTGGCGGGCGCCTTTGCCTATCTTGGGCTCGGCCGCGAAGAAGATCCATCCTTCACGATCAAGACGATGGTGATCCAGGCCCAGTGGCCAGGCGCTTCTGCCCAGGAGGTGACGCAGCAGGTTACCGACCGCATCGAAAAGAAGCTGCAGGAACTCGACAATCTCGAACATACACGCAGCATCACCACCGCCGGTCAGACGATCGTCTTCGTCGACCTGTTGCCGGACACCAACGCGCGCGATGTAAAGCCCACCTGGTCGCGCGTCCGCAACCTGATCGACGACATCAAGCGCGAATTCCCTCAAGGCGTAGTCGGACCCTTCTTCGACGACCAGTTCGGCGACGTCTATGGCAACATCTTTGCCTTTACGGGTGACAGCGGACTGAGCCAGAGGGAACTGCGCGATTTCGCCGAGAACGCCCGAACGCAGATCCTCAAGATCCCCGACGTCGGCAAGGTCGACATCGTCGGGGCGCAGGACGAGGTGATCTACCTCGAATTCTCCACCCGCAAGATCGCCGCCCTCGGCATCGACCGCTCGGCTATCATCGCCACGCTGCAGGCGCAAAACGCGGTCACCCAGTCCGGTTTTGTCGAAACCGGGCCCGAGCGCGTCGCCTTGCGGGTCGGCGGACGGTTCATTTCCGAGGACACGTTGCGTGGGATCAATCTTCGGGTAAACGACCGCTTCTTCCCGCTGACCGACGTCGCAACGATCACCCGTGGCTACGTCGACCCGCCGACTTCGCTCTTCCGCTTCAACGGAAAGCCCGCCATCGGGCTCGCGATTGGCATGAAGACCGGGGGCAACCTGCTCGCGTTTGGGGAAACGCTCGAAAAGACGATGGGTGACATCATCCATAAGCTTCCAGTGGGCGTCTCCGTCGAAAAAGTCTCCGACCAGCCGAAGGTAGTTGACGAAGCAGTCGGCGGCTTTACGAAAGCCCTGTTTGAGGCAGTCGCGATCGTGCTCGCGATCAGCTTCATCAGCCTCGGGATGAGGGCCGGCCTGGTGGTGGCGATCGCGATCCCGCTCGTTCTCGCCATCACCTTCATGGTCATGTTCTACACCGGCATCTCGCTGCAGCGCATCGCGCTCGGCCTCCTCGTCGACGACGCCATGATCGCCGTCGAGATGATGGTTGCACGGCTGGAAGCGGGCGACAGTCTCACGAAGGCCGCCACCTACGTCTACACATCGACGGCCTTTCCGATGCTGACCGGTACTCTGGTTACGGTTGCGGGCTTCATCCCCGTCGCGTTCAACAAGAGCAATGCCGGCGAGTTCACCTTCACGCTCTTTGTCGTCATCGCGGTTTCGCTGGTCGTTTCATGGGTGGTCGCGGTCGTGTTCACGCCGCTGATCGGGGTAACCATTCTACCGAAGTCGATGAAGAAGCATGCGGAGCACAAGGGGCGCTTCGCGAAGGCGTTTTCAAGGCTGCTGCAATTCTGCCTGCGTTGGCGCTGGATGACGATCGTCGCTACGGTTCTTCTCTTCGCCGGATCGGTCGTCGGTCTGTCGATGGTACAACAGCAGTTTTTCCCGAGTTCCGACCGCCCAGAACTGATCGTCGACTGGAACCTGCCGCAGAACAGTTCGATCGCGGAAACGAGCCGCCAGATGGCCCAGTTCGAGCATGAGATGCTGGCCGGTAACCCTGGCGTCGAGCATTGGTCGACATATGTTGGCAGGGGTGCGCCGCGCTTCGTTCTTTCCTTCGACGTGCAGCCGGCTGACGTTTCCTTCGGCCAGACGATTATTGTCACAAAGGGACTGGACGTTCGCGACAAGTTGAAGCGGCAGATGGAAGCCTACCTTCAGAAGACCTTTCCGGGAACGGACGCCTACGTGAAGCTTCTTGACATCGGCCCCCCCGTTGGCAAGCCGATCCAGTACCGTGTGTCCGGCGAAAACCTGCAGACGGTGCGCGACCTGGCACAGAAGCTGGGCTCGATCGTCGGCACCTATCCTTCCCTCAGGAACATTGCCTTCGACTGGAACGAGCCGGCCCGTGTCGTCAAGATAGACGTGCTGCAGGACAAGGCCCGGCAACTTGGCGTCTCGTCCCAGGATATCGCAATGGCGCTTAACACCGTCGTTCAGGGAAATGCCGTAACTCAGGTCCGCGACGACATCTACCTGGTCGATGTCATCGGGCGTGCGGCGGAAAAGGAGCGCGGCTCGATCGACACCCTGCTTGACCTGCAACTGCAAAGCAGCAGCGGTCAATCCGTCCCGCTGTCATCGGTCGCAACCTTCCATTACGAGCTCGAACAGCCGACGATCTGGCGGCGCGACAGAATTGCAACCATCACGATCAAGGCCGGGATCGGTGACGCGACGCAGCCGGCGACCGTTGTAAAAGCACTCTCCGACAAGATTTCGGCCTTCGAAAAGACCATGCCGGCGGGGTATTCGGTCAAGGTCGGCGGCGCGGTCGAGGAGAGCGCCAAGTCGCAGGGCCCGATCGCCAAGGTGGCACCAGCCATGTTCGTCATCATGGCTACGCTCTTGATGATCCAGCTTCAGAGCTTCCACAGGCTGTTCCTGGTCTTCTCGGTGGCGCCGCTCGCCCTCATCGGCGTCGTCGTGGCGTTGCTCGCCAGCAACTCGCCATTGGGGTTCGTCGCACTCCTGGGCGTCCTCGCGCTGGTCGGCATCCTCATCCGCAACTCCGTAATCCTGATCGTCCAGATCGAGGAACTGCGGGCAGAGGGGATGTCGGCGTGGAAGGCGGTGGTGGAGGCGACCGAGCACCGCATGCGGCCGATCATGCTCACTGCTGCGGCCGCAACGCTCGCCCTGGTCCCGATCTCGCATGAGATTTTCTGGGGTCCCATGGCGTATGCCATGATGGGTGGGATCGTCGTCGGCACGGCGCTGACACTTCTCTTCCTGCCGGCGCTCTACGTCGCCTGGTTCCGAATTCCCCGCGAAGTCGAGCAGAACTGAGATGACCATACCGCTCTCATTCCCTGGGCGCATTGCTCAGGGCCTCACCAGGTTTGGGTTCGCCAAGGCGATCGCTGCCCGCTCGGGCCGAGTCGTCCCGGTCCTTGTTGCCCTGTCACTCGTTACATCGGGTTGCGCCAACAGGGTGCAGGATGTCCTTCAACCTCTCGCCGTGACCCCAACCGGCACGAGCCATGTCACCATGCTCGTCGCCACGACACGCAAGCCTTCGGAGGATCCCGGCAAACTCTTTTCCGGCGACCGCGGGACGGCGATCTCCCTTAATAGCGTCGATGTATCCATCCCCGCCGATCGCAACCGCAGGATCGGAGAGGTGCAATGGCCGTCCCGCATGCCGCCAAATCCGCAAAAGGAGTTCGCGGTCACGCAGGTCGCCAAGGTGCAATCTGAGGGCCAGGCTTTTGCTTGGTACAGGAAGAACCGAAATGCGAAGCATCAGGTCGTCATTTTCGTGCATGGCTTCAACAACACCTACGCCGATGCCGTCTTCCGCTTCGCGCAAATCGTCCATGACTCGGGAACTGACGCCGCACCGATCCTCTTCACCTGGCCATCAAGGGGCCGTGTCTTCGATTACCTCTACGACAAGGAGAGCGCCAACTATTCGCGTCGCGCTCTGGAGGATCTGATCCTCCAGGCTGTGAACAGTCCCGACGTCTCCGATGTGACGATCCTCGCCCATTCCATGGGCGGCTGGCTTGCGGCCGAGGCGCTGCGCGGCGTCGCCATGCGCGAGAAATCAATCCCGACGAAGGTGAAGAACGTTGTTCTCGCATCGCCGGACATCGATATCGACGTGTTCCGTCGCCAGTTCACCGAGATGGGGCCGAAGCGGCCACACTTTGTGATCCTGACATCGACACGTGACAAGGCTCTGGAGATGTCGAGCTGGTTATCGGGTGGCGTCAGCCGCGTCGGCGGGTCCGATCTCAGACCCTACGCGCCTCTTCTCGACCAACTCGGCGTTTCGGTTATCGACACCAGCGCCATCGCAACGAACGACCCGCTCGGCCACAATGCCTTCGCCGACAGTCCTGAGATCGTGCGCCTGCTCGGGCGGCGGCTGGCAGGGCAGAGCCTCGAGGGTGGAAAGGCAAGCGTTACCGATCAGATCGGGATGACGGCTGCCAATTTCGCCGGGTCGGCAGCGCGCGTAGCCGTTGCTGCTCCAGTCGCGGTCATCAGCCCGGAGGCGCGAGAAATCCTGAAGCGGGAGCTCTCCTCGAACGGGGGAAAGATGGTGGATGGTCAGATTGCGTACTGATCGTGACCCCTCGATCAGAGCGGTCTGAGGCCCGTCCAGAATGCGGACTAGATAGGAATGGCAAATGGAAGTTGGCACGACTGTAAAAAGCCAGCCGCGAGCTGATTACATCTCCTCGATCATCCAAGCCGGCACGGCAGCGTGCCGGCTGTACGGGCCCTCGAAAACAAACGTCGTCGATATCGCTCGACTGCTCGGGAAGTCGCCGGCAAGTGTGTACAAAACCTTCCCATCCAAGGCGGCAATTTGGGATGCCGTCGCCGAG
Source organism: Rhizobium sp. KNZ14-9A (assembly GCF_056755015.1). Taxonomy (NCBI): domain Bacteria; kingdom Pseudomonadati; phylum Pseudomonadota; class Alphaproteobacteria; order Hyphomicrobiales; family Rhizobiaceae; genus Rhizobium; species Rhizobium sp. KNZ14-9A. The sequence continues at coordinate 481,244 of NZ_JBPGXB010000001.1, forward strand.
AAGTTCTTCGAAACCGATCTCACCTTCACGCCCCCTGCCGACGGCGAACTCACCAGTGCGGCGAGCCGCCTGAAAGAAACTGCGCTCGGACAACACCGCCTGATGCTGCAGGCCCGTCAGGGCGATGGCCAAATGTTCCACCTCGTTGTTCTCGCCACAGAAGGCAGTTGGCCGTCGTTCAGAGACCATCTGAAGCGACTTAAGGCGAATGTCGGGGAGCTCGTGTGCGCGGGCATCGCGACCGATGAGTTCGTTCCGAGGAATGTCGACGCGGCCGCATCCTGCTTTTGCGCCTCGATCATCTCCCTGTGGGATCCGAGGATTATTCGAGCACTGCCTTCGAGCGACTGCGAGCTATCAGCTCATGAACTCGCTTCCTTCGCAGTTGCAGGTCTTTGCCAGGCTCCCGCGGCGGCAGACGTCGAGGGACACATTACCGCAGGATGCTAGTCGGCGCGGTGTCAGGCCGCTTCTGTCGCATTACACCAAAGCTGAGCAAGCCAAGCGGACTAAGCGCCGTAACGATCATCACGTAAGTCCGTAAACAGGTAGTGATTTGAGCAGCGCGTCGCCCACCCGCAGGCAAACCCGATCGTGATGTTGTCGAACACGGTCGGGCCGAGAACGGCGCCCAGTCCGACGCCGATCCCCATACCTCGAACCATCGTTCGTTATGGTTCTTGGCCGCCTTCGCGTACGGTGGGTACCTTCGGGTCGGTTTCAACTTCGCCAGGAGTAAAAAAAGTCAAATACGCTACAGCAAGAATGACCGCGGTGACGAATATCGTCAGCACGAACTTGATCATCCCTCCGCTGGCTTTTTGTTCTGTTTCGGTCATGCCGAGTACAACATGGATTAGGCGTCGAAGTTCCCCCGCCGGGCATACTTCGCGATTGCCAAGGGGTGATCCTTGCAGCCGAAGCAAAGTATTTCATCGCAATTCCCGATCCGCGCTCTATTTCTACCTTCAGAAGGAGCATCGACGTGGAAAAACTCAGAGAATTTGCTTCAAGCACGAATGGCGATCAGTGGTTTCTTGGCTTCGACACTGCCACCGACAGAGAAGTAGTCGTTCACCGCGGCAATCCATCGTCAGGTGGCCATGAAACGACAATCCCTGTGAATTCGTTTTTGAATCAGCGGCCGTTTGGCCCGGAACATCAGGCTTTGAACTCGTTACTTGCGGATCGAAGAGCATCCGAGATCGAAGAGACCCCTGCCAAACTGGTCTAGCCCGTGGGAGGATGCCCACCGAAGCCCCAAGAAGCCCCAACTTCTCTAGTGCTTGAGGCCGTATGCGTAAGCAGCGGCCTTTTTGCTTGTCAGGGAGTCTTCTCCTCGACTGGTCACCGGTCCACGCGCAAAAAGCAGGAAACCGCACGATGAAGGAATGCGCCTATTCTCCTTCGGCTCCCAAGCCCTTTGGGCCTGTGAGTTGGCGTAAGTCTTCACCGAGAGATCTAACCGCATCCATTGTCACAGCCAGCGCCGACATGATCATTGCTACGTCATGGTCCTTACCCGCCTGCGACAGCTCGTAGGATCTGGTCTGTAGCTGGTGGCTGATTGAGGTGAGCTGTGCAAAAGTTTCTTCGTTCATGTTAATCCTCCGAAGGTTTAAAGCCCCTGTGGAGGTTTTCGTTCCCAACATTCAAAGGCATCTGCTGGGCCGTGGCGAAGAAGAGCCCACTGGCGCAGAAAGGACCGATTGAAACAGTCTTGATTGTGCGTCGTGGATGGCCGCCGAAAGCCGCCCGCTCAGATCGTACCATGTCGATCAAAGCACCGTGGGATGAGGCGTAACACTCCATCAACGCAGCCATCACCGGCTTCAGGTCTTCTTGGGCTCTTCTCTTTCCAAACCTTCACGACTGTTCTATCGACCTGAGCGTCACAAGGTAGGTTCTCCTGCGGGATGTTCCGCCGAGAGTGAAGATTTGGCAGGTTCCAGGCGACGCGCGCAGCAGTATCCATAGCTCATGGGCACCACCTTGCATTGCGTTAGTCCACGGGGGAGGCGTCGATTTCAAGATCGGGCTCGGCGCGCCTGGATCAGAGAGGATATGACCGCCGCGACGACATCATCGATATCGCCCGATCGCTGTTGCGACCGGGCAGGTGATGAGGAAAGGGGCCGACCATGAATCGCGAGGATAGCGACGGTGGCGAGCTCGGGCTCAAAGCGGAACACGATGGCGCGGGGCAGTCGGTCCCGCTTGCGCCAACGCGCAAGCTCCTGCGGCTGCCCTTCCTCGCGCCCCTCGTGTGACGCGAATTCCCGCTTTCCCGCACTTCTGGTGCGGCCGCTTTGCTGAAAGCTCCGATACGCTTCATTGTTTTCGAACTAGGGTAGATCAGATGATCTTTGCCTCTTACAATCTGGGAGTGCAAGGTGATTAAGGCGACTTGAGGGTCCCCCAACGGCCTCGTAATTTGCGCAGGGCACATTTTGGCAGCCACCCCTCGATCAGTGCAGGATTGCGCCAGAACAGGGTGGACGTCTATTCAAGAAGGTTGTGCAACGTAAGAAGAATTTCGAACCAAGGTCCGTGTTGTAAGCGCTCTGGTTGTGCTATCTGACTCTTGGTAGAAAAAACGAAAGGCACTGGTCGCCGATATCAAACGTGCGCGGACGACGCTTACCGACTCGCGTTCGCGGACAGTTTTTGACTCCTAGAGAGCATACAAAGACGCACGAGTGGAGTTCGAGCCAGGCTCGTGACCATCGGCAGTGTGACGGCACCGGAAAACACATTCACCGTCCATTGATTTCAGCGCGCTTGGCTATACAACTTGGAACACAGGCACCTATTTGGTCGCAGAGCATAGATCGGATGGAACATTCCAAGGCGGCGAAGAAGTTGAACCAGCACCAAGCCAACGAAGAGCAGCGGTATCGGCTTCTTGTCGAAGCGATCACCGACTACGCGATCTACATGCTTGACCCAGAAGGCATGATCACGAGTTGGAATCCCGGTGCAGAGCGCCTCAAGGGGTATAGCGAAAAGGAGATCGTCGGCCGCCACTTCTCGACCTTCTACACCGAGGACGATCGAGCCGATGGCCTACCAGCACGGGCTCTTCAAATTGCGCAACTGGAGGGGCGTTTCGAGCGCGAGGGCTGGCGCCTTCGAAAGGACGGCACGCGCTTCTGGGCGAACGTCATCATCGATCCGATCCGCGACGCCCAAGGTAGTCTCATCGGCTTTGCGAAAATCACACGCGACATCAGCGAAAAAAGGGCCGCTCAGGAGGCAATCTTCCAGGCCCAGAAGATGGAGGCTGTCGGTCAGCTCACCGGTGGGCTGGCGCATGACTTCAACAACCTCCTGATGGCAATTCTGGGCAGCCTGGAAATCGCCCATAAGCGCGCTGTACGCAAGGACGTCATCGACCTCATCGAAAATGCCATCCAGGGCGCTCAGCGAGGAGCGGCCCTTACGCAGCGCCTGCTGGCATTTTCGCGCAGGCAGGAACTTCAGCTTCGTCCCGTCAATGTCGCCGAGCTGGTCGACGGCATGGTCGAAATGATGCAGCGCACGATCGGGCCCGGCATTGTGATCGAGACTGACCTTTCGGCGGATCTTCCGGAGGCAAGAACCGACGCCAACCAGCTTGAGAGCGCACTTCTCAATCTTGTCGTAAATGCGCGTGACGCAATGGCAGGCCAAGGACGGATAGCTATCACCGCGCGAACGGAGGCGGTGTCCGAGAGCCAAGATCCTGAGCTTGCCGCGGGTAGCTATGTCTGTCTGGCAGTTCGGGATCAGGGTGAAGGTATGGACCCACAGACCCTGGCCAGCGCGATTACACCGTTCTTCACGACCAAAGGCGTCGGGAAGGGGACTGGGCTCGGATTGCCGATGGTCCACGGCCTGATGGCGCAGTCGGGCGGCAAGCTGTTTCTCCGATCGAAGCAAGGCGCCGGAACTACAGCGGAGCTCTGGATTCCCGTTTCAGATGAAACCGATGCCGAAACTGTCCCCGCGCAGGAAGTCCCATCCTCAGAATCGGAGGAGCTCCACCCGATGACGGTGCTGGTCGTCGACGATGACGGGTTGGTCCTAATGAACACCGTTCTATTGCTTGAAGACCTCGGCATGGAGACGATGCAGGCTTCGTCCGGCGAGGAGGCGCTTTCCGTCCTCGAGGCAGGCCCGCTTCCCGACGTCGTCATTAGCGACCATGCGATGCCACAGATGACGGGTGCACGCCTCTATCAAGAAATTCGCCGCCGCTTTCCCGCGCTTCCCGTCGTTCTGGCTACCGGCTACGCGGAGTTGCCGAGCGGTGCCGAGGATGTTTCCGGAGCGATCCGGCTATCAAAACCTTTTAGTCAGGATCAGTTGTCGCGAGCCTTGGCGGAAGCCGACAGAAAACGAGAAAGCCGGACCTAAGACTTTCAAAGCAAGCACTATCGGTTGAGACGGTGGCTTTCAGGCAATCCCCGACAAGTCCTACCGAACGCCGAAGCGCCGAACCTGCCGATAAAGCCGAGAGCCGAATTTGCGGGTGGAACTGGAGAGTGGACGATAGATGTCGGACCTGATCAACGCCAATGCAATTTGGTATTCCGTATCGTCAACCATATTTTAGCTGACCGCAACTTTGCATTGTCGACGGATAGCATGGAGGCGTGGCACGACCATGAGCCTGGCAAACGCTGCAGCGGCCAGATCCGCAAACGCCTAGATAGGCCGGCTCCGCCGCCTTTCCCCTCCAGCAAGAACCTCGTGCACGTCCTGGATCGCCCTTTCGTAGAACCGAATCCCGACGTCTGTTGGCGACAGCCCGGTGCGTCGAGCGTACGAGCAGCCGCACCTGCAGACGGTCCTCCGGCTGGCCGGCGGACATGAGGCCGATGCGTCCTGGTGTCATTGATGTTTTGACAAACGCAAATATAACTGAAACGACGCTCATGAGCGAGGAGGCACGGTCCAACTGGGTCCGCGCTATTTGGTTTCGAAAGAAGAGATATGCCGAAACAGAAGAAGCCTGCCGTTGTTAGCACAGGCATTACGGGTCTGGACGAAATCCTGCGTGGCGGGCTTCCGGCGTCCAATCTCTACATGATTCAAGGCGCGCCTGGCTCCGGCAAGACAACGGCTGCCCTCCAGTTCTTACGGGCGGGGGTTGAGGCTGGTGAAAGCTGCATCTATGTGACCCTCTCGCAGACAGCTGCCGAACTCGAGGCGATCGCTGCGTCGCATGGTTGGACGCTCGATGGTATTCGAGTGGAAGAATTGACAACCTCAGGCAGCATTAACGAAGCGGATGAACAGAGCATTTTCTTGACCTCTGACTTGCGGCTTGACGAAACACGCAAGGCAATCGAGGCGGCCATTGATAAGCATAAGCCCCGTCGACTCGTCTATGATTCCCTTCTCGAAATCCGACTGATCACCGGCGATTCTCCACGGTTTCGTCGTGAATTGATCGCCTTCAAAACCTTCCTGGCCAAGCGAAACGTGGTCGCGCTGTTACTCGACACGCAGACGCCTGGGTTCGATCGCAACGGCGAGGAGGTGGAAGGGTTGGCGCACGGCGTCATTCGATTTGACAAAGCGCTCGAAGAATACGGTGGTGTGCGCCGTCGCATCGAAGTATCCAAGCTGCGCGGCGTTCCGGTCGCTGACGGATACCATGATATGGCCATTCGGCAGGGAGAGGGCGTTGTGGTGTTTCCCCGGATCATGCCGAGCACGGGATTGGAAAACACCAAGCCGCAACTGATCAAGTCCGGCGTCGCGGCTCTCGACGACATGTTTGGCGGGGGCCAGGAGGCCGGCACCACGACGCTTGTTATCGGCCAGTCCGGCACCGGCAAGTCGACAATGTCATCTCTTTATGCCACCGCCGCGCTTGAACGCGGCGAGAGTGTCGCGCTGTTCCTGTTCGAAGAGCGCTTGGAAACCTTCTTCCGTCGTTCCGAAGGCCTGGGGATGGAGCTGCGGCAGTTTCACAAAGACGGAAAGCTAATCCTGCGGGATTTCAACCCGAACGAAATCTCACCCGGCGAATTCGGCCGAATCGTCCAGGATGCGGTCACTGAGAACAAGGTCCGTGTCGTTGTCATCGATAGCCTAACCGGGTATCTAAACTCTCTGCCGCATCGGGAAAAAGCAGTGCGCGACATCCAGTCGCTTCTGAAATTCCTGGCTCGGTCCGGCGTGCTGACGATGTTGATTGTCGCTCAGCATGGCTTGCTCGGTCAAAACGTTGGTATTGACGTCGATGTCAGCTTTCTGGGCGACACCGTTCTGCTTTTGCGGATCATTGAGCACGAAGTACGGCTGCGCCGAAGCATCACGGTCGTAAAAAAACGGCATGGCCCGCATGACCTCAACGTTCAGGAGTTACTGATCGAGAGCGGAAGCGTCAGCGTCGTCGCCTATAATCCGCTTCCTGATCCGAAATGAGCGGACATCCGTGCGAAAGTGAAATTGATTGGGTGCTCGTTCTCGCCCCTTTCCGCAAGGACGCCGATTATATTGCTGCCTTGCTTCGGGAGCAAAGGGTCGAGGTGGTGGCGTTACGCGGAAGCGAAGATGTCGCCCATCACCTCGCTATGTCGCCGGGCGTTATCGTCATCGCCCACGAAGCGCTGAACCCACAGATCGTGGCAAGCATCAGTGAACATCTCGCGGGGCAGCCCGACTGGTCAGAAGTTCCCATCCTGGTACTGCTTGAACGAGCCGCATCCATCGCCAAAATTCGCACTCAGCTTGAACGCGCATGGTCCGGTTCGCGCCTATTGTTTCATACCCGACCGATCGCTCAGCTGGAACTTGTCAACAGCATTCAGTCAAACCTGCTCGTCCGTTTGCGTCAGCGTCAGGTGCGCGATGCCATCGATCGTGAAAGAGAGCTGCGTCTCGAGCTCAATCATCGGATCAAGAACATCTTGGCAAGCGTCAGCTCCATCTTCCAGATGACGCAAAGAGGCGCGACCACCCTTGAGGGGCTTTCCTCGGAATTCAAGGGACGCCTTCAGGCATTGTCGGATGTGCACAGCGCGGTCTTCGAGGCAGGCGGGGAGGACGTCTTCCTCTCCTCTGTCGTCGAGCTGACGGTCGCGCCATACAACACCCGAACGAAGCGTCGGATCAACGTTCGAGGGCCCGAGATCGCGGTGGGGCGGGACGCGGCGACGACAATTGCTCTTTGTCTGCATGAGCTCATTACCAATGCTGTCAAATACGGAGCCCTCTCCAACGGGGAGGGGTCAGTAGACATCGTGTGGGACGTTTGCGAAACGGACGAGCCAGTGTTTTCACTGGATTGGGCGGAAAGCGACGGCCCCGAAGTCTCAGTGCCAAGCCGGCAAGGCTATGGCACGCGATATGTTCGCTCAGCACTCGGATCATTGTGCGGGTCGACGCCGGAGATCAGTTTCGCCCGTGGAGGTTTCAAATGCCATGTTTCCGGTCCACTGCGCCGGCTAGCCACATGGTAACCCGCTGTGCCGTATGTCCGGGAACGCAAGCGTCATAAACATCCAAATTTAACGTCTTCTTGTGGATCGTTCGTGTTCCGAGCGCGTTTACGGACTCTACGCCTATAGTAAAAAACTGAGCACAGCACCGTCGGAGTTTCGCATGGACTACAACGGGATCACTGTTCTGGTCGTGGAGGACGAAACACTTCTTCGCATGAACATAGCATTGTCGCTCGAACAAGAGGGTTTTCGCGTATACGAAGCCGAAAATGCTAATCAAGCGATCGCCGTCCTGGAGGCCCACGCGGAGATAGGGCTGATGTTTACGGACATCGATATGCCGGGAAGTATGGACGGGCTGAAGCTTGCGACCGCCGTTCGCAACAGATGGCCGCCGATCAAGATCATCGTGACTTCAGGTCATCGGGAGATGAGCGACAGGGTTCTTCCGGTAGAAGGAAGGTTTTTTGGAAAGCCATACAATCCTGCAATCGTCATGACGGCGATGAGAGAGATGGTGGCGTCGTCTTAAAAGCTCGAGTCCAGGACTCCGCCTCGCTTGCAGACAGCATCCTCGTCGCACGTCTTTCCCGGTGATGCTCAGCGGATTGCTCTTCGCGTCGACGGCGCAAACGGCGATCGGACTTACGGCAGGATCGGCGGTATATGATAGACGACGCAGTCGTATTTATTGTTCTGGCGGTGTTCTCGCATCTCGCCGCCATAGGCCTCTGCAATCCGCCTGCTGGCCAGATTTTCCTCGGCCACCGGATACTCGAAATACCGGACCGGATGCATCCTGCTCACCCACCTCGCCACGGCGCCGATCAGCTCGTGACCAAACCTTCTTCCATGCACGTCGCGGCGTAACCAGATTCCAAGCTCGGGTGTCCCGGATTGAAGGGCGTGTACGCCGAGAATGCCAAGGCACCGACCATCGTCGCGACCGCGGGGGACGAGCGTAAGCTCCGATCCTTCGTCCATAGCAGGTAGCCAGTTTTCCCACACTTCGGCAAAAGCCTCTTCGGTCGGAGGCGGTTCCCAGGCCGTGAACTGCGTGATCTCAGGCGAGATACAGGCAAATACCTCGCCTGCGTCCTCTGGTGCGAAGGGGCGGATGATCGTGCGTTCCGTCGGTATTTCGATGTCCCGCATTTGTCTTGTCCAGCGCGCTCGTAAGTTTTCTACCGGGCTGAATGCTACCTTAACCGGGTTAGCGCCGGTAGCAATTCGCAAAGATTCCCTTCGGTTGGCGCGGCTTGCCCCCTTTGACGATGATCGCTTTGAGTCAGCGTCATTCCGCAAGCGCTGGCCTGGCCGCGCCTTGATCACAATGCGTTAGAAAGTTTGGAGGCTCACCGCCATAACGGGACGTCGCCTCGCGCCAGAAAGCGGTGGAATTTTTTCCGATTTCTTTAATTGCGCTCGATAGGGTTTGCGAGATCAATTCCTTGGAGGTCTCATGGATTTCGGCGACTTCAAGACATATTCGTTCGCCGCGGCACCGGTAATCCTCTTCAGCGCACCGTTGACATACTGGCAACTTGCGAAAGACAAGTTCAGAGCCGGACAAACGTGGCTGATGATCAAGGTCCTGCTCATAGATGCGGCAATGACAGCATTCGGCGGATGCTCCTGGGGCGACGTGTCCACTACCAGCGACTCTGTGAAGGGACTTGCCGCCATGATCGGACTAGCGGGGTTGTTCCTTTCTTTCCTGTTGGTCCCCGTGCTTGGTGGTGGACTTCTAGGACAGGGGCTGGGTTGGGCATTTTGGCGGCTCACGAAGCAATTCCGATCTTGATGTCTTGGAAGGTAGCTTTTGGGCGGGTTGGAGCCTTTTTGGGCCCATATCATCCTGAGGGATAGTTCCACGGCAGAGGGCCCTCAATCTGGTTCTCTGCTCATGGTCGTTGATGATAGCTGTGAGCGTGGCGGTCAGGTTCAATGTGCCTTTGGCCCCATGTCCCGGCCCCCTTTGACTTGCACGCCGGCGCCTGCGGGTGCAAAATCACGCTTGGAGCGAAAAAGGGACGTCGCAGAAGCGTCCTGGAATCTGGCGTTACGGCGCCTGGTCCCCCGAACTCGATGAAGCTGCCGCATGTCGCGGCGGCCCGCGAGAAAGGGTGACCAGAATGTCCTCGCAATCCGTTTCCCGTTTCGTTGTCGTTCATGAAGACGACGTCGGCGTCAGCCATGGCGCCAATACCGCATTCCTCGAGTTCACTCGCCTTGGGCTCTGCACTGCCGGCTCGGTGATGGTGCCGTGCCCGTGGTTTGCGGAAATCGCTGCCATCGCCCGCGACAATCCGGAGCTCGATCTCGGCGTGCACCTGACCCTCAACTCGGACATGAAGCCCTATCGCTGGCGTCCATTGACCGGTGTATCGGATAAGGGCCTCACCGATGCGGACGGCTATTTCTGGGCCGAAGTGCCCGACGTGCGCCGCAACGCCGATCCGGCGGCGGTGGAGCGCGAGCTGCGCGCCCAGATCGACACCGCGCTTGCTGCGGGCATCGATGTGACCCACCTCGATTGCCATATGGGTACGGCGATGATGCCCGAGTTCGTTGCCGTCTACGAGCGGCTGGGGGCCGACTACCGCCTGCCGATCCTCATGATGAAAGACTACATGACGTTCTCCGTCATGGACTATGTCGGTCCCGTGACGACGACGGAATTCGACGCAGCATCGTGTCGGGCGCGGCGGCGCGGGAATCCGATTGTCGACTTGCAGCTAGAAACGCCCTGGGCGTGGCCGCAGGGCATCGAGGCGGCCTACCGCGACCTGTTCTCGCGCGTGCCCGAAGGCGTGAGCTGGCTTGCCCTGCATTTCAATGCACCCGGCGAGATCGAGCGCATGGCGAGCGATGCGGCCTTCCGGACAGGAGAATATGAGTTCTTCCGCAGCGGACGGGCCGCAGAGCTGATGGCCAAATACGGCATCGAGCCGGTGGGCGTGCGGGATTGGCGGGACCGGATGCGCGGATAGGAGACGTCCAGGCGTCCCGAGCCACTTAGCGCCAAAGCAATGTGCCGGGTCGGCGGCGGCGCCGCGAAATCGTGCTGCCCGGACCGGTCCCAGTCGGTCCGCCTTGGGCCTGAGCGTTTCTGAACTGATTTATCCGCATACTTCTACAGCGACCGGAGCGCCTCTGACATCGCCGTGCGACCGACATCGCGGTCGACGGGCACGTGACGTGCGGGCACTAATCCCGGACCCCTGTCGTCACCGTATCGATTGCATCTTCCGGCAGCGACAGATGTCCCTCCCCAGATTGGCACTTGTTGGTGAAGGTCGGGCTCCGGCTTTCTGCTCGGAGCCAGGGAAAATTATAAAACGCATTCGTCGCCGCGCCAGTTATTTGGCCGACTGTCAGCACGCCAAGCTTGATTTCCCGCCTCTTTCTCACCGGCGGAGAACATGCGCGATCCGCAGTCAGGGCAGGACGACGCTCGCATATCTCGCCGTATTGTCCTTTGCTCTGCTAGGGGTTTGCCGGCCAGACCGCGAGGTAGGTGAACGCAGATGGAGCTCAAGACACTCGACAAGAACAGTCGCCACCCGGGGCACGTGATCGCGGTTGAATCGTCGCGCTTCGTATAGCGACCACTTGTCGAGCATCGCGGGCCACGCGTTACGGAGACGATCTTGCCGTATCGAACGAGCTGCGTGGTTTCATGTTCGGCGTGCTCAGTTGCGGGTTGGCTTCACCTCGACGGTAAAGATGCGAAACTGTCCAGCCCATTGCTTTTTTTGGCTTGCGCGTCGATCTTTTTGCAGGCATCCCTGAACGGATCGCGCATCGGCACGAGTGGCGAAGCGCCAAGGAGGAGAAGCGCTTTCAAGTGTTTCCAGCCGCCTTCCTCGCCCAGCACCGGTGCATAGGATGTCATCGCGGCACGTTCCTCACCGTAGAGGCGCTTGTATTCCGCAAAATTGGAGAAGTCCTCGTGATTGCTCCCCAGGAGATGGAAGGTCTCGGCCGCGGCACCTTCGGCAAGGATGACTTCATGCGTATCGAGCAGAACGGCATAGTACTCGATCGACATGTTGTCGGCCGGAGTGACCGGTGCAATGGTCGTGCCGTTCACGAGATCCTTCACCCGGATCAGAACGCCGTTCAAAAACAGCGCATGGCCGGGCGATAGATAGAGATCGGAATGTGGCGTACGGCTATCCAGCGCATGGCGGGAAATCCGGATCGGCACGACGCCTTCATGCCAGCGTGCGCCACTCTTCTTGAAGACCTGGCGGCCGACCCATTTGATGGGACGGGCGCTCCCGTCCGGAAGGGCAACGCGATCGCCGACGCGCAGGTCCTCGACGGGCTTTTCACCGCAATCCGTGAGGATCGCCGTCCCACGCAGGAAACACTGCGGGCCACTGCCGCCGCCACCGCTTCCGCCAGAGCCTCCGTGCCCACCGGAGCCGCCGTGTCCGCCAGAGCCTCCATGTCCACCGGAGCCGCCCCGCCCCCACCGGCGCCCCAACGCATTCGCGGGAGAGGTGGAAATTGCCGTCGCCAATGCCGCAACGCCGGCAAGCCGGGCACCGGCCGCAGCGGCAACACCTAGAAAATGTCTGCGCGCGGTATTGCGTGGCAGATTTCTTTCTTTAAGGCATGTCATCTTGACGCTCCTCTGATTTGGCTTGGTGCCTACCAAGTGTTGTCGAAGCCCACGACCGTGGGTTTCCTTCCGACTTCGCCGAATAGACAGTCGTTTAGAATAATATTTTGAGGAGAACCGGCGTGGGACCAAGGTCTTACCCAGGGGCTATCAAAAAGTTCAGTGGCGCTTATCTCTATTGTTTGACTTGTTTTTCTCGGCCTCGGGCGATCTATTTAGAGCGTACTGACAGGCATGAGCCTGTCCCGTCCGGCGAGTTGCGCAGGTGGTGATCTTTCTCCTGACGGCGGATAATCGATGAGCTTTGAAGGACGCTAGACGTTCACGCCAACGGACTGAGTGCGCTTCATCACCGAAGATTGACGGCTACTGGCCCAATCGGGCGCTGTCGATAGTAGCTTGCGGCTCCGAGCGGCCAACCCGCTAGAATGGTCTCCACATCGGCCACCAAGCGTGTATATCGCACCTAACAGAAGCCATTGAGTTTCAGGATTTTATGAGCGTCAATCGTCGCACGAAGCGCCTCCTCTGACGCGCGGTCTCCATTGTTTGCGTCGGGATGGTGCATCTTGAGCTTCTGCTTGTAACGGCTTCTAATTTCATCCGGCGTAGCGTCCGGTGAGAGACCGAGCGTTTCGAATGCTTTTGCTTCCAGCACCTTAAGCTTGCGGGATTGAATGGCCGCTTTTGCCGCTCTGCCATGCGACGCGTTTTTTCGGGCATTGATCGTCTTCGCGGTCCCGGAGCGAATGGAGGAGGGGAGGGGCGTTTCAGAAGCGTGATTGACTCTAACGCCCCGGGTAGGGCGGCTGCCACTTGCCGCTTCGCGCTGATAGCGGGCCGTGACAGGGTTCGACAGTTTCGTCACGTAATTGTAGCCTTCGCTATACTCTTTCGCGTGGCTACGGCAAAACAGCAGGTACAGCCCCTCAGCATCCGCTCCCACGGGCGCGCGATGCGTGCCTTGTTTGTCGCATCCGTCCCATTGACATTTTGGGCCACTTGTTTCGCGATGGTCGGCCGGTTTCTTTCGCGTCGGTCTCAGGCCGACAAATATCTTTGAATCAGACGTCATGGCGCCTTATACGACCCTGCTGCCGGACACGACAAGACGGCTCACCACCCAAGATACCGGGCCCGCTATATCAGCGCACTTCCCTCAACAGCCTGCGCTCAGGCGTACACCGCGGATACACTCCAACCTTGCCCGCTTCGGCGGGCTTTTTAGGTGACTTGCTGGACGCGAGCCGAATTCGCAAAGCACATCGTGAATGCGCTGGATGAGGTATTATTTGAAGCTGTTTTGGAGGTATTTACACGGTCAATCCCTGTCCAGCGTCATGAATACGCCCCCACAGCCAATAGAGCTGCGCCGAGCGCGATAATGGCTAGGCCTGGCCAGTTTTTGGATATTCCGAGGTACCGGAGACCCTGGCGCCGTGGCTCTAGTGTGTTGCCGCCTTGCGGCGTTCGATGCGGATCACTGGGTCTTCGACCAAGTGCCGACGAAAAGAGAATAAGAAGTCCGCCGATTATGAGAGCGGCACCGATCAGAATCGCCCACATGGATGGCCTCCGCGTCTAGAATGTGGGTTAAACCAAATTCGAACTTGATCGTTCCGCCCTAGATCTGCTGGTGGGTCGATCTAGCGGGCACCAGAACGGCGCCTTGGTGCATTACCGAAACTGCGTAAGTTGGGCTGCCATGATCGCAAGTTTTTCATTTCCGTGTTCGTGTGCGATTTTCTGCAAAGCCTCGCTCTTGACGACTGGTACCATGCTCCTGGGCGAGTTGGTAATGCCGACCATTGCACTCAGTCCATGGCGCCGCCCGCATGTGCCCGCCGGTGATCGGCTAAAGCAAGGGACTGGGACACCCGCTCTCTTCGCATCGGTTCAACTCCGCCGCTATCTCAAGGGCGTCGATTTCTTGGAGGCCTACTAAATCTCTTCCATTCGTGGCAGCGGGCAACCCGGTCATCGTGTCCAATATTCGCCATGTCCCTTCGGGTTCCTGTCCAACGGCATAGCGGCTTGTTCCGTCGGAGCGGCCAGCTCGTGCTGGCACGCTAGAATACATCTGCAGACCCCGCTGCTATGACCATCGGCACCGCGATTGCGGGCGCGATCAACCATAATCTCGCCCTTACCCGCGAATTGATAGAAGCGGCCGAAACGTGGCCTTGGTCGGACGCGGTCTTCCTGCAGTCGGCATCTATGGACCTGTCCATGTCACTTCCTCCTTGAAATCCGAAGACGCCGCTGGCCGGTCTTCGAAACGTCGCCTAGTTCTTCCTTGACGTGATCAACGCGGTTGTTTTCGCACGCGCGCCCATTTTGTGAGCACGCGTGACTTCACCAACGCTTATGCGGTGCCTCCAAGCACTCAACGGCCGCGCGGGAAGCTTTGATCCTGCTTCAGGCCATCCATTTCCTGGGATTGCCTCATCTCGCGATCGGCCCCGATGTCGCTGTCGGAGACGTCGCGCTGGTGTTCGGTTGGAAGGACGTCGTCCCGAAGGTCGTCGGGTAATTCGCTTGCGAGATCGTAGGACCGGATCCGCGGCGATGTCGCGCGGCTGCTCCGGCGGTAGGATCTAACGCCCGGATTTGCTGCCGGGTCCACGGCGAAGGCGTCGTCCCGGGAGGCGTCAGCCTGCTGCTCGCGTTCAGCGTCGCCGATGGAGCGCTGCTGGTTTCCCGAATCCGGGAAAGATACGTTCGCCTGTCGGGCGGTCCAGCCATCCGCCGTCCAGAGATCCGCGCGCTCGTCCATGTCGATCGCACCGTGATCGTCCAGAATGTCGTGGGCGGTGTCGTAGGTTGCGTCGTCGACGGATGCCGACACCAGGAAGCCGCCGCGGCGCAGCCCCTCGGCGTAGACATCGCGATCGTCGTCCGGCAAAAACCAGTCCGCAAGCGCACCGAAGAAACCGCTTCGATCAGCGCTGCCGACATTGGCTTTATCACCATCGGCTTCGTATCCCGGCATAAGCCGGGCATCAGTGACGCCAGCTTCCTTCAGGCGCTCGACAGCCGACTCCGCATCGGCGCGAGAATCGAAAAAGGCCGTGAGATTGCTTTTCACAGCGCCGCTCGAAAAGGCGGGAGCGCTTTCGTTGTAAATGCCTGCCATTGTTTCCTCCATCCGTTGGCCTGCTCAGCGAACGGCCATGAAGGATCAATGTTCCGCAGCCACGAATAAAGTCCTTGGGGCAGTGGCGGGACCGAACTCTGGATCCCAGTAGCTGGCGGGGATTTCCGCAATCGGAGATCGACTATTTCGTGAAGACGGAAACCGGCAACCTTTCTCGCAGTAAGGGAGCCTAACCCGGAGCCTCTCAGGCATCGACTTGTGGCGTCTAAACGCCTCGGGCCCACACCCAACGGCGGCAATGGCGGGAAGCATCTTCGTATCATGGTCAGCGTCGCTGCCCTTCGCGATGCGAAGACGTACCGGACTTTCCTGAGACGGTCGGGAAGCTGTTCATACGAGGCATACCCTGTTAGCTGCGGAGCATGTCTGCTTCCATCACGACTCCGGGTCCGATCTGTTCGGACCCCTTCTTGTGAGCCGACGTCCGCTGACAATATATACTGAACGGCTGTCAGGCGTTGCGAGCCTGGTCTGAATGCCGGCCTTCCGCGAACTCCTCGATAACCTTCGCGCAGAAGGCCGGGAGATCGCCTGGCTTGCGGCTGGTGACCAGCCCCTTATCGGTAACAACTTCCCGATCCGCCCATATGCCGCCTGCATTCTCGATGTCCCTGCGGATCGAGGCATACGAGGTGACCTTCCGACCCTTCAGGACGTCGGCCTCGACCAACAGCCATGGACCATGGCAGATCACTCCCACGGGCTTTGCCTGCTCGAAGAACGAGGCCACGAAGGACACGATTTCCGGATTCGCTCTGAGCTTGTCGGCTCCAACGGTTCCACCGGGAATGACGAGGCCGTCGAAGTCAGTTGCGGACACGTCCTTTACAGCTTTGTCGACAATATAGGTGCTGCCTGGATCGAGATCGCTATTGTTTGTCTTCGCTTCGCCAGCCTCGATGCCGATGACGGTAACGGTTGCACCCGCAGCCTCCACAGCCTCCTTGGGCTGCTTGAATTCCGGGTCCTCGGTTCCGCGCGGTGCGATCAGGATGGCGATCTTCTTGCCTTCAAGAGTCATCGGGTCTTCCTTTTACGTTAGTTGCCAGGAGAAATTACATTTTCAAAACCTCCTGGCGAAGTTGAAGTTCCGACGCTGCGGCAAGCAACAAGCAAGAGAAGCTGGAAACGGCCGCGCTGGCCTCCCGCGACAGCGTCGCCCGGCGGATTTGGAACATTGCTTTCGTTAGCGGAATGAGTTTCCTTATGCTCATGAGCAGTGTTCCTTCATTCGTTTCTGAACTTGTGCGCGCGGCAAATGCGGTGGAGCTTCTGACCAGTCGCGAAATCGAAGGCCTGCTCTTCCGGGCAATCGCCACCATCCGCGATCTGAGGGGTATCACCGGGATACCGGTCGTCGGCACCGGGCACGATGCGGTCATAGGGTTGACCTCACTGGCATCGTCTGCCGGCAAAGCGTCACACCATGAGATCCGGGAAGGCCTGCTCGCCGCAGCGGATATGGTCCGAACCCTTTGGATCGTGGTCGACAGCGGAACGGAAATCAGTCTGACGTTTTCGGATGGCAAACCGGATGCGACGAGTTCGGGAGTGAAATGAGAATACGGACTGCATCCCCTGAAGACGCCGCGCGGATGAGCCAGATGCTTCAAAAGCTCATTGCGGCCGGAAAGAGATCCGCTAGGGCGGACGTCGAGTTCGTCCAGCACCATTATATGGGCCATCCATCAGGTGTGCGCTGTTCACTGGCAGAAGATGCCGACAGGAAATCTACCTGGCTTTCAGTCGGTGATCCGTGCGAGCGACGGGAATGCCTGCGGCACCCCGATCGGCTGGGGCATCATGCGGCACGCATGTCCCCCCGAATGCGGCCAGGACCGGTGTCGGTCGTCACTTGTTCGAGATTACGCGACAGGCGGCGATCGAGGCAGGCCTGACGAAATCGAGGCTTTCAAAGGCGTTTCTGGCTTTAGTGATGTCCGACTTGCGTGGAGCGCGCGCGAACGCACGTGACAAGAGCGTATTGAAATGTCGTATCGTTAGCCACCTTGGGCCAACGGCTCGACATCATCATGCCGATCATCTCCTCGACGGTCTCCCCAAGACCATTTGTTTCTGATCGGGGAAGGCGATCCCGTTGGAATGTTTTTCCGGCGACGATGCGATACTCCGCGATTCGAGCGCGACTCAATTGCCCCGCTGCTCTATCCCTATCCGAAACAGCCGTTCGCAAGGTGTTTTGCAGACTGGCGTGAGCGTCCGCTAACAGACCAAGCCTCTGGCGAAGGGAACCACTTCTCTCGTCGCTCATTGCCACCCCGAGATCGTGGCCGTGTCAATCGGACGTGACGGAGATGGCGAACACGGGGATTTTTCCGATTTCTTCCTGTGGCCAACGAAGTGGCAGTCGAGCGCCCCACCCGTCCGGCGCGATCTCGACCCCGGGACGTGTCCACGACACGTCACTGCCATGCTCGCGGGGTTCGGTTCGCATCGAGGTGCACAAGGTCGAGGGATTTCGAAACGCGTGGGTGGGTAATTGAGATGGACGATCGGATACCGAAAGAACGACAGTCAAGTTCGCAGCGGGCGCGGATAGAGGCTCGGGAGCAGACGACGCGAGTTGCCATGCAGATGCTCGAGGAGGAACGACGGCTGCGCGCACTGAAAACCGAGAGGCTTCGTCAGGCGAGACTTGAGGTGCAGATGAAGGGAAATTCTCCTAGCTAAAGCGAAACCGAGACGGATTCATCCGTCGAAGGCACGAGACGCCTCGCGAGCGACGAAAGTCCGTTGCCGGTCGAACCGGGGACGCGGTTCGCCCACAGCTCCTGAGTGACGCACCTTCTCCAGGCCTTCGGGAAGCGACCTTCGAGGTCCGCCGGCCGCTTCCCGGCTCCGAGCGTTCCGCCGCCTAGCGCTCAAGGAGTTCGACACGATACGCCGCATCGGGACATCGCGATATCGGGTGAATGAAACTCGGAGGACGAGTTGCAGTATGGCCGCACAAGAACGTTCGTGCGATCGGGTAAAAGCCGAGATAGTGCGGACGGTTAGGTTGTGGGCGGGCTGTGGATATCCTGTGTAGAAAGATTGATCATTTGAACCGGCGTTCCACTTCCGTTCATGCCGCGCCTGTCTCGCCGCCCCGACTCGCTCGACATTTGCATCAACCACTCTCCGGCCTCCGCCGCAAACGTCGCCGGGATGGTTCGGGCGCTCCCCGATGGGTCGGGGGCCCTTTTTCTTTTCGAACCTTACGTTCCGAAGGCGGAGCGATCGACCACCAGCGCGAAGGCTAGGACACGCGTCGTCGCAGTGGCGACCGGGCGCGCAAGGTCTCACGCAGCCCGGCATTCAACGTGTCCGCAGGCAATTTCTTATAGTCCTCCTCCTCGGACGAATTGAGGAACAAGGGAAAGAATGACGCGGCGAGACGTCCCAGTCGTTCATGGGGAACCCAAACTTTGCTGTTGTCTCGAAGAGTTGCGAAAAGCTCGCCCGTTGTCCCGTATTTCGACAAGAGCCAGAGCCTCGAATAGGGATTGGTATCATTGGTTTTTTTCGCGCAGCCGGAGAAACCGGAGCGGGCGATCCTCGCCAATGCGAAGGCGTCGCATTCGACGCTATCGCCCGATCTTATGGGCACAGCCGCATATGACGACCTGCTGGACGTGATCCATAGTCCAGATGCAATTCATGGCATGATCGAGGACGACCGCGCTAATATTCGCATTGATCACGAGCAGGACAGCGCCGACCGTGAAGTTGGCAGGAGGGTGACATGCCCGATGCTGTGCCTTTGGTCGACGCAAGATGATCTCAAGAAGATCTACGGCGATCCGGTGCCTATATGGCGCAACTGGGCGACGGACGGGAGCGGATTCGGCATTGATACCGGCCATCATGTTGCCGCGGACAACCCGGAGGCGCTCGCAGCGGGGATCTCGGCGTTCCTGTAGCGCTGTTCAGTCGATCGGTACGATCGCCAGAAGCTTGCCGCTGTCGTCCATGATCTCGAAGAGTTTCCGGCCGGGTCCACTGACGTGCGAAGGTGTCCGTTGCATCTGGGCGCAGAGGAGGGCCTCGGCGATCGCGTTGCCGACGTCGGGCAGCACTATTCCGTCCCGATCCAGAAGAAGCTCCTCGCCCCTGCGGACGTTGAAATGGAAGCGCTGCGAGCCCGAAAGCGCGGGACTTTTCAGCATCGCCTAGCGACTGGTCTTGCGGAACATCGCCGTCTTTAGTTCGACGGTCTCGTGTCGCACCTCCCTCAAAGTCGTTGCGACCAATCCCACGAACATGGATGCGATGAGGACTGTCAGGACGGTCAGAAGGGCGAACATATGATCTCTCCAGGTGCATCAGATGAATGAGCGCGTGAAGGAAAAGTTCCGTGAGCAGCGATAAGGAGCGCGGTGCTAGCCCTTGAGAAAGACCGCCAGCTCCCGTGACACCGCTTCCGAATCCTCCCGCTGCGGGAAATGCCCGACGTTCTGGAGGAGGATGCGCTCGAACGGACCGGTGAATTTCTCGTGGACGTTTTCCGACATCGCCGCAGGAGTGACTCCGTCCTCCTTGCCCTGGATGAAGATCGCTGGGAGCGACAAGGTCTTCGTCTCCTTTACCTTGTGCTCGAGCCAGACGCTGCGCGGATCGGGTTCGGCCTCTTCCCAGCGGACGCGGTAGCTGTGCAGGCTGACGGCCAACCAATCTGGGTTCTCGAAGGATTTCGCGACCGCCTCGAAGGTGGCCTCGTCGAACCAGCCGTCGGGCGCCCAGTTCTCCCACTGGATGCGGGCGAATCCTTTTCGGTCCTTGGCGATCGCCTCTGCGCCGCGTTTCGTCGCCATAAACCACTGGTACCAGTAGAGTTGCGACTGCCGGAATGACGGCGTTCGAAGGCCGCCCATGCGAGGCATTGACGAAAGCTGGACGATCCGCTCGACGCGGTCGGGCCAGCCGATCGCCAGGCATTCGGCGATGTGAGATCCCCAGTCGTGACCGACGACCGAGAACCGGTCGATGCCGAGCCCGTCCATCAAGGCGATCGCATCCATGGCGAGGACGCCACCATTCGCCGTCCTTAAGGCGTTGTCGTTGCGAAAGGTTGTCGGCCCAAACCCGCGCAGATACGGGACGACGAACCTAAGATGGCGATCGTTCATACGCTCGGCGACGGCAGTCCAGGTCGTGGCGTCGTCGGGCCATCCATGGAGAAGAAGAACCGGTTTTCCGTGCCGCGCTCCTGTCTCCATGAAACTGATATCGAGGTCCTCGGTTTGGACATGCGGCATTGCCTCGCTCCTTGAACTACCTGGAGGTCACGGTCGACTTCAACGGATCTAGGCCTCGACGGCGATCGATCCAGCGCATGACCGGGGTCACCGTCGCGCCGTGCATGACGACCGACAAGAGAATGATGAGGAACACTGTCGCCCAGACTGTCTCCACGTTGTCGAACTTCGCCTTGCCTGACGCGTAGGCGAGATAGTAGATCGAACCAAGGCCCCTTATGCCGAAGATCGAAACGATCACCTTCTCCGCCCGCGGCAGGCGGCAGCCGACCAGGCTCGCCCAGGCGGCAAGCGGCCTGACGACGGCGAGCACGAGAACAGCGACCGCCGCAATGCGCCAGTCGGCGTTGGACAGAAGCGAGCCTTCCGCAAGGATCGATCCGAAGCAAACCAGCAGCACCATCATCAGCAAGCGCTCGATCTGCTCCCCGAAGTCATGCAGCTCGCCATGGAATTCGCTTTTGCGCTCGACGCTGCGAAGCGTAAGAGCGGCGACAAAGACGGCAACGAACCCGTAACCGTGTACGAGTTCCGTCGCGCCATAGGCGATGCAGGTGAAGCCCAATGCCGCGAGTCCGTCCCCCGTTCTGGCAATACGGCCTCGCTCCGGCATCCGGAAGGTCAGATAGCCGAGAAGCCTGCCGACCAGCCATCCCATCGCGACGCCGGCGGCGAGCTTCCAGATGACGTCGAAGGCGAACCAATGCGGGAGCCATCCGAACCCGCCGCTGGCTCCCTGACCCGCAATGGCGATCGCGGCCATCACGAAGGGAAAGCTGAGGCCGTCGTTAAGGCCAGCCTCAGATGTCAGCGAGAAGCGGATGGAATCCTCCTCGCCAGTCTGGGGCGGCCCTACCTGTATATCGGAGGCGAGAACGGGATCGGTGGGGGCGAGGGCGGCGCCCAGCAGAAGCGAAGATGCCACGCCAAGGCCAAGAACGGTCCAGCCCAGAATTGCGATCGCGGCAATCGAAAGCGGCATTGCGATGCCGAGAAGCCGCCAGGTCGCCTCCCACCGAAGCAGGCCCAGCGGCCGGTCAATCTTGAGGCCTGCACCCATGAGGGCCACAATGAGCACGAATTCTGTGAGGTGCTCAGCCCATGCGATGTTCTCGAGCGGGTTCATCGCGGGGAGAGGGGTAAATGGCGACCAAGCAAGCAGCACGCCGATCGCGACGCAGCAGATGGGAAGGGACAGCGGCAGACTGCGCAAGGCCATGGGAAGCCAGGCCGTCAGAAGGACGACGGCGCCAAAAATCAGTAGGGTGACGACATAAGTGTTCAACCCAAGCTTCCTTTTCTTACGAGAGCTTTCGCCCACGCTCCTCAATCATCACCATGGGATACTGCCCAATTCACTCTGCTACGGCTTCGATTTTCGGAGAGCCGAAAGCGTCATCGCGCCCCGATACGATCCGGACGGGGATGGCCTTCGAGGCCGGGGTCTTGGATAGCTCGTCGTGGTGATCGATCGCATCGAGCACCTTGCACTCGGGGTGATACGGAGCGATGGTTCCGATCGGCAGGTCGTGGGCCCGGACTTAGAAACCTGCCAGTTCCTGATATTTGTCGTCTCGATGACGTCGGACAGAGCGACCGTTACGAGGATAGCGCAGTCGCCGCCAGCGATGTCGAGACACTTTCGCCTCGGCCTCGTCGACGACCGTCTCCCAAGCTTGCACCGGCCGGCCTCGCTCATCGAGATCGAAGGCGAATATGTTGATGGAAGAGAAGGTGCCCGGCATCAGGCGGTACCGAGCTTCTGCCGGGCGAGCTGCTTTGCCAAATCGTGAGCGTCGTCCTTGCGCTCCTCGGGGAGGCCGAGACCACTCTGGGCGATCGAAGCGTCCTTCAGGCGCGTTGAGGCCTTCGGTGAATTTCGTCATACAATCCTCCTACTCGGACGTCGCCGGTCGCGGCGGGAGGCGGGCGTCGTCCTCGACATCGCTTGTCCGAGCATTTCCGCTCTGTCTCGGGCGATCGCGCTTGTCGCCATCGCTTGCCGGCTTCGGCGAAATTTCGTCGTCCGCCTGGAGCTCGTCCCTGTTCACGTACCTGTTGCGGTCGGTCATCGTCTCACTCCCGGTTGGCCGTCTGCGGAGCGGGAATGCGATCCTTGGCATCGGCGCGTCCGATCTTCGGATCGGCCTCTGTCAAGTTCTCTCCGGCTGTCCGGCTGTTGCCCATGTTGACGGGCGGCGCGCGGCGGTCGTCTACGTTGGTTTCGGGGAGTTCGTCGTCCTGCGTGTCTTTGTTCAAGGGCTTGGGAGGAAGCTTGTCGGAACTGGGGATCGAATTAGTCGTCATTGCGGTTCTCCTTCAAGAGAAAGAACTCCGGTAGCAACACCAAGTTCCTCTTTGGGATGGGGGAACTGGCACGGCGACGCAGGTGTCGGAACCAGGAGCTTCGCATTGGTTCTATCGATGGAATGGAGGATGTCTGATCAAAATCGTTCTGCTCACAACTTCGGTCGCCGTGCTCGTGATGGCCGTCGTCGGCGCTAATCTGCGGCCATCCCGCCACGAGGCTTACTATCCAAAGCCGTACGACATCACGCAAGGATAGGAGATGATTTGCAACTGGTCGGCGCTCCGCGGTTCGTTGCTCCGGCGACGCCATTTTTCGGTCTTGGGCGGCGCCGGACCTCGGCTGATCATGGTCGTTTTCACCTCTTTCAGCCTGACGCGCGCGAGGCCGGGACGGGTTGAGTGCTCGACTGCCGTTTCGTTGGCCGCAGCAGGAAACCGGAAAAACCGCTGCGTTCGCCATCCCCGTCGCGTCCGGTTGATACGGTCCGCGCTCTTTACCGGAATGTCCACGCTGTCCAATAGTTCCTCCCGGCTTACCGATCTTGCCGAGGACGTCTGGTCGCCCATCTATTGGGACTGTGACCAGGGGGATTGGGATGACGGACTGGCTTGGAAATGTCGGTGTGCATATGGATCTGCTCCGAAACCTGGCCGTCCTTGTCGTCGCCTACGTTCTGGCGCTTCCGATCGCCTGGGACCGAGAACGCAATGAACGAAGCGCCGGCCTCAGGACATTTCCTCTCGTCGCGATCGCTGCATGCGGCTTCATTCAAGCCGCCGAGACGGTTACCCACGAGAGCGCCGAAGCGACCGCCCGGATCGTGGAAGGCATAATCAACGGCGTCGGCTTCATCGGAGGCGGTGCGATCCTTGTCGGAAAGGCGAGCATTCGCGGCACGGCGACGGCTGCAAGCCTGTGGGCTACGGGCGCGATCGGCGCGGCGGTAGGCCTTGGAGCTTACGAGACCGCGGTCGTCCTTTCGATCGCGACGTTCGCGACGCTCCGCCTCGTCCTTCCCTTCAAGGCAGAAGGGAAGGACGAGCGCGAGACGTCTGGAGCCAGGCCGAATGAGGCAACGGACAATCCACCTCGATGAATCGCTCGGCCACCAGTTTCATAAGCGCCGACAAGCGAAATCGACGTGCACCTCTCGCGGTGAAGCTTTCGTCCACGGAGAAACTCACGGAAGGTCTGACGTCAGTGGAACGGCGCGCAACAATCTGAAATTTCGCGCGTTTAAAAGACTCTGGGCACGACGGAGGATGTCATGGCGAACATGAACTCCGCCGACAACCGACGACCCCTTGCGGACGAGGTATCAAATGGCCGCTGACACTCTTACCCCCGAACTCTTCGAGGCCGCCTGGGTTGCGGGCGTCGCCGCCGTCGACGATGAACGCATCGACGCCTTGAGGCACCTTCTAGCCATATCCGCACCGACGATCGAGCGGTATCGATCCACCGAGGGAGACTTGCGTCGGGAGATGGACCAGCTTCTCGAGATCGGGCTCTCGAAACTTCAAAGAAGCGGTGAAACTGCTCCGGAGTAGTGGCCATACCTCGCTGAGCGAAGTTATCCGCCATGCGTGCGGCGCGCGTCAGCCATGACTTGCTAATATACGCTACAGTCGCCACTTCACCCTCGTTGCCTGGATCAAACAGAACACGAGCCGCCGCGATCTTACGACCGCGCAGGAGAAGCATCATGCATGGCATTTCGAAGCCCCTGACCGAAATGAACGTCGTCGAGCGGTCGAACCTGCTCGATACCGTCGCCAACGCGTTAGAGGCGAGCGCTTCCGAAGTCGACGGTGATGGTGACCCGCGCGACGCCGCCAATCTCGTGTGTGTGGCCCGCACCATTCGCGGAATGGCCGATGACATGTCGGCGAGAGATCTGCATGCGGCGGAACTGCTTTTGGAACAGGGGATCACGATGATCTACCAGCGCGAGAACCGAAGAGCTTCGCTGGTTCATTAGGCCATGCCGCGAACAAGTTCGGGAGCCGAGCGTTCCCATCCCAGGCAATCCTCGGAGGACGAAATGCCTGCACTGGACGAAAGCTTCGACGAATTCCTTAAACGTCGCGAGAGCGTCTCCCTCGACTACATCAACGGCAGCGCGGAAGCTCTGATCGCCATCTCGACGCCCCACGATCCGGCGACATTCTTTCCGCCGTCCGGGGACCGTATCTCCGGCGCCGCCCAGGTGAACGCGGCGAACGAGAAGGGCGCCGCCTCCTTCAAGGATGGAAGTACCGGCCGCTTCGACGTTCTCCAATCTTCGGAAAGCGGAGACCTCGCCTTCTGCACCGGCATGCAGCACGCCAAGGTTCACTTACAGGGCAAGGACGAGTTGGTGCCAATGTCGCTGCGCGTGACGGAGGTCTTCCGACGCGAAGACGGCGAATGGAAGCTCGTCCATCGGCACGCCGACATGCCGAAATCCGACACATAGCCGCGCTTCGGAAGACTGGCCGGATCAAGCCCCGTAATTGAGCTTCGGGTACCAGTCCGTACCGCGGCCTGCAGGCGTCATGTCCAAAATGTTCCAGAGCGGCGCGATGTCGACCGCCCCTCTTGGATCCTGGCCGGGGTCAGCCGCTTCGGCAGGCATCTCGCCATTGTAAAAGACGCGGACGTCTTTCCCATCCTTCTGGTAGACCGTGAACGCCGGATTTTCAGATCCGTCGTCGTTGAGCAGGCCCAGGTCACGGGTGTAGTCGTCGCCGACGCTCTGAACGAAATCAAGGTCGCGCCATCCGCGTTCGAGAGCGAACGCACGTTGCCGCTCTACCGGGCTGCGACCAATGATCTTGAACGCGACCCGTTGCTTGACGTCGGCACCGTTGCCGTTCGCGCCGCCAAGGAAGTTCGTGCACATGGGGCAGGGCCGTTCGCGCTGTGGGCCGAACATCCAGAAGTACGTCACAAGCGTATCGTGGTGACCGAACAGGTCTGCAAGGCCGATATCGTTGCCGTTTTCGTCCTTGAAGCGATAATTCTTCTGGACGACTGGGCCGGGAGGCAGGCGCCGGCGTTGCTCCGCGAGCCTGGTAAGATGTCGCCGGACTTCGATCTCCTCCGCCAACAAGGCCATCCTTGCTTCGGCGTAATCCGGAGTTTCGTTTGTGAATCGGCTCACGCGTTTCGCGGCCAGTTCTTTCGCGGGTTTCAAGTCGCCCATGTCCATGTGGTTTCTCCCTGGATTCATACCAACCGTCTCGCAGTCCCCAGCCACTCGGTCATCCCGTGCTTATTGTCGGAAGCTGGCGGGCGCGTTTGACGGTTCTCCGCGCCCTCTTGAACTAGACGTGCGAGAAGACCCGTATTCGACAAGAGCTGAATGTTTTTTTGGTCCAGGCTCCGGTGGCCAAAAAACGCAACCTCCAACCGGCCGAAGTCTTGCTCCTCCCCACGCCGTTCCAATCTCAAAAGCGACCTCGATCCTGGAGCCTTCGAGATGGACGACAACGTGGGAGTGATCATCCCGAAAGTCTGTGAGAGACGAGCCAATGATCTGCCGCAAGAGCGTCTGATCAGCCGCTTCACGCTCCCGAGGATCAAACCGATGAAGACGCTGCGCCGTGGAAAAATCGGGCCAACGCCTCCGCCGTTTGGGTGGGATACTCTTCAGGAAAGAAGTGGCCGCCCGGCAAAGCATAACCGACGACGTTGTCTGCCATTTGTCGCCATAATGCCAAGGGTCCGCCTTCGTCAGCATACCAAGTGGCCAATGCGCCAGTTCCACTCCAAAGGGCGATGAGGGGACAGCGAATCCTGTGTCCGGCGATATGGTCTTGCATGTCATGCTCGCGATCGATGCTTGCTGCAGCCCGATATTCCTCGCAAATCGCGTGAACATGGTCTGCGTTGCAGAGCGCCTCACAATAGGCCTGTCTGATCTCTGGTGGGAATGCGGCAGCGGAAGATCCCCAGCCGGCGAGCGCGTCATCGATGACGGCCTCCGGTGCACTAGTGATCAGTCTTTCCGGCAAAGGCTCGGCTTGCGCAAGCAAAACCCACGGCCAGAACGCCAGGGCAAATCGGTCGTCAGCCCGATCCCAGACGGTCGAGGTAGGCACGATATCGAGCACGGCAAGCTTTCTTATCGCCGCAGAATAATCGAGGGCCATGCGGTAAGCGACACGGGCGCCGCGATCATGACCGGCGATCATGAACTCACTAAAGCCGAACTTTTCCATAACTTCGACCATCTCGGCCGCCATCGCTCGCTTGGAATAGGGCAGGTGATCTGGGGCGGACGGGGGACAAGCGCTGGCGCCGTATCCGCGCAGGTCGGCACACACGACAGTGAACTCGCAGGCAAGCAGCGGAGCGACGTCGCGCCACATTAGATGGGTCTCGGGGAAACCGTGCAGCAATAGAACCGGCGGGCCGCTCCCGGCGATGGTGGTGAATATCGATCCACCCGATAAGGAAACTCTTTGTGCGCGGCTCTTCTTCGACACGTTGCTTCTCCTTGCAAGGCGCTCGGGGCGCGCCGCGCAGCTCACCTGAAAGGGACCATTTGTGCGATGCGGCGATCTCGTTCATCTTGTCCACGCCAAACCATTGTGCGGTGGTGACGAATTGGGCGGCGCCATCCGCTCCGCTGAAAATCATGCGAATACGCCGATCTACCTTGAGCTCGTCAAGCATTTCGCCGCCTTCTCGTACCCGGTGACAAGATATCAGCATACCAGATGGCTCCTTGGCGGTCGAAACCTGGTGGATCGGAAGCACTACCCAGATGCTCTGGTGGAGAAGGCGCCAATCAGCGACCACATCGAAAGCAGTCGAATGCTGCCCAGGTGTTCCGCGCTGGCTAAAATGCGACCATCGGCAGATAATGCCATGTCATCCGGGAATTGAAAGCGTCTGCCTGCTTTTCAATGCTGCCTTCCGGCGGAACCAGCAGAATTGACTGCCCATTGACAGATCCCGCCCGAAGATCACCGTATGTGCCAAAAAAATGCGATTTGGCCATTGTCGCGAAGCTCAAAAAGCTTGCTCGCGACGCAGTCGTCCCTCGTTACTGGCGTGAGTTTAAAGTGAAGGGGGAAGAGCCGTGCAAGCTGCACCGGTGAAAACGCAGCCTACTCATCGCCGTGCTGTTGTTCGGCTGCCGTTTTAAGCGCGGCCATCGGGAGCCAGTCTTCCGATCCAGGGAAGCGGACATGCCAGTAGGCCCATCCGTTGAGATTTGGAGCTCTGCCTCTTCGATTCCGGGCCAGAGCACTTGCTGCCTGCGACAGAGTGTCGAACTGCCTGCCGTCTACCACAAGCTTTCCGTTCAAGAACCAGCCAAAGAAATTTTGTTGCCCCCTCATGTAGGACATTTTCGCGTCTGATCCGTGGGGGATGGTGACACCTTCGCCGGTCCAGGCCAATCCGTTTGCTTGAATTGCCTCACCGATCTGTATTTTTGTCATCGCAGCTGTCATCAATGTCCCTGTTTCTCGCAAGGCGGTGCGGAACTGAACCCGCGCATTCTTGGTGGCTGGTGCTGCGGGCAAGGAAAGTGCCGTACGCTCGGAAGTCCTAATTAGATCAAACCGGGGAATTTCCAAGGCAGTGGCAGAGGCCAGATCCATCGCGTCGATCGGACCCTTCGCCACCCCGTCGGAGCTGAGCGTGGGGCGCGGTGGATCAGGCGCGAGATCATATGGAGCTGCGGAGACACGAGTTCCGACAGTTTGCGAAAACCTCGGGCAGCACGAAGGCAATTGCAATCATTGACCGGCTCTTGGGCTGCGGCATGCAGGGCGATTTAGGGACTGTGCGGCGACCTGCTTAAACCTCTGCTCTAGGTAGGGAGCTGTCGCAATCGTCACCTGTGATCCTCATCAAGCCCAATGCGAAGAGCAATTCGGAATGCGCAACCAACGCACGCTGGTTGTCACCCGGGATCAATCGCAGCACCAAGCGCATGATGATAGACAGTGATAATAGGCGAAGACGGAGTAACAGCTGGCTCAATAACTTTTCTACCGGCCCACCTAAGCCTTGGGCTTGGGAACTTCCCCGTTGCTACCTGTGACATGGATTGCGAGGCGCAAGGGGGCGAAGCCATCGGTCTGCATCCGGAATATTAGGTTGTCAACGCGCCGCCAGTGCACTCCCCGCCATCAAGCAAAAGGGGAAGATCTTGATCGCGACAGCCGCTTAGGCCTGTCTTTCTCGCTGATGTTGAGAAGCTCGCCGTTCGCGGCAGACGAACGCCTCGACGGGCCACGGCAGCTCGAGCGCTGGGGCCCGCCTGTTACTCGATACAAAGGCGAGCCCCACCCGCTCGGTCCCCGACATGCATAAGGCGAGGCAAAATAAGCATGCCGCGGAAAAACTGTCGCGTGAAAAACGCGTGACATGGGCCAACCGCCATTGCGCCGCCGCTGGCTTGTGTTCTGGATCATGTTGATGAAATCGTCTCCAAAAAGAAATCCGCCAAAACGGGTAGTTGAGGATGCAAAAGGCGGACCGCTCGATGCCTGCTGGGGACCGACGGGGTCTGCTTTGTCGTACGAACCCATCTGCTTAACATTGAAAGCTGGAGTTTGTTTCGCGTCCGCTGTGCTGCGACGACACAGGAAGAGACCCGCTTGGGGAAACAAGCGGGTCTCATTAGGCTGGAGATGTCATTAAGCAGTCACGATCGCATCATGGGAGAAGATCGAACGAAAGTCATTATGTGAGCTATTTCTAAAATAGATGATTTGATGTCGAGCGCCCGAAATGCGTCTACCACCAATCATGAAGTTCTTTGAGCTTCACTCGTGCTGCTCGGCCGCTTGGGATGCCTCCCGCGCGGATTTTGCCAGCCTTTCGTCGGCACTATCCGCTGCAGATCCAAGAGAGCAAGATGAAGTTTCAGCGATGAGGCCCCCTGTCGTGCCAGATCTTATCGCGTCGATTGACTCGGTACCTGGCCGCAGTCAGAAGCACCCGGTTGCGCCATCTTCAACGTATTCGCGAGGCGATGCTGTTTTGCGCGCCGTGAGTGCGATTTGAAGCTGGCTCGCCGCCTAAAGCGCCAGCCGCAGCTGCGGTTGCGTGAGAGCTGCTCGCCGTTCCAGTGAAGACAGCGACACGCCGAGCAGACGGATCCCTTTTTTCGGCGGGAAGATTGGCGCGAGAAGCAGGCTGACTACCTCCTCAAGATCGGCAATCCCCGGCAGCGCTGCCGGAACTGTCTTGCTGCGCGTGATCTGGGTGAAGTCGGCATATTTGACCTTGAGTGTCACGGTCTTCGCCCCGATTTCATTGGCTTCGCAGTAGCCCCAGACCTTTTCGATCAGGGACTGAAGCCCCTCGCGCGCAGGTTCGTAGGAATGGATGTCCTGCGAAAACGTGTCTTCCGCGCCGATGGATTTTCGCACCCGGTCAGGCTTTACCTGGCGATTGTCGATGCCACGGGCGATCCCATAGAAATACGGTCCCGATTTCCCGAAATGCCCCGTGAGAAGCTCGAGCGATTGCTGCTTGAGGTCGGCGCCGGTCTCGATTCCCAGTCGATGCATCTTTTCAGCGGTTGCCGGCCCGACACCGTGGAATTTTTTGACGGGGAGTTGCTCGACGAAGGCC
The DNA here is from genome assembly GCF_056755015.1 of Rhizobium sp. KNZ14-9A. Taxonomy (NCBI): domain Bacteria; kingdom Pseudomonadati; phylum Pseudomonadota; class Alphaproteobacteria; order Hyphomicrobiales; family Rhizobiaceae; genus Rhizobium; species Rhizobium sp. KNZ14-9A. The sequence goes on from NZ_JBPGXB010000001.1 coordinate 511,626, forward strand.
GGACCGTTCTTCGGCGTGATGACGGCCTGGCCGTTCGGCTTGTTGAGGTCGCTTGCCATCTTGGCGAGGAACTTGTTGTAGGAAATCCCGGCAGAAGCATTGAGGCCGGTGAGCTGCTTGATCTTTGAGCGGATCTCCGACGCGATCTCGGTCGCAATTTCCATGCCTTTGAGATTGTCGGTGACATCGAGGTAGGCTTCGTCGAGTGAGAGCGGCTCGATGAGAGACGTATATTCGGCAAAGATCTCACGGATCTGCTGCGATACGGACTTATAAACGTCGAAGCGAGGCGGCACGAAAATCAGCTCCGGACACTTGCGCCTCGCCGTCACCGACGGCATGGCCGAGTGAACGCCGTAAATTCGGGCCTCGTAACTTGCCGCCGCCACAACGCCGCGAACCGCCGCATAGCCAACGGCAACCGGCTTGCCACGCAGTTCCGGATTATCGCGCTGCTCAACCGAGGCATAAAAGGCATCCATGTCAACATGGATGATTTTTCGGACTGGGGTCGAGCTCATATCGTTCATGGCGCCGTCGGCGATCGCAATGGGATCGGCGGCGCTCATCGAGAGTTCCATGCCGAAACAGAAGGGGAACATAGCAGGCTCCGTTCCCATATCAAGCATTTCATTGAACGGCTGCACGCATCATCAAGCGACTGGAAGCGGGCAGTCTATCTGATGGCGCTATCGGATGCGGCGGCAAAAACTTCTGGACGTGCGAAGATATACCGCCTGGGGCTTTCACGCGTGGAACGAATAACGGTTTCGGGGCTTTCGCTCCTGTCAAACGAAGGAGACTGTTATGGGAAGCACAGCAGACAAGATTAAGGGAACGACGAACGAGGTCGCCGGCAAGGCGCGGCAGGCCGTCGGTAAAGCCGTTGATAATCACGAGGAACAGGCAAAGGGTTCCCTGCAAGAGGCCAAGGGCAAGGCCCAGGTCGCCAAGGGCGACGCCAAGGATGCCGTGAAAAAGGTCGTCGACAGGGCATAGCCACATTCGAGCATACACATTCCCGCACCAAGCCCGCGCCGGTCGCGGGCTTTTTTCAGAAAGATGCATTTATGAAATATTCAACACTCGCCGTTACCGCCGTCCTTGTCGTCCTTCTTGCGGAAAACGCGTCTGCCCAGGCAGTTGAGGATCCCGCAGTCAATGCCTGCAAGAACACAGGCCTTCTCGCTCTTCGGGAGCGCTCGCCGGAGATCACTGATCTTGTCATGGATATGGAGAGCCTCGCCATCAGCAAGTCTGATACCAAAGTCGAGGATGTGGCCGTTAAAACCGTCATTCTTGGAGAGGCCTACATTGCCCGGAAGGAAAAGACGGGAAAGCCGGACAGGTTCGTGTGCTTGCTCGGCGATAAGGGTAAGGTCCTGCTGACGTTCTTCACCGCCCAGTAGTGCATCTGCGACCCCGGAGCTCAGAAACCGACGGCGGCAAGGGGTCGTCATGTGATCGGACCGTCTCGGGCAGGCGGGATAGAACCGCGAAATCGATCGACAGAGGCGCGTTCTCGAAACTTGATTGTAAAATCGACCGTTATGTCCCACGCTTCAGGCTGGCGGTATCTTCTCGAATTTCGGCACCGCAGCACGAGGTGATCCCGGGCCTTTAACCTTATGGTGCAGGACAAAGGCCCCGGCCTCTAGCGGCTTGGATTGCGAGGGATTTATGGCATGACGATGAAGGCGTCGGACGTGTCGGGAAATCTCATAGATGGACGCGCCGCGCAAGCCGCGTTGCTTGACGGTTCCTGCCTCACCGAGCAGGACCATGCTTCGAAAGAACCCACGCGAGCCAGGAGGTCGGAACATACAAAGAACACCATTGGCGTTCCGGCCGATTTTCGGCTATGGCTCGGCAGCAACAAAGTCGAGGCCCCAATGAGTCGGTTGAAGCTCCTCAGAGACCAGCGTCAGCTTGCGCTGTCAAAACTCGAAAGCCTGACAGAGGATCATCCGCTTCGACCACGATATTTGGAACGCGTGCGTGAACTGGACGATCAAATCGAAGCGCTCAACTCAATCAACTAGATGGACAATAAGGGATTAACGATGTCGTTGGCCGAGAAATTCATTGTGGTTCCTTTCAAGCGCAATCGAGCTGGCTTGATCCCAGGCGAGATGCGACAGGCTTCGAATGGGACATCTGCGGAAAAGATCGCTTTTGCAATGTCGGCCAGATCCCTCAGTGTTGGAGCCTACTCCGTGATGGTCGACAGCGAGACGGGTGATATGAGCTCGCCAAGACTGCTGGCTGCCTTCGGTGAAGTTGGTGATTTGACCCAAGACTGAGGTACAGCGATCGCATTTCAGCGCTGCTTCATGGGCAGGCTGCCAACTCGTCCTGTGGAGAGGGCGCGCCACATGCTGTTCGGCAAGGTCCGGACTTCTCCGAATAGAGCGCACGGGCCGCGGTGTTGAAGACGACCGTCTCCTGGCCGAGCAGACCGGAGACCGCCTCTGAACTCTCATTGTTGTTTAAGCCCAAGACCTGCAGCACACCGGCGTTCGGCAGGAATGTGGGCGCTGGCACAGGCGGCCAGCAGTCTGTGAATGTCCTGGGCGATCGGCCAGAGCGAGGGCCGGAAATCCGCAACGCGGTCTTGTCAGATCGCGATTGGTCGGCGATCCACCGATTGCTCGTTTCGCTGAAACCTCACCCTTTTTGACGACGGGCTGCTCAAATGCGGCCGCGTTTAGATGTCCGGAGGGGTAGTCTCGCTCGCCAGCGGTGATCATCGTCCCGATTCCCGTCCTGCCGTGACATCCTCAGCCGCTCGAGTTTGGTGACCAGATTGCCAGGATTTTTTGGGCAACTGAGCCGCCAAGATGGAGGCCAAACGATCGACCAGTTCGATGGTCAGGGTGTAAAACGCTCTGCTCCTATCGATCGATGTAGGTCGGTCGAGGTTCGCTTTCGGGCAAGTTCTCAGCCGGTCGGAGCAGCCTAAATTTCGAGCGAACGCTTCTCTTATGTCGATAATCGAATTCCCCGCCTTTCAGCGCGTGAAAGCTCAGATACGCTTCCTTGGCTCTTCGATGGTCTGCTACTGCTGGCGGACGAGCCTCTCCGGTTCCGTTGCAAACACGTGTCGACCAAACCTCGCGTATTCAATCGGCCACCTACGTGGAGCCGATCCAGGACCTTAAGCCTGCCTTGCCTATTCAGACAGAGTTGTCAGGCCGTTTTCGCTCGTTTGGTTAGCAGGGATGCGGTCGCTGTTGCGCGATCCTGCACTTCCTTTGCAAGACGGGCTTCGCGAAGGCGTACAGTCTTTTCCTGTCGAGATCGAACGAGGGAGTTGAGCTCTTCGGCGGCGTTGTTGCGTGCGAAAAACTGTGATTGTGAGCGGTTGAAGGCTGTCTCAGCCTGTTGGCGAGACTTGCTATATGTTTGTGACATAACTATTTTCGGATGAGGGCCGCCGGGTTGGCGGCAATAAAAAAGGCCAGGCTATACGCCTGACCCTGATTGGTATCAGCTCTCAACAGTGCCAGTACATCCGTGGTCAACGAAAAGCAGATACCGGATGAGTTAGGCAGCCTGCAGATTGCAGGCGGACATCTTGCCCGACTTATTGTCGCGCTCCAGCTCGTAGCCGATCTTCTGACCTTCTACGATTTCGCGCATGCCGGCGCGCTCGACGGCCGAGATATGGACGAACGCATCGGCGCCGCCATTGTCGGGCTGAATGAAGCCGAAACCCTTGGTGGAATTAAACCATTTAACTGTGCCAGTGGTCATGATGAACCCTTTCATAGCAATTGAGGGGCCACAGCACCGGAGCGCTGCAGATGGTGATAGCGATTTTTGAAAGGAAGGTTCGTTCAGGGCGCGGTGCCAATCGCGCAGTAACCAAAGCTCAGCAAGCAAATATCGATAGTCGCTATATGGGCAACGTGCAGCACAATGTCAACTTTTAGTTTTCATATTAGTGAGAAATCTTCATATGGTTGCAATTCGGACCTTTACATCCAGCCGCAATTTCGTTGCCCCGCGCCATGCTAGAACACTGCAGAGGGAATGGCCGGCATGCTTTCTAATAAGCGGAGGCTGCCGCGGACTAGGGAGTTGCTCCGCCGTTGAACCTATCTTGTGCAATTCTTTTGTATAGCTGGTAGGAAAAGAGGCCGTTCAGGGAACAAGGCAGATATGTCCATTCAGCGTACGAGCTTTTACGTCCTTCTGGCGGCTGTGACGATCGCGTTCATCTGGCTGCTTATCCCCTATTACTCCGCTGTCTTCTGGGCCGTCATCCTCGCGATCATCTTCTTTCCCGTTCACAAGCGACTGGAGCGTTTGTTAGGGGGCCGTCGCAGCATTGCCGCCCTGCTGACGGTGTTGATGTGCATATGCCTCGTTATCGTGCCGGCAATGATCATTCTCGGTTCTCTTATCCAGGAAGGAACCAGCCTGTATCAACGGATCAGCAGCAACGAAATCGATCTCAATGGTTATCTGGTCCGGATCCAGAATGCCTTGCCCGGCTTCATCGACAACTGGCTGACGTCACTGAAACTCGGTGGATTTTCGGAACTGCGCGCGAATATCTCCTCCGGCGTCGTGCAGGCAAGCCGGTCGGTCGGCGGCGGTCTGCTCAGTTTTGGTCAAAATACGCTGCAGTTCTTTATCAGCTTCGGCATCATGCTGTATCTGCTCTTCTTCCTGTTCAGGGATAGCGGGGACCTCAGAGGCAAGATCCGACATGCAATTCCGTTGAGCGATGACTATACGCGGCAGTTTCTCGACAAGTTTTCCGCTGTCGTTCGCGCCACCGTCAAGGGAAACATCATCATCGCGATCGTCCAGGGAACGATCGGCGGCGTGGCATTCTGGGCTCTGGGGATTGAGGCCGCCTTGCTGTGGGGTGTGACAATGACGTTCCTGTCGATGCTGCCCGCAATTGGCGCGGCGCTCGTATGGGTTCCAGCCGCCATCTGGCTACTCCTCACGGGGGCCTGGCTGAAAGCATCGATCCTGGTCCTCATCGGCATATTCGTTATCGGGCTGATCGACAATCTGCTGCGCCCGCCGTTAGTCGGCAAGGGAACGCGGCTGCCCGACTACGTCGTGCTGATCTCGACGGTCGGTGGCATCTCCCTGTTCGGCATCAATGGCTTCGTCATTGGCCCTTTGATTGCCGCCTTGTTTATCGCGGCATGGTCGCTTTTCGCCGAACAGCAGAGCGCTGAAAGAGCAAAGTCCAAGATTAAAGAATGATTGTACCGTCAGCTCCCGGGACTTTGCAGCTTGCTCAGAATTCCATCTGTGAATCGAATATCTAGCAATTTGGAGGCGGCCGCGAGGGTTCCGATCCCTTTTAAGTGCTGAGGCTCAATGCCCCAGTCGAGAGAACTGAAAAACTCAAGTCTTGGGATCTCTGACTAGCTTCGCGGAGGGTTCAGTCTTGGCAGAGAATTCGCGTGAGCTGCCGCTTCGCCGGGGTAGGGGAAATCATCACCGATCTGCCGATCGCCATCGAAGACTTTGAAGGTGGGTCCATCGACTTCAACAATCTTGTAGCCGTTCACGTATTCGATATTCCGTGTTTTCCAAGCCACTTGAACTCTCCTTGAAGAATGACTATCCGCGACCCGGGAATTTGATGATCGACAGGCCATACTCGCCGATCTGTCGTAGCACATATTTGTCCAGGTGGGTTTTCCGCATTCGGCGCCATCATCCAAAGGCCCCGCTTTCACCCGGGCGTGTACACTCCAGGCCAATTCGCGAAGAGGAAGTGGTACGCCAGGATCATGACATGGGATGGTCGAGGTGCCGCCGGTGCAGGACTGCACCCCGAAGCATTCTAGCCGATCGTCGAACATCATTGCGATCGTTCGGCTTCTGAGATCTGGAAGGAGCGCAGCGTGGCGCGGATCGTCAGTTGAATGAGCGCTGGGTGGCGCGCAGGTAGGTTTCGGCGAGCCGAACCCGTTCCCCGGCCACGGCGAGCAGCGTCCGCTCAAGGCGTTGGGCAAGGCGTCTCGATATCGACGGCTCGGGGCGCCACCGCGGCAAGCCCGGCCGTATCCGGATGCGGGGTCCAAGACCCGGCCGGTAATGTGCAAGCGTCATGCCTGCCTTGATAAGGAGGCTCTTGATAGGGGGGCGCCGTTCGGCCGCAATCACCATTGAGAAGGCCGGCACCAGGAGCGATTTGGGAACTGGCAATTCGATCTCGTCGATGATGTCGTTTCCGACGTCGTTTTCCTTGACGAAGACGAGGAATTCGTCGACCAATTGATGCGCCCTGTCGAGCTCGCTTTCCTCGGCATGCTCCCCCGAAACCGTGCCATAGTCGCTTTCTATGATCAGACGCATTGTGATCTCCTTTGGGCGGTAACGCGGCTGACGTTTTTTGGTTCGAAAGCGAAAGATAGGCATGAAATGCGGCGGGCTTTCCGGCCTCTGCCGGCATTGTCGTTTGGGCTGGCTAGGCGGTGACCAGAGGCAATGCTGTCATGACAGTGGCCATGCGTGTCCGGATATCTTCAGGCTGGCGCTTTGCTTCGGCACGGGAGGGATCCTGCCTTGAAGCGAGTTCGACAAGATCATCGATAGTCAGGTCGCAGCGTTCGGGAACTCCTGCTGCGCTTCTGTGTTGTTGGGCTGAACCTGTGTGGGCGTCGATGAGGCGTGCAGCTTGGCATTGATGCGCCAACCGAAAGTGCTTTGCGCCAGAAAAAGGAGATCGAGATGATCAAGGATGGAAACGACAGCGAGCGCGTATGGGACCTAGCCGAAAAGATCGGCTTTTGCATGTTGGTAACGAAATCCGGTGACGATATTCGCGCCCGGCCGATGTCAGCTTATGTCGAGCGGCTTGAGAACAGCTTCTATTTTCTGACCGATGTCGACAGCCACAAGGACGACGAAATCGCCCGGCAGCCGGACGTATGCCTCGCCTTTGCCGACAGCAAGGGGCAGAAATATGTATCGGTAACCGGAAAGGCGGAAGTCTCGAGCGACCGCGAAAGGATCCGGGATCTCTGGGCTACGCCAGCGAAAGCCTGGTGGGACAACGCCGAGGATCCGTCGATTCGTGTGCTGAAGGTGACGCCGTCCTATGCCGAGTTCTGGGATAGTCCGGGGACCATCGTCTCTTACATCAAGATGGCGGCTGCCGCGATGAGCAGCGCTAAGCCGGACATGGGCGACAATGCAAAGGTCAGGATGTAACCCCGAGCGGTGAACGGCTTTGTCGGCTCTCTATCACCTGCTCCACCAGCCGCAGGACGGCAGAGGATTGGAGGTCATGCGCGCCGGCCGGTCGACGGCTCCGAGTCCGGCTTGCACGAATAGGTGACGAAAAGCCGATCGATGCGCAAGAGCGAATAGCGGAACGGAAAGGTTCGCACGGAACGAAGATCTTCCGGACAGGCTGGGGCCTGCGCGTCCTGGCAATATTTATGTCCTCGCTAGTTACATGGTGGTTTGACTTGAGCGATCTTTCTGCCGTGGCTCGGTCAAAGCGGAGCCGGCGGCGATCTGCTTACCCCACCGGTCAGAGATTATCGCCTCCGATAACGTCTTGGCCGCATTCCGAACCTCGCTCCGCACGCATTCTTCCTTCTCAAAAAACTCGTGGTTCGTCGCATCCAGGCGTGGGCTCGGACCGCCTTTCCGGGGTTCAAAATCATAGGCGGACATGACATGGCCCCACCACCAAGATGAGATCCTTCATGAATGCCTTGAGAGAAATGCTCGGTCCGGATGCCGTGCTCCGCCGATTTCTAGATTTTCCCTCTTGCAGCGAAAACTAAGATCTTTAGCTGATCGAAGTTTCGGATACCCTGTCGGTAAAGTTCGATGATGATTGCGGCACTTCTCGACATTTCCTCGTCATTGTCACTAAGCTGGAATTCCGCTTTCACGGCCTCCAGGACTTGCGCGCAAAGAGCAAGGTCTTCCGATGTCATCGCCTGGTCACGGTCGGCGATTTTACGCTTATTCATCGTCTTCTCCATCCGCGAACATCGGCGTCATCATATCGTAAAACCAATGATCTCCTGTGATCGGGAGAAGGATGCTCAGGTACGGGTTGAAAAACCCTTCTCCTTCTCACTTACAGCACCAGCGGAATCGAAATTAGGTTTCACCTTCCCGTCTTCAATCGGACTAAGGTCCTATCGGATGACCTCTGCCCCTGCCACTGCCAATGCCGTAGCGATTTGCGCTGTCATGTCATGTACGCAGCTGTGACACGCTTCCGGCATTCGACGATCGAAATTAACGCCCGTCTCTGGCGCGCCGTTCGAAAATCCGCCGCTACGCGACGGGAACCACCGCCGCGCTCAACAGTCCATGCCTTTCCTGGATCCGCAGCCACACGAGAGTGGGGTACCCCTGACGTGCTACCCGACTGGTTGTCCGACTAGAATCTTCTTTGCCGGAAGGTCCGTCATGCGAAGCCACGCTGTCGACATTTAAGTTTTACAATTCTACAGTAGACGTCCCTAATAAAAAGGGAGCTGCTATGGAAGACCTGACGACCGAAGTCTTGAAAGATCCGCTGATCTGCCAGGTGCTTCGTGCCGACCGAGTTACACTCGGAGACTTCGCCAAACTTTTGGAGGAAGCGGCGTCGAGGCGCAGCACGAACTTCTGCGTCGCGCGAGCCCTGCCTGAACGCGACAGGGCTTCAGCCGGCACTCAGGGCTAGCCAACCATTTTCCAACCCCGTCGTGTGTGTGTCGTGGGCGACTTGGCCCGCCAAGCGCGGGCCTTTTTCGCGCCAGGTCAGCGCCCCGAGCGAGGATCATTCATGAGATTGGCTGATTGGCAATGCGGTCGAGCCCCGAGGCAGGGCGCGGCCATCCCCTTGATTATGACGCTGGCGGCCGACAAGCATGACCGAAATGCGTCGACTGCGTTGCCGGCGACAGCGCCGAACAAGGCGCCGATGCTCAAGCATCGATCTGGCGGTCCCTTGCCATCTCCTCGACTTTGTCGGTCTCCCGTTGATCCGCACCGATCCTTTGATTTTTGGCGTTGTCGGTCGATCGAATAAGTTCGTCGGCCTTCGTGTGAAGCGCCCGCATGTCTCGGTTTTGAGAATGCTGCATCAGGAGCAGGAGAAATAGCGTGATCAGGGTTCCGAGCATGTTCGTCAGCAAGAACCACTCCTGAGGAAGCTGAAGGACCATGCCGAAAACGCACCAAGACGCCGTCAAAAGCGCCGCTCCTGCAAGCCCGCGGCGATGCCCGGCAAGCGTTACGGCTTTCTCTGATATCCGAAGAAATCTTGATCGTCCTGCCATTGCCGGAAAATGCGCCATCGTCGACCTGGTTCCGCCAGGAGCGGAGTACGGCGACGTCGCTCTCCGCCCCGGTCGGTGCGGCGCGCCTCATTCCCATGCCGTTCCCAACTCTCCGTCTGCAGGCTCGCGCCAGCGTCTAAAGGTATCTCGTCGTCATTTCGAGTGCGTCCGGGGGTGTTCGGGCAAGCCGATCTGGACATTTGGCACGCATCCCAAGCCGCCGCGGCGTTGCCTTCTTGTCCGCCGCGGGAAGCTCACTATCTCAAATATAACCTCGATCTGGAGGCCCGAGATGGACGACGATCTTAAGACAGAACTCATTGCTTCTCACGAAGGCGAAATCCTTCCACCCGAACGCGATCAGCGCGTGGTTGATGGCCCTGGGGCCTGCCTCTGTTGCGGCCGTTTCCAATCGTTCATGGACGATGATGGCTGCGGGATCTGCGAGAAATGCCTTGCCGCATGGAGCGGACCGCAACCGCGACGCGGGCTACATCCGCAGCTCGACCTTCATCGTGGCGTGGCCGCCGAGGTCTGGCAGGATGAGAACCTTTTTGGAAGTTGACTGCGCCGGCGAGTCGCGGCCTACAGCTGGCCGAGCTGTTTTCATAACCAAGTGCACCGACGACCGCGGTGCGCTGCGCGCGTGATAGCCATGACTTGCTTCGCACGCGATGGATAGCCATCTATGCGCTACCGCTAGCAGACTTCACCATCAGCCGCGCCGCATTTGTCGCCCGCACGAGGAGATCAGCATGCACGTCACATCGAAGCCCCTGACAGAAATGACGCTTGTCGAACGTTCCACCCTTCTCGAGACTGTCGCCGATGCATTGGAGGCGTCTGCCGAGGAAGCCGGGGGAGAGGGCGACGTTCGTTTCGTCGAAAACTCCACGTGCGTCGTGAACACTATCCGCGGCATGTCGCGCGATCTCGGGCGGCGCGACCTCGCCGCCGCCGAGCTACTTCTCCAGCAGGGCATCATGATGGTGTACCAGTTCACCAGCCGGACGCGTGCAAAGATAGCGCTCCACTGATCCCTGCCTTTCGCCAATTGACGGTCGGGGAGACGCGGATCGGTCCCGCGCTGCAGGTCAACTGGCGATCATGAAGTCTCTTCGGTGCCACGTCTCGTCGTCATGATCGACGAGCTCATTCCAGTTCCGATCAGCGCGACGTCGAGTTCAATCATGTTGAAGAATGGACGTTTGTCGAGGCGCAGCACGCGCGGGTCGCCGAAAATGAGTATCACCCGTGAATTGGATCATCTGTGATATCTCGCGCTTTGCATTCGAACGTCGATGCCGGAAATGCTTCGAAGAGACGCGCTCGCGAGAGGACTTCGAGGGGAAGCAAGGGTGGCATCGGAAATGCGATGGAAATGGCGTCGCCGGGAGCGCCGCCGCCCTTGAGCACGATCGTCATGATACCGCTCTTCCGGACGAGCTCGCCGTCCGGCCCCTTGCCAAGGACAGCTTCTAGAAGGTCAGGCTGGAACTTGTCGGTCTGCGCACACGGATTGCGCAGCCCCGTGACCTGAAGTTCGACGTCCGTCCCTAGCTTCAGGACCGCCCCGCGCGGGGAGCGCCAGAAGGTCGACAATCCTCAATGCCACCGATACGTTTTCCATACCTTCCTGTGCATTGCGGGAAAACCTATGGCAGGATTCGGCCGGGTAGTCTGGATTCACGCGAAAGGCCAAGGCCGGCTTCTCCGCCCCGATATCGTAGGACTTGGAAATCGATAGGAGGGCCAGGGCGAAACTTTAATTAGCCTCAATTCAAACCGCCTGATGGTCCAGGCAACAGCACGGTTGAGTTCACCGAAGAAGGCCCTCGACGTCGAACTCCTCCCAGCCATGCAGTTTCGTCGCGGGATCATCGGGATGCCGTTCGGTTGTCTTCGAAGCCATGCCAGCTTTTCTCAGGGATCGCGTCAGCTCCGCCTTGTATCGCGCCTTCCGACGATTTTCGGCAGCAGCGAGCGCATCCTCTTCTCGCCACTCGTCGACCACACCCCTGTCAAGAATGTCCTCGACGAACCTCGGATCGAAGACATGGAAAGTGATCCTCCTTGCGCGCCCGTTTAGCCTCACGGTACGCGTTCCCGCACTTGCCAAGCGGCCGTCTGCAAGCCAACGGTGTCGTTCGCTCGCCTTGATCGTGAGGATATCCTGGATCTCGCGCGGAATGACAGGCAGGCTTTCAATGTCTTCCAGCGCACTAGCGACAATGGATGCCACGGCATGGAATTCTGCCTTGGCACTTGCAGGCATCGATAGCGTGAGTTCTCCTCCATCGACATCGAGCGACATCTTCGAAACGAGCGGGAGTCGTGCACGTAGCTCGAGGAGAATTCCCTTTGCGCGGATGGAAGACCCTAAGGTCGCTGCTGGCGGCAGCACCCAGGTCCTAACCAGCTCGACATCGTTCTTTTCGTGTTTCGGCATGGCGCCTAAATGGGATCACCAGGGCTCCAAGTCAACGACAGCATGCTGAGGAGAATGAGCCCAGGCGCGGCGGACCGGGGAGAGCCACCTTCGGTCCTGCACCCGGAAGCAATGACTCGAGGGCATGCGGCGTGACCATGCCGGTTGCTCCGGGAGGCGTGATCGCCAATATGGGATTTCGACGACACGATATTCCGACAATCAGGTTACGGGTTGCGAATATGTCTTCTCGCTACAACGGCTCATCTCCGTTGAAATCCGGCTCGCGCATGCTCAGCGGCGTGCTTGCTTTAGCTAAGGGGCGCCGTTTCTGATAAGACAGTCGCCCAGGAGATCTACGAGTTTGTCATCTGGCTACGACGGGGATATCCGCTTTCGCGGGCGCCCGCGCCCCGTTGCGAAAGCTTCACCCTGACGACCGATCCTGTCTGACCGGCGAGCATCGCGTGGCGACCTGAGGAAGCGGGAAGACGATCGACTCAGTGAGGATCGCTGATGCTAGACCGGGATCGACAGATCGGCCGGACGCCGACATGTTGGCGGACAACAGTCCGTTCTGACAGCTGCGATCGTCATCCCATCCGGGATGGTTGACGATCGGATAGAGACATATCCCCTCTAGTGGAACGCCGACCTGCATGGCGGCCTTCGCCTCGGCGGCCACGTAGCGAAACCACGACGCGCGCCGGTCGCCCTCAATACCAGTCTCGGCGATCACGATCGGCTTACCGTAGCGCGCGTAGGTTTCAAAAAGAATTCGGCCGAGAGGCTTGTAGAGCGGGTGGCCGATATCGATTGGCGGTCCAGCGTGTATCCACTGATTGTTGAAGTAGTAGTTGACGCCGACGATATCGAGATAGCGTTCGTTTCCACCGATCTGAGGCCATAACCGCCCGGAAATCAGGTCCCAGCCCTGGAACTGCGATTGCCGGTGGCCTTCGGCAACGCCGGCGTCCCACGGCCGTGACGGGTCCATGACGACATTGATGACCGGATCGCAATGAACGAAACGGGCGCGGGGGTCCACGCAAAGGATCGCCTCCATGGCAGCGATTGCGGCACGGGCCAGTTGAACTTTGAGCTCGAACCCTCGGCCATTAGCGAAGGGGTTGAGATATCCGGCATCACCACCACCCCACGAGAAGAACGATATCTCGTTGACGGGGCAGTAGAGGGGGATTTCGTCAGAGCGCTCCCGCACGATCCTTGCACAGGCGCTGGCAAAGGCCGCAAAGCGATCGACGAAACGCGCAGTCCAGATATCGACATCGTCCGGCCAGCCGTAATGCAAGAGGTCCCAGATGACCTGTGTCCCGGTTTGGCGGGCCGCGTCGAGCATCGGAAGGATGCTCGACCACTCGTAGCTCCCGGCTTTGTCGATCAAGTGCCAGCGGAAGCCATCGCGCACCGTGCGGATGCCGAAACCGCCAAGCTGGCGGTAGTCCTGCGCGGTCCAGCGGTCGTGCCCGATCGCGGCAATCATGTCGAGGCGGCGGCCCAAATGGTCTTCGTCACGCCGGCGCAGCCGATGGGTTGAGCATTCGAAGCCGCCCATCAAGAACGATTGGAAAATACCGGTCGGGCCCGCCGACCTTCGCTCGGCAAGAACCTCGGCAAACAATCGCTGCCATTGCGGCACGACCGCTTCGACGCAATAGCTGGTTTCGACTTTGCGGCGCAGGGCAAGACCAAGCATGCGCCGAAGATCCTCGTTGTCGATCAGCTGACGGATCTTTCCGGCCACGTCCATCGCATCGTTAAAGGGGACAAAAATGCCGGATATCCCGTCTTCGATCTGTTCACAGGCGCCATTGTCCGCCGTCGCGATCACGGGCAGGGCGGCGGCACCGGCTTCCGCGATGACGTGCGGCATGCCCTCGCCGCGCGACAGCCAGACGAAGATGTCGAGTGACGATAGAAGGTCGGGAATATCCTTGCGGTCGCCCAAGAACTGCAGCTTGCTTTCAAGGTGCAGCCGGCGCGAGAGGTCCTTCAGTCGCTGAGCATATTGCGGCATGAAGGCGTCAGGGCCGCCGATCACGAGGAAGCGGGCTCGCTCGTTTTGTTCAGCCACGAGGGCGGCTGCTTCAATGAAATCCTCAACATTCTTCTTCGGATCCAGGCGGCCGACCCAACCGATCAAGATGTTGTCGGCAGTCATACCAAGCCGAGCCCTCATTGCGGTACGGATTTGCGGGTCGAACGTCGCCAGGTCGACCATGGACGGTATTTCCAAGGCGTGGTCCTCGCGTCCAGGCATACGAGAGGCGGCCGCCTCGCGGATGGAGCGGCAGACGCCGACGTAGCGGCTGGTCAGGTGCTTCGGTCCTGCCAGTGCCTCCGCAACCAAGCCGCCATGCTCGATGAGCGGCGGGCGGAGATGCAATCGCTCGAGCGCCGGATAGACGTCGGCGACGTTTTGGCAGGATATCACGATGTCATAGCCAGCAATCTTGCCGGCCAAATAGTCGACGGTGTCTTCGAATGAAAGCGCGTAAGGCTTCGTATCGACATCAACGCCGAGCGCACGAAGTTGCTCATGCGTCTGCTCGGGCATTCCGGCCTTGTGAAAACAGGCAACGACATCGATCCGGTAGACGCGGGGATCGAGGTGTTCGGCCAGGAGCCGCACTTCTGTCTCTTCGCCGCCGACCACCAGCCAGGCGAAGACGAACAGGATACGGATAGGTGCAGGCTCTGATATCATTCGCCCACCTTGAATACGACCTGCAGGAATTCCGGGCGGTTTTCGACCAGGTCGGTCAGGAATGCGGGTGCATCCTCAATCGGCACGACATGGGTGATCATGTGCTTTCGGATCGTGTCGCCATGAGACCGCAGGAGATCTATAGTAGCGAGCGCTAGCCTGCTTCGGTTCCAGAGATGTCCCAGGCCGCGCGGTACCCGATTGATCTGTGCACAGCGAATATTGAGGCCGTTATGGTGAAACTCCTCGCCGAGCCGCAGCTCGTCGGCGCCGCCTTGATAGAAGGCGAGGTCGATGACGGTCCCTTGCGGCCTTAGCGCTTTCAACGCCGTATGCAGGCTGCCGGAATGGGCGCGGGTCTGAAACGCGAGATCAGCCCCTCGTCCCATGCCGCCGACATGCCAGCGGGCCTTGGCGTGCTGCCAGGCCCGGTCCTCGGTCATCGCGGTGAGGCCCATCGCCTCGGCTTTGGCGCGGCGGAACTCCGATGGGTCGGAGATGATAATCTCGGAAGCGCCGAGCGATCTGGCAAAAAGCGCCGTCATCAGGCCGACAGTACCGGCGCCGATCACCACGACTGGCCGATCTTTCACGCCGGCGCCCAGGAAAGGAACATGAGAGCCGAAGAATTCGGCATCGGCATGGAGGATGCCGTTGGCAGCAATCGGTCCCATCTGGGCAACAAGGACGCCGAGCAGCGGGTCGATGGCGGCCGGAAGGGGTACGAGAAGATCGTGGAACGGGTCCGCGGTGTGTCCCGACTTGTGAGCATAGGTGGTGGCGACGATGTCGCCTTGTCTAAAACCGTTGGCGCGCGATTCCGATACGCGGGCGACTTCCATATAGCCGAGGAACGGCACTGGATAATGCAGGTCCGGTTCGTTCTCGACGAAGACACCGCGCTCCCCGTCGAAGCGCGAGCGAAAATAGGGATTGGTGTTTTTCAAGAACGTGAGTTCCGTTCCTGCCGAAAAGCCGGTGTAGAGCGTATCGAGCCGAACCTGTCCGTCTCCGGGAGGGCCTTCCTCATATTCAAGGAAATAGGGTAGGCCGGGCGCCTCAACGCCCAGCGAGCGAATGATGCGATGGCCGGGCGCCAGTCCCGGCGGCGGTGCTTCCGGGCGCGGCTGTAGCCGAAGCGGTGCCGGCTCCGGCTGCCGGCTTTGCGGCGGATTGAGGCGCACCGGCTCACCCGCTTGCGCCGAAGACATGACTGCAAGCGCGAGCCGGTGCGTAGCCAGCGCTTCACCGTAGGGGCAGCGAATACGATTCTCGCCGCCGCGAACCGCATCGATGAAGTCGCGATCCTCTCGCCAGACAGGATCGCCGTCGGCTCCGCGCACCGGGCGTCCGCGTCCGACATCCACCATAATTTCGCGATCGGTCAGTTCGATCGCGAGCCGATCGGCAAAGATGTGAAGTCCGACCCGGTGGTTCCAGCCGAGAAGGCATGTGGATGCAATATTTGCGACGACGCCGGATTCAAAGGTCAGGCTGGCGGTTGTCACCGTCGGCACATCGAGACCGGGAAATTCAGGTCTCGCCTTGTGGCCCGCGCGCCCATAGACTTCCGTAACCTCACCGACCAGGAACCGGACGAGATCGAGGAGGTGGGTTGTCTGTTCGACCATCTGACCGCCGGATTTGTCTTTTCTCCACCACCATTGTGGCGGCGGTGTCGAATCGAGCCAGTAGCCGGACAGTAGCTGTGCAGGGTTGTCTTTGAGAAGGCTACGTGCCTCATCGACGATATCGAGGTAACGCCAATGATAGCCAACGCTGGTGACGAGGCCCTTGGCCGTCACGGCTGCGGAAATTTCCTCTGCAGTCTTAAGTTCAAGCGATACCGGTTTTTCGACGAAGAAGGGAATGCTCCGCTCGATGAGATCGCGCTCCGGCTCGCCATGGGCGAAGGGCGGCACGCAGATACAGACAGCATCCGGCCTGACGGCATCCAGCATCTCACGGTGATTGGCAAACGACCTCGCTCCGAAGCGCGTTGCCGCCTGGTCGGCGCGACTAAGGTCAGGATCCGCAAAACCGACAAGCTCCACGTCATCGAAGGCGGAGATGATGTCGAGGTGGCGCTGCGCTATACCCCCAACGCCGATAAAGCCAAGGCGCGTCTTTTGCATGGATGAATCCTTTTGCTGATGCGTGGCGGGTCGAGAGATGAAGCGGTCGTAGACCGCCATCGTCTCTGCGGCCATTCGATGGGCGGAAAAGTCAGTCTCGAAGCGGTTGCGCGCGGACCTTGCGACACGCGCCAGCCTCTCCCGATCGGAGAGGGCATCGACGATGGTGGCGGCAAGTGAGGCGGGGTTTTGAGGCTCCGCAAAAAACGGGTGGTCTTCGCCCAGCGCCTCCACGGTACCGCCGATCCGGGTTGCAGCCACGGGCAGACCCAGCGACATCGCCTCCAGAACGGCAAGCGGCAGGCCCTCGAACAATGACGGCAGGACGAAGAGATCGCTTGCGGCGAGGATATCGGCGACATCAGCACGCTGGCCCAAGAAACGGACATGACCTGAAACACCAAGCTCGCCTGCAAGCTCCTCCATCGCCAAGCGTTCCTCGCCAGACCCGACGAGCAGCAGGCGCAGGCGAGGAAAGACCCGGACTATTTCAGGCATGGCCCGCAGCAGCGTGGCATGATCCTTCTGCGCGGCAAACCGACCCACCATCACGAGGACTATCTTGCCCTGGAGATCCAGGTCTTGCCGCAGCGTGCCCACTGTCGCGACAGGTTCCAATGCGAAAACGCCGTTGCGCACCAGGGTTAACCGATGGGAGGGAACGTGCTCGCTGAAGCTTAGTCGCGAGGCTTCGGAGACCACAATATGGTGGGCGATAGTCTGCGTGTGCAGCCTGTACTGCTCCTGCTGCTCGCTATCCGTAAGAAGGTAGGGGAGATGTTCAGTCCGAATGGCCGGGACACCGGCCCGCGCTGCAGCGTCTCCCAGTTGATGTCCTTCCCAACCGATTCCCGCATGCACGTGCAGGAGGTCGATGTTGCCCTGGCTGAGCCAACTTGCAAACTCTTGACCGTCGGCCGCAAGCTTGACGCCAAGGCCTAGACGGGCGGCACGAGGAAGCAGACGTGAACGGTCTTCAGATAGAAGCGCCAGAACGACGTCAACTTCCTGGGAAAGTGCGCGGCCGAGCGCGAGCATGTGTTCGCCCATCCCGGAGGGATCAAGACTGTCGGTCGCCAGTACGATGCGGGGTTTCCTAGTCAAGCTTGGTATTTACCATGATGTCGGTCAGCCCATGCAGTTTCTGCAGGCGTCGATGGGTCGCGAGCGCCTGGCCGACGACCTGGTCCATATTGTAGTATTTATAGGTGCCGAGTCTGCCGACGAAGGTTACGTCACTTCGCGCGCGTGCGAGGGCTTCGTACTGCCTGTAGAGAGCCTGGTTTTCGGGGCGAGGGATCGGATAATAGGGGTCGCCGTCTGCACAGGCGTATTCATAGCTGATACTGGTTTTGGGGTGGACCTGACCGGTCAGATGTTTATATTCAGTCACGCGGGTGTAGGGCACGTCTTCCGAAGGGAAGTTGATCACGCCAGCCGGCAGCATGCGCCGCATGTCATGCGTTTCGTGCCGGAACTTCAGGCTCCGATAGGGCAGCTGCCCGAGACGAAAGTCGAAATATTCGTCGATCGGCCCGGTGAAGATCACATGGTTCGCCACACCTTGCCGGCGCAATTCCTTGAAATCCGTATCGACCATGACGGTGATGTTTTCGTGGTCCAGTATCCGTTCGAACATCCGGGTGTAACCGTCGAGCGGCATGGCCTGGAACCTGTCAAGGAAATAGCGATCATCCTCATTCGTGCGGGTCGGAATGCGCGCGGTGACGGAGCGATCAAGCTCGGAGGGATCGAGGCCCCACTGCTTGCGCGTATAGCCCTCAAAAAAGATACGGTA
Organism: Rhizobium sp. KNZ14-9A; assembly: GCF_056755015.1. Lineage (NCBI taxonomy): Bacteria > Pseudomonadati > Pseudomonadota > Alphaproteobacteria > Hyphomicrobiales > Rhizobiaceae > Rhizobium > Rhizobium sp. KNZ14-9A. The sequence goes on from NZ_JBPGXB010000001.1 coordinate 529,990, forward strand.
GAGTTCGAGGCCGACCTGCGACACCACAACGTCCTTCGAGGTGGTGACTTTTGCGCAGGGTTCGGCGCGCGTTGACAGAAAGCGTTCGGCTTCGACGTCGTTTGACAGGTTGAGGCCGTAAAGGGCATTGAGCGTGGTGCGGTTAATCGGAATCGGGAGCCTGAGGTCACCGAGCTGGGCAAGTACGCGGTGCTCGTAGGGCCGCCAGCCAGTGAAGCGCGATAGGTAGGCGAAGACATCCTCGCTGTTGGTATGGAATATGTGGGGTCCGTATTTGTGGACCCGGATCCCGGCCTCGTCGCAATGGTCGTAGGCATTGCCGCCGATATGGGAGCGTCGGTCGCAGACAAGGACCCTGCGGCCGTCGACAGCCAGCCGCTCCGCCAACACCGATCCGGCAAAACCAGCGCCAACGATCAGATAGTCGTAAGGCTTGCGAAGCGACATGCTGCCGCTACGCCGATAGGATTTTTCCTTGGCAGACAGAGGGATTGTTCTTGCGCCCACAGCCTGATCAACGATACGCGCCATGTGGTCGAACGTTGCATCCCAGGACGAGCGCGCCAGCCGGGCATCCACGTCTTCAAGCCATGGCTTTCCCGAACCTGCCAGTCCAAGCGCGGCATCGCAGCAACGCGCGAAATCGTCGCTGTCGTCTGCGAAGAACACGCCCGGCGCATTGCCGTAGGTGCGCACGACATCCGCAATTCGGGTGCTGACGACGGGCCGCCCGGCTGCGAGATATTCGGGTGTCTTGGTGGGGCTGATGAAGCGGGTCGCCTCGTTTAGTGCGAATGGCATGAGGGCTGCTTCCCAGCCCGAAAGGTATGAGGGCAGGTCGGCGTAATTCTTCTGCCCGAGGTAATGGATATTGGCTGCCTTTGGCAGATCGGAAGGGGAAATCTTTGCGATCGGCCCAAGGAAAACGAAGGAATAGTTCGGCCGGACGGCAGCTGCTGTCCGGATCAGGTCGAGGTCGAGCCGCTCGTCGATGACGCCGTAATAGCCAAGGCGTGGATGCGAAATTCCGGCTTGGTCGGCTGGATCTGCAAGCGTGGTGCGGGCTGTCTGGAAATGGTTGGTATCGACGCTGGAGGGGAAGGCATGGATATTGTCGTGCCGATCCTTTTTCGCTTCGTAGAGGCTGATGCCGCCCGTGAAAACGGCGTCGGCTCGCGCCATCAGCGCCGTTTCCATTTCCTTCAGATGTGGCGGCGCGAAGCGGAAATTCGCAAGCTCGTCCATGCAATCATAGACCACCGCAGCGGCATCGACGTGTTGGGCAAAGGCAAACATCATTGGCGTGTAGAACCAGAGAATCGGCCGCTTTGCGCCATGCAGCGCTATGAGGTCATCGAGCAGCCGCCCGAGGGCCTTTTGCCGTTCGCCATCGCTCCACCAGTGCGGAATGCGTGGCCGGACCGCCTTGACCGACGTCCCTTCGAAAGGATGAATTTCCAGATATGCCAGATGATGATCGGTCGGAATGAATTCCTCGAAGAAGAATACTTGCCGATGCCGGGAGAAGCGCTGCATCAGATGCTGAGGTCTTTGCAGCACGAAGTCCCACCGAAGATGAGAAAAGCAGATCAGAGGGGAACCCGGCGGTAGCGATGTGGCGGACGCTTGCGGGAAGGAGTTCAGCACGTTCATCGAAAACCTCGCGACAGTGAAATCCTCAACAACGGTGAACTGTCAAAGTTCCTAAGACGCGGATTAATTCGGTCAGGGGTCCATGATCAGCTGGCGAAGCCGTCGAATGCTGTGCGGCCAGGTCCAGTTCGCGAGCACGACCGCGCGTGGCCGAAGCATGTCTGCCCGTTTCAACAAGTCGCAAATTCCCTCGTGGAAATCATCCGCCGAAGCCGTTCGGCCGGTCTGCGGCGTGATGTATTGCAGGCCACAGCTGAGGGCGCTGTTGGCAAGCACGGGGATGCCGGCCAGCATGTATTCGGTGAGGATGGCAGGTGCACCGTCGTCTTCGCCGCAGACGACCCCGATCCGCGATTGGTTCATCAGCCGGTTGACATCATGAAACGGCACGCCCGGCGGCCCGACGAAATCGACGGTGATACCGAGCCGGTCAACACGGCTGCGCAGGTCATCGACAAGCTCCCCGTAGCCGCAGACGCACAAGGCGCGGAGCGAACGCGGTAATTTGGCGAGTGCGTCGAACAGGATATCGTGACGTTTATAAGCCTGAGCTGCCGCGACGTAGATCACGTCGTAGATCTTGGGCAGGTTCAGTTGGTGGAAGGTCAGCTCCGATGCGAATTCGGGGCCGATCGGCATGACGATAGTACGCATACCGGGATGCCTGGATCGCACGAGCTCTGATTGCCACTGCGCGCCCGTAATAACGAGATCGAAATGGCGGCTGACCTCAACGGGCACTCGAAGAGCGGGGGCGTCAATGGAATTGTAGATTTTGAAACTGTCGCGACAGGCGAGCAGGATCTCCTCGCTCACGCCCAGCCCCCACACGCAAAGGATGTCGGGAGGGCCAAAAGCCTCGATATGTCCGAGCATGTCGTTAGACGCGAAGGGAGCCTCCGGCCCGTTCATACGAAACGCGCGGCGCAGGAGAGACGGAGCATCGTCGATCCATTCCGAAGGCGGATCGAGGTCCCGCCAATGCGTCCAAATCTCAGCGCAGTCTGCGAGCCCGCCCTTTAGGGCAGCGAGTGGAAGCCGCTCGAGATAGCCGCCGTCAACTTCGACGTCGTCAATATTGAGGATGGGTGAAGGCGAGACCCCACGCCCGCCCTCGATCCATTTCGCTCGAAATTCCTGGACAGACGGGAGGGCCCCGTTACCCCAGCTCCCGCCTTGAAAGTCGCTGATGACGACGATACGGCGCATGTGGTCATACACTCCCAGCGCGAGTAGAGGCGATTGCTTCAGCTCGAAAAACGGCTCGGTGGACAGACCGGCCGCGAATGGCGTGAGGGCGGGCTAAGGCTTGCGGTCGAACTTCGGTCGCTTGACCACGCCGGAGGAAAATGGAATCCGGCCCCCGATTGTTTTTGCAGCTTGGGAGCCGAACCATCGCCGAAACAGTGCAGCGCATCAGTGGAGCGCATCGGGGAGCCGGGGAAGCAACTGCACACATAGCCGCTGGCCAAGCAGGCGATAACGCCGGTGGACACGAACCAGACCGACTGCTGATGGAAAATGCGGGACAGATGACCGTGCCGATGCGGGGGCCGAGCAGGTTAAGCAGACGCTGCACGACGATCGCAGAGACGGGCTGTGGCACGGGCGTTTCCTTTCTGACGCGATGAGTTGTCTCATGGTTTTGTGAGCGACAGCCCAACCTCCCGCCCGGCCGATTGTTCCGGGGGAGTTTGCCTCTGTTTGGCGGATGTCTGGTCAGGGCACTCTGAGATACCGCGGCACGTCGCAACCTGACGCCAGGTCGCCTTTACGAGCGCGCCGCGGGCGCGATGGGACCTAAGTCCGTCTGTCAGGCTCTGACGGTCTTTATCATATTAGCACAAAGTTAAACACGATGTTCCTTTGAGGGGAGGAACAGGGAGGAAACATGAAATTTGGTTCTGACAGCTTCAGCCACGAAGAGTGCTGCTCGCAAGGGCATAGTTCCGCGTCGACCATCGCCACGATCCAGTGTGCGCTCTCAGTTGACCCAGACATCGACAGTGGCGCCATCACAATCCACATGCTCGGACCGGTCGCCGTCCTCGAGGGCTATATCTCGAATGCTGCTGACCGGAACAAAGTGATTTCGATAGCTGCAATGATTGTCGGCTTCCACAATGTCCAAGACCGGATGTTAAGCCGCATTCCGAACCAATAGATTGACCCTTCAGGCGATAAGACCAAAGTCCCAATCTACAGGGACTGAAGTCCCTGGCCTGGAACACACTCTTGCTTTTGCGGTTTTGCCTCGCAGCGGAACAGACCGCTGTAACGGAGGAAAACAAATGTATATCAAAGCAGTAGGTATTGCAGTCGCGCTTGTGATGGCGTTCGGCCCGGCCTTCGCACAATCTTCGACGGTAACGGGCGCTGCTGGCGGCGCCGCCACGGGCGCAATCGTCGGTGGTCCGGTCGGCGCCGCTGTCGGGGGTATTGTAGGCGGTGTGGCTGGCAGCGTCATTGATCCGCCGCCGCAGAAGGTCGTGACCTATGTCCAGCAGGCACCCGCTCCCAAGACGAGCGTCGTCGTTAAGGAGAAGGTGGTTGTTGGCCAGCCGCTCCCAGAAACCGTTGTCGTAACGCCGATCCCGGATGAACCCAAATACTCCTATGCGATCGTCAACGATGAGCGCGTGATCGTCGAGCCTTCTTCGAGGAAGGTGATTCAGGTCATCCAGTGATATCCAAGTCACCAACCTGACCCTCAGGCGGCGCCTGCCGTCCATTCTTGAAAAACAAGAGCACGCATGGACTTCGCAAGATCGCGGAGACGGTATGTTGTGCCCATCAGGGAGATCAATCATGAGAGACAATCATCTCACCATTATCGTAGCCGCATTGTCACTTAGCGTGTCGCCGCTGGCCACCCTGCCTGTCGCGGCACAAGGCAGCGATACAGCACCGTCTCAAACGCAGGCGGAAACGCAATCGGGTTCTGGTTCGCAGGCCGACACCAAGTCAAATTCGCAGTCCGGCTCGCAGACTGAACAGTCGAAATCCGGTGCAACTGTCTCGGGTGGTAGCGACTGTACTCCCAACGCCGCCGGTGCGTGCCCGAATGGCGAGGGCCAGCCGTCGCAACACAAGGCGGGGGACGTCTCCGATACACAGAAATCGTCAACACCAACGAAATCAAAATCCAGTTCGCAGGACGCTTCCGAAGGCAGTGCCGCCGGACAGAAGTCCGATGCCAAGGCGGGAGCAACCGATAGCAGCGGTTCTGGCCCGGCAGGCTCACAAAGCGGCGCGCAGGGCCCCAATTCGTCCGGCACCATGACGAAGAGCGGTGACGCGTCGAAGCCGTCGACCGACCAGAACACGTCGACGCCCAATAACAAATCCACGGAAACGAACGTCAGCAACAATAGCTCCACGAACAACACCAAAACCAACGTCAACGTCACAGTCGAACAGCAGACCGAAATCAGAGAGGTGGTGAAGGAAGTTCGGGTCGAGCCTGTTCAGGAAGTCGACTTCACGGTATCTGTCGGCACCAAGATTCCCAAGAGGGTCCACCTGGAACGGCTGCCGCCGCGTATTGTGAAGATCGTCCCAGCTTACGAAGGCTACCGCTTCTTCCTCCTTGCAGACGGCCGGATCGTTATCGTCGATCCCGATGCTCTCACGATCGTCTACATAATTTCGGCCTAGCAGGCAGCACCCGGCGGTGCATGCCGCCGCCGGGTGCTGTATGAGGATTTCCAGGATTGAACAGATACAGCCTTCGCGTTCCAACTTACGTTCACACCCGGCCCGAGCTATTGGCGTTACCGGCCCGTTGCGAGCCTGCACAAGCTGATATTCGCTCGCCGTTTTGCCGCTGCACCAAATATCCTTTTTCCACGAGTACCAGGCTCGAAAGAACGGAGCCAAACGCAAGACGGGTGTTTGAAAAGCCAAGGGATAGATAGTCCGTCAGCCTGGGTCTGTACCATTGATCAGATCGTCCTCAGGATGGGGTAGGCCACAGTCATGAACTCGCGGCGTGCTCTTGCTTTTGACGACCTCATCTTCAATTGCGACGCCGGAGCTTTTGCACTCCCACGCGACGAGCATCACTACGAGCCTGCATCAGGATCATCGGCGTTTTAACGCCGCGTAAAAAAGCCCGCGCGGCGGCGCGGGCTATGGGAACTTCCGGTAAAGCCTTAACTATTCTTACGGCTTTGCTGACCAGCCTTTCCATGCTGTTCATGCGAACCGCCTTGAGTGCCACGTGAATTGTCTTGCCGGCCTTCCGAACCAGAAGATGCGGATTTCGCACCCTGATTTTTATGGCTTTGCTGACCGGCTTTAACGTGCTGTTCGTGGCTTCCACCTTGGTTGGCCATTTGACTCCTCCTTGGTTTGTGATTTCGAGGTCACCACAGACCTCGCGGGGCTAACAACCGCGTCGCAAGGATGTTCCGGCCCCTTTCAAGATTTGGAATGGCTCCCAAATTCAGGAAATTGAGCAAACACCCATGTCTCTCCTCATGGTGGCACTTGGTGACTAATTTCGAGCTCCGCCTTTCTGATCGGAACGACCAAATTATCAAACCGACCGCGATGGCGCGTCAGCCGTTTTCGTTTCAGCCGGCGGACGAGGAACCCTTCGTCAATACGCGCGTGTTCGCGGCACTTTTCACAGAGGTCGATCAACCGTTATGCTCTCGGCACGTTAACGCTGTTTTAACTATGTGAAATACAACCACGGCATCCTGGGTGTATGAATCCATTCTCAATGGAACGGGTGAAGGCATGACGACGAATAGATATTCGGCCTTTGCGCCGATTGGTCTCAATTTCCAAACCAACAAGCCGCGAACGATCATCCGTAGTCTCACCGATGCCGCGCGCGTTCTCATCCAGGATTGGCCGCTCGACGATGGCGAGGAATACGTCATTGCGGTCAAGGCTTGCGCTGATGCCCTCGTTGGGAAGACCGGCCCAGAGGAGCTTCGGCAAGCGCTTCTGCGGGCCGCGAACGAGGCCGGCATTTCCGCCCTTTCGCTTGTCCAGGAGGGGACTTTGCGAGATGAGCGCATCGAGCCACGTCAGTTTCTGCGGGGCCAGTGAAGATCGCTTCGTGATGTTGATGTTTACTCGGTATACGGCGAGCGTTTCTACGAGTGTCGCAACGGATCGGACACCATGACACGCCCGTCTGCATACAATGGCGACGTACCGAGCCTGACCTACGCCAGCACCGAGACGCGGTTGCGCTGTCGCTACGCCGGCAAGCCGGCGCGCCTCAGTCCAACGCGGAGCCGCAAAACGTCCCGATCCTCACTGAGATAGGAAACATCGACAAGCCAATTCACATAGTCAGCCGGGCCTGCCGCCCTATCCCCGCACCATCGCGCGCTGACGGCATTGAGAAAGACCTCTGCGCATCTTTCGGCATCCTCGATCCGATCCAGATGAGCGTAAGAGGCGGCGCGCCATGCCATGTCCCGCGGCTCTCTATCAGGTGTGTCGAACGTTCTCTGTTCCAGGAGAAGTGCGGCTTCACTGTATCTCGCCGAAAGGAACAGGAGGCGCGACTTGTAATAGTTGTACCAACTCGGATAAAGAGGGTTCATTCGGTAGGCGATCTCAGCACCAGCCAGACCCCGTTCCGCCCGGCCGAGCGCTCCTTGCATCCAGGCCCAGAGGATCAAAATTGTGGCATCATTCGAATTCATGGACTTCGCCAGATTGAGGTGGTGCTCTGCTCTTTTGAAGTCTCTCCAGGTCAGGCATATATAGCCTAACGTGCACTGCACTCGCGGATCACTCGGATCAAGAGAAAAAGCTGTTTCGGCCGAGCGCAAAGCCTTAATCCGGTTCTCGTCGCGCTCCCTCGGGACGCCTATGCCGCTGTCGGAGGCTCGATTGAGGTAGATGTAAGCGAGGCCCGTATGGGCTCTTGCAAAGCTCGGGTCGGTCCTGGCGGCGCGTTCGAACAGCGCCTCTGCGCGCTCCTGTGCCCCAGGCCTGAAGTCGTCGGAGAGGCGGTTGCCTTGCAGGAAGAGGTCGTAGGCCCGCACGTCTTCCGGTCGGCGTCTTCGCGATGTCAACTCGTTATTGTCGATGACACGTTGTGCCACCATCGCAACTATGTTCTGTGCAATCTCTTCCTGCGTGGCGAAGATATCCTCGATGGACCGGTCGTAGCGATCGGCCCACAGATGCGTCCCACCGATTGTTTCAACGAGCTGTACGGTGATCCGCACCCGGTTGCCCGCCCGCCTGACACTGCCCTCGACAGCGTAGCCGGCGCCGAGAAGCCGCCCGATCTCGCGCAGGTCCACCGCCCGACCGCGAAGTGCAAAAGACGACGTTCGTGCAATCACCATCAATTCGGTGAAGCGGGCGAGTTCTGTGATGATGTCTTCCGTAATTCCGTCGCTGAAATAGACCTGTTCGGGATCGCCGGACATGTTCTCGAACGGAAGAACGGCGATCGCCGGTCCGGTCAAGGTCGAAACCTTGGGTGAAACGAACGCAGATCCGCTGAGCGGCAGATGATAGGTTCTGATTGGCCTCGAGAGATTCTTGAGCTGCTGTTCTCCAGCATATTCGATCGTCGCGTCGATCTTTCCGGCGAGATGTTCATATGCGCTACCGGAGATCAATATATCGCCGGGCGGGCAGAGTTGCTCCAGCCTCGCTGCGACGTTCACTCCGTCCCCTAGAAGATCCTCGCCTTCGACAACGACATCGCCAAGATTGATACCGATGCGAAAGACGATGTTGCTGGAGGTATCGGATGGATTATTTTGAGCTGCCACTGCGTTCTGAATCGTGATCGCACAGGACACCGCCTCGACGATCGAGGCGAATTCCGCAATCAGGCCGTCGCCCATCAGTTTCACGACGCGCCCGTCATGTCTGGTGATCAGCGGCTGGAGCACTGTGGCCTGCAACCGGCTCAACGTCGAAAGCGTCCTGCCCTCGTCCTTCTCGACGAGCCGTGAATAGCCGACTACATCGGCAACGATGATAGCTGCCAGCCGTCGCTGCAAGGCGCGATCCTCCGCTCATGGTAACAATCGTGCGCGAACCACTTGAAGGTTGTCAGCATAATCTGTGACCGGCGGAAGAAGCGAGGAAAAATCTCGACCAGAGACGGTATACTCGGGAGGGGGAGGTCGTTCTCTGTTGCGCACCGTTCACGCTCAGTTTCGGATGATGCCTGGCGGGATCGGGTTGGCCGCAGACCGCGAAATGCACAGCCTTCCCGTCTCGCGAGCACAATGCCGGCGAAGCACTCGTCATGCCGGCCCCGCCGATCTGCGAACGTTCGCAAGATCTAATCGGCTGAGCTAGTGCGAGCGGGCAACGCTTGCGGATGCTTGCGACGGTTCTGACGCGCAGGTCCTTTCGCAAACGAGGGCCAATCCCGGCGTCACCGGCGGAGTGAGCCTGGTCTCTGCATCGGCGCAGATCGTGAAAGAGGTATGATGGAAGGCTGGACATCGGCAGACGACTTTCAGGTTTTGGAAGCCTGGTTCGATTGATCCGACCGAGGAATGGATGACCCGCCAGGGAACCGCGCCGGCGTGAAGGTTGATTTCCAAAAAATGTTGCTAGTTCTCGGACAAGGCCCATCTTGTGGCGAAACGGAACCGGAAATTTACATGCGCATCCTTATCGTCGAAGACGAATTCCTCATCGCAATAAACCTCGAAGGAATGCTTGCCGACCTCGGCCACGAGGTCGTGGGACCGGCGCGCACCAAGACCGAGGCGCTTGAGGCAGCAGATGACGCCGCAGTGGCGCTCGTCGATGTACGGCTGGCAGACGGCATCACCGGGCCCGAGATCGCCGAGGCCCTGCGGGCGAGGGACATCACCGTCGTGTTCACGACCGCCAACCCGGAAGCCGTTCTCGACAGCAGCGCCGGTGTCGCTGTGATCTCCAAGCCGTACGACGAGCACGTCATTGGCCAGGCTGTCGCCTATGCACAAGCTGTCCGAGAGGGCAGGGAGATGCCTGTTCCTCCGAGGCTGACGCGCATTCCGGTCGCCATGTAATGACTTGGAATAAATATCCGCAAACGCGCCCGTGCGCTATAGTCGGTCGGCATAGCGACACAGCCGGGCATCAATGCGCCAGAGATTGGAGACCCCGGAACCAATTGGATGCGCTAACCGGAAGCTTGCGCACCGGGAGTGGTCAATCAAACAGCGATCTCGCTACTGCCGGTCTGTAACAGCGGGTGCGCGATCGCTTCTCGTCAAATCTGGTATTGTTCATCGCTTGGAACCTTTTCGCTCATTGCTCAAGCGTCTCATATGGTCGCGGTTCGAATTGCCATGTCAGCCTCTTCACCGGCCTAGCAGCGGGTCAGATTGACAATCCAGGACCTTCACTTTCCCCTGCCGTGTGATGGGGAGTTTCCCGGCTTTTCGTTGGGGGCGACCATGTCCTTTGCAATTGTTTCTGAGCTTCGTCAGGCGCACGGATGCATGCAGATGCCGACCTACGAACGCCGTCGACTCCTGCCCTCAGTGTCATCTCGACCTCGATACCGTTGGGCATCTTCTGGCTGACGACGGGATAGACCGTCTCGGAAGCAGTGCTTTTGCACGAAAAGCCGGCTTCGTTAGAGACGCATTGACTAGCTTGCGCGGCGCGACCTTGCACGATCGCTAACGTTTTATCGGAACCTGGGCGGCCGCGGTGGCGCATTCGCTTGGATTTCATGTAGGGGAGCGTGCTTACCTAAAAGCCTTCGTAGCTTGCGTTCTTCCAGCGCACTAATACCGAACTTCTTGCACAGTTCGGCGACGTTGTGTTCGTTCGGTCCGGGCATTCGAACCTGGCGATGGTCTTTCGAGCGAGACATGCTCGTTCCTCCTGATTGTAGAACGCGCGTGACCATCCTGCGGTTTCGCGGGATGTTCGAAAATAAGACGTCTTGCGGCGTATGTCTTCGACGCAACGGCACAGGCACTGCAGGCGATGTCAGAGTACAGGGACTGAAATCATCGGTGACCAAACCGGACCGTGTCATACCGCGTGAGACGCCTCAGGCATTTCGACGCAATAGCGCGGCGAGCCCGTTCGATAGTGCTTTCGGACCGGCCAAAATGGCGCGCGTAAGATGTGGGCCTATTGTCGGCTTCCGGCTTTCCAGCTGAGCGCTCACCAGTGTTCAATGCCTATTGCGCGGTCCTTCCACCGTCGACCATGAGGATGGCTCCCGTGATAAAGCTCGACGCGGGGGACGCGAGGAAGGCGATCGCCTCTGTTACTTCATGCGGCTGACCTATGCGACCGACGCGGTGCTGGGTGGCGAAGCTGGGCAGCATCGCACGGCCGTCACCCTCGATGACACCTTCCATGATGTCGGTTTCGATCCTGCAAGGGGCGACAGCATTGGAGCGAATCCCACTCCCGCCGCCCTCGATGGCGATCACGCCGGTAAGCTGCGCAATATCCATCCCGCCCTTATCTTCCTCTGAAAATCCGCAGGTTCATCGATTATCTATGGGCGCAGCTTTAAGTCAAAGCCGCTTCCGATGACGCCCTTATCGCGGCTTTCTGCGAAAGCTTGCCCGGTACGCGTCTGTTCGGTTCAGGCATGCCACCGCCACTCTACGTTCAGCTTTCACAGGTCGCCGACTCGGTCGCCGGCACTCCCGACATTGCAAGATAGGCGCCGCTCAGCATCACGACGATTCCGATCACATCCATGACGGTGATCTGCTCAGCGAAGACAGCAGCGCCAAGACCAACAGCGATCACCGGCGAAACGAAAGCGTAGCTGCCGGCACGAGATGCGCCGATGTCCCGCAACAGGCGCATGAAGGTCGTGTAGCCGATCAGCGAGCCGAAGATCACCAGAAAGAACCAGCCGAGCCAGGCGGTGGTTCCCCAATTGCCGGAGAGAGCAGATAACGCCCCCGGTTCGAAAGCCAAGGCTGAAATCAGGAGTGCGATGCCTCCGACCAAGGTCGTCATGCCTGCAACGAACAAGGCTGGATAGGTTCGCAGCAGTGGGCGGGCGAGCACCGAACCATAACCGTAGGTGAAGGCAGCGGCCGCAACCGCCAACCCGCCCCATAGGCTGGCGCCCGGGAAGGGATCAGGGGATGGGGAGGTTTTGTGCGAAGAGGCGGGCCAGAACAGAACGATAAGCCCTGAGACCCCAAGAGCGATCGCAAGGATCCGACGGCTGTCCAACCTTTCTTCGTTTAGCAGGAGAGCGAATACTAGGAGCGCAATCGGGGTGAGCGACATCTCCAAAACAGCCGCCGTTCCGGACTCGATATATTGCATGCCCCAAAATAGCGGGCCATAGCAGAGCGTGATCATCAGAATGCTGACGGCTGTGAAGCGAAATCCATCTTGCAGCTTCAGGCTCGCCTTTTCGCCCCTTGTCCACGCGTATAAGAGGAGCAATATGCCGGCAGCGGTGAAACGCGTGCCGGCAAAAAGCAGTGGCGGGACGACGTCAATGCCGGCTTTGGTTCCAATCCAGGTGCTTCCCCAAATTGCGCAAAGCATCAGGAAGCGTAGTTGGTTTTTGCTGACGCCGGTGACCATGATGGCTCCGATCTGTGTAACGGGTAAAAATTAATTACACCGTTACAACTCGCTCTTGTCCAGATCGTTCCGCGCAACGATATTCACGGTATGAGCATGCAAAAGACGATCCATGACATCAGCCTTCTTGGCGGTCATCCGGCGCTCGACTTCGTGAATACAGTCGATAGTCGTGGTGAATGTTGGGGTCCCGAATTCCTGAACACCTACGACGACCTCGTGGTTTGGGCCCGTCGCGCTGATCTGATCGACGACAAGGAACGCGATGTCTTGCTCGCCAAAGCCGGCAAGCCGGGCTCCCACGCTGAAAATGCGCTTGAGCAAGCGAAGGAATTGCGCGAGGCCCTCTGCCGCCTGTTTCTATCGGAATCCAATGTAATCTCTATCAGCCAGAACGATCTGGAGCTTGTTGACGGCATGGCCCGCCGGGCACTGGCGCAGCAATCACTCGGTTGCGCTGGAAGCAAAATAGTGTGGCATCGCGCGGACGCCAGGGATCTGGCAGCCATCAGCAACCGTATCGCTCAGATAGCGACTGACCTGTTGACCTCGCGAGAGGGACGGCGTCCTATACGCGCGTGCGAGGGGCCAAATTGCGGCTGGCTCTTCCTGGATCAATCTCGTGGCGGTCACCGGCGATGGTGCTCGGACAAAACCTGCGGATCGCACGCAAGGGTGCGCAAATTTCGGGCTGCCCGGGCCGACTGATCAAGGCCAGGCAGAGCAGATGCCTTTTCGGCTGCACAACCACAAAGTCGCCAGATCATTTGCCGATGTCGAAGACCGCGGTTATCCTGATCCTCCCGCAAGCCTTTATAGGATGCGTGGCGCAAAATCGCGTCGCCGGTCCAGCCGCGCAACTCGATCTCGGCAATGAGCGTCGGCTGCGCGAAGACCAGGTCCTTGCCTTTGAGTGGCAGGACTGGGTTTTTGTCCTGAGTTTGTCGAGGGTCGCCTGAGATATGCCGAATCCTTTTCTTTGAACCCAGTTCCGACGGAGCCGACGGAGACCCAAGCGGAACCGCCGCGGCCGGCAAGGAGCAGGCTTCCGATGCCGCTGCGCGCCAATTTGCATTGCTCGCAACCGATGACCATGAAGCTCTCACTTTGCACGCACTTAACTTCAGGCAATCGCCGTTGCGGCCCAAGCGGTAGGTACTGTCGCGGCGCTTGGCGATGATACCTTCCAGCCCGATTGCGCACGCATTCTCCAGCAGCGTGGTTCCATCGCCCGCAACTTCCACCGACGGCTGGATCGCGCCACCGGCGCCGTCGGGCGCGAGCGACAACTGCCCGCGCCAACCCAGAAGTGGCGGCCAAGAGAGCGCCGAGGATTCAGAGGCGCGCCGCTTTCTCGAAAAGACGCCCGAGACGTTCGGCAAAGGCACGAGGATCTGTCGGCTTATCGCCATCGAGAATGCGGGCCTGGTCGAGCAGCAGCTGCGCCGCGTCGCCTTTCAGCGGCGAATGATCCTCCAGGTCGGCGATTGCCTTGATCATCGCGTGGTTCGGGTTGATTTCCAGGATCGGCTTGGCAGTATCCTGGAGGCGACCGGCGCTCTGCAGGATCTTCTCCATCTGCCGGTCGTAACCTTCGTCGGAGGCGACGAGGCAGACCGCGCTTTCCGTCAGGCGAATTGACGCCCTGACATCGGCAACCTGGTCGGCAAGCCTGTCCTTGACAAAGGCAATGAAGGTCTGGGCACCGGCGGCCGTCTCCGGTGGTGGGGCCTTTTCGTCGTCGAGCGCGGGAAATTGCGACAGATCCGCGGCGCCCTGCGTAATCGACTTGAACGTCTTTCCTTCGAATTCCGGCGCGTTCATGACCCAGAAACTGTCGATCGAGTCCGTCAGCAGTAGCACTTCGACGCCTCGCGCGCGGAAACCCTCCAGCTGCGGCGATGCCTTCAACTGTTCCAGGCTGACGCCGGCAAGATAATAAATGGCGCTCTGTCCATCCTTGGCGTCCCGCACATAATCGGCAAGTGAGCGATATCCATCCGAGGAAGCAGTGGTGCGGAAGCGTGACAAGGCCAGAAGCTGGGCACGCCGCTCGAAATCTTCGTAGATGCCCTCCTTCAATACGGCGCCGAAATTCTCCCAAAGCGTGAGGAAGGTATCCCCTTGGCTTTCGGCAAGTTTTTCGATCGCCGTGATGACCCTGTTAGCGACACCCTTTTTTATCGAGGACAGGACAGGGCTCTCTTGGATCATCTCGCGCGAGACGTTGAGGGGTAGGTCGGATGTGTCGACAAGGCCGCGCACGAAACGAAGGTAGCGGGGCAGGAGTTCGGCATCGTCGGTAATGAACACGCGCTTGACGTAGAGTTTCATTCGGCCCTTGCGGTCAGGATCGAACATGTCGAAGGGCTGCGAGCCGGGAACGAAAGCAAGAGCGGAATATTCATGTCGGCCTTCTGCACGGAAGTGCACGGTCAGCGCCGGATCGTCATATTGGCCGGAGATTCCGCGATAAAAATCACGATACTCATCCTGACTGACGTCGTTTTTCGATTTCGTCCAGAGTGCGCTGCCATCGGTGATCCGTTGCGCTTCGCCGCCGGGCTTGTCGACAATGCTGATTGCGACCGGCACGTGGCCCGACTGCTCCTTGACAATCTGCTCGATGGTCCGCCGGGACGTATATTTCTTCGCCTCCTCCATCAGATGAAGGAGAATACGAGTGCCGCGTGCGGGCGCCTGCGCAACATCGACGGGGCTGACGCTGTAGTTGCCTTTACCGTCGGAAGACCACAGCCAGGCCTCGTTCGAGCCGGCCCGACGCGAGACGACGTCGACGCGCTCGGCTACCATAAAACAGGAATAGAAGCCAACGCCGAACTGGCCGATCAATTGAGCGCCTTCGGCCACTTTGCCGGCTTCAAGCTGTTCCATGAAGGCCCGCGTACCCGACCGGGCGATGGTTCCGAGCGCTTCAACCAGCTCTTCCCGGCTCATCCCGATCCCGTTGTCCTCCACGCATAGCTGTCGATGCTCCTCATCGAGCGACAGAACAATGCGGCTCTCGGGATCGGATCCGGAAAGCGACGGCGTTTCGATCGACTCGTATCGCAACTTTTCGCAGGCGTCGGCGGCGTTCGAAATCAGCTCGCGCAGGAAGACGTTCTTGTCCGAATAGACCGAGTGCACCATCATATGCAGAAGGCGGGCGACGTCGGCCTCAAAGACATGGCTCTCAGCGGGCGTTTCTGCGGCGGTCGGCATGTGTGCGGCTACTCCTTCATATTGAAAACGGCGTCGATGAGTTGGCAAAGTCATGCGCGAATTTCAAGGGGAGGATCGGCGATCAGCCCGACATGCGCGGCGATTGTCCCGCTCAAGGACGTCTGGTCGTGATAACGCTGCCGGTTCTACGATCGCCTATGCGCCGCCGGCGACACCATTGCCACGAAACGGTCCCCCATCCGCGCTTTGTCGTGGTTGCATATTTTGCTCGCCCGACGAGAACGCGATAACGCGAGGTCGGAGATCTAGAGGCTGATCTCATCCGTTATCGAATGTATGGTCGGAGTGCGCCTTTTTGCCGACATCAACAGGTCCAAATCGATAGAAGACGGCCCGAATTTGGCAAACAAGTACTTGGCCTCCGGGCAAGCAAGCTCGTATTTCTGCTGAAATTCAGCAAGCGTGTAGGCGTGTCCGCGCAACTTTTTGCGCCGCTCGACGGCTTTGCGAATTCATTGTCTCCGGTGGCCGGATAATGACGACTGACAATCTTCAGGGTGGCTGGTGCGATACGACGGGGGACACCATGCTCCGCGAACAGACACGTATCAATCACCTCGAGCGCTTGCGTGAAAGCCTCTATCCGGAGTTTGCCGCATCGTTGGAAACTCCATTCCCCTGATCCGCGGCTTCACGGTCGCTATTCATGGCGCCGCCCAGCTGGATTGTCGCGAAATCACGATCCTGCGCCGTGGATGCCCTGGCCCGGAGAGTGGAGCGCAACTGTGATCGGTGGACTGCGCCAGCTTCTCACTGCCTACTCGGAGCCCGACAATCATGTCGGGCTCATTTTTCCGGCTTCGTGGATTAGCGGGCTTCATCCACTATTGCTGGCCGCTACCTGCTAGGCGTCGTCGGTGCGTTTGGGGCATTGCCCCCCGTCGGCGCAACCGGTGTCGCCGGGGCGGGGACGGCCGTCGGCTCTGCCTGATTGGTGGACGCGGTCGTTTGCGGATCAGTGCCCGGCGTCCCGTAGTTGTAATATGCAAATCCTGCGATGGCGATGAATGCTATCAAGATGATGAAAGCCCAGGGTCCGCTGCGGCGGCGGTCGATCGGGGTTGTTCGCAGGTCAGCATCCCGGTCGGGGCGGCCGAGGGGATCATTCGGTGTAAATACCATGGTGCATCCTCCATTTGTTGCAGAGAGAAAAGCATGTGGCGCTCTTTTTGTTCCAGCGATGGGACGACCGGTAGCTGAGTGCCGACGGCCTGCAGTTGCAGCTGTCGCCCGGGATGTTCTTCATCCTAGGGACGAGGTCGTCGTGTTTCGCAGCATGAGGCGACGACGGGCATTTGGACGGTGACGGGGATGTCGACGCCGAAGCGATGACCAGATAACGTCGTAACGAGCAGGAGCGCAAACCGGTCAAAATGAGCCGTCACTCAGCCGCGGGGTGGGATCGTCGCGATATTGTTAATGGATAAAATTCGCGAAATTGACGATGCTGCTCATCGTTGGCTTCGTGGTTGTCGGCCTTGTCGGCCACGCCGAGCCGTGCGCCTCTGTTACCTCTTGAACGCTCGTAGACCCTTCACAATATCTTATCGTCAGGATCATTGGTGGCTTGTAAGGAGGACAAGATGCCGCTGAACGATGTTCCATGGAGTCGGCCGGTCAGGATCCGGCTTCAGTGTGGTTTGGACCGCACATTTGCAGGCACATACGATGCCTTGGATTTCCTAGAAAACGAATGGCCATTCCGTTACGGCCAGCGACATGACCGGGCAGTTAAGTTGTGCCGGGGAGCGCTGAGTGGCGCGATACCCGCTGTGCTTGCTCGCGACGCATTCGTTGGCGCATGCCTTGAAGCCGGCATGCCCACCGTAGCGGCGGGACCGGACGGGAAATCCACGGTGTTTCCCCGGCGGCTTCCTCATCTGGCTTTTTCAAGCAGATAACGCCGGGGAGGATGCTGGCGGCCGCAACGATGCTTGGCGATTCGGGCTCGCGCGGCGACAGCGGGGATTTAGATGCGCGAGAGGCGCCCTCACGCGCCTCTTTCAAAGCCGAAGCTAATACGTCGACGTTGCCAGCTTCGATCCGCTAGGAATGGCCAGCGCGGCAAGGTTCACGTCCCGCCGCTACGCCTTCACCTTTTCCTGAGTGAAATTTGCCCGCAAACCAAGAACACCCCAATGACGGTGCGAGATCCTGAAGCGTCGAATTTGTCGTCGTTCAGGACGGTGCGTATCGTCGTCAAGACGAATGATCTGTCCCCTTGCCGACAGATCCATTTGGAGACCTCTCCGCGGTATCGCCCCGGACGGATCACCGCGGGCATACCACCTCGCCCTGGAATACCCAGTTACGGCCTGTTGGCGAGAGACTGACGGCCAGCGCAGGCCAAGCCGCCAGGAGTCTAGTTGGGTGGATCAGCCCGTGATAGCGATTCGCTTGATCTGCGACTGCGCCTTCTCTTTTCGCCAAGGCCACCGGTTAGAACTCCGTTTTGAAACGGGCATCGACCTGTTCTTCGTTGGGCTCGAGCCTGAGCGGAATGCGCCGCTCGAACATTCCCCGAGATCGTGAGTTCGGCGCAGTGTTGCGCTGGCCGACCAAGGCGCCTCGTTAGGCCGAGTCCGCAACCTCGTGGTCAGAATCTCTCCATTCTACATCCAGAGGTGCGCTGATCAGGCAACGCAGGCCACTCTCGTCATACGCAAGTTCTGCGCGGCCGTTGAGCTGTCCCGACGACATTGCCTCGATCAAGCGCGACCCGAACCCACGCCGTGAGGGGGGTCTAACCGGAGGGCCACCGCTCTCACTCCATAGCAGTCTCATGAAGGGGTCGGGCGAACCTTCCAACTTCCAGGAGACTGCAATTTTGCCAGACTCGGCCGATAAGGCGCCGTATTTGGCAGCATTGGTGGCCAACTCATGCACAATGAGCGCGATCGCGACCACTGCTTTGGGCGAGATACTGATATCCGGCCCACTGATGTCGACGCGCTCCGTCGAGTATGCTGACAGCGCTTCTGCGACCACCCGTCGAAGACTTGCGGCCCCCCAGTTGCCATGGGTGAGCAAATCATGGGCTCTCGCCAAGCTTTGCAGCCTTGCGTCGAAAGCCGCCCTTGCTGCCTCGATATCCCGCGCGCCCGCAAATGTCTGACGTGCGATGGCCGCAACCGTTGCCAGGATATTCTTGACCCGATGGTTTAACTCGGCGATGAGAACCTCCTGGACCCGCTCGGCTTGTTTGCGCGCGGTAATATCCCTGGCGATTTTCGAGGCGCCGACGATACTGCCATCCGCATCATAGATCGGAGATACCGTAAGGGAGACCTCCAAGAGTTTTCCGCTCTTATGGCGCCTGATCGTCTCGTGGGTCTCGATACGCTCGCCGGCCCTGATGCGGGCGATGATGCGAGCCTCCTCGTCTACGCGATCGTCTGGAATAAGAACTGTCACCGGCTGACCGAGAATTTCGCTGGACGAATAGCCGTAGAGCTTCTCGGCGCCATCGTTCCAGTCGGTGACCATCATAGAGAGATCGATGCCGAGAATTGCATCTTCAGAGGAAGCAATGATCGATGCGAGCCGTTTGAGCGTCGCCTCGTAGCCGACCCGGGCGGTCGTTTCGCTGACGATACAGAAGACCGCGAGAACCTTGCCGTTTTCATCGGATACAGGGGAATAGGAGATATCGAAATAGACCGTTTCAGGCCTGTTATGCCTCTCGATATAAAAAGGCCTGTCCTTGGCAAAAACGGTCTCGCCAGTCTCCAAAACCTTGCGCAGCAGCGGCTCCAAATCATCCCAGAGCTCCGTCCAGTTTTCTTTTGCCGGCCTGCCAAGCGCTGCAGGGTGCTTTGTCCCGATGGTCGGTGCGTAGGCGTCATTATAAATGGCGATGAAATCAGGTCCGCAGAACATGACGATCTGAGCACGGGAGGGAAGCGCGATATCGACTGCGCATCTGAGCTGGATCGGCCAGGACGATATCGGTCCAAGGGCGGTGCCTGCCCAGTCGCAATCGCGAATGATCGCGGCCAGTTCGCCCTTGTTGGACACGGCAGGATTATTTTCGCGCATAAAAGTCGCCTCGGTCTTTGTGTCACTTTTGAAAGTTCGCGAGCAGCAAGTCAACGGCAGAAAAGGTCCAAAACCGGCTCGTCTGCATATCGATGGGCGCGATTGTAAGTCCAAGATGAAATTGGGAAAAATTTCGCGCGCGGCCACTGGAAACGGTAAAGAGCAGCACTAGGTCAGATCTCCTAAAACAACGATCACCATTGCATGCAGGATATCAAGCGAGACCCAAGGAGGCTCGCACCGAACAAAGATCGCCTCGTCAGCAGCGGACTATTGGGATTGAACGAAATCTTTCGAGGCGACGATCCCGCATCCCAACCGGCATATGACAGCCGGCGGCTTCGGGATCCGGAAGACTGCCTCAGCACAGTCATTGCGGCCTGGTTTGAAGGCCTGAAGCCCGTAAATGCGGACGAGGCGATCCTTCTGCTGGGGGCGGCCGAATGAACCGATATCGACCTCCCGGTTCCATGGACGGATTGAATGCCGTTGACGGGCTGTCGATGCGGAGCCCTTGCTGCTCATCCTCCCCAGGTTTTTCCGAAAATTGTTAAACTGTAGCGACTACTCTAACCTGCGGGTCAGAGGTCGCGTGAAAGGCTGGCAGGAGAAGAGTATCAATGATCCGACTGGTTTCCTGTATTACCCAGCATAACTGGCCTCTATTGCTTGTCGCAGGCTCCGTCCTGCCGGCCTATCTGACGCATTGTTCCTGAGATCATCATCCTTGTTGTAATCGGTCGGCTGTTTGGCGAGGCGATGGTTGGGATCGGGCAGCCGTCGATCATGGGGCCGATCACTGGTGCTATTCTCCTCGGCCCATCAGTCGTTTGGGCTCGTATTGTCCGATGCGCGATCGGCGCTATTTTCAACGAGCGACGCAGCCGCCGACACCTTGATGGAAACTGCCGATCGGTCATGCGTATTCACTGGACCCTAGCCGCCAGAACAACGGCGGCACTGGCTTTGGATCGGCGGCAGACGATGGATGTGAAGGTGGTGATCTAGCCGAAGGCCACAGTCCTCGAGGCCGCTGGAAGGCCGACTTCATCACCAACGCTGGAGGGGGCAAATGGCATTTCGAGATTTCCAGCTCATGACCGTCCATGTCGGTGCCGGTCCTATCCGTCTGCGTGTTGGTGGGAGCGGTCCTGCCATCGTTCTCCTGCACGGCCATCCACGCACGCACATGACATGGGGGAGGGTCGCCGATCTTTTGTCGTCATCGTTTACCGTCATATGTCCCGACGTTCCCGGGTTCGGCCGCTCATATGTGCCACCGGACGCTGCTGACAGCCGGCACTCCTCGAAGGCAGAGAAGGCGATTGCTCTGGTAGAACTCATGAGACGATTGGGCCACAACGAGTTCTTCGCTCTTGGCCACGATCGAGGCAGTCTCACGGCGTTCCGCATGGCTATGAACCATCCGGAAGTAGTTCGAAAGCTAATTGTCGTCGATTGCATTCCGGTTCTCGAACACCTCGAGCGAGCAGATTGGAAGTTCGCCAGAGACTGGTACCACTGGTTTTTCTTCGCCCAGCCAGAGAAGCCCGAGAGAGTGATCCTGGCCGATCCCGAAGCATGGTACGATAGTCTTTCGCCAGACCTGATGGGTGAAGAAGCCTACGAGGATCTACGCAAAGCGATTCATCGGCCGGAGGTCGTTCACGGCATGATGGAGGACTATCGCGCCGGGATTTGCATTGACCATCTCCACGATAAAGCAGATCGCGACGCAGGTCGCAAAGTTATCTGTCCGATGCTGTGCCTGTGGTCGGCTCGGGACGATCTTGCAAAGATTTACGGCGACCCCGTTGCGATCTGGCGGGACTGGGCGACCGACGTCCGTGGTTTCGGTATCGAAAGCGGTCATCACGTGGCCGAGGAGAACCCCGTCGATCTTGCAAGGGCGGTCGCCACGTTTCTTTCAGAATAAACTTCTGTCAGGTTGGTATTTCAGCTGAAGCCCAGTGCGGTCCGCCTGATCGGCCAAACGACGGTCAATAGACGCCTTTTCGTCAACATGTTCCCGATCGGCCTTCGATCGCATGAACCCGGTAGTTGGAGTTCGGATGGTGCTTGGAGACCTGACAGCAAAGCCCGCCGTCGATCGGCGGGCCATGAACTTTGCGACCACTAACAAGTCATCAGGCCATTTGGCCGGATGTCACTGGCCGTCGGTGTCCGGGCAAGCGTCGCTTACCGACGCACCGCTATTGCCTGCCTGGGTATCGACTGTGCCAGGAGCAGCTCGGGCAGGACAGTTTGCGCGGTTGACGGCGCCCGTTGAGTTCATGGGGCCGCCGACAGTGCTATTCGTTGAGCCGGGGTCGATTACGACAGGGCCTGTCCCTGTGTTGTTCTGCATGTCGCCATTTGCGCCGCCGCCAGCGTCTTCACCCATGGTCTTATCGCCTGCCATATTATTCGGCGTCGGGTTGGACTGAGCATAGGACAGGGATGTTGCCATGCCGAGGGCGAGCAGTGACGCAGCTACGAGTTTCATACGCATTATCTTGTCCTTCAGGGTCATCGTTTCTCTCACGGCAGCTAAACAACGGCTGATGGCACATGTTCCAATGCGGCAGGTCACGAAAGATTTATGGAACCTCCTATTCGGCGTGTTGAGGTCAAGCGCTATCGAGCCTTCCGCTTTCAGCGGTATCCGACATCGTTCACGGGCCTCGCTTCTCTTCGGGATCGCGTCTTTGCCCCTCCCATTAGGGGGTCAGTAGAATGAAGTAGAACAATTTAAGACGCGTCTTGGTCGGTAAGCCCGATCGGTACAAGTTCCATAGCGGCCTCACTTCATTCATCGTCCCGTGAAGGACATCGTTCCACCGGCTGCCAGTCCGCGGTCCGCATCCTGGCCAGCGGCAGGCAGGGAAATTTCATTGTTGCGGCCGGGTGCTCAGTACCCGGGTACCTTGGTCCGGGATACCCCCGGACTGAAGTCTTATACGAGGAACAGCTAAAGGAATCGGGGTGTTTAGTGTGTGGCGGCGCCAAGAGGCAATCACCGAACTTGGTGAGAGAATGATCTACGAGATCTCAAAACTGTGAGCTTTGCCTTACCGATCACCACGCCCTGGTGGCGACGGCTGTGAAGCGTGTCGAACTGCCTTGGAGAGGAACCATGCGTCTACTCATCGTCGAAAAGGAACCGGCACTTGCTCTCGCGATCGAGGGTATCGCGATCGCCGAAGGATTTGAAATCGCCGGTATTGCGACAAACACTTCCGAAGCGATAGAGCTTGGACCGGAGGCGGATGCCGCGATCATCGACGTTCGGCTTGGTGACGGCCTTACTGGCCCCTCCATCGCACGCGCGCTGTTTGCTGGATTCGGACTGGGCGTCGCCTATCTATGTGCTGATCCTGACATCTTCGAAGACGCGAAAGGAGGGGCCCCCATCAGCCCCGAAAGAATAAGGAAGGCGTTATCCCTGGCGGCAAAAAGCGCTCGCGAACAAATGCTTCAGGATCGGTCTGGGCAGACGACATAGAACGATCCGCCGGATTTAGTTGCTCACGATCTGGATCGTCGAAGCTGCGTCCAATAAGACGGTCGATGCTGCATCCATCCTCGTTTAAAAGGCTCGTAGGACCGTGTTCGTCCAAGAAAAGTCGATCGGCACTTGATGCGAGCACTTATACGCCGTCTCAGAGCCCCGGAATTCACGAGTCGGATTGGGTCGGCGGGCGGAGGCGAAAACAGGCATATTTTTCTGTTACAGCTCTTGAAACGGAAATCGTGAAAAACCAACTCAACCTCGGCCGCCGCTAATGATGGGCTGGCTCCGCTGGAAGAAATAGCGTCCGGCATCTGTACCCATGTTTCTTCAAGGAGGATATGGCTATGGCAGCATCTTACGACTATGCACCCCTCTTCCGCTCGAGCGTTGGCTTCGACCGGGTCTTCAATCTTCTCGAAAACGCCCAGCGTGCCCGCTCGATCAGCGACTGGCCGCCCTATGACATCGTCAAGACCGGTGACGACCATTACCGCATCTCGATCGCCGTGGCAGGTTTTGTCCAGGAGGATCTCGATGTCACCTTCCAGTCAAACCTTCTGACCGTGACCGGCAAGAAGCAGGAAGCAGCAAACGAAGACTACCTCCATCGCGGCATCGCCGGCCGACCGTTCGAACACCGTTTCGAGCTTGCCGATCACGTGCGGGTAAGCGGCGCTAATCTGAGAAACGGTCTCTTGTCGATCGATCTTGTTCGCGAGATCCCCGAGGCACTGAAGCCGCGCAAGATCTCTATCGAGGCCGAATCCGCATTGGCGCAAGCGGCCGCTCCGGCGCAGATCGAAGCGCAGAAGGTTGCCTAACGCTTCCTGCGAGGAGGGCGCCGCTGTGACGGCGCCCTCAGGACGTTCCAGGTTGGGAAGGAGGGGATCATGAAACCCGATATGTTCAAAAAGCCTGTGTGCATTCTTGTCGGCCTCGGATTTCCGGCTGAGGTTCGCGGTGTGATGGACGCCTACCGGCATCTCGTCGAATGGCCGGTGTCGTTGAGGGACACTGCGCATTCCGTTGCATTCAAGGCCTGCAGTTCCGCGCTCCGAGGCGAGACAGAAGCAGAGACCGCGCGCGGCCTGTTTGCCGCCTTTGCCGAAAAACATGATATGTTGGCGCCGGAAACCGACCCCATTGTCGCGTCCCAGATCCAGTGCGACAGTGATCCGCACGTGCGTTGATGTCGACCGATGGGTGACAGTACCTTGGCGCATGCCAGCGAGTGGGATCGTGACTGCAACATCCGTTCTGGCGCGAAAAGAAGGCCCGTTTCGGCCGCCAGGCGAGGTAGTAATGGCATCCGACCTTTTCGTCGAGGACAAGCGGACAATTCTCGCTGTCTGAGCGTCGGCCTTTCGAAGCCGCCGCTCAGGCATGTTCCTGCGTGCCGGCGACTTGGCTACGACGAATTCGATCAGTTGTGCTGTGACTTCGGCAATGTCGCCGGTGTCGGAGATGGATACCCGTGTCTCCATCGTCGTTGGATAGACACCGCGCTTCAAATTGGCTGACCGCACGCCATCAGACCCCGCCGAACGTACCGCGTCTTCGACAGCAAGTCAGGATTGCGACTTGCCTAGGGACCGGCTGCCGGGGCGACCTGCATTTGCGAAGGTGCGGACCTGTCCGATTGTCCGGCATCTGATTTCAGGTCGGTCGGATGCTCGTTGTTAGAGGCCGTCGGCGCCTCGGGTTGTGCAGTCGAACCCGTCGTGTCCTCTCCGATACCCGGGTCCACGTCGATAGTCCGATCGACCTTGGTATCCGTCGAGGCTTGCGTGTTTCCCAAAACCTGGTCCGTGCCGATTGGCTGGGGCGTGACCTTGCCGTCAGAGGAAGCAACGCGCCAGACCATATTGCCGGCATCATCAGCAATAAGGAGCGCACCCGTACCGTCGATCCCCAGGCCGACCGGGCGTCCTTTCGCCTGATCGCCTTGGATAAAGCCCGTGACGACATCCTGCGCTTTGCCGGATGGCTTGCCATGCTCGAATGGCACGTACACCACCTTGTAGCCGTTGAAGCTGTCGCGGTTCCAACTGCCGTGCTCGCCAACGAAGGCGCCGTTGGCGTATGCGGTTGGAAGCGCGGAGTTCATCGAAAAAGTCAGACCGAGCGCTGCGACATGGCTCGACAAGCCATAATCGGGTGGGATCGCCCTTTCGACCAGATCGGGACGTTGCGGATGCACGCGCGCATCGACGTGATTGCCATAGTAGCTCCAGGGCCACCCGTAGAAACCACCTTCCCTCACCGATGTCATGTAATCAGGAACGAGGTTCGGCCCGAGTTCGTCGCGTTCGTTGACCACCGTCCAGAGCATCCCCGTCTCAGGGTTGAAGGCGAGCCCATTCGGATTGCGCAGACCCGATGCGAAAACGCGCGCGGCACCGGTCTGGCGATCGACCTGCCAGATCGCTGCGCGGCCTTTTTCCGCCTCAAGCCCGTTCTCGACAATGTTGGAATTCGAGCCGACCGAGACATAGAGCAGCTTCCCATCCGGGCTGAGCGCCAGATCTTTTGTCCAATGGTGGTTTATCGGACCCCCGGGCAGTGGGGTCAGGACCTTTGGCCGGCTGGTGATCTCATTCTGCCCAAGCTTATAGGGATAGGCGAGAATAGCGGAGGTGGAAGCGACGTAGAGCGTGTCGTCGATCCAGGCGACCCCGAACGGCGAATCCAGTTTCGTCAGAAGCTCGTGCTTCTCATCCACTGTCCCATCGCGGTTCGTGTCACGCAGCAATGTGATGATGTTGCTTTCTTTCTGCTCGCCCATGTTCCCATGGGCCATCGACATGATCCAGCCCCGGATGAAATCCTTCGGTCGTGAGGTCGTTTCCGCAGATGGTCCGCGCGACTGAATCACCAGCACATCGCCGTTCGGCAAGGTATGGACTGTCCGGGGATTAGCCAGGTCCTTTGCATAGGCTGTAACAGTCAAGCCATTCGGCGCAGCCGGTGCCTCGCCATCCTGCCACCCAACGACCTTCGCCACTTTCAATTGCGGAAGCAGCGATGGGGCCGGATCCGGAAGGATCGGG
This sequence comes from Rhizobium sp. KNZ14-9A, assembly GCF_056755015.1. NCBI lineage: Bacteria > Pseudomonadati > Pseudomonadota > Alphaproteobacteria > Hyphomicrobiales > Rhizobiaceae > Rhizobium > Rhizobium sp. KNZ14-9A. Next base: position 556,015 of record NZ_JBPGXB010000001.1, read on the forward strand.
TTTGGACCGATCTGCTTCGAAACGTCAAATCTTCCACTTTCGGCGTAAGCTGCGGGGCCGACCACAACAAATAGCGTCAAAACGGACCCGCCGAGGATTTGGGATTTCTTCATCATATCCTCCAAGCCAGCCTGCCATATTTGCGGGCGGACAGTGCTACGCAAATCAGGCACAACAGAAATGTCGCAGCTGAAAGCGCCAGTCCATAGGGAACCACTGCCGTCCAGCCATCGCCGGCATGCACAAGGCTGTTGGCAAAAGCGAGCGCCAGTATGATCAAGTAGAGCAGACAGGACAGGACGGGAGGCCGCAGCGGACGGGTGCGGGGACGCATCAGATCCATCAACCCGGCGAGGATCGCAAGCGCGCCGAAGACCAGGCCCGTCAGCAGCAGCCATGCGGAGAAGTTCTGCCACATCAGATTGCCGCTCTGCCAGAAGGCGATATCGGTGGCTTGTGCAAGCGTGAAGCACACGAATGGAAATGGCACAAAGAGCGACTGTATCGGATAGGCGGCTGCGTCTCGATCAGTCGGAGAAAATATTGCCATGGATGCTCCGTAGAATGAGAGCTTTAAGATGCTTATCAAACTACGTCGACGGGAGATGGTTCCGACCCCACGTGTTGGTGCAACAACGGGCACGAGCGGCGTTGGAGTACAGGGCGGAACGCGAACAAGAAGGAGATGAAGCAACCGCGGAGGTCTAACGTGCTCCACGGCGCAATCCTTCCTGCGGTGGAAAACGAGTTCGCGAGCACGATGTTTCAACCGGCCGAACTTGCCTGCGAAAACAGGGAGTCGTCTCAGTTGGCCGGCGCGCCGCCTTGCCAATAGGACGTGCTGCGCGTTTCCATTATTCACTGCACTATCGTCGCTCATCTACGCAACCTGCGACCTCCATGAACTTGCTGCGGGTCCTGGAAGTCGGGTCCGTTCACAAACTCGCGGGGTTCATCCGCCTTCTCATTGCCGGGATCCTCTCGCGTTCCAATCACCGTCTTCAGCGCGGTTTCCGGACAGCGGATGTGGGAAAGCGGCGCGGCCGAACGTTTTCGTGGACGTGACACGTTGTCAGACACGTCTCGGAGGACCCGCGCCGCAATCCCATTGAATGACCGTGTCGGAAACAAAGGAGCTCGCGCCGCGTTATTGGTCCATCTCTTCGCAAGCGTGGACGCATGAAAAGCCATTCAACGAAAAAACTCGAAGGTGATTTGCCTTCCGCATCGTCGGAGGCGGCCTACGGCGATCGCAAAGAACTGGCAGCCATCGCCTTCGAGCGCACCAGGATGCCGATGGTCGTCACAGACGCGCGTACACCCGATCTGCCGATTGTACTGGCAAACAAATCATTTCTCGAACTGACAGGCTACAGCGCCGAGGAGGTGCTCGGCCGCAACTGTCGTTTCCTGCAAGGGCCTGCGACATCTCCTATAGCTGTTGCAGAAATTCGTGCAGGCATAGCCCACGAGCGGGAGGTCAACGTCGAGATCCTCAACTACAAGAAAAACGGCGAGCCGTTCTGGAATCGCCTGCACCTAAGTCCAATCCACGGCGACGATGGACGGATCCTGTATTATTTTGGATCTCAAATCGACATGACAGAGTATCGCCGCGTCGAAGCCCTGGAGGCCTCCGAGCACCGCTTGCTGAGGGAGGTCGATCACCGCGCGAAGAATGTCCTGGCGATAGTCGATAGCATCGTCCGCCTCAGCAATGCAGATAACCCGGCACTTTATGCCGCCGCGATCCAACATCGCGTGCAGGCGCTTGCCCGTGCCCACGCCTTGCTTGCTGAGCGAAGATGGACAAGCATTTCCGTTGAGGAACTCATTCGTCAACAAGTGGCGCCGTTCGCAGCGGCCCGCGCTTCATTTAGTGGGCCGGACATCAGGTTGCCGGCATCGATCGTCCAGCCACTTGCGCTCGTTTTCCACGAACTCGCTGTCAACGCAGCCCGTCATGGCGCCCTTGCCGTCGAGCAGGGCACACTTTCCATCCGTTGGAGGCCGGGGCAGTCGGGCAGGGGCCTCAGCATCCGGTGGCAGGAGACCGGCGCCGACGCTCCGTCTAAATGGACCAAACGAGGATTTGGTACCGTGATTGTCGGTGCGATGGTCGAAAAACAGCTCAAGGGGCGCCTTGAGAGAAACTGGCTCGATGAAGGGCTGTGAACCGCCCCGGATTTACCGGAGACCCCAACTCGTGAGAAGTAGGGTCTATGGCAAGCAAGACGACGAACAAATTCTCTCCTGAAGTCCGCGCCCGTGCCGTTCGAATGGTGGCGGACCATGAAGCCGAGCATCGTTCTCGATGGGCGGCAGTATCTTCGATTGCGGCCAAGATCGGCTGCTCGGCGCACACACTGAATGAGTGGGTGAAGAAGGCGGAGGTCGATAGTGGCAAGCGGGCAGGCCTGCCGAGCGATGTGGCCGAGAAGATGAAGGCTCTGGAGCGGGAGAACCGCGAGCTACGTCAGGCCAACGAGATTTTGCGCAAGGCGTCGGCATATTTTGCCCAGGCGGAGCTCGACCGCCCACTGAAGCGATGATTTCCTTTATCGACGAACACCGCGCGGTGCTCGGGGTCGAGCCGATCTGTAGACTGCTGCCGATTGCCCCGTCCACCTACTATGAGGTCATTGCCAAGCGCAGGGACGTGGGCCGCTTATCGGCCCGCGAGCGGAATGATATCGCCATGAAAGTCGAGATACGCCGGGTGTTCAACGAGAACTTCCAGGTCTATGGCGTGCGGAAAGTCTGGCGACAGTTGCAGCGAGAGGGTTACGACATCGCCCGCTGCACCGTCGCTCGGCTCATGAGGGCGATGGGCCTTCAAGGCATCATTCGCGGCAAACCCGTCAAAACCACCGTGTCCGACAAGGGCGGACCATGCCCGCTCGATCGCGTCAACCGCCAGTTCAAGGCTCCAGCGCCAAACAGGCTGTGGCTTTCCGATTTCACGTATGTGGCCACTTGGCAGGGCTTCGTTTACGTCGCTTTCGTGATCGATGCCTTCGCCCGCCGGATAGTCGGCTGGCGGGCGAGCCGGACCGCTCATGCGGGTTTCGTCCTCGATGCTCTGGACCAGGCGCTTCATGATCGGCGGCCCGTCCATCGCGGCGGGCTCATTCATCATTCCGACCGCGGTGTTCAATACGTGTCCATTCGCTATTCCGAACGACTGGCAGAGGCGGGCATCGAGCCCTCCGTCGGAAGTGTTGGCGACTCCTATGACAATGCTCTGGCCGAAACGATCAACGGTCTTTACAAGGCCGAGGTCATCCACCGGAGAGGACCCTGGCGCAACTTCGAAGCCGTGGAGTTTGCCACCCTCGAATGGGTCGATTGGTTCAACCACCGGCGTCTTCTGGAGCCCATCGGGAATATCCCGCCAGCCGAAGCCGAACAACGTTACTACGCCATGCTGGATGCACCAGCCATGGCCGCATAACTTAAACCAAACGGTCTCCGGCAAAGCCGGGGCGGTTCACTGCTTATCGACATTGAAATCCCAACGGCGGAGTTGACCACCTGAGAACGGCTTACTTGGCAGGTGAAAGCAACGTCGAACCCAGGGTTATCAAATGCGTAGCGTTAGAGCCTCTCCTGACCGGACGAGGCTCTTCGCGTATCACTTGTTCATCGCATCCTTGAGCGCCTTGGCCGGCTGGAAGGTCAGCTTCTTTGCGGCCGCAACCTTGATCGTCGCGCCGGTCGAGGGATTGCGTGCTTCACGCTCCGGCGTCGCCTTGACTTTGAACTTGCCAAAGCCCGGCAGCGAGGTTTCGTTGCCGGCAAGAGCTGCCTCGGTGATCGAGGCGAGGACCGCCTCGACGATCGCCTTACCCTGTACCTTCGTCAGACCGTGTTCGCCAGCAATCTTGTCTGCGATTTCGTTGGTCGTCGTCATGTCGTTCTCCGCATCGTCGTTGATGCGCAATCCCTGACACCGACCGCGTCCATTGTCATGGAGGCGACACCGGCGATGGCGCTCGTTCAGCGAGATTTCCACAGTTTCCAGTCGATCCGTCGCCTCTGGCGTGCTTGTTCGTGCCAATTTCAGAAAATGAGGCAGATAGCCGGGCTTCTCGCGTCACCCTTCAGTCCATCGATCCGTCAGCTCCTGATTTTCGTTCATTCCTCCATCGAACTCGTCCGCTTATCTCATCCAACCGGACGGCAGTAATTTTCAGTGATAGGGTCGGCAGTTCATCGGACTGACGGGGCGAGGTGGTTGGCAAACAGCTGAACTATCGTCAATAAGTTCGAAATAATCTTCAACGATTATTGACGGCGACTGATATGGTCGAGCGACTTTACTAACCGCAAGGATTTACCGATGGCAGATGATCCGAACCCAACCCCTGCAGTCGAGACCGCGTCCGCAGATGCGTCTTCGAAGACAAGAGAAAAGAAGACGCGAGCGCCGCGTAAGCCCAAGACCGCCGCTGAAGCGGTTGCCGATACGTCGGTGAGCGCTCCGGTCAAAAAGACCCGCGGCCCGGCGAAAAAGACCGCGGCGCCCACGGCGTCCGTTGCCCCGGCGGCGACCGCAACCGTCACCAAGGCATCTGTTCCTGCAAAGAAGCCTAGGGTTTCGAAGGCTCAGCCTGCCAAGCCTGCGCCGCAGGCCGTCGAGGCCACCCCGCCGGAAACCGACGGTTTTGCGGATCTTCTGAAGCTCGAAGAAGAGAACCAGAAGCTGCGCAAGGCGCTCTCCGACAAGCTCCGCGCTGAGAACGCCGATCTGCGCAAAAAGCTCGGATTGGTTTGATCATCAACAAACCGGTCCACCGGGCTTGATCTTGTTTTATGACGAAGGACCGGGCTCGCATTGCAAGCCCGGTCTCCGGCTCGGTACTATGGCACTAAGAAAACGAGTCGGGAGGTGGTGATGAGATCACCGTGGAAGCTAATCAAGGACTTTGCGTCGCGCCATAGGGCGACAGAAGCGAGTGCACCGGCCGATGAAATCGTGGCGATACCCGATCCACGAGCAGAGGAATACCGGCAAGATCCAACTCTGCGGACGGAAATAGAAGCCGTAATCGAATCTGAGTTGACCGTTTATGAGAACGAAGCGCGTGAACGGTCGGGTTCAGCTGGTGCGGCGGCCGAGCCACCCGCTCGGGTGGACCAACCCGATCCTTTGGTTGGCAAGCTGTCAGAAGCCAGCGCTTTAAAGGTTTATGACCAACCTTTGCCGACCGCAACCGTCATCGCAGGTGAAAACGGCGCGGGAGTTCCGCCGGGCGGTACAAAAAAGCAAAGGGCAAAGGCTGCTCGGACGCGGGAAAATCGCGGGGAACAATCTAGCGTCACACAAGCGGCCGGAGAGCCAGCGGCGGAGAAAAAAACGTTCCTCGATGAGGCCATTGAACTGGAACTCGAAATTAAGGATCTGCGATCGCAGCTCTCAGCAAAACTGCTTGAGCAGAACGCACATTTGCGTCGCCTGCTCGAACGCTATGACGACAAGTGAGCCATCGGACCGGCGCAGAACGGCAGGCCGCCTTCAATCTTTACGAGCGATGTTTGCCACCGACATCCGCGACGTCCTATCTCCGGAAACATAGGCGCTCCGATCGCCCATGACATGCGCGCCGGCGGATACGCTATTGCCTACACCGACCGGGTGGCCGCGGAGTTTCCGCATGCCAGGTGGTTGGAACTCTCGTCGGAACATAGGATGCGGCCTGCACCGACACCTCTGGGCCGGCGCGGCAACGCATTCAATGGAGGCAAGCAGAGGGCGTTGCCCCGCCGCCTGCCTGTCGAAAAGGCCATTTCGTGCGCGTTTTATCAGTATCGGCGCTACTCCGACGTTCTCGAACCCTTGAGGCCACAGACGGCCGTGGAACTCATCGAATTGCCGGCATTGACCGCTTTGTCGTTGCCAGTGAAGGTCTATGGATCACCCGGTATCGAGCCTCAACAAGGTTGTAGATGCCAAACGCGGCCAGACCTGCTGCGGCAGCGAAATAAAGAATGGCCCCGTACGGGAGCTGCCGGACCCAGGCCATCGCGTCGCCCATACTTCCAGCCTGTTCCGGATCGACCCGAAATCCGGCATAAACGAAAAGCATGCCTGTCACAGCGAAAACGACGCCGCGAGAGACGAGACCATAGATGCAGACGGCTCTAAGAAAACCCTTGCTGACGGCTGGAAGGCGCAGATACCGCTCGAATTTCCCCGTAATGCCCTTTGAAGCCGTTATAGCGCCGCCGCTGACGAAGCCGAGGCCCACCGCTACGGCAAGATAAAAACCGAACGGCTGTGACATGATCCAGTGGGCAAGCCCCTTCTCACCAGCGCCCTCACGCCCGCCAGAAGGAAAAAGGGCATGTCCGAGCGCGTAGCTTGCCAGGGCGAGATAGGTCACTGCGCTGCCAAGCAATGCGAGCCGGATGGCCATGGCTTTCGCTCCGAACCCATGACCATCTGTGTCGGCGACGGACTGGGCCAATCTCCAGGCCACAAACCCCAAAAGACCCAGACCGATCGATGCCACCCAGACCCGGCCTAGAGGCTGTTCCAGAAGGGTCGCGAGGGCCGATTTCGTTTCAGGGGCCACACCGGAACATAGGGCTAGCCCGGCGACAAGAAGGAAAACGATACCCCGTGCAACATAGCCGCACTTGGCAAGCATATCGAACCGAGATTGGCGGATCATGGCGGATGGGTCCTTTACGTTCGTACCAGCTAACGCGCCATCACTCGAAAAGTTTTCAGGCGCCGGTCGATTGCTCGCGCACTTCGATCTGTCCGTCGTCTTCCCCTACCTCCAGGCGACCGTTGCTCGCGCTGCGGGGCACAACCTGCGTGCGTGCGTGCGGCGATTAAAATAGGCCTTTGCGACAGGGCAGTCCTACCAGCATGGAAGGTGCTTCGAGGTCTGAAGCGCACGACATTCCATTTTCGCAACGTCGCCGATCAGGCACGGTCAGCTGCGCGCGATGTCTCCACGCCAGCCGTTGAAATCCGTGGGCTCTAACCGCGTGATGGTGCGTTCCAAGCCTTGAACCCGATCGTTCAAAGGCTTCGCATCGACCTGGAGGCGCTCAAGAAAAAAGCCTCGCCCGAAGGCGAGGCTGACCGTGATAAAATCTTGGGAGGCAGTATTATGGCGGCTTACCGCGTCTTGGTTGCGTCAAGCTTGTGGAACCCATCTGCTCTTCAACGGTTATGACCCTGTTCAACCAACAGGGGAATCCCAATGAAGACCGCTTCCGTAATCGCCGCCACCGTCTGCATGATGCTTTCGCTTAGCGCTTGCGCCAACACAATCCGTGGCATGGGGAAAGATACCGCAAACACTGTGAATGCGACGCAGAGCGCCGGCCATCGCGTCGGCAATGCGGCGGCTCACTAAGCGATCAGCAGCTGCCATCGAGCCGCCCTCAGCGACGGATATGGTGGCACGAGGAAGGCGCACGTTCCATGAAGGTGACCTTGTGCCAGCCGGCATCACCATTCGTTTTGACCCCAGATGACGGCACGTGTCGTAGCACTCCAAGCGAAATTATCGTACCGAGCGCCGTCTGCCGGCGGTAAACGGCGTCAATTCAAACCTGCCATTGGCAGCCCCTTGAGCGAGACGAGTTCATTCGTTCTCGTTGCTGCGCGTTCAAGCCCTCTGTCCCAGGAAGGCGCGTAAACATCCGCCAGATGTCGAAACCCTACTGTCCAGCGATGGGCGAGGAACCCCATACCAATTTTCCACCTGCGCGCTACATTTTGCCCATCGAAGAATGGGGGATTCCATGGTCAATCAAAACGTTGGGATTGGGCGTCAAGAGGTTGGAAGCGTCGGTGGGAGCGAGCGTGAGGTGAATGGCATTTCCGAGCGTTCCGCAAGCGCGCTCTTGGAAATCCTCACCGCAGTCAGACGGGGTGATTTCTCTGTTCGAATGCCCTCGGATCTGACGGGTGTGACGGGCAAGGTTGCCGACGCACTCAACGACATCATTGCAGCCAATCAGCGAATGTCTCAGCAACTCGACCATGTCGGCCAGGTCGTGGGTCGGGAAGGGCAGACGAGCACGCGGGTCCGATTTGGTCTCTCGGACGGATCGTGGTCGGACATGGAAGGATCGATCAATCAGCTGATCGGAGACCTTCTCTGGCCGACGACGGCGGTCACCCGAACGATCACCGCCGTCGCCAAAGGCGACCTTTTGCGGACGGTGCCGCTTGATGTCGACGGCCGACCGCTGAAAGGGGAATTCTTGCGCTCTGCTGACATCGTCAACACGATGATCAAGCAGCTTAGCGTCTTCACCTCGGAAGTCACCCGTGTTGCGCGCGAAGTCGGCACGGACGGCAAGCTTGGTGGACAGGCCCAAGTGCCGGAGGTGACCGGTGTCTGGAAGGATCTGACCGAAAGTGTCAATTCCATGGCCTCGAACTTGACCGCTCAGGTGCGAAACATTGCCGACGTTACAATCGCGGTGGCCAACGGCGACCTTTCCAAGAAGATTACGGTCGACGTGCGAGGCGAAATCCTGCAACTCAAGGAGGCCATCAACACGATGGTGGACCAACTTCGCTCCTTCGCGTCCGAAGTGACACGCGTTGCCCGTGAGGTGGGAACTGAAGGCAAACTGGGAGGGCAGGCCCTGGTGCCGGGCGTCGCCGGAACATGGAAGGATTTGACGGACTCGGTCAATGCAATGTGCGGGAACCTGACGGCTCAGGTTCGAAATATCGCCCAGGTAACGACCGCCGTGGCGCGTGGCGACCTGTCGCGCAAGATCACGGTTGATGTCTCCGGCGAAATCCTGGAACTGAAGGAGACCATCAATACGATGGTCGATCAGCTGAACGGATTTGCCGGCGAGGTAACGCGCGTCGCGCGCGAAGTGGGTACCGAAGGCCGGCTTGGCGGGCAGGCCCAGGTTCCCGGTGTGGCGGGTACCTGGAAAGATTTGACCGACAACGTCAATTCAATGGCGTCGAACCTGACCGCCCAGGTCCGCAATATCGCTGATGTGTCCACCGCAATTGCCAACGGCGACCTGTCGAAGAAGATCACCGTCACGGTGTCGGGGGAAATCCTTGAGCTGAAGGAAACCATCAACACGATGGTGGACCAGTTGAACGCGTTTGCGTCGGAAGTGACCCGTGTCGCTCGTGAGGTTGGAACGGAAGGCCGGCTTGGCGGGCAAGCCAACGTCACGGGCGTCGCTGGCACCTGGAAGGACTTGACCGAAAACGTCAACTCGATGGCCGGCAACCTGACCGCCCAGGTGCGTAACATCGCTGAAGTTTCCACTGCGATCGCCAGTGGCGATCTGTCGAAGAAGATCACCGTCGACGTCAAGGGCGAGATACTCGAACTGAAGGAGACCATCAACACAATGGTCGATCAGCTCAATGCCTTTGCTTCCGAAGTGACGCGCGTGGCGCGCGAGGTTGGCACGGAAGGACAGCTCGGCGGGCAGGCGAATGTTCGCGGCGTTGCGGGCACGTGGAAAGATTTGACCAACTCGGTCAATTCGATGGCCTCAAACCTTACCGCCCAGGTGCGCAATATTGCCGAGGTCGCGACCGCCGTCGCCCAGGGCGACCTGTCGAAGAAGATCACGGTCACTGTTTCGGGCGAGATCCTCGAGCTGAAGGAAACCATCAACACGATGGTTGACCAGTTGAATGGCTTTGCCGGCGAAGTGACGCGTGTCGCACGCGAGGTCGGTACGGAGGGGCGGCTGGGTGGCCAGGCGAACGTGCTGGGTGTTGCCGGTACGTGGAAGGATTTAACGGACTCGGTCAATTCCATGGCCGGAAACCTCACGGCCCAGGTGCGCAATATTGCGGAGGTCTCAACCGCAATTGCCAATGGTGACCTGTCAAAGAAGATCACTGTTTCGGTTTCGGGCGAAATCCTTGAGCTCAAGGAAACCTTGAACACGATGGTGGACCAGTTGAACCGGTTCGCCTCCGAAGTGACCCGCGTGGCGCGTGAGGTGGGAACGGAGGGCAAACTCGGCGGTCAGGCGCAGGTGCCGGGGGTCGCCGGCACCTGGAAGGATCTCACCGAAAACGTCAACTCCATGGCCTCCAACCTCACCGGCCAGGTGCGCAATATTGCCGAAGTCACGACGGCCGTGGCGCGTGGTGACCTCTCCCGAAAGATCACCGTCGACGTGAAGGGGGAAATCCTCGAACTGAAGAATACCATCAATACGATGGTGGACCAGTTGAACGCCTTTGCCGGCGAAGTGACGCGCGTTGCACGCGAAGTGGGTACCGAAGGCAAGCTAGGCGGTCAGGCGCAAGTGCCAGGTGTCGCCGGCACCTGGAAGGACCTGACCGACAGCGTCAACTCCATGGCCGGCAACCTGACGGCACAGGTGCGCAATATCGCCGAGGTCGCCACCGCGATCGCCAATGGTGACCTGTCGCGCAAGATCACCGTCGACGTGCGCGGAGAAATCCTGCTCCTGAAGGATACCCTCAACACGATGGTCGATCAGCTGCGCTCGTTTGCGGGCGAGGTGACGCGCGTAGCGCGAGAGGTCGGCACCGACGGACGCCTTGGTGGACAGGCCGTCGTTCCGGGTGTCGCTGGCACATGGAAGGACTTGACCGACAACGTCAATCTGCTTGCCGCAAACTTGACAACCCAGGTTCGCAACATCGCGGAAGTGACGACGGCCGTCGCGCGCGGCGACCTCTCCCGAAAGATCACGGTCGATGTGAAGGGTGAAATCCTCGAGCTGAAGAACACCATCAACACCATGGTGGACCAGTTGAACGCTTTTGCCGGCGAAGTGACACGTGTCGCACGCGAAGTTGGCACTGAAGGCAAGCTCGGTGGACAGGCGCAAGTGCCGGGTGTCGCCGGCACCTGGAAGGACCTCACCGATACCGTCAATGTCATGGCCGCAAACCTAACCGAACAGGTGCGCGGCATCGTCAAGGTCGTGACGGCGGTGGCCAACGGCGACCTCAAGCAGAACCTCACCGTCGCCTCCAAGGGCGAAGTCGCCGCTTTGGCCGAGACCATCAACAATATGACCAACACGCTCGCCACCTTCGCCGACCAGGTGACGACCGTGGCGCGTGAAGTCGGCGTCGAAGGCCGACTTGGCGGGCAGGCGAACGTGCCAGGCACGGCCGGCACCTGGAAAGACCTGACCGGCAACGTAAACCTGCTCGCCGCCAACCTGACGACCCAGGTGCGCGCGATTGCGGAAGTCGCGACTGCGGTCACCAAGGGCGACCTGACCCGGTCCATCCAGGTCGAAGCGCGCGGCGAGGTCGCGGAACTGAAAGACAATATCAACACGATGATCGGAAACCTGCGCCTGACGACCGAGCGCAACACAGAACAGGACTGGCTGAAAACCAACCTTGCCCGCTTCACCAACATGCTGCAGGGGCAACGCGACCTGACACTCGTGGGAAAGATGCTGCTTTCGGAGCTTGCTCCGCTTGTCGGAGCCCATCAAGGGGTAATCTATCAGGTCGATGACGGCCCTCAGCGGATGCTTTCCCTGCTGTCGGTCTATGCGCAGGGGATGGAGACTGCCCATCCCACGCGACTTGAGTTCGGTCAGGGCCTTGTCGGCCAGTGCGCCAGCGACGCTCGGCGGATCCTGATCACAGACCTCCCCGTCAATGTCGTCCCGATCAGCTCTGGCGTATTCTCGGCCTTGCCAAGGAGTGCCATAGTCCTGCCGGTCCATTTCGAAGGACAGGTCAAGGCGGTTATCGAACTTGCCTCGGCAGGCAATTTCACGGAACTGCAGATCTCCTTCCTGGACCAGTTGACCACGTCCATCGGCATTGTCCTCAACTCCATTGAAGCAACGATGCAGACCGAAGGCCTGCTCAAGCAGTCGCAGCAGCTTGCAGCGGAGCTTCAGACCCAGCAGCGCGAACTCCAGCAGACCAACGAGCAGCTCGAACAGAAAGCCCAGCAGCTCGAGGAGCGCAATGTCGAGGTCGAGGCGAAGAACCAGGAAATCGAGCAGGCCCGTCGCGCTCTTGAAGAACAGGCCGCCGAGCTCGCGCTGACGTCGAAATACAAGTCTGAATTTCTTGCAAACATGTCGCATGAGCTACGCACGCCGCTCAATTCCATCCTGATCCTCGGTCAACAACTCGGGGAAAATCCGGAAGGAAATCTTTCGGGTAAGCAGGTCGAATTCGCCAAAACGATCCATGGGGCGGGGACGGATCTTCTCAACCTCATCAGCGACATCCTCGACCTGTCCAAGATCGAATCCGGAACCGTATCGGTAGACGCTGAGGAAATCTTCATCAACAACCTGCTTGAAGTGATGGCCCGGCCGTTCAGACACGAGGCGGAGAACCGCGGCCTGACATTCGGCGTGGAAATCGGGGGCGACGTCGCCAGGAGCATCATCACCGATTCCAAACGACTTCAGCAGATTTTGAAGAACCTGTTGTCGAACGCCTTCAAGTTCACGGCTGAGGGCGGGGTCACGCTTCGTGTGAATGCAGTGGCCGGCGGATGGTCTCCGGATCATTCTTCGCTAAGGCACGCGCCGTCCGTCATCGCATTCGAGGTTGCCGACACCGGCATCGGTATTCCTCCGGAAAAGCAGCGCATCATTTTCGAAGCCTTCCAGCAGGCTGACGCGTCAACAAGCCGAAAATATGGGGGCACAGGCCTCGGCCTCGCCATCAGCCGCGAACTCGCAAACCTGCTCGGCGGGGAAATTCAGCTTCGAAGCACTCCGGGCGCGGGCAGCACCTTCGTCCTTTATCTTCCACTGACCTATGTTGGTGCGGGTACCATAGCGCCACAGGAGGTTCCAAAATCGAACAATATCGTGCAACTCGCGGATGCAGCAGCGAGCCGGCGGGCGGACAAGCCGACCGAACATGTCGAAGATGACCGGGATCGCATCGCATCTGGCGACACGGTTCTGCTTGTCGTGGAGGATGATCCCCATTACGCCCGAGTTCTGCAGGACTTGGCGCACGACACCGGCTTCAAGGTTCTGGTGGCGATGCGCGGCGCCGACGCCCTGGCTCTGGCGCAGGAATACAAGCCGGCTGCGATATCCCTTGATATCTTCCTTCCCGACATGCTGGGATGGACGGTGTTGAGCCAGCTCAAACAGAACGCCCAGACCCGCCACATTCCGGTGCAGATCATCAGTCTCGATGAGGATCGCCAACACGGATTGACCCGGGGCGCCTTCGCGTTCATGAGCAAGCCGACAACGCCCGACGGACTAGTCAAGGCTCTATCGCGGCTGCGATCCTATACGGAGCCGAGGCGCAAGCGCCTGCTTTTGGTGGAAGACAACGAGGCTGAGCGGATCAGTGTGATGGCGCTCCTTGGCCATGACGACATAGACATCGCCAGCGTCGGCTCGGGATCGGAGGCTCTTGCCGCGCTTAGGAACGACCCTGCCGATTGTGTCGTCCTCGATTTGACGCTTCCCGATATGTCGGGCTTCGAAGTGCTGGAAAAAATGCGTGACGATACCGACATTGGCGAAATTCCTGTCGTTGTCTTCACGGGCCGCGAACTCTCTCCCGAGGAGGACGCTCGGCTTCACAGCATGGCCCGAAGCGTGGTCGTCAAGGGCGTTGAATCGCCCGAGCGGCTTCTGGATGAAACGGCGCTCTTCCTTCACCGCGTCGTTGCGGACATGCCGGCATCCAAACAGGCCATGCTGGAAGACCTGCATAGTTCCGATGAGGACCTATTTGGTGAAACCGTTTTGCTCGTCGACGATGACGCGCGCAATATCTTTGCGCTCAGTAGCGTGCTTGAGCGCCGTGGCATGAGGGTCCTTACGGCGACTACCGGCAGCGAGGCGATCGAGGTGATCAATGGCGAGCCGTCAGTGGCCATCGTGCTGATGGACATCATGATGCCGGGTATGGATGGTTATGAGACAATGCAGGTCATCCGCGCGGACCCCACTTTCCGGCGACTTCCAATTGTGGCCTTAACGGCAAAGGCAATGAAGGGGGACCGCGAGAAGTGTCTGGAGGCTGGTGCATCGGACTATCTGGCCAAGCCGGTCAATACGGAGCAGCTCCTCTCGGCGCTCCGCATGTGGCTACACCGTTGAGGAGTTCGCCATGAAGTCCGTGAACATCCTTTTGGTGGATGATCAGCCCGCGAAACTACTCAGCTACGAGGTCATCCTCCAGGACCTCGGCGAGAACCTTATTAAGGCGCAATCGGGCCGCGAGGCGCTCGAACATCTGTTGCGATCCGAAATCGCCGTGATCCTGGTCGATGTCTGCATGCCTGAACAGGACGGTTTCGAGCTGGTCAGCATGATCAGGGAACATCCTCGCTATCAAAACACCGCTATCATATTCGTCTCGGCCGTAATGATGGCGGAGCCGGACCGTCTGCGTGGATACGAGGCTGGAGCCGTCGATTATGTGTCGGTTCCAATCGTCCCTGAAGTGCTGCGCGCCAAGGTCCGGGTATTTGCCGATCTCCATCGCAAAACCCGGGAGCTGGAGGGGCTGAATTCCGACCTCGAGGCGCGGGTCCTTCAAAGGACGGCCGAACTCGAAGCATCGTCGGCACAGCTGCGTCAACTCAATGAAGAGCTAGAGCAGCGCATCGAGCAAAAGACCCGCGAGCGGGAAGAAGCCCTCGCGCAGCTTTTTGAAGCCCAGAAGCTTGACACGATTGGACAGTTGACCGGTGGGGTTGCACATGATTTCAACAATCTGCTTATGGCGATCCTCGGCAGCCTGAACTTGTTGAAGAAACGCTTGCCGGACGATGAGCGGAGCGAACGTCTCATCATGAATGCCCTGCAGGCCGCGGAGCGGGGATCGGCTTTGACACAAAGGCTACTGGCGTTCGCCCGGCGCCAGGATCTGAAACCCCAGGCAATCGATTTTGCAAGGCTGTTCGATGACGTCGAAGATCTGTTGGGTAAGGCAGTGGGACCGCGGATCTCCTTTGAAACAAAAATTCCGGCAGGACTTCCGCCGGTCCTGATTGATCGAAATCAGCTTGAGCTTGCTTTGCTCAACCTGTTCGTCAATGCCCGAGATGCCATGGAAGACGGTGGGAGCGTCACAATAGAAGCCGCAGCCGACGAAGACCCACCCGCGACACTTAAAGGCGGCCGGTTTCTGCACATTTCCGTCGTCGATACCGGTGAGGGCATGGACGAGGCGACGCTTGCCCGCGCCGCAGAACCTTTCTTCACAACCAAAGGAATCGGCAAGGGTACCGGGCTCGGCCTATCGATGGTGCATGGACTGGCTGCGCAGTCGGGGGGTGTCCTCCAGATCTTCAGCAGCAAAGGATCAGGAACAACCGTTTCCCTTTGGCTGCCTGTGGCAGAGCAGATCGAGGAGGGTGCCCGGGCGCCTGAAGCCGTTATGTCTGATACGGCCCACTCCACCTTCGCACAGCACAGGGTTCTTGTGGTCGACGACGACATGCTGGTCAGGATGGGCACCGTCGCGATGCTGGAGGACCTGGGTCACGTCACTGTCGAGGCAGCTTCAGCTTCACAGGCAATGCTCGTGCTGGAAAGAGGGGACGGGTGCGATTTAATAGTTACCGATCACGCTATGCCCGGAATGACAGGGGCCGATTTGGCGCGTCGCATTTTTACGTCCTATCCCGGAATCCCGGTCATTCTTGCGTCAGGCTACGCCGATCTTCCAGAGGATTCCGCATATCATGGCATGATACGGATGACCAAACCATTTACCCAAGAACAACTCCAGACGGCGATTGAACGAGCGTTCATGGACAGGGCCGCCGTGGCCTGAAAACTGCATCCTGTCGGGCGAAGACGCCGGCTGCCTGTTGGTACCGCAGGCACCGGCTCCGTTTGCGTGGGTCCGAGAACGCGACTGAACGGGAGGTAGTGGAGACGCTGCCGGAGCAAAACCCTAATTTCGCGCAGGGGAAAAGATGAACACGTCGCTTGCTGTTAGACCGTCGCTGTAATCGAATCCTGCGCATTTCCGCCCGGGCGCAATCTTCGTATTGAAATCGGTCAGCGATAGTTGCGTGCGGGCTAGACGAACGGCAGTTCTAGGGTCCCCACCATGGTTTGAGCGTTGGTTGGCGCAAGAATTCACTCTGGGCCTGGCATCACAGCACCCTTTGCATCGCACCAATCAATTGAAATGCGCAAGCTGACGATGGCAATGGGAATTCGGTCCGGACCGAGAACTGTCACGGCCTGCCGAGCTCCGGGGACGGTAGGAATACCGTCCAGTGCCATGTCGGACAGCGCCCGCCGTGCATAGATGATTGCGCAGGGAAGGTCGGGCAGATCCAACCCTATGTCGCCGTCGAATTCCTCGTCGAGGTCCTGCACCGCGAAGTAATATGTCGTCATCTGGTTCCATCCCTGTCGGTAAACATGAACGCCATTGCCCGATAGTCGTTCCGATCTCGAAGCTGATACCGATCTATGATCCAGCGTTGCCCCGGACCGATCGCGGGTTAAGGGAACCGCGATTGACGAACGGAATTCTGGCCCATGTCCTGCGAAGGAGGCCGCGCCGATGCAAACCCTGCAAATCGCCCTGATCGACCATGTCCATATACGGGTCGCGGACCTTGAAGCGAGCCGCCGTTCTATCGCGCAGCGCTTGTTGCATTGGGGCGAAGCTTCAGTTCGGAGAGCAAGTCACATTTTGCCTGTGAAGAACTGTGGGTGGACAAGGCCAATACCCACGTTTCGCGGTTGCATCTCGCGTTTCGTGCAACAGATATGGCAAGTGTTGTTCGTTTCCATTCGATCGCGCTCGAGGCTGGTGGCAAGGACAACGGAGGTCCAGGCTTTCGGCATTACCATCAAGGATATTTTGCAGCCTTCGTCTTTGATCCTGATGGCAATAACATCGAGGCGGTGTTTCATGGCACCGCAGCCGACATGCCCCTTTAGGAGGAAAAAATCGTATCCAATATGCGATTTTAGCGATCGTTGGCAGGTGATCTCTGCATTGGCGGGTTGGGATCCGGCTGGCGTCGAGTTCATGTTTTCCACGCAAGCAAAGCTGACCACGACGCGCCACCCGATGACCTTCATCCCTTACTAGCGCCCCTTCGACACTACCCTCACGAAAATATCTGCAAGGCGCGGAACCGACCGCGGTGGAGAAAGTTGATATCCGTCACTCAAACGCACGCCCCCAACCCGTACGAGGGTGACAGGTCCTAAAGACCTAAAAGCCCCCGCACGCCCTTGCGGGGGCTTTTGTCATTTCTCTCGCAGATAAACGCTGTTCTACGATGCCGGGTGAACGCCTCGCATGAAATGCTGTCGCGGCCTCGACAAAGACAAGCCGGTGACATGGCCCCAGGACTGTTCGCACCCGGAATCGCGGACGATGGAACAAACAGCTGTGAAGCGGCGTCTTTGTTCGATGCAAGGGTGCGCTAATCGATTGCACCCGCAAGTACGGAGAGACATTATGCCAGCCCAAAAAAACCAAACGGCCTCGCTTATCTCGGGGGGCGCGAAACTCGGCGAGCCCGTGCCGCGTGCCATAATCGATACGAATGTGGGATCGGTCGGCATCCCGCCGCAGCCTGGGTTCAATGCCGAGGAGGAAATCGGAGCCCTGCGCAAGCAATTGGACGCCCTTCGCAAACAGGTCGCGGAGGCCTCCGGAAAGATCAGAGGGGGAGCCCGTCAGGCGGCGCGACAGACTGAAGCCACCGTGAAGCTCTATCCTGTCTCCAGCCTGATGACCGTCGCTGTGCTTGTCGGTGCGGTCGCTTTCGCCATTGCTGGGCTGAGGTCGCCCCCGCCTCGGTCGCGCTACGAGCGCATGCTGGATGATCTTGGCACTTTATACGGCAGGGTACGCCATCGCAGTGGATGAATTTTCCTGATCGTCGGCAAGCATAGTCGCCGGCGCCTAAAATAAAGGGTGACCAAACTCGGTGTCATCCCTGCAAAGCGGCCTTGCCAATTGTCGGCAAGGCCATGCAGTCGATCATGCGTTGTTAAAAACGAAGGCGATATCCCTCGGCACCTCGGTTCATGATAGGCATAATCCTTCCTGGCGAGGGTCGCACCCCCCAGCGAATGACTTCAATCCGCATTCATCAGACCGCGCGCATCAGGTGCAGGCAATCTGTGCGTCAGGCGCTTCAGCTTTCTTACGGCGCCCGTCCGCGAGTGGCGAGAGGGGTTTTGCCTTGTTTTGCCTGCGTTTGAGGGTAGCGGGTCGCGTATGGAATCCAACTGTGGCGGAACCAATCGCTGGTGGCCGCATTCACCGGACGTTGAAGGAGATTGATATGCAGATCATTGGAACGAATGTCGTCGGTCAATCCGACGGCAAAACCACAGTTGAATTCAAAGGCGAAGGCGGCGAGCTCATTTCCGTCGTGCTGGCCTCCGATGGATTGGAGGACGCTGCAGCCGTGCGGCGCGCGAAGGAAATGATGGTTCAGGTTGCGACCTTCAACGTCGCAAACGACGCAGTCGAAGACGCTGGATCGTCAGTCGAAGGGCTTGCAGAAGTTCGCGTTGAAGGGCTGGAAGAAACGTCACCGACAACCGCATCGCCTTCCTCTTCGAATTCGGTGGCTTGAGCGACAAAGTGCTTCAATTGTTTCTTGCCGCTGCGCGAAGGACGGATCTTTCAGGACGATCTGCGCAATGATCGCATGGCGACCGCAGTTCTTCCCTATCGCCGCGCGCTCCGGCCCGAAACTTTAAGGCTGCAGAAGTCACGGAAGCAACGGAACCGTTACGCCTCGTGGAGGTTGATTCGACGCTACGAACAGGAGGTCCCAATGAGCGAAGAACGACGACCGATCCCGCCGTACCCGAAGCAAAAGCAGGAGCCGCCTGGCAAGACAGCTAGGATGGAGCCTATCCCCGACCACGGGGAGCATTCATATGAAGGAAACGGCAGATTGAAGGGCAAGGTGGCTCTCATCACCGGCGCAGATTCCGGAATCGGCAAGGCAGTCGCGATCGCCTTTGCTCGCGAAGGCGCTGATATTCTTATATCGTTTCTTGATGAAATTGACGACGCGGAAGATACCGCTCGATGGGTGAAAGAAGCAGGTCAAAAAGCTATCGTCGCGCCGGGCGATATCACCTCCGAAGGTCATTGCGAGAACCTGGTTCAGCGGGCAATTCGAGAGCTCGGGGCGATCGACATTCTCGTCAATAATGCTGCCTTCCAGCGCACCTACGCGGACATTTCCGAAATTCCGGTGGAAGAGTGGGATAAAACCTTCCGCACAAATATCTATGCACCTTTCTTCCTGTCGAAGGCTGCGATCCCGCACATGCGACCTGGCAGCTCTATCATCAACACAACGTCCATACAGTCGCGTCAACCGTCGCCTCAGCTTCTTGCTTACGCGTCGACGAAAGGCGCTATCTCCAATTTTACGGCAGGACTTGCAGAAATGGTCGCCGAGAAAGGCATCCGCGTGAATGCGGTAGCGCCAGGTCCCATTTGGACGCCTCTTATACCCTCGACCATGACCGCAGAAAAGGCCGCGAAGTTCGGACAGCAGACATTGATCGGGCGAGCCGGGCAACCGGCGGAGCTCGCCGGCGCCTATGTATTACTGGCGTCCGATCTCGGAAGCTTCATGACCGGCGCCATCGTTCCTGTCACCGGCGGCGAGATCATGATCTAAGATTTGGGGCAGCTAGGTCGTAGACTCATAAGCGCGCAGCCCCAGCCGCATTGAGGCGAGTTTGACCATAGCAAGCAAGTTTGCGGCGAGGTTGCGTAGCGCGTGGCAACCCGGCGGAAGTGGTTCAGTTGGAGAAGAACCGCTCGATTAGATTGGGCTCGCGGTAGAGCCGTTTTGCTGGAGCGGGGTTTTCACTTCCGATTGGATTTCGCTGGGATGTTCGGCGCGCGGTCGGTGGCTGGACGAAACTGACCGTTGCCCTCCGCCCGGAATGTGAGGAGCGCGTCGATGTCGATCCTAGCGATGACAGCGAGCCGCTGGTACTTGTAATCCGTTCAGAATCCGCTGATCTCGCCAGGAAAGCCGCTCTGCTCCTCAATCACAGTCTGGCGGAGAACTCAGCGAACAAGCACCTCGCTAGGACGAATTCGCGCCATCAGTTTTATGGGTTCGCGACCTTGCTTTGGACACCGGTTCGCCGCCGCTCTAAGGATGGAGGTCGCTTGTACGAAAACACCGCTGCATCCAGTCCGAGCCGGGAACGTTGTCTTCACTTTTCGTCCTGCTGGCGGCTCGCGTCGACCGAAAGGGTAGAACCGACCCGCTACCACGTGCGGAAAAACGTGGGATTGACTATGTCCGGTCAAGCCAACTCGTAGAATCCGAGCACTATCAAACGAGCACATAAGCGCCAGCAGGTGCTGGATCCGCGGCAATGCCGCTGCTCCTGCGTCTTGGCCCACTATCATCGGCTTTTCCAGCCGAACTGCCCCCATCCCGCGAGGTCGGGGGCGAGAAGGTCGTCGTCAGCTTCCCATAGCTTGCGGATGTGCACCGACCCCTCCGCGTGACATCATCAATGAGGTCGAAACCGCCCGGCACTGTCCCGCGTTCAATACCAGCTGAGGCGTCGATGCACACAGCTGCCAGAAGACTTCCCGATCTTCTACTTGTTCATCTCTGTTGCCATCTGCAAATGATGCTCGAGCGCGGGCCTGGTCTTTGCTGCCCAAGCCTTCAGTTCGGCATCGTCACCCTCGTCGCCGTATCGTTTGAAAAGATCGACCGCATCCTCGTGCACGTCCTCCTGGTCCGAATGATACTTCTTGGTAAAATCATCGCCTTGCAGCTTCTTGAGGTCATCGAGCATGCTTTGCTGAGAGGAGCTCATGGCAGCTGGAATGGTCGCCTTGACCTTGCCGCCCGACACGAATGCCTTCAATTCTTCAGACGTCTTGGTGTGGTCGGTGATCATCTGCTGGGCAAAGGTTTTCGTCGCGGGGTCCGAAGAACGCTCCAGCGCAAGCTTGCTCGATTCGATCTCGAATATGTCGCTTGTAGCTGCTTCGGTGACGAAATCCTCTGTCTTGGGTGCAACACCCATCACCGAGTTGACACCGGTCTTTTCGGCGGCAGACTGCGCTAGAGCAGGGGAGGTAAGCATGACGGCGAGGCTCGCGAGAACATAGGTAGTTTTCATGAGGGAACTCCATTGGCCGGTGGTGGAGCCTGTTGAACTTCCTGGTGACGACTTCGTTCCGGAGTGATGCGATTTTTGATCGCTAGACCCCAAAGGCCCCTCATAAATCCAAAAGCGACATGTGGAGTTGCTTTATTAAGGTGAGGGCATGGAACGAGGATTTCACGTCCACGTTTTTGACATGTGGCAGATGCTTGCTAGACAGGACGAACAGGGTCACGATTTCAGCGGGCAATTGCCGTGACTTCGTGAGGAGTGGCGAAAGGCGCCTTCTACAACCGGCCGTCCGCGGCCCTCGGAGCTGACCTCATCCCGCGAGATGGATCATCCGTATAGGTGACGAGAGGAACCAATTGCCCATACCGGTGTTACGGCCTTGATCGTTCGTAAAGATTTCAACGGCCTGTGAATCATTCGGGCGGCCACCGCGTCACAATTCAGCTTCAACACAGTAGGGAGAATTCTCATGGAAGACGCAGGTATCGGCTGGATCGCCGCAATCATTATCGGCGGCATTGCAGGATGGCTCGCCGAAATGTTCATGAAGAGCAATATGGGCGTTTTGATGAACATCCTGCTCGGAATTGTCGGCGCTATCGTCGCCAATTTCCTCCTGTCTCTTTTCGGGGTCGTCCTCGGCGGGTGGCTGGGCTATCTCGTCGCTGGTTTTATCGGGGCCTGCATTCTTATCGCGCTTGTACGCATGGTTAGGCGAACGGCTTGATCGAGGAATCGGATCGGCGTTTTTGCGGGACCGGAATGGACCGATCGGGTCGTCGGCGAGTCCGCACGGTCTGGCGGCAGAAATGCGATGGCGTGGAGTGCTACTTGGCGGTCTGTCGCTCCTTACGTGATTGATGATCCTCAACGTGTTGGTCTGGGCGACGACTTTGAAAGGAGACATTGGTCGTGCCCGGGATCCGCTGCTTTTCGAGTTAAAGGCAGCCGCGCTCAGCCGAACGGTTGCCGCGATGGCGACGAGGAGGATAAGCGCCATGGATCAGCAGCCACTCTCTTCATTGCCTCCGCTGCGCGGAAGAAACCCGGGTCCAGTGTTGCACGGAGAAGAGAATGCGTTGCGATGTTGATGAAAACTGATCACGAGACAAAGTGGGAACCCGCTCTCCAGTCCTTCCACCCGGTAGCTGTACGGTAGCGGACAAAATGCATGACGGAGGAACTCGGCGGGCCCAACGTCGTTCTAGACCTGTTGTGGCTTATTTGCACGCCGACTACAGATAACCAGCCATGCCTGGCAGACCTTAAATGCAAGACAACCATCATCAGATAACCAAGTGCAGGCGCTCGGGCAATCCAGAGACGGATCTTCGCCCGATGACGATCATAGAGACTCACATAGGCCGGCAGGTTGTTGGGTCCGCAAACTCGATCGACCATCCGTCCTCGAACACCATTGGCTGGCGTGCAGTCGGTAGCTGGCAGAGCTGGCATTTGCCATAGTCGTTGTCGCTTCTTCGTTGCCCGAACCGCTTTGGTTTCTAGCAAGCACTCGGGCTCGATTGCCGCCCAGTGGGCACGATTTCCCTTTCCCCCAAGGTCAGCCAGATGTCCTCAAGACCGAAAAACCCAAAGATTGGATTTGATAGCGGCCCCGCCGGAGGCTGGGGGTCGGCGAAGTCTGTTGGCGAAATCATATTGCGCGAACACATTCCGCTGACCGGACCCTCTCTGCTTTCCCACCAGAACAAGCCAGACGGATATATGTGCGTCAGCTGTGCCTGGGCCAAGCCGGCAAAAACGCACCCATTGGAGTTTTGTGAAAATGGCGCAAAAGCAACGGCGTGGGAAATCACAAAACGTCGTGCCGACGAGGCGTTCTTTGCAAACCACACGCTGACGGAACTTGCGAATTGGCTGGACCATGACCTGGAAGAACAGGGCCGTTTGACCCACCCCATGCGCTGGGATCCTCTATCCGACAAATACCTCCCCGTCAGTTGGAAGGCTGCCTTCGACGAGATCGGGCGCGAACTGCGACAGGTCGCTCCAGAGCAGGCTGAGTTTTATACTTCAGGGCGTGCATCACTCGAAACGTCCTATATGTATCAGCTATTTGCCCGCATCTTCGGCACCAATAACCTCCCAGATTCGTCGAACATGTGCCATGAGAGCACTTCCGTTGGCCTCCCGGAAAGCATCGGAGCGACCGTCGGCACTGCGATCCTTTCGGATTTTCAAAACTGCGACTGCATTTTCTACATCGCGCAGAACGTGTCGACGTCGTCGCCGCGAATGCTTCATGATCTACAGGATGCCGTCGATCGTGGCGTCAAGATTGTTACCTTCAACCTCCTGAAAGAGCCGGGCCTAGAGCGTTTCGTCAATCCGCAGGCACCGGGAGAAATGTTGAGCGGGAAGGAGACGCAGATCTCCAGCGAATATTATCAGGTGCGGAACGGCGGAGACGTCGCTGCGCTTTTTGGCGTATGCAAAGCATTGATCGAGGCCGATGACGCCAAAAACGAACTGCATGTCAGCAAGGTCTCAGGAGCCGACGCGGAGCCGAGAAGCGATAGCGCTGCAGCGGTTGCGTTTGCCGCCTCCGTTGGAGCTGTCGATAAGAAGCATGTGCTTGATCACGATTTCATCGCCGAGCACACCGCCGGTTTCCAAGAGTTTGCGGCCGTGGCACGCAAACATACGTGGCAGGAGCTGGAGAGAGTTTCCGGCCTGAGCCGCGAGCAGATGACACAGGCCGCGCGCACCTACGCCGACGCGAATGCGGTTCTGCTTGTCTACGGTATGGGACTGACCCAGCAGCTAATGGGTGTCGACAACGTTCACATGGTGGCTAACCTTGCGCTCTTGCGGGGCAATATCGGCAAACCAGGGGCCAATATCTGTGCCGTGCGTGGTCACTCCAATGTTCAGGGACAAAGAACTGTTGGTATTACCGAAAAACCCGCCCTCGTTCCCCTCGACAAGCTTGCGGAACTCTACAAATTCGAACCGCCGAGGTGGGAGGGGCATTCCACGGTCGACACCTGCCGGTCCATCCTATCGGGCCAGACACGTGCTTTCCTAAGCCTCGGCGGCAATTTCATTCGCGCGATCCCGGAAACGGCTGCTATGGAGGCGGCCTGGCCGAAGCTGCGCCTCACTGTCCAGATCGCAACGAAGCTCAACCGCAGTCACCTTATTCACGGGGAAATCGCCTATCTCCTGCCATGCCTCGGCCGCCTGGAGATCGACCGGCAGGCTAGCGGGCCGCAGGCGGTCTCGATCGAAAGCTCGGTTGCCCATTTCCATGGCTCCCGGGGCAGAGTGGAGCCTGCAAGTCCCCATCTTCTTTCCGAGCCGGCGATTATTGCGGGAATGGCCAAAGCGACATTAACCAAAGGGCAGGTGCCATGGGATGCTTGGGTTGCGGACTACTCGCTTATCAGGGCGGCAATCGAGGAGACCTATCCCGAGACCTTTAAGGATTTTAACACACGTCTTTTTCAGCCGGGCGGACTGACCCGGCCGGTTCCGGCGCGCGAGCGCAAATGGGTAACGGCCAATCAAAAGGCAAACTTCATCACTCCGCCTCGACTGTTTCCCGACTTTGGCGAGGCGGCGGCTCGTCCCGACGTGCTCAATCTCGCAAGTCTGCGCTCGAATGATCAGTTCAACACGACGATCTATGGTTACAGCGACCGTTTCAGGGGCGTCGACGGTACGAGGCATGTCCTCTTCGTCAACCGGGATGACATTGCCGCGCTCGGGTTCGCTGCCGGTGACCTGGTCGACGTAATCACGGCGATCGACGGTCAAACCGACCGCAATGTGCGAGGCTTCCGCCTCGTCGCCTACAATATTCCGAGGGGCTGCTGCGCAGCATATTATCCGGAGGTGAACCGGCTCTTTCCTTTGAGCCATCATGACCCGAAAGCCAAGACACCATCCTACAAGCTCTTGCCGGTCCGGTTCCGTCGATCCGATCAATTGTCCGTAGAGTGAGGCCTCGTGTTCCGGTGCTCGATTGTGAAGGTCCTGCTCGTGTCGCTTGGTCTCATGTCAGCCGTAGCGATCGGCTATTTCAGGGAGCCGCGAGTTTACCGGACCGATCCTCCGGTATCTGCCGCGCTTGACCAGTTCCGGCTGATGCCAAACCGCATCAGCGGGGCCCCCACGGAGGTATATTTTGCGCTTGGCCAGTCCTACGAAAGAACCGGTTATGATCTCAGCCAGGGCAAGCGGC
The DNA here is from genome assembly GCF_056755015.1 of Rhizobium sp. KNZ14-9A. Taxonomy (NCBI): domain Bacteria; kingdom Pseudomonadati; phylum Pseudomonadota; class Alphaproteobacteria; order Hyphomicrobiales; family Rhizobiaceae; genus Rhizobium; species Rhizobium sp. KNZ14-9A. Next base: position 581,309 of record NZ_JBPGXB010000001.1, read on the forward strand.
TATATTCCTGGTTCGGCTGTTCGGCCTGCCACGGTGACGGGCGGGGCGGGACCGGCCCATCTTTCATTGATGGCTGGTGGTATTACGGGCCATCCATGGTGTCGATCGTCGCCTCGATCAGAGATGGGCGACCTCACGGAATGCCCGCCTTCAAGGACAGGATGACCAGTGACGAGATCTGGCAGTTGGCCGGCTACGTCAAGTCACTCGGCGCTTACTCGACGAGCGTGGTGGCACCAAGTCGCAATGATGATAAAACTGATCGACCGGCCGAAAATCGCGGTCCGGCGTCGATACTCTTCGACGAAGGACCAAATCCTATCCATGCGGAACAGGGGCCATCGCCCTGATGAGAAACTGCCTGGCCATATCGCTTTTGTCCGTGCTTGCGGGATGCACTGGTCCTCAGTCGGCACTTGATACCCATGGCACGTCAGCCGGCGCGTTGAAGGATTTGATCATCCTTGTCGTCGTCGTATGTACGGCTGTCTGGCTGCTTGTTGTCGCTTTCCTGGCCTGGTCGCTGTTGCATGGGAGAAACCGGCCGATTATCGAGCATGATCGATCGGAGCGGAACATAACGAGGATCGTCAGCGCCGCGGTGACAGGAACCGTCTTGGTCATAAGCGCACTGACCGTGGCAAGTTTTTACACGACCCGGGCGCTCTACAACAGCTTAGATGCAGCTGTCACCGTCCGGGTGAAGGCGCAGCAATGGTGGTGGCAGTTCATCTACGAATATCCGGATGGAACGCAAATCTTTCAGACCGCAAACGAACTCCACATCCCGGTTGGTCAGAATGTGCGCCTGCAACTGGAATCGATCGACGTCATCCATTCATTTTGGGTCCCGAGCCTTGCCGGCAAACTCGACATGATCCCGGGCCGGTTGAACACCCTGACGCTGAACGCAAAGAACCCCGGCATTTATCGAGGGCAGTGTGCCGAGTTTTGTGGGCTCCAGCACAGCCATATGGCGTTTCTGGTGGTGGCACAGGAGGAGCGGGACTATCGAAGTTGGCAGTTCGCGCAACACCAGAGCGCGATTGAGCCTTCTGATCCCGAGGCAGCCCTTGGAAAGACAGCATTCATGAGCAAGCCTTGCGCGGCCTGCCATACCATCCGCGGAACAATGGCAGGTGGGACCTCGGGCCCGGATCTGACGCATGTCGGCAGCCGCGCAACAATTGCAGCAGGACTTTTTGATCGGACCCGCGGCTCGCTGGCGGCCTGGATTGCCGATCCTCAGACCTTGAAGCCTGGCAACAATATGCCGCTGATACCGCTGACGAGCGACGAGCTCCGGCAGATCTCAGCCTATATGGAAGGCCTGAAATGACCATGGATCGACAGGCGCACCGGCCCATCGATAGCGATTTTGACGATGGAGAGATCGAGCGGCGGCTGGCAGTCACCTGGTGCGCGCGATCGGGGTTCTGGGGTGGCGTCGCCACCGTCGATCACAAGACGATTGCGCAACGCTACGTCTCCACAGCTTTCATCTTTCTCGTCCTCGGCGGCGTGCTCGCGCTGGCGATGCGCCTGCAGCTTTCCCAGCCGGAAGCACGTTTCATCAGTGCCGATCGCTACAATCAGATTTTCACAATGCACGGCACAAACATGATGTTCCTGTTTGCGGTGCCGGTCATGGAAGCAATGGCTGTCTATCTCGTGCCGCTGATGGTGGGAACACGCAACATCGCATTCCCGCGTCTCAATGCGTTCTCCTACTGGATTTACCTGTTCGGCGGCATCCTTCTCTGGCTGGCCTTCGCGCTAGATACCGCTCCGGATGTGGGCTGGTTCGCCTATGTCCCCCTTGCCGGACCGCAATACGGCCCAGGCAAGCGGACTGATCTCTGGGCCCAGATGATCACGTTTACGGAGGTCGCAGCCCTCGCCGTAGCAGTGGAAGTTGTTGTGACCGTCTTCAAGCAAAGGGCACCCGGCATGTCACTCGACCGTATCCCCGTGCTTGTGTGGGCGATGTTGGTCATGTCGTTCCTTGTCATCCTGGCAATGCCAGCGATCATGTTTGGTAGCTCGACGCTGATCCTCGACCGGCTGGTCGGCACCCAATTTTATAACCCGGCGAAAGGTGGTGACGCGCTTTTGTGGCAGCACTTGTTCTGGTTTTTTGGCCACCCGGAGGTTTACATCATCTTCCTGCCTGCCGTAGGCATGGTGTCAACCATCTTGCCAACATTTGTCGGGCGCCCGCTTTTCGGCTATTTGTGGCTGGTGATGGCGCTGATCACAACCGGCGTGCTCTCCTTCGGACTGTGGGTCCATCACATGTTTGTGGTCGGCCTTCCCCGCGTAGGCGAGAGCTTCTTCACCGCATCCAGCATGTCGATCGCCGTGCCGGCCGGCATCCAGATTTTTTGTTGGCTGGCGACACTTTGGTCCGGGCGGCCGGTGTTCAAGACGCCACTTCTCTTCGTACTCGGATTTATCGTCACTTTTGTGATGGGAGGCTTAACCGGGGTTATGGTCGCATCGGTCCCCTTCGATACACAGGTTCACGATACCTATTTCGTTGTTGCGCATTTTCACTATGTCCTGATCGGCGGGGCAGTCTTTCCATTGGTCGGCGCGATCTATTATTGGTTTCCCAAAATGACCGGGCGAATGATGAGCGAGCGGCTCGGACAACTGGCGTTCTGGCTGATTTTCGTAGGCTTTCACCTGACGTTCTTTCCAATGCACATTCTAGGCCTGTGGGGCATGCCACGCAGGATCTATACCTACCAGCCGGAATTGCCGTGGAGTGGCTTGAACCTGTTTGTCAGCTTGAGTTCGATCATATTGGCATTGGGCTTTGTGGTCTTCTTCATTGATGCCCTGCGCAGTTTTCGGTCTGGACCGGCGGCCGGACCGAACCCCTGGGGTGCCTCGACACTCGAATGGGCGACAGCCTCACCCCCGCCATCATACAACTTCAGGCGCATCCCGGTCGTTCGCTCGCGAAATCCGCTGTCGGACGATGTTAAGGATCTTTCGACCGCTGCAGGCTTGCGCACGGATCGCCGGGAGCTTTTGGTGACAAGTGTCGTCGAAGCCTTACCTGAGGCGAGGGAATCCTCACCACGGGACTCGGTCTGGCCATTCTGGTCGGCGATCGCTACCACGATCATGCTGATCTGGTCGATTTTCTCGCCCTGGGCCGTGATCTGGGGATCTATTCCAGTCGCTATCGCCTTGATCGGCTGGTTCTGGCCGAAGGGCACGCCGGAGGACGAATCGTGAAAGACCGCGTCGTTCTGGACGTAGCCGCCCTGCCGCTTCATGGCAGAGGCTCCAAAAGCCCAACCTGGTGGGCGACCTTGGCCTTCATGTTGATCGAGGGCAGCGGATTTGGCCTGGCGATTGCTGTCTACTTCTATCTGATGAGCCTGGCGCCCGCATGGCCAATCGAGGCTCCCCCGCCCGACTTGTGGGCCGGCACCTGGCTGACCGCAGTCCTCGTTGCCAGCGCTATTCCCAACATTCTTGTCTCCAGATGGGCACGTCAGAAAGACCTTCGCAAGGTCCGGCTCGGGCTTGTCGTCATGACGGTCTGCGGTGTCATTCCCATGGCATTTCGCGCTTTCGAGTTTGCGGCTCTGCACATCAATTGGGACGCAAATGCATATGGCTCGATTGTCTGGACCCTTCTCGGGCTCCACACCACGCATATCCTGACCGACCTGGTGGAAACGCTCGTTTTGACCGCCCTGATGTTTTCCCGTCATGCCGACAACCCCAGGCGTTTCGGGGATGTCGAGGACAATGCCCTTTATTGGCATTTTGTGATCATCACATGGTTGCCGCTCTACATCTGCATCTATTGGGTCCCACGCTTATGAGCTTTCTGCTTGGACGATATGCCGGCCTAGTGCTGCCGCCGACAGCCTGGGCAATCAACACGCAATTGGGGCAGATCCTGCCCTACGCGGATTGCAACGGTGGTGTATCCTGGACGTTGATCGGAGCATTCGCCGCCGCTGCGATCGCCGCTGCCGGGGTCCTTTTCTGCTACAATGCGTTAACCGCCCAGCCGTCTCGAACCGGGTCGTTTGTCGGCAAGCTTTCGCTCCTATTCGGCCTGGCGGTTTCTTTCGCGCTCATTCTGCAGGTTGCGGCGACAATCTTGGTGAACCCATGCGCACGCTGATAGCTTTGCTGCTCTTGCTCCTCCGTGTCGGGCCGGCCGCCGCTCATGGCGGGGAACCTCATGCCGGGCTTGATTGGACGATCGATCCGTGGATCGTCACGCCAATCCTCATCATTGCCGTTCTGCACGGTGCCGGCACGCTTCGACTGTGGCAACGACGCAAGCGGTTCAGCGCTCGCTTGATCGCTTCGGTCGGCCTGTTCTGGTTGGGCGTGGCGGTGATGGTGATCGCCCTTGTCTCACCTTTGCACGAACTCGGCGAGCATATGTTTACGATGCACATGATCGAGCATGAACTGGTCATGATCGTGGCGGCGCCGCTTCTTGCGTTGGCACGCCCGGTCGGCCTGCTTCTTTGGGGTCTGCCGAAAAAAGCGAGGCATCAAGTTGCGGCTGCGATAAGGCACCGTGCCGCACGTGTGGCTTGGGGTGTTGTTTCGCTTCCCCTTGTGGCGACGCTTTTGCACGGTCTGGCAATTTGGGTCTGGCACGCGCCGACCCTCTTCGACGCGAGCGTGACGGACGTCCTGTTGCACAGGCTCCAACACCTAAGCTTTTTCCTGACGGGTCTCCTCTTCTGGTGGGCGATTACCTGGCGTTGCGACTACGGGACCGCTGCCTGGCATCTTTTCGTAACAATGATTCATACTGGCGTTCTCGGAGCCTTGATCACGCTCGCACCAAACGTCATCTTCCCGGACCAAACCCGCTATTCCGATCAATGGGGCCTGACACCGCTGGAAGACCAGCAAATGGCTGGTCTCATCATGTGGGTACCGGGCGGGGTCATTTATGCGGCCGCAGCACTCTGTTCCGTGGCTACCTGGATCCTTTCCTCCAGCCAGGGAGGCAGGCGTGCCGACCGCTTCCACACTGTCTAAACCTGTCCTTGGCTTCATGCTATTTTTGCTGGCGGCTGGAGCGGTCGCTTTCGCTGCTGATCTGATCAGGCAAAGGGCCATGGCTCGAGACGTCGCCGAAGCGCTTACCGGGGGAGATGTGACACGAGCTCCAGCCGCGCTTCGCCGATACGGATGCGGCGGATGCCACACGATCGCTGGAATAGCTGGTGCTGACGGAAAAGTGGGTGGGCGCCTGTCAGATCTTCGCCAACAGGTCTACATCGGAGGTGTGGTGACAAACACGCCGCAGAACCTCACGGCTTGGATCGTGGCGCCACAGCTATTTTCACCGACTTCGGCAATGCCTGCTACCGGTATTTCCGAAGCAGAAGCGCGTGACGTTGCGGCCTATCTTTATTCTCACTGATCAAGGCTCCGGCGTTGGTCGCGGCGGTAGCGATTTGATATAACGGGCTATGGCTTGACGGTCACCCGGTGGCAGTTGCCTGGTGTTCGTTACCACGTCCACCATTGATGAGCCCACCCGTCCATGTTGCGGGGTTTCCCCGGTCTCCAGCATTACAACGATGTCGGCTTCGCTCCAGGTGCCGATGCGGTCCGGCGTGATGTTCGGCACAAAGCCTGTCCCTTCCGGGTCGGGTCCGCCGGCAAATCGGGTCGATGATTTGATGGCACCCAGCCTGTTTCGTGTGGAATGACAGTCGGCGCAGTGGCCGAGGGTCTCCACGAGATAGCCGCCGCGATCGTGAAGCGGGTCGCCGTTGAGGGTGGCTTCGGACTGCCCCTGCCTGAAAAACAGCATCTTCCAGAAGGCAAGCATACGACGGTATCTGAAGATCAGGGGAACTTCGTGCGGCGGCTGTTTGCCGGCAACAGGTTGCAATGTCTTAAGGTATGCGTAGAGGTCACTGATGTCGTCGACGGATATCGCCGTATAGCTCGGATATGGGAAGGCCGGATAATAATGCTGGCGTTGGGGTGATATGCCGGCAACCAATGCGTTCGCCAGATCAGATGCCGACCAAGCGCCGATGCCGTCGCTGCGATCGGGCGAGATGTTGGGTACGCGAAAGGAGCCGAAGGGAGACGCCAGCAGCAGCCCGCCTCCCAAGCGAAGCCGGTCAGGCTGACCAGGGCTTGCGTGGCACGATGCGCAGTCGCTTGCGTCAAATACCGCCTTGCCACGCGCTGCGTTGCCGCCTTCGAGGCGCTCATCATTCGGCCGAAATGCGGGAACAGCCTCGGTAACCTTCCAACCGATCAACAGACCGGACAAGACGATTGCTGTTCCCAGACATGCCAATATCGGCCAAGGGCGGTTGCCATCGGCGGATGATGTTAATTGGGCGGCAAACTCGCTCTCTTCGTTCATCACGCTCCAACCAGCGCTGTGTCTTTTCTCGCTGTAGCAACGAATGATCCTTGTCGCGGGTTCCGCAAGCTCGGGCACGGTATGCGACCGTTTGACAAGTCAGATGACCCATCCCCGTCGCACGCGCTGCGGCACGACTGCGCTGCCGAGCAAATGGAATGGTTTACCGAGAAAGCGGCGCATCCACGGGGAACCTTGAGCTGCAGCAAAAGTTAAGCTCCCAGTGAAAGGAGATTTGTCATGGGAATGAATAAACCGAAAGATGGCGCCGCCGGCACTACCGATCAGTCACCCCGCTGGGAGGGCCCGCAGGAGAACACGCCGCGTGGCTATCTGCGCGCCAAGGACAATCCGGATCACGCGGAGGATGCAAATGGGGAGACGAATGCCGATCCCAAGGTCAAGACCGTATCGGACGGTTACAAGCAGAAAGGCGAGTAAAATGGCAGACGTCGAAAAGGATGCCGAGGGTCAGTTCGCCAAATCGAAAGCCGATCGAAATGCGTCCGGCGTTCATAGCGCCAAGCCGACGGTGATCACCGGTTCCGAAGACGCGACCGTACACAAGATCCCTCCCGGCCAAGAGCCGGCGAAGGATTGGGACATTAACTACGATCCCGACAGCTCGAACGAAGGACGGATGCGCTAATCATTTCTTGCAGTGCAACGTGCTTCACAGAGCGCTTGAGCACGTCCTTCTTTAAGCCGCGTCGTCAGGAATGGCATTCCGTCGGAGAAAACCTATTCATCGCACAAGGCGACTATAGGCCGCCACGTCCGAAATGCGCTCGAAATGGGCGATAGGTGGGCGACACCGGGGTCGAGCGTGGTGCCAAGGCTCCAAAACGAGTTGGTACGACGATCCGTCGACTCCTGTTGCACTCGTGATGTGTGATCCAAACGCGTCTGTCTTGCGTGTTTATCGGAAGCGTCGAAAAAAATACTTTCGATTGTTCCCGGGCATGCTAGCAATTGGCCAATCGGCTTTGCGAGGAAATCAACGTGCAATGAGTAGAAATCGACTGAACGCTCAGCTGTCATTTGTACTTTCTCTCATGGCGGCGACCTTCCTTGGTGGTCATGCGTCAGCGGGGGATCAGGTCTTTGATGAACTGCGTTTCGGCACATCAACGTCCGTCCAAGGCGGCGGCTCTGCCGAAGATGGCGTCTTTCCCGAAATAACTGCTTTTTTCGATCCATTCGGGTATGAATCTGCCTCGAACTGGAGAGATCAGCTCATGCGTCCGCGCGTGCACCTTGGGACGTCCATCGGAACCGCGGGTGAAGCAACGCAATTTTTCACGGGATTTAGTTGGACGATTGATTTGACCAGCAAGGTCTTTGCCGAAGCTGGATTCGGCGGCGTTATCCATACGGGGAATCTGGATGGCAACGAGGACGGCCCCAATCTCGGCTGTCGTGTCCTGTTCCACGAATATATTGGTGCCGGCTATCGTTTCACAGAACACTGGAACTTGCTGGCTCAAATCGCGCATTCATCGAACGCAAACCTCTGCAGCCCCAACGATGGGATGACACGCGCAGGGCTGCAGGTCGGGTACAAGTTTTAATCGAAGTCTCTGTACAAGAGTTCGGCCAAGGGCAGGCTCGATGTCGACCCGTGTGCGTTCGAAAGGTTTAGCTTACCGTTGGACGCGACACCCTCCACATCAGATCGCGTACAGCGCTTGGCTCGCGCTAATTCTATAGCCCTTCCCGGCGGTCTGACCGGCACCTTCCAGCAGGATCATAGTGGCGTCCTTTATCGCCGATGGGGGCTTTCGCTGTCCAGAAATGCGTGTCGATCAAGTTCGGGAACGCTTGCCAAGTGGGCCGACTGCATGATTTTGCTTTGACGATGCGGCAAACAAAGGAGCCCGGCAAGAGAGCTGACGTCTTATCCATGCGGCAATAAGCGACGGTCGGGCTGGACGGCGATTTGATGCGCAGTAGCGACTGGTAGGATGACGCAGACCTTGAGAATTGCTTCACAGGAAGCCGGAACAAGTATCCGCGATTGAGGTTGGATCTGCTTAGTGGAGAGGGTCCAATGGCAGATGATGGCAGCGATTCCTACGGTTCCACCGATCCGAGCACGCCCTACGAAGGACAGCACAATCCCCCACCCAAAGGAGGGGTTGCCAAATCCGCATGGGCGGTTGCTTTGCTGGCCGGGTTCCTGATCCTCGTCGGCATTTGGTTCCTTTTATAGCCGAACACGCCTACGAAGTCCCACTCTCGGTGGCGTTCAGGAGACGGTGTTCAATAATTGGAACAGTGAATGCTGGGTTGGAACGGACCCGTCTCTTTCATGCCCACGGAGGAGTTTCGGAAGAACCTCCAACTACAATCAATCGCTATGCGGTGTGGCTCGATCGGCCCAACGCGACCAACAACTACCGCACCGACAGCGGACAGATCCGCACTTGCATATCGCCATATACTACGCCACAGCCGACTGAAGCGGATGTGACTGTGGTCTCAGAAGCCCGCGGTGGAAATTCCAAGGCCGCGTGGTGTGCCGCCCACTATCAGTCTTATAGGGAGCAGGACAATACTTATCAGCCATACGAGGGTCCGCGGCGCGACTGCGAGATTCGTTCCGCCGCAGAAATTGCGTCGGCTGGAAACCTGGGGGACCCGCGGAGGAAGTGACAAAAATTTGCGCGATTATCAGAGGACGAGCTCGCCTCTTCATTGCGACGCGTGTGGCGATAGCGCGTTCCGGCGCTCGTATTAGTCGCATCTCGAAAACTTCAGGCGCCTCGTGTCGAGCGCGCGAAATGAAGCGCGGCGATAGAATCAAGTGCGGTTCGACCATCGGCAAGATCGAAATCTTAAATAGCTGGCCGCCTGGAGCCGGCAGTCTCGTGTAACTCGTGATTGCGACTTCGTGCGATGGAAACGGCGCACTCAAGCGCGGCCCGCCCTTAGGGGTCCGATCCAGCGCTTGTACGCTTTCTGTCATCAGCAGCTCTCTCGGCCATCTTCGCATTGTGGCTTCCGAAGCGTGGCCGTTCGGCCGCAGGTAACAAGGGACCCGGCCAGGAACCGGAAAAACGATTGCTTTAGTCAAGGGCGAACCTGGGGAACATGTCCTAGCAAGTTTCTGCCGCAACAGGACCGGTTGTCCCAGGAACAAACCCGCTGCAGCGAAGTTGGGAGGCATCTGAACAGATTCGTCAACCTCAGGGAGGCAGAGATGCCCGAAGAATTCCGCCCGGGACCATTCAGTCCATCCGGCTTGTCGTCAAGGAGCAATGATGCTTCACCGTCCGCACACCCGGCCCCCACGCTCAGCGATCTCAAGGACAGGGTTTCAGGCGACCTCACACAGGCTGCGGATGCCGTCGAGGCAAGTGCTGCAACTGTTATGACCAAGGTCCAGGACAAAGCTGCCGAGCAAAAGAATTTCGCGGCACGCCAGGTCGGCGGTGTGGCTACTGCCCTCGAAAAGGTCGGCAGCGAACTGGAAGCCGGTGACCAGCGGGACGTGGGCAGACTTGCCCGACGCATAGGTCACGACATTCAGGCAATTGCAAAGGATATGGAGGGGCGCGATCTCGGCGAAATCGCCGGCATGGCGGAGGCATTCGGCCGTCGTCAGCCTGTCGCTTTTCTCGGTGCCGCGGCACTGGCCGGTCTGGTAGCAAGCCGGTTCCTAACCGCCTCGGCAAAACGCCCGGCGTCACGCCCCTCACAGGGGTCGCCTGACGGGACATCACATGCACAGGATTTGTCCGATCGCACCGGAGGAACGAACAATGGCTAAGCTAGGAGACAACACGCCTTTGGCTGAATTGGTCGGTGGGCTTCTCGCGGACGTTACAGGGCTGCTACGCAAGGAAATCGATCTCGCCAAGACTGAGGCTTCGGAAAAACTCAGTAGCGCCCTGAGCGGCGTGGAGGTTCTTTTAATTGGTGTCGTGCTCGCGATCGGCGCCGTCGGCGTGCTCCTCAGCGCCTTAGTCGGCGGACTTGCGGCCGCGCTTGTGCAGAACGGCATGAGCGAAACCAGCGCGCAGGCGCTAGCAGCCGTGATTGTCGGTGTCGTCATTGCCGCCATTGCCTGGGCGCTTGTGTCGAGAGGAATTGCTGCCTTGCGGGGTACGCGATTCAAACTTAATCGAACGACCGCGTCGCTTCGCCGTGATGTGGACGTTGTCAAGGAGAAAATGTGATGACGCAATCTTCTGAAAAATCCTCCGCCGATTTACAGCGCGAGATCGACGACGATCGCCAGAGGATCGAAGCGCGGATCGATGCTATCCAGGAACGGATGTCCCCCGGGCAGCTCGTTGATGAGGTCCTTGCCTATGCCAAGGGAAGTGGCGGCGCTGATTATTTGACCAACCTTGGAAGAGCCGTGAAGGCCAACCCACTGCCGGTAGCGTTAATGGGCGTGAGCCTTGCGTGGCTGGTGGCTAAACAGGGCACCTCCGGGTCTCAAGGCTTGCCGGCGCAGGACGACCGGGAGGTTCTTCCGTTCTATCCCGCGCGGGGGACAATCAAACGCGTTGGCCCGCCAGAAGACATCGGCGGTCTTCGTTACAGCCACTTTACGGACGAGGCTGGCGAACGCTTCAAGGCTCTTACCGATGAGACGGGACGTCGGGCCGGCGATTTCCTTGATTCAACCGGCAAAGCCTATCGCGGCTTTTCGGACGCGGCCGGACAGCGCATCTCTTCCATCAGCGATGAAGCGGGCGCTGCTCTCGATGCTTCGCTGGGGTGGGCATCCGACACTTGGGACAGTGTCAAGGGTGCGGTCGGCGGCGCGACTCAGAAGATCGGCGAGGCCGCGGGATCCGTTTCCAGCGCTGCCGGCTCGACCGGAACGACCCTCATGAATCAGTCGAACCGGTTGAATGAAGCTATTCTGTCGCATTTCCGTGACCAGCCGCTGGTTGGTGGCGCTCTCGCCTTCGCAGTCGGAGCGGCGATCGGGGCAGCACTTCCGCACTCAGAACAGGAGGATGAGATCCTTGGCGAGGCAGCCGACGCGGTCAGGGCCAAGGCTGCTTCGGAAGCGGAAGACGCACTCGAATACGGCAAGGATGCAGCTTCCGCTGTGTTCGACAAAGCACTCTCGGTGACGGCGGATCTCCACGATGCAGCAAAGGGCCGCATCATCGATGAAGTGGATGGTTTAAAGAACAAGGGCGCTGCGACATAAAGTGTCGTTGAGTTAAGGCGCGGCGCATTTTGATCTATGACCTCTGGGCAGAGCCCGCCATGTGCACTCAACGGGTGAGCGACTGATGTTCAGGCAACGGCCGACGGGTTCGCCTGTGATCGTGCTGACGCCTGGGTAAAGCCCAGTCAAAGGACCCACGCTTTGAACTCTGCTTGAAAATGTGCCACGACCTGGGAGAAAGGTCGTGCGGTCATCGAGGAGAGCCGGTTGGATCTTTGCCGGCATCCTTCAAAATGTACTCAACAGTGTAGACCCGAACGCGGGGTCGGCTCCGATCGCTCTTCTGCCCGAATTTGATCTTCTCGGTGATCACCGGGGCGACCTCGTCGCCTCGGCCCTTCCCGATGAGCGAGGCAGCGACGTCGCGGTCGATGACGGCGGGTGGGTGCTGCAGCTGATCCAGGAATCCTTGGGTATCATTCCAACCTTCGGAGCGCCATGTCACGATCCGCTCATCAAGATCCACGGATCCCGCCTCATCGAGAATGCTGAGCGCCAGCTCGTAATTGCGCTCTGAAAGGCCGGAGACCGCGAGCACATGGCCGCCCCGCCGAATACCCTCGCTGTAGACGGCCTGATCCTCTTTGGGAAATAGGAAATCTTCGATGTTACTCCAGAGGCCGTCGTGTTCATCTATGTCTGTTCGTGAGTTCTGCACATCGGCAATGAGACCAATGTTCGCACGTTGAATGCCAGCCGCCACCAGCAATTCGGCCGCTTGCTCGGCGCCAGTGCGATCATCGAAGAATGAGAGCAATGACAAGGATCCCGATTTGTCTGTGTCAGCATGGCTCACGGTCATTGTTGTCCACTCCGTTTCACACTTGGTGATGGGAAATCCATGAATGACGATAGGGTTCCAGAAGTGGTCCGCTTTTGCATGTCGTGATCAGCCGCTGGGACTTGAGTTGCAAGGACGTTTATTCATGGAACATCTCGTCTTCGCACTGCGTTACCTCCTCCCATTCCACGGCTTGCTGCCGACATTTGAGGCTTCGATGGCAAAAACAAAATCGCAAAAGCAGCTTGAGACCGCTCCTCTAATCCATGGCGCAGCGGAACTGTCGTCTGTGACCGTTGACGATTACAGCAGCAAACTACGTGGCAGGAATGGCTTTCTTGGCGATGACGCGAACAAAGCGACATTCATCTCGAAGCTCGAGGAGCTGAGAAAGGTCCAGCGGACGCACGGAATGGATCCGTTGAAAGACATGCCAGCTGACAAACTTTCGAAGAAAAAGATCGATGCCCTGCTGGTGGGCGAAGATGTGGAGGCGGTCGCCGTTGTGATGGGAGCGATCGAAGGTTTCGCTCACGATTTTGCTGGGGTAATCGAGAAATTTGTTCAAGACAGCGTATGGTCTAAGACCGAGCGCATTGTCATCGGCGGAGGGTTCAGACAGGGGCGTGTGGGAGAGCTCACAATTGCCCGGACACAAATTTTGCTGAACGCGTTGGGGATGGACATCAAGCTGCTGCCCACGATTCATCACGCTGATGAGGCCGGCTTGATTGGGGCGGTCTATCTCATGCCCGACTGGATGCTCAATGGCCATGAAGCGATCTTGGCGGTTGACATCGGCGGTACCAACGTCAGGGCGGGCATTGTCGAATTCGGCAAGGGGAAGAAGCGAAACCTTGATGAGACGCGTGTCACCGATTCTATACTCTGGCGCCATGCCGACGACGAACCGAGCCGCACTGCAACGATTTCCAGGCTTGCCGCCATGCTTGGGGAACTTGTCGAAAAGGCAAAGGCCGCTCGTCTTAGGCTTGCCCCCCTCATCGGTATCGGATGCCCAGGTGTCATTGAAGCCGATGGCTCAATCACACGTGGCGGACAAAATCTGCCGGGCGGAAACTGGGAAAGCGACCATTTTAACCTTCCGCGCGAGCTGAAAAAGGCCATCCCAAATATCGGTGGCGATGACATTTTCATCATTATGCATAATGACGCAGTGGTGCAGGGGCTTTCGCAGATGCCGCAGGTGAGGGACGTTTCGAGCTGGGCGGCGCTGACGATCGGCACTGGTCTCGGCAATGCACATTTCACGAACCGAACGGTCAAAAAGAAATAGGGTGGCCGAGAAGATCCCTCCGGACGTTACACGGAATTTCTCTCACTTCCGACATATTTTCGCTCGCCTGGGGGTGACGCGAGCATTCCGGCCATATGCAATGCTTGTCACCTGATACCATCAAGTTTTCCGTAAGTCATAGTCGATCGCGCCATATCGTCAGCGACAATCTTCTCTCAACGTGCCGTCCCGCGCTTCAGCGCGCCACTCGCGCGTACCGGGCTTCGGGCAGACCGGCGTCGAACGCCGGTCGACAGCAATGCTGCCGGTGGCGACATCAAGCGGGATGGAAACCCCGCCCTGGTCATAGTCCTGGCGATAACGATCAGTGCCAGGAGGCATGCCGCCAAACCGGCCACTGGAATCCATGTCGCCGAGAGCCTGCGATAAAGCGGGAACGCTAAGTCCGAGAAGAATGATCGATGTCGTTGCTGCAATGAACCTGCGCATGACCATGTCCTTTAAGATTGTTCAGAAGGAAAATGGACCGGGCTGTCTTTAGTTCCCCGCACCATTGATATAAGGCCAACCTAAGGCGCCGGCACAACGTTCGTTTAAGACCTGCCATTGGAGCACGCGTATCCATCCGGCGAAGGCCGCGCGGCTTATGATTTCGGCTCGTCCGCCATGATGCGTTCGATTTTTTCCTGATCGCATTGCTCGTCAACAAGGAACTGCCGAATACCGCCGTCCGAGGTGCGGATATCCGCGAGGAACTCCTTCAAGCTTTCGATGCCCTGGTCGGTGAAGGTCGTGATGCCCTCCTCGCTGCCGTCATGAGCATGGATCATCTCGCCATAGTCGATGTTGTCGGAGTTGCTGGCGACTGCCTGAAGGAGTTCGAGGTTCTCGCCGATCAGCGTGGCGACGTAGTCGATCGTGTAGACATGCGTCGGGCGCGCCATCAGGCCGCCCTCTGCCGGGTGCTGCCAGCGGCGGTCCAGTTCCACGGCAACAGTTCCGGCAGCCGTGATACGGATATACCGGGCATACGGGCGAGCACGTCCGCCAACCAGGCCTGAGGATCGATATCGTTCATCTTCGCCGTGACGATCAGGGAATACATGAAGGCAGCACGCTCACCTCCGCGCTGGGAGCCGGCGAACAGCCACGCCTTTCTTCCCAGAGCAATACCGCGCAGAGCCCGTTCGGCAGCATTGTTCGAAAGGCAAAGCCTGCCGTCGTCGAGGAACCGCGTGAAGGCCTCCCAGCGTCCTTCCTTCTCGAACATATAGTTGATCGCCTTGGCGACGGGATTGTGCCTCGACATCTCGGCACGCTGAGCCATGAGCCAATCGTGCAGTTCTTCAACGAGCGGACGCGCATGTTGCTGCCGCGCTGTGAGCCGATCCTCGGCAGGCATTCCGTTTATGCTGCGCTCGATGTCGAAGAGCGCATCCATACGGGCCACGGCCTCAAGCGCGACGGGCGATATCTCGTGGGCAGGTTTGCCCTTGCGCACGTTGCCGGCGATGTCAGCGAGTTCGAAGAACTTGCGTCGCGCATGGCTCCAGCAGAGCGCGCTTTTGACCGGCGCGGGGCGGCGGTCGGCACGATAGAGGTCGTTGTAGCCGCCATAGGCATCGGCCTGCAGTGTGCCCTGCCATCCGGCAAGATGCGTGTTGGGATGGGTCTTCTCGCGATCGGGAGAGAAGTGGAAGAGCGCCGCGGGAGGCGCGCCGCCGGCGAAGGGACGGTCATCGCGCACATAAGTCCATAACCGTGCCTGCCTTGTTGCTCCCCTGGCCAGAAGCGGCACGGTGGTGTCGTCACCATGCAGCCGCTCGCCGGCCAGCACATGGGCGCGGATCAGATCATGGATCGGCTGCAGCGCCGTCGCGCAGGCTCCGACCTGATCGGCCAGCGTGGAAAGACTGAGATCGACGCCTTCCCTGGCGTAGCGCTCAGCCTGGCGGTTCAACGGCTGATGTTGGCCGAACTTCTCAAACAAGATCGTCGCCAGCAGGTTCGGTCCCGCCCATCCCCGCGGGGTCGCATGGAAGGGCGCCGGTGGCTGGCTGATCTTCTCGCAATCCCGGCAGGTGAACTTCTCGCGCACCGTCTGGATCACCTTCCACTGGCGCGGGATCGCCTCCAGCGTCTCGGTGACGTCCTCTCCCATCTTGACGATCCGGGCTGAGCCGCAGCAGGTGCAAGTCGATGGGGCTTCGATGATCAGGCGCTCCCGCGGCAAGTGCTCGGGAAACGGCTTGCGGACCGGCCGACGGCGTTCGAAGGCGGAGACATTTGTGATCTTCTCTGCCATGCGTTCAGCCGCGATCTCATCCTCGGTGGCGTCGGCCTCGAGTTCTTCGAGCTGCAATTCCATCTGGTCGATCAGCCGGGCGCGCCGTTCCGAACTCTGGCCATATTGCTCGCGGCGCATTTTGGCGATCTCGAGCTTGAGGTGCCGGATCATTGCCTCGGAGGTCGTTACGACGGCGCGCACCTGCGCGAGATCGGCCTCGGCGGAGGCGGCACGCGCTTCCGATGCCGCAAGCGCGGCGCGCAGTCTGGCTATCTCCGAAGCAGCGTCGTCCATAGCCGAAAGCTACCATGCCGCATGTCGAAAGCCCAACAAAACAGAGTAATGCAGGCGATCAGCCTGCCTTCGAAGGCCGCTGCGTCCAACGAGGATTGCGCCAGTCGATCCCTTCCAGGAGATAGCCCAGCTGCGCCGACGATACAGACACGGCGGAGCCGCTTGGGCTGACCGGCCAGATGAACTTGCCGGCCTCGAGGCGCTTTATGTAAAGCGACATGCCGACGCCGTCATGCCATAGGACCTTGATCAGATCACCCTTGCGCCCCCGGAAGCAGAAGACTTCGCCGCCATGAGGATCACGGCCAAGACCTTGTTGCACCTTCAGCGCCAGGCTGTTCATGCCACAACGCATGTCCGTCACCCCGCCCGCGATCCACACCTTCACCCCGGCCGGAAAGGCGATCATGACCCATCCACGACGGGCAACAGGCGGGCAAGAATGGTCGGATCAAGCGAGGCCGGGATCGTCAGCCGTCGGCCGTTCGGCAGGCCGATCTCGATCGTCTTGTCGTCTTCAGATCGCGGCGGCGAGACCACCTCGCAAGATGCCGCCGCCGGTGGCGAAATCGAAAGTGGCACGAAGGTTGTTGGCGCGGAACCACTCAGAAGCCCGCTCCGATATTGACGACGCCAGGCCGTCAACAAGGACCGCGACAATCCATAACGCCGCGCCGTCGCCGAGCCCTGCCGAAATCCCTGCAGACTTTCCTCGACGATCCGAACCTTCTCCGCGTCAGACCAATCCCGCCGACGACCAAGATCGTCGGCGGACAAGACCTCAATGGGGGAAATCACTGTAGCGCATGACATAAGCCATGGACTTAAAGCCAATCACCAGATCAGGGCAGACGGCCTTCGGCGAATGGATACGAGCACGCCGTTGGACTGCAAGCATCAATTTGTTGCGCAAAGGTCCGCGCCGACACGGCACGGGCTAACGCTCCAAATGGTTTGCAAACAGCGGAGCGAGTTCCTTTTCGTCGCAGAGGAGTTGGAGCTCGCTCTTGCCGAGTTCGATTTGGTTCCAGCGTATGCGATAGCCGCGGTGTCTGCGGCGCAGGCGGAAAAGACCTAAGAGCTCTGTGCCGATTGGCGATGCAGATATTCTCTCCATGGCTGCGTACAGGCCGACATGGAATTCGGTGATTATAAGATCTGGCCCGTCTTGTTGCGCCCATACCTCTTCAATATGGCCAATTGTTTTGCCTGCCCTCGATAAGACGGCTCGCCCCACCAACAATTCGAGATTAATCTCAACCAATTTATGCTCCGGGAATTTTGTTTACCACATGGTCTCTCAACCAATCTTGCCAAGCAAATATGGTGGTGTCGCTCACCGCCACGTCCACCTCGATGTCAACCCCAATGCGGCGCACGGCCGTCCACGCGACGCGATGGGGTCGGGAGTGTCGGTCTCCACCGAGTTGGGACGCGACCCACGTCATCCATTGCTGTGGCTGTCGGCCAAGCCGCCGGGCCATTACGATAGCGCCGACCTCTATCGCGATGACCCGTGGCGGGCCGTCGCGCCGAAGTTCGGCGACGATGCCGTCAACCTTGCCCATCTGTACGCCATTTCGATCGACCAGTTGCTTATCGAGAACATCACGCAGCAGATCCATCACGTACCTCCAAATAACTCGAGCGGGATCGTCACAATCGCCAAGATAGAACCCAGCAGGATGATCAAGACGACGGCCGAATTGGATACGGTTCCGTTGCCATGTTTTCCGACATATCGCTCATCATTCATCAGGAATAGAAAAGGGACGACAGTTAGCGGGAGGGTTGCTGCGGTCAATGCCATGGACAGGATCGTCAGCTTTAGCGGATCGAAGCCTAAAATGATCGGAATGGCCGCTAACAAAAGTGCCAGCGTATAAGCGGCGCTAAAACCCGGGTCTTCACTTGGTTTGCGGTCTTCGCCCCAGTTCCAACCCAGTCCTTGAGCAATCAGGTAGGCTTGCTGCAACCCGAGTTCCAGGATTGCGCCGAAACAGGCGATCCCTAGGGAAGCAACAAACAACCAGTATCCCGAGCGACCAAATACAGGGACGAGCATGGTCGGCAACTGGTGATAATCCGTGACTTGATCAACCCCATTCCGAGCGAGCACAAGAGCGGCCACGATCAACACTGCGATTGATATCGTGCCACCGAAACTCATGCCCAGCCCCGCGATTGCACGATTAGTTCCAAGATAGGTTTCATCCCACGCATCCTCGACCGCGCCAGAAGAATAGAACAAGAATAGGTATGGCGATATCGATGCGCCGAGAATGCTCACGGCCGTAAACCAGTAGCTGGCATGGTCGTGCTGCGGCATACTTGGCAAAGCACCGAGGGCGAGCAACTTCACATTAGGTTTAAGCAATACCGCCGCAATGACGAAACAAAAGGTCACCAATCCGAGGATGGAAACGCCTTTCTCGATGAAGCCGAAAGTGCCCTTCCAGAGTAATAACCAGGCTAGAAAGGCAACTGCCGGTGCCCACCACTGAAAGGTAATACCTGTCGCAAGCTCGAGAGCAATGGCACCTCCTCCTATTTCAGCGGCAAGAACCATCAGATTGAGCAACAGCGTGGAGAGAAAAGGCAGCAAGAAAAATGTCAAACCAAACCGCTCTCGGATGCCGTCCGAAATCGTGTAGCCACTTACCGCGGCGAAACGGCCAGCCATTTCGACAAGGAAAATGATGCAGATAGTGCCGAGCACGATCGCCCAGATGAGTTGAAAGCCAAATGCTGATCCCGCTTGGGCGGCCGTCGCCAGCGATCCGATTTCAAGAAAACCGCCAACGCTTGTGACAATTCCAAGCGATATTTCCAATATTTTTTTCATGTGGATCGTCGCATACCTGACGTTAGGTTGAGACGCTCTATCGCATCACTTAGCTTGGTTGCCGTTTGCACGGTGTCGTGATCTCCAAGCGCGACCTGGTTTTGCGCTTGTGCGAGAAGATCGATGATCTCGCTTAGCGACCTGCTCACCAATTCGCGTTGCGTCCTGTCGGCGTGGCGAAGCGCTTCGATTTTAGAGGCTGCATTTTGGACATTGCGCCGCGTCGACCGCAGGGTCTGCTGTACAAAAGGCGCCGGGAGTTGATTCATGCGCCAGCCATTAAGCGCCATGCGCGCCGAATTCGAGCATGACGAAACAATTCTGGAGTGCTCTTTTATCTGATCCGCGTCGGAAGAGGAGCAACCTGCCGCGACCAAGCAAAGAACGCTTACGCTGATTTTCACTAAATTCGGACTGTTCATGTCAGTTCGGTTGAGCGGTTGCCTCCGCCATAAAACGCGGGTGCAGTCAGCAGGTTCCGGAGCACCGAAGCCGTCCGGAAATCTTTCTGAAGTCGAAAAGCACCGATCCAATGGGGTCGTTGATAAGGTCGATGGGAAGTGCAGCTCATGAAGGTAAGCGCATGGCGAGGCGTCTGCGACCTGAGTGCCTTGCCATTTTCCAATGCGCAGCCTCCTCCTTTGATTTCGGACTTTGGTCCGAGGCACACCCGGACTGAGGTCGCATCCTGGGAACAGCAAAGCATTTCCGTCGTTGGTTGGGCAGCGGTCGGGAAGGCCGCGTCGAACAAAAGGAAAATCAGATGTTTGCCAAGCTTATTCTAGGCACGGCCGCCGCCGCCGCCCTGATGTCGGGCATAGCGTTTGCCCAGTCTTCAACGGTTAACGGCGCTGCAGGCGGCGCAGTCACTGGCGCCATCGTGGGCGGCCCGGTTGGCGCGGCCGTTGGTGGCGTTGCCGGCGCCATCGTCGGTACGGCGATCGATCCGCCGCCGGAAAAGGTCGTTACTTATGTTCGTGAAGCGCCTGCGCCGTCGACCCGCGTCGTGGTAAAGGAGAAGGTGGTCGTCGGTCAGCCGCTCCCCGAAACCGTCGTTGTGACGCCCGTTCCGGAAAATCCGAAATACTCGTATGCGATCGTGAACGACGAGCGCGTCATCGTCGAACCGTCGTCGCGAAAGGTGA
Source organism: Rhizobium sp. KNZ14-9A (assembly GCF_056755015.1). Lineage (NCBI taxonomy): Bacteria > Pseudomonadati > Pseudomonadota > Alphaproteobacteria > Hyphomicrobiales > Rhizobiaceae > Rhizobium > Rhizobium sp. KNZ14-9A. The sequence continues at coordinate 601,507 of NZ_JBPGXB010000001.1, forward strand.
TTCAGGTCATCAACTGACGGGGTTAAGACGCCGCCTTTTACGGCGTCAGCTCTTGGAGAAATGAAGGCGGCCGCACCCATATGCCGCCACAACGGTGCGGCCTCAAAGACGAGAAGTCATCACTTTCATTATTGCTTCATAAGATGGCCAGATGGTGATGGTGGATCCGAACGAATACCCGATCGTCTATGTTATCACGGCCGGATCGGTCGGTTGTCGATGGAGTGATGCATGGTCTACGAAGAACCAAGGACCAGCCGTCTTGCCTTGCCAATCATCGCCATTCTGCTGGCGATGGTCGGGATTGTCCTGCTTCTGATGTCGAACGCCGGGAGCCATCGGCAGGCCAGGGTTTTTGTGCAGGTCCAACAGCCGGAGGCCGTCAGCAAATCGCGGATTTCTGGCCCTTGATCCGAGTGAAGATGGAGCTCCATCCTTCCCCGGGCCCTATCTCACCGTGGGATCCGACCAGCCTTGGTAAATTGTCATGACGATTAAAGAATCAGATCGAAAATTGTTTGACCGGGTTTGGGCTCTTGGCGCCAAAGCAGTGAAAGACAATCGTATATCTGCGCTCAGAAACGTGACCCTTAGCACGCCTACCTTGGAAGAGTACCAGAATAGCCACGGCAAACGGATGGCGGATCTAATCAAGGTCGTCCAACTTGGGATCCTGGAACTCCGCGCCAGCGGCGAAGTAATCGAAGCTGATGAGGCTCAGCCAAGCCCACGACGGGCGACGAGCCGCACCTGAAATCTCCTCGATTCGGCTTCCCCAAACGTCAGTTTGGATAGACTTTCCTGCGGGCCCTTCTCGTAGGGATATTTGCCACGATCGCTCGTCGGGTATATCTATCCGATAGCTCGCATAGTGACTCCTCCATGCTTAAGGCGCCTGCCTTGCGCTCATTGAAAACAGCACCGTGAAGCGATTGCTTCCTGTAGGCGCCTGGAGGGAACAACTCGGCCGATGATCGGTTTCGTGTGCAACAAGGCGATATCTTAGCTGAGGCAGCGGAAATTCGCGGTCACGCGCAGTGCTTGAACGCCCGTTTTCGGTTGAAGATCGAGAAAGCTCAAACGTCTTGGACACTTGGCGCTGCCGCAAGTCGCCAGCCGCTACCCGTATCATCCTGAGCCCCGCACAACAGGAGTTATCGTGTCTCTTAAAGCCCTTGCCTTGAACGGCACCCTCAAGTCCTCCGATTCCTCTGAGGCGTCCTCCACCGGCAAATTGCTCGAGCTCATCACCGAAGAATTCAAGAAGCATGGCGTCGAAACCAAAACCATCCGGCTTGCTGATCACAACGTCAAGCCAGGCGTGACGTCTGATGAGGGCGAAGGCGACGCTTGGCCGAATATTCGCAAGATGGTGCTTGACGCCGATATCCTTCTTGTCGGAACGCCAATTTGGCTCGGGCAGCCAGGAAGTGTTTGCAAACGGGCACTGGAGCGGATGGACGCGTTTTTGGAAGAGACCGATGAACAGGGCCGCATGGTCTCGTATGGCAAGGTCGCCGCGGTTGCGGTGGTAGGAAACGAAGACGGGGCTCACCACGTTTCGGGGGAGGTCTTCCAGGCCCTTAACGACGTCGGTTTTACAATCCCTGCTAACGCCGTCGCCTATTGGGTCGGTGAGGCCATGGGATCGACGAACTTCGTTGATCTGAAAAAGACCCCGAAGGCGGTTCAGACGATGATTTCCACGCTTGCCCGAAATACCGCCCATCTCGCCAGGCTTCTGAAGCATGCTCAATATCCAGGGGAAGAGCGATAGTATAATGATGATGGCAGCCGGCACGGCTGACAAGGACCCGCTCGAGGCGAGGATCGGGGGCGGTGCGATCCTCGTCGGCAAGGCGAGCATCCGCGGGACGGCCACGGCTGCAAGCCTTTTTGGCGACAGGCCCGATTGGAACGGCAGACGGTCTCGGAGCATATGAGACTGCGATCGTGCTTTCGACCGCCACGTTCGCGACGTTACGCGTGATGACGACCATCAAGGTCGAAGGAAAGGATGGCGACGCCGACGTTGTCGCGTCGGGGATCAGAGAGGGTGATGATGGATGAAGGCCTGGGAGAGATTTCGCGCAACTTGCTGCATGGCCGGCCGTGACTCCGCACCCGCTGCCGCAGCGGGCCGAAACCGACATGACGGAGTGCGCACCTGGGCAGGAACTTGATGGTGCCTCCGACGTTTTGGAACGATGAGGAGGATTTCAAATGTCAGTTCCAAACGAACCCATCGTGCCGCCGGCGCCCGTACCGCCAGTCGATAGCCCGCCACAGGATCCCGATCGCGTTCCCGACGACCAACCACTGCCCGAACCCGACGATCAACCCGGCCCGATGATGCAAGAAGCCAGAAACGACGCGACAGGGGACATGTCTCGGCATTCGCCTCCGGCGAACTAGTAGAAGGTCTGCATTTGAAGCCTTATCTGTCGACTGGGACCATGTCCGCGACCACAGATGCGGCGGCTCCGCTCTTTGGTTTGCTCATTCCGCGGCTTGGCGTAGGGAATCATCCACGGAAAATTCCGCGACGGCCAGGATCTCGAACTCGCTTGGCATGAAATGCTGGTCTGATCCTATGACGGCCAATGTCCAATAATCCGGATCGTCGCCGAATATGGTGGAGACTTGCACGACGGTAACGTTCCCGTCAAAATGTTTCGGGGACCTCGCCCAGTAAAGGGCGCCCGGCACTAGAGACGTATTTGACATGTACGTTACTCCAACTCGATTCCGCTACCATAACAGAAGCCTCGAATATGAACATGCCTCAGTTCGAGTTCGATGCGGTCGCGTTCTCGAAACGACGGGCGGCGTTCCACAAATTGATGGCGGCTGGATGCGGATCATCGCCAGAAGCACCTCGTGTACAGCACGACATCGAGCGAATCCCTGAGCCTTTTCGACGAGAAATTGCATGTCCGCTTGCGGAATGACACTGTCTCTAGCCGGATGTCCGGCCAGACCGTGCTTTTCCAGGGGGCAAGCACCAGTTGCCAGGTCGTTCAGACCACCCAAATCGTCCTTGGAGCGTCTCCATCGCGTTCAGAAGTTTTTTGTGCCGGCGTGCTCCGCGCGTGTCAGCGAAGAGCGAGCGGGAGAACTCCGCCGCATACCTGAATTTCTTGGCGTCCTTGCGAAACTTCGTGCCGATGGTCGCCGTCAATCGTCGAAGCGCCTTTCCGTCCTTTTTCAGCCGTTTGCGTTTCTTCTCCAGCACCCGTGCAGCGAAATTTTGCGCACGCGGGAGTGCCGACGCAAGGAGCCAGCTGTTTGCAAGATGGTCGGTGCGGGCCTCGCCCAGCACCGCAGCCAGCCAGCGCAGTTCGCCGTTGAGACGCACCGGTTCGTCGCCCGAGACGATCGGCTTGAAGAGGGAGAACGCCGAGCGCAGACGCCGCAGGGCCACCCGAACCTGGTGCAGGGCTTCAGGCCTGCGCTTTTCAAGGAGCGCATCTTCGTTCAGACGGAAATGCCGGAGGCAGGAGCTTGCAATTGCCTGGAAGGCAGCAACGGCCGTCATGTCGCGGCCAAGATGAAGGCTAAGCCGGTTTCTGCGCTTCGATGAGAACGAAGCCTCTTTCAGCCTTTGAGCGGACGCCTAACCTGAATGCGGCAACCGCGTCGATCCTGCGCGCAAAGACGAAGAGATCGCTTGGATCACCGTCCTTCAGTTCCAGCTCGGCTTCGCGGATCGACGAACTTCGATCGCCGGAATTCGCCTCGCCGGCATCGATGACGACCTCGATCCGGGAACCGTTCTCCTCGACGTTCCACAATTGCCGCTCGACCGATAAGTCGAATACGGGCTCGAGGCTCAGGTCGCAGCCGAATTGTCCAATCATCGGGCTCGTGTGATCGAGGACGGGCTCTTCTCCCTGGACGGTCGTCTCCCACTCCGAACGGGCAAATAGCGATCTGCCGGGACCGCTGGCCTTCACCGTCTGGGTCCGCACCGTCCCTACCTGCCGGATGCGCAGCGTGTATCCGTTCCGCCATAGGGTGCGATCGACCGTATCGAAGTAAGTGGACGTTTGTTTTAAAACCTTATCAGGTTTCCCAAGAAGATCGGAACCAAGAATTGTGTTCGCGGCTTCCGTTGATAGATCGAGCTTGATTTCGATTTCCGACGACAAGATGAACTCCGGCTTGGAGGGCGGTCCTCAACGCTGTGCATGCTGTCATAGTGCGATGATACAGCGATTTCATGAAGCAATATCGAAACTCGACAACATCCATGCTTGCCAAGGACCTCAAATCATCACGCTCCGGTAATACCGGCTGCGACGTGCAGCAGGCAGGCGCCATCTGTTACCGTCGCAACGAAAGTGGCCGCCTACGGGTCCTTCTGGTCGGAAGCCTGAGGAACGGCCGATGGGGCATCCCAAAAGGGCATCTCGATCCGGGCGAAACCAGCTCTGTCGCTGCTTTGCGGGAAGCGTTCGAAGAGGCTGGCGTCGCGGGAGAGGTCGATCCGGAAGTATTCGGGTCATTTTCCTATCAGAAGGAAAGCACGCCTCATCGTTACCATGTCGCTGTCCATCTTGTCGAAGTGTCAGGGATCGCCACGGACTTCCCCGAAAAGACGATCCGAAAACAGAAATGGTTTCCCATAGAAGTCGCAATCCGCGGCGTTGCGCAATCGGGATTGCGGGCACTCTTGAAACGTCTGCGTTGAACTGCCGGGTCTCGAGAAGCGTTATCGCGAGATGCAAGGCGAAATTTCGGCAATCTCGGGCAATGCAAACGAACCGGACGACGCCAAGCCCGGAGCGAACGTCAACTTTCCGTTCGACCGGATGACCGTCGAACAGTTTCGTCGCAGGTTCCCCCGCGCACGGTGGAGCGATATTCGCCAGGCATGGTTCATTCCCGGCCGGACTGCGTCCCGCAGGTTCGGAAAGTGGCTGGCTGAACGGGAGGCGGAAATCGACGCCCACGCCGATGCGAAGGGGAGGGACGCCTTCGATTTCGATCCGATCGACAGCAGCTATTTGGAGCTTGGCAAGGCAGGCTTCCGGATCAAAACGCCATACTCGAAAACAGTGGTCGAGACGCTTCACGAGGTTCCGTTCTCGCGATGGGACGGTGATCTGAAGATCTGGCATGTCCCCTACCGGTCCTTCGAGGAACTGCGCCAACGCTGGCCACAGATCGAAGCGGCAGCTCGCCGCAACGAGCCGGAGGAACGGCGCCGTCGTGCCGCAGAACGAAAGGGTAGCGAAGAGCAAATGCTATCGAGGCGCCGCTCGATTGAACGCAAGCGGCGACGCTATCCACTTATGAGCGGCCATCTGCCGCCTATCGGTCGCGTTGTTGCGACCTCGTATGGTCTCGTCGTCTTCACCGACATCACGGGCGAACTCGTCGAGCCTCAGGCGGTTGCGGAATTCTATCCAGATGTCACGGAAGACCATGTATGGGGACTGTGGCGGACGCCCACTTTGGACGAGCTCGTACGCACTTGGCCATCGAAGACGGCGCGGCCGGAAGGCGCGCAGTGGTGGACACCGACGATCGATGAGCTTCGGCCAGCAAGGAGAGCGGCTCGGTCGAAGGAGGCAAATGCAATCCGGAGCCAGAGCAGCAGCTAGTTCTTCGCTCCTGCTCGATCGCCCCGATTGCGCGACCAATCAAACGGAACCATGCCGGAGAAAAGTCGTTCTAGGCATGCGAGGACGTGCTCGCCACGTCCTCAAGCCTGCGGACCCCAGCATTGGAAGCCACCACGCAAATGACGCGCAAACAGAAGCGGCGCCACAAGCAGCCCCTGTGGCTTGCGGCACCCAGAATACGTGTTGCGACGAAGGACAGGGCGTCCGCAGGCAGCTATGACGTCTTGATTGTCGGCGCCGGTATTTCCGGCGCCTTGATGGCGCAGGCCTCGCCGGCAAAGGCCTGAGGGTCCTCATGGTCGATCGCCGGGATCCCGTTCGTGGAGGCAGCGCCGCCAGTACCGCGATGATCCAGCATGAGCAGGCGATCCCATCCGTCCCTTTGCCGTAGGGATCTTCAACGAGATCCGGGCGCTGTTGAAGCCGGACGTCGGGGTGACCAGGCTCAGACGTGTGATTGCAGTCTATGTCCGCTTGAAGCCTTACTACTTCGCAAGCGCCCAGCCTGACTCCATGCGCCACGATCTTGCCGGCGCGCCGGTCGAACCGGTTTCCGCGGCTGACAGGCTGGAGGCGCAACGGCGCTTTCTGGAAATGAAGCGGACCCGCATGCAGCCCGAAGTGCAGGCTGCGGTGTCGCATGTGGCTGGTGCTCCCGAACCGACAAAGAACAACCTGATCCGTGCCGCGCTTCTCAAACGGCGGTCGTTGGCCACAAAGTAAGGGTCGGTTCCGGCGCCGTGGCAGACCGTCTCCAATCCGAGCCGCCCCGTCGTGAGACCGTCCAAAGACGTTGAACTGAATGCGTCCTGAAAGGAGTCGCAAAGTTTCGCCACGCAAACCGGTCCCGCGTCTCAAATCGGATGATCCTGACCGACGTCTGAAATCCAGAGGGCCGAAACACAACGGGCGCTCGACCTGATTTAGGGAGCGCCCGCGTGTTGCGACTGACAGCAAAAGCCGAACGATCGGCAGGCCATCAACATGATGTGTGAACTACTACCCCTCTGCTTCAATGACAACTGCCGTTTTTGCAATACCGCTATGCAGCCTTCTCTTCGGCCGAGGCTGTCAACAATAGAGGGCTCTCGGCACGTTAACGCTATTTTAACTATGTGAAATACAACCACGGCATCCTGGGTGTATGAATCCATTCTCAATGGAACGGGTGAAGGCATGACGAATAGATATTCGGCCTTTGCGCCGATTGGCCTCAATTTCCAAAACAACAAGCCGCGAACGATCATCCGTAGTCTCACCGATGCCGCGCGCGTTCTCATCCAGGATTGGCCGCTCGACGATGGTGAGGAATACGTCATTGCGGTCAAGGCTTGCGCTGATGCCCTCGTTGGGAAGACCAGCCCAGAGGAGCTTCGGCAAGCGCTTCTGCGGGCCGCGAACGAGGCCGGCATTTCCGCCCTTTCGCTTGTCCAGGAGGGGACTTTGCGAGATGAGCGCATCGAGCCACACCGGTCGTTGCGCGGCCAGTGAAGCCGCAATCTAATATCTTTACGGCACCCGCGTTGATGCAGTGGTTGAGATTTCCAGGCGATCGGGGTCGCTATTCACGTAGCCGTGGCGTGTTCCACAAACCGCCCCGCCGTCGGCGAAGATCTCGACGATACCGAAGTCATGAAACAGACGAAGGTTTTTCGCCTCGCCGAGCTCCGCAACATAGTGGATTGAACCGTCGGACTCGTCATGGCCAAATTGGCCTACTAGCTGAGTTCCACGAGCCGAGACCACTTGCGGCCAGGTGCCTAACCAATGGTTGCCGCGAAACTCCTTCGCCGGAGGTGGCGGCGACAATGGGATATGACCGCCGCCCAAAGTTGGCTCATATAGCGACTGTCTCGTCAAGGTCAGAGCGCCAGTTCGCTTACCAATTTGCTTTGCCGCACGCCGCCACGTCTCAAGCCGGGCACGTTTCGTCGACGCGACCCAGAACGTGCATTCTCTCAAGGCGATCGCGACCTGCATGAATTGCATGAAATACGTATTTTAGGTACTTCAATGGAGGATGCGATGAAGCAATTTTCTTTTTCCGACATGAACCGTGCCTCAGGCGAAATCCTCGAAGCCGCTCTGGTCGAACCCGTCACCCTGACCAAGCGGGGCAAGGAGAAGCTGGTGATCCTGACGGCTGAACAATATCGCAAACTGGTCGGCCACTCCCACACGGTCGCCTATGGTCTCGACGATGCACCGGACGCCATCCATCACGAGCTGATGAGCGGTCTCGACGAGATCCTGGACGATAGCCATGTTTGACAAAGGACAGGTCGTCCGGTTTCACTATCTGTGGAACCGGCAGGCACTGGAGGGTGAGGAAACGGGACGCAAGGCGCGTCCGGTCTGCGTGGTGGTTCGCACGGCGGCCAATCCGGGCGTCGGTCTTCCTGTTTCCGATTACCTCGCAGAGGCCGCGGGACGAGCGCCTCTTCCTGTCGATCAGTCAGATCGAGTGCCGCCGCGCCGGTCTCGATTTCCCCTGCTGGATTGTCCTTGACGAGTATAATCGCGTCGAACTCGACAAGGCGCTCGACTTCGAGTCGACGAGGCCGCTAGGAAGTTTCAGCCTGGCATTTCTGAAGAAGATAGCCCTCGCCGTCAAGGATGCTGCAGCGGCGCGCAGGCTGACGGGCGTCTCGCGCTCCTAAGATCGTCACCAATCGATTGCTAGCGACTCTATCGTGGGTGGTTTCGGCAAAAAATGTCCTCACTGCCGTTGGCCTGCCGGTCGTTCGGCGGTCTAAGATTACGACTGACCCTTTACCCGCGCGAGGCGGACAAGATCATCTGCCGTCTCGACCAGGAACGTCGGAGAAGCGACCTCCAGCGCCTCACGCCGGGCGCTGAGGTCGGCGGGGCCCCCGCGCATTTCATGCTGATGGGCTCGGAGCACCAAAAGCATGTTTGCAGGGAAGGCGCCGACGACTGCGAACGGATCGGCGATATGCAGAGCTGTGTCGACGCCTGCCGCCGCTGTGCCGAGAGCTGTCGCAAGATGGCGGGGTGATCTGGGAAGGGGCTCCGACCTCTTCCTGCCCAGATGAGAACGGATATCCGGTGAAGCTACGGATATCCGTAACAAGTGACAGGGGGCGGATTCGGAACGCAGCCTTTATGAGACAGACCACCTAACAGGTTCGGACTGCTTTTCATCATGGGCGAGCCGCCATATCGGGATCCCAGCTCGCCACCCGCTATCGATCTTGCCTTTTCGTTCAACGTTACATATACTATGTTGAACACAGGAGAAACCTATGGTTACCCAGTCCCATACTGCTGCGGAGGCCGAAGCAAAGGTCGCGTTGAACCGCAACAGGCTCGTGCTCGAGCAAGCGAAAGCCATCGGTCTCCTCGGCACGGCAAAGAATACCCGCTTGTCGGGACGAGTCCCCTCGGAGTTGGTCGAGGCGGCCAAGAAGCGCGCCCATGTTACCTCCGACACCGAGTTGCTGGAATTGGCACTTTCCCGGCTGGCTCTTGAAGATGACTTTGGCGTGCGTCTGGTGGGCCGCAAGGGCACCATCCCGACGGATGTCGATCTTGGGATTTGATCTCTCCGAAACCCTCCGATCGCTAAAGCCCGGAAAGCACGTGGGAACGCTCGAACGGAGGCCCGACGAAGCTCATTCATGGGCCGCTGACGAGCCTCAAATTGGAGGGCCTCTGTTCCTGGACACCAGCGTCTATCTGGATGTGCTTCAAGGCCGCTCGCCGTTGGAGGTCGATACACTATTGACGTATCGCCTGTGCCACCACTCCGCGGTGTGTCTATCCGAGCTGACCCATGCCTTCGGACGGCTGAATCCAAATCATCCCTCCACAAAGGCGGCCCTCGAAACGATCGCGGCGACCGTAGAAGACATTCCGGAACACCGGCTTCATGCCCCGGATGCAACCACCTGGGGACAGGCCGGCGTGCTGGCGGGGCTCCTCTTTCGCATGAGCAACCTGCCAAAGGGCGAGGGACATGAGCGCCGCTTCGTCAATGATGCCCTCATTTTCCTACAGGCACGGCAGCTGGGTGCGAGCGTATTGACTGCTAACGTCCGGGACTTTGATTTCCTTTCTCAACTCATACCGAGCGTTCGGGTTATTCTGTATCGAGCGCCGCCGGAGCAGCCCTCACCATGAGTGCCGAACTCTCTCCGTCTGCGGCTATTCGGCCGGACTGGAATAGCTTGATTGTGTGCCCGCTATACAATCAACGACGGTCGCCCGATCCAGCCTCGTCCTCGCAATTGCTTGTGCTTGTACAGCTCTTCCACGTCCTGACGATACATCCGAAAGCAGTTACTCGATGCGTTGGTCCCGATCGACGAGGGAGATCATTGGTGCCGTGGATACGCAGTAGCCTGTCTGCGAGATAGATCGCCCGGGTTCCGAGCGGATTGTTCGGCCCGGGCCTCATCGCGGTGGGAAGCTTGGGGTTCTTCTGACGCATGCTTGCGGTGGGGCGCCATTCGGGATGCGCTTTCTTTGACACCACCCGTGTAGACCCGACCGGCTGAACGTGTGTTGCGCCAAAGTTCCCAGGCAGCAACCGCGTCCGAGCTGGAACGTACCTCGTAGTAGAGATTCGCAATCTTCTCACGCCATTCCCACAATTGCTGAACCTCGTTCAAATCACCCACTCCCATGTCGGTACTCACGCCGCTCGTTGATCTGAACGCTAGCTCAACTACCTCGGCGCGGCTACGAATTTGCCTTGTCTACTCGATCGTTTGCGATGGCACATTCATGTGCCATCTAGACCAGGACCAGACTACAGCTGAAAGGCTTCAGCAAGTTGCAACTTATTCCGTTTGCTGTAGTCGACAAAGAGCGATCACCTTACTGAAGAAACGTGGTCCGGTGCTACTTTTCTTGTTTCCGCGAAACGTTCCTAGAAATCCGGTCTTCGGTCCGCCTTTACAGATGTAAAATCGGATCGTTGTATGGCCCAACGAGTTCCTAAAACCGCCTATTTTCAACCAAAACGGAACGTGCGTGGCCTGAAACGGAACGTAACGTGGCCCAAGATTCCAGGCACAAAAAGCCGGGTTATGTACCCGGCTTAAGGAAATTGTAGATTTGGCTTCACTAGGGCTGTTCAGAAACCAGTGTCGGATGTCTCCGACGCGCGGTATTTTCCAGAAATTTGAGCAGCCAGCGGCCAGTCCGGTATCTGAACCAGGTTTCTGAGGGCATTGGCGATCTTTGTGATCTCAACGCTACTAGAGGCATCGACCTCATGCTGCGCCTCGTCAATAACCAGGAACATGACCCCGTGTGAGGCCGCTGCGCAGTCTGGTTAATGGCAGCACCGAAAACGGAAAAGCCGATATCTCGTTGATACAACCATTCATCAACGCGTAGGGATATCTCAACCAATTGCATATTAGAAAAATTGCGCTGTTTTGTGGGCGGTTGACGTGATAGTAATATTACTATATCAAGGGGCATGTAGTGACGTCGGATGATGCAATTGATGTTAAGGAGGTCGTTTTCCTCAATGCTGCGGAAAAAGCGTTCGGAGCGCTCCCTGAGGACGTTCAAGACGCATTCGATCAGTTGATTACTGCTATTCAAAATAACCAGGCCGTACCGGCAAAGCGGCGCGAGGACCTGAAGGGGAAAGCCCTATCGGGGATTAGCGAGCTAAAGGTCGATTTTGACGCAGACACCTATCGAACCTATTTCGTAGCGGAATTTGATGAGGTCGTGTTTATATTGGATGCGGGGATAAAGAAGTCAAAGACGGGCGGGAAAATACCTCAGGAGCAAATCGATGCCCTCGAGTCTCGGAAAAAGCGGGCTATCGCATTCTATAATGACAATCAGGTGCAGTTCCAACTTCGTTACCAAGCAAGACTGAGAAACAGAGAGCGGCGAGCTGCTGCGGAGGTAAGAAAATGAAAGCTTCCAAAATTTCACCCAACAGCGATCTCAAAGACGACGACTTCGCAATTGGCAGTGGCAATTATCTTAAGGATCGTGGGTATGCCGATCCCGAGGAGGCAAAGGCTAAATTCCTCTTCGCGAACGAAATCGCAGTCGCTATCGAACGTATGGGACTTTCTCAGCGGGCCGCTGCCGAACATCTTGGCCTTAAGCAGCCTGATGTTTCTCGAATCGTGAATGGAAACCTTAAAGATTTCGCCGTTTGGCGGCTGATGAAGATACTGTCTGCTCTGGGTAAGGATGTGACAATATCTGTGAGTCCGTCAGAGGATTCACATGGCCACATTTTCGCTGTCGCTGAGGAGCAGATGCCTGTGGCGCTGGCAATGTAATTGCTACTCGTCTCCAAAGTCAAGGTAGTCGTTATGAGCAGAACTCGGGCCTTTGCAGGACGCGGTTGTGACAATTATCCCTAAACGCCAATAAGGCCGCTCACTTCGACCGCTTCTGCATAGCTTAGCGAGGTGTCACGCCATCTCGCCAAATCGAACAAGGTTGGTAAGACTGGTATGTACCATGCTGTGGCGTAAACCGGATGTTGGGCCAAGCTACATTCCGGGTTGGGCCATACTACGTCCGTTTCTACAACAGAACTAGCGCCCAAGAGGATATCTTTAGTTCCATAATATCTATTACGCGATTTTGCCTTGTAGTGGCTATTTAGTAATGCGACAGTTGGGCCAGTTAGAGATGCGACAGTCTCGCCTCTCGACGACTGGTCAATGCCAATGTCGGGAGCAAGGATGACGATCTTCAGCCTGGTCGAGACCATGAGCGGTCGGAGTCGTCATGTCCTGTTTGATCACTATGTCGCAGAAAGAATTGCATCGCCTCGAACTCATCCAGAAGATCCGTGACGAACGCTTGAGCGTTGTCCAGGCTGCCGAACGGCTCGACCTCAGTCGAAGTCAGGTCCATCGGCTGCTGCAGGCCTATGACCGGGATGGTCCGGCCGGGCTTGTTTCCAAGAAGCGATCACGGCCGAGCAACCGGCGCCATAGCGATGAGTTTCGCAATGCGGCGCTGGACCTGATCCGCGAACGCTATCTGGATTTCGGTCCGACGCTGGCGCGTGAGAAACTGATCGAGCTACACCAGATCTCGGTAGCTAAGGAGACATTGCGGCAATGGATGACCGAGGCCGGCATCTGGGTCTCACGCAGAGAACGCAAGAAGCGGGTTTTCCAGCCACGCGGCCGACGTGATTGCTTTGGCGAACTGGTGCAGATTGACGGTTCGCATCACAGGTGGTTCGAGAACCGTGGTCCCAAATGCGCCCTGCTCGTCTATATCGATGACGCGACTGGCAAGCTGCTGCATCTACGGTTTGCCGGATCGGAGAACACATTTGACTATCTGCACGCGACGAAGGCCTATCTGCAGCAATGGGGCAAGCCGCTAGCGTTCTACAGTGACAAGCATGGCGTTTTCCGCAGTACGCATGCGTCTGAGAAAGACCGGACGAGCGGCCTGACACAGTTCGGTCGAGCGCTTTATGAGCTGAACATCGACATTATCTGTGCCAATACCCCGCAGGCCAAAGGCCGGGTGGAGCGCGCCAATCAGACATTGCAGGATCGGCTGGTCAAGGAGTTGCGGCTTCGCGGCATTGACACGATCAAGGAAGCCAACGCCTATGTGCCTGAGTTCATTACGGATTTCAACGCGCGTTTTGGCAAGCAGCCGCGTAATCCGAAGGACATGCACCGGCCGTTGGCCGATCACGAGAACCTCGACGGCGCCATGTGCCGCAAGGAGGTCCGCACGCTGTCGCAGGCCCTGACGCTGCGTTACGACAAGGTCTTGTTCATTCTCGATCCGACTGATCTTTCCAGGTCTCTGGCGGGTAAGAGGGTTGTTGTCTGCGACTATCCGGACGGGCGTCTCGAGATCATGCACGAGAGCTTTGCCCTGCCCTACAGAACCTTTGACACGTTACGCTCCGTGCATCGCGCCGAGGTCGTCGATAACAAGCGGCTGGACGACATGCTGTCTGTTGTCGCCGAGCTGCAGGCTGGGCGGGAGCAGCAGCGCAGCAAGGGCGGACCACGGCGAACTGGGCAGACGGACCATATGTTCGGCATTCGCGATGGCAGCACGGGGAACGGCTACCAGAAGCGTGGACGCAAGCCGAGAACGGATTACATGAACGATCCGCTGGTGATCGAACGGCGGGAGAAAGCGTTATTGAGGCAGCCGGCTGCGGAATAAAGGGCGTCAATGCACGCCGATATCGCTCTGCGTATCTGACTCCAATTGCAGGCAGGCGGACCAAAGCGGCGTCTTGTGGAAGGCTCCGTCTTGAAGAAGCGTGAGCCCTTCTCGTGCCTCATAAAGCAGGCCCAGCCAGCACAGGCGTCGCAGGACGCCATATTGGAGATCGGATTTGAGCTCCCAGGCTTCCAGGGTCATTTCGGTAGCGGACAGAGGTGCCATGTCTGGATAGAGGGTCTTCAGGACGTCCAATGGCGTGCAGCCTTCTCTCGCCTTGATGTTGAGAAGATTGAGGAACATGCGCCACCAGCGTAGGCGCGCTTGCACCTGCGCTTCCCGCTCGGTGGCATGGACATACGAATAGAGGTAATCCGTGGCGACCAGATCGAAGAAGGCTTGCGGATTCACCAGAAACTCCCGGCCGCGTCTGGTTGGCAGCAGCACATCCTTTTTCCGGCGAAGCAGCTTCAGATGGCGGGTCATGTCGCGCACGACCCAGAGCGGCGGCATGTCGCTTTCGTTCAGCACTTTGTTCATGCTGTAGAGGTCTTCGGCTGTGAAGTCGGGCCAGAGGAAGTTCACAGCGGCCCAATGTACGAATTTGCGGTTCATGGCGCCGGTCGCCGTCAATCCTATGCCACCCTCACCGTCAGCATAGGCAACGGACAGAAGCATGCCGCGAAGAAGTGGTGACAGCGCGGCGACATCGACGTCACCCTGCAGCTTTATTTCCGGAAGCATCGCGCGACTTTGATCCCTACCCCGCCCCATGCAGGTGCGCGGGAGTATCGGCCGGCGACGGAACAATTGCCACTGAGAAAGCTAAAGCCGAAGGGGTGCCCCTCACCCGCCCCCGCTCCGCCCTTTCAACCCGGCCCAGCCGGCCGGATCGGGGGCTGATCATCAGAGCCAGTGTCGCGTTTCTAACTGGCTGACAATGGCGCAGTACTAATCAGCTTTGACATGCCTCCAGGCTTGAAAAATAATTAATGTATTCATATACTTATGTGTGTTCATGCCGACGTGCCGGAGGCGCCGGTGCGTCCCATTCAAGCCGAGGGGGCTCGGTCCCTCACCTACAAACGGCTAACAGATGAGGCTACAGGGTAAAACGTGCGTCTCGCTTTCTCTCTTGATTTATACACTCGATGTGTATTTTTTGTTTATGAAGAGCGGCGACATCATAGCGGCACTGAAAAATGATGGCTGGTATGAAGTGGCTACCAAAGGTAGCCACGTCCAATTCAAGCATCCAACCAAACCAGGTCGTGTCACGGTTCCGCATCCGGAGCGCGACATTCCAGTTGGAACGCTCAAGAGCATTGAAAGACAACCCCGGTCTGAAACTGAAATAGGTAGCATGATGCGTAACTATATCGGACTGATCCATAAGGACGCTGACAGTGACTTCGGCGTTTCATTTCCTGATTTTCCCGGCGTTGTCACCGCGGGCACGGATCTTGATGACGCCCGTCGGCTTGCCGAGGAGGCGTTGGCCTTCCATGTGGAAGGACTAGTCGAGGACGGCGAGGCCGTTCCCGAGCCCTCCTCCCTGGATGCTGTAATGGCGGACCCTGACAACAGGAACGGTGTCGCAATCCTTGTTTCGCTCAAAGGCGAAAGTAGAAAATCCGTTCGCACCAATGTCACTCTCTCGGAAGACGTTTTGAATGCGATCGACGCTTATGCGGAATCTCAGGGCCTGACGCGTTCTGGTTTTCTGGCCCGCGCGGCAAGACGCGAAATGGCGAATTCACAGGATGCGAAGGAATACGCGTTAAGTGCATAAGCCTTCCCGGTGAGCGTCGAAGCGCAATAGCTGTGTTTGCTTTCAACGTGGGCTATCGCAACAAGTCAGCGCTTCCATCCCGACCGGGCCGTTCCGGCGTCCAGCTTCACAAGCAGTTCCTCCTTGTCGAAAAGGCTGAGACGTTATGTCCGCAAAGACAAAGTCAAACGCCGCGCTCAGAACTTACTGTAAGCTGAGGAGCGAACCAGAAACATCTGCCCTGGTTTTGATGACCTGAGAGATTGCGGATTGGACTGATTGCGAGCAGCCCTGCTCAGAATCTTGTTCGATTGAGTAGCCCCGCGCTGAGTCCTCGATTGCAGGCGGCCGAGCGAGTTTAGGATACGAGGATCCTGTCAGAGGTGAGTCCCAGGCTGATTTGGACGCGCGCCGCGGAAAGCCTCCTCCTGCGGCCGAGCCTTCGTCTCGGCCGACCCCTTCCGCGCGGTGGACCCGCAACGCCCCTGGAGTGAGAGCGCGGACCGGATTTGGCGTGACGGGTTGAGGGCTGGAGAAGAGGTCTCCGGCGCCCGTCATGGAGTTTGGTCCCATGACCCAGATTGAAATTCCTGACGCAGGCCGTGATACGAGCGGCGGCTACAAGGTTGATGTGCGCCGCGGCGAACGAGTGAGCCGCGTCTCGTCCGAGTGGTTTTCGCGCCCGGCTGACGAGCGCTACCTGTCCCTCTCCGAGCTGGCGCGCTCCGTTCGCGATCGTGCCGATCACAGCCGGACCCGCGTTGTGGAGAGCGCTCGCATCCACGTAGAGGCGAACCGCTCCGATCCGGAGCGCCTGGCGCTCCTGCTCCCCGACGCCGATCGTCCTGTCGTGCCGACCCATTGGAGCTTCGGCCAGCTTGTCGCCCTTGTTGGCGCCCCGGCCGCCTACTAGCGCCAGCTTCCCGCCCCGCTCGCCGCCATCAACCTGCAATATGGCCTGAGCGCCACGCGGGCCGAGCAGATCAAGACGCTCGAAATCGACCACGGGCGGCTGGAACTGCGCGCCGTCACCGGTCCCGATTATGGCCGGATCTTCGATCACGAGCTCGTCGATGCGGTACAGCGCATCGCCGGCAACGGCACGGGCGACACAAGATGGAAGGTCCCCGGCGTCCTCGACTGGTCGACCGGCATTTATAATCCGCGCGTCGATATCACCAAGGACACGACGACACTCTACGCGTCCGACCGCGACGTCTTCCTGTTCCTCGTCGATGACCTCAACCCGATCGAGGCCGGGCGCCTGCCCGATGGCTCTCCGGATCTTTATTTTCGGGGATTCTATTGCTGGAATTCCGAGGTCGGCGCCAAGACGCTCGGCATGGCGAGCTTCTATCTGCGTGCCGTTTGCCAGAACCGCAATCTCTGGGGCGTCGAGGATTTCGAGGAAATCACCATCCGCCACTCGAAATATGCCGCCTCCCGCTTTGCCCATGAGGCGGCGCCGGCCCTGCTCAATTTCGCGAACTCCTCCCCCCAACCCTTCATCAATGGCATCAGGGCGGCGCGCGAACAGATCGTGGCGCGCCATGACGGGGATCGCACAGACTTCCTGCGCCGTCGTGGCTTCTCCAAGGCCGAGACCGGCAGGATCATCGAGGCGGTGCTGGCCGAGGAAGGCCGCCCTCCTGAAAGCATCTTCGACTTCGTCCAGGGCATCACCGCGATCGCGCGGGACAAGCCGCATCAGGACGCGCGTCTCGACATGGAGGCGAAGGCGAAGAAGCTTCTGGATAGCGCCGCCTGACACACGGGGCCGGAGACCCGATTGACGGCGCTCCCGCTTTCGATGTCCACGCCCCTCATTTCAACGGAACCGGCGGCGCTGCCCTCGAGAGTGAGGGGCGGCGCTGCGCGTCGTGACGGGTTAAAGGTCGAAAGAGAGACTTTCGGCAGCCCGTCGCGGAGAAACCCGATGGCTATTGCAGTTCAGAAGATGACCCTGTCGTCCTCGCGCGACATTCCCTTCAACAAGCTGGTGCTGAACCAGTCAAACGTTCGACGCGTAGTCTCGTCCGAGACGCACATCTCCAGGCGGGGGGCTGCGTGATGACCCGTCAGGACGCTTCCGATCTCGCCCATCGCCTTGGCCGGCAGGCAGAAGCAGTGTGCCGCCACTATCTCTCCAGCGGCCGCCGCGTAGGTGGCTACTGGCTGGTCGGCGATGTGCACAACACGCCCGGTCGCTCTCTCTACGTCAGGCTTAAGGACTCACCAAAGGGCCCGGCCGGCAAATGGACCGACGCCGCCACGGGCGAACATGGCGATCTCCTCGACGTGATCCGTGAAAGCTGCGGTCTCGTCTCCTTCCAGGAGGCCGTCGACGAGGCACGGACCTTTCTCGCCATGCCGCAGCCTAGGCCTGCCCAGCCGGCCATGCATCAACTCCCGGCGCTGCACGGTTCGCCCAGGGCCGCACGACGGCTGTTCGCCATGTCGCAGCCCATCGCGGGCACACTCGTGCAATCCTATTTGCGCGAACGCGGCATCACGGATCTGCGCGGAACCGGAAATCTCCGCTATCACCCGCGTTGCTACTATCGGCTCGACGAGCATGTCCCGACCGAGACCTGGCCCGCCATGATCGCGGCCATCAC
Source organism: Rhizobium sp. KNZ14-9A (assembly GCF_056755015.1). Lineage (NCBI taxonomy): Bacteria > Pseudomonadati > Pseudomonadota > Alphaproteobacteria > Hyphomicrobiales > Rhizobiaceae > Rhizobium > Rhizobium sp. KNZ14-9A. Next base: position 619,689 of record NZ_JBPGXB010000001.1, read on the forward strand.
CGATCAGGACGCCATGATCACCGGGGCGCATCGCACCTGGCTTGACCCGACAGGCCAGGGAAAGGCGCCGATCGATAGGCCGCGGCGGGCGATGGGCAACCTTCTCGGCAACGCCGTCCGCTTTGGCGCGAGCGGCGACGTCATGGCGGCCGGCGAAGGCATCGAGACTGTCCTCTCGATGCGACAGGTCCTGCCTGACATGCCGATGCTGGCAGCGCTCTCTGCAACTCATCTTGGCGCCGTCCTGTTCCAGGATACGCTGCGGCGGCTCTACATTCTGCGCGACGATGATACGGCCGGCGACGGCGCATGCGACCGCCTGATCGAACGGGCGAACGCGGTCGGGATCGAGGCGATCGTCCTCTCGCCGCAGCTCGGCGATTTTAACGAGGATCTCCGCATTCTTGGTCTCGATTTGCTGCGCGCCCAGACCCGAATGAAGATCGATCCGCGGGATGTCGGACGCTTCATGGAGCCGGCGGCGTAGCTGGCGAGCGGAAACGTGCTGCAGTGCCGTTGTGCTCGTCCGGATGCTTCGATCGGAGTTAGCGCGCCCCGGCCTTCGAGAGAACGATCGGCCCACAAGCCGGCCAGCCCGGCAATGGCGGCGGCCGACTATTTTCCGGCGGCCCAAGTCCAGACGCGGAAGGCCGCTCCGGACTTGGGCCTTTCCATCGCGAGGCAAAATAGTCAGGCGCCGCCATCCTCCGCTGTCGCTTCGGCCCTGCGCTCACGCTGCGGGTGCAGGGACAGCCGGCCCGTGGGCTTCGTCGCCATGAAGGCCGCGACGGTCGCAGCCCAACCGACGGAGCATCCGATGAACGAGCACGACTTCGAACCGCACCACGAATCCTCACCCACCGAACACGTCCTTGAGGAGCTGCAGCTTCACGGCTATCGGCCCTTTGTCGACGAATCCGACCAGCGGCTCCTGCCGGACGGCAACGCGGTCGCAGGCGCCGTTGCCGACATCTTCGACGCCCTGATCGCGACCCTGGAGGATACGCGCCTCGAACCCGATCTCGACGATCTCCTCTGGTCGGCCGTCAATGTCTTCCATCGGGCGGCCGAGCGGATCGCACGCGAGCTCGACGACAACGAACAAGCCCAGAAACGCTCCCAGAGGGAACAGGACGGCAGTGAGGTGAAGTCGGTCGAACTCGAACGCCTGATCGCCGAGGGCATGACGATGATCGAGCGCCGGAACGCCTTCGAGCTTATGCGCGACCAGGCCGGCGAACACTACGAGCGCCATGTGGGCAAACCCTGGCTCCCGCGCAGCGGATCGAAGGTCAATCATCGCAATCTCACCTCGGCGATGATCGACAGTCGCGACTTCCTGATGGCGAGGAAGCGCGCCGAGCAAGAAATTCTTCTGCCTCCCGGTCCGAAGATCATCATCACAGGTGGAGTTGACTTCAACGATCACCGGATGATCTGGGCCAAGCTCGACCAGGTCTACGCAAAGCATCCTGACATGGTGCTGGTCCACGGCAAGGCGACGAAGGGTACTGAGAAGATCGCTTCGCTCTGGGCGACACACCGCGGCGTGGCACAAATCGGCTTCGCGCCCGACTGGACGAAGCATGGACGCGCAGCGCCCTTCAAACGCAACGATCTGATGCTGGAGATCGTGCCGAAGGGCGTGATGCACTTCCCCGGCACTGGTATCAACGACAATCTCGCAGACAAGGCCAGGAGGCTCGGCATTCCGGTCTGGACGTTCGGCGGCGCGTGAGCGCCGCCGCCTGGGCATAACGAACGGGGACGACGTACCCTCTGCCCCGGCCCCCTTCCCGCTCGCATCGGCCTGAGCCGGCAAGACCAGGTGGCTCTCGTCACCGGACACCCCGCCGCTCTTGTGGGCGATCCTTGATCCAGCAGCACGGTTGGCGGCATCAGCCGGACGGTCCGCTGACGGGCTTGCGCCGTCGCGGGCTGCCGCGGCGATTGCCGCTGCCACCAAATGGGCGTTCCGATGAGAGACGGCCCGGCCTGCGATCCATCATCATCATGAATCGGTGCGGCCGGATCGATTCAAACTTGTCGTTGGACGCGACGGATAAAGCTGGCGATTCTCCTCGCATGACAACCCATTCCTACCAGCTCTATTGCCAGCGTATCGATGAGACCCGAAACATGGCACGCTATTATGCCTTGTCGATCCAGCCGACCCTGTTCGGGGAGATCGCCGTCATGCGCAGCTGGGGTCGCATAGGCAAGTCCGGCGGAGAAAAGAGCGAGATCTTTTCCAGTGAACAGCAGGCGATTTCGCATTTCCTGGCGCTTGCTCGCAGGAAGCGCAAGAGGGGATACGTTCCGGTTGGGATGGATCGACGGGATGTGAATTGAGGATCGCGCGCCGAACCGATCGCCGCCGGCAAAGCCCGGCTGCCGAGCCTGATCAGTCACCGGTGCCGTCTGAGGCCGAGGCAGGTTCGTTTGTCGGTGCCACGGCCACAAGATCCTGATCCCGGCTGAGATCCAGATCGCCCCAGATCGACGACTTGCGTGCGAGGGCCTTCGGTTTCCGGGGCTGCTCGATCTCGACGATGAACGGCTTTGTCTGGCGCATATGTCCTCCGCGCGGGCAAATCTCTTGGCAACGATATCCATTGCATCGGCCTTAGCAACTGGTCGAGCGCGAGAATGTTCCGTTCGGGCGGCCTCGTCGTCGGTGGGTCGGGCGATACGCTCGTCCGGACCTTTCCGGTGATGAATGTGCGGTCGCGCCAATGCTCGTTCCTTCGAGCGTCTGTTATCCGGCAGCCCATCTGCGGGCTCGATGGGGCTTGTCTGACCGGAGAGTGGCTGTGCCTCGATCGTGCTGCCGCAACGGCAATCGCAATTTTCTTACCCCTGCCGGCTTTGCCGTCATTCCGCGCCAACTAACAAACTTGCGACTTGCCGTCCTCCATTACATTTCGGCCCTATGGGTGCGGTCCGATCGTCCCCGGTCTTTGCGACAGCCATCGAGGCCGCGATGGTCGTGGCCCGAAACAGCGAAAGGAACAGGACAATGGCAACCATCGGCACTTTCACTTCCACCGAAACCGGCTTCTCCGGCTCGATCCGGACCCTCGCCCTCAACGTCAAGGCCCGCATCGCCCGGATCGATAACCCCACCGACAAGGGCCCGCATTTCCGCATTTTCGCGGGCGCCGTCGAGCTCGGCGCCGCCTGGCAGAAGACATCCGAGCAGGGCCGCGACTACCTCTCGGTCAAGCTCGACGATCCGAGCTTCCCGGCCCCGATCTACGCGACACTCTCGGAGGTCGAAGGCGACGACGGATACCAGCTGATCTGGTCGCGCCGCGTTAGCCAGGACTGACAGACACAGCCCCGCCGAAAGGCGGGGCTTTTCCTGCTACATCTGGATGCCGGAGCCGGTATCGAATCCTGCTCCGGCATTCATGTATGCGGAGGTTGCGTCCTCGGGGACGCGACTTGCCTCTCTGTGTGTACATTTTGCTCACGCAGGTCCGGAGTCAAGGATTCACAGCATTTACAGCATTTACAGAAAATTCATAATTGCTGTAAATGCTGTAGTATTCCGGTTTACCGTGCTATGGTTCAAACGGGCAGGAAATATTGAGGAGATTGACGATGGTGCGTCGAACCGGTTCCTATACGACGAGCGATCTATCGCGAAAATCTGGGGATATAATTGCGGAGGCGCTGCGCCACCCCGTCACCATCACGCAACGCAACAAGCCGCGGCTGGTTCTTTTAAACATCGAGGATTACCAGCGCCTCATGCAGCAATCGGATGTGCGCACCTCAGGCACGATCGAGACCATGTCCGAGACCTTGCTGGCAGAATTCGAGTCGGCTGTCGAGGAATATGCCGATAGCGACGAGGGCGGCCGGTGACCGGATACGACCATATCCGGACTGCAGCAGTCATTCGCTATCCCTATCTTTGGAGCCGCGAGGCTAGCTATGGCGAAACGGAAGGGCGCAAGCATCGGCCCGTTGCGGTTGGTGTTCGCATGCAAAGGCCGGATGGCGATCTCGTGCTGTTCTTCCCAATAACGACAAAACACCCGGACGGTTCTCGCTTCGCCGCCGAAATCCCGACAATCGAGAAACGACGTGCCGGGCTCGACGCAGACCTCCGACTTTGGATCATCCTCGATGAGTTCAATAGCGACGTTATCGGACGGTCATTCTATCTTGAGCCTGAACCTCCCATCGGGCGTTTAAGCAAGGCCTTTTTTCTGCCCCTCCTTCGCGAATTCGTTGCCCGTCGCAAATCGTCGACAGAGGTTAACCGGTCCCGTTGATCGCCTCGAAAGACGCGCACGAGCATCGAGCTCGGTTGCGTCTTAACGGCGCGATACGGAGAGCGGGATGTTTGCTCTGATCCTCCAACTGTGGCACGGCGAACAGGCGGCCTCAAGGATGCGCGGTCCCGCCAATTTTTCGCGGCCGGACTATGCGTCCGCACAAAATCGGTTCCCCCGCGCCCCGCCTTGCGGTCGCTTTCGCGATCCTTGACCCCGCCTGCTCGCCGCACCGCCGTTCGTCATCTTTCACCCTCTCCAGGAGATAGGACGATGACGTTTTCCATAGAAGAACAGATCGAGGAGCTGCGGGTTGAACTGTCGAATTCGGTCGATCCGGCCGAACGCCGTCAGATTATTGCCGAGTTGGATCTGGCACGAGCCGAACTCAATGTGGCGGTGGCGGAACAGTTGGGCACGATCGATACCGAGCCGCCCTTCTGAGGCCGGTGGGGCGAGCCCCGATCGCCTTACAAAATATCTCCGTCTGGCGGTCGCACGGTCCTAATCTCTTGTCTCAAGCCCACCTGCGACCTATTCAATCGGTCGCACCACGTCACTGTGGAACCGGTTCTCGTTCACGCATGCGCGCATGTCCCGCCTGCGAAACCAGATGGCGCGTCCGCATCGCAGCGGTGCGTTGCCGGCGGTAAAGACGATCTGTTCGTCGGTTCGCATTTGCAGCACTTCATGGGGTTGAATCAACGGCCGGGCTGCGAGCTGCTTTGATCGTGTTCGCGATGATCCCCGAGGCTGGAAACTGCGGCTCTCCTGATTGATCTCGACCGTCGTCGTGCCGCATCGGCGTGAGATATAGTCGGCCGCTTCCGGATCGTTGATGGCCGCAAACGAAATCCAGCTGGCGCTCTCGAACCATTTGCTGGCGGCGTCGCGACCGCCATAGGTTTCGCGCATCTGGCCGATCGATTGATAGATCATCGTCAGCGTGATGCCATACTTGCGGCCGGCGTCTCTCGCGGTTTCGAGAATGCGCATGTAGCCGAGGCGGGCGACCTCATCGAGGAGGAAGAGCGCGTGCCCATTCATTGCGCCGTCCCGGTTGTAGATCGCGTTCAAGAACGAGCCGATGATGAGGCGGGCAAGCCCGGCATGGTTCTCGAGGGTTTTCAGATCGATGTTGATGAACACGTCGGTTTTGCCGGTGGCGATGTCTTCGGTCGAAAAGCTCGACCCGGACACGAGCGCGGCATAGTTTGGATAAGAGAGCCAATGGGTTTCCTTGATCGCATTGGCGTAGACGCCTGAGAAGGTTTCCGGGGTCATGTTGACGAAAGCGGCGACATTTTCCCTGACGAAAGCCGATGCGGAATTGTCGTAGATTTCCTGCAGGCGCTGGCGCAGTTTCGGCTCCGGCTCGGACAGGTTGGCCCGCGCCTGGCGGAGCGTCTGATGGTGTTCGACCGTATGTCCTGACAGGCAGATGTCGGCGATGATTGCGGTTAGAAGCTGCTGCCCGGAGGTTCGGAAAAAGTCGTCGCGTAGGCCTGCTGCGCGACCGCTATCGCTCATGATCCAGGACGCGACGGCAGCAATATCTTCCTCCTTGCTGCCGCCGAATTTGCCGATCCAGTCGAGCGCATTGAATCCACTCTGTGACTGATGCGGATCGAGAATGCGAATTTCGCGACCCGCCGCTTCGCGATGGTCCGACACCATGGGAGCGACTTCGTTTGAAGGATCGAGGAGGACGAGGGTGCCGCCCCATTTGAGCGCCGTCGGAATTGTTACCGAAGTCGTCTTGAAACCGCCTGATCCCGCAAAGACGATCCCGTGGGTCGAGCCGAACGAGCAATCGAAACAAAGTAGTGGTGACCTGCCGCCGGATCCCCAGCTTTCCTTGTCGTCGCTGCGAAACGACCGGCCGGCGACGGAATCGCGATCGACACGGTAGCACTCGCCAATGACAATGCCGCCCGTCTGGGGAAAGAGTTTGTGCGCGTCGCGCAGCGTCATCCAGCCGGCATCGCCATGAATGGCGCGCCTGCCCCGAACGCGCTTTGGCCGAGCGTCGGCGAAGGCCGCATTGCCGAGGAGCACGACGCGCAGAGCGAAGCCGGCCGATATTAATAGAACCGCTGCGCCGGCCACAGCGCCCGCATCGGGAGCGGTCATGATCGATCGACCGCCGACGCCGCTCGTCGCAGACGTCTCGAGGCGCGATGCTTCCCTGAGGACGGCGCTGACGAGGCTCGCGAAGCTTCCCGCTACAACACCCCAGCCTGCATGTCTGATGCTTGCTGATCCGGCGCAGGCAAGTAGGAAGACAATGCCGGTCGCGGCCGCGAGAGCAGACGGCAATGCGATGCCGGCCTGGGTCAGAAAAAGCCTCGTCGCCTGTGTCCCGGCAAATGTCTCTCCGATCCCGCTCGTCGTCATCGTTGCCGATACCATCAGGCCGATCGCGAGGGCGGGCAGCCCGATCCTATGCCCGATCATCCCCGAAAGCCTCCGCGCCGAGCTCTGCCAATCTTGCCCGCTCTTGTTGGTCGCCGCTCAATCGCCGAGCGAGCTCGATCAGGGCCCCCAGAAGCACGGCGCGTTTTTCGAACCTGAGGCCCGCCTTGACGATCAGGCCGCCGAGCTCGATTTTTTCGCGTGTATCCTTTTTTCGGGCGTCGGATTTGGTCACGCGTGCCATGCGCTCAATCCTCAGCAGACCCGCCCGTAGTCGCGCCAGGCGCGACCGGCGCGGTTTGAACCGGCCCCGCTTCGGATCGCCTGGCCTGCTCGCTGCCGCCCGATGTCTTGCCTTTGCGAAATCGCCTCGTGAGCTCTTCGAAGGCAGCCTCAAGTTCGGCCTCTTCGACCTCGATCTCGCCAAATCCTGCTTTCAGTGCGATACGGCCGATACGTTCGGCTTCACGCGTTTCGGCAAGCCTCAGCTGTTCCTGCAGCTTGGAAATCTCCTCACGGATCCTGGAGGATGGCTTCTTCATTCCGGTTCGTCCTTTCATGCCGTTTCGAACGCGATCGGCATGACAGTCCCGTAGATCGGCACGCCGATCTACTATCACATATGCGAGTTGGCGCAGCCGACACCTTTGCGCATGATCCCGGCCGATCCGGAGGAGCGGTCCTGAAGGGCGCAATTATACGTCGCTGGCGCGACGTCCTTGCTGAGGGCCCGGACTGTTTCCGTCTCCAACGGACATTGTGGTTTCGCCGACCTCCAGGAGCCGTTCCCGTGGCCGTTCCGCATTTTTCCGTCAGCATCGTCGCCCGCGGCTCCGGCCGCAGCGCCGTGCTGTCGGCGGCCTATCGTCACTGCGCACGCATGGAGTTCGATCGGGAAGCCCGGATCATCGATTACACGCGCAAACAGGGGCTCCGGCATGAGGAATTTGCAATCCCCACCGATGCTCCGCCGTGGCTGCGGTCAATGATCGCCGATCGTTCGGTCTCTGGCGCCTCCGAGAGGTTCTGGAACACCGTGGAAGCCTTCGAGACCCGCGCCGATGCACAACTTGCCAAGGATTTCACCATCGCCTTGCCGATCGAGCTAACAGGCGAGCAGAATATTGCCCTCGTTCAAGATTTCGTTGCGACCCAGATCACGGCCAGAGGTATGGTGGCCGACTGGGTCTATCACGACGTTCCGGGAAATCCGCATGTGCATCTGATGACGACGCTGCGTGCGCTGACGCATGACGGTTTCGGGGGCAAGAAGATTGCGGTGCGCGGCGCTGACGGCAATCCGATCCGCAACGATGCGGGCAAGATTGTCTACGAGCTCTGGGCTGGTGGCATCGACGATTTCAACGGGCTGCGCGACAGCTGGTTTGTCTGCCAGAACCGGCATCTGGCGCTCGCTGGTCTTGAGATCAAGGTCGATGGGCGCTCCTTCGAAAAACAGGGGATAGAGCTGACGCCGACAATCCATCTCGGCGTCAGCGCAAAGGCGATCGAGCGGAAAGCGGCTGATCTCAGCCCTTACGTCTTGCTGGAGCGGCTCGAGCTTCAGGAGGCGCGGCGCGCAGAGAATGCTCGCCGTATCCAGCTGACACCCGATATCGTGCTTGACCTGGTCACGCGGGAGAAAAGCGTCTTCGACGAACGTGATGTGGGCAAGGTGCTGCATCGCTACATCGACGATCCTGGCCTGTTTCAGAGCCTGATGGCGCGGATCGTCCAGAGCCCGCGTGCTTTGAAGCTCGAGGAGGAGCGGACCGATTTTACCACCGGGCTGCGTACGCCGGCCAGATACACGACCCGCGAGATGATCCGCCTGGAAGCCGAGATGGCGAACCGGGCGATCTGGCTGTCGCAGCGCTCATCGCATGGTGTCAGACGAAGAGCTCTGGAGGCGACGTTTGCGCGTCATTCGGCTCTGTCTGACGAGCAGAAGGTGGCGATCGAGCATATTGCCGGCGGGGAGCGGATCGCAACCGTGATCGGCCGAGCCGGCGCCGGCAAGACGACGATGATGAAGGCGGCCCGCGAGGCCTGGGAGGCGGGAGGTTATCGTGTCATCGGCGCAGCACTTGCCGGCAAGGCGGCAGAGGGACTGGAGAAGGAAGCGGGTATTGTCTCTCGCACCCTGTCGTCCTGGGAACAGCGCTGGAGCCGGGGCCGAGACCCGCTCGATGACAAGACGGTCTTCGTTCTCGACGAGGCCGGCATGGTGTCGTCTCGGCAGATGGCATTCTTCGTCGAAGCTGTCACGCGGGCCGGCGCCAAACTCGTGCTTGTCGGCGATCCCGAACAACTGCAGCCGATCGAAGCCGGTGCCGCCTTCCGGGCAATCACCGATCGCATCGGCTATGCCGAACTCGACACCATCTACAGGCAGCGCGAACAGTGGATGCGTGACGCCTCGCTCGACCTTGCCCGCGGCAATGTCGGTCGGGCCATCGACGCCTATAGGGCCAACGACAAGATCGTGGGCTCGCAGCTGAAGGCGCAGGCCGTCGCCAGTCTGATCGCGGACTGGGATCGCGATTACGATCCGGCCAAGACCTCGCTGATCCTGGCGCATCTGCGTCGCGACGTGCGCGCCTTGAACGAGATGGCACGCGAACGGCTTGTCGAGCGCGGTATCGTGGAACAGGGCTTCGTCTTTGCGACGACCGAGGGCAAACGCCAATTTGCAGCCGGCGACCAGATCGTCTTCCTGAAGAACGAGGCTTCGCTTGGCGTCAAGAACGGCATGTTGGGCAAGGTGGTCGAGGCAGCGCCCGGCCGCATCCGCATCGAGATCGGTGCGGGCGATGACAACCGGCAGGTGGTCGTGGAGCAGCGCTTCTACGGGCATGTCGATCACGGTTATGCCACGACGATCCACAAGAGCCAGGGCGCCACCGTCGACCAGGTCAAGGTTCTGGCCTCGCTGTCTCTCGACCGGCACCTGACCTATGTGGCGATGACGCGCCACCGCGAGGATCTTGCCGTCTACTACGGACGCCGGTCCTTCGAAAAGGCCGGCGGTCTCATACCAATCCTGTCGCGCAGGAATTCCAAGGAAACGACGCTCGACTACGAGAAGAGCTCTTTGTACGGCCAAGCCTTGCGCTTTGCAGAGGCCCGAGGGCTGCACCTCATGAACGTCGCCCGCACGATCGCACACGATCGCCTCCAATGGGCCGTCCGGCAGAAACAAAAACTCGCCGACCTCGGTGCCCGTCTTGCGGCAATCGGCGCTGCACTCGGACTGGTCCCAGGAGGCAACAACCAATCTATCCCGAATAGGATCAAGGAGGCCAAGCCAATGGTATCAGGCATCACCACCTTCCCGAAATCGCTTGAGCAGGCTGTCGAGGACACGCTCGCCGCCGATCGCGGCCTCAAGAAACAATGGGAGGACGTCTCGACCCGCTTCCATCTGGTTTACGCCCAGCCGGAAGCGGCCTTCGAGGCGATCAATGTCGACGCCATGGTCAAGGACCAGTCGGTCGCGCAATCCACCCTCGCGAAGATTGCCAGTGAGCCCGAAAGCTTCGGTGCGCTGAACGGCAAGATCGGTCTCCTCGCCAGCCGTGGCGACAGGCAGGACCGGGAAAAAGCCGTTGCCAACGTGCCAGCGCTCGCCCGAAATCTTGAACTCTACCTTCGTGAGCGGGCCGAGGCCGAATTGAAGCATGAGACGGAGGAGCGCGCGGTCCGGCTCAAGGTTTCGGTCGACATCCCGGCCCTCTCGCTAGCGGCCAAGCAAACGCTCGACCGCATTCGCGATGTGATCGATCGCAACGATCATCCGGCTGGCCTCGAATATGCGCTGGCCGACAGACAGCTGAAGGCCGAACTCGAAGGTTTCGCGAAGGCTGTGTCCGAGCGCTTCGGGGAGCGGACCTTCCTCCCCCTGGCCGCGAAAGACACTGATGGCAAGACCTTCGAGACCGTCACGGCAGGAATGACGGCCGGCCAGAAGGCTGAGGTCCAGTCCGCGTGGAACTCAATGCGCACCGCTCAGCAACTTGCTGCTCATGAACGAACGACGCAAGCGCTCATGCAAGCCGAGACGCTGCGACAGACGAAGAGCCAAGGGCTCTTTCTGAAATGACGGCGGGAGCTGGAGCGCGCCGGGCGATGACCCCGCAACAACGACGAGCGGCCGGAATGATTGTGATGACTGCATTTCTCGCCATTCTGGCGATCGGCACTGTCCTCGCCGGCGGATACTGGATCAATCTGACGCCGAGCGAGCCGCTCGGCCTATGGCGTATCGTCCCGCTCTATCGTCCCGTTGCTGTCAACGACCTGGTATTCATCTGCCCATCCGCAACCGCGGAAATGCGGGAGGCACTTGCGCGTGGCTATCTCCGTTCCGGCTCCTGCCCAAGCGGCATCGCACCGCTGATCAAGACAGTAATCGCCGTCGCAGGACAGCGTGTCGAAATCGGCGCCAGCGTGAGCGTGGACGGGCGGATGGTTTCCTCTTCCAGTCTTGCGCAACGGGACGGCAAGCGCCGCCCATTGTCGCCGTTTCCGGGTGGTATTGTGCCGCCAGGATATGTCTTCCTGCATTCCGCCTTCCCCGCCTCCTACAACTCCCGATATTTTGGTCCGATGCTTGCCTCCGGCATCCTCGGCCTAGCGCAGGAGGTCATCACCTTTGCGCCGTGACTATCTTCGAGCGATGCTGCTGATATTTGCCTCGATCGCGATCGGCGCTGTGGGCTGGAGCGGCCATGTGATGCTCTTGCCCGTCGCGATCGGGTTTCCGGTTGTTTGGTCGATCTCACAAAGCAGATTGGTAGCTGCACTCGTTTCCACCGGATACTTCCTGGCCGCGTCGCACGGTCTGCCACAGGGCGTTGCCGCCTTCTATTCGTCCGATATCTGGCCGGGCTTGTTGCTCTGGCTATGCGCGTCCATCAGTTTTGTCATCGTGCACGCCGTCTCCTGGACGAAGAAGGCTGGCGCTCGTCCGTTCTGCTATCTTCTCGCGGTCGTCATCATGGCCCTCCCGCCGTTCGGCATCACGGGCTGGGCGCATCCCGTCACTGCCGCGGGGGTTCTGTTTCCGGGATGGGGATGGTGGGGACTTGGGCTTATGACAGCTAGCCTAGCGGGCCTCGTCACCCGCATGTGGCCAGCTGTCGCCATCGCCTTGGCAGGCCTTTGGCTGTGGTCCGCCGCAATCTGGACCGACCCGAAACTACCGGAAGCCTGGCGCGGGGTCGATCTGGAATTGGGTGCTTCGCTTGGTCGTGAGGCCGGTCTTCAACGGCAGCGTGACCTGATCGCGACGGTGCGCGGTGCGGCTGGCGATAACGCCCGCTTTGTGGTGCTGCCGGAAAGTGCGCTCGGTTTCTGGACACCGACCGTGGAGCGATTTTGGACAGGCGCCCTCGGCGACGGCGATGCGACTGTCATCGCTGGCGCTGTGGTGGCCGACGCGAGGGGCTACGACAATGTCCTCGTGTCGATCGATAGCAAGAGCGTCCGCATCCTCTATCGCGAACGCATGCCGGTCCCCGGCTCGATGTGGCAGCCGTGGCGATCCTGGTTCGGAGAAAGTGCCGGTGCCAGGGCGGATTTCTTCGCAAACCCAGTCGTTTCCGTTGGTGCCGGCCGGGCAGCCCCTCTGATCTGCTACGAACAACTGATTGTTTGGCCGATCCTTCAGTCCATGCTCCACGATCCGGATCTTGTCGTTGCTGTCGGAAACGGATGGTGGACCGAAGGCACATCGATCGTCTCCATCCAGCGGGCTGCTACGACCGCATGGGCGAGGCTCTTCGCAAAGCCGCTTGTTACTTCCTTCAACACCTGATCGCCAAGGAGACACACATGCTCGACGAAGCTGTGATAAAAGAATGCGCCGACCCTTCCCTCAGACCCGCGATCGTCGAGCAGTTCGTGACATCAGCGGGCTCCGCCGATCCCCTCGCCGTCACCGTCAGATCGGGCGGCCGATTGATCCTCGTGCCGAAAGTGTCGTCAGCAGAGGATGCGATGGCGATCGTACGGCAATATGCTGGTCGGGCGGTCGTCCGCGTTGGGCTCACTCAGTTTCCCGCGGGCGTTGGCGCCAAGGAACCGGCGGATCTGAAGCCGGACATTGTCGATGCCTGCCAGAACCTTCGCCAGGGCACGGCGATGTTCGCCAAGGTCCTGAAGATCGTTGGGAAATGGTATGGCAACCCCACGAGCAAAGACGTCTTTCCGCAGATCCTCGAGGATGCGGTCTACGCATGGAAGACCGGCGAGTTCGAGGGTGTGCATGTGTTTCAGGTAGAGGATCCGGGAACGGAGGGCGAAATGCCGCAGCAAAGTAGAGAGAAGATCCTCGCCGAGGAAGAGGAAGACGCTGACGCAAAACCAAGAGAGGAGCAGGCAGAGGCGGAGCGAGATGCTGGGCGCGCGCGGATACGGATCGATCTGTCGCGCATTGGTGGCCAGCAATAGCACCGGGTTCGTCCCGCGTTGGCGTCATCTGTCGGCCATTCCTTGATCAGGAATGTAGGGCGCGTCGCCAAACATACGCCCGACCCTGTGCGCCAATCGACCTCGCAGAACCAGCCCGACCGGGGCGTTGGCGGATGCTGTTTCCCGGCGCGGCGCGGTCATCGACGCTGGAAAATGGCGAACCGCGACACGGCGGCCTGCCGACTGCGGTCGTTCTCAGCCAATCTTCAGCCGAATTTTCTCTTCAGCTCCTCGCGCTGCTGCGCATGTTTCTCCGGGTTGACCTCGCGCAGCTTGCGCAGGTTCACGACCTTCCATTTGACGGCAGGCAGGTCGGCGGCCCGGGGCAATCCAATCGCGTCGAAGTCAGGCTCTCCGTCATGGAGGGTGAGCAGAAAATGCCGTTCGGGCGCCTTCAGCATGCCTTTTATGTCCTTTATCAAGCGAAGGCGCGTTTCCTCAAGGTCCTTGAGGGGAATACGCACCTCGGTCATGCCTTCGAATTCCCGCGTGAATGACATCTCCAGAGGCTGTAGCGATGGCCCGATAACCTCATGCATTGGGCGGCTGGACATCGCGACATAGATCAGGAAGGTCCGAAACAACTCATCGGTAATGCCTTCATTGTCGTAGAGTAGCCGCACATCGTAGAGGTCGCGCGGATGCTGGCGCCCTTGAGCGCGAACGCCTCCTCCCTGGCGATCTGAGGCAGGGCTCGGATCAGTAGTTGCACCTCAGATTTGTAGCGGTCACGCGCCAAGTTCTTCTTCCTTGCGGCCAGGCACGAATTCAGGCGGGACGGTCACGCGATAGATCGGGTGCAGGCGCCCCCCCTTCACAATCGAACGATCCCCACTTCCAAGATCGACATTGGCCAGATCGAGATGTTTGCGCCATGCATGTCCATGCCGCTCGGCGAAGACCAGAAAGAGCCGTTTTACTTTCACACTGCGACAGTCCTGCAGAAGCTCGGAAAGCTTTCTCGGCCGCAGATTACTCAGTGACTGGAAAAGCGTATCGACGTCATGAAAGCTTTCCTCTTTGGGGAGTTCATCAATCATTTCCATGATCGCACGTTCGGGCGATGACATCCTCATTGGCCACGTCCAAGGGGAAAGCGAAAGCGATTGGCCATCGCCACTCGCCAAGCTGAAATCGCTGTTGTCGATGCCCAGATCCAAGTCGGTAAACAGATTGGTCGGTCTCAAACATGGCCTGATGTTCAGGCTCAATCTTTCGAACCAAGACGGCACCTCACCGTAAAGATATAGCCGGGCGTTTCCGCCAAAGGATAGGTAATGGGTCACGCCGGCAAGCTGCAATGCACTCATACCGCCAACATGAACCCGGTGGTTCATGAGTTGCTGCGTGGACAAGACCGGTATTTTCCAGTCTATCAATACGTCTGGTCGAGTTCCGGCCGGGAATGGTCGCCGAAACAGGCCCCGTCCAAGGCTTTCGAGCCAGCCGTTCCGTGTATATTGATGCGCGGATTGCCTGGAGATGCCGTTTTGGTTCATCCAGGAGGAGTCGACCAGGAAACCTTGAGGCACTTGGTTTAGGACTTTCTTTAATGAATCGTCTTTTTGTCTATCCATGATTGACGTAAATGCCATTTTCGAAAGTTGGCGTCCAGATAACTTTATCATGTGTCGAAAATGTCAATTAAATATTGACCAATAGGAATATCTATAAAGGCTCGTCCAACCGAAAAGCCATTCTAGCCCATGGCGATCTACGCCAAACCTATTACCTGATTGACCCGGAGCGGCGTACCTATCTAGGTCAGGTACTCGCCCAAGCGCTGCGATGTTGGCGCTGCCCTTGTGATGCTGGACTCCTCGCCTCCCCTGCGCTGTGCGTCTCTACACCTCACAGCTTAGCTGAGTGGTGGCACAATGGTGTTGCGAGCCCATGGCCCTACCATAGCACCCGGAGCATCTAAACGGAATTTGGCCGGGCGCGGTTTTCACCGACTGCGCCTTTCGTCATCGAGGGTAGAATTGAACGGGCGGACCGAAGGTCGACAATTTAGACCGGGATGATAGCTGACAGTTTTGCGGCGCGAAGCGTCTGGAGACGCCGCCGTGATCGATCAGGCCGACATCGAGATTGCAGAAGCACACGACATGGTCGCCGTTTTCCAGCTCGGCCAACCTGACGAGCTCGCCATGAACTTCGCCACGACATACTATACTGCAGCAATCGTCATCTGATGGATGGGAAAGTCTCCAACCTAGGCCACATCGTCTCAGTTTCTCGCTCGTCGTTCAAGCGACAAACGGCAGGACGGCGCGGAGGTTCCCGTTCATATCGCCGAGGCATTAATCCCAGCCAATTGCTATTAGACGTGTGAAGTCTGCGTCGTCACCCTTTTTCCGGGAACATTACCAACCGGGAGAAACCGACGTTGCGAAGAATCCAATCACCGCTTCTTCTCATGGCAGCCTGTCTGCCTGAGCTCGCGCATGCCGAAACGCTCGTGGTCAATAGCTATGGCGGACCTTACGAGGCCATCATTCGCCAGGCCATCATCGAGCCATTCGAGCGCAAGACCGGCATTGATGTCGTCTATGACGCTGTCGGCTCCGCCTCACAGGACTATGCCAAGATCAAGGCGACCAACGGGCATCCGGGCTTCGACGTCGTCGTCATGACTGCGTCGCAGTCGCTCCAGGGCTGCCGGGATGGCGTGCTGGACAAGCTGGACGCCGCCGCAATCCCCAACCTCGCCTCCCTCACGGCAAGCCTTCAGGACGCGGCCGGCCCCTGCGGCGCCGTGCACGAGGTCCAGTACCTGTCGCTGCTCTACAGAACCGACAGGCTTGGCTCCGCGCCGACCTCTTGGACGGACCTTCTCGGCCCAAATCTGGAAGGCAAGGTCGTCCTGCCGACTTTCCAGAATATCATGGCCGTCTATCTCCTGGAGATGATGTCGATCACCGAGGGAGGCGGGCTGATCGACAATATCGATCCGGGTTTTGCGGCCATGGCGCGGCTTGCCAGGCAATCGATCGGCTTCGAGCAATCCTCCGCCATCCTCGAAAGCTACATCAAGGACGGCACGGTCTGGGCGATGCCCTTCTGGAACGGTCGCGCCCAGCTGCTCGTCGACGAGGGTCTGCCCGTCGACTACGTACGGCCGAAGGAAGGGACCATCCCGCTTCTTGCGACGCTGAACATTCCCGTCGGCTCCGAGCATAAGGCCGCGGCAAGATCCTTCATCGATTTCTTCCTCGAAAGGACCAGCCAGGAAGCCTGGGTCACAGGCTACAAGGTCGGCAGCGCCCGCACCGACATCGAGGTTCCGGAAACCCTACGCCGCCGGCAGATCACCTCTGCCGAAGATCTCAAATCGCTCAGGATGCCCGATCTGACCGTGCTCGGTGACAAGCTCTCCGAATGGGGCGAACGCTGGGACCGAGACGTCGTCTCGCAGGCCCGTTGAGGAGTTTCCATGGTAACGCTTGCTGCCACTGTCCCGGCCGTTTCCGGGCGCCTAACCGTGCGAGCGCCGGCATCGATGCTGCTGGCGCCGTCCTGCCTCCTGCTTACGACCTTCTTCGCGCTTCCGATGGGCGTGATGATCGCCATGAGCTTCCTCGATAGCCGGACCTTTGTCCCGACGCTCGCAAATTACGAACGCTTCTTCCTCGACGGGTTGTCCCTAGCCGGTTTTGTTCGCACGGCGATCATGTCGGCTCTTGTCGCCGTGGCCGTCACACTGCTCGGCTATCCAGTGGCCTATTTCCTCGCCCGTTCGCGATCGCGCTGGCGGACCGTCGTTTTCGCGCTGGCGCTCGCGCCCGAACTCGCCGGCGTGGTGCTGCGCACCTATGGCTGGCTGATCATCCTCGAGGATCGTGGCTTCATCAATGATGCGCTGATCCATCTCGGTGTCATTTCAACGCCGCTTCCCCTCTCGAAGAGCTTGTTTGCGGTTGTCGCCGGGCTGACGCATGTCGTGCTGCCCTTTGGGATATTGTCGTTGATGACGAGCATACAGGGCATCGACGTCAACCTCGAACGCGCTGCGCAGATGCTTGGCGCCTCCAGAGCCTCCGTCATCCGTCATATCGTCCTGCCGCTATCCGTGCCCGGCATCGTCAGCTCGCTGTTGATCAGCTTCACAATGGCGGCCAGCGCCTACGCGACGCCCGCCCTTCTGGGCGGCGCGCGCTTCAAGGTGCTCGCGACGATGATTTCCGAACAAGTGCTGTTCTACATCGACTGGCCCTTCGCCAGCGTCATGTCGATCGCGTTGCTCGCGATGATGCTCACAGTCTCGCTGATCGGGATCCGATGGGAGGCAAGCCTCAAAGCACGCAAAACATCGCGGAAGGGACAGACGCAATGACGAAATTGATTGCAGTTGGTTTCTGGTCCGTGCTCGCTCTGGTGCTGGCCTTCATCACACTTCCGCTCCTGGTCGTCATCGCGGCGTCGATCAGCCCGAACGCGTCGGTGACCTTCCGACCCTGGGAATGGACACCTGTCTGGTATGGCGGTCTCTTCGAGGAGCGATGGCTCCAGCCCTTTCTGTCGAGCGTCCAGATTGCGGTGATCGTTGCGGCGATCAGCGGCCTTCTCGGCACACTGGCCGCCTTTGCGCTTGTCCACGAGCGCATTCCGGGTTCGAGCGCGATCATGGCGGCCCTTTTGTCGCCGCTTTCGGTTCCGCAGATAGTCAAGGGGGTGGCGATCGTCTTGTTCCTGTCGATCATCGGTCTGCAGAAGATGCTCGGTACTCCGGCGCTGATTGCCGCACATGTCGTGCTTGCACTCCCGTTCGTCATACGCATGGCTGCAGGCGCACTTGCGAATTTCGACGAAAACCTCGATCGGGCAGCGCAGATCCTCGGCGCCAGCAAGCACCAGCGGATGTTCTATGTCGTCCTGCCGCTGATCAAGCCGGGCGTTCTGTCCGGCGTGACATTCGCCTTCATCATCTCATTCAACAACATTCCGCTGTCGGTCTTTCTGGTCCGACCAGGGGACACGACCCTGCCGATCGCCGTCATCAATCACCTCGAATACAGCCTCGATCCGATCATGGCGGCGGTCAATGTCGCATCGATGGCCTTCATCCTGGCGGTGATCCTGATCTTCGAGAAAGTCGGCGGCTTTTCCGCACAGCTTCATGGAGGAAGCAAATGAGCGAATTCGATATCGAACTCCTGTCGGTCAGCAAATCCTTCGCAGGCCTGAGCGTGGTCAGGGACATAAATCTACAAGTTCCGGCGGGCGAGTTCGTGAGCATTCTCGGTCCCTCTGGCTGCGGCAAGACAACGACGCTGAACATGATTGCCGGTTTCAGCACGCCAAGCCAGGGTGACATCCGCATCCGCGGACGCAGCCAGGTGAAAGTGCCGCCCGAGAGACGCAATCTCGGCCTGGTGTTTCAAAACTATGCGCTTTTCCCGCACATGACGGTTGCCGACAATGTCGGCTTCGGGCTGCGCATGCGAGGCGCGCCGCGTGCCGAGATCGGCGCAGCCGTCGAGAAGGCGCTGCGCGGCGTTCACCTCGAGGGTTTCGGCACACGCTATCCTTCAGAACTCTCCGGCGGCCAGCAGCAACGTGTCGCGCTTGCCCGGGCGATTGCCCCTAAGCCCTCCGTCCTGCTCCTCGATGAGCCTCTCTCCAATCTGGATCTCAAGCTGCGCGAGGCAATGCGGGTCGAGTTGAAGGAGATCCACGAGACGCTCGGCATGACCTTCATCCACGTGACGCACGACCAGGAAGAGGCCATGGCGATGTCGGATCGAATTATCGTCATGGACGCCGGCTCGATCGCCCAGCAGGGCACACCCGGCGACATCTATCGCAATCCCGCCTCGCGGTTCGTTGCCGATTTCATAGGACGGTCGAACATCCTGCCGGTCAGCGCATCCTCGCCCTCGGCCGCAGGCGTGAAGCTGTCGATCGACGGCAGCCCGATCGTCTTGAGGGCGCGATCGGCTGCGGCCGACGGCGGCGTGATCAGCTTCTGCTCGATCAGACCGCAAAGCCTGACGCTCGCGGCCCGGGCAGCGGTGCCCGATGGCATGAACCGGCTCGAAGCGACGATCCACAGAGTTATCGATCTTGGAGCCCATGCAGAGCTGGAGGTCGTGGTGGAGGGCGGACACCGGCTTGTTCTGCACCATCCAGGCAGTGCGATGGCCCGTTCCTATGAGCCCGGTCAGGCCGTCACCATGTCGGTCGATCCGGCCGATGTGCGTCCCCTTTCCCGGTGAGAGCGACCGATCGCCCTCGGTTATCAATGCGCGGCGATCGATATTGGAACTGCGGTCCTGCGCCAACCTAGGATGGCTCCGGTCTCAAGGAAGACCACAGAAGGAGATTGAAATGCTGAAGGAAAGACTGAAGGCGGTGCAGCAGGAGAGCAATGTCTGCGCCGACATCGAGGGGTTCGATTTCAACAATTATGATGCGCGCGATATTGAGGATCTGCGCCAATACTGGCTCCAGTATGGCGTGCTGCGCTTCAAGCGCACCCGGATCAGCGATGCCGATCAGGTGGCATTCTCGCGCCATTTCGGCGAGTTCGTGATCCATCCGAAACAGTTGCAGGAAGGCGGTCATCCCACCCATCCTGAGATCCTCGTCATCAGCAATGCGACGAAGGACGGGAAGCCGACGGGCGCCATGGGCAACAGCGAGGCGACCTGGCATACCGATACCTGGTTCTATGAAAAGCCGCCCGCCGGCGCGATCCTGCGGGCCGTCAAGGTACCGCCCACAGGAGGCGATACGTACTTCCTGTCGACCTATATGGCCTATGAGACGCTGCCGCTGGTCCTGAAGAAGCTCGTCACCGGCCGCCAGATCTTCTTCCAGCACGTCTATGACAAGACCGGCAAACTCCGTCTCGGCGAGGTGGCTCCCTCCAGCCGGGATTTCCGCGAGTGGAACGGCATGGTCCATCCGCTGGTGCGCACGCATGGGGAAACGGGCCGAAAGGCGCTCTATCTCGGCGGCACGGCTGACGGTGCCTGGATCGTCGGCATGCCGATCGACGAAAGCAACGCGCTGCTTGCCGAACTCTGGGATCATACGACCAAGCAGCAGGAGGTTTTCGTCCAGCGATGGGACGAGGGCGACATCATGATGTGGGACAACCGATGCACCATGCACCGGCGTGACTCCTTCGACCCGGCGTCGATCCGCATCATGCATCGCACGACGACTTCGGGCGAGCGCCCGATCTGATCTCCCTTTAGGAAGGACCGTGACGTGACACCCTTCTATCGGGCCAATGAACGCCAGCTTTGCCTACCCCCGGATCTCCTCGACATGCTTCCGGCCGTCGAGACCGCAACGATCGGACATGTCGAGCATCTGGGCTTTGTTGGCGCCAATGTCCGTCCCGTCTTTCCATGCCGGGCCTTTGGCCCCGCCTTGACCGTCGCGGCGCCGGGCCGCGACGGCGTTGTCATCTACAAGGCGATTGACATGCTGAAGGCGGGCGACATGCTGGTCATTTCCCGCGTCGATGGCGACGATGTTGCCTGTGTCGGCGGCGGTGTTGCGACCGCCGCCAAGGCCAAGGGGGCGAGTGGCATCGTGATCGACGGCCCCTGCACCGACGTCGAGGAGATCAGGGACATCGGCCTCCCCGTCTGGTGTCGCGGTGTCTCGTCGCGCACCACAAACCGGATCTTTGCGATCGGCGGGTCGATCAATGTTCCGATCGCCTGCGGCTCGGCCGCTGTGCTTCCAGGCTATGCCGTTCTTGCCGACAGCGAGGGTGTCTTCGTCGCCGATGCCGAGCGCATGCGCGCGCTTGCCCATGTTGCGATCGCCCGCCAGCAACGCTCGGCCGTGCTGCGCCGCCATCTTGCTTCCGGCAGCTCCATCTTCTCATTCGATCAACAGGACCTCGCATGAAGATCTCTCTCATCCAGATGAATGCCCGGCCTGATCGGGCCTATAATCTCTCCGAGGCAAGCCGCCTGATGTTGAAGGCGGTGCGCGATAAGCGCCCCGATCTCATCGTCTTGCCGGAACATTTCGATTGGACGGGAGGAACGACGGTCGAGAAGTCGGCGGCCGCGGATCTTGTTCCGGGCGGCAGGGCCTACAACATGGTGCAGCACTTTGCCGCCGCGCACGGTGTTGCGATCCATGCCGGCAGCATCCTTGAGAGTGTGCCCGGCCATAACCGGATCTTCAACACGAGCGTCATATTCGACGCTTCCGGAAGACAGGTCGGCACCTACAGGAAAGTGCATCTCTTCGATATCCTGGCGCCGGACGGCAAGCGCTACGCGGAATCGGACACTGTCGCGCCCGGAAACCAGTTGCTGATCTATGAGCTCAACGGGTTTCGGATCGCCTGCTGCATTTGCTACGATCTCCGCTTCTCCCGGCTGTTCGACCGATTGGCGAGCCATCATGCTGACGTCTTCATCCTGCCGGCTGCATTTACAACGCAAACCGGTCGCTATCACTGGGAGGTGCTGTGCCGGGCGCGCGCGATCGAGTACCAGGCTTTCCTGGTCGCCTGCGGACAATGCGGTTCCTATACAGCGCCTGACGGCGAGGATCGCCACATGTTCGGAAACTCGATGATTTGCGACCCCTGGGGGAAGATTCTGACCCAGGCCGGCGATGAGGCAGGCGTGTTCAGCGCGCGGCTCGACCCGCGGCGTCTGGAACAGGTGCGATCCTGGATACCAATGGACAGTCATCGCGTCGATCTCGGCGGCATGCCGGTCGCAATTGCCAAAATAGGCGCGGCAAGCAAACCTGCCCTCGCCCGTGAACACCGAGGCTAATGCGGCCGCGCCTTGGCTTCTCTCCCTTGACCTTGCCGATCCTTGCGACAAGTCACAGGCAAAGCGGGGCCTCATGCGGATCGATCCTACAAAACCTCAATTCACGTCGGTGCAAACGATCGCGATACTGGTCCCCTTCGCAGACACGCTGCTCGCGTTGCTGAAGGATTTGGGCGAGGACGATCGCGGGGAACTTGCGCTGCTGGTTGAGGACGTGTCCCTGACCATGCGACGGCTGGCACCCGATATCGGCGAAGGCGATCCAGACGTCGCCTTCGAGGTGGTCCCCTCTTGCGCTCGCCTCATCGGCGTGTTGAGGCACGTCACAAAGCGACAGCCGAACCGATCGTCATTGCACTGACGAGACGGTGTCGACAGGGGACACCATGGACCGACGACAAAAGACACGGACTTTCGGGCAGGTTTTCGAATCCAGGAAGCCGTCTGCGGATGGAGAGGCGGACGCCTGTCTCGAATTCGAGAGTTTCCAGCCTTTCGCCTTGTCCGCGGACGGCAAAGTCAGCGTCCGCCTAGCCCTCACAAGCGACGAGACACTCGACCTTTCGACCAACACGGTTTGCGCCGCCAGACTCGCCGGTGCCCTTCTCGACGTCGTTTCAAGGTCCGGTGACCTGCTCGTCGACCTCGCGGTTTATGATCCCGACAGCGGCGATCAGCGGGTCAGGATCAAGCCGGCGGCAAGCAGTGCCATCAAGTCCGAATCCTAGCCGATTTTGGCGACGTCCCATGCAGCCGAAGCGCTTGCGTGTGTCACACGAGGCACCGGGCAATCATCAGGCGTCCGGAACTCATGGCGACAATGAAAGAGAGAGCCCTGTTGTGCGCTCATCTGACGCTGTTGACGACGTCTCGAGCGCTTAATCGCGCGGGCGAACCTTTCATCCGTCAGCAGCCTTTGAAAGAGACGCGCAGGGACATCCCAAGCGAGGGATCGTCCTGCGGCGTCCGGCGAACAAGGTTCATGGAATAGAATCCGATCGTATCCCAGAGACGAATTCCACCCGAGCGACAGTCGCACATCTGATCGATAGGCCTTTTCGCGATCGCCGCAGCCGATTGCGCCCTTATCACTAAGCGTCGGAACAATTTGTATTTTTCGATGTTTTAGACGGGCAACAAAAGGAGATGACTATGAACAAGACCGCCGCACTTTCCCTGGGTCTTTTGCTTTCGGCAACGGCTGTCTTTGCCCAGAGCGAGACGCCTTCGACGACGCAGACCACACCTGCCGTCAATACGGAACACAACCCGGGCGCCCCCGTGGCCGGCAAGAACAGTTTCACGGAGGATCAGGCAAAGTCCCGCATTGAGGACGCCGGGTACACCGATGTCACGGGGCTTAAGCTGGACGATCAGGGTGTTTGGCGCGCCGCCGCAAAAAAGGATGGCAAGGACGCGGCCGTTTCCCTGGACTTTCAGGGCAACGTGACGCTGGCCAAGTAACAAAGATCCAAATTACAAGACATTAAGGAGATCCACATGCGAACGATTACAGGACTGTATGATCGCTATGACGACGCCCGCGCAGCCGTGAAGGCATTGGAAGATGCCGGAATTTCGTCTGACGACATAAGCATTGTAACGAATAACGCCCACGGCGTGGATATCGAGGGACAGGGAAGCCATGCCGCCGAAGGCGCAGGTACCGGCGCCGGTGTCGGCGCGGTGGCCGGCGGAGCCGGCGGACTATTGACCGGGCTCGGCCTGATGGCCATTCCCGGCGTCGGGCCTGTTGTTGCGGCTGGGTGGCTAGCTGCAACTGCCGCCGGCATGGCGGCTGGCGCAATTGCGGGCGGGGCCGTCGGCGGCATTGTCGGGGCAATGATCAATGAGGGTGTTCCCGAAGACGAAGCGAATTTCTACGCCGAAGGAATCCGCCGGGGCGGCTCGGTCGTAACCGCGAAGGTAGAGGACAGCAGGGTCGCCGAGACGCAAGCCATTCTTGGCAGGTCGCGTCCGGTTGACTACGCATCGCGTCGGGCCAGCTATCAGGAGCAGGGCTGGAGTCGGTTCGATGAGGCGGCCCAGCCCTATACGCCTGAACAGATCGAGACCGAGCGCCAGCGCGATCGTCGTCTCTAATTGTATTCCGAGGATTTTGGCGGCTCTCCTTAAGCCGCCAATTTTCCCGTGCGCTCTCCGTGGATCCGTAACGCCGCGCCTTCGGCGAGGTTTATTGATTGCTGTATCCGATGATCCGGAGCGGGTTCGATCTGCCAGTTGTTTTCGGATCGAAGCAGATGCCCTATCCGCAAGCGGGCTCGATTGCGCGGGGCGAACCTCGCTGCGTAGAGGCGCATTCTTGCGAAAAAGCTACGCACAGCCTGAATAAATAGCGAACGTTAATTGTGTTCCGCCCTGCGGCGCCCTCGCGGGTCGAACCGACGACATCGCGTAGAGCACAGTCAGGATAACGCCTTTGCGAGACTGCGACGAACGCTGTCGTCGGAAAACGGTTTTCCGATGATATCGACCGAACCCTCTAGACCCGCGCCGACAGCGTCCGGGCGACCGGTAACGAAGATCACCTTGATCTGGAAGCGATCAATGAGCCTCCGCGCGAGGGCCGCTCCGCTCGAACCGTCGGAAAGGCCAAGATCGACAAGTGCCGCATCAACGCGAGGCGCGTAGGCGAGCGCCTGCTCCAGTGTTGAGACGGGCCCAACGGCCTGATGACCCTCCTCCTGGACGATCCTCTCCAATTCAAGGGCAATGATAGGCTCGTCTTCCGCGATAAGAATGCGCATGATCTCCTCGTCATGGTTTAACTACGCTGTCAGCCTCATCCTTAGGCGGATAGTGATCTACTGACGTTCGAAGGGGAGCAGAATGTGGGTTGGATGAAAGGCAACGGTCATGAGAACCTGTTTTGTCCGACTTTGTTCCCAATCCGCAGAAAGACCGCCCAGGAGTTGCCTGCCGAAAAAAACGTTGGTGGAGTCGTGCCGTGGGCAATGAATTGACCCGCAAGGCGAACATGCTGCTGGCCCTTCATCCCGCGAGGAGAGCCAAGGCGCGCTTGTATTTCTCCGCATCAAGCCCCGCCTGCTCGGCCTGAGCGAGATTGTCTTCCAAGTCGGCCTGTTTGACGGACCGCGCAAGCGGGTTTGCCGCTGCTCTGCTAACGAGGTGGGCGTCGTCCTCGTCTGCCTTGCGCGTAAGAGCATCCACGGCCGCGATGATTTTGGCAGCGAAGCCTTCTTCTGTCAGACGATCAATTGTCCAAGCCGGTGCCTTTTCCGGAATGTCATGCAAATAAGCGACGATCTTCTCATCCTCGCTCACCAGGCGATCGGCAACACGCTGGCAGTGATGAAAATAGGGATTGCCAGCTTTGTCTTGCTGCCCCTCGTGAGCGACCATGGCAACTTGCCTTGCATGCTCCAGATGGTGATAGTCCTGCATGAGAATTCCTCCGCCTTCGCAAGCTAACGCGGATGTTGCCATAGAGTTCAACGGCGAGCGAAGCATGAGCTTCGCGGGCTTATTACAGAACGGGGCAATTCGCGGGAACTTCTTTTGTCACTGACGCTTAGACGTTTAAATTCAGGCGCAGCGATCAGAATCGATGTTTGCATGTTGCCAGATCGCCGGCATGGAATCCTTTGAATATGAGATAATTCGTCGTCAACCGGGGAATGGCATCTGATGGGAAGTGGAAGTCTTCACCTCTTGAGGGGAAAGCGTATCCTTATCGTCGAGCATGAATATTTCGTGCCCGATGAAACCAGAATGGCCCTCGAACGGGCCGGCGCAACTGTCATCGGTCCTGCTCCTTCCGTCGAGATCGGTTTGGCCCTAATCGAAGAATATGTGGTCGAAGGCGCAATCCTAGACATCCGGCTTGAGGGTCAAACGGTTTTCCCAATTGCGGAACGTCTCCAAGACACCGGAATCCCATTTGTCTTCGCCACTGCCTATCTTGGTAGTGGCGTGCCGGAGCACTATGGGGGGTATTATCTTGCTGGCAAGCCGAACGCACTCGAGGAGATCGCGAGCGCGCTCTTCGATCCTTCCCCGAGAATCCAATAGGGCCCGTACGTTAGCGTACGGATAAGGAACGAAGAAAGGTCAAGTTTCTTTATCCGCTTTAGATGGAGGAACGGATGAATGAAAACAGCAGAGAGTAATTGTGCCCAGCTAGAACAAGAACTGGTTGCGTTAATTCCGGCGTTGCGCAGTTTTGCGCGAGCCTTCCAAAGGAATCCTGGCGACGCCGATGATTTAGTACAGGAAACTCTTCTCCGGGCACTGAGTCATATCGATCGCTTCCAGCAAGGCACCAGGCTCAAATCATGGGTTTTTACGATCATGCGAAACACTTTCTGCACCCAGTATCGTGTAGGAAAACGTGAGATTGTTGGCAGTGAGGAAACTGCGGCCTTGGATGGCTCGGTGCCGGCCGATCAGGAGTGGCACATGCGGGGTCGGGAACTTGAAGCGGCCTGCGCAGCACTCGCCGAACCTTATCGTTCCGTCTTCGAATATGTGCTGATTGAAGGACATTCGTACGAAGACGCGGCCTCCCATTTCCATTGCGCGACCGGCACGATCAAGAGCCGGATAAACCGTGCGCGGCTTAAACTGAGCGACCGGCTTGGCGAAGAAGCGGCGCGGTAGGACAGCCAGCGGCGTCCTCGCATCGCAATGGTAATGCCTTCATTTTTCCGGAGGACCCTTCGACCTTGTCATGGTTCTAATAACTGGGCACGGCACCCGATGCTCGGCGACGACCTCTCGATGAGCTATAGTTGATTGCTGATCCCTGCTACATTGCTTTGGCGTGTCGCATCGACCCGTGGTTATCGAGCGCACCCACGATGCGACCGATACCCCATCGGGGGGGTGGGCGAGGCGATCGTCCCCTCGCCGCAAAGAAGCCAAAGCCGAAATCGACAGTAGGTCCTTGCCGAGTAAGCCGAGGGGCCGATGGAAATATGGCCTCGCGGACTATGCCAGAAGCTTAAGCAACTCTAAGCCGGCGGTTGGTTTGGCGACAAAGGTTACGCCCGCTTCCATATCCTTGTGAGAAAGCTTGACAAGGCCGGACGTCACGATCACCCGCGTTGAGGGCCAGTGAGAACGCACCTTGGCGACGAGGCCAAGGCCATCCATGCTGCCGGGCATATCGATATCAGTATACAGGGTGTCGATGACATTGTTCTTCAACAGAACGAGCGCCTCGTCGGCGTTGGCGGCCTCAAGTGTCTGGAACCCAGCCTGATCCAGAAAATCGACAATGTTATAACGGAGCTGGAATTCGTCCTCGACAATGAGGACACTTCGAGGCTCGATTACGCTTGCCCTTGGTCTTTCCATCACTTCCCTGCCGTCGGCGGAAGCTTGAGTTTCCTCCAGAAGCTCGCGCTCGAGTACCGCTTGTTGCCAGTGGATCTCGTCCTGGCCGAACGGTCTTCCTGCCTGCTCCCAAAGCGAGTAGGCCCGTGCTGCGATCCATTCATTGCGATTGTTGTTCATGAATTCCGTCCCGTCTTTAGCGGCTACGAAACGCTAAACCCGGTCGAGAGTTCCTGTTGGTGAGCAAGTTCGCCCGCTTAAGCCGCCGTCCGTACGCTGGCGGACAAACCGCCGCCAAGAAGGTGCCTGATGCACCATCTTTCGGGTTCGTCATTCCCGTTGAGTTCTCTCCCTTTCGACTGCAACGGCGGGAGCGAAAGCCCGTTGCCGGGGAGGTCCCAACCGACATTTGCGCTGGTCAAGGACCGAGCTGCTACGCGCAATAACCTGGGTCGGCGCTATGGGTTGTGCAGCGGATGGTGCCTCATCTTCAGGCAATTGTGAAATTCGCAAGATTGATACATCGAATTTGTAGGCCTTGAGCGCGACGCCGGGGGAGTGGAAGCTCTACCGGATTGAGGCTATTCGCCAAAGTCTAGCGCTGCTGCTCTGCCTGCTGTCTCGCTGCCTTTAGCCTGGCACTCTTCTCGTCACGGCGCCTTCGTTCATCTTCAAGCGCGTCGCGAGCAGCGCGATCTGTTTGTTCGAACGCCTCTCTCCTCTGAGTAAGCGATGTGGACAGGCGCCGTCGGGGCGTGGCATTGTCGTCGGCCATCTACTGGTCTCCCGTTGATTGTAGGGAGGAAACGCACCAATAGCTCCAACGATACACGGCCGTACGCTAGCAGACGAATTGGCCATGGTCTGCAAAACATTAGCGTCTAAAGTAGTGGCTGGCTTTTCTTCCAGTCGCGATACGGTGCCAGCAACTGCCCCGGAAACCGGCGCTCAATCTCTTCTTCGACCAATGCGATTCGAGAGAGAACCTCTTCGCGCTCTTCTCCCTCAACGTTCTCACTGAGGACTTCAAGTTGTCGCATCGTCGCAAAGACCTCTTCAATGCTCATAGCGGTAAAATGTGATGCAAGCTCTTCAACCGATTGCGCCACAAGGTCGGTGTACAGCATACGTGTCTCCGTCTCTGATCAAGCAGGAACTTCGACTTCCGGGTATTGTTCCCTGTTTTAGGAACAAGAAGCCCTCGACCCTGAATGGCGTCCTCGGCAAGGGACGTCGAGGTCATTTCCTTCAGGCAAGATTGGCTGACAACATGATCCTGCGGAAATCATCTCGCGCTGGCGGCTTTCTTGAGGAAGGTCTCCGTCTCAAGAAGGTCGAGCTGCACCGAAAATCGGTCGCCGAGCAGCTTGAGCGTCGCATCGTGGGTGTCGTCGGCGCCGCTGCAAATTGCATCTGTGAGCACACGTATACGATATCCGAGATCGATCCCACCTAAGACAGCGGCGAGCACGCATACGTCCGTTTCGCCGCCGGTGATGACAAGCGTCTCGACGGCTTCGGTCTGGAGCACGCGGTGAAGCTGACCACTCATCCAGGGAGAGTAAGTCATTTTATCAAAAATACGGGCCGGTGGCACGAAACGGCGGAGCTCGGAAACGAGATCGATGAGATCCCGGTCGAGACGGTCGAGCGTCATGTCCTGCCATTTGCGATAATATGCCTGCCAGGCGCCCGGCATCTGTTCTGCGCGTAACGGTGGAATGAACCGGGTGAAGATCGTTTGATCCGGATAGCGGCTGGCGATCTCCACGATGGCTGGGGATACTTTCGACATCCATGCAACGCGCCACGGCGTGTCCTCCGCAAACATCCGTTGCATGTCTATGCACAAATGAATCCAATGTCCGCTCAAGTGCCTGCCGTCCTCTGCCGGAATCCTTTCTAACTTCGCTCGGTAGTAGAGGTTCCAAGACCGGGTTCGATGGAAGAAACCTGCCCCACCGTCAACGTACTCATCGGAATTTACAAGCCTCGCTTCTTTCCTTCGTGCGGCAAACTTGCGGGTATCGCGGGGCTGGATCGACGAACAGCGTCCGTCCCCGGCACGCACCCTTTCTCAACTGCAAAGGTGCCCTTCTCGGCTCGCTGCTCCGCTCGCCAAGCTGATTTGTCTGCTCGCATGTTTGGCCGTGGGTCGTCTGCACCTTGAGCCCCCGCCGCTGAAAGCTTCCAAAGATGACGATCCGTCCATTACGATGGGAACCTCAAGAGCGCCTTCAAGTTTTGAGAACGCAAACCCATGGGAGGCACAAACATGCAAGTTAAAGACGTAATGACGAAGCAGGTGGTTACCGTAACCCCCGACGCCAGCATTCGGGACGTTGCGCGGCTGATGTCGGAGATCGATTCCGGCGTTATTCCGGTCATCGACGGGCAAGTATTGGGTATTGTGACCGACAGAGACGTCGTCGTGCGTGCCGTTGCGGAAGGCATTGATATCGCGAGACCTATCTCCGACATCATGACGAGCGGGATTGAGAGCTGCTTGGAAACCACCGAACTGCGCGAGGCGGCCCATCGAATGTCGGAACTTCAGATGCGGCGACTTCTCGTGTTCGACGATGCTGGATCTATTACGGGCATCCTGTCACTCGGGGATATCGCGCGCTTAAATGAGGAACTCGCGGGCGTTACGCTGGAGGAAATTTCCGACGACGAGGCCCGATAGGGGTCGCGCGCTCGCCAGAAAACCTCTCTCGCGGAATGCGTCGCGCAACGCAGCGTCGTTCGAACAACCCCCAGGAGTATGGAGCCGGTCGTGTCGCAGACGTCGCCTTTCCTTTCCTCGTCGCGACCCGATCGGCTGGTGAGCCAACCATCGTTGGCAACGGTGCGGCAAAAAGGAAACCGGCGCTGTTCAGCAGGTTCCGCGCATCCGGTATCTCGACACCTGCCGTCATTGCTATGGGCCATCCGGTTTCCCCACCCTGTCGCAGGTCACTCGAATTCCTTTCCATCTCTTTTCACCGGAGGCCGACGCCCAGCAATACCCAGGACAATGAAGTCCGCTGTTTGCCCGATACGACCGCCGTTAGCGCAAGGAACCAATTCAGCGATCTGAAGTTTGAGTTGCAGCGCAAAGGAGGTAGAGATGAACACCCTTATCAAAGTTGCACTTATACCACTGCTCCTGAGTGGCGTCTCCGCGCCCTCCGTGGCTCAGGCGCAAGTGGAATTTCATATCGGCCCCGGCGGCGTCGACGTGCAAAACCGTGATCGTGATCGATATGTCGATCCGGATTACGATCCCGGTTCGCGCCGGCGCTGCGATCCGCGTGATGCATTGGATAACGCACGCGATGCTGGTCTTCGGCGTCCACAGATCATTCGCGAAACCGCGCGAAGGATCACCGTCCAAGGCTTCACGCGGAGCGGAAGGCCCGACCGCATCAGCTTCGCCAATGTCAGGGGTTGTCCCGAAATCTAGAAGGACTCTCCTGCTGTGCCGAAGGCGACCAGCATTTTGTGATGGGGAGCGGGCAACGAGTTTTAATGCCAACCGCAGCAGGCGCCATTGACCGGCTGGGTTTCTCCTAGCTGCGAACGAGCGCGGTCAAGGCAGTCGTTTCGGTCCGCATCCGTACAGGAACATACTGCCTCTGCCTGCATTAGGGTTGGTCTTCGCTGGCCGCAGACGCCGGCGAACATCATCAATCGATCCCGTAGGAGGAACTATTATGGCATCGACAAAGACCTTGGACGACCTCTTTCTTGACACTCTCAAGGACATATATTTTGCTGAAAAGCAGATCTTGAAGGCGTTACCGAAGATGGCCCGTGCGGCCCAGTCCGAAGAAGGCAAGGCGGGGTTCCTTCAACACCGCGACGAGACGCAGGCTCAAATCGAGCGCCTTGAGCAGGTTTTCGAACTTGTCGGCAAACCTGCGCGGGGCAAGACCTGTGAGGCGATCCAGGGCATCATCGCCGAAGGCGAGGAAATCATGGAGGAATTCAAGGGTGCGCCCGCGCTCGATGCCGGCCTGATTTCGTCGGCCCAAGCCGTCGAACACTACGAAATCGCGCGCTACGGTACGCTGATTGCCTGGGCGAACCAGCTCGGCCTTAAGGATGCCGTGCCACTCCTGAAAGCAAGCCTTGCTGAAGAAGAAGCAACCGACAAGAAGCTGACGCAGCTCGCGCAAGCACAGGCCAACCCTAAAGGCCAAAAGGTCGCCTGACCACGATCACGTCAGCAAGGCCGCCCGAAATGGGCGGCTTTTTTTCGTATCACGAGGATGTCAAATGGTTAAGACGGCTGCGAGCCGGAAAGAGGAACCTATTTTTCGGCGCGTTGTTGCGCCCTTGCCCCCTCGTGCCGGCTAAGGCCATGCAACAGCAGCAGTTTCAAAAAGGAAGACACATGGTTCGACAGGGCGGTTGTTTATGCGGCGCGGTGCGGTTCCAGGTTGAAGGGGAGCCCTATCGCACCGGACTGTGCCATTGCGCGGATTGCCGTAAGGAAAGTGGTTCATCGTTCGTCTATTTCGCCCACTGGTCGCGTGACGCTTTTTCGGTGACCGGCGATCTCAAGGCATATGCGGGGCGAAGCTTCTGCCCTCATTGCGGTTGCAGGCTGTTTTGCTTGAACAAGCAGGATGTCGAAATCCGGCTGGGCTCCCTGGACGAGGCGCCGAGCAGGATTTTCCCGCAGATGGAGGTCTGGACGAAGCGTCGCGAGCCCTGGCTGCACGCTTTTAGCGGAACCGGGCAATATGCTGAGGACCCGCCAAAGAACAGCTGAGGTCGAAATCGCCCAGCGCCAGGTCGCAAGATAAGGCTGTTGTTTAGGTCGGTTCGTGAATTTGGGCCGCGGCCAGCGATGCGATAAAGGCCCGGCGAGCCTGCCGTCGCGATCAAACAACGTTTCGGAACTCATATGAGGAGCACTGCGTTTGAGCAGTTGTAGCGACCCCACGACCCTGATGAGCCGTATGGACAGTACCCTCCCGACTTCCGCCAAAACCTACGTTGGAACTATGCCGCCAAAGATTTTGGCGGGCGGCCCGTCAACTGACTACCCCTTCGGTGGAACGGCGCATTCGGTGGAATTTCTTGTCAACGGCAAGCTCTACTTTGAACGCCTTGCCGAGACGTTGCGCCAGGCGTGTGGTTCCATCTTCATCATTGGGTGGGATTTCAATCCGGACATAATGCTGGAACCCGGCAGATCGACTGAAACCCTCGGCAATTTGCTGAGGAGCGCGGTTGAAGCCAACCCCACGCTTGATGTCAGGATCCTTGTGTGGTCAATGGGGCCGATCTATTCGCAAAAGTCGCTCCGATCCTTTTATCGCACTGACTTCCCGGCCCATCCGCGCATTAAGTTGCGCTTCGCCTCCCACAAGCACTGGTACGCCTCTCATCATCAAAAACTTGTCTGCGTCGACGACGATGTCGCCTTCATTGGTGGTATTGACCTGACCTCGCGACGGTTCGACGACCGACGGCATGCTGCCTGCGACCCACGTCGGCAGGAC
Organism: Rhizobium sp. KNZ14-9A; assembly: GCF_056755015.1. NCBI lineage: Bacteria > Pseudomonadati > Pseudomonadota > Alphaproteobacteria > Hyphomicrobiales > Rhizobiaceae > Rhizobium > Rhizobium sp. KNZ14-9A. The sequence continues at coordinate 652,443 of NZ_JBPGXB010000001.1, forward strand.
CCGGACGGAAAACCACACGATCCACTGCATGACGTCCAGGCCATGGTCACGGGGGAGGCCGCCTGGCAGATCGGTCGCATCGCGCGGCGCCGATGGACCCATTCGAGTGGTCAGGATGAACCGCTTCCTTATGTTGCATCGCAAGGCCGCCAACTATCGAGCCGCTCGGTATCGATCAATAACATTCCTGCCCGCTTTGCGCTGACCGAACGGGGAATGGGGATTGGCGGTGGCACACGAGACGGCATACGAATGACGCTCGAGATCATCAAAGACGCAAGGCACAGCCTCTATATCGAAACGCAATATCTGGCGTCCCAGACGATTGCCAAGGCGCTCGCCGCGCGCCTTGGCGAATTGGACGGCCCGGAGATCGTCATCATCTGTACCCGCAGCTCGCACGGATTCATCGAGCAGTTGGTCATGGGTCGCAACCGCCGTCGGGTCATCCGCTGCCTTAAAAAGGCTGATCGGCACGATCGGCTGCGGGTCTTCTATCCGTCGGTGCCCGGTGTGGAGGGCGAGGCAGAGGTCCTGGTTCATTCGAAACTGCTGATCGCCGATGATGCTATCGTGCGGATCGGCTCGTCCAACCTCAATCACCGGTCGGAGTGGCTCGATACCGAATGCGATATGCGCCTTGACGCCACAACGCCCGACCATCTCGAGGCAATCGCCAATCTGCGTAATCGTCTGCTTGCCGAACATCTCGGAATGTCGGCAGCCACAGTCGCCGATCAAATGCGCCAGCTTGGCTCGATGATTAATACGATCGAGGCTTTGAACGGCGGTCCCAGGTGCCTGCGAGCGCTCGACACGGATATCGGTCCTGGCCGCCTCGAGCCGGTGATTGGAACCTTGCTCTTTGACCCGCAGGCGCCCGCCTTATCCTGATCGGGCCTCGGAGGGCGGTCGCGTCACGGTCTTTCCATCCTTGCGCGATTGGCCTTTGCGCGGCGCGAATTCCGAGATCAGCAGCAAGCCTGTGCCCAGCATGAGCGGCAGCACGAAATAGATCGCCCGGAACGCAATCAGTGCGCCGATCGTGGCAGCATCCGGAACGACGTGCCTGACCGTTGTCTCCAGGACGCCGAGACCGCCCGGGATGTGGGTCGCAAGGATCGCCGAATTCGCGAGTACGAATGCCGTCACCGAACGGAGAAATGCGACCTCGGCGAAGGCGCTCAAAAGTGCATGCAGGCATGCCGATACGAACAGGAAATTCACCGCCCCAATCGCGACTTGGCAGATAGCGATCGGGAGCGGAGGCAATTCAACCGACCAACGCCAGAGATGGAGGCGGGCCCGCACCAAACCAGATGTCGCCACATAAGTGAGGGGCGCCAGCAACAGGGCAGCACCTGATAGCCGGGCGCTGCCTTCAGACAGCCGCAACAGAGGCGCTGCGTCTGAAGCGTTGACAATCAGGGCAAGGGCGCCGAGCGTGACAAGTCCAAGGCCGACAGTGATGCCGCAGAAGAGAACGATCTTCGCCACGTCCTCGGTCGATAAGCCCCAGCGGGAATAGAAACGATAGCGGAAGGCGCCGCTGCTCAAGCCGGCGAAACCGATATTGTGGCCGAGGGAAAGACTGACGAAGGACGCGAGCGCGACCTGCCGATAGGCGAGTTGTTTGCCAAGCGACCGGACCGCCAGAAAATCGAAACCTGTCAGGCAGATATAGGAGCCGGCTGCTGCGAGCGTAGCAAGCAGCAAGCTTTGAATGGGGATGTTCGCAAAGGAATCCAAGATCTCGCTTGCGCTATATTGGCGGAAAATCCGGTAGAGAAGAAAGGCGGCGAGGCCGATTGCGGCGACGAACAGGCCTTTCCAGATCAGCGATTTAAGAGTCATGCATGCTTTCCCGGACGCGCGGAATGGCGTCGTGAAGTTGGAACGAACGAGGCGCTGTTGTGTTCCTCGCAGGGGATCAGAGGTTTGAGGACGCCCTTGGCAGAAAACATCACGCTCATGACCTATAACGTCCACAGCTGCGTCGGCACCGACCGGAAACTTGATCCTGGGCGCATTGCTCAAGTCATCGCACAGGCCAAGCCCGACATTGTTGCACTCCAGGAGGTCGATGTCGGCCGGTCGCGCACAGGGGGGCTGGATCAGGCGAGGGCAATTGCCTCGCTCTTGAAGATGCAGGCCCATTTTCACCCGGCACTAACCGTGGCGGAGGAACTCTACGGAGATGCAATCATCACGGCACTTCCGACCGGCGCAAAAAAAGCCGGTCTCCTGCCCTCGATGGGTGAGCCACGCGGGGCGATCGCGCTCGAAATATTCGTCAGCGATCAAAAGCTGCTTGTTATCAACACCCATCTCGGTTTGCGCGGGCGCGAACGCATACAGCAAATGAACACATTGCTCGGTGCCGGATGGATTGGAGATCATGACGGTCCCGTCATCCTCTGCGGCGATTTCAATGCGATCCCCGCATCAGCCGCCTACAGAGCTGCGGCCCGCCGGCTTCGCGACGTGCAACAGGTAAATCGGACCGGTTTCCGTCCCACCTTCCCGTCCCGGTTCCCTGTTATGCGGCTCGACCATATCTTCGTGACGGAGGCAATAGGTGTTGTCGATGCCTATGTCCCGAATGACCCGCTCGCAAGGATGGCTTCGGATCATCTTCCGCTGGTTTCGATACTTGCTCTTTCGCGATAATCGGTGTCGGTGATCAGCGGCGCGGCCTGTCTGAGGGCTATTTAGTGCCCGACCCAGGCTCTGCCATTTTTGCATACTGATGCGCGAGTACGCTGGCTGGCGTCACATTGGCGACGACGGCCTGCAATTTGTTCTTCCAGCCGCTGACGACATCACCTTCGCCGTCGAGCATGGCGTCATAGCCGATCCGCGCCACATCGGCCGGATTGTCCTTCTTTGCCTGGCCGATCGACGTATCCATCAAGTCGGCCCGTTTGAAGAATTCCGTTTCAGTCGCACCGGGCATCAAGCAGCTTACGGTTACGCCGCTGCCTCTCAGTTCCTCGCGCAGCGCGAAGGAGAAGCTGTTGATGAAGGCCTTCGTGCCGTTGTAGACGGCCTGGTAGGAGCCCGGCATGAAACCGGCGATCGAACCGGTCAGCAGGATCCGCCCTTCACCACGGGCCCGCATATGATTGCCTATTTGCTGAACGAGATAGATCGTACCGGTGATATTGGTGTCCACCACCTTGCGCACGTCGGCGAAATTCTGATCGAGAAAACCCTTGCCAAGACCACGGCCGGCATTCGCCATCAGGAGATCGACGGACCGACCGTCGGCCTCGATGCGCTCGATCAATCTATCGACGCCCTCAAGAGTCGAAAGGTCAGTCTCGATGGGCTCGACCGCGACACCGAAAGCTTTCAGTCGGGACGCCGCCTGCACGATGCGGGCTTCGTCAGCGGCGATGATGAGATCGTAACCATCCCGTGCGGCGCATAGGGCAAGCTCAAAGCCGATGCCGGTGGAGGCGCCGGTAATAACGGCCATGCCTTTCGTCGAAGCAGTTTCGGCCATGTTGTTTCTCCTAGGGCTTGAGGACAACCTTGATGCAACCATCCTGTTTGTCGCGAAACGTTTTGTAGAGATCAGGACCGTCCTCCAAAGACGCCCGATGTGTTATGACGAATGAAGGATCGATTTCGCCTTTCTGAATGCGCTCCATCAGAAGCGGCAGGTAGCGTTGGACGGGCGTCTGGGCCATCTTGAACGTCAGGCCACGGTTGATCGCAGAACCCAGCGGGATCTTGTCGAGATAGCCGCCGTAGACGCCGACGATCGAGACCGTGCCGAAGTTCCGGCAGCAATGGATCGCCTGACGCAAGACGTGGGGCCGGTCGGTCCCCATGAAAGTTGCGACCTTGATGCGGTCGATGCGCGAATCCCAGCTTGCCGAGGCGTCCGCCTCGGTGCCTACCGGCATCGATGCAGGCATCCGCTCCGCGGCCGCTCGTCAGTTCCATGATCCTGTCGTAGATATCCTCATCCCGGAAATCCTGCGTGATGGCACCCGATCTTTGCGCGAGCGCCATGCGCTCCGGCACGGTGTCGATGGCGATTACCCGTTCGGCCCCAAGAATAAAGGCGGACTTGATCGCCATCTGACCCACTGGCCCGCATCCCCAGACCGCGATCGTCTCGCCCGGCTGGATGTTGCAGAATTCAGCCGCCATGTAGCCGGTCGGAAAGATGTCGGAAAGAAAGAGAACCTGCTCATCGCTCAGACCGTCCGGCACCTTGATCGGACCGACATCGGCATAAGGCACGCGCAGATATTCCGCCTGTCCGCCGCTGTAGCCGCCGAGCAGATGCGTATAGCCGAACAGGCCGGCGGGCGAATTTCCCCACATTTTGGTGACCTTTGAGGGATCGGGATTAGACCGTTCGCAACCTGAGAAGAAGCCCCGCTTGCAGAAGAAGCACTCGCCGCAGGAAATCGTAAAGGGAACGACGACACGATCGCCGACCTTGAGCTTGCGGTTGTCCTTGCCGACTTCGACGACCTCGCCCATCGTTTCGTGGCCCATAATGTCGCCACTATGCATGTCGGGCATGACGCCATTGAAAAGGTGAAGGTCCGAGCCGCAGATGGCGCAGGCGGTAACCTTGATGATCGCGTCGCGACCGTCCTCAATCTCCGGATCGGGTACGCTCTCGCAGCGGATGTCATGTTTGCCGTGCCAGGTAAGCGCCTTCATGCGTCGTCCTCCTCTTGTCAATTCTGCTGCCTTTGTTCCTGCATTGTCGCAAATCGGAAGCCGCTACGGCACGCGACGATCTTTGGCAGGTTCGGTTGATGATCCCAAACCTCAGCGTAGCGACCTTGTTCCCTACAAATCGTTGGCCAGTGCTATTGCGATCGCTTCTTTGGGGTCCAAGGTCGCCGGGTTGGCAAAGGCGCCTTCAGCATTGATGATCGCAGCCATTGCAGGCGGCGCCCACACGCAGTCAGCGCACCGGTTCAATCGGCCCGGCGCCCTAGCGTGTCGGCAACATAGGCGCCGCGTGTGCCCATCGGCCGGGGCGTGCCGGTTGTGGTATCCTTTGTCGTCTGATGCTCAAGCTCGGCATTGAGCTCGGCGCCAATGATGAGGATGGTGACGGAGAGCCAGATCCAGACGAGCAGGCCGATCAACGCGCCGAGTGTCCCGTAGGTGGCATTATAGTTGGCGAAGTGGTCCAGATAGAAAGCAAATCCAAGCGACATTGCCGACCAGGCGATCGTCGTCAACACCGCTCCCCAGGTCAGCCAGCGCAACCTTGCTGGTTCGCGGCTCGGTGCGAACCGATAGATCGTCGTGACCGCGCCGGCGACGATGATGAGCAGCAACGGCCAGCGGCCAAAGAGGGCGAGCTTCTCTTTCAACCCGTCGAGCCAGACATAGGACAGAATGAGCGGTATGACCGCAATCAGTGCCACGACCGCGATTGCGCCGACGATGGTGCAGAGCGTGAAGGCAAGGCCTATAAGGTTGAGGCGGACGAGCCCGCGTTTTTCCTTTTCCTCGTAAGCTACGTCCATCGCATCAAAAAGGGCGAGCGTGCCGCTATGAGTGCTCCACAGCGCGAAAGCAAGGCCGACGAAAAACGTTATTCCCAGACTTTCTTCCCGTCGGCCGGCGAGCGCCCGGATCTGGTCGGCAACGATGTCAAAGGCGCCGGGTGGCAGCATGATCGCAAGCTTGCGCAGATGATTTGCGATGGTGAGCGGATCGGCGGCGAGGCCGTACAGGGAAACGAGAGCGGCAAGAGCGGGAAACATCGCCAGCAGCAGGTAGAAGGTCACACCCGCCGCGATCAGCATCACCCTGTCTTCGCTGACCTCCCCGACAACGCGCCAGAAAACGTCCCGCAACCCTCGCATTGGGATTTCTTCCGGAACATCGGCCTCTCTGCCGCGACCAACATCGTGACCGGGCGCAGCATTTATCTGAGATCGACCCCTGACCCCTCCAAGAGACAAAGCGAGGCCAGCAACAGCCGCAAGCCCCAACATAATTTTGGGTACGTTGTGCCGTCGCATTCCCATAGTTATGTGCTCCGTTGCTTGCCACTAGGCCCTATGCAATGAGGTCAACCAGATATCAAAGCTATCGTTGATCGCTCGGCACGCGGCTGCTGATGGCGCAATCGTGCAAAAGGCCGATTTGTTCCAATCATCTGATTACTCTTCTGCTCGAGGGTCTGCCTGATCGTCGAGTTCCAAAAAGATGAAGGCGTTAAGACGGAAAAACTCCTGTCTGGCGCCGGGACCATCGCCCCGCGACTGTGTCCTCCGGTGAAACCAAAACCGCCGAAAGTATTAGGGTCACTCGAAGTACAGCCGAATGGACCCGGAGCCTTGTCCGTCGAAACATCGTCCCTTCTTTCCCGTCGGAATTGGCGTTATGCAGCAGGTGCTCGAGCTCGCCATAGGCCAGTATCGGCATGGCCGGGGGAAGCGCCGCCGGGTGGCGCATAGCCACTTTCCTTACTGGATTCAAAGCTGCAAGGACTTCGTTCGCCAGCTGGCTCGGGCTCGGCCGGCGGGCTGTATTTTTCTAGCGCCACAGCAAGAGGTGGGTCGCGTTGCCAGCGCCTCCTACCGTACCAAAGCTTGACTTCTGGTGGTGGCGCAGATGGGCGGTAACTGCATGACCGAGCGCGAGGACGGTACGGCATTGGGCAACATTGTTACGCGCTCAGCGCCGGTCAACGCGATTGCGCGCAGGGCCGAAACGAACAGGCTCGCGGTCGTACCAAGTGATTTTTCACCCGGTCGTGTTGATCAAGTTCACCGGATGGCCAGAACCATCAGCGCGGCTTTCCAACTGTTGGCAAGGTGAAATCCGGCGCCAGTGTGTGGGAAGCTGGAGAAGGCCGAAACCGAAGACGAGTTCAGAGAAAAGCTTCGGAATGCTCGCCTTGGTCCTGTCCGCGTCGCAAGTGCGAACCATCCTAGTCGCGGCTCAGTTTTGTCCCAGGCCACCTCGCCTGAAGTCAGGGGTCCATATATCCGGATGCCCGGATCGTCAGATTGGCCTCGGTGACGGGTATCGAAAAGATCAAGGCGCCCGTTGCCAGCGACTGTGCCGGCACGTAGTCGAATGTCGCTTCCGAGATCTCTGTCCCGCCGTCCAACCTTTTGGCCTCGCCTTGAACGTGCACCGCAGAGGCGGTCTTATTTGCATCATTTTGGACAGCGAAACGGACCTGATGGTCTGAATCCCCCGCCATAGGCGGAAGCCTTTTGATCGAGAGGCGGGGCGGCAAAGGCGATTGTGTAATCGCCTGATAAAAGATGAAACCGATCATGGCTGTCACGAGCAGCGTACTCGCCAGCCCGACCGCCCATTCGACAGGGTGAGGCTTGTTTGCGGTGCCGTTCGGCTTATCGTCCACTGGACTCCTCATAGTATCAGTCGCGCGGCAGCCGCGCCGATCGAACATGGCAGGCCAAGAACGATGACGGCGGTGAGCATCGGCCAGATCGCCGCATCTCCAAAACGCTCGAAAGTCCACAATGCGTATGCGCTGACAAGAAGGGACATCACATATCCCGGCAGTGTGAAGCGGATGACGACATGCCAGGCGGGCACCTCGTCGCCGATCTCATGTCCGCCCTTGAAGGAAACGGCATAGACGAACCCGTGCATGACAAGGAGGGAAAGTGCAACGACAGCCAGGACGTGCCATGGCGTCATTTTGTAGGATAGCAGGATCATCTCCTCGGTCGGCGCGACGTTAAGGCCAAGAAACAGCGCGCCAATCGCCATCAGAAACATCTCGCCGGCATAGTCTGCCGGCCCCTCCTGGATCGGATCGTCGTCGTCCTCGGTGTTGTCTCCCGGATCGCCATTAAGCTGGCTACGGGCGAGAAGTGCGCCGATGCTTGCCGGAACAGCCTGCACGGCGATTTTTCCAACGACCTCGTGAAATGGCTGACCAAACTGCAGGACACCGACCGCGGTCAGGACTGCGGTGGAGGAGACGATGCCAATTGCATAGGCGATGGCCGCGTCCCGGATCGCATCGCTCCAGGTATGGGTAGCCTCGAACCCGACATTGTTGGACAGAACAATGAGCAGCGGAATGTTGAGGAGAAGCAAGATCAGCAATCGGCTACGATCCATGTAGAAGCCAAGTTCCCACATCTCCATCGTCATGAACATCGGCAGGGCAAATATCAGCGCGCCTGCAAGCCCGCGGCCGAGTCCCGCAGCAAATCGGGTGCCGTTCCATTTTCTGGATTGTCTCTGCTGTGCGTTCGAAGCCATCATCGCCATGAAACTAGGCAAGCGGTGGCGCTTGGCCAGTGCCACGAGCGGCGCCAGGCAACATTGGCAAGCTATAAACATATTTGATAGACGCAGGTCGCGTAAGGCTAGGTCTTCACGACGCAAAGTCGAGCATGACCTGGTTCCGGCCAGGACCGTTTAGGACGGCAAGGCATCCTTGAACCGGACCGTGGCGGCAAGCCTTTCTCGTCAACGATTTCGAACGTCTACCCGTCCATTTCCCGGCCGGATTTCAGCCGTTCTGCCATGAGTTCACGCGCATGCGCCTTTGCTTCCTCGATTGCGACGGCAACGTTGGCGCACACGCTTCCTTCGGGGTCGCAGATTAGCTCGTCGCCATTCCTGATTTGAAAACAGTATCGCATGCTTCACCGTTTGGAGTTGCCACGTCCGTTCGCCCCGATCAACCGCTCGTATTCCTGCTCGGGAACGCCATAGGAGCCGGCCGCAAATTCTTCCAGCCCCGCACGGTTGCGGATTATGATCGACCCCCTTAGCGAGCGGATCAGGTGATGGCCTTCAAGGACGTGGAGCGAGGTCGTCACGCCGGGGCGGCGCGCCCCTAACATCAGCGCGATATAGTCGTGCGTTATCGCCATCTCGTCGGTGCGAAGGCGGTCGTGGCACATCAGGATCCAGCGTGCCAGTCGTTGCTCAAGCAGGTAGCGGACATTGGCAAGTGCTGTGTAGGCGACCTGGGTTGCAAAAACATGCATGTATTTGATAAGGGGGACCTGAAAGTTCGAACTCCTCATGGTCGCTTCGCGCATCGCGGCGATCGGAACGCGGTAACCTGCTCCCCCGACATTCATTTCGATCAGGTAAGGGACCGTATCGTCGCCGATGATCGTGGCAGTGGGCACAAAGCCTTCCCAACCGAACATGCCGGCTTCCGCCATCTGGCCTGTCGACGAAACAGTCATGACAGCCCCGACGCCGCTTTCGAGAAAATAGACATGTTCGAGCTTTTCCCGAGGCACGGCAATCCTGAATTGCGACGGGAGATCGACCATCTCCAGGTACGGCGAAAGGAGGCCAAAATCGTCCCGATCGAGAGCCGTCAGCATACGATTGGATATTTTATCCTGGCTAGGGCCCATCTCTTCCTCCCATCGCCACTGGCCAGGAGCACGCCGCAGGGCCGGCCCGGAGGCGTATCAATCTCTATTGAACGCCATTTCAGAGCTCGTGGTTCCGGTCGTGCTCGCAGATAAACATCATTGTCGCCAGAGGCGGAAGATCCGCGAGAAGCGATTGACCACGGCCATGCGCCTCGGCGGGCTGCGTGTCCGGTCGCCAGTTCCTGCGCCCGCTCCGCCATATACGGCCGCATCGGTGTTGAGTATTTGCCGCCAGCGGCCGTAAAATGAGACCCTTATCCCGTAACCGGGCAGTGGCACAAGATGAGGTCGACCGGTGGATGTCGCCGACGCTGCCATTTTATGAAGAGACATTGTCTCGGATGGGCTTGGGGCAGACCAGCCGGCCGATCCGTCCTCTATGGCTATCAGCCCGGTGCGCTAGCCCTATGGATAGGAACGGTAGCGAGAACTGAAATGGGGCAAGCTCCGGTTGCCCCTTTCAATATGAGCGGTGACGGTCTTTGCTAGCGCAGCGAAATCGTAGGGCTTGGTCAGAAAAACAGCACCCCTGATACGCGAAATATCGACCTTGCGCCCTGACGTCACCCATATCGGAACGGATGATCTTGTCGTCCTCACAAGTCCGGCAAGGTCAAGACCTGTCAGGCCGCCAGGCATGTCGACATCCGTGATGAGCGCCTCGATCTTGTCATGTCTGGAGAAAGCAGCCACCGCTTCGAGGACGGTCCCGCATTCGATCACCACGTGCCCCGCATCGATCAACGCGTCGGCGAGCGCGAAGCGGATCAGCATCTCGTCTTCCACGATCAGGATTTTTGCCATTCCCGCACCTCTATGTGTTGAGATGACAGTGGAACGTCGCGATGTCCCAATCCGATACAATTGACGACCAAAGACCTTTGTTTATGGTGAATCAATCGTGAACGAATGGTTGGCCTTGGATTACCTGGGGTGACATGCGGAAGTCTCGCTTGTCGAAGGGTGTGGAGTGGCAAACTCGATCCGCAGGGAGCCACCTGCAAAACCCCCTCCCTGGCTGGGGCCGGTGCGCTATCGCGTCGAGCCGTAAATCCATGCGATGGCTGCGGTGATGGCAACAGCGGCAAGCGGATTGTTTTTGATCCACCTTCTGGCGCCGTCAAGAAATCCTTCCTGTTGTCGCGGTTGGCTTGCTGGTGGCGCTCCGGCCACCGACGTACTGGATTGCGAGACCGGATCGGAGGCTGGAAACGTATCCTCCAGGGCCTGGTCCAGCTCCCCCTTGTTTTCCCAGTCCTTGTTCTTGGCCTTGTCGAGTTCGTGTGCCTTTACGGCGGGGGATTTCACGTCGTTCATGTCTTTTCTCCACGTGTTCGCCCTTTTTAACGTCGTCCCGGTTTTGAAGTTCCGCGGCTGGCCGCAAGCGCTTTACGCCGCCGAGACCTGAGAGACGACCTAGCCCTTTGCGGCGCCGGTTGGCATCTGCTGACAGCGTTCTGCGAAGACGCAGGAACCGGTATGCCGACGCCGAGAAGGGCCGCAAACGCGCCATGCAGCGTTCGGCATGGGATGATCTGGTCGTCCCGTGCGAGCGGATCGGCGTTTATGTCACGCTCATGCTGGTCAGGCGGACAAGTGCAGAACCAATGATATTATCGTCGGCAAAACGTCGGTCATCCCAGCTGTTCCATGGATCGGCAGGCGGTGCCGAACCGGATCCAGTAAAAAATCGCCTTGACGAACTCGGCAGCGATCACCGGCCATCATGTCAACTTCCCGACAAGAGCCGCATAGTCGGAGAACGTGAAACGTTGGCCACGCTGATGGGCCTGGTTCGCCAGGCTTAGGAGGTGGATCGGAAACAGGACGGCGGCCTGATTGGCCTCGGATAGCTGATGGGTGTCGTCCTGCTCGACAGCGCAGCGCCAATTTCCTTGTGCTCCAGCACGCCCCTATCGGCCAGCGTCTCGCAGAGCGAGGCGAGCGCCATGACCATGCCTTCCAGTTGAAGATTGGCGGTATTCAAATTGTCCTCCAGCGATGGGGTTGGTGTGCGATCCTGGCCCGTCAGGCCGTTGGATCGGGAACGGATTTCGGCACTTCTTCGAGCAGCAGCCGGAATTCGGTGATCGGCCGTCGATCTTCATCGAAGAGCTCGACCGAGACCATATTAAACGGTGCTTCAGGCAGGCCGTCGCGGGCCATCTCGGCAAGGGCAAGTCGTGCCTGGTGCTTTGCATCCTCAAGGCTTGGAAACTCATGTGCAAGTTCGGTCGGTTCCGGGCTCGTGCGATCGATGACCTGAAAGATGAATTTTGGCATCGCGACCTCCATCGCCGACAACATCGGACAGCTCTCTTTGTTCCCGTGCGAGAGGATGCTGCTGTCGACAAGCGATGGAAGTCGTCCTGACCTGCCGGCCGAACTTGCCTGTTCGGGTGCAGGGTCCGGGTGTTTCAGTGGAAATTGCGGCTTTTGACCTTCAGAGTGTCGATATGCAGGTCCGGGATGAAGATGTCGCGCGACTTCATCGCCGCCGCCGCCGTTTCGCGCGGATCGGCTCTTTCGGGAGAACCATGGGCAAACTCGTCTCCCCTTCCCGTCGCCAGGCGGAATTCCACATCCCGGTCAGCGAGATCGTTCAGGCTGTTCGACAGGTCGAAGAGTTGCTGGGCAACGAGATGAACGACATCGCCCTCCCGCTGGATGCGCCCGTTGATCGCCATCATCGAGGCGCCAAGCGCAATCCGTCTCGACCGCTCGAAGAGCTTGGGCCAGATGACGACATTGCCAACCCCTGTCTCGTCTTCCACCGTCAGGAAAATCACACCCTTTGCCGAGCCGGGCCGCTGACGCACCAGGACCAGTCCGGCCGCCATCAACCATCGGCCGTCGGAGGCCGACATTGCCTCCGAACAGGTGACGATGCGGCGCTCGGTAAGCTCTCGACGTAGGAAACTGACCGGATGGTCCCGAAGCGTCAGTCCTGTATGCCCGTAGTCGAGGACGACGTTATGGCCCTCAGCCATCGGCCGGAGTTCGACGTCTGGTTCCTGTTGCTCTCCGACCGTCCTTTCCTCCCGTACTGCGGCCGCCGCAGCAAAGAGCGGCAATGGCTCATCTCTTAGCGCCTTGATCGCCCACAGGGCATCGCGACGCTCGAGGCGGAAGGAGGGTCGGAAAGCATCCGCCTCGGCAAGTTCCACCAGGCAGGCGGCAGGAACACCGGAACGACGCCACATGTCGTCGACACTGTCGAAGGGTTGATCGGCTCTTGCAGCGACGATCCGGGCGGCATCAGCCGTTGCCAGACCACGTACCATGCGCATGCCGAGCCGAACTGCGAGCCGGTTGGAACCCGCGACCGGTTCCAGCGTGCAATCCCAGCGGGACCGGTTGATGCAGACGGGCCGGATGGCGACGCCGTGTTCCCTTGCGTCGCGCACGATTTGGGCCGGCGCATAAAAACCCATCGGCTGGCTGTTCAACAATGCCGCACAGAAGACATCCGGATGGTGGCACTTCATCCAGTTCGAGGCATAGGCAATCAGCGCAAAGCTTGCGGCATGGCTTTCCGGAAAACCATAGGAACCGAACCCTTCGAGCTGACTGAATGTCTTTTCGGCAAATTCGGGCTCATAGCCGTTGCGGATCATGCCGGAGATCAGCTTATCCTTGAAGCGGCTCACCCCGCCGGTGAATTTGAAGGTCGCCATGCTTTTTCTGAGCTGATCGGCCTCACCGCCGGTGAAGCCCGCGCAGACCATGGCGACCTTCATGGCGCTTTCTTGAAACAGCGGTACGCCGAGCGTCTTGGCGAGAACGGATTCCAGCTCGGGCGTCGGATATTCGGGCTTCTCCTTGCCCTCCCGGCGACGGAGATAGGGATGCACCATGTCGCCCTGGATTGGACCGGGGCGGACAATCGCGACCTGGATGACGAGATCATAGAAGGTTTCGGGCTTGAGGCGTGGCAGCATCGACATTTGCGCGCGGCTCTCGATCTGGAAGGTGCCCAACGTATCGGCCTTGCGGATCATCGCATAAGTCTTCGCATCTTCCTGCGGGATGGTCGCAAGATCGAGATCTACATTCTTCTCCTCGCGCAGCAAGGCAAAGCTCTTGGCCATGCATGTCAGCATGCCGAGCGCCAGCACGTCGACCTTCATGAATTTGAGTGCCTCGACGTCATCCTTGTCCCACTCGATCACCTGCCGATCGACCATGGAGGCCGGCTCGATCGGCACCAGATCGTCGAGCCGGTCATGGGTCAACACGAAGCCGCCCGGATGCTGGCCGAGATGGCGTGGCGCACCCATCAGCTGCTGGGCAAGCCGGAGGGTGAGTGCAAGCCGGCGGTCGTCGGGATTGAGGTTGAGGTCTCGGACATGTTGTTCACCGACGGCCTCGCTCCAGGCCCACACCCCCGATGAAAGTGCCTTGATCAAATCCTCGGGCAGTCCGAGCGCCTTGCCGACGTCGCGGATGGCGCCCTTCGTCCGGTAGCGCGTGACGGTGGCGCAGAGTGCCGCCTTATGGCGCCCGTACGTCCTGTAGATCCACTGGATGACCTCCTCGCGCCGTTCGTGTTCAAAGTCGACATCGATGTCGGGCGGCTCGTCGCGTTCCCTGCTGACGAAACGTTCAAACAAAAGGTCGTTGGTTTCAGGGTCGATGCTGGTAATGCCGAGGATGTAGCAGATGGCGCTATTGGCGGCCGAGCCCCTCCCCTGACAAAGGATGCCCTGGCTGCGGGCGTAACGAACGATCGAAAAGACCGTCAGGAAGTAAGGCGCGTAGCGCATTTCCTTGACGAGATCGAGCTCGTGGCGGATGGAGCAAAGCACCTTCTGCGGCAGGCCATCGGGATATCGCGCCGGGATGTGTTCCCGGACATAGTGTTCAAGCGACTGCTGCGCGTCCATGCCGGCAACAATTGCTTCCTCAGGGTACTGACAGGTCAGTTCTTCCATGGAGAACGTGCAGCGCGCGACAATCTCCATCGTCCGCGCAAGCGCTTGCGGATAGCGTGCAAACAGCCGCTGCATTTCCTCCGGCGACTTGAGGTAACGGTCGGCATGGCGTTCGCGCTCGAAACCGACATCGTCGATCGTCGTGCGGTTTCGAATGCAGGTCACCACGTCCTGCAACTGCCGCCGGGCGGGCTCGTGAAAGAGCACGTCATTGGTGACGACGGTTTTGACCTTGTGGCTGGCAGCCATCACGGCAATTTCGTGCAGCCGGATCTGATCGTTCGGCCGGCGCCTGAGGCTCAAAGCTACATAGGCTCTGCTCTGGAAAATCTGCGCCATCTTCCTGAGCTGGAGGGCGCATGTCTCATCGGCGAGATCCGGCACCAGGATGGCGATCAGCCCTTCCGCATAGAGAGCGACGTCGTCGAGCGCCAGGATGCATTTGGCCTTCCCGCCCCTGCTCTTTCCGAGCGTCAGCAATCGTGTCAGCCGCGAGTAGGCCGCACGGTCTGTCGGGTAGACGAGGATCGACATGCCGTCCGTCAGGTCGAGACGACAGCCGACGACCAGGCGAAGACCGGTGGCTCGCGATGCCTCCAGTGCCCGCACGATACCCGCTAGCGAATTGCGGTCGACAATGCCGAGAGCCTCTATGCCGATGGCCGTGGCGGTCGCAAACAGTTCGTCGGCCGAGGATGCGCCGCGCAAAAAAGAAAAATGCGTCGTGACCTGCAGCTCGGCATAGGTCATGTGAAGGCTCCATGCATGAACCAACGATGCGATCCGGTCTCGGGGTCGACACCGTCGCCAGCGCGATAAATCCAGTAGCGTTCACCGGCCTCGTCCGCGACGGTGAAATAGTCGCGCACGGCGACCCATTCCGACGATCGCTGCCACCATTCGCCGAAGATGCGCTCGGGCCCGTCGGCCTGTTTCACCCGGTATCGCTTACCGCGCCAGGTGAACCACACGGGAGGGTGGTCGGGCAGCAGCGCCATGACCTCGATCGGTTCCGGGCGATCCATCAGCCGGACCGGGCGCGGCCAGTTCAACGGCCAGCTCTGTCCCTGCTCTTCGGCGACAGGCGAGATGCTTTGCAGTGATCGCTCCGCAACGTCGCTGGCCACCGGCGCGACGCGGTAGAGACGGAATTTTCCACGATTGCCGAGAATGTCGACGAAAGCGCCGATATCGACCTTGGCCTCTTCGATCAGGGCGGAAGCAAACTGCCTGTCTTTAAGCGGCTCGACCATGATGGCAGTAAGGCAGAGCTTCTCGATGCCGAAGCCCGGATCGATGCGTTCGATCCGATCGTGCAGGAGTTTGGTCAGCCAGGCAATGTCACGGACAGGCTTTGCAGTTCCGGCCCTCAACGCCTGGACCGTATTGTCGACCCGGTGGACGATGAGGTCCGTGCGGCGTACGCCAAGTCCCCTTGCCTCAAGGATATGGCAGAGCCCGCGCACCAGCAGCGAGACATATTTGGCGATCGTCTCCGCAGCGCCGATCGGATCTGCGAAGGACCTTGACACTTCGACGAAGTCGGGCGAGCGGATTGGATCGATGGGCTCGGCTACCCGGCCAAACATCTGATCGAGCCTGCGTGTGATCTCCGGGCCAAAGCGCAGGGTCAGCGGTGCTCTTGGCGTTGCCGCCAGTTCACCGACGGTGCGAAACCCGAGGATACGCAAACCTGTCACGACCTCCGCGTTGAGACGAAGCGAGGCAATCGGCAGATCGGTAACGGCATCGACTGTCTGGCCTGGTGCCACCACGCTTGTCTCGTTGCCGATCGAGCGCGCCAGTGCATGGGCTGCTCCCCAGCTGTCTGCGACCGCTGCCCGTGCCGCCAGACCTTTGGCGCGGAAGCTGTTGACCAGAGCCGACAGCATGGGTCCCTCCCCGCCCTGCAGATGGTCGGCACCCTCGGTGTCCATGACGATGCCGTCAGGTGGGTCCAAGGCAACGACAGGCGAATATCGGGTGAGCGCCCAAAGGGTGATGCGCTCCAATGCCGCAAGATCGGCTGCAGGATCGGCATCGACCATGTTAAGTCCCCGCACGAATGCCTGCGCCTTGGCGGCCGGCATGCCGATAGTCAGGCCAAGCTTTGCGGCGTTTGCGTCGACCGCCGACAGCCATCGCTTCGACCCGCTCTTTGCGACCACGACAAGCGGTGCGTCAGCCGGAAGGGACGGATCGACGCGTCTGATCCGATCTGTCCGCAGCGTCGGAAGATATACGGAGACGACCCTGGCCATCACATGCCTCGACGATGAAATCTGTACTTTCTCCGGCCTTGATCCTGATCAATTCGGCGAGCCACCTGGCCCGACCGATGCCGGGAACGGGCAGCGGCTCGGACGGCAAGACCGAAATGCGCCAGCGCGAGGCAGCGGCCGTTGGATGCCCGAAATCACTTGCTTCCGTCTGGCGTCGCCAGCGCCGGATGATCAGCCCGAGCGTTCCGGATCTCTCCGCGGCCAGTTGCAGGCGGCGTGAAACGACCATTGGCAAGCGCACCGTTTCGGCCACGACCGCGCCAAGCCCGCCGAAGCGCAAGGCCTCCTCACAGGCCTCAAGCACATATTCCTCGTGAACCGCCTCGACATAGATCACGCGATCCGGATGAAGGCCGGTCTGCGCGAGCGCGGGTGCGAAGAGATCGGGACGCGCCAGGCACCACACGACCGTGCCCTTGGTGCGGGCCGCTATGCCTGCAACAAACAAGGCAGCAGCAGCTCCGTTGACGGCGCCGGCCCCGCCTCCGGCGAATTCGTGGATAGCGCCATAGGCGAGTCCCCCGCCGGGAAGCTTCTCGTCGATTTCGCCGACACCGAAGGGCAAAACCGCCTTCGGACGGGCAGCCGCCCCTTCGAGATGCTGGATGCGCTCTCGAAGCTCGTAGATAATTCGGTTTGCGCCTGGCCGAGCCATTGTCCGGTCTTCATCATATTAAACCTATCCACACCGCAGGAAGGCGGATATGTTCTTTATTTGTTCCTAATTCAGACGTGAGTCAACGTAGCTGTAGAGGTGAATATTCCTAACAGGGCGCTATCCGCGCCTTTAATGGCAAAAAAATAGAGTTAGTTCAACTGAATGGCCGGATTCCAACCAACTTGAAAAATATCGGCATAAGAAAAAATACCTATGTTTGCTCCCCCCTCCGGCCTCAACTCTCCGTGGCCGTCTGCAGGCAAATCCAGGAAATCCTTGCCGCCGCAGCGATGATCGAAACAGTCGCCCGACGGGCCGCCCGGCTCCTGACCGGATGGCCAGCTTTTGCTTTTGAAAGCAGGGAACTTTTCGTTTGGTCTGACGTTACAACGCGGCAGATAGTGCGCCGGAGTTGATGGCTGGAAGAATGATGCGCGTCCAAACACCCATTTTGACTGCCTCCGTGCTTGCAATTTTGGTTGCGCTTGTCGCCGTCAATCCATTCGGCCGTCATCTGGTCGACCCCCGCTCGACATCAGCAATTATGAGAGAGGGTCATTGACGAATGCGCCGCTCGATCTCGTCTGCGGCGTGCTCAGCTGTGAACACGCGTGGTCGGACGAAGCTTGATAGCACGGCCAAATGCCTATGATCGCGCTTATATCCCGCCTTTGAAATCCTGTTGCCTCTATCCCGCCATGCTGCCTCGTTCAGCGCAAAAGAACACAAAACCAGGAGAATGATTTGGCCCGTCCAAAAGGCAATCCGATCGACGCTGTCGTTGGACAAAACCTGCAGCGTATTCGAAAAAGCAGAGGAATTAGCCAAACCGCACTTGGTGAGGCGCTCGGCATTTCCTTCCCGCAGATCCAGAAATACGAGACAGGCATCAATCGCGTCAGCGCCAGTGCGCTTTACGAAATGGCGCGCGCCCTCGGGGTGTCACTGGATGACTTGTTCAGCGGGGCCGAACAGATTTTCAGCAACGATCCGACGCGAGAGCCAAACCTCGCCGGACGACGACCGACAGAAATCGATCAGATCCAGAACCCTGCCATTCGCGAGGCGATGCGGAGTCTCATCACGCTGGTATCTGGGCCGGGCACGCAAAATGAGGTCGGAGCGGAAATCGCGCAATAGCGTTGCGACCTGGGTCGTCGTTCACTTAATCGGGCTTTAGCCGAAGCAACCATGTGCTCGCTGTTCTGCCCAAGCGTATTCTCCACAATGACAGTACTGACGGACAAGGGCCTGCGGCACCGGCGGTGCGGCGGCAGTTGGCAGCGAGGTCGCCGTCATTGTTG
Source organism: Rhizobium sp. KNZ14-9A (assembly GCF_056755015.1). NCBI lineage: Bacteria > Pseudomonadati > Pseudomonadota > Alphaproteobacteria > Hyphomicrobiales > Rhizobiaceae > Rhizobium > Rhizobium sp. KNZ14-9A. The sequence continues at coordinate 671,010 of NZ_JBPGXB010000001.1, forward strand.
CGAGACAACGTGCTCTCCAAGGACGTCCCCCACATTCAGATTATAGCTGAACAGGTGAATCTCGATATGCAGCCGCCGCTGAACCTGCTGACGGCGTCCGTGCAAAGTTTACCGAAATGTTTCCCAAGCGATGCCGAGCTACCACCCTTGGGCATCAATCTTGCTGAAAACTTCACCTCCCACACGAGGCGAAACCTCTAAACTGGCTCTGCACTCGTCAGCTCTAGAAAGGGAGGAGACGATGACAGACGCGTTGAGCGGGATTGTATTTTTGACAAGGTCAGACCTCGCTACGAGAGGCTGCGCGCTGACGACCAAGGACGTGCACGAGGCCGCAGCGCGAGCCTGGGCCGAAATCCGGTCCGGGGCTGCGCGCGGCGGCAAGGCGGTCCTGTCCTTGCCCGAAGACGAGTTTTGGTCGGTCCCCGATTTTACCGCCTTCAAGCCTGATTTTGCCCAAGAACGTCTCGGCTGGAAGCTGTCGTCTCTCTATAGCGTCAGCTCGACGCATGGCGGGGTGAAGATCATCGGTGCCAATGCCTTCAATCGCAGCCTCGGGCTTCCGAGATCAACATCGACCTTCATCCTGCTCGACAAGTTCACACTTCGCCCGATTGCGATCCTCGACGAGACGGCGCTTTCGGCAGACCGGACCGGAACCTATGCCTCACTCGTCGCAGAAGCATGTCTTGCCCGTGGCACTGCCTCCTGCGTCTATCTGGTTGGAGCCGGGCCGGTTGCGCAGAGCGTCATCCGGTCGCTTGCCTTTTCCTGCGCGGACAGGATCGAGCAGATCTTCGTCCGCGCCCGCAGATTGGAAAACGCCCGCGCGCTTGCAATTGCGCTCTCGGGCGAAGTCAAGATCCCGCTCGTCCCTGTCGATGACAACCGGACCATGCGCTGCTGCTCCCTGGTCGTCACCGCGTCCAATGCCCGCGAACCAGTCTTTGCGGACGAGGATCTGGCGCAAGAGGCGACCACGCTCCATCTTGGAGGCAACGAGGCGCCGGAAGATTATCTGAAACGGGTGTTTCGAACCGGCCTCATGGTTTGCGACGATCTCCAGACCGTTTCGAGGCGCAATTCGCAAAGCATCGCCCTGCATTTTTCCAGCCGAGGCCTGTCGCTGGAAACGATCGGACCGCTCATCGGCATACGCGAACTCGCAAATCCAGCACCCTGGTACGAAGACAATGCCGGACCGACCTGCGTTACCTGTGTCGGCCTGCCAATGCTCGATCTCTTCGTCGCCCAGGCGAGCTTCGATAAATATTGCCGTGCACATGCAGGATCGGAGGTGGATCGGACATGTCCTATCTGACCCGCATTCTGGCCGAGCATGTGCGGGCGGCACCGACAGAATATTGTCCTGCCATCGCTGACGTCGCCAGACGTTGTATCCTGGATCTGCTGGGCGCTGCTATCGCAGGCCTAGCCATGCCGAGCGCGGTAGCTGCGCGCACCATGGCCGCACCGGTCTTTGGCAGCGGCGAGGCGCCGATTTGGTGCGCCGGCAGGTGCGCGCCGGCGGGTGCCCTTTTCTGCAATGTCACTGCCGCATCCGCGCTCGACATCGACGACGGCAATCGCGCGGCTCGCGGCCATCCGGGGGCATGCGTCATCCCCGCGGCGTTGCTGATAGCTGGCCAGACCGGAGCGACGGGACGTGAACTGATCAGCGCGATCATCTGCGGCTATGATGTCGGCGCGCGCATCGCCGCCTCGCAGACGACGGACGGAATTCGCACACGCCAGTCCGGTCGCTGGGCAGCCTTCGCTTCGGCCGCGACAGCCGGCCGCCTGTTGCAGCTGGAGCCTGTCCGGCTTTCGCATGCTCTCGCCATTTCGGGCGTGATGGCGCCGAACCAGCTTGCCAATGGCAGTTCCGGCTACTCGCGGCTGACAGGCAACGATGTCAAGGAAGGTATCGCATGGAGCAGCCTGCTCGGCATAACGGCGGCCCATCTCGCGGCTGCCGGTTTTACAGGGCCTGAGGACCTTCTCGATCACCCGGACTATTACGATGGCAGCCGCATTCTCGGCGGGCTCGGTCGCCATTGGGAAATCGCCGACACCTATTTCAAGCCCTATGCCTGTTGTCGCTACATTCACCCCGCACTCGACGCCTATAGCGAGCTCGCCGCAGATACGATTGGTCCCGACGACATCATCGAGGTCGAGGTCCAGACCTTTGCCTGGGCCTTGAAGCTTGCCAACAAGGTATCGCCGGAGAGCCTGGTCGACATGCAATACAGCCTCCCCTTCTGCATGGCGATCCTCGCCGTCGATGGCGTCCAGGCGCTCGCACCGATCGATAAAGCTGCGCTTGGCCGAACGGACCTGATCCGTTTCGCGCAGAAGGTTCGGCTGAGCGTCGATCCCGATCTCGACCGGTTCTTCCCGGCGCAGACTCTGTCGCGCGTCGTCATACGCACCCGGACGCTCGAACTGACCTCTGATATCCACACTCCGCTGGGCGACAAGACGCGGCCGATGGGCTGGAAGGCCATCTGCCGGAAATTCCGCAATCTGACACGCCACCAGCTTCAGGACGCAGAGCAGCAAGACATCATTGGCGCCGTCGCCGCGCTGCCAGGCGGGGGCGCTGCCGCGATCGCTGATCTCCTGCAGGCGCTCCGCCGGACGTGCTAGCAGACTGGGATCTGCTTCAGGCGAGCGGAAAGGACATCAGAAACCGATCCGCCGATCGACCGACGAGGCTTCCATTGAAGACGACGATCCGGCCGGCGACGAGAACGTGACGGACACGGCCATGATTATGGGCCTCGCTGATGACGATATCGGCGCGTTTTCCCGTGGCGATCAAGCCGCGGTCGCCCGCCAGTTCGGGCAGAATGCGCGCAACATTGCCGGTCGCCAATGCGATCGCCGCTGCGGGCGCGATGAGCCTTTTTTGAACCAGGCGATGAATGGCCTCCAATATGCCGTCCCAGTCGCCGCCGGCATAGTCGGTAGAAAGCGTGTCGGCGAGACCGGCTTCGATCAGGGCATCGAGATTGTCCGGGCCGTTGCGCCATCGCGTGGAAATGCAATCGAGCGTCGACACATCGACGAAGGCGCCGAGATTGCGGAGCGCGCGCGCCGTTTCCAGTGCTTGGCTTGTCGTGAAGGAAGGATGATTGCTGTGACCTGCGACGATGCGTGCCTTGGGATGGATCCTAGCGAGGTCGATCAGCTGTTCGCCCGTCGGCGCCGCATTGTGAAAGATCGCAGGCATGCCCGTGCGCGCGGCCTCCGCGGCGATTTCGGCAAGACCGCGGCGCGCAAGCGCAACAGATGGCATCACCGTATCGTGGATCAAAGTCGCAAGGGTCTCTGCAGAGAAGTGGCCGTCGAGCACGCTTTCCTCGATGATCCGTCGGAGCGCCTCACGGTCTCCGCCATCTTTTCGCTCGAGCCTATGGCCGAGAACAACGTCCTTGAGTTCGCGTGCCAATCTTGGGTGGACAACGACTCCCGAAGTCTTCTCGATCGCGGCTGGAAGAAATCGATAGTCCTGTGCCCCGCCGCCGAGCGTCTGGCCGCCGCCGGCCTCGCCAAGCGCCTTGGCGCCATTTGCGAGCATGTCGTCGATGGTCGCCGTCAGGTGGCGTCCGGAAAGACCGCTCCCGTCAGCGGCCACCGCCGCAGCGAGGCTCGACGGCGTGTGGCCGGTGCTGATGTGGATGTCGAGCGGATGGGACGCGTCTCGCCCGGCGTCGATTTCGTCGGTCAGGGCAAGCCCGCAGACATTCAAGACGGTGGTCGTGCCGGACAGGAGATGGCGGTTACGCTGATAGAGCACATCTTCTTCGCCAAATGGCGGAGATCCGCTCGGCATCGACGGCCCGTGGACACAGCCATGCGCGTGAGCATTGATCATGCCGGGCAGGACCGTGCAGCCAGCAGCATCGATTACGGCATAGTCTGGCGCAACCATTAGGTCATCCGACTGAGTAATGGCTTCGATCGTTTGGCCGGACACGAGCACGCTCGCTCTCTTCAGTACTGTCACGCCGTCACCCGTGATCAGCTCGCCATTTACGATCGCAATCGGGCAATGCGGGCTCATCCGTTTCCCCTTCCTCTCAGGATCCTTTGACATCCAATCCATAACCGATGCCGCGCACGGTGCGGATGATGTCGACCTTCATGATCGGCGAGAGCGCCTTGCGGAGCCGGCCGATGTGGACGTTGACCGTTCGCGGGTCGACAAAGACGCCCTCCGGCCAGGCTCTTGATGCCAGTTCTTCGCGCCGGAAGGCGCGGGTTGGCTCACTGATCATCTGACGCAACAGGGCGAACTCGATCGGTCCAAGATGGATGTCGCGACCTTCATAGGTGATGCGGTGGGCACGAGCGTCGACAATCACTCCTCCATGGCTGATCGTCTGTGGCTCCACGCGCTCTATCGGCTGCTCCTCGTCGGCACCAAGCAGTCGTTTAAGGGCGCGCAGATACCGATCGGGCTCGACCGGGCGCATGAACGCCTCTTCGACGCCGACCTCCAGGAACGCTTCGAAGCGATGTGCAGCCCCGGCCGGGACAAGCGTCACGATGCGAACATGGTCGGTCGCCGCATCCGCCTTTAGCACCTTGCAGAGACCGACCGCGAACTCGTTCCCGCCGTCGACGATGAGCCCGACATTGTGTTTTTCCTTCACGGCCACGATGGTTTCGACCGGTCCCATCGCAAGGTCGGTGGCAAAACCCTCCACTTCGAGAATATGGCGGACCGACAGGCTGAAGTCGGCGTCGAGCGAGCTTATGACGACACTGGGTTTCACAACAGAACCGCGAGAAATAGAACTTCCCTCGAATTCAGCAACTTATGGATGCAACGATGCCACGAACGTCCACTAACGGCAAACGCTATGATATTAATTATTGTTTCCCGTCCGGGGCCGCGATTTCGCCTCCCTGTTCGACCAAAGCGTCCCCTCAGATCTGCGACTTGAAGCGGCTGGGTTCTATGCTCTCCTCGCCCGATGGAAAAAAAGCGACAGGCGGGCGCCATTCTGATTGCGACCGACGACTTCGCCTCCGTCGGGCGGATCGCCGCCGCTCTTGGCGCCGACAAAATTGCAAGCACAGTGGTCCCGCCCGCCCAGGCGACGCAGGTCTCGGCACACGATGGCTTCCGCATTCTGATCATCTCGACCCTCGTCGAAAATCTGGGTCTCGATCTCTGTCGGGCGATCCGCAGCGCAAGTGCGATGTCTATCATCCTGTTGCTTCCGGCTGACAGGCAGCTCGATGGGGTCGAGGCCGGCGCCGATTACTGTTTGCCTATTGGCACCGAGATGCGCCAGTTGATGGTGCATGTGCGCGCCCTGCTGCGCAGATCCGAACTGGACGAGCAAGAACGCTGGCGCGTGCTGCAGTTCGACGGCTGGCGTATCGATCCGCACCGACGCCTGCTTTCAGCACCCGACGGTTCAAACGTTTCGCTGCTCGCAGCCGAGTTCGAGCTCCTGATTGCGTTCTGTCGCCAGCCCGGAACTGTCCTGTCGCGACGGTTCCTGTTGGATGCGACGCATATCGGTCTCGGCAGACCACTCGAGCGCAGTGTCGATGTTCATATCTGCAGGCTCCGCCGCAAGCTCACCGAAGCCGGGAATGGCGGTGAGCTCATCCAGACCGTGCGTCTTGGTGGCTACGTCCTCGTCGCGCGCGTCAACCCTGAATAAGTACGGATTCCAATTCTCGTCTCATGAGTGTTTAATCCGGCTAATAGGGATATGTCAGTTGCGATTATTGCCTCGGTCGACGGCTGGTTTTGAACGTCGTGCGGCCGGCCAGCGGGAGCGATGTGTCTTGAAGAAGAGATTGGATGATCTGATTGATGTTTTAAGTCTGTCAAACGATGAACGCTCGGCACGCACTGCGCTTTTGACGTTTGCCCAGCAATGCGGCTTCGAACGCTTCGCCTACATGAACGTGCGTTCCGGGGACACCGAAGCTTTCACCAACTATCCGCAGGAGTGGCAGGAGATCTATTTCGCGAACGACTATCAGAAGGTCGACCCTGTCATCACTGCCGCCAAGCGTCTCCTGAAGCCTTTCTATTGGTCAGCAAGCCCCCTGCGGTGGACAGCCTCGCCCGAAGAACGAAGATTTTATGAGCATGCTCGTCAATTCGGCATCGTCTCCGGCCTCTCCATGCCAATCCGCATCGAATTTGGTCGGATAGCGGTCTTGACCCTCGCGTCGCATCTGCCCGATTTCAAGGTTGACGGGATGATTGATGACATCCGGGCGACGACCGCGACAGCGTTGGTGCATGCAACGTTAAAAATCAGCGATCCTTCGACTATGAAAAAACCCCAGGTCAGCCTGAGCGTTCGGGAAAAGGAATGTCTGAACTGGGCCGCTCTTGGTAAATCGATGTCGCTGACGGCCGATATCCTCGGAATCAAGAAAAATACCGTTCGCTACTATCTCGATGCCGCGAAGCGGAAGCTCGGTGCCTATAATACGATGAATGCTGTCTATCTGGCGACACGCCTTGGGCTGGTTTAGAAAGCCCGAATTACGCCGAGAAGTAGAACGGAATACCGTTTCCACAAGTTACACGCAAGCGTCAAAGTTTATCACAACCCAGCATTTTAGCGCCAATGCGGGGAGAATTTGATGACAACCATTGCACCAGCATCATATTACGGCACTCGCTATGCCGGCTACGACAAGACGAATTCGACGAAGTCCGAGCAAGCCTATTCCCTTCCAGGGGACCAGGAGGCCAAAGCGAGGACAGGCTCTGACACGAGGGTCGATTCGAGGCCCTCTTCAGCAACCTTCAAATTCATGGGCCGGGTGATCGATGCGACCAATCTCGCCGTTGACCTCAAGCCGATGAACATCTCCGAGCTGCCGGAGGACGAATATCAGTCCTTTATCGAAGGAGAAGCGGCAAGAATCGAGGCCAACAGAAAGTATCTGGAAATGCAGCACACGCAGTTTCCGGAGCCTCCGGATCTGTCGGACTATCCCGGCAACAAGCCGTATGCAACGGTCACCGTCGACGGACGGGTCGTGGCGACGATTTTCAATGACGGCTCTGTACAGACCGACGACAATGCTCTGGGATCGAAACTCAAGGACATCCTGAAGGGCAGCATCAATGGGACGAACGGACCCGACCTCGCTCAGGACCGGGCCGACCAGATCGCCGACATGTTCGGCGGCAGGATCTCGAAATCAGCGACGGCGCTGACTCAGCCTCAATATGCAGCACTCCCGAAGATCGTCGTCCAGCAGCCGACGATCGACTACGAGGCGATGATGAGCGATCCGCTCTATGCCCAACTTCAGAAACAGACCGGCAATCTCGAGATCTTGAAGCAGCAGAGAGAAGCATTCCTGTCACAACAGTGATGGGACCGCCAATCGGGGCGAGAGCAGTTTAAAAGCCTCGCCCCGATCGAAAACGCCGGCAGCGGCGTTTTCATTAGACTTCTTCAATTAGGCAACCATCGGCGGAATGAGCGCAGGCAGGTTGAAGGCGCCGTCATTGGTCTGAAGGATATCGATCACATAGTGACCGCCCTGGAAGTAATCCTCGATGATCACGGCATTGTCGATGACACCGTCGGCCGTGTCGTTGAGCGAGGTGATCAACAGATCGTCGCCGCCCGAGACGAAGAACTGGACTTCGGCTGCCGCATAGGAGACGATTAGGCGATCCTGCGTGTCGAAGACGGTATCCGTGCGCGGCGCGCCCGTGTCGGTGACGCCGTCGTTGATGACGTCGATGCCAGCACCGGTGAATTGATACTGATCGTTGCCCGCACCACCCCAAAGGCGATCGTTGCCGACGCCGCCATCCATGATGTCGGCACCTGCATCGCCGAAGAAGACGTCGTTGCCAGCTTCACCGAACATCGTGTCGGCTCCGTCACCTCCGACGAACGTATCGTCGCCCGTGCCGCCCGCCATTGTGTCATTGCCGGCATCGCCGGTCAGCCAGTCATTTCCGGCATCGCCGTAAAGCTGGTCGTTGCCCGCACCGCCATAAAGAGAGTCGTCGCCGTTTCCGGCGATCAGCGTATCGGTTCCGTTGCCGCCGTCGAGCAGGTCGTTGCCGTTGAAGCCATATAGGGTGTCGTTGCCCTCGCCGCCTTCGACCCAGTCGTTATAGGCGCTTCCATAGACGGTGTCGTCGCCGCCAAGGGTGTAGATCGACCACCATGCCTGATGATCGGGCCAGCCTGCGGGTGGCGTCGAGGTTTCGCCGCGCAGGTCAACAATATTGACGTTGTTGTCATAGGTACGACTTGGCATGTCCTTCTCCTCTTCGATTGGCAGACGCGCTGCCGTTGCTGCCGACGCAATCTCCCTGGCCTCATACCGGGATATGACGCTTCGACATTCTTGGGATGGGCCGCGCCCATCATGGTTCGTGAGCTATTCCTCCCGAAAAACCCGGGCCGCGTGATCGCGGATGGGTTTGGTGAAATAGGAAAGCACGCTGCGATCGCCGGTGCGCACAAAGGCCTCAACCGGCATTCCGGGCACGAGGGACAGATCATCCAGGCGCTGGCGTTCGTCATCGGGTATTGCCACGCCTGCGCGATAGAAGCTCGATCTCGTATGTTCGTCCGTTTCGAGATCGGCCGAAATGCGAATGAGCGTTCCCCTCAGCTCCGGCGTGGTATTGCGATTGAAGGCTGTCAGTCGCAGTGTCGCTGCCTGGCCGATCGCAAGCTGGTCGACGTCTTGCGGCGCAACCCTGGCCTCGACAGTCAACGGGCTTTCCTGCGGAACGATCTCCATCAATATCTCGGCGGGTGTTATGACGCCGCCAATCGTGTGGATCGACAGCGCATGAATGGCGCCTGCGATCGGCGCCCTGATGTCGATATGCTTGAGCTGTTCGAGAGCCGTCACCTCCTGCTCCACAAGCTCGGCCTTCTGGTTGTCGACATCACGCAGTTCCGTCGCCACATCAGCGCGCATCGTCTGATCGATCTGTAACAACTGGAGTTCGATCTCCGAAATCCGGCCCCTCGTGGCGGCAATCGAGGCAACAAGAGCACCACGTTCGCCCTCAAGCCGTGTTGCGTCGCGATCAAGGCTGTTGACCCGGTTCAAGCTGGTGAGGCCTTGCGCAAACAGCCGGCGCTGGCCCTCGAGTTCCTTGCCGATCAGCTCGATCTCGCGTGCTTTTGCCGCTTGCTGAACGTCGAGCCCCTTGATCTGCTCTTCCATTTGCCGGCCCTGTTCCCCAAGCCGTGCCTTCTGGCCCTCACGCGAGACGCGACGATCATCAAACAGCCTTCGCTCGCTCGTCATGGTCGCTTCCGCGACCTCAGGAGCAAGACGCTCGAGGAGAATGGCCGGGATCATGACCGTGGCAATTCCGTCGCGCTCCGCTTCCAGGCGCGCCTGCCGGGCGTGGAGGTTGTTGAGGCTCTTGGAAACCGCATCGAGATTGGCGCGGATGACGGTGTCATCGAGGCGAATGAGGATTTCGCCGGCGTCAACCAGTTGCCCCTCCTTCATCCGCAATTCGGCAACGATGCCTCCGGACGGATGCTGCACCTTCTTGACATTGCCATCGACCACTAGCGTGCCGACAGCGATCACCGCGCTCGATAGGTCCGTCGTGGCGGCCCATCCGCCGACGCCACCGAACAGCAGGGCGACAGTGGCTATTCCTGCAACGAGATTGCGACGCAGCGACCGCGACAACGAGAGATGCCCATCCATCGTCATTGCGCCGCCTCCCCTTCAATGACCGTCAGATTGGCAAGCGAAGCGGCGCGCGGCGCGCGCGGCCTCTGCTCCTGAAGGCTTTTCAATACTTGGTCACGCGGCCCGAAGATCTTCGCAGCTCCATTTTCCATGACCAGCAGGAAATCGATCTGTGACAGCACGCTGTTTCGATGAGCGACGACGACGACGATGCCGCCACGCGCCCTGATGGCTGCGATTGCTTCGGCGAGCGCTCTCTCGCCTTCACCATCGAGGTTCGAATTCGGTTCGTCGAGCACGACGAGGAACGGGTCTCCATAGAGCGCGCGTGCCAGCGCGACGCGTTGACGTTGACCTGCAGAAAGGTTGCGTCCGCCCTCGCCCACCTGCGTTTCATAACCATCCGGCAGCGCGACGATCATGTCGTGGACGCCGGCGGCCCGGGCAGCGGATATGACCGCAACGTCGTCGGCATCAGGCACCAGCCTGGCGATATTGTCGGCAATCGTGCCGGGAAACAGATCCGACGTCTGCGGCATATAGCCGATATGTCGGCCGCGTTCGCGACTCGTCCACTGGTCGAGAGCAGCACCGTCGAGGGCCACCTTGCCTTTTGCAAGCGGCCAGACAGCAGTGATGGCGCGCACAAGCGACGATTTTCCCGAAGCACTCGGCCCGATCACGCCGACCACCGTCCCGGCGCGGGCCTGAAATGACACGTTTTGAACCGTCATTCGCTGGCGCTCGCCCGGAGGAGCCACAAATGCGGCGTCCACCACGAGCGATCTTGTCGGCGCCGGTAGCGCCGTGCGGTCAGCCATCTCCGGGAAGAATGCGAACATGTCCTGCAGCCGTTGCCAGGCCTGGCGTGCTCCGACCATGTTGCGCCAATTGGCGATCACCTGCTCGACGGGCTGAAGAGCGCGGGTCACGATCACCGACGACGCGATGATCATGCCGCCGGTCAGGTCTCCCTCAATCACGAGATAGGCGCCGAGCGCGAGCGATCCCGACTGAACGGCCTGCCGGATTGCTTTCGACAAGCCCGTGAACAGGCCGGCAACGTCGCCGGTTCTGCGCTGAAGAAGCGTGGCCGCGCTGTGCATCGCCGCAAACCGTGTCCTGACAGATTCCAACATGCCCATGGCTGCTATTGCCTCGGCATTGCGATGGCTCGCCTCGCCGAAGCGATTGCGAACCGCCATGGCATCGGCCGCCTCCCGGGTGCGCGCGCGCGTCAGGGCATCGGTGGCGATCGTCATAGCGACGAGGAGAGCCATTGCCGCGGCGGTCAGCCAGCCAATCAGCGGATGCAGGAAGAAACATACGGCAAGATAGACCGGCATCCACGGCAGGTCGAAGAGGGCACTCGGTCCGGAGCCACTCAGGAAGCCGCGGATCTGATCCAGATCCTGGGCTGGTTTCAGGACGTCGCCATTGGCTTTGGTTCGCAGCGAGGCGCCAGCGATGACCGAAATGACTCGCCTTGAAAGCGCCTGGTCTAGCATGGCGCCGAGCCGCATCAGAACGCGGCTGCGCAGAACGTCGAGGATACCCGAAAAGGCATAGAGGCCGGCGGCTAGAATAAGCAGTGCGATCAGTGTGGGCAGGCTCTGGCTTGGAATGACACGATCGTAGACCTCGATCATGAAAAGCGGCGCGGTGAATGCCAACGCATTGATGATCGATGAAAACATGAACGCTCCGACGACCGCGAAGGTCAGCTCCGAGCGGGAATTCAAACGGCTCGCGCGCATCAGACCCTCCATCCAACATGCTTGATGAGCACTTTGCGGGCGTAACCTATGAGGGAACTGGCAATTCAATCAATATATGCAGAGTAGTGTAAAGCTATGCCTATGCCATTGATCCGGTTCGTGAAAAATGGCTCGTTAGGAAATTTACACAGCAGAAAAATTGGAATTCAAGACCGGAAATTGGCGTCGTTCTGTCAAATTATACCCGAATGCGTCCCATGTTGGCATCCAGGCGAAAATTTATTCCGGTCTGTTCTATTAGGATGCGCGAACATGCCATCGGCCATGCCCGCGGTGGCTCAGGCCGCCAGCGCCGACGCTACGTCGAGGAACGAGTTTTCCCGGACGAGCTGGACCAGCAGCCCATAAGACATGATCTGCGCGGTCTTCTTGATGATGCCGAGCTCAACTGCTTTGCCAACGGCCTCAGGCAGCGACTGGCAATGCAGGCGCTCCTGGGCGTGGCGGAGATGCATGCGCACGGTATGAATCGACAATCCGAGGAGCTTGCCGATCAGCGCCGGCTTGTGCCCGTTCAGCACCATCTCGAGGCAGACATGGCCGCGATCTGTCAGAAGCGGATCGGCCGGCCGCCTCTCATCGAGCCGCAGGGCATGGAAGTGAATGTGGTTGGCGAACAGCAGCAGGTCTGCCTCGCAACGACGTTTCTGGGCTTTCCATTCGACGTCGCTGAGCCCGCGAGCCAAAATCGTCAGCAAGCCGGGCGGTTTGTTGATCGGCGAAATCGGTATCGTTAGGCCGCGATCGCCGAGTTCATAGCGATCCACCTCCGAAAAGAAATAACGGGCGTTCCTTGATCTCCTGTCGATCCCGTCCCAGTCGAGCGGCAATGGTGATTGCCAGGCAGCATTGACGACCGGATCGATCTCAATAAATTCCCGTGCCTCGTATTGCCTGAACCATTCTGGATCGACAGTCGAAAGCGCAAGCCGCGAGGAGACCTTTCCGGCGCCCTCCTGTCGAAGCTTTCGATAGGTGAGGTTGCGCACGCCGTAATGATCGCGCATCGTATGGACGACTGCAGTCATGTCTTCATACGTTGCTGCTGCCGCCAATTCGCACAGCCTGTCATCAAAAAACCGATCTTGGTTCATCGTCCCCTCCGCCGCTCCAGTCTCACTTGAACAGCAACAGGCGATTTATTCAACTCTAAATACTTATGGAACGGTCTAAATCGCGGCAAAGCCTACCAAAGGGCGAAATTATTAGCCGGTGATGCAGCCGCCTTGAGCGGCGCGTCCTTACCTGTCGTAGCTACCGGGAAAGACGATATCCTGATCAACCAGGACGTTGAACCTGTATCCGGGCCGGATTTCCAGCGTCGGCTGGACATCCAGGTTTCGGTCGATCGTCCGCTCGGCAACGCGTCCGAAGCTTTCGGCGAAATTGCGCCTTGCAGCGTCGGAGGCCGTATCCTGCGTTGACCGTGTCGAGCTTTCCGGAATGGACGCGTCGATGCCCGTGCCGATTAGGGCGATGAGGGCCGCCGAGGTGAATGTCCTGATGGCGTGATTGTTGACGCGGTCGTTAAAGCCGCCATAACCCTCGGCATCCGTGCCCGCCATGCCGCCGATCTGCAAGGTCGATCCGTTCGGAAAAATGATATCGGTCCAGACGACCAGAACCCGGGCCTGACCGAAGGCGACCTTCGAATTGTAGCTTCCGAACAGCTTTGCTCCCTGTGGGATCAATAGTCGGTCGCCGGTGGCGCTGTCATAGACGTTCTGGCCGACCTGGGCACTGATACGCCCCGGCAAGTCCGAATTGATGCCTGATATCAACGTTGCAGGGATGACGGAACCGCGTTTGAGCTCGAAAGGCGACAACTGCGGAACGATCTTGTTCGGCAGATAGCCAAGCTCCTTGATATCCTGATTGAAGAAGTCTTCCTTCGAAAGCTGCTTGTTCGGATCCGCGTTCTGCCCGGCAAATCCGGCCTGCAGCGCAGCCTGATAGACATTGGCGGGAGTTGTTGCGGTCCGGCCGCCTGACGGTCTTTCCGACGGGTCGACCTGACCTTCGGAGGGCCCTGCCCGGCTGATGTCGACCTGAAGCGGTGAATCGAGCGCTGCTTCCTCGGCCTGGAGCTGCGCCATCCTCCGGCGCTGGAGCTCGCGCAGATAGCGCTCGCGGCCTTCTCGTGCCAGTCGTACCTCGAAATCGTCATCAGATCCGGGTTGGGCGGCTTTGGTGGCAGCGTTCGGTGTGGCTGGCGGGTTGTCGGGCTTTACTTGCGCCGGCGCCTTGTCGATAGCAGGTCGCGGGTCGAACAGTTCGGCCGGCTCGGGTTCGCCAATGATGCCGTCTTGAACACCACGCTTCAGCTGGTCGGCGTAGTTCGATGCAGGGGCGCCCGCTCCATCCTCGCGCTCATGTTGCGTGGGGTAGAACCCCCTGGCGGAAAGCCCGAAAATGACCACCGCAAAGAAGACGAGGATCAGACCGATGGCAACAAGCACCGGCAGCCGGTTGAGCCGCCGGACCGCCTGCGCCTGACCGCCATGCATGTTGCCGAGCTGGAGTGACTGTGCCATCTGTGCCCTCCTACTTGAACGTCATCACCGACAATGGGCTTGCCGGTCTCGCACCGGAGCCCGTCACGACATAGAGCCGCGCAAGCCGCAAACCATCCGTCGACAGGCTGGCGAGCACGCCGCCGTCCGATCCGTCGAGGGCGTAAGAAAGCATGGTCGCCTTCGCCTCGGTCTTCTGGACGCTCACGACCGAATAGCCGGATCCCTTGAGCATCGCCTGTAGTGCCAGGCCGAATTCCGACCGGTCGTCCGGCAGGTTGATCGGGCTTGCTTCCCGGGGAAGACGCTCGGACAGGCGGTTGGCCATGTCGCCGGCGATCGCCGCCGCCGCGCCCGCCGAAACCGGTGCGGGCCGGATTTGTGAATCCATATCCCCGGTCTGGCAGCCGCAGAGAGCCAGGCAACCAGTCACGGCAAGAAGGGACCGGCGCATGTCAACTGCTCCGCCGGATCGTAACCTGCTGCTTTCGCCAGCCGACCCCGGATACGAGTATCGCGCGCTCGATATTGTAGTCGACCACCATCATGTTGTTTGCCATGCGGTAGTTGACGATGCGGTTCTGTCCGCCGGAAACGACGAAGAGGACGGGTGCATCCTGTCCGGCAAGCGAGCGCGGGAACTGGATGTAGGTCTTCTGGCCGTCGGAATAGACGCGCGTCGGTTTCCAGGCGGCACTTCCGCTGACGGAATAAGAAAAGTTCAGTTGGTCGGCGGCAATACCGGTCCCTGGCACTCCTTTCGCTTCCAGGCGCGCATTCACATCTGCGAGCTTGTCGGAAACGTCTTCGGGATAGGAGAAGCCGACGCGCGCCATGTATTGGCTGGGATGGGATTTCAGCTGGATATGATAGGTGCGTCGCGACGTGGTGACGACCATGGATGTCACCAGGCCGGGTTCGGCCGGCTTGACGATCAGATGGATCGCCTGTCCTCCCACGGCTCCCGAGGTCGCGGGCTCGACCTTCCATCTGACGGTATCGCCGACCAACACGTCACGAACCACCTCTCCGGCTTCAAGTTCGATATCGCATACCTGGAGCGGCGAACAGATGACGGAAGGCTGGGTTTCGCCGAAAAGGAAGACGACTTTGCCATCGGAACCCCTAGTGACGAGGCCCGAGCTATCGCGCCACTTGGAAGACAGGTTCGTACCCTTCGCCTCTTTGGGCGTCATCGCCTGGGCCTTTGCCACGGGAGCAGCGCAGAGCGTAGTGGCCGCGATCGCGCAGCTGAAGGCGACCGATAAGTGTGTTCGGTTATGCATGCCCTATCCTCGTTCTATAGCTGTGCCGTCCAGTCGAGGTCCTTGAGATATAGACCGATCGGGTTGAGCCGGATCGTCGCCTCGTCCTGAGGCGTGGTGATCGTCACCGTGGCGATCGCGCGGAAGCGGCGCGTACCGGTCTCTTTGCCGCGCCGGTCGCGCTCGAACTCGGTCCAGTCGATCTGGTAGGACTGGCTTGACAGCGCGACGATGTTGTTCACCTCGACCGCGATCGTCGCTGCCTTGGCCTTCTCGAAGGGGGAATTGCCGCGAAACCACGCGTTGATCTTTTGCGTCGAGGGGTCAGAGGTCCGCAGCAACGCATAGGTCCGATCGATATACTGCTTTTGCACCACCGCATCGGGTGTTACCGAGCGAAAGCTGGTCACGAAGCCGCCAAGCGTCGCGCGCACCACGCGCGGGTCGGCATATTCGATATGTTCGGGAAAGCCTGCAGATACCGGCGTACCCAGCCTGTCGACCTCGACGATGTAGGGGATGAGCTTGACTTGTGTGCTGAGAAAGAGCGCGTAGCCGAATCCGATGATCGCGATCATCAAGGCGAGGATTGCAACAATACGCCAGGCCGCCGCTGCCCTGACATAGGAGCCATAGCGTTCGTTCCATTCCAGCCGGGCAGAGAGATAGGGGTTTTCTGCAGCGTTCGATTTCATGATCCCCACTCCTCGTTCACGTCCGTTGTCCGGGTCGGGGCGCTGTCGACGATCCCTTGCCTGCCGCGGACCGGCCCTGTTCGAGTTTGGCATTGGCAAGTCCAAGCAGCGATCCGGCATGCGAGCCCGGCGCCTCGATCGCCTTGTCCTTCAAGGCTGATGCGGTCGCCATGCTCGCGGCGCTCACACCTTCCGCCAAGCCGCGCATGACGGCGCCCGCCATGGATGCGCCGCCAGCCCGGGCCGATCTCGCCGCCGACATGCCTGCCGAGGCGCTCCCGGCCGCCAGGAAGCCGGCCCCTGCCGCAAAGGAGGCGGCCTGGCTGCCGTGCCGGATAACCTCCATGCCGCTGCCGACCGACACGCCTTGGATCACGCCCTGAATGATGTTTGGTACATAGATGGCAATGACGAAGACGACGACGGCAATTCCGGCGATCGCGAGCACCGTCTGAAACTGGTCGCCGATCTCAGGACGGTTGGCGAGGCCGATCAGGACCTGCGAACCGATGCGGGCGATCATGACGAGCGCCATCAGCTTCATTCCGACGCTGAAGGCGTAGACCAGATATCGGATCGCGAAATCCTTGGTGAAGGATGAGCCACCGAGCCCGAGCATGATCATGCCGGCAAGGAGGCCGATATACATCTCGGCCATGATCGCCACGAAGATCGCCGCCACCAGCGAGAAAGCGATCACGACCACGATCGTTGCGAAGGCCGCCGACACCGCCAGCGCATTGTCTTCGAACAGGCCGAAGCGGATCTTTTCGGCCATCTTGCCCGCCACCACCAGTCCGGCATTGAAGATATCGGCCGGCGAGGCATCTCCGCCCGACGCCCCGATCTGAAAGAGGCTGTCGACGACCGCTTTTGCAAAGGCTGGTCCCCGCTCAAGAACAAGGGCGAAGAACCCGACAAACATGATGCGGCGGACGAGTTCGGCAAACCATTCCTGCAGCGACGGCGCCTGCAGAGCGAGCCAGATCGCAGCAAGCCCGATCTCGATCGATGCCAGGATCCAAAAGAGCGATCGCGAAGCATTCGATACGGTCTGCTCCCATCCGCGCGCCGCGCCGCTGATCTCGTCCTGTAGCGATGTGATCAGGGATCCTTCCTGGGCATGGACGGGCGCAACCATGACGAAAAGAAGAAGGGCTGCCCAAACGACATCGCGCGCGACGCTCGCCGCTCTCTGTCTTCGCAGATGCCTCACCATTGCGGCTCCATGGTCCTGCCGCCGCTTGTCTGCGGGATGGTGGCCCTGAAAAACTGCTCGCGACGGGCTTGCGCGAGGTCCTTGTCGGTCTGATTGGTCTGCAGCCAGGTTCCCATCATCGTCATCTGCTGGGAGACGAGGCCGCGGAGCTTCTGCATCTGGGCAACCTGCTGGGCGGCAATCTCGTGACCGACCTGAAGCGCCTTCATCTGGCCATTGGCGCCATCGGAGAGCGATCGAAGCGATGCCATCGTCGCCTCCTCGGTGTCGAATTGCTTGGCCGTCAGGCTTGCCGCGCTGAGCGTGGCCGCGATCGTGTCGCGATTGGTGTCCGACCAGGTCTGGTAGGTCGCAGAGAAGCTTTCTGCGTCCGGCAGGTTCGCCCTGAGATCGGCATAGCTCTTGAACCGCTGCCGCAAAAGGTCATCGGCATTGGCCATGGCAAAGGCGATGCTCTGGCCGTCGGACACGACTGAGCGCAGCCGATTGAGATCGCCTTCGACCTCTCCCCAGATATGTGTGGGAAGCTGCGCGGTGTTCTGCAGCATGTTCTCGTAGATCTTCAGCTGGTTCTGGATCTGCTCGGCAAGCTGCGTGATCTGGGTCAGCTGGTTGTCGACCTGGACGCCCGAACTTTCGAGCAGCTTGATGAGCTCGCCATTGTTGGCAAGCTGCGTGAATTCGGTTGCCGCGCCGGTCGCAGCCCCTGCGACAACAGGAACCGGCCTGGCTGCTGCCATGAGGGTGGCGAGTGAGACTGCGAGAAAGCCGCGTCTAGATCGTGACATGGGACACTCCCCTCCCCTTGAGCCAGACAGATGGCCAGTCGTTTCCATGCTCGTTGCGGAGCGCGCGGATACGCTTGAGGTCGTCCTTGCCCGAGGCGCCTACGAAAGAAAGGGTGAGCGGTCCGAGCGCCATGTCGAAGAGGCGCCGGCCATCGGGAGAGACGATGTAGTAGTCCCGCTTTGGCCTTGCCGTGGCGACGATCTCGATCTGGCGCTCGTTGAAGCCGATCCGCTCGTAGAATTCGCGCGACCCGACGTCGCGGGCAGACCCGTTCGGCAGGCAGATCTTCGTCGGGCAGCTTTCCTTCAGAACATCGATGATGCCCGATCGCTCGGCATCCGAGATCGATTGCGTGGCAAGAACGACGGCGCAATTGACCTTGCGGAGCACTTTTAGCCACTCCCGGATCTTTTCGCGAAACACCGGATGGCCGAGCATCAGCCAGGCTTCGTCGAGGATGATCAGGCTCGGCACGCCGGAAAGCCGCCTTTCGATGCGCCGGAAGAGGTAGGTGAGGACAGGAAGCAGCGTGCGCTCGCCCATGGTCATCAGCTGCTCGATCTCGAAAGTCTGGAAATGGCCAAGCATCAGGCCGTCGCTTTCTGCGTCGATGAGCTGGCCCATCGGTCCATCGACCGTGTAATGGCGCAGCGCTTCCTTCAGGTCGCGCATCTGCACGCCGCTGACGAAGTCCGACAGCGAGCGTCCGGAAGAATTGGCCATCAGCGCGATCTGCCGCGCAATCGCATTGCGGTGATCCGGTGTGACGGCAATGCCCTGGAGGCCGACGAGCGTTTCGATCCACTCGCTTGCCCAGGCCCGATCGGCTTCACTCGACAGCTCCGCAAGCGGGCAGAAACTCAGGTCACTCCCCTCCCCTTCCCCGCCGATCTCGTAGTGATCTCCGCCGGCGGCAAGGGTGAGCGGCAGCATCGAACAGCCCTTGTCGAAGACGAAGAGCTGGCCATCCCTGTAGCGAAGAAACTGGGCGGCGATCAACGCGAGCAGCGTCGACTTTCCCGAACCGGTCGGCCCGAAGATCAAGGTGTGACCGACATCGTCGGCATGCAGGTTCAGGCGGAAGGGTGTCGAGCCGGAGGCGACCTGCATCAGCGGCGGAGCGCCCGCCTCGTAGAAGGGACAGGGGGCGGTCGGACTGCCCGTCCATACCGAGTTCAACGGTACGAGGTCGGAAAGATTGCGTGTCGTGATCAACGGCTCGCGAACATTGCAGTACCAGTTGCCAGGCAGACTGCCGAGAAAGGCGTCGGTGGCGTTGAGCGTTTCGATCCGGGCGCCGAAACCCTCGGCCTGTATCACCCGGCGAACGCCTTCGGCCTTCTTCTCCAGGCTCTCGGCATGATCGTCGAACAGCACGATGACCGGCGTGTAGTAACCGTAGGCGACGAGCTCGGAAGCAGCCTGCGCAATTGCGTCCTCCGTTTCGGCCACCATCGACAGCGCGTCCTGGTCAATCGAGCGGCTTTGTGTCTGGAAGAGCTGGTCGAGGAACGGCCGCACCTTCTGCTGCCACTTCTTTCTGGTGCGCTCCAGCCTCTCCCTCGCTTGCTCGGCATCGAGGAAGATGAAGCGTGACGACCAGCGATAGGCAAGCGCCATCAGGTCGAGGCTGTTGAGGATGCCGGGCCAGCTTTCGGCCGGCAATCCGTCGATGGCCACGACCGCGACGAAACGATTGTCGATCTTCGGCGTCAGGCCGTGCTCCATTTCGGCTGTCACCATGCAGTCGATATACATGGGCACGTCTGGCAGCCGGACCGGATGGTTGTCGCCTGAAATGCAGAAGCGGGCGAACTGCAGGAGTTCGTCATAGCGCACCGTGTTGGCGCCGCCGACCGCCGCCCGTGTCTTCATCCTGCGGATCGATAGCGTATTTGCCAGATATTGCTCGATCTCGCGTGTTGCCGCCTTGAAGGCTGTAAGTGCGATGTCGGCATGCGTCTGCTTTCGGCTACCGGTTTCGGAATAGACGTAGCGCGTGAGAGCGGAGCGGCGAGGCTCGGCCGGCCTGTAGGTCAGGATGATTGCATGGTGGCTCTCGAAATGGCCGCGCTCGGCTCCGAAATGCCGCCGGCGTTCTTCGTCGATCGCGCTTGTGACGCGATCGGGAAAATACGAGCGCGCGGGCGCGGCATAGTCGGCGGTCGGAACGCGGATCGCTTCGACCTGGATCATCCATCCGGAGCCGAGGCGCGCCAGCACCTGATTGATCTGTCGAGCAACCTCGTTGCGTTCCCCATCGGTGGAGCTTTCCGAATCCGGACCGGCAAAATACCAGCCGGCCATCAGCGAGCCGTCTTTCAGGAGCAGCACGCCTTCATCAACGAGGCCGGCATAGGGAACGAGGTCGGCAAAGGACGGTCCGGCATGGCGGAAAAGTCGTAGCGCCACCATGGTCGGCCTCAAGCACTTCGCCAGGGCGTCGACGTCGCCCGGTAGCGAGGTCGGTAGCGCAGGTGACGCAGATAGATCCGCCGCATCATCGGGTCGGCCTTGCCCATCCGACGCAGCAGGCCAAGGATCGCAGCCCAGATCGCGATGCCGATGAGGACCGAGTAGACGGTCAAGACGACAAAGATGAGGACGATGGCGGCAAGGCCGGTGACGAGGACCAGTTCGCGGTCGGCGCCCATCAAAAGGTTAGGCCTCGACAGGGCGCGATGGATGCGGTTGGTCTGCAGGCTGGAGATGGACGGGGCCATTATCTCTCCCCTCCCCTCTCCTGCGCCACTTGCGCGACGTCGGCGGCGATGCCAACAGAGGCACCCGTCGCCTGGAACAGGGCGACGATCTGGGTTGCGCCAAGAAGGACGCCGGCCACGAGGACGACATACATCAGCCGCCGCGCGAAATCGTTGAGTTCACCCCCAAAGATCAGCATGCCGCCGGCAACGGCGACCGCCGCAAGGGCGATGAAGCCGGCGACGGGACCCGTAATCGATTCCTGGATCTGTTCGAGGGGCGCCTCCCAGGGCAGGCCGCCTGCGGACCCCGCAAGGGCCGGAGGGGCAAGGGCGGCGAGCGCCAGGAACGCCGACCCGGTCAGGGCGGTACGATGACTAGGCTGCATGACGTTCCTCCACATGGGGTTTGAGGTGATAGGCGCCGCCATCAAAGCCCTTCACGTGAAGGAGATCTTTGACACGCCTGCCGTCCGGGGTCCGTTCGATCGAGACGACGAGGTCGACGGCCTCGCCGATGACTGTCTGCATCGGCTGGCGACTGGCTTCTGCCGTCAATTGTTCGAGGCGCTGGAGTGCCGAGCGTGCGGTATTGGCATGAAGGGTGGTGACGCCACCCGGATGGCCGGTATTCCAGGCTTTCAAAAGCGTGAGTGCGGCACCGTCGCGCACCTCGCCGACGATGATGCGATCGGGTCGCAGGCGCATGGTGCTTTTGAGGAGCTGCGCCATGTCGACATGATCGCTGGTCCGCAGCGCCAGCATGTTGGCGGCTGCGCATCGAAGCTCGCTCGTGTCTTCCAGGATGACGAGGCGATCGCCGGGGCAATAGGCGGCAATCTCGGCAATGATGGCGTTGGACAGCGTGGTCTTGCCCGATCCGGTCCCGCCTGAGACGACCACATTGTGTCGCGCCCGGACGGCATCACGCAGGATACGGGCCTGAGGTCCGGTCATGATGCCCGATGCCACGTAGTCGTCGAGCGGTATGAGTTGGGAGGCGCGCCGGCGGATAGAGAAGGCAGGAGACGTCACGACCGGCGGAAGCAGGCCCTCGAAACGGTGTCCACCGATCGGCAGTTCCCCGGACACGATGGGACGCCCCATGTCGACCTGCGTATTCAGGACATGGGCGACGGCGCCGATAATGATCTCGGCCCGCCCCTCCTCCATCTCGCCTGCCGCAGAGATGCCGGCGCCGAGACGCTCGATGAAGAGATGTCCGTCGGGATTGAGCATGATCTCGCTGACCGATGGATCGGTGAGTGCGCCGATGAGCGCCGGGCCAAGGGCTTCCTCGAGCTTGCGCACCAGCCGTGGTAACGAACGGGCTTCCATCGCTGCGTCCTCACGCGGCGCTGCGAAAGCCGGGCGGGACGCTTGAGCGAAGAGCGGGCGGTCGCATCGCCTCGAGATGCTCCTGCGAGACCGCCAGGCTGCCGGCGACGCTGCGCACGTCGCCGATAAGGCGGGGTTCGCCATAACGCGTCAAGGGCCAGGAGGCGCGTTTGAGAATGCGCTCGAACCTGAGGTCGGTAACGGTTGCGATCTCCGTCATTCCGGCTGCCAGACACCATTCCAGGATCCCGGTAAACAGGAAGACGGTCGCCTGGTTCAGTCCGAAGGGTCCAGGTGTCGCCTCCGCATGCGTGTCGACGCAGAACCTGGAGCTTTCGACCATGCGTGCGTGCGGCAGGAAGGGTCTGTTCCCAAGCAGCTCAGGGAATACATCCGTGAGCATCGTCGGTCCGAGAGCGGGAAGCAGGCGCGC
This sequence comes from Rhizobium sp. KNZ14-9A, assembly GCF_056755015.1. Taxonomy (NCBI): domain Bacteria; kingdom Pseudomonadati; phylum Pseudomonadota; class Alphaproteobacteria; order Hyphomicrobiales; family Rhizobiaceae; genus Rhizobium; species Rhizobium sp. KNZ14-9A. Next base: position 693,438 of record NZ_JBPGXB010000001.1, read on the forward strand.
CGACGCTATCGCCTCGCCCCTTTCACCAACGATGACGATGTAATGGGGGCCAAGCTCGTCGAACCGGTCGCGTTCCCTGCCCTCCTCAACCGTGACCTGCCATTTGAGCCGTGCGTCGAAGACCCGCGCCCTGAGGCGAAACATGCTGTCGAGAAGATAGGGTTCTGATGCTGCATCTGCTGGTGCAATCGCCGTCGCAAACATGATCGCTCTCCGCGCCAAGTGAGGTGCAGCTATGCAGACCACGATGCCGCTCGCTTGTCAGACCCTCGCATGTGAGGGGGCGGTCCACGCTGGCGTCACCAACCGCACCGGCGTCGCGTCCCTCGCCCATCCGTACATGCTCGACTTCACGTCGATGGAGCCATTCGAGCTGGTGCTCGGCGGCTATCTGATCGCTGCTGTGAGCCCGGCGATGTGCAACCGATGACGATGGCCACCTCGTGCGAACCGCGTTAGGCGCGTCATGCCCAAGAAGGAAATGCCGGCATCACGCGGCAAACGCTTATGAGGCGCCGTGCCTGGCTCAACCGCGAAACTTATGATCGCGCGTTGGGGTTGCTTCATGCGTCAAAGACGAAATGCCGGTGTCATCCATCAACCGTGCATGCACAAATTTGTCAGCTGACAAAAATCGAGAATGTATCAGATAATTCAATGGCATAAAGCAATTTTGGCGGCTCTGGTGTGGGCCCCATGAACCTGCTCGGAGGTCTGGTCGGTCGTTCGAACGAGAGGACCGGCGCTTTGGGTCATCATCAACTGCTTCTCTCCACCACTCCCATGTCGCCACGAAGGAAGCTCATCCTGCGCAACCTCGACCGATGCCAGCCGGCCAAGCGCCGATCGCCTGAAAGGAGTCGAAATTGGACGTCGATAAAAGGTCGGTCTTATCGGCCGATTGATGTTCAGCGTTCGATTTGCAACCGTATCAACATATTCACCAGTGTCAGATTTCCGGTTTGCATCGCGAGCTCCAGCGCGCATTTAGTTGAAAGATTGCAGCGGCTGTCTGTGCTGCGGCACCCATGATTGACGGCCCATAAAGCTCCGCTACCAATTTCACTGGTCCTGATCCGCTCGCGACGTCGCGATTCTCGAGATTTGAGGCAAGCAACACGGCTTCTTGCCTCGAAGCGTTCCGTCGCAGAGGTACCAGCCGGCCTGTTTCACAAACGGCATTATCTGATGGCATACATTCAACTGAACGATGTCTGGGCAGTTTCACTATGGGTGGCCGCCAACGCAACTCGAGGTGTCTGTAGCCCGTCGTCATCCCCTGCCCTGACCCGGGCTAACCGTTCTAGTGACAATCGACCGTCAGCTCTGTAGTCCGCGGACTACATCTCTGAGGCCCGCGATTGGCGATCCTGTGCAAACCTCCGCCCCTCACATCCGTGGGGATGAGCGCCGGCAGCCCTTCGCATATCATCGATACTTGCGCAGAAGTGCGCAGAAGATCAATGAAGCGGCCGGTTATCGAAGCTCTTCCGAGGTGCGCGGGGGTTCGTCAATTGCGGGTCTTGAACTGCCTGGATAGCGGCGGACGAAGAAGCATCATTTTACGGGAAAACGGGGTCGCAGAGGCCTGTGGATAGCCTTATGGTTAAGCGTTTGTAAATCGGTAACGAATCGCGCGATAATATAACTGCGCAGTTGATGCTCTATCTCCCAAAATTGCGCAATTAAATTGGAAACCACGATGCTAGCGAATCCAGTTCTGAAAGACGATCAAGAGCACCTTCCATCGCTTCTGGCAACGGACGCTCAGGAGCTCGCCTATCAGCTCCAGCAGCACCAGGCTAAAATTTTCCCGCCGCTGTCCCGGAAGACGATGCGGCTGTTTTCTCCTGCGGAGGCCGCCTCCTATATTGGCATCGGCGAAGGCTATCTTCGCCAGATTGCCAAGGACGGCCACGGACCGGATCCACTCGCCAACGGCCGGCGCCAGTATGATGCCGAGGACATGAACCGCATCCGGCAGGCGCTCGACGAGCGAAACGGCACGCCGAAATACGTGCCAGGCCGGCGCGGCGCCGAAAAGCTGCAGGTCATCTCGGTCATGAACTTCAAGGGGGGCTCCGGCAAGACGACGACCGCGGGGCATCTCGCGCAGTTTCTGGCGCTGCGCGGCTACCGCGTCCTAGCGATCGATCTCGATCCCCAGGCGTCCCTGTCGGCGCTCTTTGGCCATCAGCCCGAGCTCGACGTCGGGGAGGGAGAAACGATCTACGGCGCCATCCGTTACGAGCGTCCGGTGCCGATCTCGGAGGTGGTGCGCGCAACCTACACACCGAACCTCCACATCATTCCCGGCAATCTCGAACTGATGGAATTCGAGCATGAAACGCCGAAGGCGATGGCGGGGGGCACGGCCGAATCCCTGTTCTTCGCCCGGATCGGTCAGGCGCTGACCGATATCGAAAGCCTTTACGATGTCGTCGTCATCGATTGCCCGCCGCAGCTCGGCTTTCTGACGATGTCAGCGCTCTGTGCTGCGACCTCCGTGCTGATTACCGTGCACCCGCAGATGCTCGACGTCATGTCGATGTCGCAGTTCCTGACGATGACGAGCGAGCTGATGTCGGTCGTCGAGCGGGCAGGCGGGCGCACGAGCTATGACTGGATGCGCTATCTCGTGACACGCTTCGAACCCAATGACGGACCGCAGAGCCAGATGACCGGCTTCATGCGGGCGATCTTCGGAAACCGAATGCTTCAGAATTCGATGCTGAAGTCGACGGCAATCTCGGACGCCGGTGTCACCAAGCAGACGCTCTACGAGGTCGACCGATCGCAGTTTACCCGCGGGACATACGATCGGGCACTGGAATCAATGAACCTCGTCAACGGCGAGATCGAGGCCCATGTCCGCTCGACCTGGGGCAGGAGATAGCTAAATGGCGCGCAAGAACCTCATTGAAGTATCAAACCCCAACGAAGCTCGTCCGGAACCGTCTCCGGTATCGCCGCGTGACAGCCGGCCGATTGCCGGCTTCATCCCGCAGACGCGCAGCGGCGGCCCCGTCGGCGGCATTACGAGGACGCTTGGCAACATCACCGAGAAGGTGGAGCGCGCCAATGATCTAGAGCGCCAGCTCGCCGAGGGGCAGACGGTCGTCGAGCTCGACACGGCGCTGATCGATGCCTCCTTCATCGCCGACCGACTTGAAGTCGACGCGGCCGAACTTTCGCAGCTGACGGAACAGATCCGCGAGCACGGCCAGCAGGTGCCAATCCTGGTGCGCCCGCACCCGGATGCTCAAGGCCGCTACCAGGTCGCCTTCGGTCATCGTCGCCTTGCCGCGACCAAGGCTCTCGGAATCAAGGTCAAGGCGATCGTGCGCACGCTGACCGACGATCAGCTTGTCGTCAGCCAGGGTCAGGAAAACAATGCCCGTACCGACCTGTCCTATATCGAGCGGGCGCTCTTTGCGCATCGCCTGGACGAGAAAGGCTTTGGCAGCGACGTCGTGATGGCTGCGCTCAACGTCGACAGGGCTGCGTTGTCAAAAATGCGCGTCATCACCCGCCAGGTTCCGTTCGCGCTGATCAGCACGATCGGATCGGCTCCGGAGATCGGCCGACGGCGCTGGCTTGAGTTCGGCGAGCATCTTGAAACGGCCGATATCGACGCGCTCGTAACAATGTTGTCCGCGGACTACATGCGCCAGCTGTCGAGCAATTACCGGTTCCATCAGGCCTTTGCCCTGGCCACGAAAAAACCGACGGGTGTGAAGGCAGGCTCGACATCCACGCAGATCGCCGATCTGCCTGTGAAGTTCAAACGCACGCCAGCGACCGCAACCTTCGTCTTCGACAGCAAGGCAGCGCCAGGTTTCGATGAATTCGTGCAGGAGAGGCTCAAGCGCCTCTACGCGGAATACCAACAGGAAAGAGGAGCTTAGGAAAGCAAAAGAAAAAGGCCCCCAAACGTCGCCGTCGTGGAAGCCCTTCTCGTTCTAGCAAATCAAGAATCGCATTTCCACGAATCGCAGTCAAGAGTCTTTAGGCGTCAGTTTGGCGAGCGGATCTCTTTTGCCTGACAAAGGGTGAAAGAAAATGGAGAGTGGAAGTGTGACGACGCCCTTTGGGCGGCGGCCGATGACGCTTGGCATGTTTTCAAGCCAGGTGGCGTCGCGCCGGATCGAACCGGACAAATCGGTCGACAAATGGAAACTGTATCGGGCCCTCTGTGAAGCGCGGCCGCTGCTCGGCGTGTCCGACAGGGCGCTCGCCGTCATGAACGCCCTTCTGAGCTTCTATCCGAAGAACGAGCTATCGGAAGAAAACGGGCTTGTCGTATTTCCATCGAACGTGCAGCTGTCTCTGCGCGCCCATGGCATGGCCGAGCAAACGATCCGACGGCATCTTGCCGGGCTGATTGGTGCCGGGCTGCTGATCCGAAAGGACAGCCCGAACGGCAAGCGCTATGCGCATAAGGGCAGGTCGGGAACGGTGGAGGACGCGTTCGGGTTCTCGCTGGCGCCGTTGCTTGCGCGCTCCGAAGAGATCGAGACTCTGGCCGCCCAAGTCATTGCCGATCGGATGCATCTTCAGCGCCTGCGTGAGCGCCTGACGCTCTGCCGGCGGGATATCTCAAAGCTCGTTGAAACGGCGCTTGAGGAGGCGCTCTCCGGCGATTGGGAGGCCGTTATCCTCTATCAGCAGGGTATTGTTGGTGCCCTTTCGCGCAATCCTGCCGCTTCGGAACTCGAAGAAGCCCTCGAAGACATGGAACAACTGCGCGAAGATGTGGTCAACCAGTTGGAAAATCTGCTGGATTCCAGAAAAACAAGCGGCAATGCCATTCAAAATGAGCGGCACATACAGAGTTCAGAACCCGACTCTATTTCTGAACTTGAACCTGGCTTCGAAACGAAGCTGGGCGCGAAAGCCGAGGACAACAACGGGCCGAATGCCAAGACGAGACGGCAGCAGGACGGCAGCAAGGGCATGGCGGCAGAAAGGGGGAGGGGACAAGCCAGCGGTGACCTGAAATCCTTCCCGCTCGGGCTCGTCGTGCAGGCATGCCCGCAAATATCCGACTACGCGCGGGGCGGCGCGATCGGCAGCTGGCGGGATCTGATGGCGGCAGCGGTCATCGTCCGCTCGATGCTCGGCGTCAGCCCGTCTGCCTATCAGGATGCCTGCGAAACGATGGGTGCGGAAAATGCGGCGACCGTGATCGCCTGCATCCTGGAGAGGGGAGGCCACATCAATTCGGCGGGCGGTTATCTGCGCGACCTGACGAGGCGTGCGGAACGCGGTGAGTTTGCGCTTGGTCCCATGTTGATGGCGCTTTATCGCAGCAGCGGGAATGGGAGCAGGCGTGCCGGCACTGGCTAAGGCGGTCCTGCCGCAATGATGGACGTCCGCGGCCTTTGCGCCCTAGGCGACAATCGGATCCAGGGTTTGCGGTAGGTATGAGCCATCAGGGTTTTGTTTGCCACCAGAAAAGCGCGAAGGATGCGAAGGCGGTTGCGAGAAGCGTCTGATGGTCCATGAGACTGTCCTTGTTGAAGCAGCGCGATAATGCGGTAGGCGATCAAGAGCTCCCAATGACCAGAGCGCCTGGGCCGGCCGAAAGGGCATGGGGATCGGCCTACTTTTCAAGCTTCGGTCGTGGATGGGCGGTCGCTCTGGAATTCTCCAAAAGCCACAAGCTAACATGGTTAACGGGCCTCAAGCGATCGAACCGGCCCGTGCTGAGCCGAAGCCTGAGGAGGGAGGGGGCTGACCGGCACAAGGTCGGAGCAAACGTCAGGATGGATCCGACAATCGCGATTTCGTGATGGCGGCTGAGGCTAGAAAAGCGTGCACCACGGTTGTCACCGCGGGTTGCAGTGCCATCTGTCTCATCCGGACAGGATGAGCAAGTGGAGGACGACGATGTCAGTCAAGGAAGACCGTATCAGACAGCGCGCCTATGAAATCTGGGAGCGGGAAGGCCGGCCGGACGGAGAGGATATGAGGCACTGGCTTCAGGCATTTCAGGAAATCGCCGCCAGTGCTGACGCCGACAGCCAGCCGGCCGGGAAGTCGCGCGCGAAGAAGACCACAAGCGCCGACAAACCGGTAAAGCCAAAGGTCGCAAGCAGATCCAAAGGCGGCGCCCAGAGCGTTCCAACGACAATCCCACCGCCGAAAGCTGGCAAGCCTGTCGCGGGCCTCACCAAGCACTGACGGGTTTAAGTGCGAGCGGCAGTCCGGTCGATAGGCGTATGGGTCTTACAGAAGCGGGGCGCCTTGATGGGCGCCCCGCAATCAGTTGTCTCGCTCATAAATCTCGTGCCGATCAGAGCGATCTGACGTTTTCCGCCTTCGATTTGCCGGTCTTCCGGTCCTGGCCGAGATCGTAGGAGACGCTCTGGCCTTCCTTCAGCGCGTCGCCGTACTCCAGCGCCGAGACGTGGACGAAGACATCTGGCCCTCCGGTTTCCGGCGTGATGAAGCCGAAGCCCTTGTCCTGATTGAAAAACTTAACCTTGCCAGTCGGCATGACATCCTCGTGTGTTTGCACTTGTTGTGGAACTGCAACCTAACCTCTGCATTCTGCCAGATCAACCCACGCCGTGCCTTCGGGCGTCGTCAACGGCGCTTCCGCGGGGCTACGTTGTCCCACGCGATTGGAACGATGTCGTAGAAGAAATCGGGCCAACCTGCCTGCGACCAATTCCAGGACACGAGTTATAGCCACCTTCTCTATAACTCAACGCTCCAGCGGATAATCGCATTTTAGTCTCTTCAGGTTCCGCCAGAGCAGCGAAGGCGGCGTTGTACCCTCCTTCAAAAACAATCGCGCCGCCTGACCGCTGCGCCTGGCCGAACGTAGTAGTAGCCGGCCGCCTATGCCTATGCTTATGGTATGGCGTTCTTGAAACCTGGATTTGACGAAAACGGAGCGTGCCCATGAGCCACCGTCAGCGCCGAGTTTATTTGACTGGAAATCTTTTCGAATACGGATGTCGTGCATGTCGAAGCCTCGGAAATGGATCCCGGTCTCGACGATCTCAATGCCGAACCAGCGACGGGTAGTCAGGCGCACGGTAGCGACTCATCAGCCTTTGAGAGCGGACGCGCTGAGGGAGAGCCAGCTTCAAGCTTTATTCCCGTCTCAAGGCGGAAGGCGTCGCAGAAATAGACTTGGAAGCCGAGGGTAGGCCGCTGGAGCCTGAGCGAGGACGATCGCATGACAGCGCCGAACCGTTTTCTAAGTCTAAAGCAAGGCAACAGGCGGTGAGCGAAACTCAGAACCGTCTTCACCCTCCCCCTCCTCGACGGCAGGAACGACAAAAGCAGGAGCAGATCCGTGCGAGCGTTCTCGGCCGCAGAAAAATGCAGCACACGTCAGCCACCGCGTCTTGAGCCGAAGTCGAGCGCCACCCCAGTCGCTTCTCAAACGATATACCCTCGTTTGCCAACAGGGATCTGCACCTGAGAACCTGGGCGCGGACTGCAACACGCAAAAATCACACGTACCCCAACACCCCGCCGGCTGCACGGCCTGCTGAAGTGCAGGCCTGGGTAGATTTTACGCTAACAGGGTCTGAGAACAGCCTGACTTTCCGTTCTCAGACTATCGCGCCTGGTCTTGCCCGAACAAGTGCCAGGATCATCGGCCCCACGGAAAACTGACCGACGGCCGCCCGCCGGCTCAAGTCCCTGAGATAAGCTCCGGCCGAGTAGATGCCCCCTCCCCTCTCGTAAATGCACGCGATAACGACGGCTGCATTCTCCGGGCCCATAGTCCGGCACGCGGTTTGAAAGGCGGGCTGGTTGATCTGGAGCATGGAACCAAGGATCGAGCTTGCTGCCACAAGCTCTCTCCAGCTTTTGATAGAACCTCCTGGCCCAAAGTGTGTGATTTCTGGGCAAGCCCGCAGCACCATATCTAACGAAACACATGGCTCAACGGTATCTTTGCTGGTTGGGTGGCGCTTCTCGTGGCATCCGAAGGCATCATTAAACTCAGATCTCGAAGATGAAGCCCGGTTGCTTGAGACTTCATCATCGTTTTCAGATTCAAAATGGGAATATGTATGTGAATCCTGTATGTGGCGCTCATTCTGAGATTCATTGGCGCACATTTTTTGTGATTTATCGTGTTCTTCCAACAAGTTGATGATCCGCATACGGAGTCCTGTCAATTGCATCAGCACTGCCTGAAGCTGATCAAGCAACGGGCGCCGAGGAAGGGATGACAAGAACGAGCGAAAGAGGTCGTGAAGCTCTGCCCAGTCACCTTCGACAATACCTGCCCGTGCTAGCTGAATGAGCTTGGTGATCTCACGCCGGCAAAGACTAATTTTCTCTCGAGTGGAATGGAGAAGTTCACGATCGGCGGCGATGCGGCCGGCAATCGTCTCAATCTCCTGCGCACGAGACAAAAGCGGCGCTAGGCTGAACCCGAAGGCTTCTCTGAAGTCCCCTGCCCTCCCCCTGCGAGCATAACGCTTTCCGTTGGGGCTGTCCTTGCGCAGGATGAGACCCGCATCGACGAGCGCGGCTAGATGCCGTCTGAGCGTCGCAGCAGTCATGCCGCGCGCCCGGATAGAAAGCTGAGCATTGGACGGAAACACGATCATGCTGTTCGAGGCGGAGAGCTCGTCCGAAGGATAAAATGACAGCAGCGCGTCCAGGACCGTTAGAGAGCGGTCACTGACGTGAAGGTCATGGCGAGCCTCGCAGACGGCTCGAAAGAGCTTCCACTTGTTACGCTTGATGTCTGGCGAGGCCTTCTCGGCTTGCCTATGCTTTGTCAGCAAGGCAAACGTCATCGCCCGCCGGCCAAAGGGCGTCGTTATGCATGCGGCATCCATGTTCTTCCACCTTTACGTAGGCAAAAGAAATTCGTTCACCGAAACGGTGCCAAGACTCTTGACGGGGATTCGTGAAAATGCGATTCTCTGGTTGCTACATACAGAGGAAGGCTTCCACGACGGCAACGTTTGGGGGGCCTTTTTCTTTTGCGGTTAATCTCCTGCTTCAGTCTGTACTTCACGCTGGAACGTCTGATAGAGCGACTCCAGCTGGTCTGATAGAAACGCTCCGAATTTTGACGCATCTTTTGATGTCAGCGCGAGCGTAAATGTTCTTCCGGACGACTTGGTCGTCACCGCAACGGATTTCGCGGCAACCTCAAACTGACGGACGGACGGAGACGCGTCCTTCTTTTTCTTCGGCTTCTTTGCCGTTTTAAGTTCGCCTAGAAGTGCGTTGAATCGCTCGGCCTCTGCAGTGTGACGGAAATCGGCTGCGAGAATAAATGCACACGCCCTGTCAGCATTGGCTGGAACCTGAACAAGCTTTTTCAATTCTTCCCAGCGATCGCGTCCGACGCCTTTTGCAGCGCCGACAGCGTCAAGGACGGACTCGGGAATGGACTCAGCGACAGCCAGCATTCTTGAAAGCAGGGTATCGTCGATCGTTAGGGCGATTTTCACGACATCTTTGCTCATGCCATTGGCGACGAGCTTCCTGGCAAAGAGTGCCTTCTCGATGAAGGTCAGGTCGGAGCGGGCGGTGTTTTCTTGACCCTGGGCTATCACATGGGCGATGTCTTCGAGGGGCTTGATCACGGCCCGGACTGGGATCTGAAGGTCCCGCGCGGCGCGGGCACGACGATGCCCAAAGACGATCATATATCGCCCCTCGGCGTCAGGATGGGGACGTACGAGGATCGGGGTTGACTGGCCCGACTGACGAATGGCTTCGCGAAGCTGGACATAGTCTTCTTGATCATCGCCGATGCGGTCGGCAACGAATGAACCTTCGAGCAACTCTGGATCGAGTGGGACCACCGTCTCGCCTTCGAGCATGCGAATCGAAGTCTCGGCCAGCTCGTCGAGCGACTGCATCATGGAACGTGAAGCACCACGGCGGGTATACTCCGCGCGAGTGTCAGCCGTCCGCTGGTGCTCTTCGGCCGTTGGCTGCACGAACTTTGCCAAAGAATGGTTTCTAGCCATTGTTTGCCTCCCTAACGCCTTCAAGTCGATGATTTGCTGATAGATTTAACGCTTCTGCACGGCTGTCAAAAGGTCCCGTCATTTGCGCCCCCATGCCTTGTGGATGAGGCTTGTGACTTCGCCATTGACCGCATTCAGACACTCAAGCGCGCGGTCGTAGGTCGATCGCGTGAACTGATTCTTTTCCACCTCGTAAAGCGTCTGCTTCGTAATGCCGGCATCGCTAATGGCGGTGGATTTCAGCATGTGGTTCTGCAGCATGCGCTTCGAGAACATGGCCTGCATGAAACCGACCATCTGAGCTTGGGGGCCATCGGTCGGTTCGTATCGTGTGACCAGGTACCTGAACCAGTTCAGCCTGACGCGTGCACCTGCTCCTTTGATCGATTCAAGGATCCCGCCTAGCATGAGAAGGAATTGGCTCATCGACATGATGTCAAGCATCTGCGGATGGACGGTAATGAGGACGGAGGTCGAGGCCGTCAGCGCGGTCAGGGTAAGATAACCGAGTTGCGGAGGGCAGTCGATCACAACCACATCGTAACGATCATCGACTTCTTTGAGGGCGCTGGAAATGCGCGTGAAAAACAACCTCCCCTCCGGGGACGATTTGTTCGATGCCGCAAGTGGCGTCTGATACTCGTATTCCTGCAGCTCAAGATTTGCCGGGATAATGTCGAGCCCGGGAAAGTTCGTCGGTTGGATGATTTCCTTGATCGACTTGCGCTGGTCGTCGTAGCGGAGCGTTTCGAAGAGAGACGGATTTTTGTCGAGCTCAGGCTGAATGCCGTGAAGTGAAGTCAGCGATGCCTGGGGATCGAGATCGATGGCAAGAACACGATGACCGGTGAGAGCCAGATATTGAGCGAGGTGGGCAGTCGTTGTTGTCTTGCCGGAGCCGCCTTTGAAATTGACGACCGAGACGATCTGCAACGGCTCCCCTGCCCTGCGATGAGGCACATAGCGCTTGAAATCGCTGCGCCCGTTCTTGTCGAGGAAGTGGCGCAGTTCCAGCATCTGCACGGCCGTGTAGGTTCTGCGGCCGGACGAGGTTGTCGCAGGAACTGGCCCCTTGCCTTCGAGGTGGAGCTTCTTAATGTGGTTTTGAGTGACGCCGAGATAATCTGCGACTTCAGCCAGCGAGAAAGAGCGTAGACCTTTTTCTGCGTCTGGCGGATATTGCTCCAATCGGAGCATGTTCAAATTGTCAGAAATCAATTCTCCCTGCTGGAGAATTTCCTGATCGAAATCCGATGCCTCGATGTTGATTTCCATGTTCAAACAGCCAATTCCAGAATAACGCTTTTAGCTCAAACGCAGCTCAATAAGCGTTATTAATACCGGCGATTCTACCTGTTCGGCAAACTGTTTTTAGTTAACAGAGCCTTAACGGCGAATTGAGGCCACGAAAAAACGACCTTGGCTCGGCGTATCCTTCTGATTTCGCGTGGAAAAGTGCAATTTTGCACGGCTGTCAAGTTAGACTCGGAAGGTACAGCCAGCCTTCGCCAGTGAGGAAGGCCTCAGGGAAACCGCAGGCGGCGTTAAGACAATGGCCGAGAATGTCACTTTTTACACTCTCTCCGCATTGAGCTTTGTCGTTCGCGGTCTTGTCTCGTCGGGATGGCTCAAGACCCACCGATCTCATATTTTTTGATGATCGTCTTATCGGGGCAATGGGCGTGGCATTGGCTGCGAAATAGAGGACAGTGATTGCCAGCCAGGCGACCCTCCTTGGAAGGATTTCTCGCCATGGGCGGCTGACGACATGATCGAACGATTGTTGCGGACCCGCGCCAGAGCGCGAATAGTTGACGACTCTGCAGCAAACGATCTTCTCCGTTCAGTTCTGGAGAAATGGTATCAGCGACCGAGTCGTATGACTGCGGCAGAGACGATGTCTAGCGACGCCTTGATGCTTTCCGTCAGCCTTTGCTCCTGGATTTTGCCGAGGACCATGCGAACGACGAGCGCTGGCTTACACCGTGGGACCTCGATGCGGCTTCGGTGAATGGTGGGATAGGAACTCAGTCGACGTCCCACCATCGCGTTGCAGCTATCGTCGCGATCGGCTGGGCTTTCCTCCGCGCAGTACGGGAAGATCAAGGGAACTGACAAGGGCGTTTGCACAATGCTGAAAACCGACATCCGGCAGGCGAACTGACGCCGAGCCCACCCTGGCAAGTACGAAGCGCACCTCGCTGTGCAGCGGGCCGTCAAGGCAGGCGAACTCGACAAGGAAACCTGCGAAGTTTGCGGCGTCGGGGCGGTTGATGCCCATCACGATCAATACGACGAGCCTTTGAGAGTACGGTGGTTATGCAGGCGCCATCATACTCGACTTCATCGCTACGGCGAGGACATGTTTCCGGTCAGGCGTTTGGTGTGAGGGACTGGCGGGTACACGAGCCTCAATCTGTGCCCGCTGACAGCCAGCCGTGATGGCGGAGCGCTCTGTTCTTCAGTTGCGTGGAGGCCGCAGAGCGCATGACGTCAGGTAGAAGCAGCCGACTGAGCTCGCTCCCTCTGCTCCAACTTCTCCAGCAATCCTTGAAACATCTCCGTTGAGTCTGCCGGAAGCGAGAAGACGTTAAGCCTTTGCAGTTGCCGCGCGGCAACAGGATCGCGTGCGTAGCGCCCGATGATTTTTGCTAAGTCTCTTTTAGTTTCCTGTGTCATAGGCTCAGAACACCCGGCAGGGGAACCTGTTCCGCCTTCTGATGCAAAATCCGCATCTTGCTCGCTGATTCAATCTGGTTCCATCAGGAGCGCTTTCACTGCTGCGATCAACTTCTTCTCGTTGTAGGGCTTGTCGGGGACGACATCGAAGACGCGGTCAGCTGCTCGCGGCGCAGACCGGAGGCGAAGGCGACCGTCAGGATGGCGCGGTCCCGAAGATCACGCAGGCTATCGGTGGCGCAGGTCGCCAGCAGTTTGCCAGCACGTCTCCGGTAACAGCCTTTGCGCTCTTGCGGCGACGCGTCCGAGGGACGGCGCGCACCGCGAGACGAATGGCCGATTTCAGCGCAGGGGAGGCGAAGGCGCCATCAAGGCCGCGCCATTTGGTCAGTGTCGACCAGTTCGCCAGCCGCCGGCGCACCGTGGCGGGCGCGTGCGGACCAGCGGATTTGAGAAAACCCTGGTGCCGAAGGTTCTCGTCGACATCGGCCGGCATGCCGTGATCGACATTCGTCTCGCGCTGTTGTGGATCCCAGAGATGATGGGCGACGAATTTCAAAAGCAGCGCCTCGGGCGCCGGCCAGGGCAGGGAGCGTCCGGCGGCGGCCATACTCCAAGCTTCGAGATAGGCGAGATCCGAAGTCAGGGCGCGCAGCGTATTGTCGCCCATGCCCTGGTTGACGAGATGGCTGAGCGTCTCGACATCCTGGTCGGTCAAAAGTTCGGCCAGCTCGTCTCTGCGCTCGATCGGCAGCACCGCGGCGATGGTGGCGAGTTCTTCGGCACGGCGCTCGACGGCGGTCAGTGATGTCTTCGGTTTGGCCACAGGCGCTTCAAAAGGACGGTTTCGGCGGCCTCTGAGTCCGTGATTTGCCCCAATTCTTTCTGTGTCAGTCTTCGAGGATGAACGGACTGCAATTAACTATTTTCTAACGATTTGACACGGGTGACGATCGGCGGACTTTGCCAGGTTCAGCGGAATTTTCACCTTATCCCAGAATGAAGTCTCGCAGGCCTCGCTCAAGCTGTGGTTCGCCGGCAACAGCCCGCGGCAACCGGAGAAGAGAATCTGTGCTCTCAAACCAACATCGACTGCTGCGCGGAGATACCCGCCGTCGCGCCCTGCGATATTGCCGTAGTAACCGAGGCCATGGCCGGGTTTGCAAGATCGCCGGCAGCATAGATGCCGGGCATGCTGGTTTCGCGGCGCTCGTCTACCTTGAGGGCGATGCCGAAGGGCGTATTGACCGTGGCGAGGCCCAGGCCGACGCCGGCAGCACCGAGTCGCCCGAGGCCGCGTTCGACATTCTGTTGACCTCGGGATTTCGCTTCCGTATGGGACGCTGCCGCCATCACTAAGGGCACCTGCGCCGCTATCCACGCTGTCTCTCTCCTGGCGGGCCGCCTCCATCGAAGCCATGGCTGAACTCGCAGGGCCTGGTCGAGCCTAGTGCGGTCGGAACGGTTCCGCCTTTCCTACATGTAGCCTTCTGGAAATTCCGGGGAGGGGAGGGCAGGCAGGCGCCGGAAGAACCGGCGCCCGCGCTTCCGGAGGAAAGCGCCGAGCTGAAACTGCGGAGCGATGGTGATTACCGTCGCCTGGCGCTGCAGATCCTCAATCAAGCTTGGAAGACAACGCCGGCTAACAGCCGCAGGGAAAAGAACCGCGCGATCGGTCGCTTGATGAACCGTGCCCTCAGTGGCGGATAAGGCCAAACCGGTGCGCTTCGTCCAACAGGTCCCGGACGGAGGAGGGTTGCCATTTTTTTCCGCCTCGCGCCGGCCGTTCTCCCATCTGGTCCAGTTGAGCGGCAATGTCGCGCAGCGACATGGCGGGATCGGCAATGGCGATCGCTGCTACGAGCTTCATCAGATGGTCCCCCGGGGCACGACGAGGGGACCGGGCCAGGAGTTCTTTCTCCGCGAGCTTTTCGCGCACCATCCGATGCACGGCGCGACGTAGCCTTTCCACCGTCCAGTCATGACCTCGACGATTGAGAACCCGCACGACATTGTCCCAGCTGTGCTGAGGGCGGAGTTGCCGGACCATTGGCAGCCAGGTCTGGGCAGAGGCGATCAGTTCGTCGAGATATAGTTTTTCTCGTGCCTTCGACACCGCCTTGATCGCTTCCGGTCGCCTCTCTCTAAGGCCTGGATTGCCTGGCAACTTGCCGCGGGCTTTTGCCGCCTTGATACCGGCCTTGGTTCGCTCAGCGATCAGCGCCCGTTCGAGCTGCGCGACGGCACCAAGGACCTGGAGAGAAAACATGCCCTGTGGTGTGGACGTATCGATCGGATCGCGGATCGACCGGAAATGGACGCCGCGTTCTTCGAGATCTTCGACCACCTGCAACAGATGGCTGACCGACCGGGCGAGACGATCCAGCCGGACGACGATAAGCACATCGCCGGCGGTAAGATCCCCAAGTAGTCTTGTCAGAACCGGTCGCGCGCGAGATGCGCCCGATCCATGCTCCTGAAAAATCCGCTCGCAGCCGGCGGCACGCAGCTCGTCCATCTGGGCGTCATGGACCTGATCGTCGGTCGAGACACGTGCATAGCCGATTAGACGTCTCGGAGCCGGCGATGGATTGGCGACTTGCGGTCTTGCCATGGTGTTCTCCAGTGCTTTGTACAGATAAGGAATGCGTGAGAAAATGACCGGTTGCAAGCGTGTTTTAGGTGTCGAACAGCGGCCCGCCAGACTCGAAATACGACCGTGGACGAGCAACGGAGCGTCCGGATAAGCAAAGGCGCGTCAGCGGGCTTCTGCGGCCGAAATGCCCGAAAAACAGCGGTATCGGTGATAGCTGAAGAGGGGGAGCCTGCCAAAAGAGCGCTGACGCCCAATCCGCGCGAGAGGCGTTCCGATGGTATGCGCCGACGCACGCGCCGGAGCAGCGATTAGGTGTTGCCAAGACAGCGCACATACACGCGCAGGTCCTCCTGCTTTGTCTTGTTCCCGAATATTTCTTGATTTACTCGCGGACCTGGTGGAGAAGGCGCCATCAACCTCACTCTTCAATCCCTAGGAGAGTATTAGAGAACTGTCGTGAACGCGAAAATTATCTTAGGTTTTATTACAATCGCGGCCCTAGCCGGCTACGACAGCCTGGGTCTCGATGCTAAGTATCTGGTTTATTTCCTTATTTTCATAGCCGCTTTTTTTGTCGGCTCCTGGTTTGACTCAATCGGACAGGACGAAGAGGAATAGCTTCTGCCAGGTGGTGCCACGCCCGATTTTATGTCTTTATCACGCCGATACTTGATCTACATCAGCACGACGCCGAATTAGCGAGCGAGCTGGCGCGTGATAGTCTAGTTAGTCCCAAAATCCTCCCAAGAGACGCAGTCGCGGATAGGTGACCCGCGGGAGAGAACGCGTTCTCGCAGATTTCGCGCGCCAGGATTCGTCCTTGCAGCTCGCTGCGCTATCGAAAATTGTCCGGAAATCCCGTATTTTACGGAAAATGGAGTATGCCAATGACATCGACTGTCACTGCTGCCGCTGTCAAACAACGCTTCGTCGCGCTTGTCCGCGCCAAGGCCCATCGATCGGCAAGTCGTAGCGATTAGCTATACGTCCGATGTCAAATTTGCATTCTGAAGATCGAAATCAATCTACCATCGATAACCTATACTTATCGATGGTTATGCATTCTATCTGAAATCATAATGGGTGGCGGAATCAATGTGTTGAATAGCTTCCAGTTAAGGAAATGTTTACCATGATTTCAGAGTGTTATCTTATCGTCAAAGCCCCTCACAGGCGCCCATTAAATAACATATGTAGGTCGCTTTGCCCTTTCGGGTGGGAGGAGGTGGCAGGGTCATACGAGCCGTTGATCACCGCCCGACCCTTGAGATCAGACCGTTCTCGAAAATGGCTACGCCGGCACTCGAAATGATCGCGCAAAGATCGACGCTTGGCGACAGCGATAGCGACTGGGCACTATTGTGGGCGGAACCTACATTCGGCTCGGCCTGATCGGGAGTGCCTCTGCTAACAATCCGCATCGACCATACAGATAGGCGATACTCATCTTCTTCATTTTCCCGAGAGAAGACGATTGCCCCGTCGTGAACGCTAGGGTTCAGGCGCACGCCGTCTTCGATCACCGAAACAATTCTGTCTGAAAAAAACGCCCCCACAGCAGGCATCGGTTCTCTAACCATTGGCACACCGTCGTTTTCGGAAATGCGGCCAGTGGAAAACACCAGAATCAACGGATGAAATGGTAGTGGCTGACGCTGCAACTCGTATAGTTTCGCCTTCAATTCGGCGTTTCGACCAGGTGCCATCTTGTTTACACGCAATTCGATATCGCTCCTACTTGTCATCGCCGTCATCGTCTGGGGAGCATTTCTATGGTTTTTAGGTATCCAACTGACCTGGGAGCACGCGAAACCCTATTCCTTAACCTTGGCCGTTCTCACAGGTGGCTGGACCTTGTTCAACAAATACCTATGGCGGAAATGGCCGTGCAAGTTGTTTGTTCGGGTACCAAATCTTAATGGCATGTGGAAAGCAACGCTGCAGTCGACCTACCGAGATCCGCAGACACTGGAAACCAAGGGCCGGATAGACGCCTATGTTGCGATCCGTCAAACATTCGCCACCCTTTCTGTGCGCTTGATGACCGCTGGAGACCACGAATCGTTCCTCGTTGCGAGTAGCTTCGACATCAATGATGACGGGACGACGTATCTTTATGGCGTGTACCAGGGCGTCCCGAGCATATCGGATCGCAAGGACGTGACGGCAATTCACTATGGAAGCTTTCGATATAAGGTGATCGGCTCGCCGGCCACAGCGCTCAGCGGTCACTACTGGACGGATCGAGAGACAGGCGGTTCAATTGATCTATTCGATCGTCGGTCCGAGCGGTTTGATAGCTTTGCGTCTGCTGAGGCCGCGCGCAAACCTGTTATGGACGCCCAACGCCCACTTCCCTAGGCGAGTGACGGAAGCAGGCGAACCTAAATGGGCTTCGCGGGATAAACCCGACCATGATAGCCGACACCATACCAATTGCTGGACCAACCAAGAATTATGAAGGCAACCGGTTCGCTCGTTTTGGCGATCAACCCTCTCCAGGTCTGAAGATCGCGTGCCGAGGGAACGGGCGTGTCCTCCGGATGAGTGTGCCATTCTCCTGTAAATGTCGTTGTAGCGCCGGATTCTGCCCAAGCCGTTTTCGCTGCAGCCTGATGACCTGGATCGCGACGATCGAAGAGGTAACGCTCGCGTCGGTCCTTGGGGAGAGGATGCGTTATTGCGGTAATCTCGATGTGCGCGCCGCGATAGCTACCCAGGAAGATGCCACCGGCCTCCCGATTGCGTTCCCAACTTTCTGTATACGCCGACATCGCCTCCAGGCAGTGGGGATGGATCAAAACATATCGTCGGGGTTGCCACTCAAGCGTGAGGCTGCCCGCAGGCGGGACAGTCATTACTTGGCTTCGGGCTACCGTCGGCGATGTTGTAGGCTTTTGCATTGTCAAAAGTCCGGCTTCTGAATCGGTCGATGCGAGTATCCTTGGCCCAGTCGAGAACATGATCACAGGCCATAGCCGCTGCACCGACTGAACGGGATACAGGAAAGGGCACATAAGTTCCGTCTCCGCATGCAGCGTTCCGTTCAACGACAATATCTTCCGCCGATTTCAATGTCTTGTGTCGAGGCGCTTGGGAAAGCCGCGGTTTCAAGCACTTGAGGCAAGCGTGATTGGGATCTCCGGTCAGCACCGATTTGGCGATGGCGCCATTGCCTTCCAGCCAGACGAACAAAATCGGCGGCGATGTCGGTCTTTGTCTGACTGCGCGATGATTAAGTGCGATTGAAAGGGCCTCCTCGCCCGTTGCGTCGATCACCAGATCGAAATTGCCGGGTTTGATTTCGACGCTTTCAGCATAGTTCGGCAATGATCGGATATTCAATGGGGGAAGTTGCTCACGGATGAGCTCAGCGCAAGCGTTTGCCTTATTCTCATACAGATATGGTGCGCCTAGAAGGTGACGCCCGAGGTTTGAGGGGTAAAGCAGATCAGGATCGACTAGTGTCAACTCACCGTCTCCGGACCCGGCTCCGCATTGCGCGAGTTGTTGGGCCAGAAAGCCGCCAATAGTGCCGCACCCGATCAAGAGAATGTGCCTTCCACTAAGATTCGAGCTGCCTTCCAGGTTCCGTCCAAAGACGTAGTCGGCATCTGCTGGCGCAGAGTTGACCCGCTCGATCGAAATCTTCGACCCGATCCTTGTCAACGTTCGCGACAAATTTTCTCGGCGAGTCTTCAAAAGCTCCTTTGTTTGATAGGCAACAGGTATGGAGGCTCGGCATAGAAATATTCCATTCGCAGCCCTTATCGCCAGGATAGCCACAGTATCGTCACTCTTGGTGATCGCTTCCTGAATTTTTCCCATCAGGGCGAGGTCATTCCATCCGAGCCACATGTCAAGCTCTGTGACGGTCTCTGGAGGCCACTTTGCGTTGGGATTGATCGACAGAGTTGCTCGAGTCTGAACGATGAGGGCTGACTCACCTCGGTCTTTGCCGCCCTTCACAGCGTCGCGAGACCATAGCCAAGAGCTATCTTTTGCTAGGACCGGAATCGGCTCTCGCTTCGGATGGAAGCGGATATATTTGACACTCCCTTTGCCAGTTGCGTCAGTCCGCAAGTCGACGAGTGAGTTTACCGATGACCAATAGGCACCAAATTCATCAGCGAAGTCGCCGTCGAGCTTCCCGCGGACGGCTTTCCGGATTACGTCCTCACATTTGTTGAGACATTGAAGTACTGTGCCGGCGGGATCGTAGCGATCTAAAACCACCGCGCCTCTTTCATAATAGCATACGGTCCGCTCAGCTCCCAGTACATGAGGCAGTCTGCGGTCAGGTAACGCGAACTCAGCGGCGATCTTGATAGTTGGATAGTCCACAAAGTCGAAATCGGTAATCTCGATTGAGACCGGCACCGATAGGCCGGATTTGTCTAAAACCCCGGTGTAGAGAAACCGGCCGCGATGCGCAAACGCACGCTGGAATCCGACATCGCCCAAGGCCGCATGGATCTCAAGCCGTGCCAGATCGACGTTATCATCCACTAGTAGAGCGTCCTACTTCTGGCGCTGGAACCTTTTTCTTCGGCTCCGATAGCACGGTCACGGCAGGTGCGGTTTGGATAATCACCAGATCCGGACGCAATGGGACTCGCGGACCAAAACCTGCCCTCACCAGCTCGACAGCACGATCCGGATTCTCGCATTTCGCGATAGCCTCCCGAAGATTGGCCTCCAGTTCGCGTAGTTTGCCAATGACCTTGTTGCGTTGAGCAACCGTCATGCGATTGATGTTCTCATCACCACACGGTGGGATGCGAACATCGTCTGCCAAGTATATCTGCATCCTTTCAATCACCCGCAGCAGTCGCTCGTCCGCACGGTCCGGCAAGAAAGCACCGCGGATCGCCTCGTACGCCTTCCAGACGCAAGCCATGATGTTGATGGAGGTCAACCCTTCGTCATCAAGCTGATGGTGGTCACGCCAGGCTTTCATGTAGCGAGAGTCATGACGGAGGCGCTCCTTGTAGAGTCCAACCGCGTCGACAAACCAATCGTAGATTTTGCGGGGATCCAACTCGACCCAGTCCTTCTCACGATGGGCAAGTAGTACGGCGTCGGACGGCAATGCGTCCCAAGAGTTGATCTTCGCATCGAACGTATGCATTTTCTGCACATTCCGCGCTTCCTCGAGATGCCTGAAATCGCCGTCGGGAATTGCGTATAGCGGTATGTCTATGTGGCCGTCGCGGCTGATAATTAGGCGCACGCACGTTGCCTTCTCTTTGACCAGCGTCCAGCCTTCCTCTTTTGCCAGATCCGTCAAGGCAGTCTCCACGAAGGCGAAGAACGCTGATGCAGCTTCTGATGGTCGCTCGCCCCTTACGAAAGAGAGCGGCAGGTAGCAACCGTCATCGAGATCCTTCTGTTGACCGGGCGGAAACGCGGGCAGGTTGAGGGTTTTGTAGGCGAAGCTGCCCTGGGTGAAGAATTTCGGTCGAACTTCTACACCGAACACCTCGGTGCTTGATTTCGCGAATGCATCCCTCAAGCGTTCACGGATCTTGGTACGAGCGTTCCGAAGTGAGGCTTCGTCAGCTTTCAAGTTGGCAAGGAAATGATCGTCAACAGTGTTGTGCAAAAGCTTAGAAATGTTCGCCATATACCGAATCCCCTCGGACGCTATTATATCGAATGTAGTAGTGTGGCCCCTTGCTTAAAAGGGTGAGGATTACCAATTTTTAACTAATCCGTTACAAAGCGCTTTGGAACCCATGACCAAAAGATTCAATATTCTTTCTCTCAGTGGTGGCGGGTATCTGGGGCTGTATACTGTCGCAGTTTTAGCGCAGCTCGAGGAAGATCTCGGTAGGCCAATCGCATCCAGCTTCGACCTAATTGCCGGGACGTCGATCGGTGGCATCATCGCACTTGGCCTTGCACATGAGGTCAGGGCGAAAGACATGCAGGAGGCATTCCTGCGTGAAGGACCAGGGATATTCTCCGACAGACCTGTACCGAAAGGCTGGGCTGGGCAGCTAAGGGATATATGGCGCTACGTTAACAAGCCGAAATACGATCCCACCCATCTGCGGGCCACTATTACCAGAATGCTAGGCGAAGAAACGAAGATCGGCGATCTCATGCATCGCGTTTTGGTGCCGGCAGTCAACCTCACTAAAGGCGGCCCTCAAGTTTTCAAGACGCCTCATCATGAAACCTTCACTCGCGATCAACGTCTCCTTCTCGTAGACGTTGCCATGGCCACGTCGGCCGCCCCTACGTATTTTCCAATCGCCGAAGTTGAGCATTCACTCTATGCGGACGGCGGCATGTTTGCGAACTCGCCCGATCTTTTGGCCGTTCATGAAGCTGAGCACTTTCTCGGTGTCGAACCTAGCGATGTGCATGTGATGAGTATTGGCACAACAACCTCCAGCTTTTCGTTTGCTGACGCTAGCGGACGGGAACTCGGTATATTCGGCTGGGCTCGAGATCAGAGATTGGTAAGTGTCATTCTCGCTTCTCAACAGAAGATCTCAGATTACATGTTGAAGCATCGGTTGGAAGACCGATATCTCCGCCTCGACAGCGAGCAGTCCCCGGACCAGACCGAACACTTGGCGTTGGACGTCGCCACAGCAAGCGCCCAGAGAACAATCATGGGGTTGGCTATGGCAACGGTCAACGCAAACATTAATAGCTCCGCAATGCGGGATTTCTTTCAGCACCGCGCCGCCCCCGCCGACTTTCCGGGAAAGGCAATATCGCTGCGAAATCTCTAGTGTGCGTCAGATAACGGGCTTGGATCAACGTAGCCGCTGAGGAGGCCGCTCGGCTAGGATGTACGAGTGTAGAGCTCACGAAGCCCCTCGGACGACACGGCAGGCTGAGCCACTCCTCGTCTCAACGCGAGTTCCAAATTCTTCGCAACTCAATCAAGCGTTCGTCGTTGTTCAGCTTTGGATCTGCCTTGCCGATACGGTCGAGTGTGGCATCCATTCCGTACGGCCATTGTCTCGCGCCATCGGGTAGAACCGCGTGAAGAAGAGCGAGTACGAGGTTAGGATGTGTGTCAGCGACGTTATTCTCCGTTCTCCTTAGGCTCGGAAGAGAAAGCTGGTTTGAACCAATTTTTCCGAGGAGCGGGAGAACGAGTGGGGCGACCTGGGCAAAATCGTGCTCGCTGGAAAACGCGAGATCGCATAGGCGGGCTGTAACCTTCGGTGATTTTGCGCCGAGCTGACGAGGCCAAACGTTTTGCAACAAATGCGTAATATTTGCTAACCAGCTCGCCTGGTCGTAGCCTTCGTTCACCCTAGGGCGCTCGATGTTCCAAAGGAAACGACTGCGGAATTCGTCGTCGGAATTTAACAGCACATCGCGGAGCTCACCATCCGATATCAAGCGCTCTCCTGTTGCGGAATTGGTGGTACGCCAGCCCGACAGAATCAAGTTCGTGAGGGCCTCCGCATGCCCGCGCTTTTCAAGCCGGCCCGATTTCGCGAGACTAAGCATCTGGGGTTTGAGGATATCGAAGAGCTGGTGACCGTGTGCTCTACCGCGCCATAGGAACCCTGCCCAAAAAGCTTGACGGTCTTCGGGTTCAGGTGAGTCCAGAACATTCAGTACATGAGCTTCTGCCCAGTCTGGATCGACCCAATAAAGCCAATTCAGGTGAAATGCGAAGATGACCAGCGCATGCCTCCTAAGGTCGGCTGGAAGCAACAGAAGCTGTTCCGCCGGAGCTTTCCACGCTGTGTCCAGGTTTTGTCTATGGCTCAGCTCATTTCGTTGAGGAACATCGAAAAGCGCTTCGGCCAAGTCTCCGGTGGGAGAATTGATCGCCTCCATCGTCCAGTCCGGATCCGTCGAAGTGCGGACGATTGCCGATCTTCCTTGGAGTGGAAGTTCGCGCAGAACAGAGATCAACCTTTCCAAGAGTCGGAAGTGGAGGTCTGGATGAGATATCGCCAGGGAACCGGTGGCCTTCTGAAGCCAGTCTGCAGCCGACCGGATGAAATGCGCGATATCAGCCACTTGGTATTTGACGATTTCCCTGGCGATCAGGGCAGAGAAGACGGTCTTGTCGTTCTTCCTAACCTCCGTATCCAAAAACGTTCGCCAGGCCCACTCCGGAAACTCGTCTCGTTTCGCTGCGTCTCGCAGAACCGCGAGCGCGCGAACCGGCCGCGTCTTGACGAATCCGAGAAACGGATCATGTTCGGTGAAGTCCGCACTGCGTCGCTTTGAAAGTTCCGAGGCCTTTGCAAGAACGTTTGTCAGTGGTTCGTCCGCCAAGCCTGAAGGATCGGTAATCGTCCGAATCGTGCCGACGCGCCCTTCCAGCGATCGTGCTTCTTTTGCCGCGTACTCTAGCATCCAACGGGGTGCTTCGCGCTGCAGTTCTGCGGTTCGTGCGTCCACGTCTGTGCTAAGTTGCAAGCCATTAATCTTCATCCAGTTAAGCCGGTTAAGAACCGACCACGCCCGCCGTTCGATGAAGGCTGTCTCTTCCTCATGGTCCTGCCGTGAAGGGCCTTTCAGTACGCGAGCCTCGGTTCGGCTCCTCACCAGGTCGTCAAGATTGGCCCAGCGTGCGGCGATCGCGAGCAAAAGGTCCCTCGCATGAAAGCTATCCCAGAATATTTCGTCAGGCAAACTATCGATCATATCCCCGAACGCCTCGCGGGCCACAAGTTCTCGTTTACCGATTGCCCAGGTTCGCAGCCGAGCAAACACGGTTTCGTCTGTGGTATCCCATCGCGCAAATTCTCGACGCGCAGCTTGCGGATCGAGTCCGATCAGCCTTTCCATTAGCCCGACATAGTAGATCATCCAGCCGGACAGGCCACGCGTACGTCCATATCGCTCGCCATCGTCCTCGCCCTCGTCGTCGGGCACGATAGGGCTCAGATGACCTAGACCGTAACCTCCGATCTCCTTTTCCAGTTCTATCGCCATTTCGAGGTTCCTTCGGAGATGACCCATCAGCGACAGCAGAAACTCATCGGAAACGGTTAAGTCGATCGGGACATCCGGGTACTCCACGTCAAGAGACACGAACTCAGCGATCTCCTCTCCCCGTAGCGCGGTCGGAGCGATTGGCCCATCGGAGAAGGCAGTCTCGACCCTGATGTATGGTAGGGCGATGTCGGCGAACCGGCGTACCAGCGTGGCGTTCCAGCCGTTCGAACGGGCGTCATCTCCCAATTGGAAAAAGTCGTCATCGCCGCGAATTGGGCGCAGCCAGCTGTCGAGGAAGAGACGCCATGCCGAACGGGTAGGCTCGGCAATCTTGATTTCTCCTTTTTTATCGAGCCAGAAGTCAATTTGACGAAGCAGCTGGGGATGCAAGTTTCCCTGACGCGTCGCCCACCAAAGAGAAGCGGGCTCATGCGAAACCCTTGCGATCCAACCGGCGATTTGATCGAGCCTTGACGGAAGGCGAGGGACGTATGCGGCCGAGTACCCTCTCAGAGAGCTGACATTCTCGTCTAGAAGGCCTTTTCGATCGGACTTGTTCAAACTGAATGCGTCCCACGCGTCGTCGGGAACCTCGCGCTTGGCGTAGTCCGTTTCCGGGTCAACCTTGTTTGGGACTTCATCGGAATCGAGCCCATAAAGGTCGAAAGGATCGACGAATGGCGTTTTTTCGTCAAAACGCCTTTCCCGCTCGGGCTTTGCATAGCGTCGGCGGGGATCAAAAACGGCCAGCCACGTCGCAGGCGGAGGGGACTGCGATTCAAAAAGAGCCCTAGCGCCCTGGATAGTCCCGACTAGGTGTGCAACCTGTCCACGCTGATAAGGTTCGAGGTTCTCGGGACCGTGTTTCGCCATCTCCACGACAGATTGGACCCAGCCATCTGGATTCGTCGCTCGTGCCGCCCATTTTTCGAGGGTCGCCCACAGTGCGGCATGTCCGTTATCGGCAACATAGGGGATAGCACGAACGCCTTTGTGTCGCCATCTGCTCGTCGCGTAATGGGCTTCGCCCGATTGGAACGCGAACACTCCATCGAAGCTTCCATTGGTTTTATTCAGGGCTTCCAGCAGGTACTGCACGGGCGGATCATCTGCGCCGTAGCCGACGAACACCACTACGTATCGGGCGATGATCTCTCTAATGAAGGAGGTCGCCCAGCCGTCGGAAAGATATGCCCGCCCGAATTCCGAGCTTGAGAGGACAAAGCCGTCTTCTTCCGCCCCGTCGTAGGCCAGCGTCGCCTTGCCATGGAGATAGATGATGCCATTCATCTCCTTCGGCCGTGCAGGATTAGGTAGGTGCGGTGGCTGGAAGCTTCTCAGCCCGCTTCCGCATTCATCGAACAATCGATCAAAATTCGTTGTGACGATACGAACCAGACCTTCTTTAGTGGTGGCGAGCTGCACGAGAATCTCGTGAGCGCTTCGGTTGCTGTTAGCACCAGGATTTAAAGCCTCAGCAACTGCCGCGTGGATATCGCCTTGAGGGAAGTCTCGCTCCAAAAGGCCAAAGATACGGTCAGCGGAGATCAACCCATCGATGCCCGTACGGCCTCCAATCTCTCGAGCTTCGCCGAGGATCTTAACCATTGGACTGTCGGGCGGGATGCCCAGCTTGGAGATGACTTTTTCCGCGAGGCCGAAAAAATCAGGGAGACCTGCCCTGGCAAGGGAAACACCCGCACCGCAGAAAAAGACGACTCTTCCCTGATCTCGCGCCCATAACAATTCATCTGGGATTGACGGTCCGTCGGCTGTAAATCTCACTGAAACCTCTTGGCGGCTGACAACAGATGTATGTCAGACTTCTCGCTTAAGTAGAAGATGTTGCTGTTTGCGGATTGCGAATGACTTGGGGATATTGGTTTCTCCTTTGAGGCTACCGTCGATCGCTGGGAAAGGGGACTTAACGGCTGGTCAAGCTTGGAGTTATCTGTCGCGAGACAGGGATTGGACTGCCAGCCAAGTCGCTGTGCGTCAGAGGGCTATCGAGTCAACTGCACCCAAAACTAACCACGCGCGGGAGCCACACTTGAGACCGCGTCGCCTAGATATTCGAGCCGCAACTCGTCCCAAAGCACCTGCGATGCAAACGGGTTCGTTAACACTTTCACGTTGCGGAGAATCTAGTATACGCCTCGTTTTACCATTGAGTCGTAGGAGCGAAAATGGCGAGTCTTGTTGAGGTTTACAGAGCGCTATTTCCGGATTCGTTAAATTTGCGATCGCCTTTCGATCGTGTGCCGCTTTTGCCGGCAGATGTCTTTGCCTTCGCGGGGCATCTTCTTGAGCGATCCGGCGCCTATCATCATGTCGCCCCGGCGGTGCCGGGTCTTTCGGAGGAAGGGTTCCGTCAAATTCTGGTCGAACCCGATCTTCGTGATCGAGCCATTTTGACTGGGAACAAGTGGTTGACAACCGGGCCCGCCGAAGGTCGTCGCCTGCCGGACCCACCACGCGAGGTGCAAGAGCTTTGGTCCTCGCTCGCAGCCTATGAGGATGTTCCCGTATTTTCGCCACTTGAGGACCGGGACCCGTCGCCCGATTGGTGGTTTATCTGTCTCGAACTCATGATGATCGCAGATGAAGCGTCGAAGAACATCGGTTTTCGCGGCAAGAATCCCTTTTCCTCCGTTGCGCATGGAGGATATATAAGCGAGGACGTCGTAAGTGGCGATGTCTTTAGGCGCATCCAGAGAGGACCGTTTTCGATCTCTTCGGCAGCAGAAGATGTCGTCTGCGTGCAGCCGAAATCGCGCACACCCACAGTCGGGTGTACGCTTCGATCACTGAGCCACAATCTTGCTCTACTCCCACCGAGAGGACAGGTCCGTGTTCGATGGGTAGAGCCGATTGTCGAGGTGGTCGAGACAAGCCGGGATAATAGTCTTTCCCTGCTGCTTGTTCCGTTTCCGTTTCGTGTCGTCGACGAGGTGTTTCGGCCGGTCGGAGAACACGGCGAAGGCGGATGGGGTTGGTTTGATGCGGAGCAGATCTGGCTACCAGAAGACAACGATCGAAGCAAACGCTTGGCCTTTGTCGAGTTCGTCAAGGATCTAGTCATGCGCGCTCGGGATCGCGGCGACCGAGTCGATGGTGTTGTATTTCCCGAACTTGCTCTCAACTTCGCCCAGTTCAAATCGTTGGCTGGCGCGCTCGCAAATGATACCAGCATCGATTTTCTGATTGCAGGGATCTCGGATGACGGGGCTGGGCGGCGAGGAAACTTTGTCGCGACCGCTCCCTTTTTTCTTCTCGGATCCGAGCGCGAAGAGGCAATTTCGCGTTGGGAGGGTCTCATCCTGGTCAGAGAGAAGCATCATCGCTGGAAATTGGAAGCCGGCCAGATCAAGTGAACCGCCCCGGCTTTGCCGGAGACCGTTTGGTTTAAGTTATGCGGCCATGGCTGGTGCATCCAGCATGGCGTAGTAACGTTGTTCGGCTTCGGCTGGCGGGATATTCCCGATGGGCTCCAGAAGACGCCGGTGGTTGAACCAATCGACCCATTCGAGGGTGGCAAACTCCACGGCTTCGAAGTTGCGCCAGGGTCCTCTCCGGTGGATGACCTCGGCCTTGTAAAGACCGTTGATCGTTTCGGCCAGAGCATTGTCATAGGAGTCGCCAACACTTCCGACGGAGGGCTCGATGCCCGCCTCTGCCAGTCGTTCGGAATAGCGAATGGACACGTATTGAACACCGCGGTCGGAATGATGAATGAGCCCGCCGCGATGGACGGGCCGCCGATCATGAAGCGCCTGGTCCAGAGCATCGAGGACGAAACCCGCATGAGCGGTCCGGCTCGCCCGCCAGCCGACTATCCGGCGGGCGAAGGCATCGATCACGAAAGCGACGTAAACGAAGCCCTGCCAAGTGGCCACATACGTGAAATCGGAAAGCCACAGCCTGTTTGGCGCTGGAGCCTTGAACTGGCGGTTGACGCGATCGAGCGGGCATGGTCCGCCCTTGTCGGACACGGTGGTTTTGACGGGTTTGCCGCGAATGATGCCTTGAAGGCCCATCGCCCTCATGAGCCGAGCGACGGTGCAGCGGGCGATGTCGTAACCCTCTCGCTGCAACTGTCGCCAGACTTTCCGCACGCCATAGACCTGGAAGTTCTCGTTGAACACCCGGCGTATCTCGACTTTCATGGCGATATCATTCCGCTCGCGGGCCGATAAGCGGCCCACGTCCCTGCGCTTGGCAATGACCTCATAGTAGGTGGACGGGGCAATCGGCAGCAGTCTACAGATCGGCTCGACCCCGAGCACCGCGCGGTGTTCGTCGATAAAGGAAATCATCGCTTCAGTGGGCGGTCGAGCTCCGCCTGGGCAAAATATGCCGACGCCTTGCGCAAAATCTCGTTGGCCTGACGTAGCTCGCGGTTCTCCCGCTCCAGAGCCTTCATCTTCTCGGCCACATCGCTCGGCAGGCCTGCCCGCTTGCCACTATCGACCTCCGCCTTCTTCACCCACTCATTCAGTGTGTGCGCCGAGCAGCCGATCTTGGCCGCAATCGAAGATACTGCCGCCCATCGAGAACGATGCTCGGCTTCATGGTCCGCCACCATTCGAACGGCACGGGCGCGGACTTCAGGAGAGAATTTGTTCGTCGTCTTGCTTGCCATAGACCCTACTTCTCACGAGTTGGGGTCTCCGGTAAATCCGGGGCGGTTCAAAGTCTTACGGCTTGAACGCGCTCAATCCGGAGAAAAGCTGGTGGGAAAACATCGGTATCCTCAGCCGTAGCCTTGATATGCTTGTCTACCGGGGAAACACAACACTGACTACCCTCATCTGTGAGGACTTGGCGCGCGTTGATCCGTGTCAGGCCGTCATCCGCGCCGTCGGCCCAAACTTGCTTATCGCGCTCCTAATGGATGGCCCTCAACTCGGCTTCCGATGGCCTGGTCGATATGCAACAGTGCTCGCCGATGACCCTGGCACATCAGTATTGAGTTTTACGTCGCTCGGGTTGATTGAGCGTCAAAACCTGGAGGGAAGATATGATCAAGCAAGTAGTGTTGCTCTTTGGAAAGACGAGGCAAACGAGCTGAAGAAGCTCGAACTGCCCCGTGACGCCGATGCAATCGTCTTGCGGCTGAATTCTACGGTAAAAACTGAGACAAGCCTCGACGGGCGTTCGGACGGACGATCATCCTATCGTTGGGTTTATGGTTCGTCCTACGGGATATCGGCCGGCGTCAAACCGGATTGGATCAAGGCAGGCCGTGCTCGCTGAACCAGTTCTACTTGCTGCTCGAGCGCGTGCTAGAGCGGGAGAGCGTTCGGAAATCTTCGCGCGCACGCTTGCGGAATTTCGCGAAGAGGCGTTCTTCTTCCTCGTAGCCGACGCTTTTGCGCGACGCTTCAGCCGCTTCGGCCAATGTCTTCTTGGCCTGGCGGGTTATTTGTCCATACCGCTCTTTTACGTCCGTTGCCATGTCGCGTAGTCCTCATTTTTTCTGAATATATGTTCGGAGACACGATCCGTAAAGCGCTCTGCTTCGAGCTTCATAAATTGATATCATTTTACTGCAGAAGAGACATGCATGCTGATGCCGACAGAAATGTCGTCCAGCGATGAATCGGGACTCGACGTGACGTGAGTCGCGGCGGCATCAAAGGCAGACGGGTGTTGATCTGAGGCAAGCTAGAGAGAGCGAGTAGACCGTGCTCCAAATCGTACAAGGAATGTATTTCCGAGATGTCGCACTCACGGACGAACTGCACCGAGGGATTGTGTACACCAATCTGCGTGCATACGGCGACCGACGGTCGCATAGTTTACAGTTCGGGACATTGCTTCCTTCCACGAACTTCCACGGCGTGGGTAGCCTCACCATCGAGGCAAGGGAACAACTCGAAACCGTAACTGAGAGCGGTCAGCCGGAAGTGCTCGTCGCCACCAGTGGCGACCAGTTGCTCGACGAGATCGCCGCTGTGATTGCTTTCGGTCTCAACGCCGTGTGCGTGCGAGATCAGGACATGGCGCGGCGCGTGATCTCGCGAGACGAGAGCAGCCCGCAATATCGGCGAGGACCGGCAAGCATCCTGCGCCAAACCTTCGATGCCACCGTCGTCCTGAGCGAAAGTTCGATCAGGGATCTCGACGAATTGTTTCGCGCGCTGACCGCTCTCGAACGCAAGAGCTACGTTGCAGCAATGCGGGCGATCCGTCAGATTGTCGATGCAACTCTCATCGTCGATGAGGATGCAACGCTGGCCTACACACTGATGGTCGCGGCGCTTGAATCTCTAGGTCAGACGACCGAACCCAAGCCCTCGAGTTGGGCTGAATACGACCAACGCAAGCGCGAGCGGATCGATGAGGCAACCAGCGGGCTAAATGACGAATCCAAGGAGCGGATCCAGTCTGCAATCCTTGCGAATGAACACTCCGGGCTGCAACGGCGTTTCGTGGCATTTGTTTGCGACCACGTGGAACCGAGCTTCTATCGTAGCGAGGCGATCAACGCCATACGACCAATAGGTGCGAGCCAACTCCCGACTGCCCTACGTCTCGCTTACGCGATCCGGTCCCGAAACGTCCATATGCTTGAGAACCTTGCACCGGAGGTATGGATGGCGGCGGATCGGGCCGATACCGCCCATGTAGATGGTAACACTCTCCTGAGTCTTGAAGGATTGGCGCGCCTCTCTCGCCATGTGGTGCGCCGCTTCATCGAGCGTGCGCCGAAAGATGTGGACTCCAGTTTCAACTACCGCACGGCTCTGCCAGGCCTTATTCATGGTCGTCTGGCGGAGTTCTGGATTCATCAGGCGGCGGGATTTCATCGAAAAAGCGCGCCGTCATATTTCAACGGCATGCTCGAATTCATGATCGACGGGCTCGCCAACAAGAAGCCTGTACTCGTCGATATGCCTGAGGTGCTTGAAAAGATAGAGAAAGTGGCTCCTGGTTTGTCGAGCCGGGCGGACCGTCTGCCGATGGCGGCTATAGCGACGCTATGGAACGCCTACGCGCCGGAAGGCAGGCTCCGAGTGCTCAAGCCAAAATTGAAGGTCTCATTCGAAAACGATCTCGCAGAGCCCAGTATAATTAGCTTTGCGGTCAATTTGATGGTTGGGCGTCCGCAGCCCTGGTCTCTTGAGGTGTTGCGTGGCCTTGCGGTCGATCGAATGAAAGCTCGGTTGGAGAATAACGGTGTGCCAATGCCAAAGCGCATTGACGCAGCGCTCCACCTTCTGGTGGGTGCGCGCCTGTTTTCCCATGGAGATAGGGATGCTGGCCTCGCTGAACTCGCCAATGCGGTTGAAACGGTTCCGGGTTCGGTAGACCTCATCAGGTACGAGGATGCGATCACGCGTGGGGAAACAATGGTCCTTGATCTGCCCCAGTTTGTATTGGGTCGGCAAAATTTCGTCGATCTGCCTGTGTCAGAGGAGAACGAGCAGTCTGCAGCAGACGAAGAGGAGCTGTCGTTTGGCATCTAATCGTAAGAATGCGCTCGTTCCGGCAGGCGATGGCACCTAATTTGAGATTTTTCGGTGTGATTTTCGGCGATTGACCCGTTCCGATTCGGCAATAACCTTTCGTAATATCTGGCATTTTCTGATGAAGCTTTGCCGAAGGTGGCCATCTTTTCCACCGCATCGAATCTCAAATTAAGTGCCAAAATCGAAGCAAAAATCTCAAATTAAGTGCTCAATCTCAATTTAAGTGCCGCGCTATCTTATTGAAATGATTGCATGCGGAGTCTTGCGATTAAATGCAAAACGACAGAACGCCAAAATTTTGTCGACGCCTGCGCCTCGCTGTGGATCGACGGCGAACCCGTCCATCTCGAGGACCTGGTCCTCCACGACGCCACCCGCGACATCCGCACCCCGACCCACGAACTGACCATCGCCCGTGACGTGTTGCGCACTCGCCGGCGGATTTCTGGCCAATCCCCGGATTGGGCGTTGTCCGCGGAGGGTATCCGAACCTTGCGGCAAACCCAGGCGTGGCCTGGACCATCAGTAAGCGACAAGCTGACCCCATCTGGCGTCAGTAGCGTTGGCCGCTGTATTGCGGACAGACGATTCACAAACTGTGAGCTTCTATGTCTGCGCCTAGCTCTGGAACTAGAAACTTCCATATGATCGAGGCTGTTCCGGAACGGCTTGAGGGCGCCCCACGGCAATTTCGGCGCCGCTGGTCCGATGATTTTAAAGCGCGGGCTGTGGCTGAGGCAATGGAGCCCGGCGCAAGCGTCTCGGCCATTGCGCATCGCATCGGCATACATCCCTCGCAGCTATTTGGCTGGCGTCGTGATGCTCGTGACGGACAACGATCCTCCTCGCAAGATCGGGCTGGTCAGACGGAGACTGGGACGATTGGCACACGTGCGATGATCGAGCTTATCATCGGCGACGTCGTTATCCGGGCCGACGCAGATATCGGCGAAGCACACCTGCAGCGGGTGATCCGAGCGGTGCGGTCGGCATGATCCCGTCCGGCGTGAAGGTCTTTCTTGCGAGCCATCCCATCGACTTCCGAAAGGGGCCGGACAGCTTGCTTTCGCTGGTACGGGATGCTGGCAGTGATCCGTTCAACGGTGCACTTTATGTCTTTCGGGCCAAGAGAGCAGACCGAGTCAAGATCGTGTGGTGGGATGGCTCCGGCGTTTGCCTCTATGCGAAGCGGCTGGAAAAAGCCCAGTTCTGCTGGCCCCGGATCGGCCATCATCGCGTCCAGCTCAATCATGCCCAGCTTCTGGCTTTAGTCGACGGAATGGACTGGAAGCGGGTTCGATCCACGCCGGTGAAGCCTCCCGAGATTGTTGGGTAAAACCGCTGCGGCGAAGTGAATCAGGTCCCTGAAAGCATGGGCGGAGCGCGGCAAAATATGCTCTGATCATACCCATGACGCGGCCCGAGATTGAGCTCCCGGATGATGTAGAGGCTCTCAAAGCCATGGTTCTTGCTATGGCCGCAAAAGCAGCCCGCGTCGAGGCTTTGGAGAAGCAGGTTGACGATCTAGAGGCCCGCAACGCGGACGCCGATGAGCGCATCGAGCGGCTGACGCAGATCCTGAAGGCTTTCGATCGCGCCCGATTTG
The DNA here is from genome assembly GCF_056755015.1 of Rhizobium sp. KNZ14-9A. Lineage (NCBI taxonomy): Bacteria > Pseudomonadati > Pseudomonadota > Alphaproteobacteria > Hyphomicrobiales > Rhizobiaceae > Rhizobium > Rhizobium sp. KNZ14-9A. The sequence continues at coordinate 726,696 of NZ_JBPGXB010000001.1, forward strand.
GCCGACGCTCGGAAAGGCTTGCATCATCCACCGTCGATGACGAGCAGCATGCCTTTGTCTTCGAAGAGATCGAGACCGGCATTGCGACGATCAAGGCTCAGGTCACGAAAGGCCGCGGTAGCGCGGACAGCAAACGCGCTCCGCGGCCACGCAAGGGCTTTGCGCCTCATCTTGAGCGCGTCGAGGTCGTGATCGAACCGGAAGAGCTTCCAGAACATGCAGGTAAGACCAAAATCCTGATTGGAGAAGACGTCTCCGAGCGGCTGGATGTCGTGGCAGCGAAGTTCCGTGTCATCGTCACCCGCCGGCCGAAGTATGCCTTTAGGAACGAGGATGGTGTCGTCCAGGCGGCGGCTCCGGCACATATCATCGAAGGTGGCATTCCGACGGAAGCACTTCTGGCCCAGATCGCCGTTTCCAAATATGCCGACGGGCTGCCACTCTATCGCCAGGAAGCCATCTACGCACGCGACAAGGTCGAACTCGACCGCAAGCTGATGGCTCAATGGATGGGCAAGCTGGGGTTCGAGCTCAATATCCTCGCCGACTACATCCTCGATGAGATCAAGAAGGCCGAACGGATCTTTGCCGACGAAACGACCTTGCCCACACTTGCACCTGGTTCCGGATCAGCGAAGACGGCATGGCTATGGGCGTATGCCAGGGATGACCGGACTTTTGGGGGCAGCGGTCCACCGATGGTAGCCTATCGCTTCGAGGACAGTCGAGCCACCGAGTGTGTCGCACGACACCTGAGCGGCTATCGTGGAATCCTGCAGGTCGACGGATATGCCGCTTATAACAAGCTCGTCCGGAAAGATGGAGGCAATGACAGCGCCATCCTGGCCGGCTGTTGGTCGCACAGCCGGAGAAAGTTCTACGAGTTGCATGTCGCAAAGAGCTCGAAGGTCGCTACAGACACCGTCGAGCGTATGGCGAGGTTATGGGAGATCGAGGAGCGTGTGCGCGGCCAAAGCCCTGAAGCTCGTGTCGCTGCACGCCAGGAGATCTCCGCAGCGATCGTCCGTGACCTCTTCACTCTCTGGCAGGCGACCCTGCCACGGGTCTCTGGAAAATCCAAACTCGCCGAAGCTCTGCGGTATGCCATCTCGCGTCGAGACATCTTCGAGCGCTTCCTGACCGACGGCCGCATCGAACTCGACTCCAACATAGTCGAGCGAGCAATCAGACCCCAAGCGATCACGAGAAAAAATAGTCTATTCGCTGGAAGCGACGGTGGCGGCCGGACTTGGGCGACCATCGCGACGCTCCTGCAAACGGCAAAGATGAATGCAGTCGATCCGCAAGCTTGGTTGACCCAGACGCTTGAGCGCCTTGCGAATGGATGGCCCAGCAGTGAAATCGACGCGCTCATGCCATGGAACTACGCCGCCTGAACGGCCCCGGCTTGTCGCTTACGACCATCAGACGGTTCTGAAAACACCGCGGACCACAGCAGCGTCGAACCTGCGAAAATGGTCGAGCGGGAAGGGGAGGGGGACGATGGTGAAGAGGCGGAAAATCTTCCCGGCGTCGATTATGCTGCCATCGATGCGGTACTGGCCCGTTCGGATGCTGCGATCGAGCAGGCGAAGCCAGGGCGCGCTGATACCCGCGAACGAGACCCTCTCGTCTACGATCTCGACTGGGACGAGGATGCGCGGCTCGACGAATGGCGTCCTGTGTTGCGCCAACTCGAAAATCTGCCGGCGGTGCTGCAGGCGATCGTCGCGCTCGATGCCTGGAACGGAATTTCGGTGCTGCAGCACGCCCCCTGGCTCGGCCGGCTGTTGGCCGCGTCGATCCTGCGCCAGGCCGGCATCACCACCGGCGCCCATCTCGCCGCGATCAATCTCGGTCTCAAAACCATCCCCGTCGATCGGCGCCGACATCGTGATCGCGAGACTCGGCTGTTGGCGATTGCCCAAGGGTTCTTGGCGGCCGCCGAGATCGGCATGAAAGAACATGACCGTCTGGCGCTCGCCCGCACCCTGTTTGAGCGAAAACTGGAGGGGCGCCGCACGTCTTCAAAGCTGCCGGAGCTGGTCGAGCTCGTCATGGCGAAGCCATTGGTGTCGGCCGGGATGGTGGCGAAAACCCTCGACGTTACGCCGCAGGCGGCGCGGCGGATCGTTTGTAAGCGCGAATTTCGGTGCGCCTTTTGAGACGCAGCGCTCTGAGGCATGAAGTGTCCACCAAAATAGGTGGACACCAAATCATGGATGAAGATGCTCCTAAACTGCAGGTGCGGCTTGTTGGTCGCGACGGCCGCCGTCGATATGACCCTGCCTCCCGAGATCAGCTTGTCGCAGCGTGTTTAGAGCCCGGCGTTTCGGTTTCGCGTCTAGCTCTGGAGCACGGCGTCAACGCCAATCTCGTTCGCAAGTGGGTGAAGAGAGCCAGAGAAGATCGTGCTTTGCCTGCGGTATCTACGTTCGTTCCGGTTCAGATAGCTACGGATATGCACTCGTCTTCTGCCAGCGGTCCACTGACGAAGGTGGAGGCTGTCGGCAAGCGATCTCATGCATCCAAGCTGAGCGCGGTGCTGCCGAACGGGGTCAGCCTGACGCTGGAATGCAGCGATGTCGATGGCCTGGCGGCAATCATAGGAGCGTTGGGTCATGTTCAGGCTGGGCGCTGACCTCAAGGTCTATCTCCATCGGGAGCCGATCGACTTCCGCGCGGGCATCAACAGCCTCGCGGTCCTGGTGCAAGAGGTGATGGAGCTGGACCCGTTTGCTCCATCGGTGTTTGCCTTCTGCAATCGCCGGCGTGATCGGGTGAAGCTTTTGTTCTTTGATCGGTCCGGCTTTGTCATGGTGCTGAAGAAGTTGACGGAAGACAGGTTCCGCTGGCCCCGCCGAGAGACTGCGGTGGTGATGCTCTCGACCGAGCAACTGCACTGGATCCTCGACGGCATCGATATCGACGCGATGGTGCGCCATCCGGTGCGGCAATATCAGATCGCCGGCTGAAGATGGCGAATTGAGCTGTTGACGCACGGGGGCGGTTCAGATTCAAGAATCTGATGACTCGGGCCAGCGAACCAAGCGTTGCAGAACTGATGGCGCAGTTGGCAGCAAACGCTGCCGAAATCGCTGCGCTGAAAGCCGAGAAGGAAGCGCTTTCGCGACGGGTCGTCAAGCTGGAAGAAGAACTGGCGCTGGCAAGGTTGCATCGGTTTGCACCGCGCAGCGAAAAGCACATTGATCGCCTCTTCAACGAAGCCGAAGAAGCCGCGGACGAGGAAGATCGTGATTATGGCGACGACGTCACCGATCTCCCGGATACAGGCCTGCCAGCAGTCGATGGCGCCGCGGGTAAAAAGCGGGGCCGCAGACCTCTGCCAGAAGACCTGCCCCGCGAGCGTGTCGAATACGACCTTGCTGACGATCAGAAAGCTTGCCCTTGTTGCAAAAGCCAAATGCACCGCATGGGCGAGGCTGTTACCGAGCAGCTCCATATCGAGGTCAAGGCAAAGGTTTTGCAGAATGTGCGGTTCAAGTACGCTTGCCGCCACTGCGATCGTACCGGGATCAACACGCCTGTGGTAATCGTACCGATGCCACCGCAACCCTTGCCGGGCAGCATCGCTACCGCTTCGACGCTGGCCTTCGCACTCGTCCACAAATACGTCGACGGCACACCGCTCTACCGCGTGGCGCAAACATTCGAGCGGGCCGGCGTTCCCATCAGCCGTGGCGCACTTGCTCACTGGGTCATCGGCTCGAGCGAGAAGCATCTGCACCGCATCTATGAGGCTCTGAAACTGCGGCTGCGATCGCAACCTCTCATTCATGGCGATGAGACGACGGTCCAGGTCCTGAAAGAAAAGGACAAGGAGGCCACCAGCACATCCTTCATGTGGGCTTATCGAAGCGGCGAGAACAGCGACGAGCCAATCGTGCTTCTCGATTATCAGCCCGGCCGCGGCCAGATCCACCCGCAGACCTTCCTCGGCGACTATCGCGGCATATTGGTGAGTGACGGCTACACCGCCTGGCGCACATTACACGGCGCAACCCATGTCGGATGCATGGCTCATTCACGGCGGCGCTTCGTCGAGGCTCTCAAAACCAGGAAGAATGGAGGCGGGCCGCCGGAACAGGCGCTCCGGTTCTTCGAGCAGCTCTACCGGATCGAAAAGCAGGCGCAAGACAGAAAGCCCGACGCCGGCGCAACGCAGGCCGATTGCATTCGCCGTTTCCGGCAACAGCACAGCTTGCCTGTCCTCAACGCCCTAAAGACATGGCTCGACAACATCGCGCCGAAGGTCGTGCCGGATACAAAGCTCGGCGATGCCGTGTCCTACACCCTGAACCAATGGGATTATCTGACGCGCTACACCAGCGACGGCAGGATGCCGATCGATAACAACATTCTGGAACGCGACATCAGAGTTTTTGCGACCGGAAGAAAATCGTGGCTGTTCAGCGATACCGCTGACGGAGCCAGGGCAAGCGCGGTGATTTACAGTCTGATGCTGACCTGCCGCGCCTGTGGCGTCGATCCGCTCTCCTGGCTGCGCCACGTCCTCACTGAGTTGCCTCAGCGCGAAGAAACTGCCGACATTGGCGACCTGCTGCCGTTCAATTACTCCAAGACCATCGCGGCCTGATAAGGCTGGGTACTGCTACCCAGCTAAGCGCGAGTATCCGTCAACCGCTGTCAATGCGCATCGAAAATCGCGCTTACGATCGTTTTGGAGCTCGGCCTCAGGGAGATGACGGGGAGGGGGAGGTTTCGGGCGTGGGGAATAATCTGAAGCAGGTGTCGAGAGTGATTTCATTTAGGCTGGAGGAGAGCGTCTGCCCCAAGACAACGAGGGCTCGCCGCGCTCGCTGCCGGTAACTGCTCAAACCTCGCCACTCGGATCAGTGCTCGATCTCGTCGAGAAAGCGTGAGCGCTTCTGCGATCTGACGTCGCCCCAGGGCATTTTGCGGCTGTGGGGATAGGTGATGTAGAGCCAGCGGCGCGCTCGTGTCACAGCGACGAACATGGCATTGCGCTCTTCATCAATCTGGGCAGCAGATTGCGCTCGGTAATCTGGAAATACCCCTTCGCACATCTGGACAAGGAAGACGATGTCTTTCTCCAATCCTTTCATGGTGTGGACGGTGCTCAAAGCCAATCCAGCCGTCTGCTGGTCCCCAGCGAGCTGCCCGAGTGCCATGGCATTTCGAAACGCGACCAAAGACGATCCCATGCCCTTGGACTTGAACAGCGTCCATCGTTCATGAAACTCACGCAGTTCGGACAGGCTGCGCTCCAGTTCCGACCTATCAAAGTCGCTCAAGGTTCCAGCGGCGACTTGACCGAGCTCAGCTTCGCAGTCGGCGACAAATTTCCGAACGTTTGGTTGTTCTGGGTCCAGGTGGCGTATACGCTCGATGAGTGACGTTTGGATGGCGGGGAAGACCGCCGATTGGGATGCCTTGGAAGCAAGCCATTCGAGTGTCACGGCTTGGTCTGAAGGCGGTTTGCAACTTAGAAAGCCCGCAAGTCGGTTAGCGTTGACCCAGTCCTTTGGGTTGACCTTCAAACGTATCGCATTGTCCAGAACTCTGCCAAAAAGGCTACTGGCGTCGCTCAATCGTTCTCCTTTTCGGAAGTAGAACGGAATGTTTCGATCGCTGAGTTCTTGCTCCAAGGAGGAAAACACAAAGCGATTCCGCCCAATCACAACGATCTTATCAAGCCCTATCTGTCCCTCGATCTCCGGGTGAACACCGAGAGAAAGCAAATGCTCGATCGTGTGGACTACGCCCGACGCCTCCGAGACCTCGTCGTCGTAGGCTGTGATTGCCATTCCTCCCTGCAAGGCGAACTTTGTAACCTCCTGGGTGTTTGGCTTGAGTTTGTTTGCGACTGCTATCACCGCTCTGGTGCTTCGATAGTTTTCGTTGAGCTTCACGACATAGGCGCCGAATTCTGCGGGGAAACGGGTCGTCATGTACTCGGCGCTCGAACCATTGAATCCATAGATCATCTGGTTGGGATCGCCAACGAACAGCACGCTCGTCACAGAGGTTCCGCAAAACGCCTTTATGAACTCGTACTGCAGTCGATTCAAATCTTGCGCCTCGTCGACACAGACGTGCCTGAACTTGGTCCTATAAATGGTGGCAACCCAATCCTGCATCAGCAGGAGTCGGTGCGCTAGGACCAAGACGTCGTCAAAGTCGATTCCGTCGCTTGCGAGGAGCGCCCGTTGGTAATCCTGAAAAATTCGCCATACGGAACTCTGCTCGGGAAACCGGGCGCTGGCCTCCTCTTCGGAAAGCATCTCGCGCTTGATGACAGAGAAAGAACTCAAATAGCTTTGGAGGATGCGCTCACGGTTTCGATGCTCGCGCTCATCAGAGACAGCGAGGTAGTCATCGATGTCGACGCCCGCGTCGCGCAGAGACTGCATGAACAGCTCCATCCGGTCGATGTCGCGTTCAATTATCTGAAAGTTTGCGGGCAATGCAATTGTATGCCCGTATTGTTCCAATATGCGCTGAGCGATAGAGTGAAGCGTGCCGACCCAGAGACGTTCTTCAAAATCGTCTCTAGCGCCTTTTAGGCGCTCCTTGATCTCGGCTGCCGCCGCGTTCGTAAACGTGAAGGCGACGACGCCGTCCTTCTTCGTCGAAGAGAGGATATGGCGAACTCTTTCGGTTAGAACCCGCGTCTTTCCTGAACCGGCAGAAGCCAGAACTAACAACGCACCCCCAATTGGGGCCGATACGATCGCTTGCTGGTTCGGCGAGAGCGTCAGTTCAGCCATTGAGCAATCTTTTCAAACGCCTGTCGAACCGCCAGCGGGATGAGCTGTTCGTTCGAAAGGTTTCGGGAATTCTGCTCAACCAACGTCGCAAAGCTTGCAGAATACGATGTCTTCGCTCCCCGCATCCTCTTAATCAGATCCTCGTCGCCCAGTGCTTTGAGCTCCGTCATCTTCGCTTCTCGCCAGCGCTCGTTGTCCGTTCCTCTAGTTTCAGCCTCCGTGAGCGCTGCTACCGCCTCTTCTCGCAGACCAAGTACTGAGACAAGCTCCGCTTCGATGTCGTTCCCATCCCCAAGATATGAGATTCCATAGTTGCTGTCATTAAGGACTAGGCCGGTCTCGGGGGTGATTTTTCCAAGCTGGGCGTCGACTGAGGTTCTTGTGATCGCTTCGTTGTCACTGACGACATAGATCGGAATGCCGAAACTTGCCGCCATCTTCACGAACGGCGAGTAGTGTCTTCCGCCGACACCTATCAAAGTGACCCCTTTAACGAACGAAGGCTTGCCGAAATATTTCTCGAACATCGCCGGAAATATTTGCTCCTCAGTCAGACCTTCGAAGACTATCGCTGCTCTCGCAAAGAGGATCTCACCTCTATTTCGCATAACTTCGCGCTGGAGGACGCTAAGCTCTTCCGGATCTAAACCTCGAATGAGCTGGCGGCATTCCTTGCGACCGCTTGGGCTGGCAATGCACCTCAAAGAATCGAGGCCGCACATTGCAGCGAGGTAGGGGGAGTGGGTGCTAATGACAACCTGGCCAACGGAATTGGACAGCTGAGCATAGAGTGCGCGTTGGGCATTGGGATGCAAGTGCGCCTCGGGCTCCTCGGCAGCGATCACAGGATGGAACGGGCTGGCTTCATCTCGATGCCGTTGGGCCTGCATGTCGGAGAATGCCTTTACTGCCAGCATTGACGCCCAGCTGCGGGTTCCCATTCCGTGGTATTCCATAGAGAACGAGGTCGTCGCCGAACTTCCGAAATTGACGGAGAAACGCCGGGAAAGATCACGGATCTTTTTGGGAAATGGTGTGACTTCAGCGCTGCCGGTCCCGCCAAACGAGTCCCTCAAGGAGTCGAGGTGCGATTTTAAGAGTGTGAGCGGTGCGCTCTTATCGACCGCCTCCCTGTTGAGGTCGGCGATCAAAGATTCCAGGCGAGAGACATCCTCCGCACCATATTGGATGCTTGAAAGGATCCGACCCACGAACGATGCGTTCTCATTCAGCTCCTGATGGATGTCGCGCTGTGCGTCTATCGAAATAAAGGGAACGATATCGTATCGCCTGTTATGTCTTGTCCGCGGCGCCGCCCCTTCGGACATCCAGTCGCCGAAACTCGGCCAGAGGTCATGAAGGTACCTATCCACCACGAAGCCGCCTTTGACGGGTTCGGGTCGCGCGACTGTTCGAGTGGCCTGAAACTGGTTGCCGTCAGCATCTGCACGGATAGTGTCTTCGAACTCCTGGATCCATTCCGGTTCAAATGTTTTCAGTCTTTTTCCGGCCGGGTCGACGGGCACGGTCCGGACGTCGACGACAATGCGGAGGGACCGCGTGTCAGTCGCGTCAATGTGGAAATCCTCCGTGGTGAGGTATCGGCTATAATCGCCCAACGCGAGATGAAGGGCCTTGATGACCGAGGTCTTCCCCGAATTGTTTGTGCCGATCAAAACAGTGATCGGCGGAAGGTCGACCTCAATGTTCTGCAAACCCCTCAACCCCGCGATGCGCAGAGTGTCAACACGAATCGGCACGTTTCCTCCTTTTGCAAGCAACTACACAGCTTAGGCGGCTGCCCTCGGAAAAGCGACACCTTTGAAGAACCATAGCCGCTCGAAAATTGCGCTTATCCACGTCAGAACAGCCTGGCACTCGCGTTCAGAGAGGTCGGGCGTCTCGAGCGCTCGATCTTCATGCTCGACTGGCTAAGCGACATTGATCTACAGCGCCGCGCGCAATCGGATTGAACAAGGGTGAGGCCCATCATGCCCTGAAGCGTGCCATCGACTTCAACAGGCGAGGTGAAATCCGAGACCGGTCGTCCGAGGGCCAGCAACATCGAGTTGCTGGCCTCAACCGTCTCACGGCCATCATCTATCGGAACGCATGGAAACTCGGCGAAATTGTCGCAGAGCAAACTGACAGCGGAGAGCAGATCGATCTCGGGCTCCTGTCCCACTTCTCGCCGCTTGGATAGGAACATATAACGCTCACCGGAGAATATCGATGGCCCCCATTAAGGTTGTATATTGGCCCCTCGCAAACGACCCCGTTTATGTTTGATGATGAGACTTTCAACCGACAGCGTCGCGGGCTAGAATAACGCCATAGCAACTTCGCCGGACGCGCCTTAAATGACCAAAATTTTAGTAAGTGTGCCATTTGCCAGCGGTTCAACTGTGCTTAGCGCCAAAGCGAAAGCGGGCATCAATAAGGCGCTCGCGGAGTTGCCCGACGAGCCATCAATTGTTCTGGACGCATATGCCGACGCTTCGGGCGACGAGGGTCTCAATCTGGCTCTAACCACGGCCAGAGCTGATGCTGTGTTCGGTCATATCTTGGCCCTCGGATATCCATTGCACAAATTGCTACGCAGGGCGCGCGGAGAACGCATATTCGAGCGAGCTGGCCTTGATGAGCAGGCCCCGCCGTCGCGTCGTGTGGAAGTTATTGCGCTTTACTAGGGGCAATTTTTCTTATCCAACTCGAGGCCTTAAACCTATTCCGCCTCACAGATCCCACTCGAAATGAGTCCGGCGACATCGTATGCGTCGTCCTTCACACCATCATATTTGGCAAGAACCAAAACCTGATCCAAGGTCGACAAACAACGCTTTTGTCCGAAATCATTGAGGGCGTAGCCCGCGTCCTTGAATTTTGCCGCCGGTCGTCTAAAGCATTTATTTCCAATATTAGATTTATTTGAAAAAATACAAACTGAATCTGCATTTAGTATCTTGTCAATTGCACATTTGTTTAGCTGTACTCGTCCCTCTTTGGAGGGGGCGCCCTTGTCCTCGCATTCTAGATCCATCACAGCACAACTTTCCAACGCATAGTGCATCACAGAGCTTGGGTCATACTGCGGTACCCAAAATGCGCTGTTGTCAACTTTGCATTGGTCTACATCCTTAACTTTCAAATAATCCGTAGCGCTGGGATTTTGATGTTGATGGCGAAAACCGATACGATGCATCAGTTCATGAATGATGACATATTCATCATTGGTTTCCTTGAGGCCGATGACGGACGCGCTTTTTGCAATTTCCTCCTCTGAAGTCGAAGCTTTGTTATCTGCCGGAGGCAGGCCACTAGCATCAGGCTTTTTTCTCATCCCAACTCCACGTGAGCAGGCTCCTGCCTTCCACGGGTCGGTATCGCACTGATCAGCGAAGGTTCCCACGTAGACGAAGGCCTCGACTTTCTTTTCTTTTGCGATGCCGCTGTTGCATTTTACAAAGTGAATGCCAGTCTGCGCCCGCAATATCCGCGTTGCCTCTTTTAGACGTTTCATTATGGCCGGCGAGGCGGCCAATTGCCCATCGACATAATATGGGATTGTCTTCGTGGACCAGAGCGCTCCCGTGCCCGTCACGGTGGCCTTCAATTCTCCAATCTTCTTTTTGTCGTTTGGACTCAACGCCGTCAGGTCCTTTGCGCAGAACTCTTTTGAGGTCTGCGCAACAACTGAATTCTCCGGGTAAATAATAAGCAAAGCGAAACAGGCCGCAAAAGCTGCACGCACTATCCGGTTGGTCCAATCTATTTCGTGTAACAACTTGAGGATCTCCCGACGGTTGGAAAACTATTTAGATTGCGGATCGATCAATTTTAGATCTATCGGCGTTCGGCACGAAAACGCCAATCGAGACTGTCCTTCACCGAATTGCTCGAATTCGCTGAACTGTACTGTTGGCCGCTTGAGAGGAGTGAGCGTGCTAACCGGGATCCGAAATCCCAGTGCTATGTCGGATACCTTGAGTGGCAATTGCCATTCCGACACCGGTGTATCGCCATCGAACAACAGGATCTCGAGAGTGTTTTCGCGATATCCAAGCTTCGAGTCTCCCGGAGTTGCACCTCCCACTGAAAATCTGACCTGCGCCGTGGGAACTAGCGGATTCTCATTAATCTCTGACACGAGGCCGTAGGCGACGACGCGTTCTGGCGCAATGGCCTGGAACACCCAACTGCTGATAGGGGACAGGTGGGCATAGGGGGCCGAATGGGGTTGAAAGCGCGCGAGCGCCAATTTCACCATTCGCGAGTAGGAGGCCGTCTCCTTGAACTCGACATCGGCGTAGATCAGGTCTTTGTCAAAGTCGCAATGAACGGAAAATGCTGCGACATCGACCGTCTCGGTTTCTCTGGGCGGCAATTCCACCTGCTCGTCAAGTTGTCGCGTTTTCAACAGCGGTGGCTTGGCTTCTGCCTGACCTTGTTCCGCGGCAAACGCGAGGTCACGTTGCGCCGCAAGAGTGGCCATTGTCCCCTTCTTGGCAATTTTTATCCCAGCGAAGCGCATGTCTGGTTCGACGTCCGCGTCGTCAACCGTCGGCTGGCGGTCTAGCGGTTTGGTGAACCAGATTGGATTGGTGCCCCATTGCGTGATCGGCACTTGGTGTTCAGGATCGGCGTCGATCGCCAGTGCTGCGGAACTGCCAGTCGCAGCGAACAGGACTCCTAGCCGTTCGTCCTCTCCGGATAGGGTCCAGTTCCGACGCATGTAGACCCTGAGTCCTCGGCGGACTTTCCGTTCGACGACCAGGCTCTCCCAGGAGCCGGAAGGCTGCGCGACCGCTGGGTCCCCCCAGATCAGCACCGGAAGCACATAAACCACGTCTAGTGCGGGTGGCGGCGTCGTGTTGAGTATGTGGAAGACATTGGATTTTTCCGAGATGATCGTGATGTTCGCCGGATTCGCCGTGAATTGCGGATCGTAATATTCGCGGTACCTAGTGGTTGCAACCATGTGGTACTTCACGGCGTAGTGCTTGGTGGTCGGGAATTCGTGGCGTTTGGCGAAGTCGACGGTGAGGTGGGACTCATCTGGCGCGATCGTAAGATCTGGAAGGTCGATGTCCGAACTGAAGCAGATGTGCTGGCGCCGTTCTTTGCTCGGAAAAACGGGGAGCCCGGGTCCATCAGAATGCTCCTCCCACACCGCGTATACATCGATGCGTCCGGTGCTCGCGCGATGAACTCGCAGTTCGGCATCGTGCAGCACTGTCGCAAGCCCGCCAGTTACTCGCGGTGCGACCGTGAGAGCTTGGCTGAACTTGAAGTCCGCCTGCTCCTTGGGGTCCTTGGGGGTAGCCACGAGCGGTTTTGGAACCGCGTGCACCAGATAGAGGTTCTTTTTCGGCGTCAGCGGCCAAAACTGGCCGTGGGCGATTGCCTTTTCGAGAGCCGATTTCTGGTCCGCCATCGCGCTCCAGTTGGCTTTGCCGAGCATGTGGCTTTCGCGCGGCTGAATCAAAAATGTCTCCTGCTTGGCGCCGAAGGCGTTATGCACTTGTGCGAACAAGTTCCAATCTTCCACAGGCGTCGAACTGACACGGATGAGTTGTTGTTCGCCGGGGGGCAGTGTGACGGTAATCCGCCGCCCTGATCTGTCCGTGTTGCGTTTGTCTCCGGACACCAGCCGAAGGTAAAATGGTTGAGCGAACGGTCTTCCCGACTTCTGAGGACCTTCGGCGTCCAACGCAAAGTCGAATGTGGTCGTCGAGTCGACTGCCAAATTGGTGTTCGTCTCAACCGTCACGTTAGAGGGATGAGGTTTGCGCTCAGTTCCGCCCGGCAGATAGGCGAACGCCGCGCCTTTGGCATGCCCGTCAGGCAGGTAAGGCGTGGCAAGCCGGCCACCTGCCCAGGTGATGGTTTTGACGAAATTCGGGTCGAATTTGTCCGGCAGTGCACCGCAGTATCGGGACAGCGTCGTGTACGCCTTCTCCGGACTCTTGAAGGCGTCAAACATGCCGATCCATTCGGCTTCCTGAAATTTCACTTCAGGTGGCATAACTAGCCACTCGGCTGAGCGGAGTGAAGCGCCAAGCCCGGACCGGATCACGAGCATCTCACCCTTTTCCGGCCCTTTTGATGGAGCCGACTGGTCAGGCTCTGGCTTTTTCGGGGGCGTTCCGGGACCGGGCGCCTGAAGCGGCACGAGAAATGGAGGATTGATGGGGTCATGCCGTCGGTATGTCACTGACTCGCTAGCAAGGTCCTCGACATTCAGGGCGTCGGCGTATTCGCGCGGCCAAGCATTGCCGGCCAGGTCGGCGAGGCGGGCACGGAAACGATAAGTGCGCCCAAACCGAAGTCGGGGCAGCGACAGTGGCTTGACCTCAATTGTCGGCTTGAGACCGATGTTGTTAGGAGGTGGCTCGGCGGCCTCGACGTCGCATTCCTTCAATGGCTCACTGGGATTGGGTGCAACGAGGCTCCAACCGTCCCAGCGGAAGAAGTTCTCGTTGATGCGCAACTGGCTGTGGCCGTCCTCGTCAATCTCGACCAGCGCCTCGTCACTTAGCCACCCCTCATCGGCGGGTGCCAGATACTTTGGCAGCGACGTTCCGTCGAACTCAAAAATCACCTGCCTTTCGCACAGCGAATACCATCGGTCGGTAGCGCTGTCGTGGACGTCGATGATGCATCCAGCCGCCACATCATTTAGAAAAACGTCGTCACCCACGATCTCGTTTGCGTCTAAAGTGGGGACCGCCAAGGCTTGCTGTAGCCGGGTTGCGAAGCTTCCGATACGTCCGGTATCCGCCCGAAGCGCTTGTGCGAAATTGACGTATTCCTTGTCAGCGTAGAGGGAGATGCCTGTTGAGCGAATGGCAGCGGCTCGAAACTGGGGATCAATGTCCACCGTTGCGTCGAGTGCCGGTTCGATGCTGGTAGAGATCGCATTCAAAATCGCCGCGCGCGGCGATCCAGGAATTTCGATCCTGTAGGAGGGGAGGTATCGATCCGTTTGGTCGGCCTCGCGAACGGCTTTTTGCACTGTTTTGATGACGGCGGCGTCAAGGTCGTATTGGAAAGATTTCGACGTTGAAAGGTCGCGAAATCCCGCTCCGACTGGCTCGGACGAACGATTGGGGTCTTGCCGCGCACTGAACGAAACCAGCGTTCTTCCGTGGCTTGTACCGGACCGTTCGCCAATCGCGAAAATCGTCCATGGTGAGGCTACCGTGGGAGCCGATCCGATGTCGGCCCATTCAGGCTTGACTTTGATCTTGCCCGTAAGGGGATCGCCTGGTGCGTAGCCTGGAAACAAATCCTTTGCAGGCAATTCTAGGTCGAACACCCATCCTAGTCGGCGCATCAGCGATGGGAACGAGGTCAGACCCGACAAGATCGAGTGGAAGTCGAGCTCGTTGCGGTCAAGCGAACTCCAGCGCGTTCCGTCCCACGAGATAGTCTTCGCGCGATGGCGTGCAACTTGTGTTTTGTTCGCGCCGTCGTCGAACTGGTTGCCGGCGCTTGCGGTGACAACGAGGTATTGACCGTATCGATCGAGCGCCGGGTCTTCGTCTTCTGTTCTGTAAGTCTTATCCGGTTCGGCCTCGTCATTGGACGGAGCTGGCAGCGCCTCATTTGGCGAATAGGCCACGACAATCTGGAATCCGCGGTCACCGCTTCCAAGTTCGGGTAGCATCACTGTGATCCTGGACTCGGCAAATTCGAAGTCCTTGCCATGGTCCGTATTGGCTACCTGGAACGTCTCGGAACTGTGGAAATTAAAGTTCGGATCGCTCGAGGCCCAACGCCGGTGCGCCCTTATTTGCTGCGTTTTGTTGCGAACACCGCGTTTGTGATAGAGGGAGAACGCGCTGAACAATTCACGGATTTGGGCGGTATTCAGAGGCTCTCCAATGTCCATGACCAGCGGAGTGGTGACGTCGTTGAGCCTATCTTCATTAAAAAAGTCGGTGACCGCGCGCGCCGGGCGATAGACGAAGGCGTTACCTTCTTTCAATGCGAATTGTTGGGCGGAAAGCGCGGCCTCGGATCCCGCCGCCAGGCTCAGCAAGGCGTCTGGCGAGTCGAAAATGAACGGATCTGACGCGACCTTCGGTCGTCGCGGCTCTGCCTCGAGTTCTGACAGCGCCAATCGGGAATAGACCGCGTAACTCTCCTCCACCAATGCCTGGAGTGGGGCGGCACGGTAAAAGACTGGAACGGCATTTCGTGGCATCGCGACTGACGCCGGCGCTGGGTCCGCTGAGAAGGGCTCAACCGGTGTTTGCTCATTGAATAACGCCTTCCACAGGGCGGCACTCGGCCCGAGCTCCCCCTTGTTCGCGGGACTAAGCGTTACGGGTGGCCCGACCTGAGCTCCCCCATCGCCGATCGCTTCGACCTTTAGCCGCAAACTCTCGATGGTGTCCGGCCAATTTAGGATCGCCTGATAATCGGCTAACCGCATCAACTTGCCTGCTTCGCCAAGCAGCTTTGGCGTCACAAAAACCGATATCCTGAGGGTGTCGCCGACGATCCCATTCGGCAAGGCAGTCCAATTGGTCAACTCGTCGTTGGACATGATTTATCCCGCCAATCGCCCCTCGAAAGCGTACCAATAGGTCGCGAACCCCGCCTTGCCGATGGCCTCGACGCAGGTCGCGGGCGAGCATGCCCGCGCGTTCCCTGTGCCAATAGCGTGGCTGGCTCCGCTGTCTGTGGCCTTCATGGTTGGCAGCAGCAGCGCCTGCTCCTCGCTGGCGGTGTCTGACCCAGGAAGGCTTTTCGAGTATCCAACGGAGAAGCTCTTTTTGAAGAAGCCAATCTTGACACTATAGGTGATTGTCGCGCGGCCTTCCGCGAAGGTCTGCGATCCCCGTTTGGTGACAGACAAACCCAGGTGGACATCGACCGATATCGAAATGAAGCCGAGACAGGTCAAGCCGCCGCCGAAGCGCACATAGATTTCGAGAGCGATCTCGGTTGTGTTGACTTGCGTATCGCCTTGCGTGACCAGCAGTTTGGCGGAGGAGTAGAAGACCCCGCCCATGACATACAGATAACCGTGCGCCACGCTTCCGAACGCCAGTTCAGCGTAGGCGCCGAACTCCAGCGAAGCTTCGATGCGTTGCAGCCCGCTCGTGTCTACCTCGAACAGGAAGTGTCCCCGACCCGCCAAAAAGCCGACGGCAAGCACAAAGGGTTGGGCCTGGGTCGCGAACGCGAACCCGAACGACATAGGCCGGTTGTCGCGAAAGTAGATGTTGCATATCGCCGTGAAGCCAATATTGCTCAGGCTGAAGACACCGAAGCCAATCGCGGGCAGCGCGAAAGGTCCAATCGACGCGGTGAGGGAGTCAAACCGCACGTCGATGTCAAATCCGTCGCCAAGGCCGAGATATTCCTTCAGAGCCGTGGCGAACTCCATCAGGGGGCCGATAAACTTTACGTCGCCGATTTCAACGTCAAAGTTCACCTTCTCGCCAAGCGGCGCATAAAAGCGCACGCTCGGGAATGGAGCCTCGATGCCATTTCCAACAAATACGAGGCGAAGCCGGAAATTCGACAGCGAACCGCGAACGTAGCCGACTGGCTTCGCGTCTTCGGCGAGTTCGAGTTCGACGCCGCCGGTTATCTGGAGTTTTGCTGCGGGACCATCATCCCTGATCGTGTTCTTGAACTGGAAGCCGAAGTCGCCACCTGGCCAATTGGCGAGCTTGTCGGTGTCCCAATCATAGACGAAGCCGGTCTTGCTGCTGGTATCGCCCCCGACAACCAGAAAGCTTAGCAGTGAGGGCATCGACAGGTCGATACCGAGTTCACTCAACAGATCTCGCGGCGACAGCACCCCAAGGATTTTCGCATCGAGCTTGCTGAAGAAGCTATCAGGCGTCGGCAGGCTCGGAAGCCCCGCCGCCATGGCGCCTGGAGATGCAACACGCGAGCGCTCGACGCGCGCTGCGTCGCTCAGTCCAACTGGGCCTTTTGGCCGCGACACCGCGTCGATCGTTGGTGTAGGCGCGGCGATGCCGCCAGACCGGTCGCTTTCCTTGTTGAACGCGAGTGCGTAGCCGCGCGAAGCGTAGGCTGTGTCGGGATGCTTGATCGCGAAGACTTCAAGCGGATCGTCATTGCGAAGCGGGTCGGTGATCTCGAACCACATTTCACCGCCCGCAGCGGTCGCTATGCGACTGAGGGAGGGAAGCCGTGCCTCTACAGCGTATGCGATAGGATAGAACGGTGCCGAGAGTTCTTTTTCTCCGTAGTCTAGAATCTCGCAGAGCTTCTCCTCGCTGATTGTCTCATCCGGCGCGGGACAAAAGTCCTTTCCGAACTTAAGGTCTTGCGGGGCAGCGTCGAAATCGACACGCAAGGCCGCGACGTCTGTGTCACCCTTCTGGCGGCTCGGCGCAAGCGCGGATAGCTGTCCCGCGAAATCGTGCCGACGTGGGTTTGCATCCTTGGCGGGTTGCACCGTCGGTGCTCGATATTCAGTGCTGACTGCACCTACATCGGCAGGAGTTGCGGTATCTTGGATCAACAACACCTTGGCAGCGAACGAAACCACATTGCCGCCCCAATCAACACCCTCGAAATTGAGCTCGAGAGGCATGCCGCAACGAGTGGGCCAAAATGCATCGAGGCAGGGCGGATCGCTTTTCAGTGAAGCCAAAAATTGTGGCTCATCCAGATTCGGAACCGTGCGATCGGTGATTGTGAGCGTTCGATAAGGAAGTTGATAGCTGCGGTCGTTGGCTACATCAACGCGCATACTGCCGTAATCGACCGTCCGCTGCCGAATAACGATACGGTATGTGGTTTTCTCGACCGCAAAATAGTTGCCGTCCTGCGCGTGGACTTTTCGATTGGTGTCCTTAATGTAGATGACACGGTGACCGAACGGGAAACAGAGGAACCTCTTCTCGATGGTGATCTTTTGATCCTGAGCCTCGGTGACAATTTGGTTCCATTTCTCGAGACTGATGTTGACACAACTGCGCGCGCGAGTCTGCGGCCAAAATCCCTCGGCATCCATAAATGCACCACGCGCCGACAGCATGAGATATTTGGCGGCGGGAGGGGTCGCGCAGATCGTCGAATCGTGACTTAGGCGGACAATCTCGCGCCGATCCTGCTCGCTCAGTGGGTCGGATTGCCCAGGTTCCAAATCCTCAGGCCTTGGCGAGACCACGCAGCCGGGCGCGCTGACTCCCTTGTCGCCAAAAGTATCGAGTCCCACCCTTCGTGAACGAAGCCGCAAGAAGTCTTTGAATTTCAGGGGCTGCTCTGGAATTTGCACTCCTGTCTCAGCAAATTCCGGCGTCCAGATCGGGACGAAACGCGCCCTTCTGGCATTCGAGGGTTCGGCTGGATCGAAATTCACATCCGGCCGCAACTCAGTGTGAAAGAGTACGTATCGCTTTGCATCAGCGCCTTCGTACCTTTTCGATCGCCAGTGCGTCTCGTTCGCAGGCTGGCTGACAATCCGGCTGGGAACTTCAACGGCCGTCTCATCCCAGGATGGCTCTCGTATGAGCCGCGGGTGACGGCTATCGGGAACCTTCCGTACCTTCCATGCGCTCCAGTTGGTGAGCGCGTCCAACGTCAGATCGAGACGGCCAACCTCGGGGGGAAACTCGAAAACGAGCCGTGATGGACCCGACATCTTGGCCCGCAGGGGAAAGGCGATGTCCGGGTTCGTGGGAACGCAGCCCAGATCCTCATTGAATGAGTCTTCCAGAATATGCTGGGGGGGAAAGTGCACGACCACCAAGGCGGGGCCAGGAACCATAAGCCGCTGAAGGTACTTCTTCCCGCCCTTCTCCGACCTGAGATCGAAATTATAGAACTCGAAGCCAAGCCACAGTAGGTCTTCAGCGCGAGTGACCTGTGTCGAAAAATAACGAAGATCCTTTGGCTTCCCTTCGAGCGCGCACCCGCTACACACAACATGCCCCGTAATGACCTGAGGTCCTTGACCTGATCCCAGGAAGCTCGGCTCATCCGTCATGGATGATTGAGCCTGCGCAACGAGGATCGGTTGCTGAACGGCCGTTTCATGGGTGGTGTCGGGTCCCGCGAACCGGATGACTTGCGGATGCGAGAGCGGGAATGGGGAGGTCAACGCATGGTGGACAGGGACACTCGACGCGACCGCTGATGGCGCGCACAACAGCTTGGTCAGTTCCCCGTCCGCAGTCTCCGCGCTGAACTGGCTGGTCGTCCCGATACCAGATAGTTCAAATCTAAGCGCTCCAATGTCAAGGCGCGATCCTTCCTTTGCGATGTCACCATTCAGCAATCGCGTTGCGCGATTTGCCGTGAAGCTTTCCGCGAATCTATAGTTTTCAACATGTATCTCGGCGGATCCCATCTCCAGGGTCGAGATCGTCACTTTCATCGGCTCAGAAGCCGATATCGGCTCCACCAAGAAGAGGGCGGTGCCGTCAGACGATGCCTGATATCGGCATTGCAGCTCGGTATCACTGCGGGAAGTGGCCCGGATAGTCGATGCCGACCGTAGCCATTCGTCTTCACCCGTCAGCCGCACGGAAGCAGCGTCAATCACCATACGTGGATTGGCTGGTGGCGACGACGGAAGTCGGTTGCCACAGAGCGTGACGGATAGGGCGTCGGCAACGAGTTCTCGGTCACCAACAGTCAGCATTGACCCGAGGCCAAAACCGATGCGCCATAAATTGTCGATTGATTTTAGTCCGCCGTGCACGGCAAACTTCGCCCATGAGAGCCCACCAGCGAGCAGGGCAGGTGGCTCAGGTATTGGAAATGATTTGTTTGCCAGCCATTCGGCCAAGTCTTGCTTGGCTGCGATGGACAGCGCGCTTATGCGGAGAAAGAATTCCCAAGTCCCACAGGCAGTTTGCGCAACCTCAAAGTCGAGATCCGCGCTGAGATTGATGCTCGCGAACAGGGCGCCCCGAAGATAGCCGTGATAGGCGGAACCGTTCCTCACGACGGTGAGGATCGGATTTCCATCAAACGAGGCGCAATCGACGGTCCAAGATCCTCCGCCCCAGGAAACGACAAATCGCGTGGTCTCGACAATAAAGTCAGGAGACGTTCCGTCGGCGAGCGCATCGGATTGCGTGAGAGCTAGGCTTGAAACCGCCAATGAGGACCCGAGAAACTCCCGGCGAGTCATCGGGAACAAGGACGACCCGAAGGCCGACTCTTCGCTTCGAAGCGGGCGCCCTGTCAGAGGGCCGCGTGATAGATCAGGCAGCTCCAATTCGCCCCCTCGGCACTTGGCCCAGTTTGCGTTGTTACTTCATGGAAATGTTAAATACTATCGTCCCAAGTTTATCTTATCCGCGATTCTTTAGCCGTCAAGAAACATTCTCTGGTTGAAACTTCGCGACGCCCATTCGAGTCGCCATAAGGGGTTATCGAAGCGGTGAGGAAGATCGCCAATTAGGCCGGCTTATCTGGCGAAGACCTCCGTCAGTTGTCGCTGGACAAGCTGCCTGAGCGGGTAAACTTTGCGACGTTTGGAAACCTTCCATGGATCCAGTACGACGGAGCCGCAGGCACCTTTGCGCTCTGCAGCAATTCCCGCGCGAAGAAATCCGGGCACCCGGCGTAGTAGCGGAAGAAGCCCTCCTAGCCAGTCTGAAGGCGCTTGTTGCACTTTGGCGAAAATGCGAAGCGGCTTTGCCATCAACTGGCTCCGGGAGGGAGCAGGAGGGCGGTGAGATCGCGTGATCATGGTGTATAGCCCCGTCGGCGGGTTGTAGGATCCCGGCGGTCCTGGCAATATTTGGTGGACGTGTCGCGATATTTGGGACTTGGAGTGTCCTTTCACAGCAGTGTCCGCTACGCTGGCTCGACAATTTCGGGCGATATTTTCCCTTGAGCGTTTAAGCGCATATCGGTATCGCGGTCACAACGGATGTCATTGAGCGGCTACCGCTCCTACGGGATTCAATCGTTGTGGAGATAAGCTGATCGTCGCTCGTGCCTCTGGCGTACTCTCAAAGATTGAACATGTTCTCTGTGTTCGCTATCTTTTTTTAAGCGCCGTGCACGAGGCTGGGGGACATTGATGAAGTGGAGTTCATTTTTGAACGCGAAGGCCGGCAGGTCCTAGGTATCCTTCGTTACCCGCCGATCTCGTTCGCAGTGACCGGCCTCCAAACTTTGAGAAGCCTTCTCATGTTGTCGTTTTCTTCGGCCTGCGATTGAGCACGGCCGTAATTGCGTTGAAAGGCCACCATGATCGATCTCCACGAGCGTCTGTCCGAATACTCCTACGGCTTTGGCGCTACCCGCGAAGCGTTATCCCTGCTCGAAAGTGTTGGCCTCAAGCCCACTCCGTTTCTGCCAAATCTGCTGCATGAAGAAGAACTGGGTTTCGACGTTGGCCTTAAGGACCGCGGCCGTGTCATCGTGTTGCAATTCAAACTCGGCCACGAACTCAGGCGATTTCACCGCAAGACGCCATCGCAAGCCATTCCACCTTTGGCTCATCCGTTCTGGCGTTTCAACATCGATACGACCGCTCATCAGTTCCAGCGTCTGACAGAGTTTGAGGATAGCGGCGCCGACACCTATTATGTGGCGCCGAAATTCTCCAGCTGGCTGGCGTTCGACGCAGCGTTTCAGGCCGGAAAAATTCTTGAGCTATCCCTCCTGCAAAAGCCTTCGGAAATCGCCGGCGCCATTTCTGCCCAAGGGGGCAACGCCGGCCAACACCGCGTTGTCTACGACAATAGTGCTCAGTTCGTTTGCTCGGAGCCGACGCAATTGCCAAGCCGGCGAGCGAAAGAACTCGGAGATGAGATCGCAACCAGCGTGCGCGAGTCGCCGGTAAGTCTTGAAGCGAATTTGAAACAACTATTCGAGCGACAACGGCCGTCCGCTGGACCCGGTCCGTTCTCGACCACCCGGCGCAATCAGATTGTCGGCCGCTTCAAGGATCCGCTTCAAGGTATTGCTGTAGCGGTTGGGCTTGAGGCATGGAGCCAGGGTGCGCAAGTTATCTTCGTCACCGAGGCGGATTGAGTTTGAGAGCGTGATGACGAACGACGAAAAAATCGTGGACGACGGCGTTGCCTTCATGTCCATGCGCATTGGGCTTCTCCACTCGGTCGCCCCGAAGCAATTGATCAAGGACGAGCTTCGCAGGCTTGTTGAAAAGATCGGCTGCGCTGATGAGGATCTGCTGGAGGCGTTAAGCACGCCGCCGCATCGTGTGGGTGTGCTCGAGGATCTCCAGCTTTGGAACGCCCGGACGGACTATCATCCTGACCGAGATCGGATCGGCGACGCGGCGGCCCGCTTCTGGGTCGCTCAAACGCTTGCAACCGGTGTCTTGCTTGCAGATGCGACTCGGCCCGACGTCAAGGCGGATGACCGTATCGCAGCGATCATGAGGATCGGTGCGGATGGACTGATCGAGGTTGGCGAGTCGCAATTCCGGCGCATTGCGGCCTTGGCGGTCGATCTCGTCGATTGGCTTCGCCGAAGCGGCCGTGCGCAGATCGCCGTTCTGGAGTCTCCCTTGGGAAACAGTCTGGTGACGCAGGCGCTCTGTGATATCGCGGCGATCCAGGGTACCACCCTGACTCCGGTCGTGTGGAACGCGCCACGCAATGATCGCCCTTCTCAAGGACGCACGGTGGGCCAATCCGCTAGGCAGTTCGCTCTCGATACCAAAGACTTCGACTTGGTGTTGTATTTAGACGACGTCATTTCCGGGTCTCGCTTCATCAAGCTCCATGACGCTCTGCTCAAGGTCCTTGGTGAACAGCGGCTTCTATCCATCGCGATGGTATTTGACGATCCTTACGGAAAAACGGATCCACAGTTGCGGCAGCGTTTGCGCCGCCGTCTTGACGAGCAAATGAAGCGCCAAGGAGCCCCAATGTCCTGGGTGACGTTTCCACAACTTCGAATATTTTTGGCAGATGGCGGCTATCAATCAGCGTGGCAAACTCCTGTCGTCTGGGGTGAGTCAGATCTGGTTGCCGGCAAACGCAAGGTCAACCTTGTCTTCACGTTGCTCGACCACTTCTTCGAGATCCTGGACGATCTCGGTTCCTCGCGCAGCCGCTTTCGCCCCTATCTGGAACTCGCGTGGGGAACAGATACGTCAGGCCGCCGGTCAACATTCGCACCTGGTTTTCTCGAGGCAAGTTTCGGGAAGTACGCGAAGCTTCTCCGATCGCCGGCTTTCAAGGCCGACATCTGGACGCGTGCGATCGAGCGGTTCGAAAAAGACTATTCCGGAAAAATAGAGTGGTTCGGGAGCGAAGGCGTAAAGGAGCGGATGGACTGGATCCGTGACGCATTCCTCGAGTGGGGTCTTGCACACGTCGACGACCACCGGATCGCTCATCTCGTCTGGAACGCGATCGATGCTGTCTTTGTGACAGCCTACCACTTTGAGAAGCCGCGTCCAAGCCGGGATCAGGATGCCACCCCCTACACGATGGATTACAATGTCAATCTCCAGGCGCTCAACCGCCATTTACGGAAAAGGATACTGGAGATGGCGGCGGTCTATAGTCCGCAGACCGATTCCTACGATTGGTGCCATCGACCTGTCAGTAAATTTGCATGACCGATGGGAGATGACTGATGGGGGAATCGAAGGTGCCGCTCTTTGCCTTTGTCGATGAAACTGGCAACACCGGCCACAACATCTTCGATGAGAATCAACCAGATTTCTTCACCGCTGCCCTCATCACCCGCGGAAATTTCGACGCGTTGTACGGTGCCCGTGTTGTTGCAATTGCATCGGCGCTCGGACAATCTTCTCTTCATGCCAAAGATCTCGGCGTAGGTCGCCTGGAATTGGTGTCACGCGATATTCTCGAACTGCTGGTAGCTTCGAAGGCGATGTTTTTCGTCTCCCGCGTAGAAAAAAAGTACCTCCTCGTGACGAAGATGTTCGACTCGATCTTCGATTCCGGCGAAAACGCAGCCATGTCCTGGCACCACTACAATGTCAGGATGCTCAGGCTCATTCTGACATTCAAGCTCTCTGCTCTTATCGAAGACCAGACGGCTCGCGACTTCTGGAAATGCATACTGGAGCCGAAGGAGGAGAAGGCACGCGCTGGACTGGTAACGGTTTGCGATGCCCTCCTGGCGAACATCGATCTTCTTCCTGATAAAAAGTCTCGCACGGTTCTGGGCGAGGCTCTTGTCTGGGCAAGAGACCATCCAGAATCGATCCAGATCCATGTTGATCGTAAAACCGCCCGGCACGGTCATTTTCCCAACCTCGTTGCGTTCAGCAATCTGCTTTATGGACTCGAAGGTCATTCCAAGCGCTTGAAGCGTCCCGTGGCTCGGATCACCCATGACCAACAAAGCGAGTTTGAAAAAACGCTCAAGTCCTTCCACGAACTACTCTCTTCCGCATCTGGCGATGAGATCAACTGGGCGGGCGAGGTTCATTCACTGCAGGCGGTTGAAGGGAGCACCTTTGAAACGAAGGAAGACAACTTCAGCGCAGGGATTCAGATAGCCGACGTTGTGCTATGGCTCTACAGCCAGTACCACCGGGGAAAGCAGCTCCCCGCCGGCTGTGCATCAATCCTCAATTATGTGTTCGCGAGTGGATGGGAAAGTGACTTCAGCTTTTCAGGCGTCAATGCTTCGCTCGAACCTGCGTATCGCGCGAAAATGGCGGTTGCGCTATCGGACAACGCAATTGCGGCAAATCGTGCGCTCCTGGCTCAGTACGAGGAAGCACGGCAATCATCGATCGCCCAATATGAGGTCGATAAGGTGCCGCCCTTTCTGCGTTCCTTTGTCCTTCCGGCGAACACCCGAGAGGGGGAGTGATTGTCTGATCGAGGTCGGCTGACACGCAAAGGCATATGCGAGACCCAAGGTCACCGTAACCGCAACTGGCCAACTCGACGCTCACTTTTTGGCTGGGAGCGGAGTTCCGCGCGATCGCGGACGACAGCTTCGTAAGGCTACTGGCCTGCTCGGCTAGGCGAACAATATCAATGCCGTATAAATCCTATTGACTGGGTCGGCGCTTCACCTTGGTTCAAGGCGGCCACGACGGTATCTCTCGATCTAGATGTTTGGTGCTGGCATTTGATGTGACCTTGCCCCCAAGTTTTATCTAGTTTTGAGTTCGCTCCGGCGGTTTTGGGTTGCTGTATTCGGGGCGGTAGCGGCGGGTTGCGGTGCGGAGCTAGTCCCGCGTGGGCAGCGACCTGACGCCGGTTGTCGAAGTGTCTAAACAAACCTTCCGAGTAGATGATCGTCGCTGATGCCGCGTATGCGTGATTGGGCAGACGTGACCTTCTATCGTCCCGATAAATCGGTCTCCTACCAGCACATCGATGCGCTTTTGGGCCGCGAGATCGCCTGGCGGCTGATCGAAACGCACTGGCAGGACATGATGCAAGTGATCCTCTCCGTTCAGGCGGGTCTGGTGCTGCCCTCGATGTTGCTGCGAAAGCTCAGCTCGCACAACTGCAAGAACCGGCTCTACCAGGCCTTCCGGGAGCTCGGCCGGGTCGAAAGAACCTTGCTTCTGTTGCGTTATATCTCCGACCCACAGGTCCGACGTTCCATTCGCTGAAACGACCAAGATTGAATCCTACAACGACTTTCTCGACTGGATTACCTTCGGAGGCCCCGTCATCAAGGGCGGCGATCCGGTAGAACAGAAAAAGCAGGTCAAATATGCAAGCCTCGTCGCCAATGCCATCATGTTGTCCAACGTCGCCGACCTGACCGACGTCATCAACTCCATGGCTGCCGACGATCTGCCGGTCACGCCAGAGCTCGCAGCCTCCCTGAGCCCCTATGCGCGAGCAAAAATCCGGCGCTTCGGGAAACACTTAATCGACATGGAGGATATCCCTCAACCACTCAATCCGGCCCCTCTGCCGTTTGAAATTCCCTTGTGACCGGTTTTTACACGTATCCTGCACCTACCCGTACTTCGGTCCCAAGAAATATTCCCGCCAGCGGTCCTAAACGCCGCGCCTATCAGGTGGGGATCGCGGCCAGCGCCGTTGAGATTGTCACGCAATGCGCTAATATACACGCTCTAATTGGGGGGGCTCGAACATGAACATTTACGTGATAACAGCGCTCAGCATCGCCTGCGCGGTAGTTGGCGCGATCCTCCTCTTGGCGCCAGTTAACAAATACCGGCTTCTCACCGCAAAGGACGTCGGCGCAGTCGGCGTACTCTTCGCGTGCCTTGGCGTCGTGCTCATGACCACGTTCAAGTGGAGTGAGGCGGCGGTGCGGGTTTTGGGAAACGAGGTCAAGTTAGCCGAGGCCGAAAAAATGATCCAGAACCTGACAGCTGAGATCGCAGAACGCGATCAAGCTATTGCTTCCATCAAAGCATCAGCGAACGTCAAAAACCAGCTCGTGGCTGCCGAGGAAGTGAAGACGCAGGGCGAGCTTTTGGGCGTCTGGAGCACCGCTACCAACTTCACGCCGGCAAGGCTGAAGGATGCACTCGAGGCATCCGGATTCACGGTCGTTCCGACGTCGCAGATCGACAAACTGCCCGTGTTCACGGCACAAGAGCCGCGCGCCGAGAAACCGGAGATTAAGGGTTAAGCACGCGGCTGCGACCAACCGGCATTTCACAGCGCGACTTGTCGGTATGGCGCAGGCGCTTTGCTTCGCGGCATAATGAGGGCATAGCGCTGATTTCCCGCCAAACAACGTTAAGGGAGGGGCAATGCTCGATCTCGGCCAGGAAGAACTCCTTGACCGGAATCCGACTTAAGCGCCCACTCTGTGTCGTTAGAGGGTCCCCTCAATGGGCTTCTGTTATGAGGAGGTGACGGACCGGCTCACGATCGACGAATTCGGCCTTTACGTACCGCAACACGTGGCGCTGCCCTGCAAACGGAACCATGGTAAGTGCTTCGTCGAAGGAAGCCCAACGAAACTCGCTGTGTTCGTGATTGATGATCACGGTCCCTAGGGTGCTACGAAACCGTCGAAGACCGGCAGCAAGCTGATTGAATCTCGATCAGCTTCGTAGAACTGCTCGCAAATGTCGGCAGAATAAAACCGGTAGCACGTCAGATCAGTCTCTTCCTTGACTTCGCGGAGCGCCGCCTCCCATGCCTTTTCGCCATCCTCGATTGCGCCTGCGATCTGGCACCACTCGCCGACCAATGTGTGGTTCCTGCGAAGAAGCAGGACTTCAGGCTGGCCTTCGATGAGGCGCAGGACCACGACGGAGACGGCGGAACAGCGCATCTCAGCCATCCGTCGCCTCGGCCTGTAAATGGGGAAATGTCAGCCAGTCTGATAACGGAACGGCTCCTCCAGAAATCGTCCTGGCGCAAGTGCATGATACTTCCCGATCGTGCCGGGAAACTCACAAAGCCAGCGGTATCGATCGGCATCTTGATCCACGCCGCGATGACAAGGTCAATGCGAAGCCGTGCGTTGCAAATCCAGAAGGTGAGCCCGGGAAAAAGACGCGTGCCTGGTTCTCGGTTACGGACGAACCCCTGATTGCCTGGGCTGGATTTTGCCGCAACACGCCCGAATTCGGGCCAGTGTTTGCCGGCATGACGATGACCGCCAACGAGTTCATCATGCCCTATAACGAGCGCATGCCGGTGCTTCTTCATCGCAACGATTATGACCTTTGGCTCCGCGGCAAGCTTCGACGACGCTCTTGGTTTCCAGAAGCGTGTCTTCCCGCCCGAATCCATCGAAATGGAAAAGACGAGCGAGCTCTGGGTAAAGAAGAAGTCACCCGAAGCCCAAAGCGCCACATTGTCTTGAGACTCTTCGGTTCTGATCAGTCGACTCGGGCGAAGAGCTGGCGATCTCGAGCGCGCACCGGATCGGTCCAGTCACGCTCGAACCAGGCCGCTTCGCCCGCCTCCGGCGGCAATTTCAGCTCGAGAGGATCGCCGGTTTCTTCCCCGTCTTCGGCCGCGACACGGAATCGGTAGTGGTCGTACATCCGGAGTGCCTCGATCATATAGCTGGTCGCGACCGTGCGATCGCGGACGAGAACCAGATTTTCCCCGTTCTCATTGTCGGCAGGCTCCGAGAAATTATAGGAGCCGAGGTAGACCCGCGCCGTCGGCTTGTCGAAATCCAGGACCACGAATTTGTGGTGCATCCGCGTGCCCCGGTGATTGCCGTCGATACCGGCCAGGCCGAATGGTTCCGTCAGGAATGGCGGCGGGACGTTGCCTGTCAGTGCAGCGGCCCGGACAACACGCCGGCGATTGTCGGGACTAAATACGTTCAGTCCGAGGTTTTCGGCCTGGACCCGCCCGTCAGCAATGCCCATGACATGCACCCCCGGCTTTCGCAGCGCTCGTCCCAACGCCGGTCCGATTGGTCCCCTGGTCATCTGGCCGAGAAAGGCGAGCGAGAAGAAAACGCTCGACCCAGCTGCGTCGATGTCGGCGCCGATTTCATTTAGAAGGCCATTGGCTTCGCTGTGAGGTGAAAACGCGACCTTAGCGTCAACGCCGTCGAGTCCCAGGTCGTGCCAGCCTGCGGAACTTTCTGAGACTTTGAAATCCGCCGCGCCATCCGCAGAGAAGTAGTCGTCGAAGGCAGCAAAATAATCGCCGACCGCACTGGCGCTCTGAACAACGAGGCTGTTGTTCGACTGGACGTAGAAGCCCCGCCAACTGTGGTTCGTCGAACCATAGACGACTGTGTCGATGCCGCCTCCAAGGACCGCGATCGACTTGTGATGCTGAAGGTTTGCCATGTTCTGGCGCTTGACGTTTTCCGCGCCGGTCGAGGCGATCAATCGCTGAGCCGCTCGGCTCTCCGGAGAGTCCGGACGTCCGTGTCCCTTGGTGCGTGCACTGTCGTCAATGATCACCTTGAGATTGGGGCCAAGGGCTTCCAATCGCTCAACGACTTCCGGAAGGTTGAGATCGTAGGCAATGACGCGGACGTCTGCGCCTGCATCGGCAGCGCGTTCGAGAAGCGAAAGCGTTTCCTTGCGCGCTTCGAACCCCATCCAAGCGTGCGCGCGCTCGGCATTGGTGTGACTGGGCACGAAGTCCAGGCCCTGATCTCCATCCGGCGGGACGAGCGAGATCAAGGGTCCGCCCTCTGCGAAATTGCGCACGAAGGATTGCGATGAGACATAGCCCCGGGTGAAGGCAACGTTGAGTTTGCCGGGGATCGTTTCGCGCATCAGCGCGAGCTCTGCCTCCTGCGCTTCGCCCGGCGTGAGCGCGCGGTCGGCACCCATGAACAGCGGGATTACGCGATAAACGAAGGCGCCTGGCAGATCGGCGTTAAAGGGAAAATGCACCCATCGAAATTTTTGGATCGGGGCGTCTGTGGTGCGAATGCCCTCCTCGGGGACGTCCTGGCCCGGGAAGCTGATGCGATTGCGCACATTTTTAAAGAAATCCGTTCCCGGCTCGCGATACTGAATCGCAAAGCCGGCGAAGTTTACCGGCGGCCGGCCATCCTTCCAGTCCATCGCCAGAAGCAGCATGCCTTCGCCGCGATGGATAGTGAGAGAAAATGGTGCTGCCGCGTTCTTGCCAGTGACCCGATAGTTCGTTTCCATTCGCACTCCCCCAGTTGACTGGCGGAAATCTACCATGGTTGTACGACAGTATGGAGATGCCCGATAAAGTTTAAGTGCAGAAATAGTACGGGCGGGCGCAGATTTAGGCGAGGCGGTTCACAAGGAAAGTGTAAGCAGAGCTGGCTCGGGAAATCTGAACAGCCGGGATAAGTGGAATTTCTGCCTGACTTCGGCTTAGATGCCGGGAACAGGAGATACCATGACGCGACGACCGCGCCGGAACCACAGCCCGGCTTTCACGGCAAAAGTCGTGCTCGCCGCCATCCGAGGCGAGCAGACGCTGGTGGAATTGTCCCAGCAGTTCGACATGCGCGTTGAAGCGGTGCCAGTACAGCTCGACAATTGACATGGTGGACGGGCTCGCAAAAATTCTCGGCGTCGAAGCCTCTCGACGGCAAGAAGTGGCTCGCGGGGCAGTCGCAGTTGGCTCACGAAAGGCCGCTTCGTTCCACTGCGGTGACCGTATCAACTCGATGCAATTGGCGCTCTGTCAGGAAGCTTCCTCCGCTGCGAGTGCGCAGATTGCGCATGCGACCGCGAGTGACTTCTCGAAGGCCGGCACCGGCAAAAACTCGTACCGCGAATGAAAATTACAGGCGCCGGTAAAGAAGTTCGGGGTCGGAATGCCGCGCGCCGACAGAACCGCGCCGTCAGTGCCGCCGCGCATGGGAATGTGTTTCGGCTCAACCCCGACCTTCTCAAAGGCCCTGATCAGCAAGGATGCGGGACGGGCATCGGTCGCAAGGTGGCCTGCGATATTCCGGTAGGTGTCCGTCACCCGGCTCTCGATGCCCCCACCCGGATGGCCTGCCTTCACCAGTTCGGCAACCGCATGGATCTTCGCTTTGCGTCTTTCGAATTCAACGTCGTCGAAATCGCGGATCATGACATTCAATCGCGCCTCGCTATCGTTTGCGTTGAGCTCCTTGAACCAGAAAAATCCCTCCCGTCCGTCGGTGCATTCCGGTGTGTCGCGCCGGTCGAAATGCGCGATGAAGTCGAGCGCCATGAGCAGGGGATTGACGAGCATACCCTTCGCCGACATCGGATGGGCGCTGACGCCAGTAAACAGGATCTCGCCGGACGCCGCGTTGAAATTCTCAAGCACCAGTTCGCCCAGTTCGCAGCAGTCGATCGTGTAGGCGAAATCGCAGGCGAAACGGCTGAGATCCAGGGCTTTGGCGCCGCGCAGTCCGATTTCCTCATCCGGCACGAAGGCAACGAAGATATCCCCATGTGCATCGCCGGGCCGCAGGCCCGCCAGAAGCGTCATGATGATCGCGATCGCCGCCTTATTGTCGGCGCCGAGCACGCTGGTCCCATCGCTGAGGATGATGTCATGCCCATTCCAGGGCAGGATTTCGGGGTGCTCGCCCACGCGCAGCCAGATGTCTCTGTCCAGGTTCAGGCAAATATCCGTCCCGTCGAATGAAATGATCTGCGGTTTGATGTTGGGAGAAAGTCCGACATCAACCGTATCGAGATGCGCGATGAAGCCGATCTTCGGCGCGCCGGGCCGCGTGCCGCGCTTGATCGCGGTCACGATTGAATGGTCGTCAATCAGCACGTCGGCGACGCCGAGCCCCTTCAGTTCTTCCGCCAGCAGGCAAGCGAGTTTGAGTTGGCCAGGCGAGGAGGGCAAGACGTCCGAATGGGGATTGCTCTGGCTTTCGATTGCCACATAGCGAAAAAAACGTTCTATGAGTTCGTCCCGTCTGCTCACGATATCCTCCCACGTGAGGCCGCCATAGGTGCCGTCGTTTTCGCCTGGCCACGGTCCGAAGAACGGCACGCGAGCACATCGCACACACTTTCGCACGTGCGGTAGCAAATCAAACGACGGAAGGTCGTGTCCTCGGCTCTCAAGCTAGACACGCAGCAATCCGATCCCGTTCGAGATTTCGATGGTCGTACCGAAGCGCGCCGACTGCTCGCGGAATCGGTGAAGGATCTTCTCGGCATTTGCCCCGGTTGCAAGATGCGGAACCAACCGCCGTTCCAAGACGCGATCCGTCAACGCGTCATTCCCGCCGATGACGACTGGGGAAAAGGTGGCGCCGAGAAGGTCTCCATTCTCGGCGAACGAGCAAAGGCCAACGACGCTTTCCCAGACCTCCGGTGCGGTCCAAGTCGACTTTTCCGATCGCACGTGGAAGATGAAATTCCCGAGACTGTAAAATATCGGCCGCCGCTTATAGATTTCCAGCGGCTGCAGAACGGGCGCGCCGTGACTGACGAACATGGCGGCGCCGGCGTCGATACAGCGTTTCGCGACGCTGCTCACCCAGTCGGGAACCTGATACCAGTCGGCCGCCCAATGATGGTGGTGCAGATAGGCAATGACGAGGGATCGCTGCGCCGATGCCGATGCAATCGCCTCGAGATTCCCCTGCATGTCGCCGGCATCGACCTTGACGCTTCGTCCGAACCTGGCGGAGCGGGTGAAGACGGCGCGCGCGATCGCCACTTCCGTCTGCCCATCGAGACAGGGAGGATCGTCGGGCTGGCTGTCATTGGCAAGATCGATCATGCTGTAGCCGACCTTGTCGCGAACGGAACGGATCTGCTCGAATGCGGTGTCATCGACCTCTATCACCTGCGACAATCGAAGCCGGTTGACCCCCGGGCGCTCGGGTCTTCCCCGGCAAGCGTCTGCCGCGTACATGAAGTCGGGTCCAGGTCCACCATCCATGGCGACCAGCGCAACACGCCGTCCTCCGATCGTTTCATGCTTCGCCCGCGTCGCCTCCAGATGATTGCGTCCGAGACCGGCGTGCAGGAAACCTCGCTTCTCGACCTCTTCCAATGTCGATAGGACGCCCGATGGGCCAAGGTCGAAGGCATGGTTGTTCGATAGCGAGAGTGCCTGAAACCCCATCTCCTGAAGGGCGTCGAGAACGACCGGGTCGCTGCTTCCGAAGAACGATCCTTTGAGCGGCCATCCGCCATGGCGACCGTCGATCGTGCCCTCGAAGTTCGTGAAGGCAAGGTCGGCACGGTGCAGCAGCGCACGGATGCTTGAAAATTCCGGTGCCTGGATTTCACGCACGTCATGCTTGATGAGGGACTGGCCGGTGACGGCCACGGTATAGCTTTTTTGCATCTGTCATTCTTTCATTGCGGCTGGGAGCCCTTCGGCTCGATCGGGCGGAAGTGGACGTCGCGGCGGCATGTGCGTTTGTGCGCCGCGACATGCGGTCCGTCAGACGACGAACCGGCTCGGTCGCGCGCCTATGAGATCGCGGGTGTAGGGATTTGCGGATCGCGTGAAGATGTCGTCGGCCGAGCCGGCGTCCTCGACCCTGCCATCCTTGAAGATGTAGACATCGCTGCAGAGGTCCTGCACCAAAGCGAGATCGTGCGAGATGAACAGCATCGAGATCTGGTCCTGCGCAACACTCTGCCTCAGAAGCGTGACGATCTCGGCCTGCACCGTGACGTCGAGCGCCGATGTCGGCTCGTCGGCAACGATGATGCTTGGCTTTGCGAGAAGGGCGCGGGCGATGCAGACACGCTGCTTCTGGCCACCGGAAAGCTGGTGGGGATGGCGCAAGAGCAGGGCGCGGGAAAGACCCAGCCGGTCCATCATCGATGTCACCGCCGATCGGCTGTCCTCCCGGCCGGCCCGCGCGCCGAACCTTGCGCTCTCCTGGAGGGTTTGGCCGATCGTCATCCGCGGATTGAGCGAGACGGCCGGATCCTGGAAGATCATCTGCACCCGTCCGAGGAGGCCAGTGCGCCAGCCGTTTCGAGACGCATCGAAGGTGATGCCATCGAGAACGACTGTTCCGGACGACGCCGTGTCCAGTCCGGCAATGATGCGGCCCATCGTCGTCTTGCCGCTGCCGCTTTCGCCGACAATGCCGGTAATGGTGCCGCGGGCGATCCGGATCGTCACATCCCGCAGCGCGGTTTTGCCACGATCGCCGGCGAGGCCCAACGGCACCCTTCGCCCCTCGAAGATCTTCGAGATTGCCTGTGCAGAGAGGATGTCGCCGCCGGCTGCCGGCGGCAGCGATGCGGCTGGCATTGCGCCTTCTTGCCCGGCGCGCGCAGGTGGCGAGGTGCGCAGCCGCGGCACTGCCGCCAGCAGGGCGCGCGTGTAGTCGTTGGAGGGTGCATCAAGGATCCTGGCCGTCGGTCCCGCCTCGACGACTATGCCGCCCCGCATCACCAGAACCCTGTCGGCGATCTCGGCGACGACGCCCATGTCGTGGGTGATCAGGACGATCGAGACACCGGTTTCGTCGACGAGGTCGCGCAGCAGCTTGAGAACCTGTTTCTGGACGGTCGCATCGAGGGCCGATGTCGGCTCGTCGGCGACAATGACGTCAGGAGATGCCGAAAGCGCGATGGCGATGACGATGCGCTGGCGCTGTCCGCCCGAGAACTGATGGGGATAGTCGGCATAGCGGCGGCCCGGCTCCGCAATTCCGACACGCGCCAAAAGCTCGATCGCCCGAGCCCGGGCCTGCCGCCGCGACAAGGAGGCATTCGCGGCAAGGATCGTCTCCTCGATCTGCCCGCCAACGCTCATCAGCGGGTCCAGCGAGGCCGTATGATCCTGGAAGACCGCCGATATCCGCCGACTTTCGTCGCCGCGCCGCTTGGCCCTATCCCCGGTGTCACCTGGTCCGCCAATGAAGCGGATCTCGCCGGCGGCCCGTTCGACCCCGGGCGCAAGCAGGCCGATCAGGGCGTTGCCGACCGTCGACTTGCCCGCCCCGGATTCACCGATGATGCCGAGGATCTCTCCGCGCCGCAGCGCGAAGCTCACGTCCTGAAGGATAGGTATCGGTCCTGCCGACGACCGATATTGAAGACTGAGGTTCTTGACCTCGAGGACAGTCTCATTCGCCGATGGATGGATCATAGTGCGCGGCTCCTCGGATCGAGGCGGCGTCTGATGTCCTCGCCGACGAGATTGATGCTGGCGATCAGAGCGAACAGCACGAGACCGGGAAAAAGGCTGATCCAGTATTGGCCGGTCAGAAGATACTGAAACCCGCTCGCCACGCTGGAACCGAGCGACGGCCTGTCGATCGGCACGCCGAGCCCGAGGAAGGAAAGCGTTGCCTCGAGTGCCACGGCGTGTCCGATCTCGATCGGGATCAGGGTCACCGCCGGCCCCATGCTGTTTGGAAGCAGATGCCGCAAGACGATCCTCGAGGACGGAAGCCGCATCAGATGGGCCGCATCCATGTAGGATTTCCTGGTTTCGCTGAGCGCGACGCCGCGCGCCACCCGCGCATAGGGCGCCCATTGAGCGATGATGAGCGCCAGGATGATGCGGTCGACACCCGGTCCGAGTGTCACGACGGCAATCAGCGCGATCATGATCGTCGGCAGGCTGAGCTGCAGGTCGACGATGCGCATGATCACGATGTCGGCCCATCCGCCGAGATAGGCGGCGCTGACACCGGCGCAAAGGCCGATAACGGCGGCGACCGCCGCGCTGGTGATAGAGACGGTGAGGCTGATGCGCAGCCCATAGGCAATGCTGCTCAGAATATCCCTCCCGAGCCCGTCCGTGCCGAGAAGGTAGACAAATCCACCGCTGCCCCGCGTGCCTGGGGGCGAAGACGCGTCCCATCCATAAAGCTGCAGGGGATCGTAGGGGTTTTGCGGGGCGAAGACCGGAGCGAGCAATGCGACGAGGACGAAGCTTGCCAGCACGATCCCGGAGAGGGTCAAGGCCGGCCGAGTGGCCTGCCACCGATATGCTCGGATGATGTGTGCTTTCATGAGGGTTCACCTATGTGGAGAGGCGCACGCGCGGGTCGAGCACGGCGTGGAAAAGATCGACGAGCGCGTTCAGCGCGACGAAGGCGACTGAGATGAAGGTCAGCGTCGCCATGACCACAGGGCGGTCGAGGAGCTGGATGGAATCGATCAGCAGCTTGCCGACGCCCGGCCAGGCAAAGATCGATTCCACCACCACGGCGAAGGCAAGCATGCCCCCGAACTGCAGGCCGATGATCGTGACGATGGGCACGGCGATGTTCGGCAGCGTGTGGCGCAGAAGGATCCGTCGGGCGGGCAGGCCCTTGGCGCGGCAGAAGCGCGAAAATTCCAGGCCCTGAGCCTCGATCGTGCCTGACCGGGCCAACCGTGCGATCAGCGCGATGTTCGGGATCGCGAGGGCAAGGGCAGGAAGGATCAGGTGCCAAATCCCATCTGCTGTTGCGACACTCCATTGGCCGCCGAGAAGGTCGGCCGTCGTCCCTCTGCCCCCCGAAGGAAACCAGCCCGTCAGGACGGCGCCGCCGAGGATCAGCATCATGGCGAGCCAGAAAGAGGGAAGACTGAGAGCGAAGACGCTGGTCCGCAGGATGATCCGGTCGAGCAGCGTTCCGGTGCGCCAGCCGGCGACGAGCCCGAGCCCCGTTCCCAGAGGTGCTGCGACCAGCATCGCGACGCAGGCGAGTTCGAGCGTCGCCGGCAGCTTGCTCAGCAGCAGCTCGGACGCCGGCAGGTGATAGATATAGGAGGTGCCGAAATTCCCGCCGATCACATTGCCGATGAAGACGAGGTATTGACGCCAGAGCGGCTGATCGAGCCCGAGCGCCACCGTGGCGCGCCGGATGTCCTCGGCGGTGGCCGTCTCGATGTTGACGACGTTGAAGACCGGGTTGCCGACGGCGTGGATGCCGGCAAACCCGATGACGGACATGACCGCAAGCAGGAGCAATGCCTGCGACAGCCTCCCAAGCGCCAGAGAGATCAAAGCCATCGGCGTTACTCCGTCACCGGGATCGTCTGCATCGCGGTCGTCCAGCCGCGCGGATGCATCACGTAGGATCCGACCTTCGGGCCGAAGCCGACGATGTGGTGGAAATGATAGAGGGGAATGATTGGCTGGTCGGCCATCACGAATTCTGTGGCAGTGGCAAGCGCCGCATCGCGCTCGGGACCGTCCTGCAAGCTTTCTGCCTTGGCGAGCATGCTATCGAAGGCGGCGTTGCGGTAATGGCCGAAGTTCAGGGCGCCGAGACCGCGCTTGGGATCTGGAGATGCGAGCAGGGCATCGAGAATGACGTCGACGGCCTCTCCGGAGCAGCCGCCGTACCAGATGCCATAATCGCCTGCGGCCCGCTTTGTGTTGAACACCGAGAAGGGGGCTGCGACCGGCTCCACGCTCACGCCGATACGCGCCCAGCTTTGCGCGACAGCCTGCAGGCTTTCGCCGTCGCCGGGGTAGCGGCCGGCAGGTCCTGCGAGCACGACCCTGAAACCGTCCGGGTAGCCCGCCTTCGCCAGAAGCGCCTTGGCCCCGTCGTAGTCGGGTGCCTCGGGATTGAGTGTCCGCGAGGTGCCGGGCAAGCCGTTTGGAAAGAACTGTGCGGCGGGCGTGCCGTAGCCCGACAGGATCTTGTCGACCAGCACCGAGCGATCTGTTGCCATCGCCAGAGCCCGCCGCACGCGCGGATCCTTGAAGGGATTGCCGATCGGCTCTCCCGATTTCGTGGTGATACCAGGTGCCGTGTCGCTTGCCACGTCGAATTGCAGGAAATTGACGCGGGCGGCCCCGATGCTTTCGACCTTCACGCCACGCTGCTTCAGCGACTTGACATCGCGTGCGGGGATGGAATCGGCAAGATCGACGTCGCCGGTCGTCAGCGCGGCGACGCGGGCCGCCGGGCTCTCGATGATCCGGAAAAGGACGGCCGGCCAGGTGGGCATGCGGCCCCAATAGCCGTCGTTCCTGATGAGCTTCAGCGTCTCGCCCGAACTCCAGCTGTCGAACCTGTAGGGGCCGGTGCCGATCGGGACCGCGCCGCCATTGAGCTCCTCGGTGCTCTGGAAACCTTGCGCTGGCCGATGCATGACGAAGATCGAGGAGAAGGAGAGCGGCAGGTCGGGAACATTACCGTCAGTGTCGATGATAACCGTCAGCGGATCGGGCGCGGACACCGATTTGATGCCGCTGAGATACCCCCGAAAACCCTCTCCCGGCGGCTTGAGGAAAGTGCGGATGCGGTCGATCGAGTAGATCACGTCCTCGGCGGTGAACGGCGAGCCGTCATGAAACCGGACGCCCGGCCTGAGCTTGAACTCCCATTGCGTGTCCGATGGCGCGCGCCAAGAAACGGCAAGGCCGGGCGTCAGGGCGAGATGCTCGTCCTGATAGATCAGCCGTTCGTAGATTTGGGAGAGCAGCGAATTGTTCTCGTTGAGGTTTGCATACTGCGGATCAAGCGTCATCAGCTTGTAGGATGTCGCAATCCGCAGCTCTTCCTGTGCAGCGGCTGGTCCGGCCATGCCAACCAATAGCGCCGAGAGGGCGCCGGCCTGCGCTGCCAGTGTCAGCAGGATGGAAAACAGGAGCGGGCGGCGTCGAGTGGTCGATGTCATGATCTTGTTCCCTTTTTGAATTTTTGCCGCAGCCGCGCTTGCCGCGGTGAAGGCTCACCACGCTTTCGCGACCGGGTTTGGATGATGGTCTCGACACGAAGGTCGTAACTGCTGTGTTTGCGGTGTATACTCCGTCGTTGATTAGTCTGCAGAACGCCATGAGGTGCACATGATCCGGGACACCATCGCGCGGAATTTGAGACAGGCACGGCAGGCACGCGAACTCAGCCAGGAGCGACTGAGCTTTCTGGCGAATGTCGACCGTTCCTATGTCGGCTCGCTCGAGCGTCGCGAATACAATCCGACGGTCGAGATGCTGGAAAAGCTCGCAGCCCCGCTCGGAATTGAGGTCATCGACTTCTTCAAGACGGAGCCTGGTATATGAACGTCCGATGCTGCGCCCCAGTGAGGCCAGGATTGGGAGCCCGCCGCGCGACGATGGTGAGGCTAGCCGGTTCGCAGTTCTCGTTGGCTTTCCAACATCGTTTTCGGACGAAGGTTATCGCCGTCCGGCGACATGCCCATGTCGAGGTTCAGGAGATCGGTAAGGACAGTGCGGAGCTGCGGCCAGGGATATTCGTCATGGGTGGCGGAGGGCTGTCCCCTCACGAGGACGGCATGCAGCTTGGCGATCGTTCCGGTGAGGGCAAATGCAGGAGTTTCCCAGAGCCTTTCGGCGAGTGTCGCTTCGGTGTCGAACGCATGATCCTCGGCCTCCAGGGCCTCGTTGTGTTCGATGTCGTGGACGGTCGTCTCAGCCGCTTCGGTTGCTCGGTCGGACCAGCCGACTGCGGGAAACAGGTTTGCTTCCAGCTCCTGTTGACGCCGGCTGAGTTCCAGCGCGCCTTCCCGCGCTTCGCGCCATTGGGTCCAGAGCGAGAGAAGCGGGTCGTCGGAGGCAGCGACCGGGCATTTCGGCGTCAAAAAGTTGTGCATTCGAAATCGCGGCAGGGATGCCGCCACGGACAAATGAAACTCACCCCGCGTGACCGCGGGCAAAGTTCTGCTATTGTCGGAATCAGCCATGATCCGAGCTCCCTGAAAGCTTAGGTTGTGGTCAGGCTGGATCAGGTGCTCGTAACACCGGATCCAGCTGCTAGCAGTTCAACGCTATACAGGGCTATCTCAAGATGCGCAACCAAAATCACCATGGCATGGTGATATGAACGGAATTCAGTGTAAGTTAGCTCGTGTTGCGCTGGGGTGGGGAGTACTCGATCTTGCGAAAACCGCGGGCGTTTCAACGCAGACAATTACTCGTCTTGAAAAAGGCGAACAGCTGCGCTCAAGCACGTTGGAAAATATTCAGCGCGTTCTTGAAGACGCCGGCATTGAGTTTATTCCGGAGAATGGAGGTGGCGTTGGCGTTCGATTCAAGAGGCGAACTTGAGACATTAGGCTCGGGTTCCACGTCTCAACGTTGGCGATGTGAAATCTGATAAAACGACAGCATAGTTGGCAATGCCCTAAAGCGAAACCGAGGGCTGATCGACGAGAAACTTGGCGACGAGGTTTTTGCCGAGGCGAAGAGGATAAGGTTTGCTCCAGCAACAGAAGCGCTTGGAAAAAAAGAGGGAGTGTAATGCGCTATAGACGCGAAAAAAGCAGCGTCGATCATGATGTTAAATGACCGTAACCCTGAAATTCGATCTGGCGAAGGTTCTGTTTGTAAGACACAGGAATCATAATCCTTGTGTCGGGGGTTCAAATCCCTCCTCCGCTACCAACAAAACAGACGACAAGTCTGGGCCGGTAATTCCTTCCAGCCATCCCTTAATCTCATAGTGGTAGGCCTCGCCCGGTTTGCGCCGGGAAACGACGATACCATATCATCCGGGGACGATGGCCAGTTCTCCCTGACCTATCTGATCACGAAATTCGACGAGGGCCTATCGAAGATCCGCTAGGCCGGCAAACTCGCCATTGTCGTAAAGGTACCATACCGCGGTGATTGGCCTGCAGGTGACGACCGCCATGCCAAGCGTATCGCGTTCAACGCATGGATCGCCTCGCAGGCCACCCGCAACGGCATCGTGGCAGTTCTCGATCTCGACACGGTGCTTGCGCCTGGGGGCGTCCCTGATACGAGCATGTATCTGGACGACAAGATACACCAAAGCCCGAAAGGCGCTCGTGCAATCGGCGAGGATATTTTTCTTCGGTCATTCAAAGCCTGTTTTCTGCCGGAACCTTCATCGACCGTAAGCGGGTAGGTGATCCCACGTAGCGCGTTTGTCGTTGGACGCTCATTTTCTGCATGAGTCGTGCGGAGAGTCCTACGAGTGACAAGATGAATCAGGTTCGGACATTCGAGGTTTTGACGGCAAGGCCGTCGCGACGTTCGCCGCGGCATTGGTCTGATGACGAGAAGGCGCGGCTTGTGGCGGAAGCGGTTTCGGCGGGAGGGACAGTGGCGGAGGTTGCACGCGCCTATGAACTGGACGTGTCGCAACTTTATGCGTGGCGCAGGAAGGCGCTCTCCTCGGGAACGCTGGCGCCGCTAACGGCGCCTTTGGGCGGTCGAACCATGTCGGAAAGTGAGCCGGTCAAGTTCACGCGCTTTGAGGCAGGCGGCAGTGCGACGGTGGAGATCGTGCTGGGTGATGTCGTTGTACGGGTGCGCGGGGACATCGATCCGGATCAGTTGGCGGGGATTATCGGCGCGGTGCGCAAGGCATGATCGCTTCCGGCGTTGTGGTCTACGTGTCATGCCAGCCGGTAGACTTCCGCAAGGGAGCCGCATCCTTGATGGCGCTGGTGCGCGATGGTGGCCTAGACCCGTTCTTATGTGCCGGGCGAGATTATGTGGCGGATCTGTCCCTGCGCCGGCCGAGGCCCGTCTAATCTGGAATTCTTCGCCACATAATATTTCGTGCCTCTTGGGATGGGTGCGGGATCCCCCCGCGCCGCTATTCGGAGGGACAACATGCTCGAGTTCTATTTTTCGTATCGTGGGGTGCTCAAGCGCCTGCGTAGTGGTGCGCTTGGTGGCGAGATGGATCGCCTCGCGGAGCATTTTTTCGCGCTCGGTTATAAGCGAGCGTCCGCCAAGATTTATCTGAGCCGGATTGCGCGTTTTAGCCAGTTTGCCTTGACGCGCTGTGGTTCGATGCCGATCCATCAAGATGTCATCGACAGCTATTTGGGCGCGTTTACTACTGATACTCCGCGCATTGGGGCAGTATCGGCTCTGGCACATGCACGGCGAGTGGCTCCGGCGTGTGTGGATGCCCCCGGTTTGGCAAGAAGATTTTTTTACGGCTTTCCGCGAACGAGGAATTCTATCGGTCGTGTGTCAGGCCTCTCTATGTGGCCTGAGTAGCCACGGGCCGGGATGCAGTTCGAAGAACAGGGGCCACATCGGTTCAGAGAGCTTTGTGCTCGAGCGCCGGGACTGGTTTACCCCATTCTGAACATTGAAGTCCTTTCCGCATCTTTCCGTCAGTCGATCTTCTCACCGAGGCTGTTAGCCCCAGGCATCGCCGCATTGCCTTTCGAGAAAGGCAGCGGATCACGCCATTCTGTAATTCTGCTCCCTCGTCATCATTGCCCATATCACGCGAGCCATCTTGTTGGCGAGCGCGACAGCCGCGACCATTCGAGGCTTTCGGCCCAGAATGTCTCCTAGCCAGTTGTCCGGCAACACGCCCTTGCGCACGATCCAGCGGATCAGGCTCATGGCTCCGACGATGAGCAGTTTGCGGATATCCGTCTGTCCCATCTTACTGACGCCGCCCAGCCGCGTCTTTCCTCCCGTGGAGTGCTGCCGGGGCACGAGGCCGAGCCAAGCGGCAAAATTCCGGCCACTTTTGAAAGCACGCAGATCGGGAGCAAACGCGAGGATTGCTCCCGCCGTCACAGGCCCAACGCCGGGAACGGTGCAAAGTCGACGCATCTCTTCATTCGCCTTGGTGGCAGGCGTTGATGAGCTGGGTGCGCTGCCGCACAAAGCACTGGTGAGTACGAAATGCCACAGCCCGAGCCTGATGTTCGGCGCTCTTAACCTCGACATAATGCATGTTTGGACGCTGCGCAGCCTCCGCGATCGCCGCTGCATCGGCTGCATCATTCTTCTGCCGTTTGACGAACGGCTTCACGTAGATCGGCGGGATCAGTCGCACGTTGTGGCCACAGCTTTGCGCCAGCCGGCCCCAGAAATGACTGGTAGCACAGGCCTCCATCGCGACGATGCACGGCGGCTGCTCGTTCAAAAACTGCTGCAAACGAGCTCGCGAAAGAACCCGGTTGAATAGAACCGCCCCGCCGCGATCCGTTGCACAGACCTGGAAGCTCCGCTTTGCAAGGTCGATCGCAAGGATATGTATTGCTGTCATCTGCCTCTCCTTCGTGAGCGCCACAACGACGCTGAGCGGGCATCATACGCTGACGCCGGCCGAAGGGGGCATCCACCCCATCAGTTCAATCTGTTTTTTCAGGCTGTCTCGGCACTATCTAATATGGGCAATTGAGAGTGCCCCCGCCGCCATGCGAGCGGCGACAAAACAGTTCTAGTTCTCCTTTCGAACTCGAAGGATTTAGGAGGGTGATCCTCATTGAGGAATGCGCTGAGCTGAGCATGAAATGCGCTTGCGCTTTGCCAAATCCCTACAGTTACGAAAGCGCTGTAGTCCGCACATGTCCTAAAGCTACTGGTAATCCAAGGCAGGTCCGCGGAATCAACTATCTCGTTGATGAATTCGGCTATTAGACTTCCTCGCTCCATAACCGGCATTAGTTGTTTCCAACAATGCAGGAATGCCGAAGTATGTGCGTCATCCGGTCGAATTTTCCAAAATACGAGTATGAAAACGAGACCATCAGACATCTGGTTGCCCTTCAAATATCGCCGAATTTCCCACGTGCTCTTGTACTTCTACGCTCTCCACCCAAACCCTTCCTCGAGTGGCCTGTGAGACGTAATCTTTCGCAAAATCATATACATACTTCGCTACAGCCTCACATCCCACTGCAGGTAGGATGCGCAGATCTACGATCCCTTGCTCTTGTAAGCGACTAAACGTTGCGAGATGTGGGTCATCTTCGGCGACTAGCATTGTGTGATCAAAATTCTTGTGCAGCCAGTTCCTGACTTCCTTTAGGCCTCCAAAGTCGAGGCACCAATTATTTTCATCCAAATGGTGAGTGGCAAAAACAAACTTGAAGGAAAGCGCATAGCCATGCATATATTTACAGTGAGAATGTTCCGCCTTCCATTGACGAAACACGCAGCTTAATCCTTCAGTTTGGCTGTAAAATTTCGTCGAGCGATAGATCGTCAAACTATAACGCCCCCATCGTTGTACACTCCTGAAGAAACTCATTTCGAAGTCCTAAGTCAGACTCTAATGTCCCGTAGTATGCTGTACTGACCATTCGGCCGTTGTGCGAAGATTTGACCCCTCTATGTGTTTTGCACATGTGAACTGCGCTAATTCGAACAGCTAATCCAGCAGGTTCCGTACGATCCACGATAAAGTCGCGAATTTGGTTCACGAGCTCTTCCTGGATTTGAAGGCGAGCGGCAAAAAAATTTACAACCCGATCGTATTTCGAGAGCCCTATTATGCTGCCGGTCTTGGATGGAATGATTCCAATAAATGCATGACCATAGATCGGCATGAGGTGATGTGCGCATGTCGATCGTACATCGATGGGTCCCGTCACGATCAGGGAATGAAAACTCGTTACGTTTTCGAACTCCGTGATTTTTGGGGGCGCAGTATATCGTCCTTCCAGGGTCTCGCAGACAAGCATACGTGCAAATCGGGAAGGAGTATCGCGTGTATTGTGGTCATTGTGATGATCAATCTTAAGTACGTCGAATAATTCCCTTACTTTTGTTGCGGCCTCCTCAATCATTCGCTCGCGATCCTCGTTGTTGTCGATGGGAATATTCGCGTTTCCGACTGTCGATTGTTCTGTCAATTCAGCAATTTTTGAAAAAGCCCGGTCTGTGATCATTCTTTCTCCTGTTCGATGGGAGTAGCATGCTCGACAAAGAATTGAAGGGTTTTGTCCCAGGCATACGCCGAAGGCCCGAACCTAGGGTCGCGTTCGTCGAAACAAAGAAACGAATGCCCAACATTCTTAATAACTATCGCTTCAAAATGCGCGGCACTACTTCTCAACGCGTCTTCCAGTTCGGCAACCGTGCTGAGCGGTACGCGCTGCTCGTCTTCACCCCAAAAACCTAGAATTGGGCATCGAACTGATGGAGCGTGATCGACCACGATGAACGGCGCTTTTTCAGTTGGCGGCCTCCGGGCAGGAAAGCCATAGTAAACCACTGCGCCAGCGAGCTGCCGGATGGTCGCGAGCATCATGGCCAGTGTGCCACCGACGCTAAAGCCCATGGCGAAGGGTGGCGTGGTCTTTGCATCCGCGACAAAGAGTTCGTCGAATAGGGTCTCGATGT
The DNA here is from genome assembly GCF_056755015.1 of Rhizobium sp. KNZ14-9A. Lineage (NCBI taxonomy): Bacteria > Pseudomonadati > Pseudomonadota > Alphaproteobacteria > Hyphomicrobiales > Rhizobiaceae > Rhizobium > Rhizobium sp. KNZ14-9A. The sequence continues at coordinate 770,770 of NZ_JBPGXB010000001.1, forward strand.
CTGCAAGCGCTTGTCGCTGATCTAGGGTGGATAGTCGCGCCATTGCTCTGTCAACGTCGCCATCAGCAACAGGATGGTGTCGGCTAAAGAGTTCCGGCACTGCCACGAGGTATCCGGCGGCTGCAAGTCGCTTGCCTAAGAGCCGGTAGAAGACGCTTCTTCCGAACACATCGGGAATAAGGATTACTTTCGCTAGCGGGCGATCCGTTGGTCGAAACAGAGAGTAGTACAATTCGCCCCGTGGACTGAGTATCGTGCAAAATGTCTCGTCTACACCCTCACCAAGAGGTCCGCTCGCAAGGCCAATGGTGTGCGCTATCTCTCGTTGCAAAACACCCTCACCGAAATTGTCAAAGTCTCACTGAAACGAAGCATAATCGTTGCCTTCGAAAAAAGCAACCCATACGAGCTTGTGCACTGCACAGAAACCTGAGAGAGTCATTTTTGGCGATGCGGAGACAATGATGGTAAATTTGGTCCGATCGAGCAGAGTGCGACCAAAAGGGGTGAACTGCATCACTATGATGTAAAAAAGTCGCAATAACAGTTAGATAGATTTGAACGAGGTGTCACAAAATTGATATCTAGAGCGCCGAGTCCTTTTGTAACTGTGTTTTCAGGTAGAGAGATGTGTTAAATCTCCACCACTGGTTGACAGTATCGCGATGGTGGTTTATATATATACTAAGTGCACGTAATAGTTGATTATTTTTGCGAAGTCTTTTAAATGAACCCGAGCTTTAGGGAGGCGGAATTTGATCGATGCATTCGTGAATGGCAACCTGGGCGAGCAGTCAACTCAGCTTTTTGCTCGAGACTTTCTGATGAGCCGGCCCGAGCTCGTCGATAGCCTCACGCAGGCCCTCGCAAGAGCGTACAGTACCGTTCCCTTTTACCAGCGACTTCTGCGGAAGCGTGTCGGCGGGCGGGGAATAGACGCCGCACTTGTTCAGGAGGAATTCTTTTCTCTTCCGCTGTCCTCAAAGGAAGATGTAGTGCGAAACCACCCGTTCGGATTTTTGGGCGTGAGCAAGAAAGAGGTCCTGCTGTACTGCGAATCCTCAGGCACTACAGGCGATACTGTTCACAGTACCAGATCTGCCTCATACTTTACGCAAAACGATGTCGACCGTGACGCAAAACGTCGGTTCGCGGCCACTCTAAATGTCGGAGCGGACGACACGGTAGTGGTCGCATTACCCTACGCGCTGACTAGCTCTGGCATTGGTTTTCATCAAGCATGCTATAGTGCTGGTGCGACTGTTGTAGCCGCAGATAGCGGTAACTTGCTGAGCAGTCCCGCAAAACACCTAGATATTCTCCGCGAACTTAAAGCGTCGATATTTGTTACCTCTCTTCCTCTGCTCTACAGTACGCTGTTGCGAATGGAAGATCGATGCCCGTCCTCCGAGTTCACGGATCTTCGCGCGATTGTTCTTTGCGGGCTCCCTACGCTGACAAATGGGCGGCGCAAAATCGCACGCGAATTTGGTGTCGAAGTTTACAATTGCTATGGGCTCTCGGAGTTCGGCGCGACGTCTTGGACTTGTAGTTGTGGTTATGACCACATCTACGACAATGACTTCTTTTTTGAGTGCATCGATCCTAGAACGGCTCAGAATGTCGGGGACGGGATCGGCGGAGAAATCGTCATCACTACGTTGACGAGGCAAGCGTCACCAAAGATCAGATATCGGACGGGTGACTTCGGCATAGTACGACATTCGAGGTGCGCCTGCGGAGAGACTTCGCCGCGAATAGAGATACGGGGTCGTCTCCGAGATGCTGCATTATTTGGCGAACGTCATCGATTGCCGATAGATTTCGAAGAGATACTTTACTCATTCGAGGAAACGTCTGGATTGTACTCTCTTCGGTACGGCAAGGACGAGAACGAGACCGGAATAAAGGTCTCCGTGGTCGTTGATGTCCTCGATCCGAACAATCGTGCTCTTGAATCCGCGATAAAGCACAAGATATCGGAACAGCTTGGTTGGAAATGCGATGTCCAACTAGTCAGGACCGGCGCATCTCAGCCGCAGCTACTGGATCAACAAAAATACTCGATGGTTCGAAACGTTAAGACAGCTTTGTTTGACGATGAAAGGCCCCAGGAATGGCTGGTGACATATTAGCGTCTATCAATGCGGAAAAAGACAAGAATTTCAAAACACTACTATCGCGCCTAACGAAATACTCAGACTTTTATCGGCAAAAGCTTTCACATGTGCCTGGACTCGGCACTGTCTCGCTCAGCCAGATCTCAATATTGCCTTTTACCGACAGAGCAGAGTTGATTTCGATAGGACCGTTCGGAGGGCTTTGCACGGATCTGGAGGAGACGCCTGTATATTTCGAGTCGACCGGTACAAGCGGGGATTATCTACCTGGTTTCCCCGACCTTTCGCTAGAAAAGGCGAAAAGTTTCGGCGAATTCCTTGATCAGCATATGAATCTAAGAAGTCACGGAATTTCCATAGCAGCGGTTGCGTTAGCGTTCGAAATGAATCCAACGGGAATCCGGTTCCTAAACGCCCTGCCATTTGCTGGCGTGGTTCCCGTGCCTTGTGGGGTACGCTCCACAATCTGCCCTCCCGAGAGAACTATTGATATCATGAGGCGACTTCGCGTTCAGGCGATTTTTTCACGCCCGTTCGAAGTATTGCGGTTAGCTGATGCACTGCCCGAGATGGGGATCAATGTGCGGGACATGGCGGTCGAGAAGGTTTTCGTGCTGGGGGAAACGGTTTCTCGTAGCAAGCTTCAACGAATTCGGGACGCTTGGGACCGTGCCGATGTCTATGGGCATTACGGCTTAACTGAGGTCGATAGCGGCTTAATTCTATGTTCGATCGGCTATTATCATGAACCTGCTTCACCGCACCTATTCGTTGAATTGGTGCCTACTAATGAGGCTTCTGATGACGATGGGAGGGGGTGGGGTGAGATTGTTCTCACAACACTTCGGAAGTCTCCAGCGCCAGTGTTGCGGTATCGGACCGGGGATGTAGCACGGCGGGTTTCAGGTTACTGCAGATGCGGTCAACTGACGCCGCACTATGAAATTCGGGGAAGAATTTCCGACGCTTACCGAACAGCCGACGCTGTTATCTACCCGGTCGATTTGGAAGAAATCGTTCTTGGAGACGAGGCAATCGGTAATGAGTACCAGCTTATCATTGGCATCGATGGGCGCATAACAGTGGCATGCGAGCGAAACGTGAACTCTAAAGAACGGTTAGGAGTGATTGCCCAAAGAGTGCAGGCCAAGATACGGAATACTCTGGCAGTTGATGTCATTGTGAATGTGGTTGAGTATGCCGGACTGGCAGATAAGTTGGGCATCGCACGGGCCAAAAGCTGTAGATTTCTCAATCTCACTAAGATCAGCGCAGACGTTGTTGATAGGGAAATACAACTGAACGTCGTTGACCGCGGGCCTCTACGTTCAGCGGTCGGCAAAACCCTTTCCATATAGGGCTGCGGAGAACAAAGATGGTCATCGACGCTCACTGTCATTTGCCACCTGAAAATGCCGCTCTTGAAGCGCTCCTAAATCTCATGGACGAATATGCCATTGAGAAAACAGTCGTTGTTCCAGGCGGTTTCATCCCTGAAGTCGGGTTGGCAGATTTTCTGCGAGGGCGGATTTCAATACGCCAGAGCGATGAGCCTAACAGGTTCGTTTCAGAGGCCATTACGCGGCATGGCGATCGCATGTTTGGATTCTTCCACGTAGACCCCGGATATCACACCAGAGAAGATTTAGAAGCTGCGACTCAAGCGGGATTCGTCGGTTTCAAGTTTAGTCCCATTGTAGATCGGGTCGCGTTCACTAGTCCGGATACGCTCGAGCTCTGCGAGTATATTCAATCAGTAAGTGCGCCTCTATACACGCATGTCGTACTGAATCCTCAGGCCTCACTTGAGGAGTTGGATGTTATCCTTAAAGCCTTCCCGCATCTAAATGTTATGCTCGGCCACATGGGGTACGCGTCGAGCGATCGCTCGGCGATTGAACTGGCAAAGCAGCGTTCGAATCTCTTCCTAGAAACCTCAGTTGGTTCTTTCTCGGCAATCCGGGAAGCTGTGCACAGGGTCGGTGAAAGCAAAATTATCTTTGGTTCTGAGGGACCTTCACATCATCCTGGCGTAGAACTTAGGAAGATAGAACTATTACGTCTATCGTCGAAAGCATTTGAGCGCATTACTCGTGTGAATATATTGGAACTGATCTCTTAGGATATATTTATGACTGTCCCCATAAGCAGTGCACGCTCCCTTAATGCGTGGGCACCTAGTTGGTCTTCCGTTCCGCTTCGCCTGTTGTACGAAAGCGATGAATTGGTTTGGCTGTATGCTGATCTCAAGCTGGGAGATTATATTAATTTCCCCGGCGGTAATTACACGCAGACCATTATCGCTATAGATGGCGAATGTCATGTTGATTTTGGTTCTAAAAGCTACATCTTGGGAACGATGGAGTATATATGCGTTGATGGTGAGTATAGTTATTCTGTCTGCTGTGATGGGAAACGTATTTCGTCACGTTTAGCTATATTTATCGGTGCTGATCAACTTCCAGGTGTCTTTTCTAATGCGATTAGGAGGTAACGTATGCATTCACCTTCTGATATCGGAAATCTCCGTGTGCGGATGCTCGGCGAGGGCGATGTCTTAGTAATAGTCAACGGGCTCTTTCAAACCATCGATAGTTGGGCTTCATACCTGATCCCGCTTCAGCCGTACGGAAAAATAGTAACCTATAATCTGCGAAATCAGTCAAGAGAATGGTGGAGCGATGCCTCCATCACATTGGAGCAGCATCTTAACGACTTAAAAGAGCTAGTTTCCTGGCTAGGGGGTGGGCCTGTGGCTCTCTTCGGCTATTCATTTGGGGCGCGTATAGTGAGTGAATTTGCAGGACGATTTCCTGGGATGGTGAAGTCGCTGGGTATAGCCAGCGGCGGCTCGAAGGAACTCGCTTCTCGCAACATGATGATTTTTTCAACGTGGTACGAGTATCTAGATGATAGCACGCTGAGTGGTCTTGATAGATTCTGCACCGCTGTTTTTCCAACTATATTTTCGGCTGGGTTTCACGTTGCCAACCCGAATGTATTTGAAATGTTTAAGAGAAACGTGAGGGACAGCTTGGACCACGTTGGCCTGAGGCACAACCTACGGTGCTTGATTGATGCCCATGCAATTCAGGACCCTGAGGAAATGGCGAATATTTCGATTCCAACTGTATTGATACACGGAACCGCCGACGCGCTGACGCCTATAAGCTTTGCGCGCCGCGCCCTTGCTCGGTTTCCGGTCAGCACATTCATTGCAGTCGAGGGTGCTGGTCACGCGTTGACAGCGGAGTCGCCGAGCGAGATAGCGCGCGCGATGCTCTCAGTACTGGAGAACGCCAGATGATAACCCGTGGAAAGATACTTGATCTTGTTCCGTTCATCGTGGAGCGGCATGGTCCGGTCCATAAAGTTAGACGGATTTTTGAGAACCGCGAGGTGCTTCTCCTGTATTCCGAGGTCCAGCGAGGGGTTGATCTGCCGGAAGAAACCCACCCATTTGACGAGATCATATTTCGCATTGATGGACACTCTAAGTTTGTCTCTGAGGGAAATGACTCGATGCTCGGACCTGGAGACCGAGTCGTTGTGCCTGCGGGGAAAGTCCATCAGACATTATGTATCGCCGGTGAGGATACAATTCGGCAGATCGTTTTGTGCGCTTATGATCAGTTCGATGGCGCAGTCACCCAAAGAATTCTTGGAGAATAGTCCAGAGTTGGAGGATGCCAGGTGGTCGCGCTGGATAGAACCAATAATGTTGTAGTACTGAATGAAATACTTGAGCTCGTGAATTCCATTGTACAGAGCTCTGACGTTACTGTGACAGCGAGCCACAGTTTGTTGAGTGATGATTTGGGCCTCGACTCACTTAGTCTGGCGCAGTTTTTCTCACAGTTCGAGACGGCATTCGGTTGCGCCTTTGACGAGCTAGTCCAAGGTGACTGGGTTGAGATGCCTTTCAGCAAAATAGCTGAGGCTATTTCGTCGAGGGAGGAGTGATCGTTGTTCTCGGTTGGAGAGTTGCTTACCTATTCTTCCGCTGTGTTTGCAGATCGCCCGGCAGTCTTCGACGAGCACGGAGAAATTTTTCGCTATTGCGACATCGCGAGAATGGCATGGTCGGTTGCCCATTTCATAGACGCGATTGGATTGAGCCAGCAAGCACGTATTATGCTGCACATTCCAAACAGCGCAATTTATTTGGGTGCCATTTATGGTGTCTGGCTGGGGGGACGAACTGCCGTGCCGAGTACGATCGGTGCGTCGGAAAACGACTTGTCTGATATCATTGAGCTGGTCCAGCCGGAGTTAATCATTGGAACCACTGAATCACCTGCATTTCTTCGGGGTGATACACGATTTGTCGAAATGCAAGAGTGCCAAGAATGCCCTTTGACCTTCAAAAGAGCGGCGAGGGAAGGCGGGGATGTCGCTGTAATCCTGTGTACATCCGGCTCTACGGGCAAGTCGAAAGGGGTGATGTTAACTCACGCCAACCTAGCGATGAATGCTATTCTTGCGGCTCAAAGCTTACAGTTGACGTGCGAGGATCGGATACTGATCAATACACCGCTGTCTCATGCGTACGGGCAGGTTCGGGGCGTTTTAGGCGCGATCTCGCGCGGTTGTGCTTTAATCCTCTGCCAGGACCCGGGAATTAAAAGCGGATTGGAAGGACTTCATAAGTTTCGTCCTACCGTCTGCGTTGGAATTCCGAGCTTCTATTCTGCAGTTCTAGGCTCCTCCCAGGTCGACTCGTCAAGCTTACGAGTGTCTGTCTCTGCGACCGCCCCCTTGAGTCCAAAGGTCCAGGCCAGCTTCATCGAGAAGTACCAGCATCCGCTTCTCGTCGGTTATGGTGCGACTGAAACGTCACCTCTTGTGACGGCTCAGCATTATGGGACAAACCCTGTAATCGGATCGGTTGGTACTCCAATCAGTGGCGTTACCGTTGAGGTCCGGGGAGACGGAACGGGGGCCCTTGCGGCTGGTGAGGTGGGGCGGATCTTCGTCAAGGGGCACAACGTAATGGCCGGTTATCTAAATGATCGGTCACTGACGGAAGCCGTCATTGTTGACGGCTGGTATGATACCGGTGACCTTGGTTTTCTTGATGATCGCAGCAATCTCGTTTTGGAAGGCCGAGCGTCGGAAATGATAAAGCGAAACGGCATCCGCATTTTCCCGGCAGAGATTGAGACGTTTATAAGCTCAATCCCAGGGGTGACAGATGCAAGAGTTCGCACAAAAGCGAATGCGCTAATTGGCGAGGATATCTATGTGGAGGTAGTGCTGGATTCAAACGGCGATCTTTCGCGTGGCCGCATTCTCGAGATATGCCGCTCAAGCCTCTCTCACTACAAAGTTCCATCTCGCATTGAAATAGTGAAAAGCGTGCCGCGAACTGCGACCGGAAAGATTATCAGAGGATAATAAAGATTTATATTCTCAAATGAAAGGGGACTGGAAATGTCACTTGCTAGCAAGCTTGGTATATCGTCGCCGCACGCTAGAGATTCGGAAATCGGGAAGCTCCGGGCACTGTACTCGGAATTTCTATCACTCAATATACTTTACGAAACCTTCTCCAACATACAACAAAAGAAGCTCATCAAAACACCTGCGGAGACGGCAGAAGCTATTGCTCACGGGTATGGAGGGCACTGTGTGGAGATCGCATGGTTGCTAGTCGCTTTGCTTCAGGAACACGACATTCAAGCTGCTGTAGTAAACAGCGACATGGTAGACTATACACTAAAGGTGAAGACTGAACTAACTTCCACGTACGTTAAAGTTGAATTAGGTGATGGTAGTTACCTATGCGACCCTTATTACACACAGTGTATTGTAAAGATACCCGATTTTGGCGGAGTATTTGACGGCAGATTCTTCATAAAGCGCTTGGACAGTAAAAATTTCCTATTCTCTGAGATAACAAACGGGACATTATTGACTGACGACCATGTCCATGAAGACTCTGGAATAGAGGAGCGGCACAAAATCTTTGCGGATAGATACTCTCGATTTGTGCCCTTTGGCATCGTTACGCCATACATCCAGTACCTCAGGCCCAGCCGCGTTGCAATTTATTACGTTCCTGCGGTAGATCAACTTCTTATCATTGAGGGTGAAAAAAACACCCGTATGCGCATGGAAAACTTTGTTCGGCCAGCGTGGTTGTCGGAACAGTTTGGTCGAGATCTTTCAGCAGCGTTGACCATAGGGCGAGAACAGCGTGATCTAGCAAAGGCTTTTCTTCGGAGGGGTGTGTTCAATCCGCTTTACACACCGATTCAATAGCGGTGTATCTCATGCCAAGGTGAATTTATGTATTTTGTTATTCTTTGCATTTCGATGTTTCTGGTTTGTTTTACTGCTGCCGTACAGTCATTGCTCTCGGTTATATTGATCGCAAACGGATTTGGGGCGGAAGACGTTGGATTTGTATTTTCCATTCAGGCAATAACAATCATAGCTGGATCGCTCTTATCCGGATACTTAAGTGATTTTTTAGGAGTTAAAACAACGGCAATCGCCGGATTGGTTTTGATTATTGCTGGGTTCGGCAGCTATGAGGTGTCGCAGTACTCCATCGGAGCAGTAGCAGCATCGCGCCTCATCGAGGGCCTAGGGTTCGGAATATTCTTTTCCTCAATGATGAGCATGGCGAAGCTCAGCATTGGTGCGCAGACTGGAGTTTTTAGCTTCGGCGTTTTTGCAAGTATGGTTCCGCTTCCAAATGCAATCGCCCCAGCGATAGGAAGCGTCTACCTTGATATTTTCTCAGCTAAAGGCTTCTTTGCTGTTTTTTGCATCCCTGCCATTGCAGCACTATTCATCCTGATGGTTACTCCATTCGACCGAAATAACGTATCTATTTCAGCTAAAGAACTCGGATACAAATTCAGTTATTCAGGAATTCTGTTTCCAACATACGGGATATTCGTGGTTGGCGTTATCTATAGTATTATTCCTTCATTTATCACTCTAATATTGTCCGAGAAGGGCGTCCCTGTTGCTTTCTTTTTTACCTCGTACACGGCTTCTCTGCTCGCCTGTAGATTTGGTTTTATGTGGCTAACTGAGACCGTAAACAGATATTTACTGATTTTTTTTAGTGTTTGCCTTATGTCTGTCTCCCTTATTGTGTTTGGATACGGTGCTTCCATCGTATACACTGTGGTGTCGGGGGTAATCTTCGGGTTTTCCTACAGTTTTGCATATCCAATTCTCAGCAGTATGGTTGCAGAATCCGTTGCGCCGGAAAAGTTACCTCGCTCATTCGCTGTATTCAATGCGGTGTTTCAAATTGGAATAAACGTCTCGCCGGCAATATTCGGATATTTGATGACTAACGTTTCACACGTTGCAGTCATATATATTATTAGCGCGTTCGGAATTTCTCAGTCATTTGTACTGTTGGCCTTAAAGATGCGACTCGACACCAATAGAGGGAGATAGATCGAGAAGTGGGTGAGGGGTGGCCACGGCACGGGTCTGCGCCGCGCTGCGATTGAATATTTTGAGGAATGCGGGAGGGGGAGTGTTGCGTTGCCTGCAGTTGGATCGTGCGCAGAGGTGACGTTTATCGGTGGTGGTTAATCTCAGCAATGGAAGGTCAGGTTGTCTACGGATCAGCGCTCGCGGGTGCGAATCTTCCATTTGAAGTGACCCAGAGTCGAGATGCTGACCACCAGATATCCAATTGGAGTTGGTTCAAGCAATTTCGTATTCTAAGCGATTTCAACTGAGCAGGCGTTCGCAGACGTGCTACTGCAAAGCAGGAATCGAATCGTGAGCGAAGGAGTTTGAGTGCGCCAGTTCCGACTTGAGTAGCTTCGTTCTTAGGTCTTCGGAGATGCGTGTTAAAGGTAAGCGGACCTCGTCAGATGCAAGCAGGCCGGCTTCCTTTAGCAAAAGCTTTATTGGTGCCGGATTCGGCTCCTTAAACAAGAGGGGCACGCAGCGCTCTATCGATTTCCATTTCTCAAGCGCAGAGTGGAAGTTATTGGCCCTCATATCCTCATAGATCTCAATGAACAGGGAGGTCCTCAAATGTGCCGATGCAAGGATCGCCCCATCTGCGCCGTTTGCAAGGGCCGTGTAAAATAAATTATCTTCGCCAGTGAGAACCGAAAATGTTTGCGGCCGAGTATTAATCAGGTCAATGGTTTGACTGAGTACGTTGCTACAGTCTTTGACGCCGATGATGTTTGTAAACTTTGATAAGCTCAGCAGGGTCTCGTTTTCTATATTAACTCCCGTTCGATAAGGAATGTTGTATACGACAATATTCTTTGAGAACTCCTCGGAGGCCCTGCGGAAGTGTTCGAATATTCCCGTTTGTGATGGTCGGTTGTAGTAGGGGCATACGAGCAGAACACCGAATATGTCTTTGTTTTCAAGTTTCTTTAATGAAGATGTTACCGATTGTGTCGAGTTTCCTCCGACACCGACCATGATCGGCAGTCGGCCTGCACATGTTGAGATCGTCAGGTCTAAGAGATGCTCAGCTTCACCGTCGGAGATAGTGGGGGCTTCTCCAGTCGTTCCCAAAGGGATGATTCCGGACACACCAAATTTCATATAGTGCTTTAGCAGGAGTTCGTAACTCGCCAAATCAAGTTTGCCATCCGCAAACGGTGTTACGATAGGTATCCAAATTCCTGAAAGTTTGCTCGACATTCAACGATCTCCTATGCGCTTAGAAAGTACATACGCAAGCCTCTGTCGACAAGAGGTTGTGATCTAAGGAAGGTAAAAACGTGTTCTGAGTACCGGGCTTTACTGATGATCCCTGTCGATGACCGCTACAAGATAATCTGAACTGATGGGGTGGATGCCCCCTTCGGCCGGCGTCAGCGTATGATGCCCGCTCAGCGTCGTTGTGGCGCTCACGAAGGAGAGGCAGATGACAGCAATACATATCCTTGCGATCGACCTTGCAAAGCGGAGCTTCCAGGTCTGTGCAACGGATCGCGGCGGGGCGGTTCTATTCAACCGGGTTCTTTCGCGAGCTCGTTTGCAGCAGTTTTTGAACGAGCAGCCGCCGTGCATCGTCGCGATGGAGGCCTGTGCTACCAGTCATTTCTGGGGCCGGCTGGCGCAAAGCTGTGGCCACAACGTGCGACTGATCCCGCCGATCTACGTGAAGCCGTTCGTCAAACGGCAGAAGAATGATGCAGCCGATGCAGCGGCGATCGCGGAGGCTGCGCAGCGTCCAAACATGCATTATGTCGAGGTTAAGAGCGCCGAACATCAGGCTCGGGCTGTGGCATTTCGTACTCACCAGTGCTTTGTGCGGCAGCGCACCCAGCTCATCAACGCCCTGCGCGGCCACCTTGGCGAGTTCGGTATCGTCGTTGCTCAAGGACCGGCCAATCTCGCTGCGGTGGCAGGTGTTCTTGCTGACGAAGCGAATGATCTGCCTGAAGGGGTCAGAGAGATCGGTCAGCTTTACCTGGACCAAATCAGGCTGCTTACCGACAAGATCGACGGACTGATGCTGAAGCTTCGAGACGCCACCAAGGCGAATGAAGAGATGCGTCGACTTTGCACCGTTCCCGGCGTTGGGCCTGTGACGGCGGGAGCAATCCTCGCGTTTGCTCCCGATCTGCGTGCTTTCAAAAGTGGCCGGAATTTTGCCGCTTGGCTCGGCCTCGTGCCCCGGCAGCACTCCACGGGAGGAAAGACGCGGCTGGGCGGCGTCAGTAAGATGGGACAGACGGATATCCGCAAACTGCTCATCGTCGGAGCCATGAGCCTGATCCGCTGGATCGTGCGCAAGGGCGTGTTGCCGGACAACTGGCTAGGAGACATTCTGGGCCGAAAGCCTCGAATGGTCGCGGCTGTCGCGCTCGCCAACAAGATGGCTCGCGTGATATGGGCAATGATGACGAGGGAGCAGAATTACAGAATGGCGTGATCCGCTGCCTTTCTCGAAAGGCAATGCGGCGATGCCTGGGGCTAACAGCCTCGGTGAGAAGATCGACTGACGGAAAGATGCGGAAAGGACTTCAATGTTCAGAATGGGGTAAACCAGTCCCGGCGCTCGAGCACAAAGCTCTCTGAACCGATGTGGCCCCTGTTCTTCGAACTGCATCCCGGCCCGTGGCTACTCAGGCCACATAGAGAGGCCTGACACACAACCGATAGAATTCCTCGTTCGCGGAAAGCCGTAAAAAAATCTTCTTGCCAAACCGGGGGCATCCACACACGCGCCATCATCACTTGCTGATGAGGGGCGGTGTCTCAATGAAGCACGGCAACCGCGGCCACACCAGCTTCATCAGCTGCTCGGAGGATAGCGCTTCTCAGTTCCCCGCCGCTGGCTTTCCCAGTCATCACGTCGAGACATGCTTTGACTGCCGACAAAAACTCCTCACCATCGTCCAAGGGCCAATCTTTCATCAAAGCCACGGCAGCCTCCTGGACGGTTCGAACGATCAACTGCCGGCCGGGATCCTTGAAGATGAGGATGACTTGATCAAATTCGATCGAGATGTCGAGCTTCATTACGCAGTGCCCCACAGCAATACGGCCTTCCAACACGTTTTGAGCGAGGAAGTTAATCTTGGGGTTGCAGGCAGTCGCGTGAAAACCGCGTGACATGTGCCGGCGGTCACTGCGTTGCGCTCGCGTCCTATTCCGCAGCCGATTGAAAAGGGTGCCTCCCGGTCAGGGAAAGGCACCCTTTTCGTGCTGCCACTGTGGGCGCCAGCAGTAGAGAAATTAGTGGACGGACCGCAGTCTGCCATCGGACTAAAGTCCGACCCCCGATCATTTCGACACTTTAAGCCAGGGCTATTTTCGACGTTACGCTGGCCGAGGCGCGATGCCTACGCCGTGGTAACCAGCCATGCTCGCGCACTGCTACACTGTGGCAGCTATTGGCCGAAAGATATCCGTAAAATGACGGAGATTTCGCAAAGGAGTGAAGGCAGAGGCCCGATCCCACGTGCTGACCAGACCTCTCTTTACCAGCTCGTCAGAGCAGAGCGTGGCGGCGGGTCGATTACGATTATAGATCCACATCGTCAATATGCACCGCAAAGGACGTCGCCCGAATGGATCATCGATCTCTTTATGATCAACGTCTGTGAGGGTGCAGGCCCGCCCACCAAGGTTCTACGTCAGGGAATGCTGATGCCGCTGATTCACGCTACTGGATTGCCAACAGGCGCTCCGCAGGTGTGCCTCACGCTCTGCTGATCTTGCGAATTGATCCAGGTTGATCTCGCGGCGACCAATTAACAAATCGGCAGCCTATGTCCACATGCTTGTTCTCGACTACAAGCATCGTTCGCGGATGCACCCGGCCGATTGTCAGGCCGTCTTTCGTTTGCCTTCCCAGGGTTTCCGCGGCGAAATTTTGGTAGAAACCGTCATTCGCTCAGCCGGCGGATCATGATGATTTCGTCAAGGATTTGGCCTTCGTCGTGCAGTGCATTGGGGACACGGCCGACCGCTTCGAAGCCGTGACGTTCGTAGAAGCGCAACGCAGGCGCAGCCGCGGCGCTGACAGCGAGCTCCAGCTGCTGGATCCCGATGCTTTTCGCATGATCGCAAACGGCGTCCAGGAGGTCAGCCGCAACACCCGATCCACGCAGGTTCTTGCGAAGGTAGACGCCGACGAGGCGCGCGCGGTGGTTCATCTTGCTCGGCGTCTGCCGCGATAATCCCATCATGCCGACAGGCTCGTTTTCGTCGAACGCCACGAAGACGGCGCTCGCCATCTTCGCCAACCATTCCTCATGCGAAAGCCGCAGCCAGTCTTCTGTCGTCGTTGCAAAAGACGACGGCTCGCTGCGAAGTGCTTCCAGGCGGATCGCCCGGTAAAGCTTGAGATCGTCTGCGGACAATCGCCGGATGGTTATGCGGTCAGTGCGGGTCATCCTGTTTCCTGGAGCAAATTGCGAGATCGATATCGCGGGCTGATCATGAGACTTGCGCCCAAGGCCATTCGGGGGAGGTGGCGTTGATCCTCCCGACGGCGATGTGCTCGCACAGGCTTGCCCAAAGCGGGTCGCCGGTGAAGCTCGCGAGATCGCCGCAGGCTTCTGTCAGCGGCCGCATGCGATAGGCGGAGATCAGATCCAGTGTGCTTTCGTTCTTTTCCAGCTCCAGGAAAGGATCGCAATGATCGGGCTTCAGCACCCGATGTCCCCACACGCCGGGAAGGACATCCGTTGCAAGGGCGCTGACCATGTCATGTGCGCCCACCTTATCGAGCGCGGCCGCAACCACATGGCGCATCAGCGGATAGTAGATGACCTGGCGGCAGCCGCCGAGCACCCGCACGCCGGGGAGGATTGAAATGACCAGGATCATCGCGAGAAGGTTTGGAACGAGTTCGCGCCGGCGAAGGGCCGCGGCAATCTCGCCGCGCGTGAACGGGATATTCAACAGGATGCCCGTTTGATCGGAAAGAATGCCGTCGCGGAGTCTGAGCCCGATGATCCGGCCCCCCACCAAACCCCAGAAGAGGTCAGTCGTTTTCCGTATCCATCCCGCAAAGGGGCCGGCATGCAGGTCGTCGAGAGCCTGGAGCATGGCCTCCGCCAGCATCCCGTCGCCAAAAAAGTGAGCCGAAAGCCAGGACGCCGGATCTTCCAGATGGTCGGCCCACAAATCTGCGACGTCGATATCGTCGAATTGCAAAAGCCGGATCGATGGACCCGCCATCTTCTGCCAGAGAGCCTTGTTTCCAGCCTTGATGGCGTCCGCAGCCGAAGAAAACTCCGCCTCCGGAAGCGCTGCTTTTAACCTGGCGGCTGACGCGTTGGCGGGCTCGCCGTTGCGATCTTTCGACAGGATGAAGCGATAAGGGCCGCCGACGCCGCAGATGTTATAGGAATCCATCCGCCGACGGGGAAGGCCAAAGACATTGACGGCCTCGTTCTCGAGGCGCAGCCATCCTGGGCCTTTTCTTGGGCTCTCGATGAATTTCACGGTCGAGGCGCTGCACCAGATTTGCCAGCCAAGGCCGTGAGCTCCAAGCCCGAGCAAGCTGAAGAGATGCGTGTAGAATGCATCGGGGTCCGGCAGTAGAAGACAGTGCGGTCCGGTCTGGATGACTGGCGCGGCTACCAGCTGCTCTCCCGCAAGGGCGGCGTCTTCCGGTGTGGCACCCGATCGGATAGCGACCCGCTCGATGCATCTCCGCACCCGGAGCAATGCTTCCGTCCGCGCTGCGCAGCCGACCCTTTGTGGGCGCGTGTCGTAGACCGCGTGAGCATAGTCCTCCAACGGCCTCTCCCAGAAGGGTCGCAGATGCGGCATGAGAAATGACAGCGCGATCTTGACGTTTGCCCGGGCGTCGCCGTTCCATTCCACCTCCGTTTTAGGTCCCGGCATGCGCCACCCTCCATTTCCTCGCGACCGGGCAAGCGAGCCCACGATCCGATCGAACCTTCTCAGATTCCGGCGCTGACCGGCTTTGGGAGCCGCCATGCCCAATCCACCGTCACGGGCAGGATTTCCTCGCGAGCGAAGATCTGCGGCAGCGCTTCGTAGCAATAGTCCGGCGGGATCGCGGGCTTTAGCATCGACGAGACGAAGGTTCGCAGGGCAGGGAGGGAATTGGACGAGACGATCGTGTAGAAGTTGCCGCTGTTCCAGGTCACGGCGGAATAGCCGAAATGTGAGGCGAGTGCGGCAAGCGAGGCCTTCAGATCGACCTGGAACGTCGTCATCACATCGAGGACATCGCGTTTCTTGGCGGCAATCTGTGCCGTCGAGAAATATCGCGATTTGAATTGCTCGTCCTTCTGGTCTTCGCGTCGGAGATAGGTGTCGATGTCTGGATGGCTGATCTTCTGTACCTGGATGAGCAACCCTTCAGGGCGGAGCCGCGGTGCGATCACTGCAAGCTGATCCTGGCGGTTTCGACCATACATCTGAAAGGTCGTGTCCTCGAGCAGCACATCATATCCATCGCGAAATGGCGCCAGGTTCTCGTCGGCGGCATATCGAGCCTCGTCGAGCTCGAAGAACGGACCGTGGTGAAAATGCGCATCGTCGCTTCCCCGTCGTGCGAAGAAGCTGACCCGGTTGCCGTCGGTCGGGCTGCAGCAGAGGGTCTTGAAGCGGCCATCGCCTATCCTTGCCAGCGCACGCGCAAGCGTGCCGGCGCCGGCACCCAACGTATAGACGGTCGCCGTGCGGTGGGTTCTGCCCCAGACTTGCAGGCCGAAGGCAAGTATTGCCGTGCCCAGGCGCATTTCTTCCTCAAGGCGGTAGGGAATGCTTGCGAAATAGTGGTAATCGAAATTGCCCCAAAGGCGCCGATGCGTGTCCCAGAACGTCATGCAGTCGAGATCGGAGCCCAGCAGTGCCATGGCGGGTTCCGGCTGGCCGAGATCCGGCTGGTTTGCGTCGCCGCGGGCCGTCAGCTCAAAAAACGCGGCGAAGGACGTGAGCCGTGGCGCATTTTGCCAGGTGTGAATGGTTTGCGAATCTACCATGATGCGATCCTCCTCGATGACATGAAGAGGCTGCTCCGTCGGGATCCGGGAACTGGTCCTTGGAGGCGGCCGAACTCGTCAGGATTTATGCGAAATCCTTGCCACAGATGTTGCCGAGGAAGATCACGCCTACAACCTGGTGATATCGTCAGATTGACACGCAACGTTAGGTATAGGTTGGAGACGGCTACGCCGAGTTCTGTGCATTTGCTTCAGCGCGAGGGCTGTTTCCCTCGCGCATAATGGAACGCCGATGCGAATAGGTCATGGTTTGGATGAAAGAGTGTCTGCGGGCTCCTTCCGATTGGTCTCGCGCTTTTGCGATAGGCGAAGGCTTAGATCTGGATAAGCTCGAGAAGACTGGCCCGGGCTACCGCTTGGTAGACTGTCGCCGCGCCAAATTTCAGCCTTGCCGAGCGAAGATAAAGCCGGACAGCACTTTCGGAGATCCCAAGCGCCACGGCGATCTGCTTCGAAAGCAGGCCCCGTGCCACGAGCTGAAGGCACTCTCGTTCCCGACGCGAAAGCGGCCTTCGACTTTCATTGGTTCGCAAACCCGAAACGGAAAGGACCGTCTCGTGAAGATGCTGGGAAAGGACGTGCAGGTCTCCGAGATGCCCGTCTCTCAACTTCAGCCAGTCAGACCTGTTGAGGTTCGATGTCACCGAGAACAGGCTGCGCTCACCGTTCGCGCCCCTGATCGGTAACGTCATGCCATGGCGGCCAATCCCCTGCGATCTCGCCTGCCTGAACAGCTCGCGGGCGGCAGACGAGGACCGATCCAGTCCAGACCAGTCGATGGGCAGAAAACCCGAGCGGCCCGCCGCGATGACAGGGTCGACCTTGAAATAGTCGTTCCTGATATAAAACCTCGTCCACTCGAGAGGATAGGTCGCACAAAAGAAGGGATACGCGGCCGCGCTGGTGCCGTGTCGGACAACGAGAAACGCGGCATGCGCAAAAGAATACTGCCTGCGCATGTCCGCGATGAACGGTGCCAGACTGTCGCTGCCTTGCATCTTTCGCAATGCCTTGAGATATGTCGATAACGGTTTGCGACTTTCCATCTCGACTCGACCCGAATGTCGTGGAACCAGCCGATGCTAATCTCTCTCGCAAGAAACGCGACCTGTAATTCGGACATGACGGGAAAAGAGCGGATGACCCAGCAGTTCGATTTTTTTGTTTCGGAACAGACCGGGCCAGTGAGGCCGCCCGGCTCCGCGAAGCCGAGGCGCCGGCCTTCGGACGCCGCCCGCGAAGGGGAGATGATCCGGCATCTGCAGGCGACGGGCCGCTATCGTGTTCTGACCAAGATCGAACCGCGGCCAGTCGCAGTCATCCCGCGGCCTGAGTTTCTGTTGAGAGGCGTGATCCTCGATGTCGAAACGACGGGTCTCAATCATCGCAGCGACGAGATCATCGAGATCGGCGCCATTGCGTTCACCTTCGATCCATCCGGCACTATCGGCGATGTCACGGAGATCTACAGCGGGCTGCAGCAGCCAATGAACCCGATACCGGCGGAAATCACACAACTGACCGGCATTACAGACGAGATGGTTGCCGGCAAGATGATCGACACCGGCACGCTGCGTGCGCTTGTCGAGCCCGCCGATCTCATTGTTGCTCACAATGCCGGCTTCGATCGTCCGTTCTGCGAGGCTTTCTCTCCATTTTTTTCGGGAAAGGCCTGGGCCTGTTCGGCGTCCGAAATCGACTGGATGGCGCGTGGCATGGAAGGGACCAAGCTCGGCTACCTGATAAGCCAATACGGATATTTCCACGAGGCGCACCGGGCGCTCGACGATTGTTTTGCCTTGTTCGAGCTTCTTGCAGCGCGTCCGGACGTCCCGAGAGGGGCACCCTTTGCCGAGCTCTATGCCGCAAGCCGGCGTTCGCTCGCGCGCATCTTCGCCGAGCACAGTCCCTTCGACATGAAGGATCAGCTCAAGGCGCGAGGATACCGATGGGCGGACGGCAGCGACGGCCAGCCGAAATCCTGGTGGATCGACGTCGCCGAAGACGCTCTCGAAGACGAGTTGAAGTATCTTCGCGCGGAGATCTATTGTTGGGAGGAGGCCGACCCGCTCGTGAGCCGGCTGACCGCATTCGAGCGGTTCCGGGCCTGAGCGACACCGTTCGGATGTTCTCAGATACGTGTTGCGCGCGACTCGACAGGAGCGTCCTTGCCGGGGTCAGAACAAAATTAGACTAAAGCAGCCTCGTGGGAAGCTCTCCCCGCCTGCGCGGCTCTTTTAGCGACCGAAGACCGTGTCGATTATAGAGGATATTTTCGCGAGAAAATCAGCGTGATAGGTTGTTCGGTTTGCTGGTTCTGGGTTCGCTTCCTTTCAAGCGCAACATCGCTAGACACCGCCTCATATCAGTCGGAGAGCGTCAAAAGGCAGTTCGCCCCAGCTATCGCACGAGCGGCAACAACTGGTCGCCCTGGCGCTTTATCTCCTGCAAATACGGCGTATCGGAAAGGATAAAGTGGCTAATGCCAAGATCCTGATATTTACGAAGGGATCCCGCCACATCCTCTGCTGAACCGACGAGCCATGTTGTCCCGGCGCCACCCCCACCGAATCTGCCAGGGGCAGTGTAAAGATTGTCGTCCAGCACGTCGCCCCGCTTGTGCAGATCGAGCAGCCGCTGCTGGCCGACTGCACCTGCTTTGTGATCGTTCCAGCTGCCGCTTTTGCCTTCGGCCATCTTCGCAACGCGCGCTTCCGCATCGGACCATGCCTTTTCCCTCGTGTCGCGCACCAGGGTCGTTATCCTTAGTCCAAACTCCAGGGGCGGGAGATCGCGGTCCAAGTCGTTGCTGAGTGTCTTCAAGCGCTCGATCCGCTCCCGTACGCCATCGAGAGGCTCCCCCCAGAACAGCTGCACGTCGGCTTCTGTCGCCGACACTTGTTCGGCCGCCTCTGATGCGCCGCCAAAGTAGACCTTGGGATGCCGGCGGTCGCTGCGCACATCAAGCCGTGGCGCAGCGGTAGAGCCGGTCACCTGGAAATGCTGTCCGTGGAATGTCACATTCTCCTCGGTCCATAGCCGGCGGACCAGCCGCATGAATTCCTTCGTGCGTGCATAGCGCTGAGTCTGGTCGCCTTCCTCGTCGCCATAGGCGGCGAGGTCGTCCTGTCCGGAGACGATGTTGACCCGAACCCGGCCGCCAGTCAGTTGGTCAAGCGTTGCGGCAGCGGAAGCGAAGTTCGCCGGCCGCCAGTAACCGGGCCGGGCAGCGATCAAGGGTTCGAATGTGGAGGTGCGTGCAGCAAGTGCTGCTGCGATCGTAAAGGTGTCGGGGCGGCCCCATCCGGTGCCAATGAGAGCCCCTTTCCACCCATGCTCTTCCAGTGCAATGGCCTGTGCCGTTAATGCTTCCAGACCGTTGTGATTTTCGGCGGCGGCATCGCCTCTATGGCCCGCCTTGACGTCGTTTGGAATGTACCACAGGAATTCGGAGCTATGGGTCATGGTTGTGCCTGGATCGTTCGGATCGGATCGTGGAAAGTTGTAAAATGATCAGGCCGTAACACGGTTTCGCAACCGGCCTTCATCAAGCAGGATTTTGACCGTCCGCGCCGCATTGGTGCGCATTTCGACGGCAGAGTGGTCGGAATAAAAAGCGTTGTGGGGCGTGATGACAAGCCGCCCGGCAAGCCAGTCCTCACGATCTCGCCACGCAGACAAGAGGGGATGGTGGCCCGGCGGCTCCTGTGTCAGCGTGTCGATCGCCGCTGCCGCAAGATGGCCGCTGCGCAGAGCCGCTTCGAGTGCGTCGAGGTCCTCAAGCAATTCTCCGCGTGCGGTGTTGACGAGGATTGCCCCTGGTTTCAGCCGTGCAAGACCGTCGGCATCTAGCATGCCACGGCTTTCAGCCGTTGCCGGACAATGCAGTGTGACGATGTCCGACTGGGCAAGAATATCGTCAAGGCGGTCCACACGCTCATAACCGACAGCCTTCTCATGGCCGGGCGGCTGACCTGGATCGTAGCCGAGGATACGGAAACCGAACGGCTTAAGACGGTTTACGACCGCCGTACCGATCCGGCCGACGCCGATGATGCCGACAGTTGCGCGGTTCGACCGGGAAAGCGGTTTGAGGCTATGGACCTGCCAACCGGATGTATAGCCGCGAGCACGGGCATCATGTTCCCAAAGGCGGCGATGGAGCGAGAGGATCATTGCGATCGCGTGATCGGCAACTTCTTCGGTGCCGTAATCGGGATTGTTGGCAAAGGGGATGCCGGCATTTGCCAATGCCGCAAGATCGATCTTCTCGTAGCCGACGCCATAGCGGACCACGCCGCGGCAGCGATGAAGGTGGGAGATACTGCGCGAAGTCAGCCGTGCGCCCCAGACCATCAGCGCGTCAAGTCTTGCCAGGCGATCGGCGTCAAATAGCGTCTCGTCTGTGGTCGCGAAAAAATCGATCTCGATATCACGACCCAGCACTTCGGCTTCTAGGTCGGGATGACCGATCATGTGATCGGTGATGCCGACGATATATTTTTCCTGTGTCATTGTCGTTTGCCAGCCATGCTATCGCGTCATGCCCCATTTCAGGATCGTGCGCCTTTCCAACTGCCGGAACAGGACATTCTCGACGAGGAGACCCAGCAGGATGACCGTCATCAGGCCGGCGAACACCCGGTCGGTGTAGAGCTCGTTGCGGTTCTGGAAGATGTACCAGCCGAGCCCGCCACGGCCCGAGGATGCGCCAAAGACGAGTTCCGCGGCAATCAATGTCCGCCACGCGAAGGCCCAGCCGATTTTAAGGCCCGCGATGATCGACGGCAGGGCTGCCGGCACAAGAATAAGGAAGACGTAGCGCAATCCGCGCAGGCCATAATTGCGGCCCGTCATGCGCAGGGTCTCCGGCACACTGGTGAAGCCCGTATACATGTTGAGAGCAAGCGGCCAGAGCACCGAATGGATCAGCACGAAAATAAGACTTCCCTGGCCGAGCCCGAACCACAGAAGCCCGAGCGGCAGAAGTGCGATCGGAGGCAAAGGATTGAGCATGGAGGTCAAGGTCGACAGGAAATCGCGCCCGAGTTGGCTGGATACGGCGAGCGACGTCAGGACGAATGCCAAAACGACCCCCGCGACATAACCTTTCAGCAGAATATCGATGGAGTTCGCTGCCCGGCCAGGCAAAACCCCATTGGCGATATCGTCGAAGAAAGCTTGAAGTGTCTCCGTGAATGACGGCAGGAGAAGGTCATTGCCCTGAATTCTTGCGACAATCTCCCATAAGATTGCGAGAAAGATCAGGATAAGACCTTTTCGCAGCCATGCCTGCTGCCAGAGTCGCCGCGGCAGCGACGCGCGCCGTTCGATGGAGCTTCCGGCGATTGGCTCAGGCATCAGCTCGTATTCAGGTCGGATCGGCGGCGTCGGCCGTATTGTACCAGGGCCAGCGGTAGCAGTATCACGCATGATCGCTTTCCGTTGCAATGGGCGCCTCGTCAAACAGAAGGCGATGAATGCGGGTTGCGGCTGCCTGAAACTCAGGGCTTCCGCCGCTTTGCAGGTCCCATTCATGGCTATTGATCTCGGCACGCATGCGGCCCGGATGCGGAGACAACAGTGCGATCCGATTGCCGACGACCAACGCCTCTTCGATGGAATGGGTGACGAAGAGCAGGGTGAAGCGGACTTCTTCCCACAGTGCCAGGAGTTCTTCCTGCATCTTGCGCCGGGTCAGCGCATCAAGCGCTGCAAAGGGCTCATCCATCAGCAGGACACGTGGCTCCATCGCAAGGGCCCGTGCGATTGCAACACGCTGCTTCATGCCTCCCGACAAAGCGTTCGGATAGGCCCCGGCAAACCGAGATAACCCCACCTTTTCCAGATAGTAGTCAGCTCTTTCGAGAGCCTCTTTTCGGCCAAGGCGACCGGAGACCCGAACAGGAAAGGCCACGTTCTCTCGAATGGTCTTCCAGGGCGGTAACTGGTCGAATTCCTGAAAGACCACCACACGGTCCGGTCCCGGCCCGTTGACCGGACGACCGTCCAAGAGGACCTGTCCTTCAGTCGGCGCAATAAAGCCGCCGACCGCCTTTAAGAGGGTGGATTTGCCGCAGCCGGAAGCGCCGAGTAGAATAAAGCGATCCGCTTCCCAAACATCGAAGCTGACATTCTGCGTCGCGCGCACGATCCGTCCGGGTGCAGCATATTCCAATGTAACACCCTTCACCGAAAGAAGCGGTGGTTGCGTTGAGGGAGCCGCGCGGCTCGAGGCTTCGGTGGATATGCCGTCCATTCTATCTCGCAAATGTTCTGCGCGGCCTTTAGGGCCGCGCTATTGCAGGATCAGGTTTATCCGATCAATGTCAGCTGCCGTTATCGCCCTGCGCTTCCGGGAAGAAGTAGTCCTTCCAGGACCCGGCCTCGTTTTTCAGGACGCCGATCTTGTAGAGTTCCGAAGCGTATATGAAGGTGTTTTTGGGCACGATCGAAAAGTCGTTTTCCGGATCGTTGATGATATCGAGGACGAGTTTGGGCGAGAGCTTCGATTTCTGCTCGCGGATAAAGGTATCGGCGGCTTCTGTCTTGTGCGTGCTGATCCAATCCGCGGCATCGCGCAACGCTGCATAGAAGGCAGCATAGGTCTTGGGGTTCTTGTCGTGGAAAGCGGTGGTGGCGTAGAGGACGTTGAACGTCGCCGGCCCTCCAAGAATATCATAGGAACTGATGACCTTGTGAACTGCCTTGTTGCCCTGCAGCGCCTGATAATAGAAGGGTGCCGAGGAGAAGTGCGAGTTCACTTCCGTTCCGCCTGAAATCAGTGCCGCGGTTGCGTCGGGATGCGGCAAGCTGATGGTGATATCGTCGAGCTTCTGGAACTTGTCCTTGCCAAAGACCTTTGCAGCTTCGATCTGAAGCGTGCGGGACTGGAAACCAACGCCGGCCGCAGGCACCGCGATCCGGTCGTCCGGCCCAAAGTCTTTCAACGAATGGATATTTGGATTGGTCGTGAGCAGGTAGTTGGGCTGGGCGCCAAGTGCTGCGACCAGTTTGACGTCCTGATGTCCCTTGGTTCGGTCCCAGGTGGTGAGCGCCGGCGGCACGCCGGCGGCTGCGATATCGAGATTGTCGGAAAGAAGCGCTTCGTTCATTGCCGTTGCGCCGGACACCGTTGCCCATTCGACCGTTATGTCGAGACCGGCTTCCTTGCCATGTTTTTCGATGAGCTTCTGATCGCGAATGACATCGAGCGTCAGGTAGGAGATCCCAAACTGCTGCGCGATGCGGATCTTGCCCTCGGCCGCAGCTTGCCCGGGCACCAGCATGGCGATGAGACCGAGAGAAGCCGCAATTGGTAATAACGCGTTAGGCCAATTGAGATGGCGGCGGTTTTTTGAAATTTGACGCTGCGGCATGCGTGCTCCTGTATCAGGCGTTGCGGTGTCGAAAAGCCATGCATGCGCACAGCTCTTCACGCATTCCCCCGGAAGAGGCGCGTGAGATCGGTCGAGGGTATTAATCTCGACCAAATCGATCAACATGCTCGCATTTCGTTTTCAGGCACGCGTTGAGATCAGAATCCTTCGAAAGCCCCTATTTTTGCAAATTAATCGGCGCGCCTCGTAACCACGCCGGTGGCAAATTGCCGATACCTTTGTTTGCAAGCGCCTTTGTGTTGGAGCGTTTCATTCGGCCGCGGCACGATTGGCCTCGCCGATCGGCAAGAAGGTGCCAATCTCGTCGATCGCCTCGCCGATGCGTTTGAGGAGTTGTTCTGATGAGACGGTGTAATCGACAAAGTCACGATCCGACGCGTAGACCGCGGTTGGCAGCGTGTGGGCCATGAAGAACCCGAACAATGGGCGAAGCTGGTGCTCCACCATCAGCGCGTGGCGATCGCCGCCGCCCGTGGCCGTGATGAGGATCGGTTTCGACCGTAGCTCATGAGGATCGATGAGATCGATCAAATGCTTGAAGAGACCCGAGTAGGAGCCCTTATAGGTCGGTGCGCCGATGATCAGAATGTCGGCATCGACAATCTCTTGAATGACATGGTGAGCCCTGTCGTCGAGCTGTTTGCGCCAGAGAGCAGTACCAAGCGATGGTCCGACATCGACCATGTCGTAAGTCACGCTATCAAAGCCGTAGCGATCGCTTGCGCGTCCGGCGACATGCTGCACGAGCGCCGTGGTTTTCGAAGGCCGGCTGAAGCTGCCCGATATCGCAACGACCCTAGGGGTTCCCATACTTTTCCTTTCGATCGGCTTGCTTTCCGCAGGCACGCTAAGCGCTGCGCCATCGGCGATGACGGGATAAAACTCGCCAATATCTCGTGTACCTGGGGGACGGCCATCGATCGCAAGCCTCGCCGCAGCCTTCTGGAAGGCCGCGTTGAGAGGTGCTGCAACCCCGTGAATTCGGCCGAGACGGACGATTTCACCGTTCAGATAATCGACTTCGCTTGAAGTGCCGCGGGTGAAACTTTGCCAGGTCGATTGCTGACCGGGCTTGATGCCACTCTCTGGCGCGACCCGCCAGGTTGAGATGTCGATCTTCCATTCCGAGGGCGCTGCGGGATCGTATCCGGCGGCTAGGAGGACGGTGCGTGCCTCTTGCGCCAGGCTGGCTGCGGCCTTTGAGCGGACTTCGGGAGGACCTGCGAAAAGCTCGACGGCATTGGTGACGTTGTGCTCGAGCTTGGCCGCCTTCCATCGCCGGATGTCGGAGCGCGCTTCGGCGAGATAGCCGGCCTTTGCAAGATCGGCGGCGATCGACGAAGCCGTGTCGTCGAGCCCTTCCGGGTAGCGGCCGAGGGCGACGATGCCGACATTCCGCTCGCCTCCGACGACGACCTCGCCGGTGACGGTGTAGCGCGCCGGAATGCGGATACTCGCCGCATAGACACGATCGAAGCGCCGCAGCGCAATGTCTTCCGCAGCCAGCCCGTTTTGCAACGTCACGAGTGGTAGTTCGGATGCAAAGCCTGCACCCTCGACCTGCCGCCAGGCCCAGAATTCCGTGGTCGCTTCGACATCCTGTGCCTTGACCGCAAGGACCAGAATATCACCCGGGCGAAGCGCCGGTGGCGAAGCCGTGTCGGCGGTGTTGAGCCGGAGCATACTGTGTCCGTCCGGCCGGCGATACGAGAGACCGTGGGCGGCGATATGGGCAATCTGGGTGCCGCGACCAACGAGCAAATAGGGGATGCCATGCGTCTCGAACTCGGCCGCGAGGCTAGCGCCGACTGCACCGGCACCGATGATGATGTAGCGAGTCATGATCAGGCCGTCTCCAATGCCGTGAGATTGACCGGAGGTGCCAATGGCGCCGCCCTTTCGCTCTTCCAACGTTCGAAGGCGGCGCGCCCGAGAATGGAGATTGACGTGTCCTCCTGCGGGGCATGGACGAGCACCGACTGGATGTCCCTGAAATGGCGTTCCAGCCCCAATTCGTTTCCGAGGCCGGGATTGCCGATGCCGCGCACGGCAATCTGCACCGCGTCGCGCAGCTGCCGGCCGGCAATAAATCGGGCTCTTATGTGCTTTTCAGCGTCGGCATGCTGGTCCTTCAGGGCATCGAAAATGATCTGCCGGGCACCGGAGACCAGCAGATCGATTTCACCGGAGAACGTCACGAATCGTTCGGTGCGGGCGATCGGATGGCCAAGGTTTGTGGGAACACGCTCATGCGCAAAACGAATGAACGCCTCCTGAGCAGCTTCAGCCACGCCAAGATAGAGCGCCGTCAGCGCCAGCGTGATTGCCGCATGGGCACGGTTGTCCTGCTGCGCAACGGAGGGGTCAACCAGATCGATGACATTCTCCAGCGGGATTTCCACATCGGTGTATTCGACATCGTGAGATCCGGACGCGCGCATGCCAAGGCTGTTCCAGTTCTCGATGACGCGAATGCCCGGGAGCTTGTTCGGCACGACAAATGTTCCGACGCGGGCCTTCGCTTCATCGGTGTGTGCCCACACAAGAAAATGGGTCAGACCGTGTGCGCCTGTGACGAAGCGCTTGCGGCCGGTGATCGACCAGCCGGATGCGGTACGCCGGGCAACCGTCGCCGGCAGGCCCCCACGGGCCGGCGAGCCAAGTTCCGGTTCGACACGCGCGGCATTGAGCAGCAGCGGATGCTGCTTGGTCTGAGCAAGCAGGCGCTTGTAGAGGTCCTCGGGCCAATGGTTTTTGGTTGCCTGGCCGAGGTGGTTGAAGATCGTCATGGCGCTGATCAGGGCGACCGATGGATCACCGCGGCCGAGGGCCGCAAGGATCGTTGCTGCCTCGTGGAGCGTTGCGCCGGCGCCGCCATATCTCGCCGCGACAGTGCTTTCGAGCAGGCCGCTTTGATGAACCGCCCGGATGCCAGTCCAGGGAAAATCCCCGGTCCGGTCCGCCTCGGGAGCTGCGTCCGCAAGAGCGCGCGTCGTCGCGCTCAGCAGGCTTGGATCGAAAGCCGTATCGCGCGCGATCATCAGGCGGCGGCCTTCTTCTTTGCCTCTTCCCGCTCGCGGATGCCTTCGCGCACCAGCGGCAGAATATAGCGGCCGTAATCGACGGCATCGTTGAAATTGTCGTAGCCGCGGATGGAGATCAGGTCGGCGCCGAGATCGATATAGTCGAGGATGGAATCGGCAATGGTCCGCGGTGATCCGACGAGCGCGGTGGTGGCACCGGAGGCATTGGTCGCCGTGACCGTCGGATACCAGAGGGCGCGATCGTGAACGTCGCCACGCGCGGCAATATCAAGGAGGCGCTGCGATCCGACATTGGCCGGGCGCGGGGCGGAGGGCGGGGCGCGATGAAGGCCCTTTTCCCGGTTGTCCTTGAGACGGTCGAGCACCCGGTGGGCCTTTTCCCAGGCCAGTTCGTCGGTTTCCGCGACGATCGGGCGGAAGGTCACCCAGATCCGCGGCCGGTCCGTCCTGCCTGCCTTAGCCGCCTCGGCGTAGATGCGTTCGATCTGTTGCTTGGTTTCCGCTAGCGGTTCGCCCCATAGCCCGAAGATGTCGCCGAGCGAGCCGCCGATCCGGTAGGCGGCATCCGACGATCCGCCGACAGAGATGGGGATGGTGCCATTCGTGGGCCGCACTGCGCTGCGGAACTGCTTGAACTGGTAATATGTGCCATCGAAATCGAAGGGCTCAGTCGAGGTCCATGCGAGGCGCAGAATACGGATATATTCTTCCTGCCGCTCGTAGCGCTGCTCCTTGTTGAGGAAGTCTCCCTCGCGCGCCTGCTCGTCATCGCTGCCGCCCGCAATGAAGTGGACGACGACGCGGCCGCCGCTCAATTGATCGAGAGTGGCAAGTGATTTGGCCGCGACCGTCGGGTACACCGTGTTGGGCCTGAGCGCGACGATGATCTTGATGTTCTTCGTGTGCGCCAGAACGGTGGCGCCAAGGGTAAAGGGATCGAAGGAGGACGATGAGTAGGGGATTAGCGTGTAGTTGAAGCCGTAGTCGTCGAGGGCGCGCGCGTAGCGCTCGAGATAGCGTGGATCGACCGGAGCGTCCGGGATAGGATGGAGGTCGTTCGAGGCGTTGGGAAAGCTGACGCTGATGAATTCCGCGGACATAGGAGCTCCTCTGATTGTCGATGGTGGTCGAAGGTTAGGTGGCAGACATCGGACGAGGAAGACAGGTCTTTCTATTTCCACTGAAACTATAGAAAAATATCTCTAATTCGCGGCTGCCGGTGTTTGAGATCCGGTGTAGGTTCTACCAGTCCGGCGACCAGCCAAGGCTCGGGGCAATGGTCCCGGCAAGGTCGGACAGCAGCTGGATATTTTCGGCGAGGCCGAATGCCGGCGGCAGGAAGAGAACGATTTCGTCGGCCGCAGCGAGTCCGGGATCAGCAAGCACTGCCTCGATCACCTGATCCGGTGTGCCGTGGAAGACCGGCGAGATCTGGCTTCCCGGCGGCTGGTTGGTCCGCGAGCTCGGCTCAAGAGCGCCTTTCGGCCGCGATGCGGCAATGCCCTGAGTACGGCGCTCGAGATCATAGGCTGCGTATTTCTCCCGCAGCGCCGGCGTCGTGCCGACCAGGACCGAAGCCGCCACGGCGACGGGCGGCGGCTCGCTTGTCCACTGCTTCCGCCAGTTGGCACGGAATGCCTCGATGCAACGGGCCTGGTAGCTTCCGAAGCTCTCGCCCTCGGCGTGGTCGTGCTGTACGGTTCCGGCGATCAGGCCGATGCCGAGTTCGGCGGCCTGGATCGCGGACCCGAGGCTGGCGGAACCTTGACGGATGCGTGAGCGAAGCGTCGGACTGTGCGGTGTTACCCTCAACTGGCTGCCTTCCGCGGCCCCTTGGCCAGATTCCGCGACGGTGTGCAGAACCTCGCCGGAGATCGCGGACAGAAAGCGGGCCTGACGGCGCTTGGCTTCCGTCCTGGCATCGGTCTCGACCGTGCCGAAGACGGCGTCGAAGGCTGCGTTGGCGCCGGTCGAGATCGCCAGTTCCAATCTGCCGCCAATCAGGAGGTCGGTGGTGCCTGCGGCTTCAGCCAGCAGGATAGGGTCCTGATAACGCATCGGAATGACAGCCGAACCCAGGACGATATGGCTGGTATGCTGGCCCGTCGCGGCGAAGAAGGGCAGAGGCGAGGATAGATAGTGATCGAAATGCCGCTGATAGGCCCAGCCTGACTGATAGCCCAGGCGTTCGGCCGCCTTGAAGAGCTCGATTCCCTCCCGCAAACCATGGGCTGGGCCGGATTCATCGTTGAACGCGACACGCGTGTTGAACCCGAGGCGCTTCTTCGGACGGAATGACGCTGACGGTGTCGGGGCGGGGGCAATGACGCTCATGCGATCTTTTCCTCATTGAAGATCTGTCGCTGCTGCAGGGGCTGGCTTCGCGCAAAACGCGCGGCCCCTGACGGGATCGATTCCAGCAAAGAGCGGGTATAGGGCTGCCGGGGCGTGTCGAAGATCTCTCCGACAGTACCGTGCTCGACGATGCGGCCGCGCTGCATGACCGAGACCGTGTGAGCAAGCTGGCGCACCAGCGCCAGGTCATGCGACACGAAGATATAGGTGAGGCCGAGCTTGACCTGCAGCGAAAGCAGCACTTCGACGATATCGGCCTGAACGCTGACGTCGAGCGCCGAGGTAGGCTCGTCAAGCACGATCACATCGGGTTTCAGGACGAGCGACCGGGCGATAGCAACGCGCTGGCGCTGGCCGCCGGACAAGGCGGCGGGCTTTCGGAACAAGAGATGCTCGCCAAGCCCCACATCTGCGAATGCTTTGCGCACCGCGAGTGGCCGTTCCTGGTGTGTTCCGATCTTGAAGCGGTCCAGAGGCTCGCGCACGATTTTCTCGGCGGTCCAGGTCGGGTCGAGGGACGTGAACGGGTTCTGATAGACAAGCTGCAGGTGCCGCCAGATGGAGCGAAGCTGCTCGGGGGACCGGCCATTTACCTGTTCGCCGCCAACGGCGATCTTTCCAGTGTCGGGCTGTTCCAGCCCGAGCAGAAGCCGGATTGCCGTTGTCTTTCCGGATCCGGATTCCCCGACCAGCGCATGCGTCGTTCCCGCCTGAACCTCGAACGAGACGTCGTTGACGGCGGTCAGAACCTTGCCGTCCACGGTGAAGCTCTTCGTTACGCCGCTGACCTCGATCTTCGGGGTCTTTTCGCGCTTGGCGCTGAGGTGCCGGAAACCGGGCTCTCGCAACGGCCGGTAACGGTCAGGGTGAAGGGCCGGCACATCGCCATGGAGCTTTCTGGCGTAGGACGAGGAAGGGGCGGAGAAGACCGTGGCGGTACTGCCGGCTTCCTGGATGGCGCCGTCTTTGAGAACCACAATGGAATCCGCGCGCTCGGCTGCGATCGCCAGGTCATGGGTGATCAGGAGAAGGCTGATCGCCAGCTCCTCCTGCAACTTCGACAACAGGTCGAGAATACGCTTCTGGATCGTCACATCGAGTGCGGAGGTCGGCTCGTCTGCGACCAGCAGCGACGGCCGCGGCAGAACGGCGAGACCGATCAGCACACGCTGGAGCATGCCGCCGGAAAGTTGATGCGGATAGGAATCGTAGACACGCTGCGGATTGTCGAGCCCGACCTGCGCGAATGTCTCCAGAACAAGTGCCTTGCGGAGCGCCTTGTCCGGTTCGCTCAGAAGTGCTGCAGCTTCCATTGCCTGCGCGCCGATGCTGCGAACCGGGTTCAGGGAGTTACCCGGATCCTGCGGCACGAAGCCGATCCTGCGTCCCCTGAATGGACGGAAGCGTCGCTCGGGAAGCGCCAGAAGCTCCTGGCCATCGAATTCGACGCGGCCGGTGGCGTGTCCCGTTGCGGGAAGCAGCCGCAGGACGGCGCGGGCGATGGTCGATTTGCCCGATCCGGATTCGCCGATCAGCGCGAGACTTTTGCCGCGTCCAAGCTCGAAGCCGACATTGGTCACGACCCTGTGGGTGCCGTAGGCCACCGACAATCCTTCGGCCCGCAGCAACGGGGACGATGGGCGATTCAAAAACGTGGTCAGTCTGTCTTGCGGAGCCATCGGCTGATCCTGTTTACAGAGAGAACGGTTGCGATCGTGACGAGGGCCGGGGCGTAAACCAGCCAGGGCCATTTGAGGTAATCCTTGCCGATCGAGATCAGCAGGCCCCAGTCGGAAGCAGGCGGCGGGTCGCCGTAGCCAAGGAAGGCAAGGCTGGCGATCACCAGGATGGAATCGCCGAACTGCAGAACGGCAAGCGGAAGCACCGATCGCGATGCGTTCGGCAGCACGTGGCGCCACAGAATGTGCCAGCGCGAGCCGCCGAGAAGGAAGGACGATTCCACGAATGTCGCAGCCCGTGTCTTGATGACTTCGGCGCGCATCACCCGGGCAAAAAGGGCGACGGCGGAGACGCCTGTCGCGATTGCCGCATTCGTCGTGTCGAAACCGATTGCCGTGACGACGATCACTGCCAGCAGGAATTTGGGGATTGCCAGCAAGACATCGACGAGGCGGGCAAAGACCGTGTCCACCCAGCTGCCGAAGAAGCCGGCCAGCAGTCCGATAATTCCGCCGGCGACAACGCCGATCACGACCGCGATCAGCGCGCTGGCTACCGATGAGGCCGTGCCATAGATGACGCGGGCGTAAAGATCGCGGCCGAGATGATCGGTGCCGAACCAGTGCGCCGCACTTGGGCCGAGCAGCTTCTGGGCGGGGGTGCCGTTCACCGGATCGTAGCTTGTGAAGAGGCTAGGCGCCAAGGACCAGGCGATCGCCAGAGCGACGACCAGGAACGAGAGGATGACGACCGGCGGCACACGCAGGCCCGTCAGACGACCGACCAGCGTCGTGGGCGTGAAAGAAAGAGAGGCGAGCGTCATGGGGTCACCGCCTTGGAGATCGGGAGAGAGCTGTCATCAGTGGTCGTCGGCCGACGCTGCTGCGTGCCGACGAGCTTCACGCGGGGATCGAGCAGCGGGTAGGTCAGGTCGGCGATCAGGTTTACGACAACAAAGACCACCGCCGCGAGCGAAACGACCGCCTGTAGGACCGGCAGGTCCTGGGTGCTGACCGACCGCTGCACCAGGCTGCCGAGCCCATTTCGGCCGAACACGGTCTCGGTAATCAGCGATCCGCCGAGCAACTCGCCGATCGTCAGAGCGACGACAGTGATGACGGGCAGCGATGACGGCTTCAGCAGGTGCATGACGAAGAGCCGCATCTGGCCGAGCCCGCGTCCGCGTGCGACGGCGGCATAGTCCTGGCCGGACTCATGGTCGAGATTGACAATGAGGACTTCGGCAATCTGCGCGGAGATCGGAATGCCGAGGGCGATCGCTGCGAAGAGCGTTGCCCAGAAGCTGTCGGGCTCGATGACGCGAAAGACGCCGAGCTGGAAACCGAAGAGGTGGATCAGCACCAACCCGATGACGAAGTTCGGAACCGAGAGGAACAGCGAGGGAAAGCCGCGCAGCAGGCCCTGTCCGTAGCGTCTGGGCAAAAATTGTGTGCCGTAAGCGATGATCGCTGCCAGGAAAAGCGCGACCGCAAGGCCGGCCGAGGCAAGCACGAGCGTTGATGGCAGAACCTCGCCGATCAGCGTCGCCACCGGCCGGTTAGTCCGCATCGACAGGCCGAGGTCGCCGGTCACGAAGCCGGAAAAGGCGTTCCAGAGCTGCACGGGGATCGGCTTGTCCAGTCCCTGCGCAGCGATGATCTCTTTGATTTCATCCGGCGTGAAGCCGTTTTGAGGGTTGTTGAGAACGTTTGTGATCGGATCGCCGGGCAGGATGCTGACGACGACAAAGGTGAAGACATAAGACAGCAGGATCACGACGATCGCCTGCAGCAGCCGCTTTCCGGCGTAGTTGAAATAGGCTTTGCTCATGCCCATTACCTCTGTGTCTGTCGATTGGCCGGGCTATTCGCTCTTCGTTGCCGTGTAGTAGCTGGCATAGGCGACGCCGTTGTAGACTTCGCCCTTGAGCTTCGGCGACTGCACGTAGATGCGCTGGACGATCTGCGTTCGCGGAATGAAATAGCCCTGGTCGAGGACGTATTGCTGCA
Source organism: Rhizobium sp. KNZ14-9A (assembly GCF_056755015.1). Taxonomy (NCBI): domain Bacteria; kingdom Pseudomonadati; phylum Pseudomonadota; class Alphaproteobacteria; order Hyphomicrobiales; family Rhizobiaceae; genus Rhizobium; species Rhizobium sp. KNZ14-9A. Next base: position 803,828 of record NZ_JBPGXB010000001.1, read on the forward strand.
ACTCGTCGAGAAGAGGCTTGCGAGCTTCGATGGAGCCGGCGCCGGCGATCTTGTCGCGCAAATCGTTGAGGGTCTTGTCACTCTCGTCGAGCGCAAACCAGTTCTCGCCATTGTTGGCGTTGGTGAGGATGCCGGCGACGGTGCCGGCGTCGATGAAGGAGCGCGTCACCTCATAGGCCGGCACTCCGGCGCCGCCATACTTGACCTTCTGGCCGAAGGTGACGACGTCATAGGCGCGAATATCGACCTTCCAGCCGATCTTGCCGAGTTGCTGCGAAATCAGTTCGTCGATCGACTTCGATGTCGCGAGGTAGGGGTTCGAGTTCAGCGTCAGCAATAGCGGCTTGCCATCCTTGACGCGTATACCGTCCGGACCCTTCTTCCATCCGGCCTCGTCGAGAAGCTTCTCCGCCTTGTCAGGATTGTAGGCGAGGAGTGCGCTCTGGTCGGTCGCGCCGGGAACATTGCTCTGGATGAAAGACGTCGCAAGCTTCCAGTCGGGCGTATAGACGGTGTCGATGATTTCCTGGCGATTGATGCCTGCCTGAAGTGCCTGGCGAACCTTCACGTCGTCATAGGGGGCAAGCTTGGTGTTAACAGCCCAGCCGTTGACGAAGCCGAGATAGCGGGGCGTCGCCACAGTGAGGCCTTCCGACTTCAGAGATTCAAGCTCCTGGGGCGATGCGTTATAGGCGACGTCGGCCTGGCCGGACTGGACTGCCGCAACGCGCAGCGATGGTTCCGAAACGAGCTTGTAGGTGATCGTATCGAGATGGGCAGGGCCAGTCTGGCCGACCGCTGCCGGCCCCCAGTCGTAGTCCTTGCGCTTGGCGAGCTTGACGTAGTCGCCTTCCTTCCAGGACTCGACGACATAAGGGCCGCTGCCGGATGTCTTGCTCAGGTCCGCCTGGGCGCTTGCCGGCGAGGCGATGGTCTTCGGGGAGATGAGGATCGAGCCGTGGTAGCCGAGTGTCGGGATGAAGCCGAGGGTCGGCTTCTTGAAGAAAACCCTCACGGTTGTCGCATCGACGGCCTCGGCATGATCATAGGTCTTAGGGAAGAGGCCAATCGGATTGATGCCCTCGCTCTTGCGACCCGCATACCAGATGTCGAGATTGGCAACGACGGCAGCCGCATCGAGGGGGCTGCCATCGGAGAAGGTCACGCCGCTTTTCAAATGCAGGGTGAATTCAGTTGCATCGTCGTTCTGCTCCCAGCGCTCGGCAATCCAGGGGCTGACCTTGCCTTCGGCGTCGACATAGAGGAGCTTGTCGGTGACATGGCCCCAGATATGTCCCTGAAAGCTTGAGATCGCGCTGTTGTTGGGGATCCAGGTGTCGCCGAGCGAGTCGATCAGGAAGACGACATCTCCGCCATCATGTGCACCGCCCTCAGCCAATACCGGGGTTACATCCACTGTTGCGACCAGAGCGGCAAATGCCAATGCAGAGGTGGCGGTCAGCAGACGGCGCCGGGAAAAAAGGGAGCGGAAAGAGCGGTCGTTCATAAAGCGGTCCTGTTTGGTTGCCGGGGCTGATTATGAACAGGAGCCTATGGGAGCGGATTGGTTTCGAGAAAGACTGGTTGTTCTTTTTCTACCGAATTTGTAGATTATTTTATCAGCGCAATCTGAAGCACGGGGATCAGGATTTCCGGTGACCGCTCGGCCGCTAAGGGTATTGCCACTGCCGGTCTATTCGTCGGTGAACGTCATTCCGTCGAGAACGCGCACCGGCTGCAATTCGCTGGCAAAGCGCTCGACATCGACCGTCGTCAACTGGCCTGTGGAGCCCTGTGCGAGCTGAGACGTCCCGGCATCACGGGTGAGGGCGTTTGGGTTGCCATGAATGCACATGGCCATCTCGGCTTGGGCATCATCAGGCTCAAACCACGCGCCGGTGGCAAGCTGCATGACGCCCGGCCTTACATCTGCACTGATGACTGCAGCCGCCAGGCAGCTGCCGCGGGCGTTGAACAGCCTGACAACGTCCCGGTCCGAAATGCCGCGCTCTATCGCATCGGCCGGGTTTATACGTACCGGCTCCCGACCTTCGATCTTGGTCGAACGGCTGAAGTCACCGTAATCGAGCTGGCTGTGAAGGCGCGAGTGCGGCTGGTTACAGACGAGGTAAAGGGGATAGTGGGTTTCCCCGGTCTTTGCCTCTGGGACGGGTCCATACCAGCGCGGATGGCCGCGGCAATCTTCATAACCAAAGCTCTCGATCGTTTCAGAGAAGATTTCGATTTTACCCGATGGAGTGGGCAGCGGATTGGCGTCCGGATCGGTCCGGAATGCGCGTGCAGGACCACCATCGTCCGGCTTTATCGGCAAATGCAGTTCGCCTTTTTCCCAGAAGGTTTCGAAATCCGGCGCCGGATGACCGGCGGCGGCGAGTGCTGTTCGCGTGGTCTCGAAGAGGAGAGCGAGCCACTCACGGCTCGATCGGTTCTCGGTGAATTCGCCGCGTTTGCCGAGGCGCTCTGCAATATCCGCGAATATCTCGTAGTCGTCACGCGCTTCGCCGACCGGATCGATAAGCTTCTTCATGGCGATCATCATCGGATCGCGGTCGGCCGCACCGATATCGTCGCGCTCAAGCGTCGTGGTCGCGGGCAGGACGATATCGGCGTGGCGTGCCGAGGACGTCCAGGCCGTTTCGTGCACGATGATCGTCTCCGGCTTCTTGAACGCCTGGCGAAGCCTGTTGAGATCCTGATGATGATGGAACGGGTTGCCGCCCGCCCAATAGACAAGGCGAATGTCAGGATAGCGCAGAGCCTGGCCATTGTAGTGGAAGGGTTCGCCCGGGTTCAGCAGCATGTCGGCGATCCGTGCGACGGGAATGAAATCCCGCACCGGATTGTGGAATTGCTTGAGCGTCGGCAGGGGAACGGCGAGCTGGCTTTTGCCGATATTGCCGAGTGCGCCGAGCGAATAGGAGAAGCCGCCGCCATCGAGCCCGATCTGGCCGAGCATGGCCGCCAGCACGATTCCCATCCAGACAGGCTGTTCGCCATAGTCGGCGCGTTGCAGGGAATGGCTGACGGTGATCAGTGTCCGGACATCGGCCATGCGCCGTGCCAGATCCACGATCGTCTCGGCAGCGATACCGCAGATGGCCGCTGCCCATTGCGGGCTCTTCTTGACGCCATCCTCGTGCCCCAGCAGGTAAGCCTCGAAGCGTGGGTAGCCTGTCGTATAGCGGTCGAGAAATTCCCGGTCATGCCGGCCCTCGTTGACGAGGACGAAGGCGATTGCGAGCATGAGCGCGACATCGGTTCCGGGGGTCACCGGCAGCCATTGCGCATCGAGATCGGCGGCAATATCATCCTTGAGCGGGCTGATGAGGACGAAGCGCGCACCGCGCGCTCGGGCACCGCTCAAGGCAGGGCGCACGACATGCCGGCTGATGCCGCCGCCATGGACATCGGTATTCTTCACCGCCATGCCGCCGAAGGCAACGATCAGCTCGCTGCGGCGTTCGATCGCCTCCCAGGTGACGCTCTTTCGGTCGAAGGTATCGTAAGGGCCGAGCACATGCGGAATGATGACCATCGCCGCGCCCGAACTATAGGTATTGACCGATCTGACATATCCGCCGAGCACGTTGAGGAAGCGGTGGATCTGGCTTTGCGCGTGATGAAACCGGCCTGCGCTGGACCAGCCATACGAGCCGCCGAAGATGGCCTGCGGTCCAGCTTCGGCGCGAACCCGCCGGAGCTCGCCGGCGACAAGATCGAGCGCTTCCGGCCAGCTGACCTCGACATAGCCGTCGTTCCCACGTTTCCCGGCATTGTCGGGGCCGCCTTCAAGCCATCCGCGCCTGACGGCCGGGCGGCGGATGCGGGCGGGGCTATGGGCAATTGAGGGCAAATTGCCGAGCAAAGGAGAGGGGTGAGGGTCGGCGGGATGCGGACGGATTTCGAGGGCTTCGCCCTGATGCCGTCCATAGAATGCGCCCCAATGAGAGCTGTGGGGTTTGAAGCCGTCCATTGCACCGTCTCCCGTGAACAAGGGTGGAAAGATCGGCAAACTTCACACCGGCAGGATCTTGCCGGGGTTCATGATGCCCTGGGGATCGATGGCGTGCTTCAGCAGGGCCATCAGCTCGACGGCGTCTCCGTGTTCCTGACGCAGATAGCCGATTTTGCCGGTGCCGACGCCGTGTTCGCCGGTCGACGTGCCGCCGACGGAAATTGCGTGTTCGACCATCGTCTTGTTGATGGCCGCGACCTCGGCGAGCTCCGCCTCGTTCTCGGGATCCACGGCGAAGACCACATGATAGTTGCCGTCGCCGACATGACCGAGAATGGCAGCCGGAACACTGCAGTCCTGCAACAATGCGCGGGTCCTGAGAATGCAGCCGCTGAGTTCCGATACCGGAACGCAGACATCGGATGACCAGCCCTTGGCATTCGGTCTCTGCGACACGACTGCGTAGAAGGCGTTGTGCCGGGCCTTCCATAGGCGATTTCGTTCCTCAGGCGCATTGGCCCATTCGAAATCCTTGCCGCCGTGATCCTTGACGATATCAGCAACCAGTTCGACCTGCTCCTGAACCGAAGCAGGAGACCCGTGGAATTCGAAGGCGAGTGTGTCTTCGATCTTGAGCGAAAGGCCGGAATAGGCGTTGGCGGCAGCAATCAGGCCGCGGTCCATCAACTCCATGCGCGCGACCGGGATGGCAAGCTGCACGACCGCGATCGCGGCGCTGACCGCCAGCTCCACGCTCTCGAACGAGCAGAGGGCTGCCGAAATGGTTTCCGGAACGCCGTGGAGCCGCAAGGTCACTTCGGTGATAATGCCGAGCGTGCCTTCCGAACCGACGAAGAGGCGGGTGAGGTCATACCCGGCCGACGATTTGCGCGCCCGACCGCCCGTGCGGATGACCTGACCCGTCGGCAGCACGACGGTGAGCGACAGCACATTCTCGCGCATGGTGCCGTAGCGCACGGCGTTAGTGCCCGATGCTCGTGTCGCCGCCATGCCCCCAATCGACGCGTTGGCGCCAGGGTCGATCGGGAAAAACAGGCCTTGGTCGCGCAGATGCGCGTTGAGCTGCTCGCGTGTGACACCGGCCTGGACGGTGCAGTCGAGATCCTCGGCGCTGACGCGAATGATCTGTGACATTCGCGAAAGATCGATTGAAACGCCACCGCGCACCGCGGTCAGGTGCCCCTCGAGCGAGGTCCCGGCGCCGAAGGCGATGAGCGGCACGCCTGCCGCGGCGCAGAGCCGGACGGTTTCGGCTACGTCGTCGGTGCTTTGCGCGAATACCACGGCATCCGGGATTGCCGGCGTGTGATGGGATTCGCCGCGGCCATGCTGCTCGCGCAGTGCCTGCGAGATCGAGAAGCGATCACCGAACTTTGCACGCAATTGGCTCGATAGCTCAACGGATAGGATGCCCATCTTTCACGTCCTCTGTCGTGTTGACCGCGCCAGCCGACATCGTGCCATGCCGTCACGATAAGGCACGGATGCAGACTGATCGGCACCAAGTCTCACCAGGCTAGCCGTCAGACGGCGATCTTCTCGCCGTTCAGGTGGCGCTCAAGGAAAGGCAGGCTGTCCTGCCCCCAGTAAAGTTCGTCTTCGTAGCGAAATGTCGGGAGGCCGAAGACGCCGGAGTTCTTGGCGCTTTCGATGTTGGATCTCCAGATCGACTGTGCAGTCTCGCCTTGGGCGCGTTCTTCCAGCTTTGTCCCATCGATCCCCACCGAATTGGCGATCGCCTGGCGCACCTCGCTCCGGCCGATATCCGCCGCGTCCGTCCAGAATGCCGTCTGCAGAGCGCGCGTGAGCTCGAGCCAATCCAAGCCATCCTCGATGGCCGCGATGACCATGAAGCCGGCGGGCGTGGGATCGGACAGGGCTGCGCGATTTTCGAAGTTCAACGTCTTGCCGCGCAGGACTGCCCATCGCTTCAGGTCCTTGGTCCAGTAGGCGCGTCGCGCTTCCGGCCGGTTGCGGGAATAGATTCCGCCGTTGTCCTCGATCACCGAGATGAGATGTGGTCGGATCGACGCTCCATGTTTCAGTGCAAGTTCTGAAAAAGCATCAAGACCAATGAAGGACCAGGGCGAACCGATGCCGAAGAAATAGTCTATTACCTTTGTCATGCTCTGCCTTTTTCAGCGGTCTTGATCGAAGAAATTGCGGCGTCGTATACGAAAAGCGCGCAGTCCCTGGCGGTCAGCACAGCCTGGGGATCGCGCCCGACGGCAACTGTCGCCAGGGCGCCCTCGTAAAGAAGGGAAAGATGGACGGCCGGCTTGGCGGTCTCGACACCCGCCCGTTCCATCAGCGCGCGAAACATCTGGCTGACGGCCGCCTTGTGGGCGCGCGCGACGGTAACAACGCGTTCTGAATCGCCGTGCTCGGCCACTGCCAGAGCGAACGCGCATCCACGAAACTCGGGGCTGTCCGCCTTCTCATGCAGCCGCTCAAAGATAAGATCGAGCTGATCCCGCGGGTTCTGGACTTCGTTCAGAACCTCTTCCAGCGAACGGATGACACGCGCGTGACGGTCCTGAAGATACGCCGCTACAAGATGATCTTTGGATGGAAAATGCCGATAAAGAGTCGCCTTGGCGACCCTTGTTTCCTCGATGATGCGGTCGATGCCGACAGCGCGGATGCCCTCGCGATAGAAGAGCGCGCCGGCGGACGCGAGGATATGATCTGAAATGGAAGCTTTCATCGAACTGCTTAGTTAGAGCTTATTTGACGCATGCCGTGAGCACGGCATTGCCGTCGGATACGTTTTAGAGACGCAATCCATTTCAAGAAAGACAGGTCATTCCTCTTCTGCCGAAGATGCAGGAATGTTTTTGCGTCGTGGCTTTTCTATAGTGGCGCCGGTCCAGTGTTCCGACGCAAGCGCTTGTCCAGCTTACAGAGGCCGATGCCTTCTTAGCCTCGCTCAAACTCGAACGGCGCGATGCCCTCTGGGCAATCAAGGCGCTGCGCGACGAGCCATTGCCCTTGTTTGCAGCGGCGGCCGAACGCGAGATAGCGGCGATTGCAGAGCAGCAGGAGCCGGAGGTTGCGCTTCGGCAAATGACGGACGGGCACAACGTCATTGAGGATTACAGCCATACCGGATTGACGCTCAGACAGCATCCCGTCGCCTCCCTGCGCAAGGAGCGCAACATCATCACATGTGCCGAGGCGATGAATGGGCGGCGGGTTTATTACATCATGTCTTGTGCTGGTGCGGCAGAGGCCAGGGTCGGCCAAAGGCGTCATGTTCATCACCATCGAGGACGAGACTGAGCCGGCCAACATCGTCGTCTGGCCCACCTTGTTCGAAAAGCGGCGGCGCGTGGTGCTAGGGTCCTCGATGATGGCGATCAATGGCCGAATCCAGCGGGAAGGGGAGGTCGTGCATCTCGTGGCACCGCAACCGTTCGACCTGTCAGCGGACCTCGTCGGTCTGACTGATCGGGATAGCGGGTTCAAGCTGCCAACCGGGCGGGGCCACGAGTTTGCCCACGGCGGCGGCGGGCCGGATTCGAGAGACAGGCCGAAGCCGGTTGTCCCGCGGGACATGTTCACGCCCTTATGCCGAACTCGGCATAAGGGAACTTATACCGAGCCAGATACTATGCCGAGCCCATTCCGTAAAGCCCGAGATTTCCGGTAGTCCAGCATTGAAAGCTCGGCATAATTTGAACACGTTGGTAGACCGGGTTCGGCGCAAAGGAGACGTCACGCCAATGTCATGAAGTTTTCATACACGCGTAAACGATCCCCGCGAGAAAGACCTGCCGCGATGCCTGAAGCCCGTGACGTATTAAAGAAGATTTCCGGTACGTTCTACCGCTCCGTTCTGACGGACAGGGTTCACCAAGTATTGGACCCACCAGGACCAAACAGCGCGGGGCGCTATCATCGTCTGGGGGAACCCACGCTTTACACCAGCGCTGAGCTAGAGTGGTCCATACGGGCTATAGCTGGCTACATGCGTGAGGACGGACTCCCGCGAGTTGTCGTTCCGCTCAAGGTCGGTGAAGCGATGGTTCTCGATCAGCATGACGAGGAGGCTTGCAAGCGGCTTGGGATAGATCGCGATTTGTCCAACGAATCGTGGCGGACAGCTTTATCGGAAGGTCGAGAACCTGCTTCGTGGCGTATTGTTGATATTGCGAGAGCATCAGGTGCCGACGGCATCATCGACAGGTCCCGAATGATACCAGGTGGGTGGCATCTCAACCTCTTCCGCTGGAATGAGAGCGGCGGCCCTTTGGTCGAGGTATACGGTGATCCGGTTGAGATCGTCTTGACAAACGATGGACCGAAGTGGGGCCTATAGACAGCCGCGTCGTCCGTCATAGTAGATCATCCATGCTTCTTCTTGGCGCTTTCATACCTAGTGAAAGTTCCTCGACAATTGGTGGGCTCGGCCTTGACATCGCGGCCATCGCCGCGATGTCAATAGCTCTGGCTGCAGTTGCGGAGACGGAATATTATGCCGAGCTTTCAATGCTGGATTACCGGAAATCTCGGGCTTTCGGAAATGCGCTCGGCATAGTGTCGGGTTCGGCATAAACGCCCGATCTTCATATCCATACGCTGAAGGTGAAAAGCCGGAATTTCCAGTGACTTTTGGTTGGTGACTGGCGGTCGGAGGTTCGATTTGGTTCAAGGCGGCCGGAGATGAACGGAGGTAAAATCACCCACTTAAGCAGGAAACTGCTCGTCCCAATCAAGTCGGCCACTCCGGGGAGCCGATCTGCACGACCCGCCTCTTTATCCGTGATGACGATGCGGTCACTGAAGGTAGGTGCCTTGGTCTGTTCGCGGTGGCAAGCATTGAGGCAAGTTCGGGTACCACGTCGTCGCGAGGTAATTCCGGGATGGTTTTACGCTGCAATCAGGCGCGTTCGAGCCCCATGAGCCCTTGCCCATTAGACTTTCAGCTCATTCGAACGCGGATTGCCTGCCGCATACATAAAACATCAAGTAACCTCGCAATAACCTAAAGAAAGCCAATTTACACACTCATATAAACGTGTATTCTCTTCAACAAGAATACACTAGCGGTAGATCGTTTCAACATGCATTCGGAGGGGATTTGCATGAAGAAATTACTATTTCCCGTATCGCTCCTTTTAGCGATGACCGCGTCCACAGCTCGATCAGAAGACTGGCAGCCTCTGACGGACGAGCCGTCTCGAGCGGATTTGTTTCTCAAAGTCATCCAAAGCGACATGGTGGAAAAAGGCCTTCCCGCTCCGACAGAGCAAGAGGCTAAGTCGTTCGCGTTGCATAATGCATTCAATTTCCCGCACGACGTCATCTATGATGTCGACGGCAGCAAGCGCAAGAACTCTCTCTTCGTCATCGACATCAGCCACTACACGGACAAATCAATCAAGCTCGGGCTTCTGAAAGCTCAAGGCGTCGTAGGAGTGTACACGAAAGCAGGCCAAGGCACGAATTATCGTGACACCTCATTTCCATATTTCTGGGCAGAACTAGGAAAACTCAAGTCTGCCGAGAAGGCCTATCGAGGCGCCTATTATTTCCTTTCCGCTTCCTCCTCAGGTGAAAGTCAAGCCAAGGCATTCATCAAACTCATGAAGGAAAACGGAATCTCACATGATGATCTCCCGCCCGTTGTCGATTTGGAATGGGATGTGACAAAGTCGCACCCAGATGACGCGTGGAAAGAAAAGTCTCCGGAAGAGATCGTCGCGAGCGCCCTCGAGTTTCTGCATTACGTCGAAGTCAACGGCGAGGGCCTCAAGAAGCCGATGATCTACACCGCTCGATCATTCCTTATGGATCGGGTGAAGAAGCCGGAATTGCTTGCGAAGCTTCGGCCCTACCAAATCTGGCAGGCAGAATATTCCGCCACTGCGCAGGCAACCGAGACGCCGAAGCAAATCGATGGGCGACAGTACGATCTTTGGCAGTTTACCGAGAGTGCGAAGTTAGGGAAAGGCTACCCCAAAAAACTCGATGCGAACGTGTTCAAGGGAACAGAGGAAGAATTCGCTTCGCGTTTCGTGTCATCGCACTAGAGGATAAGCCGTGAAGCCATTCCTTCGATCTGCCGTGATCAGGATCGCTGCGTTTGCGGGAATCGCAATGACAGCGACAGCTCTGTCGAGTGCGGGAGTACGCGCTGAGGACTTCTCGTGTGACAATGGCGCTCTGGTCAAAGATGGCACTTTTTGCCAATTCTTTCGATACTACGCCACAGATGACAAAGAACAGGACCCTAGGGTCGTTCAACAGCTTGGCGCCGAAAGCGGTCAGTCCATACGGAGCATCGCGATCATCGTTGCCATTGATCACTATGCCATGGAAGATTCAGACCTCCCCCCTGCCAAGGTCGATGGCGACAATCTTGAGAAATTCCTTGTCGATGGACAGAAGTTCGACGAGGTTATCATTCTACGAAACGAAGAAGCCACGAAAGACCGCATCGAGTATTTCGTCGGCGACTACATCAATTCCCTGTACGCTCTCTATCAGGGTCGCACGCGTGTCCTGTTCGCATATTCCGGACACGGGACACGGAACCTGAATTCTGCGGGATCCTCCCTCGTTCTCTCGGCAGCAACGTCGACGGCCGACTTGCCGAACCTCATTCCCCTCAGCGAGCTGAATGAGAAATTACATCAAGCGTCACAGGCAAATTTCCAAGTTCTGGCGCTTATCAACGCCTGTTACGGTGCTGGTGTATTCCAGTCTGCCGACGCAGGCGGAAATCCCTTCATCACGAGTTCTAGGGGCGCGCACGCCATGACGGCGGGGTCCCCTGACGAACTCGTCTGGTCCCGTCCGGGACAGACTTCGGGCAGTATCTTTTTCGACGCAATCATTCGCGGGATAGACACCGGTGATGCAGATAAGTCCAATCACGTGCTTGTCGCCAACGAAAAGGGCGAAAGCTTCGTGGTACCCTCGTACATCGTGCGGCTTGGTAGCCTACTGCAGTACGTAACAGAGAAAGTTCAGGACCTCGGCGTCAACCCCGCCACGAAAAAGGCATACGGCTTCCCGTGGCTGGGCTCGGTAATGGCTTCCGGCGCTCCGTCTGAGGGCGCGTTTTTCTTCCTCGCTCCTCAGAGCGAAAAGCTTGCATCGGTGGCCGCTTCCAAAAGTCCTGCCTCAGTCCTTCTGGCATCTGCTACCGACGTGAAATCGCAACTAGGAACAAGTTTCTCGTTCCCCAGCGGCTCAGTGAATAGCATTCCCGATCATCCGGGATTGAAGGTGTTCAACCCACCTGAGAACTACGCGATCCACGGGATAGACATATCGCAATGGAACAAGGTCGACTGGCGGCGCCTCTCCCCCAAGGAGGTGGGCTTCGTTTACATTCGTGCCACGGCCATATCTGGAACCGATAAGGCATTCTCAGGCAACTGGAACGAGGCCCACCGTCGAGGCTTCGTGCGTGGCGCATACCACTATTTCGGAGTTTGCGAAGATCCCAAAAAACAGTTCGAGCGGATCGCGTCAGTCGTGAAAACCAGCAAAGGCGACTTGCCCGTCGCCGTGGACGTCGATTGGCCGCCGCTCTTGGACAAGCAGAAAAACTGTGCCGCAGCGATTGGGAAAGATCGGGTCGCAAGCAATATCGAGATCTTGCTCCAACTGCTTGAAGCACATTACGGCCGAAAACCTGTTCTCTATGGCAACAAGGACGTGTTCAACGACTTGCTGTTGGGCCGTTCGGATAGCTATCCGATTTGGTTTGGAGAACGCGACAAGCCTGCCCCGGAAGCAAAACTCGGTGGAAACCGTTCATGGTCGCTTTGGCAGTACACGGAGAGAAAGAAGATTACGGGTATCTCTGGCCTTGCCGACGGCTCGGTCTTCCACGGAACATCTCAAGAGTTCAGCGACTTCCTGGCCGGACCGGGTTGAGGCGCCGCAGGGTTCCGTCCGCCAGCCTGTGCAACACATGCCGAAAGTCCCCAAAAATTCATCTGAGATTTGCGAGGGACGGAAAGCTGGGAAGGGGCAGTGTCACGTTGTCGTTAGCTTAACGGTTGGCGGATAGAGGCGGAGCAAAGAGCAGTTCGCTGCTTTCGCCGAGACGAGTGAGAATGTTGCCGGAAATGCAGCTCTTTCAATGTAGTGAACCTGGGTGAGGCGGAATCGCATGATGAGAATTCTCGTGGGATCTCTATTGTCGGCGTTGGCGATGAGCTCTTGCTCGCCAACGAGACAGGCCGAAAATATTCCAGATCTGAATTCCACAATCAAAGTGCTGGGGTATGATCCAGTTGCCCTTCCATCGACGGCGTACGGTCCCGGATCGCTGGTGACCTCTGTAAAAGGAAGTGGCCTGGTCGCCCCGCTCAATCTGACGTATTTGTGCCGGCCCGACTTTACCCATGCGCCACCGCCAATCGTTGACACAGCAGCATCGGCGGACGCCTCGCGCTCCTTGAACAGCTCTTTCAAACTCGATCCATCTACGTTGACGCAAATCGGCCTCGGCGCCAGTGCGAGTTATCTCGATACCGTTACGTTAAAGCTGAGCAACGTCACCGTCGAGCAGCTCGCATTCGACGATCTTGAAACTGTCCGCTCAACGTTGGGACCGTCGTGCAAGCAACTTGTCGATAAGTTCTCGAGGAAGGCCCTGGCTTATCAGACAAAGCAAGCAATCCGGGCAGACGTGACATATTCGTTCAAGCTCAAAGCAGGCGCCTCTGCCGAGGCGAAAGGGCTCGTCATCAAAGCCCTGGCCTCCGCCTTTGGCGATTCTATCGAGAGCGATCAAGGGTCGACAGTTGCCGGTAAGGGGCTGTTCTACGGCTTGATCCTGACTAAGGTCTGATCCGGGCCCGCTTTATCCCATCATCATTAAATCCGGATACGGTCTAACAGACACGCACGGTTTAGAGCGGCGTCGGAATGACGATGATTGTCACCGAACTGCTGCAGGGGCGATGGCGCCATCGTTCGCGATGATGGACTTCTGCAATTCGCACGTTTTCTATCGGCAGTATTCAGTATGCCTTTAATTGTGGTTTTGATCTAACGCTTTTCAGGGTCTTTGGCAGGACCTTTCGCTCTTTGTGAAGGAAGTCGTGGGGGCACCGACCGGAAACGGTCTATGTTTTCGACGAGATCTAGGGTGTCATTCATTGATTCGAAACGACCTCAGTCAAGGACGGTTCGAACTCAATGGGTATGGGGTTCTCGCGTTTCTCAAGCTCGTGGGAACATTAAGACGGCTTCGAGCCGTAAGGACATTGTCATCGAGCAGTATCACTTCGCGCTATGTTTTGGGAAGTCTTTCAAAGAAGTGGCACTTCAAACTTATTCCTATACCACTGGCCATGGCATAGCGATTTCTTCGGGATCGGGGTTAAAATGAGCAAAGATGCCGTGGTCTTTAGGGGTCGTTATCGTCTGGGCATGTGCCGAGGGCGATGGTCTTTTTATGTGCCAAAAGCCAACTGGAAAATAGAAGGTTCTTTCCCGTCTTTTGGGCAGCAAGGATTTCAGCTTGGACCAGGGAAAGCCAGGTCAGTCTTTGTTTTTGCGTTTTAACTGCGCTCGGCGAGTGAGCATCAGGATAGGCTAAAGCCATTTGGGACGGCAATGTGCGCCAAAATCTCGTCAGCCCAGTCTTGATGCGATAGATATGATCTTTTGGTGCAACGAGTACTGATCTCTGTACGCTGAGAGGAACACCACGCGTCGACCCGTTCTCTGCCTCCTTGAAAGCGACGGTCATCCCGTTCCTGAAGAAGTAATTCCGGCCGTTTTCGATGACACTCCCGCTGACAGCGAACATCATGCCGGAGTTGTCGCGCGCGCATTTGAGGACCGTTGCAAAGCATGCGCTTTTTCCCGGAAGACGTTCGTCGCAGGCCGTCTCAATCCAGCTCGCGACGGTGTCCGCCCTCAGATCCAGCAGATAGCTAATGCCCTCAAGCCCGGACTGCTTGTAGGAACGCTCCAGTAGGTTTGGACCAGGCCACCCCTCGAAGTCGTGGCCAAGCGCACCCAACTCGCCAACGCTATACGGGGTTACGCCAATGAGTTTGGTGTCTCCGCAGCCAAGGGGCTGGCACATATTCCGATGCTGCTCGAAAGGGTGCAAGCTGAGAAAACTGTGCCAGAGCTCGCGCAGGAATTGTTCATGAGCCAGGCCGAGGAATACGCTCAACTTGAAAAGAACATTGCTGACGTGGAGGCGAAGTTAAAGGCATGGCAGCGTAACGACGAACGCAGCATACGTCTCAACACCATTCCCGGTATTGGCCCGATCAGTTCGGCTCTTTTGATAATGAAGACACCTGCTCCAGAGCTCTTCAAATCTGGCCGCCAGTTCGCAGCTTGGATAGGGTTAACGCCAAAGGATCACTCGACCGGCGGCAAGCTGCGTCTTGGTTGCATCACGCGGGCCGGCGATGAAGCGCTGCGGGCAGCCTTGGTGGTTGGAGCAACCGCTGTCATTCAGCATGCACGGCGATCTGGTAATGCCTCTCGGTGGCTTACGGCATTGCTTAAGCGCAAGCCACCTAAAGTGGCAGCAGTAGCACTCGCCAACAAGATGGCGCGTATGGCCTGGAAGCTGATGGTCTCCGGCGAGACATACAGCGCAAGACCGGCGTCTGCTCCACAGGGCTGCGCGGCATGATGATCGGCGAGCAAGAACCGAAGAGGCCGTGATCCTTACTCCTTTGTCGAGGTCAACACTTGCAGGATAAGGAGCAGATGGTGTGATCGATCGATCCGGAACACAGGATACCCCGGTGATCCCATTGGCAGCTAGAGGCCGTCTTGATGCTTGGGACCTGTGTTGCGGAAACCATCTTGGCCAGCGTTCATGTGCGAACGCAACAACAGGCCGGACATATGGACGCAAGCGATACGATCAGATTATCTCGAAATATCTTGCGAGTCGGGGGCCGTCCACATATGGGATCTCAAGGCGAGGACTTCAGACACATGCTGATCGCCACGCCCGTCACGCCGCAATATCCGCGACGTTGCTCCCATTTGTTCTTAGCATCGCTTCACGGATTTGTTGCCGCAACCAGGCACAACCGAGATCGCTGTCCATCTGAAGCGGCCACACCATGGACACGGGTGGAAAAGACAGCGCGAGTGGCACCGGGCTGACATCAAGTCCCAGCAGCGGTCCGTAACGAAGTGCAATGCGCGACGATACGGTTGCAATCACGGCAGATGAACGCGCCGTCGCCAATATCGACATGAAATCCGGAGCCGCCGCCACTATGTCCAGTTCTGCCCCCGCATGCTCCAGTGCATCCTTGACGCAGCCATGCAGACTGTCAGTCTGCGAAATCACGGCGTGCTGTGCCGCCATATAGGCATCGAGGCCTACGGGACTGGAGAGCTTTAGCAATTGCCGATTGAAACAGCACAATACGCTGGACTGATAAAGCGGCTCGCAATGGTGTCGTGAATCCGGGAGATAGCTGCATCCCACAGACAGGTCGACGACGCCTGAATCCAGCATCGCCTCGATCTCCAGTGCATCGCCGCCGCGAGCCAAAATACGAATGCCTGGCGCGATATCGCGCAACCGAGCGGTCAGGTCGGGCAGCAACAATAGTTCTACCTCGCTGGAAAGCCCCAGCCTGAATGTGCGTCGCTCGGTGGCCGGATCGAATGCGTCTGCCATCAACACGGCGGCCTGTGCCTGTCGCAGAGCCTGCCGCACCGGACCGGATAAATTCAGCGCCCGTGCCGTGGGCTTCATCACCTGTCCAACACGGATGAACAGCTCGTCCTGAAACAGCGTGCGCAAGGTCGAGATGTTGTGGCTCATGGCAGGCTGCTGGATCTTCAAGCGCTGCGCTGCCCGGGTCACACTCATCTCCTCCATCATCGCATCGAAGGCAACGAGAAGATTGAGGTCGAAGGAACGAAGATTGAAATGATCGATGACTTGCATGAGCTATATCGATTTGATTGCTGACGGGAGCATCCTTAGCTGATGGGCAGGAACTTGCAAGCCGTTCCGCACCATCACGTAAGGAGCAAACCCATGCCATCTCGTCGTTCCATTCTCAAACGCGCTCTGACTGGCTTCGTCGCAGCGCCCTTCGTCGCGCCATCAATCGTCTTCGCCAAGGCACCTTTTGCCGCTGTTCAGGCACCGGGTTTCTACCGGCTGAAGATCGGCTCCGTAGAGGTCACAGCCCTGTCGGACGGCACCGTTGCCCTGCCGCTCGCCAAGCTCTACACCAACACTAGCGAAGAACACGCGAAGGGCGCTCTGAATGATGCCTTTCTGCCGGAAATCGTACCAACATCCGTCAACGCATTCCTGGTCAACACCGGCGAAAGACTGGTTCTGATCGACGCAGGCACCGGTACCTATTTGGGCCCATCGCTCGGCAAGCTCGTGTCCAACATCGAGGCTTCCGGATACAAGGTAGGTGACATTGACGATGTCATCCTCACCCATATTCATACCGATCATTCCGGTGGGTTGGTGAGCGATGGCAAACGCACTTTCCCCAACGCCACATTACGGGTCAATGAGCGGGAGGCGAAATTCTGGCTGAGCCCGGAGAACGCCAAGGCGGCGACGGGCATCGTCAAGCAGCATTTTGGCGAGGCGGACCAGTGTGTGACGCCTTACGTGAAAGCCGGAAAATTTGAAACATTCGGAGATAACCAACCACCCGTTCCAGGTCTGGGCTCGATTCTTTATGCGGGACATACGCCGGGTCACAGCGCCATTACGCTGGAAAGCCAAGGCCAGAAGATCGTTTTCTGGGGCGACATCACCCATGGCGACATCCTGCAATTCGATGAGCCCGGCATCGCCATAGAATTCGATATCGATCAGAAAGCCGCCGTTGCTGCCCGCGACGTCGCCTTTAAGAAGGCGGTGGAGGGCAAATATCTTGTGGCAGGCGCCCATATTGCGTTTCCCGGAATCGGCCACGTGCGTACAGATAGCACCAATTATGGCTGGCTCCCGGTCAACTATTCCTAGGATTGCCCCCCGGATTAAGCGATGGGAAGACGGGGCTCGAGATAGCCCCGTCTTCCGCAGCGACAAAGGTCGTTCCCTACAGGTCGGCCGGCCGGAACCAACTCGCAACCGGTTCGGGTCGAGCGGACCGGAAATTAGAAAAATCTATGGGTGCCCGCCACGACGCACCCAGCCCATTGTCGCCACGAGTGCTAGGGCTGTGTCGCTCGGGACGCGCGAACATGGTCGATGAGCGCTCGTAGCTTGGGCGCCATGTTGCGGCGGTTGGGGAAATAGAGGAAGAACCCTGGAAAGGGGGGCAGATAGGCGTCCAATGCCGTGATCAACTCGCCGCGATCGATGTATCGGCGGAACGTCTCCTCCAATGCGAACGTAATACCGCCGCCTGCGAGCGCGGTACGAACCATCAGATGGAGATCGTTCGTGGTGATTTGCGGCTCGACGCCAACGTCGAAAGGTATGCCATCTTCCTCGAACTCCCATCGATACGGCGCAGCACTTGGAGACGGACGCCAGCCGATACAGCGATGATGTACGAGGTCCCGGGGGTGGCGGGGCGTTCCATGGATATCGAAATATCCCGGTGTCGCGACTACCACTTCTCTCTCTTCTTTTGTGAGTGGCACCGCAACCATATCCTGCTCTATCACGTCACCCAACCGGACCCCCGCATCGTAGCCGGCTGCTACGATGTCGAAGACGTCGTCGGTCACCGTGACATCGATCGTGACGCCCGGATGTGCTTGCGCGAAGGACGCGATCAGCGGCCCTGACAGAAATTGTTCCGCAATCGACGTAACCGCGATCCGCAGCAAACCGCTGGGCCTTGCGTCGCCTGCGACGTCCTCGAATGCCGATTTCACGTCGGCCATTGGCTGAGACAGCTTTTCACGGAAGCGGTTGCCCGCCTCCGTCAGCCGCACACTGCGCGTCGTGCGGCTGACGAGCGCGATGCCGCAAATATCCTCGAGCCGTCTGATCGCCTGGCTAACGGCCGAGCGTGTGACGCCAAGGCGATCGGCCGCCGCCCTAAAATTCCCCTCCTCGGCGACAGCCAGAAACATCGGGACCAAGTTTAGATCGATTGTCATTGTCGTATCCTACTAACCAATCTTGTTAGCGACGAGGGAATACAAGCGACAATCAAAGTTGTCTACCTTTTGCCCATAGCCGACCGGTCAAACCGGCAGCTGGCAAACAAGCACAATCGATCATCGAAGGAGATATTCTCATGACAAACATCAAGATCACACTCGCAGCAGCTTTGGCCCTTGGGATCTGCGCCGGACCCGTCGCTGCACAGGACAGCTCCTGCCCTCGGGAAGGCGCCGACGCTCCGCTTGCACTTCATGTCGATTGGATCATGAAGGGCTGGGAACGCCATGAAGGCGATGGTAAATTCGTGTTCGCAGAGAAACTGAACCGGTATTACGACCTGGAAAACACCAAAGGGGTTTTCTACGACAATTTCGCCCCTGGCAGCACACAGCTCTTTGACAACTCGGCTCGCTACGGCGCCAACTGGGAGGCGTTGCAGAACGCTGCCCGATCTGTTCGCCACGGCCTGACCGGCGGCCATGATGCGATGGTCGGCGACACGGTCGCTTCGACGACGCTTGGTTTCGTCGGCCGCATTGATCGTCTTGACGGCAAGGTGATCGCTTTTGACGGACGCTCGCAGCTGGGCTGGGAATGCACCGGCGGCAAATGGAAGATCCGTCACGAACTGAACTACGCCTGGGTCGTCCAGCCAGACACCATTCAGTCTTTCCTGGGCAAGACGGAGGCGGCACAATGACAGCTCCGACGCCCTCACACCCTTATGTCGGCATGTGGCAGACTGCGGACGGTCGCATACGGCACCAGTTGCTCCCCAATGGCCGTTACGACGAGGCGCGCGGCTCACGCGAAAGCGCCTATCAGGGACGATACGAGGTAACCGGAAATCATATCGAATACTGGGACGATACCGGCTTTACCGCCGACGGCGATTTTGTCGATGGTGTCCTCTACCACGCGGGAATGGTTCTCTATCGCAAGCAGTAGTCAGAACGCCATGCCGGCATATCCATTGCCGGCGTGGTCCAATTTCTTTCCCTCGGTGCGAACA
The DNA here is from genome assembly GCF_056755015.1 of Rhizobium sp. KNZ14-9A. Classification (NCBI taxonomy): domain Bacteria; kingdom Pseudomonadati; phylum Pseudomonadota; class Alphaproteobacteria; order Hyphomicrobiales; family Rhizobiaceae; genus Rhizobium; species Rhizobium sp. KNZ14-9A. The sequence goes on from NZ_JBPGXB010000001.1 coordinate 822,902, forward strand.
TCAGTGCCCGTGAAAATCAGATCAAGAGGAAGCGATGATAATGACCAATATCGAAGAGCAGCTCGAGAATTGGGCGTCGCCTGAAGACAGGCAAAAACACCTTCGTGGTCTTGCCGTCCTCAAACACATCGGAGGCGAGAATTTTGGCGGCCCGGTAAGCCAGCTTGCGCGTTTCTCGGAAGACCTGGCGCGGTTCACCATTCAGTATCCCTATGGCGATGTGCTATCGCGTGATGGCCTTGATCTGCGAACGCGTCAGATTCTGACTGCGGCTACCCTGTTGGCCCACGGATCGGCGCAATCTCAGCTTTCTTTTCACCTCAGTGGATTATTGAATGTCGGGGGAACTCGCGACGATATCGTCGACCTGTTGTTTATTTCCGCGGGTTTGATCGGGTTTCCGACGGCGATCAACGCCGTCCCCATCGTCGGCGATATTTTCGCCGAGCGGGGCGAAACCAATAATGCCACCGAGGCTCAGGCATCACCTTTCATCCCGGATATCTCCTCTGACCGTCTCGCCGTGCTCGATCGAATTGCGCCTGAGTTCGTGAAGTGGCGCGAACAGGTCCTTGACGAAGAGATCTTCTGTGCCGTGCACCTGGAGCCGAGGTTGGTTCATCTCGCGTCCGCTGCAATGCTGGCCGCGGGGGGAAGGTGGGGGCGAGCTTCGACGGCCATATCGCTTCAGCTTTGGCTACGGGTGCAACCCGCAGCGACATTGTCGAAATGGTTATCCAACTGAGCGTCTATTCCGGATTTCCAGCAGCGCTCAACGCTGCCGGCAGAGCAAACAATGTCCTCGTGGCTCCCGAACGATCAGAAGTGAATACTAAGAAAGTCCGTGACAGCAAAGATAGTGAGAAGCGCTTCGAGAGCGGCGCCGCAACACTCGCTGCAACATCCGGTGGATCCGGCGCTGATGTGGTCGATAGCTTCAAGGATATTGCCCCTGGGCTGGGTCGATTGATCGTTGCCCACTGCTACGGTGATATCTTTTCTCGCTCAGCGCTTGACCCCAAGGGACGCGAGTTGGGTGCAATCTCTGCGCTCGCCGCCCAGGGAACCGTCGCGGCAGAAAGGCCGCTGGGTGTTCATATCGATGCAGCTCTCAATCTCGGGGCCACCCGGGAAGAGATTATCGACACTCTCTTCAACATCATTCCCTATGCTGGCTATCCATTGATCGAAAAAGCTCTGCTGATTGCCCATGACCGTATCTCGTTATTCAACGGAAAGCAGGCTGCTGACAACGCTTCGTGATGAACTGAGGCGTTGGGTTCCAGCCCTTTGGCAGTGTGACGATTCTCTCATTTCACCTTGCGTTTGATGCCACCTTGCCGTCGCTTCTTAAAAAAGATGTGTTTGGAAGTTTTGCGAATGGTGCCACGAACCCGGAGATACTGACATGCGACTTGATGTGAATTTCATCTGCCTCAAAAGTCGGACGAAACCGGCCTTGTCTTCCTGTCGCACGAAACCAAATGCTGCCTTGCATCATTGATGGTGGTTGTGGGCGGATATGGGAACGGGGACAACTTCCATTGAACCCTTAGGCAACGCAGGCAGCTATCGTTTCAAGAGAGGGTCCGCATTGGCAAATATCGAACCGTCCCGTCAAAACGTTTTGTCCTCAATCCCAGCCGTTGCTGGAAAGCCCATTTATCCAGCGGCACTCGCGCCCGAACTGGAAGATGTCATTGCAAGGCCCGAGCGGACGTCCCCGCTCGGGCTTGAACAGTATATAGCCGGTCGCACGCTTGTTAGTGGCGATAGTCCGGCGTGGAATGACATGTTCGTGCAGGTGTATTCACGTCTCAACAAGCAGGAACCCTTTCTCGTTCCCGCTGTCGCAGAGCCACTAATCGTTTGGGTGATGTCGGGAGAAGCAGTCGTTGAGGAACGTGACCTTGACGGCGACTGGGTCGCCAACACGGTCACGGTCGGGGATTTTTTCCTGACCCGCTCTCCTACTCCCTACGAGATGCGCTGGCGAGCGATTGGTGATTCACCTTTTCAGGTGATGCATCTTTATCTTTCCGTACCGCTTTTCGAGCGCGTCGCTTACGACGTACTGGGCTGCGCCGCCCCTCCTGCGCTGCGCGACATTTCCGGGGGCAAGGACACGCAGCTGTCACACCTCCTTGCATTGATCCATCAGGAGCTGACGTCTGAAGGGAAAGGGAGCCAGCTGTTCGTCCAGGGTCTTGCCCAGACCCTTGCCGTGCATCTGATCCGAAACTACGCCGCCAGTGAAGCTGCCGACGATCGCCAGAACGCACTTCCCGGCTTCAAACTGCGTCGCGCTATCGCTTACCTCGAAGAAAATCTAGCCGAGCCGTTCAATCTCGCAAAGCTTGCTGAAACGGTGGGTATGAGTGAATTCCATTTCAGTCGCTTGTTCAAAAGGGCGACCGGGCTCTCGCCGTCACGCTACTTCATCCGCCAGCGCGTTGCCCGGGCACAGCTTTTGCTGCAGGAGACGGATACCAGCATCATCGAGATCGGAATGTCGGTCGGCTATTCAAGCCCGAGCCACTTTGCCCAAGTATTCCGTCGCGAGACCGGATTGCCGCCGAGCCACTATCGGCGCGGCTGATTTTTCGGCCTGGCGCGATTTCGAGCAAGATCGCGACAGGTCGAGCAAGGGCGCGAGAGAAGGTCGGAGGGGGAGGCATAATTTCATCCTTGTCAAACGAAACGCCCGCCGCGGTGGTGGGCTTCAAGACAAGGAGTGAAGACAATGACCAACCTCAAAGGAAAGATCGCACTGGTCACCGGCGCATCGAGCGGCATTGGCGCCGCGACTGCTGCAAAGCTTGCTGAAGCCGGCGCCAAGGTCGGTATCGCAGCCCGCCGCACCGACAAGCTCGAAGATCTCAAGAAACAGATCGAAGCCAAGGGCGGCGAGGCTCTTGTCATCGAAATGGACGTCGTTAATACGGCTTCGGTCGACGCGGGTGTCAAAGAGCTTATCGACGCCTACGGATCAATCGACATCCTCGTCAACAATGCCGGCCTGATGCCGCTCTCCGATATCGACCAGTTCAAGGTCGACGAGTGGCAGCGGATGGTGGACGTGAACGTGAAGGGCTTGCTCAATACGACGGCCGCCGTTTTGCCCCAGATGATCAAGCAGCATTCCGGCCACGTATTCAACATGTCCTCGATCGCTGGCCGCAAGGTCTTCAAGGGTCTGTCGGTCTACTGCGCTACAAAACATGCCGTCACGGCTTTCTCTGATGGCCTGCGCATGGAAGTCGGCCAGAAGCATGGCATCCGCGTGACCTGCATCCAGCCGGGCGCCGTTGCCACCGAGCTTTACGATCACATCACAGATCCGGGCTACCGCAAGCAGATGGATGAGCTGGCCGGCCAGATGACCTTCCTCCAGGGCGAGGACATTGGCGACACGATCGTCTTCGCAGCCCAGGCCCCGGCTCATGTGGACGTCGCCGAGCTGTTCGTTCTGCCAGTAGAACAGGGTTGGTAACAGACCGGCCCTGAAAGGTCCCTGGATCAATGCAGGGACCTCTCAAGGAGATTGTCATGAAGGAATTACCCGCATCTCAAGCCTATCGCGTCCTGGAACCTGGCCCGATCGTCATGGTCTCGACGAGTGATAACGGCAAGCCCAACGTGATGACGATGGGCTTCCATATGATGATCCAGCACGACCCGCCGCTGATCGGTTGTGTCATCGGTCCCTGGGATCACAGCTATCAGGCTCTCCGGAAAACCGGAGAGTGCGTCATCGCTGTACCCGGTCTCGATCTCGCCGAAACCGTTGTCGACGTCGGGAACTGCTCAGGCGATCGGGTAGATAAATTCCAGAGGTACGGTCTCAAGACGCGACCTGCCAAGGACGTATCAGCCCCACTCCTCTCCGACTGCCTGGCCAATATCGAATGCCGGGTCGTCGATACCAGGCTCTCGGATCCTTACAACCTCTTCATCCTTGAGGCGACGAGGATCTGGATCAACGAGAGCCGTAAGGAACGTCGAATGATGCATCACCTCGGTGACGGCACGTTCACCGTCGACGGCGGCACGCTCGACCTTCGAGATCGGATGGTCAAATGGCGCCATCTCCCCTGAGAGGCGCCGGCCCCAAAATGCACCAGAAACCCATTACGAAAGGAAGAAAACCATGACCGCTTATCTCGTCGTTGATCTCGACATCCACGACATGAAGTCGATCGAAGACTACCGATCCAAGGCCTTGCCGCTCGTCGCCAAAGCCGGCGGCAGGCTTATCGCCATCGATGAAACCCCTCTGGAGTTGGAAGGCTGGACAGCCACGAACATGCTCATCATCGAGTTCCCGAACAAGGACGCGATCCGTGAGCTCTTCGCATCGTCGGACTATGCGCCGCTTGCGGCTCAGCGTCAGGCGGCGGCCGGGTCGCGTATCATAGCGATCAACGGCGTCTGAAAACTGCATCGGCTTTTCTGAACAAGGAGACCCGAAATGGCTGACCTCACCAACGTGGCCTATTTCACGGCGAAGCCGGGCCGCTCACGAGATCTGGGTGACGAACTGCTTCGGCTCGTCGCTCCCTCCCGCAAGGAGGAAGGCTGCTTACGCTACGAGATCCACCAGTCCACTGATGTTCCCGACGTGTGGATGGTGCTCGAAGACTGGCGGCATGCCTCTGACTTCAAGCTGCATATGAGCACGAACTACGTCCAGGCTTTCATGGCGAAGGTCGCGGACCTGTGCGTCGAAGACGTAAAAATCCGCGGCTACCAGCAACGGTCCCCGCAGGTCTGATACAGAAAGGAGTATATGAAATGAGCACGCAAAACCCCAAAGTCTGGCTCGTAACCGGATGCTCTACGGGCTTCGGTCGCTACATCGCGGAACATCTGCTGGAGGCTGGCGAGAAGGTTGTCGTGACCGCCCGCAAGACCGACAAGATCGTGGATCTGGAACAGAAGGGCGATGCCCTGATCCTTCCACTCGACGTGATCGACCGGGATCAGTGCCAGAAGGTGGTCGACGCCGCGGAAGCACACTTCGGTCGGATCGACGTCCTGATCAACAACGCCGGGATCGGCTTCTTCGGTGCGATCGAGGAAACTGATGAAGAGAATGCCCGTCGCCTGTTTGACGTCAATTTCTTTGGCACCGCGAACACGATCCATGCGGTCCTTCCACATATGCGAGCCCGGCGCAGTGGTATGATCGTCAATCTGACATCGATCGGCGGCCTGGTCGGTTACACCGGCGTCGGCTACTACTGCGCCACCAAATTTGCCGTGGAGGGCCTGTCGGACACGCTTCGGAAAGAAGTCGCTCCTCTCGGCATCGACGTCATGACAGTCGAGCCAAGTGCCTTCAGGACGGAGTGGGCAGGCTCGTCGAACGAGGTCTCCGCGTCAATCGACGACTACGAAGCGACAGCGGGCGCAGCGCGCCGTGCTTACCACGCATCGGTCGGAAAGCAGGCTGGTGACCCCGCGCGTGCGGCGAAAGCCATCCGGCAAGCCGTCCTGGCGCAACAGCCTCCGCACCATCTTCCGCTCGGCAATGACGCCGTGGACGCTGCCCTGAAGAAGGCGGAGGACCTCAAGGCAAATGTTGTTGCCTGGGAGGCCTTGTCTCGTTCAGCCGATTTCCCGGCCAACTGAACCAATCCAAATTCAACACGGAGCCAACACTGCCGCGGCCTTCGCCACGGAGAATGAAGGAGTGTGTCATGTCAAAACGATTTGAAGGAAGAGTAGCTATTGTGACCGGCGGGGGCTCCGGTATCGGCGCCGCCATCGCCAACCGTCTCCTTAACGAAGGAGCGTCCGTGATGATCTCCGGCAGAACCGGGAAACGGCTGTCGGAAGCTGCCTCAAAGATGCCGGCTGACCGCAGCGGCACCTTTGTCGCCAATGTTTCCTCACGGTCGGACTGCGACGCCCTTGTCGCAGCCACAGTCGAGCGGTTCGGTCGCATCGACACTGTCGTCAATGCCGCAGGCATGAATCTCGTTGGAAACATCGAAGAGACGAGTGATCAGGATTGGGATGAATGCATTGCCTCCGACCTTTCTGGCGTCTTCTACATGAGCCGTGCAGCAGTTCCGCACCTCAAGGAGACCAAAGGTTCGATCGTCAACATCGGCTCCGTCTCATCCCTTGGTGGCGGCTGGAGCCATGCAGCTTACAATGCTGCAAAGGGTGGCGTTGCCAATCTAACCCGCTCAGCTGCCTGCGACCTCGGCAAGTTCGGCGTCAGAGCAAACACAGTGGCACCCGGGCTTACGGTCACAGGAATGGTGGAGGCGATCATGGATGATGACGCGCTTCTCGAAAAGGCCTGGGACCGGATTCCGCTGAGACGGGCAGGCCAACCTGAAGAGATTGCTTCGGCAGTCGCTTTTCTTGCCAGTGATGAAGCCGCCTGGATCACCGGGATTGTCCTGCCGGTCGATGGGGGTCAGACTTGCACCGATGGCGGTCCGGAATGGGGTAAGTAAAAACGCGAGAAGCCCGGACCATCGTCCGGGCTTCTCCTTTGATCACGTGCTTCGCTTAGCGGCGGGCGTCGAGGCTGTAACGACCCGCGCCGAACGCCACGACCTGCAGCAGGCCACCGGCCATTGCGATGTTCTTGAAGAAGTGGATGAACTGGTTCAGGTCGCTGAGGTTGTTGTGGAACGTCAGTGCCGTGGCAACGCTGAACAGGGCAAGGATCAGAGCGACGATGCGGGTCTGGAAGCCGAGGATCAGGGCGATGCTTCCCACGATCTCAGTCAATACGGCCGCGCCGTAGGACAGCGGCGGGAACGGCAGGCCGACCATATTGATGTAGCCGATCGTTCCAGCCGGATCAGAGATCTTGCTGATGCCGGACAGAAGGAAGATGGCCGCCAGAAGGATCCGGCCGGCGAGCGGGGTGACGCCGCTTAAAAGGGCCGACTGGGAAAGAGTTTCAACGCGCTGAGCGATTGCATCGGAATGGGACATGAACGTATTCCTTAGTTGGGGCGAAGCCACCGTGGCTGCGTCGTGAGAAGAAATTGCCATTATCAGATCAAACGAAAAAGCTGGATAATATCGCGGATTATCGTCGAAAATTTCGAACGATGGAGGCAATGAAAAACCCGCGCTTTTGAGGGCGCGGGTCCGACTGGAGGGTCGAGAAATCAGATAACGGAGAGCAGCCCTCCATCCACCAGGAGCGCGGTGCCTGAGACATAGCTCGACAGGTCCGAGCCAAGGAAAGCGACAGCATCTCCGACTTCCGCCGGTTTGCCAAGCCGGCGGAGCGGCGTCCTCTGGCGAAAGCCTTCGGAGGCTTGGGCGATACCGGGGCTCGTGCGAAGAAGCTCTGTGTCGATGGTGCCGGGTGCTACCGCGTTGACACGGATGCCATCCGGTCCAAGGGCGTCGGCCAATGATTTCGCCATCAGCACCACACCGCCCTTGCTTGTCGAGTAGGCAACGGTGATGCCGGCGCCAGAGATCCCGCCCATGCTCGCCATGAGGACAATACTGCCCTGCTTGTGGAGCGCCTTCATCTGGCGCGCAGCTGCCTGAGCGCCAAACAACGGGCCATCGAGGTTGACAGACATCAGGCGCCGGTAATCGTCTTCTGGAACCTCCGCGCCGTCTGTCTTCAGGGTAATGCCTGCATTTGCCACCATGACGTCGACGCCGCCGAATTCTTCTGCCGCCGCAACCAGCGCGTCGTTGTCAGCCTTGCGGCTGACGTCTGCTTTCACGAAGACGGATTTGGCCCCCAGTTTTCTGATCTCGGAGGCAGTCGGTTCACCGCCTTCGCGCGGTGCTTCCACGACGTCCGAGACGATAACTGCTTTGGCGCCATGTTCGGCAGCCCGGATGGCGATCGCACGCCCAATGCCGCTCGATGCGCCGGTTACGATGACGACCTTGCCGTCGAGAATGTTACTGTTGCTCATTGTGGTGATCCTTAATATTCCGGCACTTTGGGGGCCGAGGAGGGCAGGGCGTCGAGTTGCTGCAGAAGATAATAGAGGTTGGCCACGCCCCAGTGTTCGGCGATTTTGCCGTTGCGAATGCGCATGGCGTCGACGGTTTCGAACTTGATCTGGCGGCCCGTTGGCGCGATCCCAAGGACGACGCCCTGATGGGTGCCGTGATAGGTCTTGAAAGTCGTCACGATGTCGCCATCGACCGCTTGCCAGTGAATTTCGGCGTGGAAGTCCGGGAAGGCTTCGCGCAGCGCGTGGTAAAGACGACGCGCTCCTTCCTTATCCGGCGTACCGCCGGGCTGCGGTGTGTGGTCCAGAAAATCGTCGGCGAAAAGCTCGTCGAAAAGTTCGAAGTTGCCGCCGGACTGCACCTCGAGTGTGTTGCGGCGGACGACTGCTTTCAATGCTTCAGGTTGGTCTGACATGGGATTTTCCTTTCGAGGTTCGGTGTCAGAGTTCAAAACCACCGATGGTCATGCCGCCGTCGACGGTCAGCATGTGTCCGGTGACATAGGAGGCGGCGTCGGAGGCAAGCCAGATTGCCGCGGCCGCGATTTCCTCCGGCTTGCCGCCGCGCCTGGCGGGAATGGCGTTTTGGGCAAGTGCTGCAAAGGCCGGGTTCTGTTGGCTGTTTGCCACGACCATTGGCGTTTCAGTCCAGCCAGGCGCAATCGCGTTGACGCGGATGCCATGGGCCGCATTTTCCATAGCGGCGACGCGGGTCAGGCCATGCACCCCATGTTTGGAGGCGGCGTAGGCGCTCATTCCTCCAGGCCCCGTCAAAGCGGCGACGGAAGCCGTGTTCACAATGGATCCGCCACCACTGCGCTTCATCAGCGGGATCTGGTATTTCATCCCGAGAAAAACACTCTGCAGATTGACGGCGATGACCCGCTGAAAGTCTGCCAATGCGTAGTCTTCAATCCGCTTTGCAGGGCCGGTGATGCCGGCATTGTTGAATGCAGCATCGAGTCGACCGGATGCAGCATCGATCTGTTCGATCCATCCGACGATCTGAAGCTCGCTTGCTACGTCGAGTTCGGTTGTGAACACCCGGCCATCTTGGACGCGGATGAGGTCTGCAGTTTGGGTGAGCCCGTCGGCATCGCGATCGGCTAGATGCACAGTCGCGCCGTCGCGAGCGAGCCCAAGTGCTATCGCCCGACCGATCCCAGAGCCTGCGCCGGTGACCGCGACGACCTTGTTTAAGAAAAGCGAGGACATGACTTCTCCTTGCCAGCCGATCGCAATCGGCTGGTCCAGTTGGAGCTGAATTTAAAGAGTGAGTTAGGTGGGTTTAGCCGCGGGCTGCGACGAGAGCTGCGGCAGTGCGGGCGACGATGTCGCCCTGATGGAAGGCACCGGCGAGATCGATCTGCGAAGGCTGGCGTGATCCGTCAGCACCGGCCACAGTGGTTGCGCCATAAGGAGCGCCGCCAACAATCTCCTCACTGCTCATCTGGCCCTGGTGGCTATAGGGCAGGCCGACAATGATCATGCCAAAGTGCATGAGGTTGGTGATGATCGAAAACAGGGTGGTTTCCTGTCCACCATGCTGCGTACCTGTCGACGCGAACGCAGCGCCCACCTTACCGTTGAGAGCTCCCCGTGCCCAAAGGCCACCGGCCTGGTCGAGGAAAGAAGCCATCTGCGACGACATGCGGCCGAAGCGAGTACCCGTACCGACGATGATCGCGTCATAGTCGGCGAGTTCCGCTACCGTCGCAATCGGTGCGTCCTGGTTGATCTTGAAGTGGGCCTTTTCGGCGACGTCAGGCGGGACGGTTTCTGGGACACGTTTGATTGTAACGTCGGCGCCAGCGCTTCTTGCGCCTTCAGCGATCGAGCCTGCCATTGTCTCGATGTGGCCGTAGGACGAGTAGTAGAGAACGAGAACCTTGGTCATTTGTTTTGCTCCGTTGGGATGGTTGAATTCGATGGAGGCAACATCTGCTTTTTCATCATTCGAAAAAAGCTGCATAATTTGATCTGTTACGTTCGATTTTATCGACTAGCCGCGTTGTCAAAAATCCATGTTGCCTTTGGCGCGATTCTCTATATCTTATAACTTATAAGTTAGGGAACGGCGGGAGTATATCCGTGACAATGTTAAATATTTATGGCGGCCATCCACCGATGGGCCGCGACGGGGATCTTTTGTCCGAAGAGAAGGGGGAGCTTCTGCGCGAACGCGCGCAGTTCGTCCGCCTTGAGACCATTCGGTTGATCTCGATCGCCAAGGTAGGTCACTACACCTCGGTCTTCTCGTGCGCCGAGATATTCGCGGCGCTCTACTACGACGTGATGAACATTAGGAAGGGCGATCCCGCTTGGCCGGACCGTGACCGCTTCCTGATGGGGAAGGGTCACGCCGCCGTCGGGTTGTTCCCGATCCTCGCCGACCTCGGCTTCTTCGATCCGAGCTGGTTGGACACGTACACCAGGCTCGGAAGCCCGCTCGGCGACCATCCGGACATGACGAAAGTGCCTGGCGTGGATTTCAGCTCCGGCTCGATTGGGCATGCCCTTTCGAACGGCGTCGGCATGCTCCTCGGCGCGCGATTCCAGAAGCGGGGCTTCAACGCGTTCGTGCTGCTCGGAGACGGAGAAATGCAGGAGGGTCAGGTCTGGGAGGCTGCGCTTTCCGCATCCAGCCACGGCCTCTCCAACCTCGTCGCCATCGTCGACCGGAACGGTTACCAGCTCGACGGTAAAGTGGACGATATCCTCGCCGTAGAGCCGCTGGACGAGAAATGGCGGGCCTTCGGCTGGGAGGTCCACACCGTCAACGGGCACGATATCCACGCCCTCACGACGCTTTTCCGGCAGGTGAAGGCAGACACCGCCCGCACCAGGCCCTGCTGCATCATCGCGCAGACGGTGAAGGGGAAGGGCATTGACTACATGGAAACCGAACCGGGCTGGCATCTTGGATATCTCGGCGCGGAAGACGAAGACAACGCCCGCGAAACGATCCTCAACACGGTGATTTCATAATGAACCAGCTGATTTCCAAGGACTCGTGGCAATACCGCGAGGTAAACCGCCGCGCACCATCGCTGCCGACGCTGTCGAACGCGCTGATCGAGCTGGCGGAAGCCGGACATCCGGTGATGGCTGGAACCGCCGACCTCCAGTACTCGAATGGCCTGAACGAGTTCGCCAGGCGCTTCCCCGATCGGTTCGTCCAGTTCGGCATCTCGGAGCAGAACATGGTGTCGGCAGCCGCCGGGATGGCGACGACCGGAGTTATTCCTTACGTGGCGACGTTCGCCTCGTTCCTGGCGCTGCTCTGCTGCGAGCAGATTCGGATGGACGTGGCTTATTGCAAGCAGCCGGTCCGCCTCATCGGGCACCACACCGGCATCTCGCTCGGGTTCTACGGCACATCCCATCACGCAACCGAAGACATCGCGATCACCAGGAGCATCGCGAATCTCGCCGTCGTTTCCACGGCGGACGGTCCCGCCCTGGCAGCCGCCCTCAAGGCAACGGTCGATTATCCTCTTCCGATCTACTTCCGCATCCATCGCGGTCACGACCCGGTTGTCTACGAGAACGGCGTGGACTTCCAGCTCGGCAAGGCGGTCGTTCACGGCATCGGCGACGACGTGACCATCATCGCTGCGGGCTATCCGGTCCACGGTGCGAAGAAGGCGATGGAGGAACTGAACGCGGCCGGTCACTCCGTGGGTTTGATCGACATGCATTCGATCAAGCCTCTCGACGAGGAAGCGATCATCGAGGCATCGGCACGTTCGAAGATCGTCCTCACTGTCGAAGAGCATAACGTCCTCGGCGGTCTGGGTGGCGCGGTTGCCGAGGTTCTCGCCGAGAAGGGGAAGGGGGCTCGCCTCGTACGTCATGGCATCAGGGACGAATACAGCCTGATCGCACCGCCCACGCACCTCTACAGGCACTACCGCCTCGACGCCGACGGTATCCGGGCAGAAGTTCTCGAAAACATCGGGGGAGCGGCTCGATGAGAAGCAACAACGAAACGATAGCGGGTCGCGCCGAGGCCGTCATACCGGGCGGTCTTCTTAGCCCCAGCAGACGCCTCGGAGCGCCTATCGCCTTTTCCCGGGCGGATGGCCCGTACCTGTACGATGCGGACGGCACCCGATACACCGACTACCACTGCGCCTTCGGTGCGAACGTCCTCGGACACCGCAACCCGGCGATCACCCGGGCCATTGCCGAAGTCGGAGAGAGCCTCGATCTGATCGGAGCCGGAGTTCTCGAACTCGAGGTCGAGGTCGCCGAGCTGCTCGTCAACGCCATTCCCTGCGCCGATCAGGTCGCGTTCTGCAGCAGCGGATCGGAAGCAACTTACCACGCCCTGCGCCTGGCCCGGGCTTATACCGGGCGGAAGCAGATCATCAAGTTCCAGGGCGGCTATCACGGCTGGCATGACTACGTCGCCATGAACGGCCAGTCCAGCCGCCAGATGATCGACTCGTTCGACCCCATGTCCGACGGAATTCTCTACGACGCTGCACGTCACACCAAGATACTGCCCTACAACGACGCGACGGCAGTGGAAGAATATATCCGGGGCAATCCGGGCGAGGTGGCCGCCATCATCATCGAGCCGATCGCACACAACATGGGAGCGGTCGTCGCTCAGAACCAGTTCCTGCGCGATCTGAGGAGGATCACCGCCGAAAATGGTGTGATCCTGATCTTCGACGAGGTGATCACCGGGTTCCGGCACGCCCTCGGAGGATACCAGTCGATCGTCGGAATCACCCCGGACCTCGCCACCTTCGGCAAGGCTGCTACCAGCGGCTATCCGATCGGCCTGGTTGCCGGGCGACGGGATATCATGGAGCGCGTGGGACGGACCGGCGAGGGAGCGGTCTTCATGGGAGGGACCTTCAACGGCACCCCTTCCTCGATGGCTGCCGTCAAGGCCACTGTTCAGGAGCTGTCGAAGCCGGGCGTCTACGAGCGCCTCTTCGACCTCGGAAGCTATCTCCGGAAGCAGATCGACGAAATCATCGCGCGGCACGGCATCAGGGCCCAGACCGCGGGCTTCGGTTCCGTCTGGCTCGTGTACTTCTTCGAGGGCGAGTTCAAGGAATATGCCGACCTCCTCCGGAACGATAACGAGCTCGACATGCGGTTCCGCCGGGCCCTGATCGCGGGTCGACAGATTTTTCAGCCTCTCCAACTCAAGCGCCTCTACCTGTCGCTCAGCCACGATCGCAGCGTGTTGGACGACACCCTCGAGCTCATCGATACCACCATGGCCGACTTTGCGCGGTCGGCCGCGGCTTAACTTCGACAACCTGATCTCAATCAAAAAAGGGGAACCAATGAGACATCGGTTAATCACATTGATGGTCACGGCCGCGTGTTTTGCGACCACGACTCCGGCACTTGCCCGCGATCTCACGGTCGTCGGCTTCGGCGGCGCAACGCAAGAGGCGATGCGCGAGACGCTCTTCAAGCCCTACGAACAGAAATCCGGCGCGCCTCTTCTCGAGGAGTCCTATACTGGAGGCATCGCCAAGGTGAAGGCGATGGTGGAGACCGGCACGACGACCTGGGACGTCGTGCAGATGGACGAGAACGAGATGATCCTGGCCTGCGACCAGGGCCTTCTCGAGACGTTTGACTGGAAGAGCCTCCCGAATTCCGCAGACATCATCGGTCCGGCCAAGTCCGACTGCGGGGTGGGGGCCTTTGTCTGGTCGAAAATCCTGGCATACGACGGGGACAAGACCACGGGCGTCACATCCTGGGCCGACTTCTGGGACGTCAAGAAGTGGCCGGGCAAGCGCGGACTGCGAAAGCAGGCTCGCATGACGATCGAGATCGCGCTGCTCGCCGACGGGGTAAAGCCTGAGGAACTGTACAAGGTCCTGGCGACGAAGGAAGGGCAGGACAGGGCATTCGCCAAGCTCGATCAACTAAAGCCGAACATCCAGTGGTGGGAGAGCGGCGCGCAGCCCATGGAATGGCTGGCGTCGGGCGAGGTCACGATGACTTCTGCCTACAACGGTCGCGTGATCGCCGCTAACCAGCAGGGCAGGCACTTCAGGATGTCCTGGACCAACCAGCTTTACGCGATGGACTTCTGGGCCATTCCCAAGGGCGGGAACAGGGACAAGGCTTTCGACCTCGTCGCGTACATGACCAGCCCCGAGCCGCAGAAGGCTTTCGCTGAAAAGATGGTCTACGGCGTCACCAACGCGAAGGCGACGTCCAGCATTTCCCCGGACATCTCACCGCAGCTGCCTACCGCCGAAAAGAACATGGCCGGCGCGCTCGCGTTGAGCACGCCGTTCTGGGTGGATCACGAAGAAGAGCTGCAGCAGCGGTTCAATCGGTGGGTAGCACAATGAGGAGGAGAGGTCTTATGCACTATCGCGGTTTCATTGGCGGGCTTGTTCTGCTCGCCGGCCTTGGCGTCTCTTCGATGACCTTGGCCGATCCCGGCAAGCTGACGGTCGTGGGAGCCGGCGGCGTTCTCCAGGATGCGGAGCGGAAGGCATTCTTCGAACCGTTCGCCAAGTCGTCCGGCGTAGCCCTCACCGAGGACTCGTATTCGGGGCAGATGGCGAAGGTCCGTGCCATGGTCGCCAGCGGCAGTGTCTCCTGGGACGTGATGCAGGTCGAGCAGAACACGCTGCTCTCCGGATGCGCGGAGGGGCTGTTCGAGGAGCTCGACTGGAGCAAGATCGCCAACAAGGACGACTTCATTCCCGAGGCCTACAGTGACTGCGGCGTGGGAGCTTTCGTATGGTCTATGGTTCCAAGCTATGACAGGTCCAAAATCGCCGACGGGCCGCGGAGTTGGGCGGATTTCTGGGACATGAAGAAGTGGCCCGGGAAGAGGGGTTTCCGCCAGACGGCCAAGATGACGCTCGAAATCGCCCTTCTGGCTGACGGGGTTTCCCCGGGCGAGGTCTATAAGGTTCTCGCGACGAAGGCCGGGCAGGACCGCGCGTTCGCCAAGCTCGACCGGATCAAGGGCGATATCATCTGGTGGACGTCCGGGGCCGAGTCGCTCGAACGCCTCGCGGCGGGCGACGTGGTCGCCACCGCGACGTTCAACGGCCGCGTGACCGCCGCCAACGCTTCGGGCAAGAACTTCGCTCTCATCTGGAATGGCCAGGTCTACGGTATCGACTACTGGGGTGTCGTAAAGGGCAGCGCGAACCGCGAGAACGCGCAGAAGTTCATCGCCTTCGCCGCTTCCGAGGCGGCCCAGTCGGCATTCCCGCAGTATATCGCGTATGGAGTGACCAACAAGAAAGCCATACAGAGCATCAAGCCGGAGCTGGCGAAAGACCTCCCGACAACAGAGGAGAACCTCAAGTCCGCCGTCGGGCTGAATACCGAGTTCTGGGCGGACAACGGCGAGGCCCTGGAGGCGAGGTTCGCGACATGGCGAGCTCAGTGACCTCCGGGATCGTAGTGCGGCAGCTTTCGGAGGCTGACGCCAGCCGGCCGGGGCGCGCTTCCGCGCTGGCGGCCGGCTTCCGTGCCGATCGGAGAAGACAGACGATGATATCCGTCGCTCTGATCGGACCTCTGGTGGCTTTCATCGTATTCGCGTTCGTACTGCCGCTCGGGACGATGCTGTTCTACGCGGTCAACAACCCCGAGGTCCGCGGCGCTCTTCCAAGGACCCTGGAGGCCCTGCGGACGTGGGACGGGAGGGCCACTCCGCCTTCCGCAGCCTTTGACGCGCTCGTGGAAGACATAAAATCCGGCGTCCAGCCAAACGTGCTGGCGGAGGCGGGCCGCCGGTTGAATTACGAGATCACCGGGTTCCGGAGCCTCCTGGCGAAGACGGTGAGAAATGCGAAGAACGCGGAAATATCATCCGGCCGAGAATACCTGGTCGGTCTCGACGAACAATGGAACGATCCGGCGTACTGGAGAGCGATTCAGCGCAACGGCTCGCCGCTTACTGCCTTCTATCTGCTCTCGGCGGTTGATCTGAGGCTGGGAGACGACGGAGGCATCAAGCTCGCCCCTGCGGAGGAGCGGCTCTTTCTTTCCACGCTCGCGCGCACGCTGACCATAAGCGGCTTCGTCACCGTCATCTGCGTCCTGCTGGCGTACCCGATCGCCAACGCCGTGGTGGCTGTGGGCGGTCGCTTCTCCGCCATCATGCTGGCCTGCGTCCTGCTGCCCTTCTGGACGTCGCTTCTGGTGCGGACAAGCGCCTGGATCGTGATCCTCCAGAAGGAGGGGATAGTGAACCGCGCGCTGCAGGCGGCGGGACTGACCAACGCGCCGCTTGAGCTCGTGTTCAACAGGACCGGGCTGTACATCGCGATGGTTCACATCCTGCTGCCGTTCATGGTCCTGCCGCTCGTCAGCGTGATGAAGGGCATCCCACCGTCGTTCGTGCGGGCGTCATCCTCCCTCGGCGCTGGCCCTGTCACCACGTTCCTGAGGGTCTACCTCCCGCTGACACTACCGGGCGTGGGAGCGGGATGTCTTCTCACGTTCATCATCGCCGCCGGATACTACGTCACGCCTACCCTGGTCGGAGGCGCGTCCGACCAGATGCTCAGCTACTTCGTGGCGTTCTACGCGAACACCACCATAAACTGGGGCATGTCCGCGGCTCTCGGCGTCCTGCTCCTGAGCTGTATCCTCGCCCTTTACATCATCGTCGGCAAGATCGTGGGCATCGGCCGCATCGTGGGAATGGAGTAAGCCGTGCCTTCATGCATCCGACGCCTGCAGGTAGCGTTCTGCATCCTGGCCATGGTCTTCCTGATCGGTCCGACGCTGGCTATCATTCCGATCTCCTTCAGCTCGGCCAATTTCCTCTCGTATCCTCTGCCCGGATTCTCGCTGCAGTGGTACTACAAGATACTCCAGCCACAGCCTTGGATGTCGGCGCTGATGAATAGCCTTATCATCGGCGTAGGCGCGACCGTCGTCGCAAGTGTCCTCGGCACGATCGCGGCCCTCGGCCTGTCGAGAGGCTATCTGCCCGCCAGATCGGCGATTCTCGCCGTCGTCATCTCTCCGATGATCGTTCCCGTGGTCATCAGCGGGGTGGGGATGTACTTCTTCTTCGCAAAGCTCGGCTTGGTGGCGTCGTTCATCGGTCTGGTTCTGGCCCACGCGGTTCTAGCGGTTCCCTTTGTCGTGATCACGGTTACCGCCACCCTCAAGAACTTCGACACGAACCTCGTGCGCGCAGCGGCCAGTCTGGGCGCGACACCGTTTCACGCCTTCCGGACCGTGACCCTTCCGCTGATCGCTCCGGGCGTTATTTCGGGGGCGCTCTTCGCTTTCGTCTTTTCCTTCGACGAGGTGGTCGTGGCGCTGTTCATCAGCGGTCCCGGCCAGCGGACGCTGCCCCGTCAGATGTTCGACGGGCTCAGGGACAACATCGACCCCTCTATCCTCGCGATGTCGACTCTGCTCGTCATCGTGTCGGCTGCCCTCATGGGCTTCGGGGCATTCGTTCAACACCGCGCGGCCACCAACAAGGCCCCGGCCACGTAATCGGAGTATCTCAGGAATGATTATCGTTACAGGTGCTACACACGGCATTGGCCGCGCTTGCGTCGAGGCACTCGCCGCGGCCGGCAAGCAGGTCGTCGCCACCGGCAGAGACAGCGCGGCGGGAGAAGCACTGGCCGCCGGTCCAGGCGTCACCTTTGTTCCGGGCGACGTAAGCCGGGAGAGCGACTGCGAGCTCGTCGTAAAAAAGGCCTTGGAGCTGGGGGGCGGTCGGCTCTCCGGCCTCGTCAACAACGCGGGCATGTCCAAGCGAATCTCGTTCGCGGACGCCAGCCAGGCGGACTGGGACGAAGTCCTGGCTGTGAACGCCCGCAGCGCCTTCCTCTTCACTAGGCATGCCCTCGAGGGGTTGCGGAAAGGGCGCGGCTCTGTCGTTAACATCGCCAGCATTGCGGGGAAGACCGGTGAGGAGGGGCTGGCAGTCTATTGCGCGTCGAAAGCTGCCGTCATCGGAATGACCGAAGCGCTGGCTCTCGAGTTTGGGGAAGAAGTGCGGTTCAATGCCGTGTGCCCTGGGCAGATCGCAACGCGAATGATGAACAAGATCATCGCTGATCCACTGAAGAAAAAGCAGCTTGAACTCCGTATTCCGGCGAACCGTTTCGGAACGCCAGAAGAGGTCGCGGACGTGGTTGCATGGCTTCTCTCCGACCACTCCAGCTATGTGAATGGAACGGTCATCACCGTCGACGGTGGTGAGACGGCGGGCTTGCGCACGCCGCGTGTTGCTGAAGTTGCAAACTGAGGCCAAGTTAACGGGAGCTAGGCTAGCTCCCGTTCTTCGAAATATCGCAAAAAGCTCGTTGATGCTCGCGTAATATCATTCTCGATCGCCGCCCTGGCCTTCTTCTTGTTCTTCAATCGAAGAGCTTCCAAGAGATGTTCATGCTCTTCCGCCCCGACGTAATCGTGTGGGATCTCGCGATAATACACATTCAGGATAGGTCCCATCGACACCCACATTGTCTCGATTTGTGCGATGAGCATCGGCATTTTTGAAAGACGATAGACGCCAAAATGGAAAGACCTGTTTGCCGATCTCGCAAACTCGAAGTCATCGGACTTCTCGCTTGCGACAAAAAAGTCGTGGAAGTTCTTTAGCTGGTCGATATCTGCTGCTGACACGTTCTCTACCGCCAGTTCAGCAGCAAGACCCTCAAGGGCAGTGCGTATCACTTTTATCTGCACATAACGATCCTGACTGAGTTCCGGCACCACGACAAATCGACCCGAACGAAGTTCGAATGCCTGTTCGCTCACAAGCCGCAAGCACGCTTCACGCACAGGGGTGACACTTGTGCCGAGCCTCTCCGCGAGTTCCTGCATCAAGAGCCGCTCGCCGGGAGCAAAACTCCCCACAATCAGAGCCTCGCGCAGCTTGGTATAAATCCTCGCAGACAGGCTACCCATCTCCCCCGGCTGCATGTCCATCACGCTCATCGTCTCAACTCCTAGTCCCTACTGCTGCAAACCTGAACCGGATCCTGCAACCAACCCACTTATATCTTATAACCCCATCATGCGCCGTAACGTGACGAATTTTATTCCAAAGCAAACAACAACAGTTGCCAACGCCACCTGATAACTTATAAGTTATAAAATACAAGAACGCTTTGGAGGCTATCGTGCTTAATTCGCTCAGGTCACGCGATATGGCGTACCATTTCCACTCACAGACCAATCCCCGTCGCCACGAGCTCGACGGGCCCCTGATGATATCCAAGGGAGAGGGGTGTTACGTCCTCGACGAACTCGGGAACCGCTATCTCGAGGGTATGGGAGGGCTGTGGTGCGCTTCGCTCGGCTTCGAGAACGACCGTCTGGCGGAGGTGGCAGCCGCCCAGATGAAGAGGCTAGCCACCTACCACACCTTCAATCACCGCTCCAATGACCCGTGCGCGGACGTGGTCGAGCAGATCGCGGAATTGTCTCCGATCCCGGGCAGCAGGGTATTCCTTGTGAATTCAGGGTCGGAGGCCAACGACACGATGGTCAAGCTCGCCTGGTACTACAACATCGCGCGGGGCAAGCCGTCGAAACGGAAGATCATCAGCCGCAAAGGGGCCTTCCACGGCAGCACCGTGATGGGCGCGGCTCTGGGTGGCCTGCCGCATATGCACGAGAGCTTCAATCTTCCGGGTCTCAACGTCGTCTACGCCGAGAAGCCCCATTTCTACAAGAACGCTCTACCCGGTGAAACGGAGGAGGCTTACTGCGACCGGCTGATCGACGAACTTGAGATGCTGATCGCCACCGAAGGTGCCGACACCATCGCCGCGATGATCGCGGAGCCGATAATGGGAGCGGGCGGCGTCGTTTCACCTCCGGCGGGTTACTTTCCGCGTGTCCGGGAAATCCTGACCCGGAACGACATCCTGCTCCTTTCAGACGAAGTCGTCTGCGGGTTCGGCCGTAGCGGAAACTGGTTTGGATCCGAGACGTTCGGGTTCGTTCCGGACATGATGTCCATCGCCAAGGGGCTTTCGTCCGGCTACATGCCGATCGCCGCAGCGGTGATAGGAGACCACATTTATCAGACGATAGCCGACGAAGCGGACCGCATCGGTGTCTTCGGTCACGGCTTCACCTATTCGGGACACCCGGTGACGGCGGCCGTGGCTGCCGAAGTCCTCCGCACCTACCGTGAAATGGATATTCCCGCCCGCGCACGCGAGCTTGGCAGGCACCTGTTCGGCAATCTCAAAGCCTCTATCGCGGACCACCCTATGATCGGCGAAATCCGCGGCGCGGGTTTCCTCGCGGGCATAGAACTCGTTAAGGACAAGCCCACGAGGACCCCTTTCGATCCCGCCCGTAAGGTGGGCGCGCTTGTCGAACGGCGTTGCCGCGCACATGGGGTGATGATCCGCAACATGGGGGATGTGATCTCCATCTGCCCTCCGTTCGTCATGACGGAGTCCCAGGTCGAGGAGCTGGTCGACGGTATCGCCGCAGCTCTCGACGACGCTTCGGCCGAACTGGGGAAGTGAGCGATGGCCATGGACGAATTCGTAGACTTCGATCTGACCGCACAGGCCGCATTGGTCAAATCCGGAGAAGTAACCGCTTCGGAACTCCTTGAGGCGGCCATACGCCGCGCGGAGCTCGTGAACCCGCAGGTGAACGCCATCGTAAGGCCGCTCCACGAAGAGGCGCGGGCCGAGGCGGAGGATGCCTCCCCGGACACTGTCTTCGCCGGAGCGCCCTTTCTGGTGAAAGACCTCTACTGCCACATGGCCGGTATACCCACGTCGGGCGCGTCGGAAATTACCAAAGACTTCGTTCCGCAGCATGACAGCGAACTGATGCGCAGATACCGGAAGGCCGGTCTCAGCACGTTCGGTAAAACGAACCTCTGCGAGTTTGGCACGCTTGGAACCACGGAGCCCAAATTGTTCGGCGCCACGCTCAACCCCTGGGACACGTCCCGTTCGAGCGGAGGTTCGAGCGGCGGAGCGGGTGCAGCGGTGGCAGCAGGAATCGTCCCCGCCGCTCACGGTGGCGACGGTGCTGGATCGATCCGCATCCCCGCTTCATGCTGCGGGCTGTTCGGCCTCAAGCCCTCGAGGGGAAGAATAAGCCTCGGTCCGGACCTCGGTGACAGCACCGGTGGGATCGTGAACGAGCACGTGCTTTCGCTCACCGTGCGCGACAGCGCCGCCTTGCTCGACGCGACAAGGGGCCCGATGGCGGGGGACCCGTATACAGCTCCCCCTCCGGAGATGGACTACGCTCAGACCCTCCGATCCGCGCCGCGCAGACTCAGGATCGCCTTCACGACAGAGTCGCTTCTCGGAACCTACGTCGATCCTGATTGTGTCGCCGCGACGGTTGCGGCAGCCGAGCTTTGCGAAAGCCTTGGACACGACGTTGTCGAGGCCCGTCCTAGTCTGGATGCAGAAACCTATCGGACCTATTACAAGCGCTTTTGGGCGATGACTGCGACCCGCGCGATCACCGCTCTTGCCCGCGGCAGGAACGTTCCCGCCGAGACACTTGTCCGGCAGGTTGAGACCTTCAACCAGTACCTTTTCGAAGTGGGTTCGAGGATCACGGCGGCTGACTACCTCGTGGACCTCAACTGGTTCCATGGCGTCGGCCGGACGATCGCGAACTTCCTCGGGGAGTTCGATGTCTGGCTGACGCCGACGCTCGGTTCACCGCCACCCGTCCTGGGCCACTTCGATGCGGACCTACACGGCGGGGAGGAAGTGATGGATCGGTTCCTTCAGTTCCTGGCATTCACCACATTCGCCAACATGGCCGGTCTGCCGTCAATGAGCGTGCCTCTGTACTGGACACCGGCCGGACTTCCAGTCGGCACACAGTTTACCGGTCGCTTCAACGACGAGGGGACACTGTTTCAACTTGCCGCTCAGCTTGAGGAAGCTCGCCCGTGGTCGGGCAGACGACCTCCGGTCCATGCAACGGCATAAGCGCATTCATAAAACGGGGAACCGCTATGTCATCTTCAAACTACGTGGAATTCATCAATGTCGACAAAAGCTACGACGGGCGCAATCTCGTCGTCGACACCCTCAACCTATCCATCTCTCAAGGTGAGTTTCTGACGATGCTGGGACCGTCAGGTTCGGGCAAGACGACAAGTCTGATGATGCTCGCTGGGTTCGAGGCACCCAGTGGCGGCCACATCCGCATCGCCGGTCGCTCTTTGGAATCCGTACCACCGCATCGCCGAAACATCGGCATGGTGTTCCAGAATTACGCCCTCTTCCCGCACATGACCGTGGGGGAAAACCTGGACTATCCCTTGCGCGTCCGCAAGATAGTCAAAGCCGAACGTCATGATCGTGTCCGCAAGGTTCTAGATGTCGTCCAGATGGGAGCTTTTGCCGAGCGGAAGCCCGCGCAACTTTCGGGCGGGCAGCAGCAGCGCATAGCACTTGCTCGTGCGATCGTGTTCGAGCCAGACGTCGTCCTTATGGATGAGCCGCTCGGCGCTCTGGACAAGAACTTGCGCGAGCATCTCCAGCTGGAAATAAAACACCTGCACGAGCGTCTCGGGATCACCGTGGTATATGTCACCCACGACCAGTCGGAGGCCTTGACGATGTCCGACCGTATAGCAGTGTTCAACGCCGGCAAGATCGAACAACTGGCTCCGCCAGCTGAACTGTACGAGCGTCCTGCCACTCCCTTCGTTGCAGGCTTCATCGGGGAGAACAACCGCCTTGCGGGGGAGATTTCCGGGCGGAACGGCGATGAATATGCCGTCCAAACAGAGACCGGTCACAGAATGATCGTTCGAAGCCAAATGGACTTCTTAGAACGCCAACGGGTCATGATATCGGTGCGGCCCGAACGGGTGCGGCTTGATACCACTGAGGCGTGCCTCAACACCTTTGGCGGAACCGTCGAAGAGGTAATTTATCTTGGCGACCACAAGCGCGTGCATGTCAGGGTCAGCGAGGCTTCCACCCTCGTTGCAAAGGTCCCCAATGCAGGCACCAACATCGACATCAAGCCGTCTCAGGCGTTGTCCCTCGGATGGGACAGCGGCGATGCGGTACTGATCCCGGCTTGAACTTCAGGACAGACTAGTATGGCTACCTTCCGAGACCTCCACCTTCGCAACCCTGAACTGATGCGTGATCGAGCCTTCGTGGCAGGGAAATGGGTCGAAACACCTTCGGTTGATCGCATTACCGTGACCGATCCTTTTGATGGAAGCGCTATCGCAGACCTTCCCAGCCTTGGCATGGACGCCGTGCGGCATGCGATCGACATCGCAGACGAAACGCGGAAGGCATGGGCTGCACGTCCCGCTCGGGAGCGCGCTGTGGTGCTCAAACAGTGGTACGATCTGATCGTGGCTAACAGCGACGACCTCGCACTCATACTAACGCGCGAGCAGGGTAAACCGTTGAGCGAGGCAAAGGGGGAAATCCTCGCCAACGCCAACTATATCGAGTGGTTCGCGGAGGAGGCCAAACGGATTGAGGGCGATATCATCGCCGCTCCGGTTTCGGGCCAGCGCCTGATGGTTCTCAAGCAGCCCGTGGGCACTTGCGCCGCCATCACACCGTGGAATTTTCCAAACGGCATGATTACCCGAAAGGCCGGTCCAGCCTTTGCAGCGGGCTGCAGTATGGTTCTCAAACCAGCGTCGCAAACGCCCTTGTCGGCTTTGGCGCTCGCCTTTCTCGCACAGCAAGCTGGCATTCCGGATGGACTGTTTTCAGTCGTGACAGGACCTGCGAAAGCCATTGGCGAAGAATTTTGTATCAATTCCAAGATCGCGAAGATCAGCTTTACCGGTTCGACCGAAGTGGGGCGCTGGCTGATGGAGCGCGGAGCTGCGCAGATCAAGCGTCTATCGCTCGAACTCGGTGGGAATGCGCCCTTCATCGTTTTCGATGACGCTGATGTAGATATCGCCGTGGAAGGCGCGATCGCTTCGAAATTCCGGAATGCTGGCCAGACATGTGTCTGCGCTAACAGGTTTTACGTACAGGAAGGCATTCTACCTGAATTCTCCAGAGCGTTGTCGAAGCGGGTAGCTCAGCTAAAGCTCGGCAATGGCAGCAATCCTGAAACGAGCCAGGGGCCGCTCATCGACCAGAAGGCTGTCGCCAAGATCGAGGAGCACATTGAAGACGCCCTTTCCAAAGGCGCGACCGTGATTGCTGGTGGGCGCAGAAGCGAGTTGGGCGGAAACTTTTTCGAGCCGACAGTAATGACTGGCGTAACCCAGGGGATGAAGGTGGCGAAAGAGGAGACATTCGCTCCGCTGGCTCCGCTGATCGCGTTTCGCAGCGAGAGCGACGTCATCGCGATGGCCAATGACACGGAATACGGGCTCGCGTCCTATTTCTTCACCCGGGACTATGCCCGAATATGGAGGGTGGCCGAGGCACTTGAAGCAGGCATGGTAGGCGTCAACACCGGGCTCATCGGAAGCGAGGCCGCTCCGTTCGGAGGGGTGAAGCAGTCCGGTCTCGGGCGAGAAGGATCGAAGTACGGGATCAACGAGTACCTGGAGATCAAATACGTTTGCGTCGCCGGGATAGGGTCGGCCGCCTAAGATGAAGGTGGTCTATTCCGACCTCCACAGGTCACACCTTCCTGGCGAGGTGGTCGAGAACGGCGTGCCTCGCCCCAGCCGCGACGTCCCCGAACGACTGGATGCTCTGCTGCGAGCCGTCAGGGAAGCAGGCCTTGAAGTCGTGTGCGCATTAGACCATGGGAGTGAGGCGCTCTTTGCTGTCCACTCGAGCGAATACCTGTCCTTTCTGGCATTCGCTCACAGAGAATGGCAAAGATCAGGCTTGCGTGGTCGCGTCGTGCCCTCAGCCTTTGAGACGCGGCCTGAGACCTATCGGGATGATTGGTCGATCGTTGCCAAGGCGGGTTTTTATCTGCGCGACCAGATCACACCGGTGGGTGAAGGGACCTTGGACGCTGCTTACTGGGCAGCTCAGACGGCTATCACGGCAGCTGAACTCATCGCGAATGGAGAACAGCAGGTCTACGCTCTTTGCCGTCCATCAGGACACCACGCCGGGCCAGACTATGGCGGAGGTGCAACCTATCTGAACAATGCCGCAATTGCCGCTCGGCGACTGGCTGCGGAGGGCAAACGCGTCGCGATCGTCGACTTGGATGTCCACCATGGGAATGGCACGCAGGACATATTCTGGAACGATGCGAATATCTTTTTTGCCTCTATCCACCGCAGCCCGGCAGGCTATTACCCCCACTTCACGGGTTTTCGTGAAGAGAGGGGTGGCATGTCTGCCGAAGGTGCCAACATGAACCACCCCTTAGAAAAAGAGGCGGGCGACAAGGAGTTCCTTCTCGGCGTCGAGGACATCCTGACCGCAGCGCTTAAACAAAAACCCGCGGCTGTGGTCGTGTCGCTTGGTTTTGATGCACTCGCGAGCGATCCAGCAAAGGGGCTGTCCCTGACCGAAGATGCATTTGAAAAGCTGGGTACGCTGCTTGGAGGTATCTCGCTGCCCGCGCTGCTGGTGCAGGAGGGCGGCTACGACCTGAACAAGTTGCAGTACGTCGCGTCTCGCTTTCTTGATGGCTTTTGCTCTCTTCGTTAGCGGCGATGAGAAACTTCATTGGCTCGTATAGATAAGGCTGATCGGCCAGCGTGGTCTGCTTGCGATCTTGCGCAACGAAACAAACTGCCGACTTGTGCAGAATTGGAACTGCTTCTGTCGGCGTGACCCGTCTTTCGGCAGTTGTCGGCAAGAATGCGCGCGAGACGGTTGATCAGCTATGTTCCTAAAATTGCTAGATAATGTCATGCGAAGATAGCCGCGAAATTCGCGGCTATCGATCTGCTTCAGCCTGACTTGATTTCCCAGTACGAGCGCCGATCGCCAGCGGTTCTGCGAGCCGGGGGCTCTTAGCCCGACGCGGCGCTTCGGTTCCCAGTCGCGGATCCCCGAGCAGCAGGCCAAGGCGCGAAACGCCGAGATCTGCCAGATGCTCATCGGGAATGCGGTCAACGATGCGATACGCGAATGCACGATCCTACAAACCTGACAGGTGGTCGGTCTCAGAGGCTTCAGTCCCTCAGCAGGTTGAGCGCGACTAGTGGCTGCCCGAAATGCTGAAGTGAACCGGAGGCTTTAAAACTGCCCAGGTCGGACGGCGCAAAGCCCAAGCGCGCGATCAAATCTGCTACCTTCTTGCTGGCCTCCGGAAAGTTACCTGATAGGAAGAGAACGCGCTTTCCGCTCGCTTTCACCGGATCGGCAGCCAGGACGGCCGCCGGGAGGGTATTGAACGCTTTCACGAGCTGAGCGCCCGGGAAGAGATCGGAGACGATTTCCGAAGACAGCCGACCACCAAGGTCGCGCGGTTTGAAAGCAGGGAAGTCGATCGCATTTGTCGCGTCGACGATGGTACGACCATCCCACACTGCGTTTCTGCGGGCGACCTCTGGTACGGCGTCATAGGGCACGGCCAGGATGAGGACGTTCGACTGAAGAGCCTGATCGAGCTCGACCGCCTTCACTGTAGCGCCAAACTTGTCTGTGATTGTTTGAAGCGACGCCGGACCGCGGGTATTGGCGATAACGGCATCCACGCCTGCGGCATGAAAACGTTCAGCAAGTGCAGAGCCGATCGCGCCAGAACCGATGATTGCGTAGGTGGTCATGGTAGTTCTCCTTGATTGGATGGGATTTCAGTTGAAGTTGTCGGGGAGGGGAATGAATTCGTCGTCGCCTGGCACGCCGGGGAATTGTCGCTTGCGCCACAGGTCGGCAGCATGGCGAATGCGCTCCTGGTCAGTGGCCACGAAATTCCAGCGGATAAACCGCTTTTCAGGAAGCGGCTCGCCTCCGAAGGCAAGAAACCGCGCTGGTTCGTTAGCCTTCACGACGATCTCTGCGCCGGGCTTGAACACGATCAGACGATCCGGGCCATACGTACCGTCTTGCCCGATGATCTCGATCGTACCGGTGACGACGAAGATCGCTCGCTCGATATGCTCACCGTCGATCCTGTAGCGCGCTCCAGCCTCAAGCTGGATCTCTGCAGAGAAGAGATCAGAGAAGGTGCTGGCCGGTGATCGCCGTCCGTGCAGCGTGCCGGCGAGAAGCTTCATATTGATGCCTTCGCCATTGGTCGTTGGCAGTTCATCGGCGCCGATGTGCTGGAAGAGCGGTGCTGTCTCTTCTGATTGCTTGGGAAGAGCGATCCAGCTCTGCAGTCCCGTGAGCTTGCCTCCGTCCTTGCGGATATGTTCCGGGGTCCGCTCGGAGTGAACAATGCCGGAACCGGCGACCATCAGATTGACTTCCCCGGGGCTGATCGACTGCACGTAGCTTTCACTGTCACGATGCAGCAGCTCACCTTCGAGAAGGTAAGTGAGTGTCGAGAGACCAATATGCGGGTGAGGACGGGTGTCGATGCCTTCGCCAGCGCCGAAGCGAACCGGTCCGAAACTGTCGAGGAAAATAAATGGCCCGACCATCTGGCGCATAGTCGCGGGCAAGGCTCTTCGGACGGAGAAGCCTCCAAGGTCACGGGTCGAGGGCAGGATAACCTGTTCGATGTCAGCGTTAGACAAATAGGACATTTTCCGCTCCGGCGGTTAAATTCTATGGAATGAAGGTAGGCCCTCTAGACGTTTCGGAAAACTCAGATAATTTCGGCGAAAACGTTCGAGGAATTAGAAATGTCAGACCCCGGCCAACCGACGCTGGATCAGCTCAAAGTTTTGATCACAGTCGTCGAGACCGGCAGCTTTGCGGCCGCGTCCAGGAAGCTCAACCGCGCTACTTCAGTGATCAGCTACACGATCGCCAACCTCGAAGCGCAGTTGGGCGTTACGCTCTTCGACCGACTTTCCACGAAGAAGCCGCAGCTGACTTTGGAGGGAAGGACAGTCCTTGCCGAAGCCAAAAGCGTCGCCCACGGCATCGATAATCTTCGAGCCAAGGTGAAGAGCATGCTCCGCGGCGTAGAGCCGGAGGTGCACCTTGCGCTGGACGTCATGCTTCCTGCCGCCCGCGTCATGGACGCGCTGAAGGCGTTTCGGAAGGAATTTCCGAGCGTTTCCCTTCGCCTTTATGTCGAAGCTTTGGGTGCCGTGACACAGATCGTGCTCAATAGAACCGCCGCGATCGGCATTAGTGGCCCACTCGATGTTGAGATCGCGGGGTTGGAGCGGATTGGGGTGGGCTTCGTGAAGCTCATTCCTGTCGCTTCGCCGGACCATCCACTGGCGGGCGGATCGCATCCACCGGGCGCAGCTCGGGGCCATATCCAGCTAGTCCTGACAGACAGATCGCCTCTGACCCAAGGCCACGAGTTTGCTGTCGTCGGAAACCATACTTGGCGTCTAGCCGATCTTGGCGCCAAGCACATGCTGCTCAAGGAAGGCATCGGCTGGGGCAACATGCCGGAACCGATGGTGCGCGATGACATCGAATCAGGTCGCCTCGTCCAACTTGATCTTCCTGACTGCAAAGGCGGCCCTTACCGTCTTCAGGCTGTTTATAGAACGGACACACCTCCCGGACCGGCCGCTCGCTTTCTAATCGACCATTTCCAGAGCCAAGATATCGATGATCCGATAGCGGCCGGCTAAACAAATGCAGGATCAGGCAAGGCGCGGTAGCAACGGCCTACGGGCCCGTTCATCGTCCTGGATATTCAACGCTTGGTCAGTGGGTCGACGGTTCGTATTGGTTCAAGGCGACCATCCGACCGTCAACGCGCAAGCGCCGCGATAAATTCCTAGGATTTTTTGAGCAACTCCGCCGCTTCAACCTCCAAGACGGTTGCCAACCGATCCACCACTTCAATAGTCGGGCTGTATACGCTTCTCTCCAAAGAACTGATGTATGTCCTGTCGAGGTCCGCTCGATGGGCAAGTTCCTCCTGGGACAGGCCTTTGGCCTGTCGGAGCAGCCTAAGATTCCGAGCGAATGCTTCGCGTATATCCATAAGCTGAGCCAAGCAGCTTGTAGAGTATTCAACTACGGAGTATACTCTACAAACGACACGCGGCGGCCCGGTGCATCCGATCGTTTGCTGCGATTTACGGGGGGCATATCAACGAATGGAACTACGCCAGCTATCCTACTTCGTCGCGGTGGCCGAGGAGCTGCATTTCGGCAGGGCGGCTGCCAAGGTGCATATCGCCCAGCCGGCGCTGTCGAACCAGGTGATGGCGCTCGAGAAGGAACTCGGCGTGCAGCTCTTCATCCGCACCACACGGCGGGTGGAGCTGACGCGGGCAGGGGCGGCCTTCTACGAGCGATCGGTGAGGATCCTCAGCGAAGTAGACCTGTCAGCCGAGATCGCCCGGTCGGTTGCCGGCAAGACGGCGAAGAGGATTGCGATCGGCACCGTCTATCCCGCCACCATCGGCGTGCTGCCATCCTTCCTGTCGCGCATTGCCCGCAAATATCCCGATATCCGCCTACATATCGAAAGCGGCACCACCGATGACATCATCCGCCATATCGAGGCCGGCCGCATCAATCTCGGCTTCATCCGGCCGGTGGAGAATATCGGCTCATTACGCTTCTTCTCGATTGCCCATGAACGTTACCTGCTGGCTGTTGCCAAGGAGAGCCCACTATCGCTGAAGAGCGAGATCATTCTCGAGGATCTGCGCAGTGAGAAGATCATCTCGTTTTCCCGCCAGAACCTCTCCTACAGCGAAAGGTATTTCGCGGAGAAATTCGAGGAGCACGATCTGGCCGACAATGTCGCCTACACCTGCGACGACACCTTTTCGCTGGTGTCGCTGGTCTCAGCCGGACTTGGCATCGGCTTCGTGCCGGAATGGACGCAGGATCTGCCGAACCGCGGGTTTGAACTGAAGAAGGTGCGGGGGATCGATTTCAAGATCGGGCTCGGTGTCGCCTGGAACCGCGAGGATCCGACCGCCTCGCGCGACGACATCATCGATATCGCACGGTCGCTCGCGCGGCCGGGCAGGTGAGGGAAGGCAAACCTAGTTGCCTTCCCCGGTATTTACTGGCGCCTTTTGCGCCAGGGCGCGTTCTTCTGCCAGTCGCCGGCCATGATGCTCCCGTAGGGGATCACCTCGTCGACCATTCCGATGGATGATCGTCAGCGTTTGAAGTCAGCCAATTCGAATTTCGGTCCTTTAAGCTCGCCATTGCAGGCGAAAAATTGAACGTCGGCGGTCCACTGCTCCGCGCGGCTTGCGCATACAACAGCAAAGCCGTCCCCGGGAAAGAACCTTGCCTCGACCTCGCATGCATATTCGGGTCCGCTCGGATTAACAGGGTCGCAGAATGCGAAGACCTCGTTCGCAATGAAGTTTTCCGGCATGCTGTTGGCAAACGGATACGGCGCGTAGAGCGGTGAGCTATGCACAGAATGCAACACGCACTGCTTGAGGCCGTCCTGTCGCGTAACGGTTGCTCTGACAACATTGCTCAGATGATCATCGCCGGACATGAAGATCAGGCCCTTGATTTCATTGTCGCATGCGAACTTCAGCAATGAATACAGAGAGTTTGGGTATCCGTCCCACCGATCAGAATGGAGCGCGCTCGCTGGATACTCGGACACCCCTATGGTGCGGGGCAGAAGGGCGGATCCCGTGAGGACAAATTTCGGCAGATCGGCATAGCTCGGGGTCGTAAGCCAATCACAGACCTCGTTGAATTGCATGGTCGACATGATAGCGGCGGAGCGCCAATTGAGTACGTTTCGGCCATCTCGTTCCGTGCGCGTGTCGCCGATAAAGACAGGCAAACCTTCATGTTCGAATTTGTGCCAGGCGTTGCGAAGCGGTCGCTTCAAAGCGCGCTGATATTTGAAATAAGCCGCCTTGCCGAGCTCGATTGCTCCTTTGTCGCCGAACTCGAGGTCGATAGGGTCATTGGGAGCCCAGTTGTCACGGATCTCGTGGTCGTCCAGTATCATCTCCACTCGCGGACACGCCTGCTGCATGACGGCCTGGATGCCCCGGCTCTGAGCCCTCCGCTCATAGGGAACACGATATCTGCCGTCCTTCACTTTCGGATCGAACAGGCCAGCTGTCGCGTCGACATAGACCTGATCTCCCGCAAAGAGCAGAAGCGTCGGAGCTCCAGGCGCTACGAGAATTTCGTTCAATGCGAGCAGAGAGGCGTCTGCAGGGCTTTTTGTTGCAAAATCATCATCAGGCATTCGGTCGAAGATATCGGCGGGATACAGGCAGCTGGCAACCGCGACGGAAACATATTTCTCGCGATCGACAATATCCGGCTGGCTTTTCGTGATCGTACCGGTGATCAGTCCTCCCCTCATATCGGCGATCGTATCGTGCTTCAGCGCATGCGCCACGGCGTTGGCCACCTCATTTGCCAATGCGACTTCGTCACCATGCTGAGCGGCATCCGGAAACTTGCCCTCTTGGCGATAAATATTGACCGGCCGTGTCCTGCCACCGATACCGCGAGCCTGCAGGTACAGAAGGAGGACAAGGATCTTTGTCGTATCGTCTTTGGGCCAGTCCGCAATCGGAACGTCGAAAAAGTATGGAGAAACGCCGTGGACATCGCAAAGGTAGGAAAGAAAGATGCTGGCGTCGAACAGTCCCTGACCGTCGAATTCTCCCAGCGGTTTACCGCTTCGATCGAGGAGCCGCAACCGATCGCCGTTTTGCTCGACACGCACAATTACGACGGCGTGGGGGCTCCCCCGTCCGCCGCTATCGTGGACGAGCAGTCTTAAGAAAGAGCTCATTTCGATCGCCCAAACCCCATAGGCGGGTGGCCAGGCTTCAAACGGAATCGGTTCCATGTCCCGCTCCCACGGGTTCAACCTGGTGAGACTTTGTTATCGGCTTCTGAGGAATATTGTTCGGCGGAGGGTCGGCACGGCACAGATATCGGGCAATGACGCCACATATCCGATCCGCGTCTTTCCCGATCAGACAATCCTGATGGCCATGGCCTTTTATCCGCCAGGTTAGCAAGGAGGCTCGATCCGGCGCCAAGCATGCTTCGTCGATGATTTTTTCGATTTCATCGCGCGTCTGATGTGTTTCAACGGCATTCCAGTGACCGTTGAGATATTCAGCCTTCGGGTTGCCATCGTAAACGACCACGATGTTCCGCATGAGCGCCAAGGTCGCCACGTCTACGAGGCCATTGTCCTCTCCATGGATCGACATTATCGGAAATTTCATCCGCTCGCGGACACGCTTCGGGCTAACGTATTGGTTAACGCCAAAACGATCGGTGACGGTACTGAAGCCAGAGAAGTGTATGACTTGCGAGACCGTTTCGACGCTCAGTGGACCAAAGAAGTCGTCGATGTGAGCGAGGACTGACTTCGACAGGTTCTCAAGCGAGAAGGTGCGCGAATACAGAGCGTCCATACGATGCCGAGTAACGACCCACGGGGTTGCTTTGCCTGGAGGCCATAACGGATTCTCCCGCAGAAATTCTGCCCGGGGAACCGGTATTGCCGAAAGCGCACGGTCAAGCAGTTGCCCGACAAGCGTCTTTTCCCCCGCGGGCTGAATTCGTATCGCTCCAGTGGCAGGAAATTGCGCGTATAGCGCATGACATAGGCCGCCAGTACGTTGGCGGAACTCAGCATCATCACCGGGCCGACCTGCGAGAAAACAACGCGTCCGATCTTTTCGTGCAGTGTGTTTGGATGGCCGTTTCGATCTCGCTCGCTGAGGATCGCCATGCTGAACATAGCTCCGCCCATACAGTGCGTGACGACATCCACTTTCACGGCGTCGCTATAGGCGGCTCTGACATGTTTAATGGCCAGGGGAATATCATTCTGTGCCATCTGTTCGAACGCCCAGTCCGCGGTAGCGGTCTCAAGCCCAGTGCTGGAGCGCATATCCAGAACCCAGACGTCGCGGCCTGCTTCCACTAGTTTCTGGACAAGATTTCCCTTCACGGAATGGTGGGCGAATGTGGTGCCGCTGGCGCTATACCCGTGGATGAGCAAGACGGGTCGGTCAACGATGGAGGGTGATCCCGGCCGACGCCTGCCATCGTAGCGCGCCAAGCGAATGTAAACGGGTCGATCCTGCGCACGATCGACGACGATGTGATCGATCTGAGGGAGAGCTATGCCGGCAAGGATGCCTGGCAGACGGCGCGGTTCGCGTTCGGCTGGCGCGTCGGGCATGCGAAAACTGAGGGCATGTACCTGCAGGAGAACGCGAATAATATAAAGACCGAATGACGCCAGGTCGACCAAGGCCGCCATTCGATCCTGTTGCTCCACGATCCGGATGAGCGGCACCGTTTTACGGGCGATATATCTCGGATTGAAGGTCATAGTGGGCGCTTTGCACCACCCCAGAAACGAACCTGAAACCAGTCCCGGAAATCGCTCCAGCCTCATCTCCATCAACTGGGCCCACGGGCTTGAGCAGCGTGCATAGGTCAGCCGTTTCCGGCCGCTGATCGGCTGCTTGTCAAACGATGTCGGGTCGATCACGCTGCAAGCATTGGGTACCTGTACATCGTGAATTGTAAATTCGTATTCGATCGACCTGATTGATCCTGCACGGGAAAAGAGCCGGACGAAGTCGCGGATTTTGTCGGAGAAAGGCTGCCGCGGAAGATCGGCCTTCTCTACCATTGTGAGCTTCTGGCGGAGCACTTGAACCAAGGTCTGCGTAATATCGCGCAAACCGCGATTGCGCAGCCAAGCCCAGAAGGCTGTCAACACGCGGAAAGTCGGCCGCGAGATCACAAAGAGACGGATGTATCCGTCGATGTCGGCAATCAGAGCAACGTCTTGAGGATCGGCGTCATGGGAGATGGGGTCGAACGTCTTGTCCGGCAAGAGGATGCGCAAATGCCCTCCGGCTGGTTTGCCGCCGCTGGCTGGCGGTATTTTGAATAGTCGTCCGTTCGATGCGTTGAAATTAATAAGATCCGAAATGGCGACAGGTTCCGTGTTCAGAGTCAGTTCGACCTTGTGGGTCCGTATCTTCCCATCGGCACCTCGCATTTCGATGTCGCCACGCATTTGCTCGATGAGCTCAATCTTCGTCGGGACAGGATTGGCCAGATAGCGCGGAACGGAGAATATTGGTCTTTGGTCCGGCTGCTCGTCAGGGGGAGGTCGATCAAGTCGGCCACCGGCGAGGTTCCATTTTCTCTTTAGTTCGAGGATCGCCCTCAGCGAAAGCGCTCCGATCGTCAGCGCGGGATTGATGCCCAAAGATGTTGGGACGATCGAACCATCCAGAACAACGAGGCCGTCATAAGTACTGGTCGGTGAGGATCTCGAATTGTCGAACACGCGGCCGCAGTGATCCGTGACCCCTTTGCGGACGTCATCAGCCATGATGCAGCCGCCAAGCGGGTGGACCGTGACGAGAGGCCCCCGTTGTGCACCGAATACGCGTTCAAGGCGATCCGAAAGAGGGCTCCACATCGGATTCTTTACGACCCTGCCATCGAGGCCGGAATGCTTCAGAAGCTCGTCGAGCCGTTCGTGGTGCTTGGAAAACCTGGTGTCGCGACGCAGGTCGGGCCAGCGCACAGTGAGCAAGCCATCAGCATTGAGAGCTATCGGGGGATTTCCGGCGGTGAGCGTCCCCGACGCCGTATCCCTTCCGATCATTGCCAGCAGCAGAGACCTGCTGAACGCCGCGGAGTCCACCGCCGCATCGTCGGGCGATGGACTGGGTTGATCCGTCGACGTACTGGCCACCAGCCGATTGAGGACGTCCGTCGTCGTAAAGCTCTCTTCAAAGAGCCGCCTGAGCGGTCCCGGGACGGCCAAATCCTGGATCACCAGGTCGCTTTCGGGGTCACCCGTTCTCAGATCAATCATCCCCGTTATGGTCGGTCCGATTGCACGAACGCCTTCCGCTGGATCGATGGTCTCGTCGGCCACGCCCTTCGTATGGGCGGCGCGCAGGTCGTGAACAGCCGCGATCATGTCTCCGTTTGCCGAAAAATTGCGCCCGAGATGGCTCGACAATTCGAGCTTCACCGACCGCATTAGAATTTCGGTGGAGCCGAAGGTGCCGGCCGCCAGAATGACCCGCCGTGCCCGTACGACGAATGGTGTGATCTGGCGATCCCTTAGATGTGCATCGGTGTGATTAACGTTGACGCGCCAACCCTTTCCGTTTTCTGCCGGATCAACCGAAATCACTGTAGCACCTGTCACGATCCGGGCACCGTCCCTCCAGGCTAGCCGCAACAGATTGCGGTCAAGCGAGTCCTTGGCGTTGTGATTGCAACCGGTTGCGCAGTCGCCGCAGAGGTTACAAGCAGTCGTGAACACGCCTGCAGCGTTGTCGATTCCCTTTGGACGATCCGGTCCTTGGGGCGGAGCGAGCGAAACCTGTACGGGTCTGACGGGCTCTTTGCCAGATAAGCGATTGAGGACCGAATATTTGCTGAAATCGAGGGGATTCAATGCATTGGCACCCAACCAGAGCTGGAGGTTTTTCGCAAGTTCCGTCATGCCACCATCGGCGCGGAGCGCTTTCGGCCAGCGGGATTCTTTAAAAACGTCGGGATGCGGCATTTCCATTACGCCGGCATTGATCAGTGAGCCCCCGCCAACACCGGATGCAAGGACGGCAACAACATCATTGCCCCAGCGAATGTCGAATAAACCGTCATAGGCTCCGGTCTGACGTTGCGCGAATGGTGTTGCAAACCGGACATGCCCGGGCAAATCCGCAAGGCGCGAGGGGAACATGCCCGACAGATATTCCTTGCCTCGCTCAAGGACACAAATGTTCAGAGAAGCGCCATCCTCACTGCAGGCGCTCAATTCGGCGGCGGCGATCGAGCCACCATATCCGCTGCCAATGATGACCACATCGAAATCGTAGTCGCCGTCCGCCTTCAACTGTGGATCGCCCATCCACCGGTGCTCGTCTACTAGCGTCTCCAGGCCGTGCGACACCCATGTCGATGCGCGTTGCGACTTTATGATGTCCACAGAGCGCGCCCCTCTAGCATAGCTGGAACTTTACTATAAAAAAATGCTGCGGATAAGTGATTTTGTAGTATAAGTTGTAGGCTATTTTTAAATTATCGCGCACCTGCAAACTCGGAGGCACATCGTGAACTCGAGGGTGCTCTTCGAAAGCTTTCTTCCCTTGGAAATGCTCTGCCGGCTCCATGGAGGACATGGAGAACGACCCGGTTCCGTTGAGCTTTCGGCGGCAGTGATCTTCGTCGACGTGTCGCGATACACGAATCTGGTCGAACAACTTGCGCATCGAGGGCAGGAGGGACTTCACCAAATCCCCAACCTGTTAAATCGTTCATACTCCAGATGCGTGGATGAAGTTTGCGATCGCGGGGGAGAGATAGTCTACCTTGTGGGTGATGCGATGCTCGCTTATTGGCCGGCAGAGAACGATAACCTTGCAGCAGCGGTCAGTGCTGCAGTTACCTGTGCCGATGCGATTTGCAATGATCGAAGGGTGCTGCCTGATAGTGTCACGGAAGATGTCGGTCCCGCACTTCATATTGGTGTAGGCGCGGGCGCAATTTGGGCTGGTGCGATCGGCGGACCGTCCGTATGGAACCTTATCGTTGGTGGCGAGGCGATTTTGCAAGCGACCGGTTGCCAGGCTTTGGCAAGGCGATGGCAGTACGCGGTCTCGGAGCAGGCGCAGGCGGCGCTCAACGAGATAGGCTGGTTAGGAAAGCTGACAGAGAGTGGGCGAGTCGAGACGGTTGTGAACCGTCCAGGGGTGGATTGGCTGTCGGGTTTTCTCGCCCCTCAGCTTCGAGAAGCTGTCGTCGATTGGGAGACAAGTGATGATCTCTGGGCACGAACCGCTACGGACCTCACGTTTGCCCGGCGGTTGGACGACCTTACTGAGATTAGGCCTGTCACGGCGCTTCTGGCACGCATCGTCGGGCTTGATCACCGAAGTGCCCAGGCATTGGCTCAGTATCATACTCTATGCGAAGCACTTCAGACGGAACTGAATGCGCGCGAAGGTCCACCCGGCGCCTTGCACATTGATGACAAGGGTCTGGTCTACACGGCAATCTTCGGGTCGAGGGGAAGCTTTCATCGCGATGACCCCTACCGCGCGGTTGCCACAGCATGCGCAGTCACTCGCGCCACCGATGATCTGGGTTTGACGGCGTCGATTGGTGTTTCGACAGGAGAGGCCTTGTTCCGCGTCGTTGGGACCACGCGACGTCGCCAGCTTCTCGTTCTCGGTGCACCGCTCAATCGCGCGGCGCGGCTGATGACGGCCGCCTCTGGAGGTGTCTTGTGCGATTCACCGACGGAACGTGCCAGCCGCAGCCGATTTTCGTTCGAGCAGGAAGGCACCCTCCAGCTGGATGGGCTGGAGGATGTTGCAGCCGTTTTCCGTCCTTTGGAACCGCGCGCGGCCAAGTCAGCCAAGGGGAAGCTCATTGGCAGACGCGCTGAGTTGGATTTTCTCAGGCAGGCTTATGACGTGACCCGAGCTGGCGGAAAACAAATGGTCGTGATCTCCGGCGAGCCGGGGATCGGCAAAACGTCACTCGTCAGTGCATTCGTCGATGAGTTGCAGGAGACCGCCCCGGTTTGGGTCGTTCAAGCTGAACGCGACGACCGGAGACGGTCGTTCCTGCCTTGGCGGCGGCTGCTGGCCGTCCTTGTAGATCTGCCCCCTTATAGCGATGGTGCGACGTTGCTTGCAGCGATCTCCGAATCCTTCCAGCATCGCGAGGACGTCATAAAGAGGCTGCCCCTGTTGGGCTCGGTCCTCAGTGTGGAAATCGCTCAAGATCAAGTGACGCAGCACCTCCACGGAGCGCACCGCGCCGACGCCACTATGCGCTTGCTGCGAGATGTGTTCCTAGCCCTTCTCCCCCAGCCGTGCATTCTCGTGTTCGAGGATAGCCAGTGGTTTGATTCCGCATCCTGGCGGCTAGCCGAATGGATCTTTTCGGCGGAGCTCTCGATACTCGCTGTTTTTTGTGTCCGTGCCGAGGAGATCCCCCAAGAACTGCGAAAACTGCAACACCGCAAGAAGTCAGTGCAGACGAACCTGACCACCATCAGCCCGGATGACCCGGCGCGATTCTGCCGCTTTTTGGATCTCGATGAACTCAGTGACCCCTCCATTCGGGAGCTGGTCGCTCGAACGTTGGGCGATGCTCGTCCTGAACAGGCGCTCGCCGACCGTATCGTTCTGCTCGCCGGTGGCAATCCGCTTTTTGCCGAGGAAATAGCCCTGACATTGAAAGCCAACGGATTGATTTCCGTGCGGGAAGGATTATGGCGATCGCTTCGGCCTCTCGACAGCCTTCGCTATTTCGAAGCCGTCGAGCGCGCGGTTCGGGAGCGTCTGGATCGTCTGGAAACCGCAATTTCGGATGTCCTGAAGGCTGCCTCCGTGGTGGGACGCGCGTTCACGGGGGCCACCTTGAAGTCGCTTCTGAGGGAGAGCATGAACGACAACAAGGTGGAACGCGTGCTTGAGGCGCTTGTTGATGCGCGTTTCATCCGCCCTGGGACGGATCCGGGAAGCTTCGAGTTTCGCCATGAGCAAATCCGCGACGTGGTCTACAATTCGCTGCCGTCAAGCGCTCGCCGCAGACTCCACAAAAGCCTCGCGGACATGATCGAGATGAGCCATGCGTCCGGAACTGTATCTGACATCGCGGTGCTTGTTCAGCATTTCGAGGCGGCCGGGACCAGGGACAAGCTGGTAACCTACGCTGATCTGGCAGCGTCGAATGCACTGCAAAGCGGGGCGTATCGGGAAGCAGTCGCGTTTCTCGAAATCTGTCTGAGTCAGGAACCCCGCCAGAAACCTCGCTATGCCATCGAAACCTTGGAGGCGGTGCGACGTCGAAGACAACTTGCCGAAGCTCACTATGGTTGCGGTGATTTGCGAGCTCAGGGCGATGCAGTACGCGATGCGCTCTCCCTTGGAGGCTATCCAGCCCCTGCTTCCAGACGGGACGCGGTCTTTCGCCTGCTGAAGGTTGGATTGCGACTTGCAATTCAGCAAATGCTGTCTACGCCGCCTCGCAGAATGGAGCGTGAGGGGCGTTACGCATGGAATCAGGAAATCGCGCGATGCCTGAGCTTAGCTGCCGTTGTCGACTATTTCGAACTCAGATTTTCAAGTGGATTTTGCAATCTCGCTGCTGCCGTAACACATGCGGAGCGCACCGGCTCGACAATTGAAAACGCTGTCGCTTCAGCGCAACTCGCCTGCGGATTGGGCATCCTTGGTCGCAAGCGTGCCTGTGCTTATTTTATGGTAAGGGCGGAACGAACTGCGAAATTGATCGGGGATCCCGCTGCTCTTGCCTATATCTGCAATTTGGACGCTCTCTGGCGGATAGGGTATTGCGACTGGGAGGCCGTTGGCAGGCGTCTTGATCAATGCCAGCAGCTTTGTCTGGTAGCCGGGGACCAGCTTCGCTGGTGCAATGCCCAGGCGGTTCGCTTCTGGTCACTCTATTATCGGGGCGAGCGCGGCGGCGTGCTCGAGCAAACGGCACAAGAGCTTTTGTTGAGAGCGCAAAATAGCGGCAATCTCCAGCAGGAGGTCTGGGCGCTCCGGCACAAGGCGCTCTGCGTGATCGATGTGGATCATCCGCGTGAGGCGGTCGAAATCCTCGAATTCATCACGAAGGCGATGCGGGAATCGGGCGACGTGGGCGAGAATATCTGTACACAGGGAATGCTTGCCCTTGCCCTCGCTCGGATCGGCCGGAACGGCAAAAGCATCCGCGCCGCTGCGGAAACCTTGCGCTTATTGCGCAACACCAATCGGCCAACGGGACATGTCACGCTTGTGGGCATCTCAGGAGTTTGCGAAGTACTTTTGAGAGGGCGAGAGGCGGGCCTCTCAAACAGGTACGGTCAATGGCGCGAATGGGAGCGCCAAGCCCTGTACGAGCTCAAACGCTATCGCCGCGTATTTACAGTCGGCGAAGCGCAATACGGGCTTTGGAACGGTGTTTCCCATTGGCTCGACGGTCGAAATTCTCTTGCGATCTCAACTTGGAGCAACGCAATTGAGTCTGCTCGGCGATCATCTTTGAGACGAGACGAAGCGATGATCGCCGCCGAGATGCGGCGGCGCTCATAGCTCGGTCCGTTGTGAGAGGCAAACCAACTTGGGCATCCGGAAAGCCGTGACATGGGACAGCAACTTCCCGCGGATTGCGAACCGGCTGCTCTGCCAATTGCCGATGGCGCCAGTCCCCTTTCCGAACAGAATTCCCTGGGATAGCTAAGTTGGTGCAGTTGGGCAATTTGTGCGGGCCTGGCAACACGCAAAAGGCTGCCTTCGCCGCTGCCGCGTTGTGCGTTTTTGAGACTGGAAGTCATTCGTAGCAGCAGGGTCGTTGGTCCAGATCCCATATGTGGACGGCCCCCGACTCGCAAGATATTTCGAGATAATCTGATCGTATCGCTTGCGTCCATATGTCCGGCCTGTTGTTGCGTTCGCACATGAACGCTGGCCAAGATGGTTTCCGCAACACAGGTCCCAAGCATCAAGACGGCCTCTAGCTGCCAATGGGATCACCGGGGTATCCTGTGTTCCGGATCGATCGATCACACCATCTGCTCCTTATCCTGCAAGTGTTGACCTCGACAAAGGAGTAAGGATCACGGCCTCTTCGGTTCTTGCTCGCCGATCATCATGCCGCGCAGCCCTGTGGAGCAGACGCCGGTCTTGCGCTGTATGTCTCGCCGGAGACCATCAGCTTCCAGGCCATACGCGCCATCTTGTTGGCGAGTGCTACTGCTGCCACTTTAGGTGGCTTGCGCTTAAGCAATGCCGTAAGCCACCGAGAGGCATTACCAGATCGCCGTGCATGCTGAATGACAGCGGTTGCTCCAACCACCAAGGCTGCCCGCAGCGCTTCATCGCCGGCCCGCGTGATGCAACCAAGACGCAGCTTGCCGCCGGTCGAGTGATCCTTTGGCGTTAACCCTATCCAAGCTGCGAACTGGCGGCCAGATTTGAAGAGCTCTGGAGCAGGTGTCTTCATTATCAAAAGAGCCGAACTGATCGGGCCAATACCGGGAATGGTGTTGAGACGTATGCTGCGTTCGTCGTTACGCTGCCATGCCTTTAACTTCGCCTCCACGTCAGCAATGTTCTTTTCAAGTTGAGCGTATTCCTCGGCCTGGCTCATGAACAATTCCTGCGCGAGCTCTGGCACAGTTTTCTCAGCTTGCACCCTTTCGAGCAGCATCGGAATATGTGCCAGCCCCTTGGCTGCGGAGACACCAAACTCATTGGCGTAACCCCGTATAGCGTTGGCGAGTTGGGTGCGCTTGGCTATCAGGCGGGTACGGACGCTGATCAGCATGAGTGCCGCTTGTTCATCAACTGTCTTAACCGGAACGAACCGCATCGTTGGGCGGCTCATCGCCTCGCAGAGCCCTTCGGCATCGGCAGCGTCATTCTTGTTCCGCTTGACGTAGGGCTTGGCGAGTTGTGGCGCGATCATTTTTACCTCATGTCCAAATGAGGTGAGTAAGCGCGCCCAATGATGCGAACCACCACAGGCCTCGATCGCGACCAAAGTTGGCGGGCAGGTCGTGAAGAAGTCGATCATCTCCTTACGTCGCATTTTCTTACGCAAGACCGGTTTCTCTCCGGCATTCACGCCATGCAACTGAAAGACATGCTTTGACGTATCCATGCCAATACGAATAATCTTGTCCATGGGCGGCCCCTTCGATTGAGATCTTAACAGCTCATTCTGGCACATTTCGATGCCGTTCAGGGGCCGTCCACTCCAACATCAAGGCGATAGGGCTAGCATCCTATCTTGCGGCCTATTCTCTCGACCGTTATACTGTTTTTGAAAAACGGTATAACGCCGGAGCCAAGCCTATGAAGCCCATCGACCTCATGTATCAGACGATGCTCGCCGAGCTAGGTCAGCGCTCGCTCGACGCCGCTTGGACGGCCGATTTCCCTCCGGAAGGTCGGTTCACCCCGGCGAACATCAAAGGGCGCAAGTACTGGTACTTCGACATCCCAGATGGACATGGTGGCACGAAACGTCGTTACGTCGGTTCTGCTGATGATCCGGATATCGCGCAGCGCGTAGCTGATCATAAGCGGGACAAGGACGATCTACGCGCTCGCAGGCGCTTGGTAAATACCCTCACCCGCGAAGGCGGGATGATTGCCCCTGACGCCATGTCGGGCGACATCGTCGAGGCTCTTGCCGATGGCGGCCTTTTCCGGTCGGGAGGTTGAAGACAGCCTACCCCCGATCGTTGAGCTGCTGCAGGGCGTCGACGCCAGCTTCCGGCCAGTTCCGCATCGATCGGGGTCCGCGGCCTCGTCGGCGTTTCAGAATGCGGACGGCTACCGGGTCGAATTCCTGACGTCTAACCGCGGTTCGGATGACTACATCGACCAGCCGGCGAAGATGCCCGCCCTTGGTGGCGCCAGCGCGGATCCATTACGCTTTCTCGACTTCCTCATAAGGGAACCTGTCAGGACAATGCTGCTCCACCGAAGTGGTGTCCCAGTTGTCGTCCCTGATCCGTCCCGCTATGCGGTCCACAAGCTCATCGTCGCCAGTCGCCGACACACTGACGGGCAGGGGCCGGCAAAGCAAGAGAAGGACATTCGTCAAGCTGCGTTGCTCTTTGAAGCCCTGCAGCAGACAAGGCGATCTGCTGACTTGGCGTTCGTCTACAACGAAGCATGGGAGCGCGGGCCCGCGTGGCAAGAAGGTATTCGAACCGGGGCGGGAATGCTACCGGCACAAGATGCCGAGCGGTTCAGCGCGGTCCTGGTCGAGGGCGCAAAAAAAATCCGCGAAGAAATTGAACTTCCGTTTGGGGAATAGGCCGTCCTCGGCTTCGAAAGCCAAGCAGTTGATTTCATTCGAAGTGGAGACAAATCTGGTGCCGAGAGTTCGAGTCCGCTCAAGAGCAGCGAGCTGAATAGCGCTAATCAGTTGCTGTTGCGGAGAAGCAGACGCTCGTCGTTCGACGATATCGAGAGTCCGAACTTCAAATCTACTTAAAACGATCCTCGCTTTCAGAGCTCGTTGCCACAATATCGAATGGAGTTGACGCTTCAACTTGCTGAGGTATCCGTTCTAATCGGCAGAATACGCGCCATATTTTCATCAACTGAGCTGGCAAAGGACTTAGGCTCAGAGCACCGAAACAACAGCCTTGGCGAGGTCGTCGAGCCGGTCTTCCCTGAGGCCCGCGACATTGAAGCGGGAATCACCAACCATATAGATGCCGAACTCATCTCGCAGGCGGTCGACCTGCGCTTCGGTCAGGCCGAGCCGCGAGAACATACCCCGGTGGTCGGCAATAAAGTCGAAGCGCGAGGAGTTGGACCGGCGACGGAGCGCCTCGGCAAAGCCCTTGCGCAGGTTGAGCATACGAAGCCGCATAGCTTCGAGTTCAGACTTCCAGTCGGCGCGCAGCGCATCGTCCTCGAGGATAAGGCGGACGGCGGCGGCGGCATGGTCCGGCGGCATGGAATACAGCACGCGAGTGGTAGCGAGCGCCTGACTGCCTGCGATCTTTACGCTTTCTGGGTCCTTGCCCATCAGGATGACGGCGCCGACGCGGTCGCGGTAGACCGAAAAATTCTTCGAGCAGGAGGTGGCGACGGCCATTTCCGGCACCTTGCTTGCGAGCAGGCGAACAGCGGCGGCGTCTTCCTCCAAACCGTCGCCGAAGCCCTGATAGGCAAGATCGATGAAGGGGAAAAGGTCGCGTTCGACAAGAAGATCCACGACCGGACCCCACTGCTCGATCGTCAGATTGGCGCCGGTCGGGTTGTGGCAGCAGCCATGCAGCAGGACGACGTCGCCGGCCTTCGCCTGCTTTAATCCCTTGAGCATGGCATCGGCCTTCACCGTGCCGCTGGCTGGATCGAAATAGGGATAGGTCGCGGTTTTGAAACCAGCAGCCTTCAGGATCGGCACATGATTCACCCAGGTCGGGTCGCAGAGCCAGATGGTGGCGTCCGGCCGGGCCTTT
Source organism: Rhizobium sp. KNZ14-9A (assembly GCF_056755015.1). Classification (NCBI taxonomy): domain Bacteria; kingdom Pseudomonadati; phylum Pseudomonadota; class Alphaproteobacteria; order Hyphomicrobiales; family Rhizobiaceae; genus Rhizobium; species Rhizobium sp. KNZ14-9A. Next base: position 866,791 of record NZ_JBPGXB010000001.1, read on the forward strand.
ACCAATAGGTCGGCGATCGTGCGAAGCGCGCCCGAGCCGCCCGCTGTCTGGCAGGCGAACATGCGTGAGAGATCGGCTTCCTCGCCAAAGACCAGCCTCAGCATGGCCTTGTTGAAACCTTCATCGCCTGCCATGCCGACGTAGGTTTTGGTCGTCTGGCTTTCATAAAGGCGCTTCTCGGCATCACGCACTGCTCGCATGATGACGGTCGCACCCCGCGAATCCTTGTAGACGCCGACGCCGAGATCCATTTTCGTCGGCCGCTCGTCGTTCTTGTAGAGAATCGAGAGGCTGAGGATCTTGTCCGGCGGGGCGGCAGTGAGAGTTTCGAACATGGCTTTTCCTTCGAATTGAGGTCAAATGCGGAGCTGCTTCAGCCACCCCGCATTGGCTGAATCAATGCTCCAACTCACTTTGCGATCCGGCGCGGATTGCAGAAAGCACCTGCTTTTGAAGCGCAACGAATTCTGACGAGGCAATCATATCCTGGCTGCGTGGGCGGGCGAGGCCGACATGGAAGGTCGCGTTGATGCGTCCCGGATTGATGCTCATCGCCACGATACGGTCGGACAGGTAAACGGCTTCTTCGACATCATGCGTGACGAACAGCACGGTCAGCCGATGCTCTTCCCATATCTGGGTCAGCAGTTCCTGCATCTGGTGACGGGTCAGAGCGTCGAGCGCGCCGAACGGCTCATCCATCAATAGCATTTTCGGTCGATAGGAGAGGGCACGTGCAATGGCGACGCGCTGCTTCATGCCACCCGACAGTTGCGACGGAAATGCATCGGCGAACTTGGTGAGCTTCACCAGTTCAATGTGGTGGCGGGCGACATCCCGGCACTCGGCCTTCGGCAACCCGGCCGCCTGCAGGGCGAATTCAACATTCTGCTGCGCGGTCAGCCACGGCAACAGCGTGTAGGATTGGAAGACAACGCCGCGATCGAGCCCGGGACCGACGATCGGCGCTCCATCCGTCAGAAGAAGGCCATTGTCGAAGCCCTGAAGTCCGGCGACGATCGACAGCAGCGTACTCTTGCCGCAGCCGGAAGCACCGACCAAGGAGACGAATTCGTTGTCGGCGAGTTCCAGATCGATATTGCTGAGGGCATGAACGCGGCTCTTCCTGCCACCATACCATTTGTTCAGACCCTCGATCTTGAGTTTGGGATCGCTCATCTCAATGCCTCGAAGCGTAACGGAAGAAGACGCGCTCGAGGGCCTTCATGCTCTGGTCTGTGATCAGACCGAGCAAGCCAAGGAGCAAGATGTAACCAATGATCGTCTGCGTCTGGAAATATCGCTGAGAGACGACGATTCGATAGCCGAGGCCGGACGTCGCCGCCACAAGTTCTGCCAGCACAAGCCAGGTCCAGGCCCAGCCGAGGCTGATGCGCAGCGTGTCCCAGATGCCGGGGAGGGCAGACGGCAGGACGATGCGGCGCAGGATCCTGGTTTCTGACATTCCGAGCGTACGGCCCAGTCCGACGAAGTCGGTCGGCACACGCTTGACGCTGTCCATGACCATGAGCACCTGCTGGAAGAAGGTTCCGATAAAGATGATGACGAATTTCTGAATGTCGCTTGTTCCTGCCCACAGTATGGTCAGCGGAACGAAGGCGACAACCGGCATGTAACGAACGAAGTCGACAAACGGCTCAATAGCCGCTTCCCACGTCTTGAAACAGCCGATCATGATCCCGATCGGGATCGCCAGGGCCGATGCAATCAGAAAACCGACGAGCATGCGATAGATACTGATCCCGGCATCGGTCCACAGCGTGCCATCGGCCGCCAATTCCACCATCTTGGCCCATACCGCTCCGGGCGAGGGCAGGAAAATCGGTTTCACCCACCCGGTGACGGTAGCAAGCCACCACACGACGAAGAGCAGGGCAAAAACGGCAACTGCAATCATAAAAAACGACTGACCGCTGATCGGATCCCCGATCCGAAAGGCACTGGGTGGTCTACCGACACCCGCGCGCGATTGCGCGCGGGGCCTTTCCTTCGCTGTCGACGACAATTCTGAGCTAGACATTACGGTCCCGTTGGTGGCCAGAGGTTACTTGTTCGCTGCATCGACAAACGATGTGTCGATCATGCTGTCGGCAGAAACGTCCTGGGTCACGAGGCCGGCTGTCTTGGCCGCCTTCAGAACGTCGGCGAAGGTCTTGGTCTTGAAGTCACCGGCAAAGGCCTTGGCTGCTTCAGCAGAGGTATAGTATTGGACACCGTCGAAGGCCGTTTTCAGATCATCCGGGGAGGCGCCGACGGCCTTCGAGATGATGGTGCGATCCTCGTCCGTATTGGCCTTGTAGTCGGCCAGAGCCGCATCCCAGACCTTGATCATGGCCAGAACCTGTCCAGGCTTCTGCTTCAGCACCTCCTCGCGAACGACGAGAACGTCGGAGACTAGGCCCGGATCTTTGCCGGCTTCAAAAAGTAACTTGATATTCTTGTCCTGGGTCAGCGCCGTTGAAATGTAGGGTTCGTAGGTGACGGCGACCGGAACACGGCCTGCAATCAGTGCCGTCCCGGCATCAGCTGCCGGCATTGGCACGCGGACGATATCGTCGATCGTCATGCCGTTGCTGGCAAGCGCGTAATTCAACAGGATGTCGCTTGTCGTGCCTTCCTCGAAGGCGATGTTCTTTCCTTTAAGGTCAGCGACGCTCTTGATGTCGCTTCCGGCAAGGATTGCGTCCGCCTTCAGGCTGAAATCAAGCAGCGAGACGATCTTCACCGGCAAGCCGGCGGCGACCATACCCATGGCCGTGTGCGTGGCGATATTGGCAGCGTCGAGCTGACCGCTCGCAAGTGCTGCGTTGATGTCCTTGTCTTCGCTGAAGTTGACAAGCTCGACTTCCTCGAGGCCGGCTTTCTTGAACAGGTCCTTGCTCGCGGCGACGTGCCATTGACCGTAACCGAGCCACGGCTCGATGCCGATCTTAAAGGTGCCCGGCTCCGGCTTGGACGGGATTTGATCCTGGGCGTTTGCCTGCGCACTGGCAAGAACGCCGACGATCCCGAGCGCGATCGCTGCGCGGGAAAACTGCTTGCCGATGGATTTGTAGTTCATTGGGAACCCCTCTTTTGATGATTTTAACGGATCACATAGCTTGCATCTTCTTAAGTTTGACGCCCGACCATCAAGCTCTTGGCGGGCGGACATCCTGTGTGAGTACGTGTCTCCTTTCGCCGGCGTTAGCGGTTACTGTTTTAGTATGAGGTGCGAGCCACGTTCCTTGAGGTCGGCGATCGAGCCGACGCCCATCAAAGCCAAGGTAATCGAGATCTCGCGGCGCAATGTCTCGATCGCACTGTCGACGCCTGCCTGGCCGGCGGCTGCGAGACCATAGGTATAGGCTCGTCCCAACATGACGCCGTCGGCGCCCATTCCAATTGCCTTGACAATATCGCTTCCCCTTCGCACGCCCCCGTCGAGCATCAGAGAGAAATCCGGTCCGACCGCGGCCCGGATGTCCGGAAGTGCGGCGATCGTGCTCATGGCACCGTCGAGTTGGCGGCCGCCATGGTTCGAGATGACAATGCCGTCGACGCCGATCGCCTGTGCCTTTTTGGCATCCTCAGGTGAAAGGATGCCCTTAATAATCAGTTTGCCTTTCCACCGGTCGCGCAATGCCTCGATGTCCTTCCATGCGAGCCTTTTGTCGATGCGCCTGGAAAGATTGGCGGCCTGTTCGAGCGCTCCCCTCCCGAAGTCTGTGCGATGCTCGACCGCCCGAACGGAGGGCATGCCGCCGCGACCGATATCGAACAACCAGCCAGGCTTCCGGCATAGACTGGCGAACAGTCGAGGTGTGACACGCGTAAGAGATCGGAAGCCGTTTCGCACATCACGTTCGCGGATGGCGGTGATGGCCGTATCGACGGTCACGTACAGCGCCTCGACACCGGCCTCTTCCGCAGCGCTCAGAAACTCCTCGCAAAGCTCGCGGTCGTCGAGCACGTAAAGCTGAAAATGTAGCACACCGTCTGTCGCCTGCCGGAGGTCTGCCAGCGACGCGATCGAGAAGGTCGAAAGGCAGAAGGGGATGCCGGCAGCGTGAGCGGCACAGGCTGCCTTTTGTTCTCCGTTTCTCGCGTAAAGGCCAAGAAAGCCGACCGGCCCCAGCATGAATGGAAGAGGATGGCGTCGCCCGAGGTATTCGGTCGCCAGATCAGGCTCGGCATAGTTGCCGAGGACGTTCTGACGCAGTTGCAAAAACGAGAAATCGTCCCTGTTTCGACGATAGGTTTCCTCCGCAAAGGAGCCGCCGTCGATGTAGTCAAAGAAGAGCTTCGGCAATCGCTTGCGAGCGGCCAGCCGGAGGTCATCGATATTGACGATCGTCACGATCTAGCCCTCCGGATCTATCGTTGCGAGGAAGCGGGTCATCAGGTCCTCGCCCTCATCAGGCTGCGAGCCGACCATCATGGCCACAGAAAGCCCGATCAGGGAGGATGTCGGATTGTGGCTTGTCGCACCTGCGCGCAGGTTCATGACAAGCGTCGGGCATAGGAAAAGCCCGAGCCGGACAACTTTTCGCCAGTCTTGAGGAAGCATGTCGCGCTGTTTGAGGGCGGCAAGCAATGGCTTCCACATTGCTTCGGCCTTCGTTTCCAAAAGCGCCTTGCGAACCGGGGTCAGCTTCCAATCGAAATCCGCAAAGAGACGGCCGTTCTCGTAGTTGGCTGTGGCCTTGAATTTCTGTTCGGCAAGAGCCGGATCGTAGAGCCAGTAGGGATGGGCGAGGACATTGTGGAAGGTCGTCTTCACCTCCGCCAGAAGCGTCGGGATGTGCTCGCCGGCAAAGGCTGGGTCAAAGAAGGACAGGCTCGCGCGCCCTTCGCGCCGTTCGAACCAGACATTGGCGTTATGAGCGTCGCCGTGTGCCGTCACCCCGCCACTATCGGCCAGACGGACAGGGTTCAGTCTTTCATGCGCGGCGTCGAAAAGTTGGCCGAGAGTTTCGCGATACTCGATGCCATTGATGACAAAGCGGGCTTTCGAGAGCGAATCCCAGGAAAGCGTGACGCCTGGAAACTCAAATGTCTTGCCGACATAAAAACTCGCCAGCCGTCCGCCAGGGTAGGTCCCTTTCGGGGCTGTCACCAGTCGATCGTAGAATAGCCGGTGGACCGGCTCTTTTGCGACTTGATCAGGCGTGACCGGATGCAGCGTCTTCAAGTAGACGGACAGGACGGCCTCATTGAGCCGGCGCTCCGCATCCACGGCCTGACTTACCATTTGCTCATCATGAAGCTCGTCGAGCGCGCGCAGGACATCGGAAAAGCGCGGATCCGTCCTGCGCCTGTAGACAAGGATCTGTTCGCCCGGAAGGGTCGACATCATGATCGGCTGATCTACCGGCAGGCCGGCCTTGGCAAGGATATCGGCACGATAGTACTCGCCGCTCATCTCCTCCTCATTTTCCTCCTGATGGAATTTGAAGAAGTAGGGCTTTCCGTCGGCCTCGAAGAAGCCATTCAGCGAATTGAGGCTGTATTGGTCGTGGTTGATCGCCAGATCGCGTGCTTCGATCCCAAACAAATCTCGCAACAGGTCCGCAAGCATAGCCTCGGCGCCACCATCGCGTTTTTGGGCCTTCTCCCGGATGGCTGCGGTCCGACTGTTGGGCTGCCCCATGATTTCTCTCACTCCTGGAATGACACGAAGGCTGTTCATTTTTTCGGCGGTAAGTATCTGCTGCCAAGCGAATAGCGGCTGCCGACATAGGTGAAGGTATTGACCGTTGCGATCGTCTGCCCTGTCCATGTTTTTCGGTTTAGAACCAGGCAGCTGTCGCGCTCACGAATATGTAGGAGGCGTGCATGTCTCTCAGTCGCTGGGATGGCGCTGATGAGATGCTCGACTTCGGTGAGCGGCGTACTGTGCTGCAGGTAATCGTAGGTGCCGATCGACGTAAAATCCTGATCGAGATAGTTCTTCACGAGCTCTGTATTGACGTATCGCTCCTCCAGTTGAACAGGGACGCCATTCTCGTAGTGAACGACCATCGAGTGATCGACGGGGCAGAGCTTTTTGAACTCGAACGCGTCCAATAGCATTTTATCCGGCCGCTCGATCCGCTCGAGCAGGATCACCTCGGCGCGGTGTTGACTTCCACGCGCTTTGATCTCTGTGATGATATTGCTGATCTCGATGAGGGTCGACTGTGCCTTCGGAGGCGAGACGAATGTTCCGACGCCCTGGACCCTTCGCAGATAGCCTTCAGCGGTCAGTTCACGAAGCGCGCGATGGACCGTCATGCGGGATACGCCGAGCGAAGACGTCAACTCGTGCTCGGACGGAAGCTTCTCGTTCTGTGGCCAGTTGCCGTTCCCGATATTGTCGAGCACGAAGTCCTTGACCTTTTCGTAGAGCGGCAGCGCGGTGTTTGAAAGACCGGGCAATTTCTATCTCCGTCTCACGCCGAGGCGTGTGCTCGATCAATCGGCTATTCGAATGATCGTCTTTATTTTGGTTGAGCGACCATCGATCAGTCGGTGGTATGCATCAGGAATTCCGTCGAGTGACTTCAGGATCTCGCTAAATTGTAGAAGTGCAGGCTGCAGCTTTGGCAACATCGCGATGGCATCGGCGAGTTCGTCTTCAAAGGCATGGCAGCCAATCAGGGAAATCTCACGCTCGACGAGGACATTGGGATCCAGATCCAGTTTCCCATGACTAATACCCACAAGAGCGAAGGCGCCGCCCCCGTCCAGAAGTTCGATGCCTTGCGCGATGGCTTTTGTACTTCCCGTTGCATCCACCGCGTAACGCAGTCGCGCGTCGCCGAGTGCAGTCCTTGCTTGCGCCTTATCCAGTGCGACCACCGATCCTCCGCAAATCGCCGCCACCATCTCGGCACGGCTGCCATTCAAATCTGCAAACAACAACTTTCCATCGTGGAGATGTGAAAGCAGCAAACCGCAGAGACCGCCTATCGTCCCGCAGCCGACTAGGAGAATCGCCTCGCCTTGGGGTGGTTTAAGCCGTCGTATCGCATGAAGGGCGACAGCCAAAGGTTCGGCCATGGCCGCCACTGCAGGATCAAGTGACGGCTCGTGTTTGAAAACCAGACGAGCGGGTAATTGGGTCTGTTCCGCAAATCCTCCGTCGCATACCTCGCCGACGAAACCGAGATGTTCGCAGATATTGGTGCGGCCTGATCTGCATGCTTCACATTGGCCACAGTAAAAGCGGGAGTCAGCTGCGACGAGGTCACCGATCGCGAGACCTTCGACACCCTCACCAAGCGCGGAAACGCGGCCGCAAAACTCGTGTCCAGCGGTGGATGGGCTCCTGCTGATCCATTGACCGGTTCGGTAGTTGTGAACGTCCGAGCCGCAGATGCCCGCGGCGCGAACGTCGATCGTCACGTAGCCCGCGGGCGGCGACAGAGGTTTGTCGACTTCCTCGACCCTGAGATCAAACGCGTCGTAAAGCCGAACCGCCTTCATCCTATCAGCCTCGCTTTGGCAGATAGTTGTCGCGGACCGCCGAGACTGCGTGCGCGTGGGATGAGAAGCCTTCATATTCCGCGAGCTTGTGGGCGCGCTTTGCAAACTCGGGATAGGCCGACGCTGTCACGTAGCCGATCGAACTGCGCTTCACAAAATCGGTCACCGACAGCGGGCCGAACGTGCGCGCCCAGCGGCTCGTCGGCAGCACGGCATTTGGACCGAGGCAGAAATTGGCGATGCTGACAGGCGTATGCGGACCCATGAGGATTTCCGCAGCCTCGGTGATCTGTCCGAGATGGGCGAAGGGATCCTGTGACAGGAGTTCGAGATGTTCGGGTGCGTAAGCATTGACGAAGTCGTAGCTTTCCTCGACCGAGGAGGTGAGGATGATGCCACCGCATTTGCCTGAAAGGACGGCGCTCGAGAACTGAACCCTCTGTTCCGTCATGCGTGCCCAGTGTTCGGGCAATGCGGCGAGTGCCTCCTCGGCCACACGCCTGCTATGGGTCACGAGATAGGCCGAAGAGTCCGGGCCGTGCTCGGCCTCGATCAGGAGATCGAGTGCTGCGAGGCCGCCATGGACCGTGTCGTCAGCGAAGATGATCGCTTCCGAAGGTCCTGCGGGCAGGCCCGTATCGATGATGCCTGATAGGCTTCGCTTGGCTGCGACCACCCAAGGGCTTCCCGGCCCGACGATCTTCAGCGCCGGCTTAATCGTTTGCGTCCCGTAGGCGACAGCTGCAACCGCCTGAGCGCCGCCGACCTTGTAGACAGTTTCCACACCGGCCAGACGTGCTGCCACCAGCGTTGCTGCGTCCACACTACCGTCCGGGGCTGGCGGTGTGACGATCGCCAGGTTCGGAACGCCTGCCACAACGGCCGGGACAGAGGTCATCATCGTAACGGACGGAAACGAACCTTTGCCGCGCGGGACATAGAGCGCAACGGACTTGATCGGGGTGAAGCGGTCGCCAGCGAAGGCGCCTGGCTTGATCTCCTTCAGCCACATGGCTTCAGGTTTCTGTTCCTCATGGAAATGACGGATATTCTGAATGCCGAAGGTGATGGCTTCGATCACGTCCTCGCTGACTAGCTTGAACGCCGCATCGAACTCGGCATCCGTCACCTTGATCGTTGCTTCTGTGATATCCGCCTTGTCGAGCTCCCGGCCGAAGCGGGCGACAGCGCGGTCGCCTTCGGTGCGCACAGCCTCGAGGATCGGCGCCACTTTCTCGACGAACCCGGAAATGTCCGTTTCGGATCGGCGCAAGAGCGCAGCCTTCTCATCGGGCCCAAGCTTCGAATATTCATGAAAAGTGACTTCGGTCATTGCTCATATCCTTCTTGGCGCACAAAGGTGCACGCAACGGCAATCGTCCGCACCCTGACGGCACGACGTTCCAACTTGCTCACAGTTCATGCTGAAACGCACCGCAAGTCGGTGGCCGCCAGCTTAAATACCTGCAATTTGCTTACTCGAGGAAGCCGGATATGGTTATCCGGCAAATTCCCAGGAAGTCGAAGACTTCGTTCCCGTTTTTATTGTCTATAGTTGTCTATACATTTATAGACAATATGATCATTCGTGTGCTGTCAAGCGTCATCTTTCGTTTCTAGATCGACGCCAAAAAACCGCCGTCGACAGGAATACATTGGCCGGTAATGTAGGCCGATGCGCCACTTGCGAGGAAGACGACGGCGCCGCCGATGTCGGAGCCATCGCCGAACCGTTTTTGTGGGATCTTGTCCAGCATTTTGGCCGACCAGCCCTCATCCTGATAAAAACCCTCGGTCATCGCTGTGCGGAAATAGCCCGGTGCCACTGCATTCACGCGGATGCCCAGCGGCGCCCATTCGGCCGAAAGCGCTCGTGTCATACCGAGCAGTCCCGACTTCGACGAGCCATAGGGCACGGCCGTCGGGATGCCGATATAGGAGGTAAGTGAGCAAAGGTTTATGATGCTTCCGCCCCGAGGCTGTTTTGACATCCGCCGCGCCGCGCCTTGCGACCAGAAGAACGCGCCCTTAAGGTTGGTGCCGATGATCTTGTCCCAGATCTGTTCGTCGACGTCGAGTGAGGGAGAGACCTGTTCGTACCCGGCATTATTGACAAGAATATCGACAGCGCCGGTGATGTTTTCGAACTTGCCTAGCGTTTCGTCAATGGACGAGATGTCCGTCACATCCTGAGCGCTCGTGATGCAGGTCCTGCCAAGGGCTTCGATCCTCCCTTTGGTGTCACTTAGCGAATTTTGGTCGCGCGCCGTAACGCAAACATCGGCACCCGCTTCGGCAAGCGCCAGCGCAATCCATTGGCCCAGGCCGCGGCTCGCACCGGTCACAACTGCCACTCTTCCTGCCAGATCGAACATCGTATCGGCCATGATGATCCCCTAGCTTTTGCGCGATAGAACCATCATTCAGCAGTAATGTCTATACATGTATCAACAATGAGACCTTCCGATTTTGGGATCGGGACAAGAACGGTTCAAAATCCCACGCTGAAGTCGAACGGACGATAACATCGGACGTCCGCGAGGCCATCACCGATGGGACGCCGACCTGGAGACATGAGTTCACCCGCGCGGGTTGAACCCCGATCGCTCTATCGTCAATCCGCTCCATCACACGCCCGGACCGAATGGCTAGTTCGGCTAACGTTTATTTCACGGTGCGGAGGGCAGCTCGCCTGGACTGCGTCGTCGGAGCAGCTTGCCCCATCCCAACGTTGTACAAAGACCGGCCAGGAGCACGAAGACGATCCCAATGGCCTGGACTAGGCTGATTTCCTTGGAATAGAAAACATAATCGCTAAGCAGCGCGGTCACCGGGTTGAGGAACGCGCAGACCCCGATCGTGGCCGTCTGAACTTTTGGGTAGTTCGCGTAGAGCAGAACGTACACGACGCCCGTGTGCAGAACCCCAAGGCCAACGAGCCAACCCCAAAGCGGCAGCGCTGCGTTCCGCAGCGGTTCGAACGCCAGGAACGGCGCGAAGAGAACAAGACCTATTAGGCAATGGATGATCGTCAAGACTGATGAGTCGACCCCTCGCAGCCGCCGTGCCGTCAATGTGGAGCCTGCGTAGAGGAGCGAGGCCAGAATGGCGAAGGCCACCCCTTGGGTCCAGGAACTGTTGCCCATTATGTCGCCGACATGGGGCCATACGACCAGCAGCAGTCCACCGAAGGCCACAACCAGCCAAAACAGCTTGTCTCGGTGGAGGGCTTCGCCGAGAAAAAGAGCGCTGATGATGACGATCCAAAATGGTTGCAGGTGATAGATTATGATCGCAAATCCAATCGAAGTCGAACGGAATGCCTGAAACAGCGCAGCCCAATTCAGGACCAGGCACAGACCGCTGACAATAGTGAGCCCAATCAGTTTCCGATTTATTCGCCAGATCCCGTGGAAGGTACCACGATACAAGGACCAGGCGATGAGCGACAACGCACCAAAAAGACAACGGAAGAACACGATGTTCAGTGTTGGCTGCCCGGTTTGGATCGCAAAGACACCGACAGTTCCCGACAAAGCCATTGCGCCGGCGAGGTAGACTGTGGGACCCAATCCTCCGCTTGTCGTTGGAGCCTTGGATGCGACTGCCTCGGGATGCACGTCCTTAACGTCGGCTTTCATCAGGCGCCGATCCATGTGATCGTCTCGTCGCCATTGACGGCCAGGCTCGAAATTTGAAACATGATTTTTCCGTTGATTGGTGAAACCGCCGAGCCGATCGGCTCGCCAAAATGATTGCGAATGGTCCCAAGAACAGTATCGGTGTCGACGACATCGCCGACGGCGTGGGTCGGATACCACAAGCCGGACGCGGTTGCGGTCACACTGGAACAGCGGAGCACCTGAACATCTAGTTTCGATGGGTGGTCCGAACTGTCATCCAGTAAGACGTGCATGGCTCTCAACAGTCTGTGGAGACCGATGACGAGGGTTTGAATAGCATCTTCGTCGTACTTGCCGGCCCCGCCCGCTTCGGCGATGATTGCCGGCACTCCCGCCGCAGCCGCGCCGGCAATCATCATGCCCCTTGCCGGACTTGCGATTGCGTAGGGAAGCCCAAAATCTCTAGCAAGGCGCTCGGACCGTTCGTTTCCCTCACAAAAGATCGTGAACGGCGTCAGGCTCTCGCTCAGGTCTCCACAATGCAGATCGACGAGCGCATCGGTATTCGAGAAAACCTCATCGATCAGCCACGCGGCAAGTCTATCACTTGCGGTGCCAGTCGCGCTGCCAGGAAACACCCGATTGAGGTTTTTCCCATCTGCGGGATTTATATAAACGCTTCTTTTTGCAAAGGCTGCGATGTTGACCATCGGCAGTATGATCAATGTCCCTGCCAAGTTCTCGTATGGAAGTTTCAGAAGCCGTTGGGCCGCCTCAATGGCGCAATATTCTGAGCCGTGAACGCCCGCGCTCACGCAGATACTGGGGCCTGCGGAGAGTCCCTTAATGATAACGATCGGCAGGACATGATCCTCGATTGGCCAACACTCGACCTGTGTGACGCCTGGCGGTGCCGATTTGATGATTTCTCGAACGGTAGCGCTGCGCTCGGCTAAATTGGGTATCGTAATGGTCATTGGCTCTTTCTTGTAGGGATTGGATGTATATTCGGCACAGCTTGCCGCACGAGCTGCCGTAATCTCCCTGGTTCCGTTTATGAAAGATGCTCGACGACCCGTTTCGAAAGGTAGGGAGATAAAAACCCCTGAAGCATCGCTCGATACTTGAGATCAAAATAGATGGACGAGCCGATGCGCAGGCTCTCTGCCGAACCTGTGACGTCGATGACAGTGTAATCGGAATTGGCAGTCACGATCCTGACCCCGGCTTCGCGCGGAATAAGTGCTTTCGGGTCCGCGTCGACGACTCCAAAATCGAGAATGGCCCGCTTGCGGATTTCTGAAGTTGCGGCAACGCCTAGGTCCGCGACGGCGCCGCCTCCATCGATACCGGCCGGCTTGTCCTGGATTTCGACGATGGTTCCGCAAAACCGGAGGGTGTCGGTTCGTAATCCGACAAAGGGCTCGTCAGCGACCGGTATCGTTCCCAGCAATGCTGCTTGTCCGATCCTGACCTGAGTGGGCCAACTGGCCAGGATTTCTGAACTCATCCAATGAATAATGGAGGAGCCTCCAAGGGATATCTTCGGTACACTGATCCCCTCTTGCCCGAGATCGCGCGCCAGCCGGTAAAGACAGCTTAGATTCGAATGGGAGGGTTGGACCCCGTTGGCACAGGCATAGTTGGTTCCGAAGCCCTCGAAGACAAGGTTGCGATGGCGCTTGGCAAGGATCGCTCGCATGACGGCAGGTGCCTCATGCGGCAGCACCCCCTCCCTCAAGTCGCCGACATCGACCATCAGGAAGTAGCCGTGCTTCACGCCGTGCTTTTCGGCAGCGCTGTCGAGGGCATCCAGAATGCTCGGATCGGAGTTGAGGCTGGCCTTCGAATAACGAACGATATCCTCCGCCTGCAGCGCTGTCGGAAGGCTCGTGGTCATCACCGGCGTCTTCAGCTGCGCGGAGAAATTCCTGGCGATTTGAATCTTCGACATTCCGAGATAGGCGGGAGCCTGCCGATCGACAAGCTGCAGGATCGGTGCGTAGTCGTGGCAGGGCTTGACCACGAAAACCAGTTCGAGCCCGTTTCGGTCGGCGTCAGCTTTGATAAATTGCAGGTTTGCTTCAATGGATTTCAAATTAACTGCGAGCTCAGCCATTCTATGGTCCTCGAGTTTGATGGGTCGCTAAGCGATCTGCGGTTCCGTCAATGTTTTGCTGCCGTCCTCAATCATGCGAAGCCTCAATTCGCCAAGTGCCGACGGCTTTCCTTGGCTGCCGAAGAATAGGCCGACACTGCCGTGGTTGGCGTATTCGGGACTGTCACGCTTCATCAGATTGTCGACGGCTGGCAGATAATTCCAACGAACTGCGGGAAAGAGGGAGTGCGCGAGATGATAGGAATCGCCGTACGGAAAAACATTGTGCTTGACGATAGCGCCGACGACGCCTGGGAAGTCGGTCGGCCGCCCGAGCGCAAGTTCACGTTGATGATAAGGAATATCCGTCTCGCAGGTGGCAAACCAACGATGCAACGCGATATGGGCCACCCAGTAGAAAAGCGGATAGGTGATCAAGACCGGAACGACATAAAGGAACAGCAACTCGGTGTAGAAGCCGAAGTACGCAAACAGCGCGATCACGGTTGCGACTGACAGAAGGCGCAGCGCTAGGTTCCAGTTCCACATGTCTATCGCGATATAGCCCCAGCATTCCTTCAACCGATCAACAATGCCGAACGGCGTCAACGGCCGGAAAACGCCAAACCAGTATTGCCCTGCCGTAATGCCGGGCACAAATCCTCTTTCGACCATTTCCAGTCGGTCGGGATCATCTTCCGTGTTGACCGAATGATGATGTTCGACAACGTGGACCTGATGGCGCCGCCTTATTTCCGGCATGAATGCCGGAAACTGGTAAAGCAGGTTCGTGATGATTTCATTGATGCGCCGGTTTGGACCCAATGAACCATGAGCGGCATGATGACCGATTTCCTGCAGAGCTCTAAACCGGCCCGTGACAAACAGAATCGCCAGCAGCTTCAAGGCCCAGCTGTCGGTGTGATGAAATGCAAGGATGGCCGCCAGAATGAAGAGGTAGGACCAGACGAAGGCCATCGGCCCAAAAAGCCAGTCTAGCGGCTTGTAGCTCAAACCTTTGAAGTATTTGCGGTAATGCCGAACAGCATCGGCGCCTTCGGCGGGACGTGGGACATGGGAGAGATCGACCCGATGGTAAAAGGCATCGGCTGCGAGCATGAGGCCGGCAACTGCGAACAATACAACTGCGATAACCATATCATTGCCTTTTTCAAATTAAGAAATGACAGGCCGACTGTCGTCAGCGCTGTCAGAGGGCGAGGGCACGCAAGAAGACCTCTTGGGCATTGATCCAAGGGGGCGTCTTGGCCCCGTCGAGCAGGGAGAAAAGCAGTGGTGTCATTTGGGACGAGAAAGCCTGACTGCTTTCAAGTGGTGTTATGGCCGGCAGATGATCGATGGCGATCACGTAGACAGGCCTGCCGTTTGTCGGAACTTCGTAGATCGGCTCGTCGATGCTCGAGAGAGGGCCTCTCAAAAGGATCGGATTGTTATTGTTGGTCTCGCATCCGATATCCGAGACGATCCGAAGCTTGCTGTCGGATCCGATGTTTTCGGGGCTCAGGAATTTGGGCGTCGTTTCATCGACGGCCATGCAATTGACGATGATATCGTAGCTTGAGAGCGCGTGATCGACGTCAGGATCAAGAAGGGACTGACGTGAGAGGCTTGTATAATCCAGCCCGAGTTCATTCAGCACCATGACGGCACCGACACCACACTGGCCGCGGGTCCCCAATAGGGCAATCGACGGGTGCCGGCAGTCGTTGAGGCCTGAATGCGCTCGGCCCAAGAGTTCGTCCAATTGGGTCGGCGCGGTGAACAGCCTTGCGGGGGAGCTTGCCTCGGCCCCTCGATCTCGGACCAGAGGATTGCGGCAAGGACTGTCCCGACTTTTCCAGCGATGGTGCTGAACGCAGGCACCTTTGCGCCCGTCTCGTCCGTCAAGAACTCGGTATCGTAGTGGGTTCCGCCTCCACGCGTAAATCCCTCGAGCATCTTGAGCGCGGTCGGTTTCTCGTGAAGAATCCGTGTCTTGGTATATTGATGGGCATAGAAGACATGCTCACCGTAGAACGGCTCGCCGGTCAATTCCGGCAACTTGATGCCGACGGTCACCGTATCCTTGCGTTGCTGGCGCCAAGTGTCGCGCGGTTCGATGATGCAGCCATGCCTTTGATATTCGCTGTCTGAAAAGACACGTTTTGGTGCCGTTTCGACATGAACTTCATATCCGCGGTCGATCAGCCTGGAGGCATCCTCTGGCGTAAGCGGCGCTCGGCGTTCATTGGGGTTGACTTCTCCACGGACCCATATCGTTTTCATTATCCACCAAAGCTGTTGTGAAAGCGCGCCACGACCCTCGGTCCGGTGCAAGGGGCGCCGGTTCCGTGAGATAATTCATATTGCAAAGTACGTACTATGAAGTACGCATAAACAAAACCGGAAGTTGAACATGAGTCAAGCGTTTTCTATTGAATGCGAAGTTTTTCTCCCTTTCGCGCCTGTGCCGCGCTACAAGACATCGCCATGCAGAATCCGGAGGAAATTGATGCGACGGCCTCTGAACAAAAGGCGGCAAATTGACCGTAGCGCCGAAACCCAGCAACTGCTCATTGAAGCTGCCATCGAGATGCTGTGTGAAAAAGGGTTTGCCGGTGCGACCACGGCAAACATCGCGGCTTCGGCGGGCGTCACGACCGGCGCCCTTCATCATCACTTTGCAACGAAGGACGACCTGTTGTTCGGCGTCCTCGATTATGTCTCGGAGCGTATCGTTCTGGAATTTCGTCTCTTCGGCCGCAAGAGCAGCGGGCAGCCTATTGATCTTCAACTGCTTGTCAGGCAGCTTTGGAGCATTTACGGCGGCCCGCAATACTGGTCGATATGGGAAATCATCATGGGTTCGCGGGAGGACGAGCGCATGCGTGAGCGTCTTCTTCAACATCGCGAGCGAACGATGGAAGCGCTAAACCAGTGTTGGCTCACCCTGAACCCGAGCCTGACCACGATCGATCAAAGAACAGCCAGAGTGCTCGATCTTCTGCTTTCTTCCATTCGAGGTCTTTGTATGGACCGCTTCATGAGAACCGACGAGCGATATTTTCATGAGCAGTTGACGCTCCTAGTCGAGAGCATCGAACCAATCTTTGCCAAGAGCTGATTGCCACGCGCCAGAACAACTGAACAGAGATTTCCTAGTCAAGGGCATTAAAACCTAAGCGCGATGTTTCATCTAAAATGAATCTCGCCAATTGACATACTAACTAATATGTATGTTATTTTGAAATCGCAATAAGGTGGAAATTGCCTTTGATTATGGTCCGGTGCGCAAGCGGACCGGGTCAGGCTCCGGCACACTCTCTGTTGTGAACAACCAAGCTGAAGGGTCGGCGAGATGAGCATGGACGCTTTGAATGGCGTAACCGCTGCGAACAGCCAAAGATCAGATCGAAGGGCCAAGACGCTCGTCGGCGGTTCGATCGGCCATTTCATAGAATGGTACGACTGGTCAATCTACGGGCTGCTAGCAGGGGTGTTCGCAGCACAACTCTTTCCCGCTGGGAGCGAAGCAGCATCCCTTATGACGAGCTTTGCAGTGTTTGCGATAGGCTTTGCCGCTCGTCCGCTCGGCGCTTTCATATTGTCGCCGATGGCCGACTGAACCGCCCCGGCTTTGCCGGAGACCGTTTGGTTTAAGTTATGCGGCCATGGCTGGTGCATCCAGCATGGCGTAGTAACGTTGTTCGGCTTCGGCTGGCGGGATATTCCCGATGGGCTCCAGAAGACGCCGGTGGTTGAACCAATCGACCCATTCGAGGGTGGCAAACTCCACGGCTTCGAAGTTGCGCCAGGGTCCTCTCCGGTGGATGACCTCGGCCTTGTAAAGACCGTTGATCGTTTCGGCCAGAGCATTGTCATAGGAGTTGCCAACACTTCCGACGGAGGGCTCGATGCCCGCCTCTGCCAGTCGTTCGGAATAGCGAATGGACACGTATTGAACACCGCGGTCGGAATGATGAATGAGCCCGCCGCGATGGACGGGCCGCCGATCATGAAGCGCCTGGTCCAGAGCATCGAGGACGAAACCCGCATGAGCGGTCCGGCTCGCCCGCCAGCCGACTATCCGGCGGGCGAAGGCATCGATCACGAAAGCGACGTAAACGAAGCCCTGCCAAGTGGCCACATACGTGAAATCGGAAAGCCACAGCCTGTTTGGCGCTGGAGCCTTGAACTGGCGGTTGACGCGATCGAGCGGGCATGGTCCGCCCTTGTCGGACACGGTGGTTTTGACGGGTTTGCCGCGAATGATGCCTTGAAGGCCCATCGCCCTCATGAGCCGAGCGACGGTGCAGCGGGCGATGTCGTAACCCTCTCGCTGCAACTGTCGCCAGACTTTCCGCACGCCATAGACCTGGAAGTTCTCGTTGAACACCCGGCGTATCTCGACTTTCATGGCGATATCATTCCGCTCGCGGGCCGATAAGCGGCCCACGTCCCTGCGCTTGGCAATGACCTCATAGTAGGTGGACGGGGCAATCGGCAGCAGTCTACAGATCGGCTCGACCCCGAGCACCGCGCGGTGTTCGTCGATAAAGGAAATCATCGCTTCAGTGGGCGGTCGAGCTCCGCCTGGGCAAAATATGCCGACGCCTTGCGCAAAATCTCGTTGGCCTGACGTAGCTCGCGGTTCTCCCGCTCCAGAGCCTTCATCTTCTCGGCCACATCGCTCGGCAGGCCTGCCCGCTTGCCACTATCGACCTCCGCCTTCTTCACCCACTCATTCAGTGTGTGCGCCGAGCAGCCGATCTTGGCCGCAATCGAAGATACTGCCGCCCATCGAGAACGATGCTCGGCTTCATGGTCCGCCACCATTCGAACGGCACGGGCGCGGACTTCAGGAGAGAATTTGTTCGTCGTCTTGCTTGCCATAGACCCTACTTCTCACGAGTTGGGGTCTCCGGTAAATCCGGGGCGGTTCAGTCCGCGATACGCCAGACGGTGGACGCAGTCACAGAATGCCGTGGGTACGAGCGCTGCGCGATGGCGGATATCGGGTGATCTTCCTTCAGACAAATCGAGATCTACGCGAAGCGAAGGACGACTTCTCGTCGGAGTTTCCTTGGGATGACGGCTACCCGGAAATTGATCTTTTGTTCCTGGAATGGCGGTGGCCGATTCCAGGTAGGAACACGGGCGTTTCGAGAGACGATCCCGGTTACACCCCGGATCTCGACCGCCAAGATGATCTCATTCAGTACTATACCGTTGGTCGTAAAACACCGACCATCATTTGGGACAAAGACCTCCAGCTATCGGATAATCACTGGATCTCCAAGTTGGCCAATGTCCGAATTGCGCAGGCAACCGCCGAATGCCGGCAACCGGTCTTCCCGTTGCTCTTTCCGATTGCGGATGAGTGGTTTGAGACTGTATTGGCTGACCTCTCTTCAGCGGGTTTTTCGGTTCCGGAGCGAGATATCGTCTACATTGGCAATCGCTACGATAGAGATGATCATTTCGAGCGATTTCTGTGGCCCCTTTCCAAGAGCTTTCAGGTGGATGTCTTTGGCAAATGGCAGGATCCTACGCGATGGCAAACGATCAATTTCAAAGGACGTTGTGAATTTTCCGATGTAGCCAGTATTTATGCTCGATCGCCGGTGACGCTTCTCTTATCTCTCGCACGTTACCGAAACGCGGGACAAGTAACGCAGCGTATCTTTGAAGCGCTTCTCAACAAATGCATGGTGGTTGCTCCGTCGGATATCAATGAGATATCTAGATACCTGCCCGAGCGCTATATTGTTAATAATGCGAACCAGGCCGAATTGGCGTGCCGGCGTGTCATAGAGATGAGACAAAGCGGCGGGCTTCAAAACGAGCTTGTCGAATGTCTGGATAGGCTTCGTCCGATGTTAGCCAGCCAACAAATTAAAAACTTTGCCGCCATTGTTTCCTCGGTAAGTCGATAACAAACGGGGTCGTGCGCTAGATATCTGCGATCGGAATTTTCACGAATCTAAGGATTAATTAATTGGTTTCGCTAGCACTTTTTGTATCAGGATTGGCCATGGCGATGATTATGCCCTATCAGGCGATCGTCGGGATTGAGATTTTTAAGGTCGCGGCGTCCGAATACGCGGTAATCGTCTTCGCGAGCTCGCTCATCTCGGTGGTTGGATCTTTGGCGCTGGGATTTGCCTCTGATCGATGGGGTAACCGATCGCAACTCTTGCTTATTGCATGCAGTCTGGTGTCGGTGGGATACGGAGTTGTATGGGGCGTGCATTCCTGGCTCGCGTTTACCTTCGCTCACGTCATGCTCATCCCATTTTTAGGTGGCGTATTTGCCCAGCTTTTTGCGGTAGTCAAAGCTTCGGTCCGCCCGGGGCAGAGGGCCGCCGCGGCGATAACAAGGGCGCGAACAATCTTTGCATTCTCGTGGGTGATCGCACCGGCCGCCGCGGCATTCCTTATATCGACTGGAATGCCGCTTACTGATGTTTATCTGTGTGCCGCGATCCTGATGCTGGCACTCCTTATCTTACTGACAATCAATTTCTTCCGGGAGCGCCATACGCAAGTACCTCCCCAGCTATCCGCAAACGGGTTTGCCGCGAGTATGCGAGAGATCGTTTCCCCTGGCGTGCTCATGCCTTTGGTTATGGTCAGTGGTGCTTCTGCGTCCACCCGGCTCTTCCTCATGTTGTCCGGTATCCTCATTGCCGGCCTGGACCAAGGAAGCACACGTCAGGTTGGGCTCTATTCAGGCATCTTTGCCCTCATAGAAATACCGTTCATGTTGGCGATCCCGCATGTTCTGAAGATTCTTCCTCGGGGTACGGTGCTTGCGTACGGCTGCGGGCTGTTCGCTGTATATATGGCTCTGCTTTCACAGGCGTTTTCCGTTGGTTACATGTATGCCATCATGGCTTTCGGGGCCGTTGGAAACGCCATTATTGCCAGTTTGAGCATCAGTTTCTTGCAGGATCTGCTTGCACATCGGCCGGGACTTGGCGGTTCGCTCCTGACGCTTTCGGGTGTCCTGGCTGTCGGTATCAGTTCGCTGATTTTCGCGTTCGGCGTTGCCGTCGACGGTTATGCGGCAGCGGCCTTTGGGGGGAGCATCCTCGCTGCGGTCTGTGGAGGCGGCCTGTATCGTTTGGAGCGGCGACGGCCGACATCAAGCGCAATATCACAAGAGGCGTAATTCCGACTGATCAACGGAGGCTTCCCAATGGCTGCCACCACGACAATTCATACGTTTATACAACCTTTAGTAGGAAAACGTGGAATGATTACATTTGAAGGTAATAGCCTGAGCCGAATTTATCCTGAAATCCTCGCAGAGCTTATCAAGAATGGGCGCCCGGTTGCTCCGCGTGGGGTCCAGACATTCGAAGTTATGCCAGCCGTTGTGACACTCCGAGACCCGCTGGATCGCCTGATCCGTAGTAAAGCGCGTGCCATAAATCCCGCCTTCGCAGGAGCGGAGGCCCTCTGGATCTTAGCAGGATCGTCTACGAGCTGGATTTTTGACTACAACCCGCGACTAGCGCGCTATGCCAATGATGGTGTTCTTATGGGAGCATATGGCCCACGCTTGCGGAACTGGTCCGGGCGAATCGATCAGCTTCGTGGTGCTGTAGAAAAGCTCAGGGCAGATCCCCAATCGCGACAAGCCGTCATTCACATCTATGATCCTGGAAGCGTAGAGCCGTGGCACAAAGATATACCGTGTACAATCGGGCATCGCTTTTATATCCGTGACGGCGCTCTCAATATGATCACCACCATGCGAAGCCAAGACGTTTGGCTCGGCTTGCCCTACGATGTATTTGCAAACACGGTGATGATGGAGCTTGTTGCCAAGGAGCTAAATGTCCCGCTCGGCACCTATCATCATTGCTTAGATTCGCTCCATATCTACGAGTCAAATATGGAGGCAGCCAAACGGGTCATCGCAGAGACAAGCCCCCCGGTTTTGCGTTGTGCTCCAATAGATCTCAGCCTCGGTGAGATCGAAGTAGTCGCCCAGGCCTCATGGGTGGATAGCGATATCGTTAGTGCCATCAGCCCCGTCCTGTCGAGGGTGATGCAGGTATATGAAATGCATCGCGCCGGAAAAATTGACGAAGCGAAACAAGCGGCGGCAGCGTTACCTAGCCCATATCAAGAGCTTTCCTTTGATTGGCTTGAGAACCGCACGGCATGATTCGTCGGCGCCGCAGAGCAGCCGATATCATTACTTCCCTAGCTCCATGTTTCCCGAGATTTTCCATGAACGACCAGAAATTTCTTGCCCTCGCTGAGCATATAGCCTCCTGGAGCCGCGATAACGGCCGCCATGTTGGTGCTGTGATTGCGGACGCTGCAATGGGGATTAAAGCGGTCGGGTATAACCGCTTTCCAAAAGGGGTGCGTGAAGACATTCCGGAGAGGCACACTAGACACGACGGAGCGAAGTATCTCTGGACCATTCACGCCGAACGCGCCGCGATATGTTGTGCGGCAAAGGATGGGAACCCGCTGCTGGGTTGCACAATGTACACATCGTGGTTTCCCGTTGATATCCCGATGATAGAACAAATATTTATGGAAGCTGGAGTCGCTACTCGTTTGATCAGGAAACCGGTGGCGTAGCCTGCCCCTGCCTTTCGATTGGCCTCGCGCGTATGCAGG
Organism: Rhizobium sp. KNZ14-9A; assembly: GCF_056755015.1. Taxonomy (NCBI): domain Bacteria; kingdom Pseudomonadati; phylum Pseudomonadota; class Alphaproteobacteria; order Hyphomicrobiales; family Rhizobiaceae; genus Rhizobium; species Rhizobium sp. KNZ14-9A. The sequence continues at coordinate 888,628 of NZ_JBPGXB010000001.1, forward strand.
CGCTCAGGCTTCCGACTCCCTTGTGCCTAATTGGTGTCAGCTGCGCAAAACTCAAGGGTGCCCCGGTTACATGAAATGTATCGGTGCGGGATTCATGCAGATAAGTGATTGAAAAATATGGTAGGCGGTACAGGATCCGAACCTGTGACCTCTACCGTGTGAAGCCTCGCCCAATGGCAGAAGGTCGAGCCAGCGGGTGAAGAGCGGTGTTATCACGAGGGTCACCGCAGCGACGGCCACTGCGACCGTCGCTTGCGTCGGAGTCGTGCTGTGTGTCGAGCCCGCCATCCATTGTAAAACCCCAAAGATCTTTGGCAGTCCCGTACCGAGCAGGATCGCGACCAAAGCGGCGAAAGCCGTATTGATCGCAATGCCGAAGAGCAGCAAGTGCTCCGGATTATAGCGGCTCCGATACCCCATCAGGAGGACGGCGACCAAGCTGACGGTTGCGCCGGCAGCAGCGGCCCCACGTTGTGAGATGGGCGTGTAACTCGGCGCAAGCAGTACGAGCAGGAGGATGCCGAAGGCGGCCCCGTGCTGACGCCGATGACTTCCGGGCTCGCCATCGGATTGCTCGTCATGCGCTGGATGATCGTTCCCGAGAGTGAGAAGAGAATGCCGGCGGCAGCGGCAGCAGCGAGACGCGGAAGCCGCCAGATCAGCAACGATTGCATCTGTGAAGGTGACGCAAAGCTCCAGCCGTTCAGCGATGGGCAAAGGGACAGGGAAACCCAGATCAGCGCAAGCAGCACGATCGCCGTGATCGCCAGGTAGAGGAGAGGGCGATGGTTGCGCTTCTCCGCGATCGGTGACGCAGGGGTTTCCACGACCGGCATCCGTCTCAGGAAGACGGCGATGAGCGGTGCGCCGAGAAGGCCGGTCGCGGCACCAGCAGGGATTTCGCGCATGAAGCGCGCAGCCTGCTGCAGGGCTTCATCGGCGGCAAGCAGCAGGATTGCGCCGATCGAGACGCTGGCGATCATGCGCTGCGGCAGTCTGCGGGCAGCTGCGGCGCGGGCGATAAACGGCGCTGCAAATCCGACGAAGCCGATGACGCCGACGGCGCTGACGGTGAAGGCGGCGAGCAGTACAGGCATATTCGTTGAAGTTGTAAGTACGCAGCGGATTGGTGGCATCGGAGGATTGACCATGGCTGGGCAGATCGACGGCGATGATCCGGTGTTTTCCGGCAAGGGTCTCGATCTGAAAATGGAATGTTTCCTTGCAGACGGAATTGGCGTGGATCATGAGGAGGGGGATTTCGTCGCCAGGTGCGTCATAGAACGCGATCTGGCCATGGGATGTTTCGATCGTTTTTTCATTCATCATCGATGCTCCGCGTGCACCTTCGAAATCTCGTTCTGAGCGTGTCGCGAGAGGACCTAAACGATCTATATGACCACAATCTGAACCTCACCTCAGAGGCCCCCGCCCGCCCACTATCCGTTGCAATAGTGGGCGGGTGACCGATTGAGTTTTCCAGATATTGGGCAGACGAGTTGACTTTTACTGACCTGTTGCAGGCTTTCTTAAATCCACAAGGTTCATAGAAATCCATATTTCTCACGGTGATATGGATGCGTCGTATTGTAGAAAAGTCGATTGTAACCGGCTTACTATCGGTGTTGGCCTCGCTTGCGATCTCGTTCAGCATTGTGCCATTGTTAGGCGGGCAAGTGGCGGGCGCGGGTCTGTTCATGACCATATTGTGTCCGCTGGCCATCTCGGTCCCGGCGTCGGCGCTGCATTTCACTCAGTCGGAAAAGGTGCGACGGGCAGAGGCCGCGACGAAAGAAGCTCTGAACAAACTGGCCGAAGCTTATGAAGCCCTCCGCATTCAGTCTCGCAGTGACGGCCTGACCGGCGTTCTTACAAGAAGCGCTTTCATGGAAGATCTGGATATGATTTGCCAACGAGGTGGGACCGGTGTCCTGCTGTTTCTGGACTTGGACCACTTCAAGTCTATCAACGACCGGTATGGTCATGCCACCGGTGATGAAGCTCTTCGCTGCGCCGGGCTTGTCCTCGCCCGTTACCAGAGCCGATCGGATTTCGCGGGGCGTCTCGGGGGTGAGGAATTCGGGCTGTTTCAGAGCGATCTGGCATTCGAACAAATGCGCGGTCGTTGTGAGGAGGTTCGGGAGGAAATCTCCCGCATTGTCTTGAAAACACCTTCTGGCACCGAGGTGCGGATCTCCACGAGCATAGGGGCGTGTTATTGCCCTCGTGGATTTGATCCATCAGATTGCCTGAAGGCAGCGGACGAAAATCTATATCAGGCGAAAGCCCAGGGCCGAAACAGGGTCATTGCGTAAACATCGTTGCACCTCTTCGCGCGACTGGAGTTGATTTCCGTTGAAGCGCAAGTCACCGAGGCCGTCGACAGGGTAAACCTTGAGCGGCCGGCGGGGCAGGTCGCGACCACCAAGAGGGCACGCTCGTGAGCAACTCGCATTGCACCAACCGTTACGCCGATCCTTCGGGCAAGGGCCTGATCACCACGTCGAATGACCAGGTCCGTGAAGGCGTCCAGCTTGTCGGAGACACGGGCAAGGCACTGACGACGATCGTGGCCGAAGTCCAGGAGATCAACCGGCATGTAACGGCGATCGTTGAATCGGCGCAGGAGCAGGCCTCAGGTCTTCAGCAGATCAACACGGCGGTCAACCAGATGGATCAGGACACGCAGAAAAACGCTGCAATGGTCGAGGAGAGCACAGCCGCCAGCCATAGCCTTGCGAAAGAAGTCGCCTCGCTCAATCAGCTTCTGTCCCAGTTCCGTTTGTCGCAGGGGGGCCAGCAGAATAACGGCTCTGTCCCGGTTCGCGAGGCGTACGGTCGCGACACTCCTATCCGTTCGCCAGCCCGCTCTCTCGGTCGTAAGATTGCATCGGCCTTCTCCGGTAACGCGGCGATTGAAACCGGCAAAAACGAGTGGGAGGAATTTTGATGAACGCCAGCCTCCCACGCGCCAGCAGATCGAAGCCGAATTTGCGGTGACGAAGGCGAAGCCTGCGGAGGAAGACGCCGCATTCGAAGCAATGATCAATGACGAGCCGCCCCAGGGGGCGGCTTTGTCGTCTCGTGTCGCCCTCCCAAACGGGCGCTCCTTGATGCTGGGGGCAGAACAAGATTAGTGCGAAATCATATGTTTAGCCGATAAAGTGATGCTTGAGATCGATTTTCATTCTAGAAATGGGGTCCTAAATAGCATTTCACCTTAAAACTTCCTATTCAGCACAGACGGCAAACTGCTGAAAATATGAACAAATTCGCTTGGCGTACGATTTCGCACTAATCTTGTTCTGGCCCCAGGAGGGGACATCGAACCCAGGAGGGACGCTACGACAGGTGCTGCGACAAACGTCACCTCGTTGAGGGTCGCCGCGATGCCCAGGGATTTGAGCAAGCGTTCGGGGCCGGTGATGTAGTTCAGGATGGCGCGCATGTAGCCGCTGGCCGCTCCGTTGACGAAACCGGCAGCAGCCCCCGCAATGATCATCAGGACGAAGGGCGCTTTCCAGGCCGCCAGAAAAGCGATCGCGGAAAACGCAAGTGTCCGGATGACGACCAAGAGTTTCAGGTATCTGACAGCATTATAGGTGCGGCCGAGGCGAGCGACGGGGACCGCGCCCAACACTTGCGCAGTGGTCATTGCCATGACAATGGCCGCACCGCTTTTCGCGTCGCCGGTCAGAGGTAGCACCAACAGAGCAAAGGCAACCGGCGCGGCAGCCTGGGGTGCAGCCAGCAAGGCATTCGACGCAAACCAGCGACCGAGAACATCTCGCATCGCGGGTGGATTGGTGGTGATATCAAGTTTGATGGGGATCTTGTCCTATGGCGAGCAGGCGTTGGAAACTTCACTCTGTACCGGCTAGGTGCGCGATGTTCAATTTGTCCGGTGTCATTAAATCGACTCCGAAGTCGTAGAATGTTTCAACACACGACGTGCCAATATTCGGGCATCTCAGCTTGTTTAAGCCGTCTCGAACACTTCCGGTCGCAGCTTCCCGGCCCTTAGGAGGTATTGAAGGGTGTACGAGACCGAAAGCGCATCATCGAGTGCATCATGGCCCTGCAGAGGGGAATGTTCCACGTTGGAGTAGTCGGCGAGCTTGTTGCTGGGGGTCTTTGCCAGATCCTCGACCGGCATCCCGGCCGCGAGCAGGAGCTTGACGGCGTTATCAAAACGCCGGGCCGGGATGGGAGTATCAACGCTGGCAATATAGCAGCTGATCGCCACCATATTCAGTTCATCCTTGCCCCACGACCAAAACCGGGCCCCGGCGGAAAAACTGTCGATGCCGGATAGTGCATCCAGCAACGTAACACCTTCCTTCTCGATAACCTCTTCAGTGATCCCGGTGAGCTTCGTGAAAAACGGGTCGAGCGCATATCGCTTTCCAAACCGATCGATCGGTTGGACATAGGTCTTGTAGGTGCCAAGGATCGGAAAGTCACTTTCCAACCCAAGCTTTACCGCGCCCGGGACACCGACCGGTGTGATGGTATCTTGCGCTGAGGACAAGTTTTCGGGGCCACCGACTTGGGAGGATATCATCGGCAAGACGATCGATCATGAGCGTCGGCGGAACCTTTTCGCCGATCTGAGTTATCTCAGCGAATTGGTCAGTGACGATAGTGCCGATCTGCACGAAGAAATTCGTGTTTTGCTAGACGATTGGCTCGACAAATACGATAGGGATGCCCGCCGTCTTATGTTCGGCACTGATTGGTCGATGATGGCGCTCGAGAAAAACTACAACTCCTATGTTTCAAGGATCAGGAGCGAACTGACTCTTGCCGGCATCAGCGAGGACCATCAGCAGAACATTTTTTGGCGAAACGCCTCCCGTTTTCTCGGTCTCGACCGACCGGGGAAAGCTCGCGACCGATTGATGTCCTATTGTCGCAAACACGGCCTGGGCGATGCTTGGCTTTCCGAACTTGCGATCGCGTGAGACCAAGATGCTTGCTGACCAGATTTGGGTGTGAGATCTCCTGATCATCTGTGCCGCTGTCAGCTCAGCGGACTAACGGAGAAATATACCAGCGACCAGCCCCAGTGCGCGTGGAGCGCTAGGAAGCCCAATCTTCTCGCCTGTGGTTCATTGAGGAGTGAGGGGTCTAGAACGTTGTCGAGATACGCATACACATCAGCTGACACAGGCGTCAGCGCGAGTGCCAAATGTCGATTCTCTGTCAAGGCTTGCAGTCCGGGGAAGCGCAACCATCGCAGATCGGCTGCGATGGCATCGATACCGGCTCGCCAGATGCGGCGACCCCATTAAGGCCTAATCTAGGTCTGATTTTCGTTTCAGCAGCAGACGGGCGCCGGTGTAGTCTCCATTGGTAATCTCGACGCCGCGTGCGGCATATGCCGCTTTAATTTTCTCTTTGGTAGTTTCGGTAGCAACCCCAGTCGCTTCAAATCGATGCACTGTCGAGAAAGCCACTCCAGCGTGGTCAGCGAGCTCTCGTACTGACCATTTGAGGATAGCGCGGGCTGCCCTGTTTGCCTCCGGAGTGAGTGCTGCCATTTAAGTCGACCAAAAAAATGAATACAGGTGTAGCGAAAAGTGCTTGACGGGGGTCTGACAAGCATCTATGACTACGCTTGTAGGCATTGCATGGCATTTTGGCCAGAGCAACCACGCCTTTCAACACCCGAATTCCATCTTCAATCCGCCGTTTTTGCGCGCGGAAGCGCCGTGCCGTCCATTCATTCCGGTGATCCATCATGGAACTGCGCCAGCTATCCTACTTCGTTGCGGTGGCCGAGGAACTGCATTTCGGCAGGGCAGCAGCCAAGGTGCATATCGCCCAGCCGGCACTGTCGAACCAGGTGATGGCGCTGGAGAAGGAACTCGGCGTGCAGCTGTTCCTCCGCACAACACGGCGGGTGGAGCTGACAAGGGCAGGGGCGGCCTTCTACGAGCGTTCGGTGAGGATCCTCAGCGAAGTCGACCTGTCGACGGAGATCGCCCGGTCGGTCGCTGGTAAGACAACGCGCAGGATTGCGATCGGCACCGTCTATCCCGCCACCATCGGCGTGCTGCCGTCGTTCCTGTCGCGCATTGCCCGCAAATATCCCGATATCCGCCTGCATATCGAAAGCGGCACCACCGATGACATCATCCGCCATATCGAGGCGGGCCGCATCAATCTCGGCTTCATAAGGCCGGTGGAGAATATCGGCTCCTTACGCTTCTTCTCGATTGCCCATGAGCGTTACCTGCTGGCTGTTGCCAGGGAGAGCCCGCTATCGCTGAAGAGCGAGATCGACATCGAGGATCTGCGTAGTGAGAAGATCATCTCCTTTTCCCGCCAGAACCTCTCCTACAGCGAGCGCTATTTCGCGGAAAAATTCGAGGAACACGATTTGACCGGCAATGTCGCCTACACCTGCGACGACACCTTCTCGCTGGTATCGCTGGTCTCAGCCGGTCTTGGCATCGGCTTCGTGCCGGAATGGACGCAGGATCTGCCGAACCGCGGTTTTGAACTGAAGAAGGTGAGGGGAGTAGACTTCAAGATCGGGCTCGGTGTCGCATGGAACAGGGAAGATCCGACGGCCTCGCGTGACGACATCATCGATATCGCACGATCGCTGGTGCGTCCGGGCAGGTGAGGGAAGGCAAACCTAGTTGCCTTCCTGATCTTTACCGGCGCTTTTTGCGCCAGGGCGCATCTTTCTGCCAGTCGCCGGCCATAATGTTCCCGTAGGGGATCACCTCGTCGACCACTTCGGCCAAGCCATAGTGCTCGATCTGCGACCGCGCGTTCGCAGCACTCTTGTAGGCTCTCGGCAGTTCCCACACGGAGAAGAACCGCGCGTCGAGGCCGCTTGTTCGGCGATGTCAGCTCGGTCGTGCCGACGGCGCAATGTTGGACGCCGGCCTGGGCGATCGGCACCAATCCGCACACCTGGCAGGTCGTTGCACAGGGCAAGAGCCCGGCCGCACACAAGGTGATGGCACACGCCGCAAAGACGCTGGCCGCGACGGGGCTTTCTCTGATTGCATCCCCGGACCGGCTTGCAGTTGTAAAGGTGGAATGGGCCGAGAAGACCGACAGTAACGCCTATCACTGCCCTATTCCTGATCATATCAGACCGCCAACGCCGTAATTGGTCCAAGATACATTCCGACGTCGACTTTACGATGAGCTGTTAAAGCATACGTCCAAAGAGGCAGCCCACGTCGGTGACCCCACTCGACGCGAGGCCGATGCCTTCTGAGCCACTTCGCTCCACAATTCGCCGTCGCCGGGTGTATACGAATGAAAGAATTGGAAGAGGGTACGATTGCTCGTTCTAGCTCTTGTTGACATCGGTTGATACGACTGCACCTCGCAAAGGGTGCGTCGCTTGGACTTCTACCGGGCGCGGCGAGGCAAGGTGCAATTTGACAGGAGTTCCTGCCGCGTCGCATAGGAGCCGAATAGTGTCATCAGGTCGCGCGCCTGTTTTTCATCCAGGTTTTTTTGGCGGGCGAAATCCCTGACGCTGAGAACCTTCCTCAGTCGATCAGTTACAAGTGTCGATGGATGAAAATGTGTGCTCATTTAAAAGGCCCTTGGTGGATGCGCCCTAGAAATGCGGCCGTCTGAAAATCGTTCCATTCGATACAAGAAACCCTAATCGGCCTCACCTGCGTGGCGCACTCGATGGTTACCTGCGTGGCACCCTTCGCAGGCGGCGGGGCGGCGAGGCATCTCGTACAGGGAAGAGCGGCTGCGATGAACATGACCATGCTGCTACAGCAATCACCAAAATTGGTCAGGAACTGCAACGCGCTGTCGTAGTTGTGCTCACAGCCAAGGAGGAACTCATGAACAACGATGAAATCAGACGCCGCGCATATGAGAAGTGGGAAGCGGAGGGGCGTCCTGAGGGCGAGCACGAGCGCCACTGGACCGAAGCAGAAAAGGAAGTCGGCGGCGGTGAACTCCCGCAGACGTCCTCGCCTGCCCATCATAGCGGAGTAAACGTTCCGGAAGGCAATGGTCAGACAACGTCTGATGCGGTCCCTTCGGGCAGCGGTCAGCCGGGAAGCTTCAAGCCGGGCGAACTCGCTTCTGAGAACAAGTAGCCCCGTACGTTTCCGAACAAACAGAGGCCGTGCCGGAACAACGCAAACGTCTGCGCCATTTCATTGGTCCCCAGATTGCATCGAGCGCCTCGACAACAAGGCCCTCAGCGCACAGATTGCGATCTTCAAAGGCGATCACCTTCAGCATCTCCACCTGCTCAACGAGATGGCGCGGGAACTTGGAATCGAAGCTCCTAGCGAAGGCGACATGAAGAAGATGCTCACAACCGGAAAGATTGCACTCGCTGACATCTTCGGCGACGCGGCTATATTGAAGGCGATGAAGACGAACGAAGACGACACTGTCACCGCCTATGAGAGGGCTATCCGTCAGGAGGACGCGATCCCGGCATCGAAGGCCTTCTTCATGAAGGCTCATCGGGACGAAGAGCGCCATCGCGCCTGGATGGAGACAACCGCGAGTAGCCTGTGACCCTGGGCGCTAGCTCTGGCTTTTGGGAGAGCTCATTGCAACCGTCGCAATGCCGCTAAAAAATCGACGTCGCTCTATTCGAACTGCATCATCCTAACAAACGAACGTCGTAACCGCGAGGTTGCGTCTTCGCGTGCGTTGGATGAAGAGGGCGCTTCACCGGGGCGCCCTCGACCAATTCTTCAATTTCCAGCGAGTCTTGATGCCGTCACACGACCGCCTAATCGTCTTTCTGCATGGCATCGGTGCCTCGGGCGCCCAACTCACGCCATTAGCGAACTCCTGGAAGACTGAGCTGCCGAACAGTCGCTTCGTCGCACCCGACCCCCGTTTCACCACCCGTATGGACGCCAGCGGTTCCGGGTGGACGGAAATCCGCTGGATCCAAGAAGGATAGGGGCTGCCCGCGAGGGCTTCGACAAGCTCGTGATAGAGGTCATCGAGCAGGAGGGTTTCAGCAATGCTCTCGAGCGGACTGCGTTCGTCGGCGTTTCCCAAGGCGCCATCATGGCGTTGGATGCGGTCGCGTCCGGACGTTGCCAGGTCGGTGCTGTGGTCTCTTTCGCAGGCTTGCTCGCGCCGCAGCCGATTTCTTCGAAGAGTAAGCACACACGCATTCTGCTCGTCCACGGAGCAGCCGACAATCGGATCCCGTCCATGGCATCGACCTTCGCGGCTGCACAGTTTGGCACGGCAGGCTTTGCGGTCGAACTCGAAATCGAGCCGGGGGTAGGGCACACGATTTCGTCTTTAGGCGCGCAACGGGCTCTGACGTTCTTGAAGAAGGTGATGAATTAGACAGCAGCCCGACCGGTCCGTCTATGATGTTCATTCCATCGAGCAAGGTTACGTTTCAGGGCGATGTTTCCGATAGTGCAGCGAAGCAACGGCCTGGGACACGGACAGCGTGGAGCGCAGCGTGGCGGCATCCAGATCCGTGTTGTAGCGTACGATCCGGCGTTGCGGGGGAAGAACTACGGGTCTCTATCGTTCACTTCCTGAGACCGCGAGCGTGTCAACTGGGCACGACAGGGATGGTGAACATGATGATTTTTCCAGTTTCTCGTCATGGCCGGCAAACGGCAGCCGAGCGCCCAACCTGTCCGCCGGGGTCACCACCGCCTGAAAGCGGCTGGTGGAACCGAAAGCGATCGTTTGAGTTTCAGCGAAATGAACCAGATCATCACCGAGATCGATACAATCGCAGCCGAGGCCAAGCTCACGTCAGGCCTCGTCTACGTCCCCGGACTAGAGACGGGCATCACCCGCAAACTGGGTGCGAAGGGCTTCCTCTACTACAGACCCGACGGTCGTCGGATTACCGAGGCTTCCGAGATAGCGCGGCTAAACGCGCTTGCCATCCCTCCCGCCTACACCGATGTTGTTATCTCGACGAACCCGTTTTCACACTTGCAGGCGATAGGAACCGACGCCCGAGGACGGCGCCAGTATCGTTACCACCCGGACTGGCACGCCGAGCGCGGAAAAGCGAAGTTCGAACGGCTCGGCAATTTCGCAGATCGACTGCCGGATTTGCGCGAGAGGGTCGATGCCGATCTTCGTTCGCGCGGCCTCAACATGGACAAGGCGCTTGCGACGGTCGTCTGGATGCTGGACAATCTCTACATTCGCATCGGCAACTCCGCGTATGCCGAAACGAACAAATCTTTCGGCCTGACGACCCTCCGCAACCGCCACGTTAGGGTCGAGGGTGGCAGCGTGAAATTCCGTTTCAAGGGAAAGTCCGGAAAGGAATGGAATCTCGCGCACAGCGATCGCAGGATCGCGAACGTGGTGAGGAAGCTGCAGGAGCTTCCCGGCCAGCACCTCTTTCAGTACGTCTGCGACGAAGGCGGCTGCCGTCAGATCTCGTCGAACGATGTGAATGCGTACATCAAGGAGATTACTGGGCAGGATTTCAGCTCTCGGCAGTTCCGGACCTGGGGCGCGACATGCATGGCGGTGGAAGCGCTGGCGCCGATCGAAGTCGCCCACACGCCGCGGGCGCTGGCCCGCCAGCTCAACGCGGCAATCGACCAGGTGGCCGCCAAGCTGGTCAACACGCGTTCCGTCTGCCGTTCGTCATACATACATCCGGCAGTTTTCGAGGATTTCGAGGCCGGGCTGCTGCGAGACATTTTCAAGCTCAAATCAAAGAGCGAGCGTCTGCTAAGGTGGATGGACGACGATGAAATTCGTGTTCTCAGGTGGCTCCAGAAGCGAGCGCCCTCGCAGGCTTCAACAACAGCACCCTAATCATGGTGGCCGGGAACCAAGTCGGCAACGCGGACGTTGCCTTCTCGCATTCTAGCAAAGGAGAATTTCCAATGATTTCTGCAGAACAGGTTCGCGAACATATGGAAGTAATCGGCGCAGACGGCACCCACGTTGGCACGGTCGACCATATGGACGGCTCGTCTCGGATTAAGCTCACAAAGTCGGATGCCGACGATGGTCAGCATCATCTAATTCCTTTGGATTGGGTGGATCACATCGATGAACACGTCCATCTGAGCAAGAGCGCGGACGACGTCCGCCGTCAGTGGTCGTCGATCAACTGATTGCGTTGGGAGCCGCTGATGAGGCGGCTCCTTCTGCCGGAATGATCCCTCCCAGTCGAGACTGCCCAACGTCCATGCTAAGGGTTGAACTCTCTGGCTAAATCAGTTTCCTTGCCGTGTTCCATCCTTTGTTTCCGAACTCATGCAGGCCGCCAACGACGTCGATCACCTCTCGAATCCCGAGATCCAAAACCTGCTTATGCGGGCAATAACGACCATCCGCGTCCTGGTGGCTCAGAAGGCACTCGCTTTTCTTCAGAGGACCTTCGCGTGAAAATGGAAACCGAAGAGTCGCAGGTCCGTTACCATTCTATGAGCGACCAGCAGACAGGTAAAAGCGATGCATCCCGGTCGAACGAAGGATGATCAAGTCGGGCATATCGACAATTGACTGTCGACCTCTATGTCGCCAACGATCTATACAGGAGTACTTGTATGCACATCGACGGCTCGTGCCACTGCGGACTGGTACGATACGAAGCGGATGTCGATCCTGGCGAGGTGACGATCTGCCACTGCGCGGACTGCCAAAGGCTGACGGGTACCGTCTATCGCGTGACTGTGAGTGCGCCGCGCGAGAACTTCCATATCATCTCGGGCGACCCGAAGGAGTATGTGAAGATCGCCGACAACGGCCGTCGACGAATGCAGTATTTCTGCTCAAACTGCGGGTCGCCTATCTACACGACTGGAGAGCTTGAAGACGCCGAACAGGTCGGCATTCGACTGGGAACGATAAACCAGCGTCAGGAACTCAAGCCGAGCGCTCAGTTCTGGTGTGCGTCGGACCTTTCGTGGGCGCAAGACCTGCATACGCTGCCACGTCACAGCGGGGATTGAAGAGATCATCAGACCGGGCCCTGTGAAAAAGCATAAAAATACGCAACAACGGCGCGCTCTGAGAGTTTCGCATTGATCGAAACACTGGGAGATCAATCATGGCAGACGAGAGGACGGTCACCATCCGCGCCAACTTCGAAACGCGTGAAGCTGCAGACCTCGCGGTCGAGCACCTCGTGCAGCAGCTTGGCATTTCCAGGCCGGACGTCTTCGTTCGATCGGCCGCGGCGGAGAACACCTCGGGATCGAGGGCCTCCGGCGGCGACGCTTCCCATCAGGGCGCGTCGCGTGACGACGCTCCGCTTGTTGGCGATATCGAGGTTTCCGTCGACATCGCGGCCAAGCAAATACCTGCGGTCAACCGAATCTTTGGAGATCTGGGAGCGATGCGCGTGTCGAGTCGCTGACTGATGACAGGCATTAATTAGAGCTGGCAGCCGTATCTTGGTGCTCGCTTCTGGCGCCGAAGATTTCAAACTGCTCGAGTACGACGCGACTAAGTCATAGTGCGGAAACGGTGGGTTGCAACAGCAACCGTCACAAATAAATCATTGGAACCTATGCGTTTTCCGGGTGTTTCCACGTCATCCAAATAGGAGGAAATACCAATGAAGAAAATCGCCATTCTCTGCGCGGGAATGCTCCTCGCCGCATCCGGTGCCTTCGCCCAGAGCGAAACGCCGACTACCTCGCAGACCACGCCTGCGGTCAACACCGAACAGAACCCCGGCGCGCCGATCGCGGGCAAGAACAGCTTTACCGAAGCCCAGGCGAAGTCTCGTCTCGAAGATGCCGGCTACACGGACGTGACCGGGCTTAAGCTCGACGACCAGGGTGTCTGGCGCGCGACCGCTTCCAAGGATGGCAAGCCGGGCGACGTAGCGCTGGACTTCCAGGGCAACATCACGCTCGCCAAGTAAAATAAGCAAGGAGGATTCCCATGAGAACCATTACAGGACTCTACGATAGCTACGACGACGCCAGGGCAGCCGTAACGGCACTTGAGGATGCGGGCGTTCCCTCTGACGACATCAGCATCGTCACCAACAAGGAAAACGGTGTAGATGTCGAAGGACAAGGCAACCGCGCCGGTGAAGGCGCCGGAACCGGTGCAGGCATTGGCGCTGTCGCGGGCGGCGCTGGCGGGCTGCTGGCCGGGCTCGGCATGCTTGCGATTCCGGGCGTCGGCCCGGTCGTTGCTGCTGGCTGGCTTGTCGCGACAGCGGCTGGTGCTGTGGCCGGCGCAGTTGCCGGCGGCGCGGTCGGCGGTATCGTCGGTTCAATGGTCGAATCCGGTGTGCCGGAAGAGGATGCCAACTTCTACGCCGAAGGTATCCGTCGCGGCGGATCGGTCGTGACCGCTCGTGTCGACGAGAGCCGAGCCGCATCGGCGGAGACGATCCTCAACAGTTCGCCGCGCGTCAACGTCGCCGAGCGCCGGGCGCGCTATGCCGAGGAGGGATGGACCCGTTTCGACGAGACGGCGGATCCTTACACGGCCGAACAGATCGCTGCCGAGCGCGAGCGGTATCGCGTGGATCGTCTGTAATTCGCCTCAGCGAAAAGCCGTCAGAAAGCCTCGCAGTGATGCGGGGCTTTTTGCTGCTTGCCGCCGGGACTTTTTGGCGTCGTCGGCGGCAATCAGGGAGCTGCCACTGCGCTCGACGCAGAGAGCTTCATCTTGAAGAAGCCAAACTGATTGAAGCCAACGCTGCCCGTTATGCCGTCCAACAGGGTTATTGCGCCAATGTGAGCAACTGCTCCAGCGCTGCTATCGACCTCGCGATTCTGATCTGCTGGTTTCCACGCACAACTGGGCCGGTTAGTCGTATAATTTCCGTTGAGAATAATAGCGGTGAATACCGGTCAGTAAGATAATCGCCCATTGTCGTCGGCGGTCTTGGTCAAGTTCGAGTTGACTCGGGTTCCTTCTCCGCCGCGCGGCGCGCCCGGATCGCCGCCGCGATGAAGACGCGCGACAGGCCGTGATAGAGCGGCTCGCGTGAAAGGATGCGCGAGGTTACATAGCCGATCATCGACACCGCCATGATCGGGATGACGGCCTGATGGTCGCCGGTCATTTCCAGGATGATGACGAATGCCGTCATCGGTGCCTGTACGACGCCCGCGAAATAGCCAGCCATGCCAAGGATCGCTGCCAGCGCGATGCTCGTGCCGAGCAGAGACCCGACAGTGCTGCCGAAACCGGCGCCGACGGCAAGCGACGGCGCGAAGATCCCGCCAGGAATACCTGAAAGCATCGAGAGGAAGCTGGCTGCAAGCTTTTCGAGGAAGAACAGCAGGGGCAGGGCGTTGCCTTCGACGGCGCCGCGCGCCTGCTCGTAACCGGTGCCGAAGGTCGTGCCGCCGGATGCGACCCCGATGACCGCGATTGCCAGCCCGCACACGCCCGCAAACGCCAGCATGCGTTTGAGTGGTTGCGGTTGCGCCCAGCGCCGGATCTTCTGGCCGAAATGCAGGGCGAAGCCGCTGAAGGCGGCACCCAGAGCGCCGCCGCCGATACCGCAGATCAGAACCAGTCCCCAGTCGCGAAGCTCGGTCGGGGCAGCAGACGCCATGCCGAAATAATTATAGCTGCCGGAAAGCCCGAGCGCCGCAAGGCCAGAAAGGATGACGGCTGTCAGCACCAGCCCGTTGGCGCGCGATTCATAGGTGCGACTCATTTCCTCGATCGCAAAGACGATACCGGCAAGCGGCGTGTTGAAAGCGGCAGCGATACCCGCCGCCGACCCTGCAAGGATCAACCCGCGTGCCTGCGCCATGCCGCCAAAGCGAGCGACGGCAAGCATGATCGACGCGCCGACCTGCACCGTCGGCCCCTCGCGGCCGATCGAGGCGCCGCAAAACAGCCCGAGCACCGTCAGCACGATCTTGCCGAAGGCGATCTTCAGCGACAGTAGCCGCGTCCGATCCTGGGTGTCGTGCAGATGCCGGGCGGCAATTGCCTGCGGAATGCCGCTGCCTCCCGAATTCGGAAACAGCGTCACCGCCAGATAGGCCGAGAGCACGAATCCGGCCGGCGTCAGGATCAAGGGCAGCAGGAATGCCAATTCGCTGGAATAGGTGAGTGATCCGAATGCCTTCTGCGCCAGATCGGCAAGCTTGGCAAAGCCGACGCTAATCAGGCCGATCGCCAGGGCTCCACACCAGAACACCATCCTCGGCTTCCATAGCGAAAACGAACCCCAGATCACACGGGAACGGCGAAGGAGCTTGGAATAGCGATGACGGCTTGGCATGACGGACTCGATACGTGACGCAGGATATGAAGCCTTCTAACGCCAAACGCGCGCGAAGATCATCCCCTCAATTGAAAAGGTACTGGATTGGGGTAGGATCGCTTCATGTCGAAGGATGGAGGACGCTATGTTCAGCGCATTCGGAATTGGACCGCCGTCCCTTGGGCCAGACGACGTTTCCGTGATGCAAAACCTGGTCAAGGACTACTGCTTGACGAAGGAGATCGAACTGGACAGCGAGGAGGGGCGGGATGTCGCGCGCGAACTGCTCAAATGGTTTCAGGTCGGCGTGACCGATAAAAGCAGATTACAGGAACTGCTCGCATCCCGCACTTGACGCCAACAGGGCCTTGCCGTCAGCGGATCGACACTGATGGTCGCCTGCCACGCCATCCGGACTGCGGTCCTGGCAAAGCCCGAGGCAAATCCGCCCCATATTCGGCAGACAACTGCCTCATATGTGCGCTACGGGTAAAGTTGCGGCCGGCGCAAGCGTCCGTCGGGTGCTGAACCGGCAAGCCGGAGTATCGTGATTGACCCGATGAGCGGCGAAGCACCCAACCTCCGGTTCGGCCGGAACGATAGGGGCGATCGAGGTGCTTGCCGACATGCCTTCCAGGCCGAGGCGGCAGAGGTGCTCCAGGAGGACGTTGGTTCGCCATCGAGTGTTTCCGATAGCCTGACGGCGCCGATCTGGTCATTCCTTGGGCCGTTCAACGTGTCCTCGAGAAGGTGGCGGCGCGATCGGTATAGGCCGTCCGGACGTTCGTGAAATAGCCGAGGTCTTCGTGGAGGATGTTGCGGGCAATGGCGGCGTCGATCGATGCCTGGCTGTTTGCCTCGACATTCCGGATGGCATCGAGCCTTATCTTCAGATCGGCCTCGGCCGACATCTTTTCCATCATTTAGCCCCGCTTTGAACCCTCGGATATGTTCGCGGTCAGAAAGCGCTTGTCTGTCGGGGCTTACACTTTGACCTTCCCTAATTCTTCCACCGCAATGCCGAGCGCGGTCGCGAACGCTTTGCGGCCGGGGTCGGGCAAGCCCTCCAGTCCCGCGGCGATGCCCTCCTGCCACGATTTTCCCCGATCCCATGCCTCTTGGTAGGCATCGGCCAAAACGTCGCCTTGGCGTATCTCCACGAGTGCCTGTGCGAGCAAGGAGGACTGGTATGCATCCTTGTCCCGCTTTGCGCGTCCGAGCGCGTCTGCGAGCCGTCTGGACGCCACGATAAGCTTATGGACGGCATATCGCTCGGGAGCGGGGACAATAACGCTGACGCCTTCCTTGTGCAGCAACACGGTCCTGACAGGCTCGTAGATCAGGTAATCGAGAAACCGCAGGTTTTCCGCCGACGCGCCGCCGAGGGCGGGCATGGGCGAAGGCTTTCCCGAGTATTCGTCCGATCCACGGTTCCCCGTGAGGAATTCTACCCGGTAGCCCTTGCCATTCTGGAAGGCCGCGACTTTGGCCTTGTCCGCCTGGTGCGGGACGGCGCGGAATCCGGGATCGACCGACTGGAGGACTTCCAGCACCGGAGGCAGGCTATCCCCGACCTCCGAGGAGATCGCGAAATCTTGCGCGTAGTCCGCGTCGCCCGTCTGCATCACCGTCGAAGGCATCCGCACGCCAAGGAGGCCGGGATAGCAGCTGAAGGCAACCGAGCCGATCAGGACCGCCCGCAGGCGGAACAGGCCAGCTTCGGCAAGCGCCTTGGTGACGTCGCCTGCAAACGGATCGGGACCAGCCAGTCCACCGCCGCGCTTCAGCGTGCCGACGAGGCGGCGGCGCTCCTTGATGTCGTCCTTGATTTCCTTGTGGGCATTGACGCGAGCCGTGATCTCCTTGTCGCTGTGTGGGCCGACATAGCGGCGCTTGTCGCCGTCAGGAGTAGGGAGATCGAAATACCAGTAGTCCTTGCCCTTCACGGGAACCGTCACGAAACGGCCTTCGAGGGGAAAGTCCGCCTGAAACTGCGCATCGAGAGAGCGCTGCGCCAGTTCCGCGAACATGGTGCGGTAGGTGATGTCGATCTGCTTCATAAGCCCCGTCCTTTCTGGGGTGCCGCGAGTTCTTCTTTCGTCGCCGCCAGACCCGTCTCTGCCTCCCGCTTCTCGATGAAGTAGCCCTAGTTACTCATCGGCATCTGCCCGTTATAATGTTCTGGCAAAAACATTATAACTCTGCTCGCCCTTGTCAATTATAAAAGCCCGGCAAACCGAGGGTTGACCTGTTGTTGTCTACGATTCGCGACAAGCGCAGTGGTTATAATGTTCTTGCAAAAAAATTATAACGCTCGCATGCTCGTAATAGCGCAAGGGCAGATCTTCGCTGAAGAACCTGGGCGACAGCTACGCCATCAGCGGAACGGCCGGCATCCGCATCAAGGGTTCAGTCGGCTTTCTGATACACCCTGACGTAGTCGATATCCATGCTGACGGGGAAGATCTTGTCGTTGATCTTGCCCGCCATGTCGCCACCGATTGCCAGGTTGATGAGCAGATAATGCGGCGTATCGAACGGCCAGCTTTTCGTACCCTTGCCAGGATTTTGGTAACTAAAGTAGCGGCGCTCATCGACGCCGATCGAAATCTCCTTCGGCGTCCAGGTCAAATTGTATGTGTGGAATTTACCGCAGACATCGCGGATGGTGGTTTCACCACCAACGCCGAATGTTCCCTCAGTAGCCTTGGTATGGATGGTACCGGTGATTTTGCTTGGGGCGTTGCCAACCTGCTCCATGATGTCGATTTCGCCATTGTCGGGCCAGGGGATCTCGTCGGGACCGAGCATCCAGAAGGCTGGCCAGGTACCGGCACCGCAGGGCAGGCGGGCGCGGATTTCGTAGTAGCCGTAGGTCCAGCTAGCCTTGCCGCGTGTGATCAGACGCGCAGATGTATAGGCCTGTCCGCCGTAATCTGACGCCGTCGTCAGCCTTTCCTTGCGAGCGGTAATGACGAGCTTACCGTTTTCCACCTTGGTGGTTTCGACCCGCTTGACGGCATAGTATTGCTTTTCGTTGTTGTACCAGCCTGTTTTGTTGGCTTCTGTGTCGTACACCCATTTTTGCGGGTCGGGCAGGCCGTTCCCATTGAACTCGTCCGACCAGACAAGCCGATAGTCGCTCGGCACTGAACTGCTCTGCGCAAGGAGCGGTGTGACGTATAACGAGAAAGCAACCGCGAAGGACATTCGGGCGACAGTGTGGATACTCAAATCAGCTTCCTTTCGTCGTTATTCGTTTTTACTGGATCGGCGAGAAGTAGTGGCTACGCGGAAGGGACTTCAGATGCTCCGTCGGGCGAGCTGACTGGCTGCCTTTTCACCCAGCGGCAAAACCTGTGGGGATTACGAGGTAATCTCCGCGGTTGGATGACGGCCTCCGGTGCGGGCTCCTGAGTTCTCGTTCGGGGTGCTTCCGATAAGCGCTCGTTAGCTCAAAGGAGTTCTTGCTCCTGTTCATTTCGTTGGTGAAGACCGTGCCGTGAGTTTGTTGCCGTCCGGATCGCGAAGATAGGCGACAAACGCCCCGTTCGGACGCTCCACAGGCGGGGTTTCGATGGACGTGCCGCCGTTGGCGGTGCCGGCGACATGCCACGCCAGAACATGGTCGGGACTTGCGGCGGCAATTCCTATTGTCCCACCGTTCGCCGCAGTCGCCGGCTTGCCGTCAATCGGCTTCGTGATCATCAACCTGCCACCCTCATGGACATAAATCAGCCTGCCTCGGGCATCCATCTCGCCGCGCTGCCCACCAAGAGCAACGAACGTCGCGTCGTAAAACGCCCTGGCCTTCTCCAAGTCGTTACTGCCAATCATGACGTGGGTGAACATGCTTGGTCTCCGATTACGATGAGGTCGGTTACTATGGCACTCCAACGAAGGCCCAGGATAGGAGGTCGGCCACTATCGGGACGAAGTCAATGTCATCTCACCGAACTTAACCTACTGACGCTAGACCCGGGCCGACACCCTGTCTGGCGCCTGCGCATTGGTGTTCTTCCAAACCTGGATTTCGACGCGCGATAGATGGCGGGGAATTGCATCAGCAGGCATGATCGGCGAAATAGGGCGCCATGGTCTGCCCTCGTTGCCGTTAGGTTGACCCCTCGCAGCTACAGTCGGTGCGATGACGGTGGGTGGCATGTGTCAACCCATCCTAGCGATCATCCGCTACAACTCCTGATTGGAGATTTTTTCGAACTCGCACGGAAATTGTTTGCTCGCTGCAATTATTAAGCGTATCTTCATATACTTCGCCAGCCATGCAAGGGCCCTGGCGCTCGGGAGAGTATTTGGCTTCCGCCCCTGGAGAGCACGATGATCGGCCAAAATGTCAGCCTCTTTAAGAACCGTTCGGTCCGCAGGCTTTCGCCTTTCGATTTTGGGCTCCATGTTTCCACTCTTGAGAAAGTGCAGCTCAGCCGTCAACTTGTCGAGCTGACCACTGGTATTGTTGCGGCCTATCTGCAAAGGCACTTTGTGCCAACCGCTGAACTGGCAAACCTGATTGCCGATGTGCACGGAGCCCTAGATGATACCCAAGCTTCGAGCACTGCAGTTGTGGCGATGCCCCGTAAAAAACAAAAGCCTTCAGTCTCCATCCAAAAGTCAGTCACTGACGAGTTCATCATTTGCCTAGAGGATGGAGAACGGTTTAAGTCGATGAAAAGCCACCTCGGCAGGAAGTACAATATGACCCCCGATGAATACCGCGCAAAATGGGGCCTATCTGAAGACTACCCGATGGTCGCACCGTCGTATTCCGACAAGCGTTCCCGTTTAGCTCAAGACCATAGCTTTGGGAAGAAGCACTCGCGCAAGAATGCCTGACGCTCAGGAGGCGGGATGCTGCACCCATCAGGCTTGGATTACTCCTTCGGCGGCCCGCCCCGCCGCTCCAGCGCCGTCTTGCGGATGGTCTCCGTGATGTCAGGACTACTGCTCGACAACATCTGGAAATCCACGACGTAGAGCGACAGCAGCGATACCTCGGTTGCTGCGCTGACCGTCGCTGAGCGCGGTTCGCCGCTGATCAGCGCCATCTCGCCAAAGAAGTTTCCGGCACCGAGTTCCACTGGATGGTCGGGTGTCGCCACGGTGACCCGCCCCTCGACATCGCCAACATCGCCCTTGCGGCAGATCACGGCACCTGTGGGGACAATGCGCGGCCGCAACGCCCGAACGATCTCGATCAGTGCAGCGGAACCAAGCTTCTGGAACAGGGTAGCGCTTGGCGCCGTCTGAGGACCCGTGACCGGGCAACGGCCCAAAGGTACGAAAGCAGTGTTTGAACCTCAGGCGGCCAGCCGAACGCTCAGGCGTCCACCTGCGGATTGCGTCGAGGTTGTCGCCCCCAGCGTGAAGCGAGAGACTAGGTCACGTAGCTTGGCGGCTTCCTCGGCAAGCTGGCCGGATGCCGCGGTGGATTGTTCCACCATCGCCGCGTTCTGCTGGGTCACCTGGTCCATGGAATTGACGGCGGTGTTGACTTCGGCAAGGCCGGTCGACTGCTCTCTTGCCGATACGGCGATTGCATCCATGTGCTGATTGATGCGGCCAATCTGTTCGCTGATCGCCTTCAGAACCTGGCTGGTGTCGAGAACCAGTTTGACGCCGCTTTCCACTTCCACCGAGGATTTCTGGATGTGGCCTTTGATTTCCTTTGCCGCCTGAGCCGATCTCTGGGCAAGCTCGCGCACTTCCTGGGCGACGACCGCAAAACCCTTGCCGGCCTCTCCGGCGCGTGCCGCTTCGACGCCGGCGTTCAGCGCCAGCAGATTGGTCTGGAAGGCAATTTCGTCGATCACGCCGATGATGCTGGAAATCTGTTGCGACGAGGCCTCGATGCGGCGCATGGCCTCTTCGGCATGCGAGACGACCTCGGAAGACTTGGCGGCATTGCGGTTTGCATCGGTCGCCTCAGTGCGCGCTTCGTGGGTCCGCTTGCTCGAGTTCGAGACATTGGCGGTGATCTGATCAAGCGCTGCGGCGGTTTCTTCGAGCGAGGCTGCCTGCTGTTCGGTGCGTTTCGACAGATCGCCCGCACCGGCTGCGATCTCCCTTGTGCCTTCGTCGATCGCGGCGATGGCGGTCGCGATAGCGCCGAGCGTCTGATCGAGCTGCCTGATCGACATGTTGAAATCATGCCGGAGGTTCTCAAAATCGGGCGCGAACGGCTCGTCGATCTGGAAGGCGAGATCGCCGGATGCAAGCCGCTTCAAGCCTGCGGCGAGGCCCGATGTCGCCACCCGCAGCCGTTCGGCGGCCTCTTCGTCAGCCTGCTGGCGCGCCGTGACCCGCGCGGTTTCGCTTTGCACCCGGGCTGCCTCGGCGTCCTGCTCAAGCTGCCTGTTGGCAATGGCTGCTTGGCGAAAGACTTCGACGGCCGATGCCATCGTTCCGATTTCGTCGGTGCGGCCGATCCCGGTGCAGGCAATGGCTGTATCACCACCGGCGAGCCTTTGCATGTCGTTGGAAAGCGAAAGAACAGGCTTGGTCACAGTCTTCCGAGTTAGGAAATAGAGGCCGAGCGCGAACAGCGCGGCCAAGCCCAGAAGTGCTTTCAGAGCGATATCGACCGAAGCTTTTATCTCAGAGCTGTGCTTGGAAATATCGTCCGACGCAGCTGTAATCTGATCCCCGGTCTGTTCCATGGCTGTTTCCAGCGTCGAGAATTGCTGCATGAATTCTGGCAGCGCCTTCAATGCTGCAGACGGATCCTTATCGGCAAGGTCGACCAGTTTCGTTGCGCTTTCGATGTAAACGATGAGGGGAGCTTCGACTCCGGCAAGGATTGCTTTGGTCTTGTCGTCTGTGGCCAGGCCCTTATTGGCATCAATCATCTCGCGGAACGACGACTCGTGCTCCACCAGATCCGCCTTCACCGCGGCCACGTCTATGCCTGCTGCCGGATTGGACGCCAGCAACGATGCAAGCACGTCCGCGCGTAGTGCGTCATGCATCATGTCGGCCTGCATGTGGTTTCGCAGGATTTGCGATGATCGAGCAACCTCGGCGCTGTTGGCCGAGAGGATGGACGCAGACCAGATGCCGACACCGGTCGCACCGGCGGTTAATCCGAAAATCGCTAGGCTGGCAACAATTATCTTATGCTGGATCGACGCCATGACAGTGGTCCCCAAATAACTGCATTTAAGGATATCCAAAGATGCTTAATTAATTGTGTCAATGCCACCCGCTCAACAGCTACAGGGGCAGCCATATATCAACGGTCCCCACTGCCGGAGGAAGAATGCGATGTCTTATTTTGATTGTTACCTCATTCCCGTGCCGACCACGAAACTAGATATGTATAAGTCGTTTTCAGAACGTATTGGCAGGGTTTACCGCGAGTATGGAGCACGTGGCGTCGTCGATTGCGTCCTGGATGAAGCAGTCGTCGATGGGACGCAGTTTCACGCTGAGGGAGCCCAAGCTCAGGTTCAGGACGCCCTACTTCGCGACTTCAAGGCGGCAGCGGCTACCAAGGAGGGAGAAACAGTCATCCTGTCGTGGACGGAATGGCCGAGCAAGGAAGCGCGCGACAGGGACTTGCCGCTTGTTCTAGCGGACCCGCGTGTTCAGCCGCAGAACAATGAGGAGACCATCTTCGAGGGTGCCCGCCTGATCGCCGGCGGGTTCTTCAAGCTTCTCGAAACTTGACGCATAGGTTTCTGTAGGACCCGCCGTAGGTTTATATCCCATCAAGGCGACGCTTCCGCCTGACCTTATTGAGCCAAAGGATTCGGAAGCGCAGGACCTCGGCGACGGCGATCTTCTCAGCTGCTTCAGCGCCTGAACTAGCGGATCGTTTTCTCAAGCTCTTCTTTCAGACGTTCGGCATCCATCGGCACACAATAAACCGGCCTGTCGCGCTCCAATCGCCACCCCTCGGCAAGGAGGCCGGCATCCACTGCGTCGAAGCCGAATTGGTCATAGAGCCCTGCGACAACTGCCTTGTCTGCAGAATTGTCGCCGGCCAGAG
The DNA here is from genome assembly GCF_056755015.1 of Rhizobium sp. KNZ14-9A. Taxonomy (NCBI): domain Bacteria; kingdom Pseudomonadati; phylum Pseudomonadota; class Alphaproteobacteria; order Hyphomicrobiales; family Rhizobiaceae; genus Rhizobium; species Rhizobium sp. KNZ14-9A. Next base: position 911,805 of record NZ_JBPGXB010000001.1, read on the forward strand.
GCAGGGCTCGCCGTTGAGACAGTCCTGCCAGTCGTCCACCCTTTTCGAGATCGTCCATGACGATGGCGTTGAACGCCTTGACGATCCGTGAGCGCGGCAGGTGGCGCGCCAGCATTTCGCTTGTCGTTGTCTCGCCTGCGTCCAGTTCCGGGATGTTGCCGTCGCGTTCGAGGTAGTAGTTGTTCGTGTCGATCACCAGTTTGCCCTCGAGTGGCTCAACTGGAATAGACCGATAGGCTGCCAGTGGAATCGCGACGACAACAAGCGCGCCGAACGCAGCGGCCTCGTCGACGGTTCCGACTTCGCAGCCGATGCTGCGGCTCAGACTGAACAGGGTCTGAGGGCCACGCGAATTGCTCAACATGACAGAGTGGCCCGAAGCGACGGCGAGCTTGCCGATGGCACGGCCAACCATGCCTGCCCCTATGATTCCAATTTTCATGATGTTTCTCCAGTGAAGTCGCAAACAAGGGTTTAATTGATCGTGGCGATCGGATAAATCGCGAATTTAACCAGATATTCCCAACCATAAGGAGGCAATCGTGGATAGGCTTTCCAGCATGGCCGTTTTCGTAAAAGCCTCCGAGCTCGGCTCCTTTGCCGCCACAGCAGAGGCGATGGCAATGTCACCCCAAATGGTCGCCAAACATGTCGTGTTCCTGGAAGACCGACTTGGGACGGCCTTACTTCACCGTACCACCCGGCGACAAAGTTTGACCGACGTGGGCAGGGTCTTTTATGACCGCTGCAAGCAGCTCCTTTCAGAGGTCGAAGCGGCTGAATCCGTTGCGCTTGATATGCGTTCACAGCCAAAAGGCGTGCTGCGGGTCAATGCTCCGGTGACCTTCGGTGCCTATAGTCTGGCGCCGTTCGTGACGCGCTATCTCGACCGCTACCCAGACATGCGAATAGACCTGACTCTCAACGACCGTTTCGTTGATCCGTTGGAGGAGGGGTTCGAGGTAATGGTAAGGATCGGCGAGGTCGAAGACGCGTCGTTGATCGCGCTTCCTCTTGCTCCCTATCGGCTGATTGCCTGCGCATCTCCGGAATATCTTATCCGGCGGGGCACCCCCCGAATTCCGTTGGATCTGGAGCAGCACGATTGCCTTGCCTATGGCGACGGGCCGTCTTCGATTCCCTGCCGCTGGCAGTTCACTCGCGGCGGCAAGACCGAGGAGGTACGCATCAGTGGTAGAATCCGCAGCAACGATTGGAAGGCCTTGTTGCACGCTTCGATCGCGGGCTATGGCATCACGTTGGGACCGGAAAGTGTGCTGAACGCGGAAATTTCTGCCGGGCGACTTGTTCAAGTCCTGCCCGATCATGAGGGTCCGTTTCGTCCAATGCACGTGATCTACCCCGTGGGGCGCCGACCTACCGCCAAGGTGAAAAGCTTCGTAGACGCGCTAATCGACGAATTCGGGAAGGTCGAGACCAGGCAGGCAGGGCAGGCGTTCTAGCAACTGGTGAGTTCCGCAGAGTGCGAGTGAACATACTGGGTCGGTGGTTCCGATCCTTTCACGACTTCAACGGCAAGAACGCATAGACCGCTCGTCCGGAGAATGAAGTGACCGACTTCGAGCGGGAGGTTTTACTTCCTAAGAGATAGCCGGACGGTAAACCAAACTGCGTCTCGGATGATCAGCCCTGCCGTGAATGGGCTGCGCTATTGTTCCCCGTGGATTTGGCGCCTGACTGACCGTGGCGCGGTGAACGGTTACTGTTCGTTAACCATGGTCTGTCACTCTTACCTTACCGACGCGGTTCTCCTCCCACCGTTGTCGATGAAAACCTGGGCCGCGAGACATTGTCTCCGGCCCTTTTTTATGTACTTCGGCCCCCGGGCTCTTTGAGGTGATCGAGTAAATTAGCTATCTACCGCCAGAACGGAGAAGCATTGAACTGACCGAGCGGTCCGCAGCGGAATCAGGTGACCAGCACCCGGCACGAAGGTTCCCCGGGTGTGCCAACTTTCTAAAGCGCGACTGGACGCTTTCACTGGCACGCAGCGTACACCCTCCGCTTGCTCGTTCGAGAGCAGTCAATGAGGCGAATACGCGGAACCTCACCGTCGAAGCGAAGTTTGTTATCGAATTCTCGAAAAGGAGGAAATGATGGAACCGAAAGCTCCCCTTGTTTCGCGCCTAGCCGTTGCAGCCGCGGTGATCTCGCTTGTACACCCCGCAAGCGCTCAAACCCTCGACAAGCTGACGAACAAAGCCAAGGAACTGGTTACTCCGATCACCGGCCAGACCGACGATCGGCTGCAGAAGGTTGCAACGTTTGACCATCAAGTGACCGGCGTCACGGTGTCTGAAGATGGCCGGATCTTCGTGAATTTCCCGCGATGGTCGGAAGACGTGCCAGTGTCGGTCGCCGAAGTGATGAGCGACGGTACGATCAAGCCTTATCCGAACGACGAGTGGAACGCTTGGCGCAACGCCAAGATGTCGGAACTTTCGCCAAAGGATCACTTCGTTACGGTGCAAAGTGTTGTGGCCGATCAGAAGGGATTTCTATGGGTCGTTGACCCAGCTGCTCCCAACAGCGAAAAGACAGTCAAGGACGGCCCAAAGCTGGTCCAGATCGACCTCAAGACCGATACCGTCAAGAAGGTCTATCCCTTCTCGCCGGACATCGCGGGCCCAGCAAGCTATCTGAACGACGTCCGCATCGCGCCTGACGGCGCCTACGCCTATTTTACCGACTCCGGCTCGCCGGGCGGCCTGGTTGTGCTCAATCTTGGATCTGGTAAGGCGTGGCGGGTGTTGAGCGACGATCCCTCCACGCAAGCCGAAAAGAACGTTATTGTCGAAACCGATGGAAAGCCACTGCGCCGGCCGGACGGACGGCAACCGCAGTTCAACGCCGATAGTATCGCGCTGACGCCTGGCGGTAAGACCCTCTACTGGAAGGCGTTGACAGGTAAGACGATGTACCGGGTCTCGACCGAGGCCCTGCAGAAGGCGGAAACCGATCCCGGTTCAGTGCGCCCCGAGAGGGTTGCCGAGACCGAGCCGACGGATGGCCTTTGGATCGACCAGCAGAGCCGCATCTATCTCAGCACGATGGCGAACAATGGCATCAAGATCCTCAGTCCCGATGGCAAGGTAACGCCTTTGCTCGAAGACAGCCGGCTGCGCTGGCCGGATACCTTCGCCCAGGGACCAGATGGGACGATGTACGTCACCGCATCTCACATTCAGGACTCGCCTTGGTTCAACCAGGCTTGGACCGATAAATCCTTCACCCTCTTCAAGTTTGCTCCGCCGCAATGACATGCGCCTGAGGAGCGACGAGCGAAACCTTAATGAAGTCGGCGATGCCACGAGAGTTCTGGCGCTGAAAGCGAGGGAAGTCTGTCAATGTCGAAGGAGCGCTTTTGAAACGCACTGCGATCTGAACGCTGGCGGTCGGGCAGCCTCTGATATCTTCAGGCCAACGAAGCAATGCATCTCCTCCCGCAAAGCTTCGTGTTTCAGGCGACCCACTCCTCCTCCCAGCCGTTGTTCAATTCTTTGAAAAAGCCTGCCGCACCTCCTCCCGCGGCAGGCTCCTTCGTTTCGATACAAGCCCGCGATTCAGCGGTCGAAGCAGACTGCCCTGTTCCACCACTGAGAGATCGCCGCATTCAGTCGAAGTCGATATCCGCAAAACCGTTATTCATTTGCGTAGAACGAACGTGATACCGCCCGCCTGATAAGGGGTGCCGCGCCGACTGCTGACACGCTTGGTAGGTCAACGCGCTTGATTTTCCCACCGCCAAACATTTGTCGTGGTTAGCGCGTTCGTTAAGTTGCGGCACAATAGTGTGTCGAGGAGGTGGTCATGACCAAATTCGCGCTCTACGTTCCGCTCGAGGCAAAGCCCGGCAAGGAAGAGGCGGTCGCCGAATTTCTGCGATCAGCGATACCGCTGGTCAATGCCGAGCGTGGGACGATTTCCTGGTATGCGATACAGGAGGGGCCAAGTTCGTTCGCAATCTTTGATACGTTCGACGATGAGGACGGAAGGGATGCCCATTTAAACGGCCAAGTCGCTGCGGCCTTGATGGCAAAGGCAGAGGAAGGGGAGCTGTTCGCTAAGCCACTGCATATACACAAGCTGTCGATCCTTGCCGACAAGCGGTCATAAGTACCTCGTTACATGCGTACCATGCGTGAAGCGTTACGGCCCTAACGCCCAACGTTCGATTGGTTTGTTTGCCGGTCGGAAGGAAAATTTCGCTTGAGATATGGCGCTGTCCTGCTGTTTTTTGCGAGGGCAACGTGTTCCGGCGTTCCGCTTGCGACTATCCTGCCGCCTTCATCTCCCGCACCGGGCCCGATGTCGACGACCCCGTCGCTCGCCGCAGCGAGGGTCATGTCGTGATCGACGACAATCACGGTGTTGCCAGCGTCTACCAATGCATTGAGCTGTGCGATCAACCTCTCGACATCCGATGGATGCAAACCCGTCGTCGGCTCGTCCAGCACATAGAGCGCGCCACCTTTTTGGGCGCGCTGCAATTCCGTCGCCAGCTTGATGCGCTGGGCTTCGCCTCCAGAGAACTCGGTTGCAGGCTGACCAAGCCGCAGGTAACTCAGTCCGACTTCCCTAAGGACCTTCAAGGATGCGCGAACGCTGGGGGCGTCGTTGAAGAAGTCCGAGGCTTCCGCGACCGTCAGCCCCAGGACCTGCGAGATATTCTTGCCTCGGTACCGGATCTCCAAGGTTTGCGGGTTGTAGCGGGTGCCATGGCAAGTTGGGCACGGGGCATAGACGCTCGGCAGGAAACGCAGCTCCACCATGACGAAGCCTTCGCCTTCGCAGCGAGGGCAGCGGCCCTTGGCGACATTGAAGGAGAACCGCCCGGCATCGTAGCGGCGCTTCTTCGCTTCCGGTGTGGCGGCGAACAGCGAGCGAACATGATCGAAGAGCCCGGTATAGGTTGCAAGGTTGGATCGGGGCGTTCGGCCGATCGGCTTCTGGTCGACCTCGATGAGGCGCCGGATTTTGTCGAGCCCACCTTCGATTCTGCCCTGCGTCGGCATCCTCGGCTCCACCTCTAGGGAAGCGTCGTTTTCCGCATCGGTTTCCGCACGACCGGGAGCCGACAGAAATCAGATGGAGCTGCTATCCTACGCGCTGCTTCGTCTATGCCGCCACCTCTCCGGAAGCCACCTCACGCCGGAAGAGGTTTCTTTCGCCCATCACCGCAGTGGCGACCTGCGACTCGTTCGGAAGCTTTTCGGCTGTGACGTGACCTTCAGCGCGCCGGCCGATCGCATACGATTTTCCGAGAGCGTTTCGAAGCTTGGCGTCGTCCAAGCCGATTCTTACCTGAACACCCTCATGGATAGAATGTGCGACCAGGCCCTGGATGCGCGGACTGGAAAGCGCGGCAGCTTCCGCACCGCTGTGGAGAACATAATAGCGCCACTGCTTCCACACGCTGAGGTGAGTGCCTCCACCGTGGCTGGGAAGCTGGGCTTGACGGAACGCACTTTTGCGCAACGTCTTTCGGAGAATGGAATAACGTTCAAGCAGGTTCTCGACGAGATGCGCAGAGACCTCACGTCGAGCTACCTCGAACAAGGAGTGTCGATCAGTCAGATTGCGTGGTTGCTGGGGTACCTTCAGGCCTCGTCGCTCAACCATGCGTGCAAGCGCTGGGTTGGTAAAAGCCCTAAGGAATGGCGTCGCTCGCTTACACCGCATTAATTGTCGGCCTCTTGAGCGCTCGCATCATCAACGCTTCTCCTGTGTGCTGGTGCCAGGCCAGCAGTTCGGCTCTGCTTATGGCCGTTGACGATGGCGGTGAGCGTGGCGGTCAAATAGGCCAGCGGATCGACAGAATTGAGGTTGCACGTTTCGACGAGTGCGGCCGACAAGAGCCCAGTTCTCGACCCCTGCATTGTGACCAGCGAAGAGTGCGTTCTTTGAGGGTGCGGCCAGGTTAGTTTCATGTTGCGGGAGACGAGGCCGCGATCGTCATCGCCTTGATATCAATCCAGGTCCCCCGATCCCTTGGTTTTGCTATGACTACCGAATCGGCGCACTAGCGTGTTGTCTTCCTCAATTGTCGGCCCGGATTATCTCAGGAGCCTTTCCGAATTTGGCGACGGAGGCATCCCGAAATTCGATAAAGTCCTTTGCGGCGAGCGGCTTGGAGAAAAGCCAGCCTTGTCCGAACGAAACGCCATGTTCGCGAAGATAGGCGGCTTGCGCTTCAGTCTCGACACCTTCCGCCACGGAGAACAGCCCAAGCTCCTTTGCCATCTCGATGATGTGCAGGGTTACCGAACTCGTCGCCGCGCCTCGTCCGATCGTATCGATAAACGACTTGTCGATCTTGAGCGCATCGACGGGCAAACCTTGAAGATACTGAAGACTTGAATACCCCGTGCCAAAGTCGTCAATGGCGATCGAATGGCCAGCCTGTCGCGCTTTGTCCAAATTGGCGCGGGCGGCATCGACGTCGATGAAGCCCCTCTCGGTCGCCTCCAGCCAGATTTGCTCGTTGCGAATGCCCGTGTGCTGAAGCTTTTCGGCTACCATGTCGATAAAGCGGCCCGACTTGATGTCTGCCGCGGAGAGATTGATGGCAATGTGCAGCCCTCTGTCGCCAACCAGAACAGGGTTCAGTTCTCGAATGACCTCGTCGAGTACCTGGTCAGTGATCGGCACGATCAGTCCCGTTTGCTCCGCCAGAGGAATGAAGAGATCAGGCCTGACGAGGCTGCCGTCTCGCCGCTTCCATCGCACCAGCGCTTCGGCACCCACGCAGATGCCGGTCGCCAGTTCGACGATGGGCTGATAGTGCACGATGAATTGCCGCTTGTGGATCGCAAACTCAAGCTCGGCACGTGGCGACAGCCTGCCTCTGGAAAACACCACGACCATAACCACGATGAACGTGGCAATGAACAGGCCGACCGGGAGAAACAACGCCAACTCGCGACGGAGCTGACCGTAAACCATCCTTGTCTGCTCTGATGCCACTGCGACGACGCCGTCCCCCACTACCGACGCGAACATCCGCTCGCCATCAATCCCGCTGTCATCATTGCTCAGATGATGGCGCGCAAACGAAACATCGGGATCATTGAGCCCGTCGATCAACAATCCACTATTACTAAAGAGGGCGAGAGATATCCCGGACCCCAGTTCGACATCGACAAATCTCGAAGGCACGACCAAGGCATTGTAGCGGCCGAGCGAAAGCTCCGTCATGGATTTCCCACGGCTGATAAGCGGAAGAATTCGCAGATGCACCTGTACGCCGTCAGAAGTGGTATAATCTCCATCTTCCTTGCGGATATCGGCTTCCGTTATACCCCATGAGGTGCACTTTAACCTGCCGTCCTCGAAGTAGCCGATCTCCTCGACAGATACGGTATTCATTGTCATCTTGCGCATCAGCGCGATGTGCTCCTGCGAGCATGGAGCAACGTTTGACCCATTCATCGCGACGAGCGCTTGGCGCGCGTCAGAAAACGTGAACTTCGCGCGCTCGGTGACGTTGACGGCGTGCTCCCGAAGGACAGACAGTTCCTTGGCTATCGCCATCTGCCAGGAGGCGTAAGCCATGGCGGCGAGCGGCGCGACAGCCCCGACGACGGCAAGAACAATGCCTAGCGAGATAACGCGATACCGTCTTGCTTGCATGAGTCACCCGTAACTCAACCACAATACAATAGACGGCAATCGTTAACGAAGTGGGGATACGCGGACCGCGGACTCATGTGCGCCGATCGCGATCCATCTTGACCTGCAGAAGCATACTGAAGCCGGCGACGATCAGTTCAACCAGAAACGAAACCAGGGACAACATCAATGATACGATCGCGCCGCCGAAAAACCAGACGAGGTTTTCTGGTTGCAAACGTATCGCCAAGGCACCCGACAGAAGGTTGAGGATTGCGCAGCACGTGCAGATGCCAGCCACCGCACCAAATATGACGGCTACCTCCAAGATCAGCGTACGACGTTGCAGATACGTCAGTTGCCGTTGACGGTTCTGCCTTGGCAGAGGGTTGTCGGTAACCTCGTTCAGCCTGTCTGACACCCTTCCGAGACGAGTGACGTAAATGCCGACAAAACCGCCGGTGCCCGCCAGGAGGAATACCGGGGCTAACGAGGTTTGGATTACTTGGGCGTAGTCCACTATGATTTCGGGGGTATCCATTCACGCTCCTGAGACCCTGTCGATCGCGAAGCCATGACCACCACCTTTTGGTTGTCATTTACGATCCTATTACCATTGCGCGCTTCACAGCTGGTCAGGATTGTGTCACCGCTGTTATTAAGCATATGCTAAATAACAAACTGTCTCCAGACTGCGCATGATGGCGTGCAATTCACGGTATTTCTCGACGAGGAGCGGCAATGACAGGTGCAAACGCGGATATCATGCGCTCCCTTGAACCTTCTCCGGATCAGGTCAGGGAGCAACTCGGACGCATGTTGAGCAGTCGGGACTTCGACCTACCGCAGCGGGCAGGACGATTTCTGCAGTTCATCATCGAAGAAACCCTCGATGGGAGAGAAGGATACCTCAAGGCTTTCACGATCGCTCAAGTGGTGTTTGGTCGGAATGCTTCCTTCGATGCCCAGAGCGACCCGTGTGTCAGAATAGAGGCTGCTCGCATCCGCCGCGAGTTGGAGCGGTACTACCTGCTTGCAGGGGTGGAAGATGAGATTGTCATAAGCGTCCCCAAAGGGACCTACGTGCCCAGCTTTCTGATGCGCGAGGTGTCGGACGACCAGGCAACCGCTCCAGCGCAGAAGGCCACGCCCACGCCTGTGGACGCGACGTTTACGCGCAATACCACCTTCACCCTCCCACAGTCGTGGCAATGGCTGGTGAGCGCAGTGACCACAGGGGCTTTCGTTCTGGCCCAGGCATGGGTTTGGCTAGGCGCACCGAAGGCGGCCGCGACGCAGACGGAACCATCGATCCTCGTCGAGCCGTTTGAGCCGATATCGAAAGACCCGGCAGCGTCGCGCATGTCTCAAGGTCTTTCGTACGAAGTTGTAAACAAGCTGGTTTCACTGAAGACCATGATCGTAAAGGCCGATAGCGCGTCGAGTGCGAGAGATAGTGTCTATGTGCTCCAGGGCACCGTGCTGATGGACAGAGAGCGACTACGCTCATCGGCCCGGCTGGTGAGGCGCTCCGATGGCGCTGTCGTCTGGGCTGAAAATTACGATGGCGATCTGGGCGAAGAGACAGTGTTTAAAATCCAATCTCGCATTGCGGAAAGCATCGTTGCGTCGGTCGTGCAGCCGCGCCCTGTCATTGATAAATGACAGGGCGCGTAATCTACCTGTCAGGCTACTGACTCTCACGCCATCCACCACGCAGTTTCGCACCAAGCTAGTCCTACGAGCGAGGCGTACGGGGAACTCCGATCGGCTCGAGTGCCAGCGTGAAGGCAGCGGGAGGACGAAGGGTGTCCGGGTCACGGGAATGAGTATCACCGATGAACACGCGGTGACACCTCGTAACAATGCTTAGAGGATGTCCGCAATTCTAATCTGTCTGCCGACCACATAGCCTCGTCGATGAAGAGGGCAACACGTGACAGCGAACTTCAATTCTCAGCCGAGAACTGCAACCCGTTCAATGCCCCAGTTACAGCGGGCAGACCTGAATCTCGTCCGGCTGACGAGTTGGTCTACAGGGAGGATGACCTTTCGAACCTCTACTACATCGAGGTAGGGACGGTCAGGATATGCCGCCTCCTGCCGAACGGACGTCGCTACATCCTGTCTTTTCACTGCGCAGGGGAATGGTTCGGGCTTGAGGGCGGTGAGGGGCGGGCTGCATTCGCCGAGGCTATCTGCGATTTTCACCTGACCAAGTACGCCCTTTTTCAACATGCGCGCCTTACCGATCGATCTGATCGACTTGATTCGGGGCACGATGGCAAAACGTCTGGTGATGATGACGATCTAATCGTTAGTTTCAGTGATCGAATGAATGATACTGTACTTTCTCTGGGGTGGACCGATTACCTGCAAGTAACTTGAGCTTGATGGAGTTGTCGGACCGCAAACCGCGAAAGCGCTCGGCCTCGCTTTCCCGGTTGTGCCATCCGCGGCGATCGTTCAAGCGTGGGATGCTCTGCGTCAAGACGCTGTTCAGGTACTACCCGATCCTCCAGCACCGCCTGCAACAGCGGGGAGCCGCGCTATCAAACGCTTCCTGAAGGACGGTTCAAAACACTCCGTAGAGTTTACCGACGGCTCGGTATTTTTCGTCGGGACGGAGGTTCCGTATTCCGACGATATGCATCGGCGCGGTCTTTATCAGGACAGGAACCTGACCGATATCAAGCATATAGGGACGTACGCGCCGGCAGATTATCTCGCGCGTCATCAGAAATGGGCGTATTTCATCCGCCCCACGATTAAGGCCGAAAGCGCAGGCTATTTTGGGCGCCTTAACAGCTACGATCGCGCTGCCTTCACCTTCGGCGCTACGCAACTTGCCGCCCATACGCCGGATGAGAACCTGATCCTGCTGTTTCGCAAGCTTTTGGCATTGCCGAATGCCACGGACTATTTCCCGGAGCTTTCGCTGAATGGCGGCAAGGTTACCTGGACCAAGGATAGTGGTTCGACGGTAGATCTTGAAAAATCAGTGCTCTTTACGCGGCCCAATGGGAAGAAGGAGAAGCAGCTGCGTAATTTCATGGAATATCTCAATCCCGATCCCGTCAAGGTCGATCCGGCCGAAGTGTCAGCCGGCGCCCGGTTGATGGCATGGACCAAGGACGATCCGGCAGCCAAGCTGGCGCAGATCGACTTGCTCGTGGCTCGCGCCAAAGGATTGATAGCCGACGCAAAGGCGAACGTGTCGCAGTTTAACGGTAGCGACTGGCGGATTGCCCTATGGATCGTTGATATTCTCTACCAGGGCAGGGGCACGTTCACTGCGATCCGCTCGGCGCTGTCGCAATCCGACCCGCTCGTAGCTCTGTCCGAAATCGGCGGCTCATACAAGGAGCGCCTCAAAACTGTCAAAGCCGATATCGCGGCTCTGGAGGCAGATGGTGTCCTCAATGGTTTCATCATTTAGCCGTAGCTCAGTTTCGAAGCAGAGATCTACGATGAAGTATACAATTTATATAGTCTTATACTTGCTGGTCATCATTAGTGGGATCGGGTGGACGTCCAACGCCGCCGATGCTCAACAGACTCAGCCAGAGGCTTCCACAGAAGTACCGCCGCAGAACAAAAAGCCTCCATCCGAGGAGGCTACGGTGCAGGCTTCATCGACCAGCAATTTTTACCTGTTGCCCCCGTCTCCGACGCGCACTGGCAAGGATGTATGCGGAAATCCAAGCGGAACCACCTACGGTGAGGGATACCGTTGTCCAGACTTGGAGAAGCAGGAAGGTCCGTACATTACGTATAAGTCTCCTTGGGAAAAATCACTGAACATAGTTGCTGCAATTCTGGCTGTTGTTTTCGCTGGCATTTATGCGGCCTTTCACTGGTTTGGTGGCAGTAAAGCGGAGGAATGGGCGGCCAGAAATCTTATCGTCATCCTGATCATCGGAAGCGCGGTGTTTATCCTCACTGCCGGCTATGACGATAAGCAGGCCGCGCCGCTCTTCGGTCTGCTCGGTACGGTGGTTGGATACCTCTTTGGCCGTGCACCACAGGAAAGACCTGCTGGGAAGACGGATGAAGACAAATCTAAGCAACCCAATGCGGATCCTGGCCAAAAAAGCGGAGCAGCTGAAGGTAAATAAACGTGTTGAATGCGGTACGGAATTTGGACGGTGTGGAGGTGACAATGCGCTTCAATGTGATCTGTTTCTTCTTGTACGTATCGCTGGTTACTGCATCTGCCAGCCAGGCCCAGCAACTGGACATATACAAAGAGGGTGGTAGCGGTATCGACAACATAGGGAAGACATGGAGCCAACCGCAGATCATTCTTCAGCCGGTGACTTCGCAGTCGCAGTTGCAGCCCGATTACGGCGACATTGCAAAGAAAGTTTTGGATGGCAAAGTGACGCTCACCGAACAGCAGCTTAAGGAGCGCTTAGAAGAATATATGAAGCCGGTATATGGTCCGACATATAGTCCCGGTGGACTCGTGTTTATGGCGCCGGCCAGTATCCCCGCCTCCGGCAATCCGCTGCTCCCGCATGTTGCCCCTCCTTCGGCTGAGGTAGCAGCGATTTCTTCTGTGGTCGTCGCGTTTGTGAACCGCACCGGTGGGCCGTTTGAATTTCAATTTACGATTGGTGCGGTTGCGAGAAAAGAGAAATTGCTCTCGAATGAGTTTCGAACTTACGAATGTTTGACGGACTGCGTAAGTGGAGCGGTAGTAAAGTTCGACACATCTGTATCCTCTATTTTTGGCGACCTAAAAGTAAAGGGAGGAGAAGTATATGCGGTAAGCTACACTGACTCAGGTGGTTGGGCTGTGACAAAAGTAGATAGGATCAGCTATCTTTTACCAGAGTGATTCACTGAGGCGGCGCGTTGCAGATCAAGGCTCGATGACCTTTGCGAGGCCTAATTAATCTTCGCGCCTCTTAAAGACAAAAACCTCGTTCGGATCGGCACGAATTATTGCAGGGGCGTCCACTCTTGTGCAGCTTACAGCTACGTCTTGATCAGGAAAATGAGACATGATCTCTGTCTCAACTTCACTCATATTTTCCTTATCGGTTTCGCTGATAGCCAAGTCAAATATTGCACGCACTGTAATACGAGAATCGCTCCAAGAGCACGTCACCGCTCGTAAATTAGGGCCAACGCTTCCTAATAGCGACTGCTGCACAGCCAGCAAAACCCGGACCCGCAATTCAATTTTTTCTACCATGATCATGGCCTCGACGGTACAATATGCACTCCCTTGGAGCCATAATGAATTATTCCTTTTGTCGTCGGTATTTTCTCACCGGTAGCCGGATCGACATAACTGCCGATAACCTTCCCAAAATCGACGCGTTCTTTTGAACCAGGTTGCCCTACCGGGACGTTGCCAACTTGCTGGCCGGTCCCAGCGTGCGCGTCAACCAGACCTTGAGGATCAGGATCATCCAGTTCACTTCTGCCCGGAGTATGATTATTATGGCCTGGGATATGCTTCCCTTGCTTCCCTTCCTCAATCTTGGGCGTTGTTCCGCCCCCCGACCCGCTTCCCTGGTTGTAGACGATAAGGACGCCTTTACCTGCGCTGTTGATCTGTCCAATGAAACTGCCAATTACATCAGGAGCAAGTGGTAAACCATCGGCTCCATAAGCAGACTCGACGGCCAATTTGCCATATGTTCCCGTCAAACCCAGTTGGATGATTGCTGATGTTTTGTCAGGATATTGGATGCTCAGGATCAGATAGCCGTTATCGATATTTCCGCTCAGTTCGCCTTTCAGTCCGCCGCCGAGTGAGATCGTCTTGCTGGTGAATTGCTCTCCGGAATTTGTGCCATAGAAATAGGCAACCAATCCCACCGCGATCGCTGCAGCTGCTGTTGACCAAGCACCCGCGAGAACCCTTGCGGTGTCCGAGGTGAGCGGGATAACCTCCGAATAGCCATACATGCTTTCAGACGTCTTGATCTGGCAAACGACGCCGCTGGCCTGTTTTGCGCATTCGGCCTGCTGCTTCTGAACTTCCGGATCACTGGCATACTGCTGAAGCTTATTGAGTGACTGCACGTCCTCCGCCGAGATTTTTCCGTCTTTCGCCATTTTGGCGAAGGCTTCGGAAAGCGCATCTGCGATGCTTTTGCCTGCATTGATCGCCGCCGTGACGCTCTGCACCGAGACATAGATATCCAGATCAATATGCTTGTCTCGCGTGATCTCATAAGCCTTGCCAGGATCGCGGTTGAGATCGTCGAGTGGTGCGGTGGCGGCGGATTGCTCCAAGGCCGCCTGCTTCTCCTCGTTACGAATGGTGACGGTGCCAGGACCGACGGTGGCGCGGACGGTCTGGCGCGTGTCATCGAGCTGATACGTGCCTTCGAGGGTGTTGTTTGCCGGCGGCGCACCGGGCAACTCTTTGCCGGGAATCTCGATGCCGATTTGGGCGCTAAAGCCCTCGTAGGCTTTCTGGCCGAGAAAATCACTATAGGTCAGGGTATCGGTCGAAAGCGCCAGGTCGCCGCTCTCGGAAATGATCTTGCCAGCCTGAAGATCGGTATTGCCGCCGACCTCGATATCCATCTTACCATTGGAAAGCAGGCCGGATTGTTCGTTGATCCAGTTCGTTGCACCCGAGCCGAGACCACCGCCGAATTGCAAGCCGGAGAGCTGAGTGGTCAAAGGCAGAAAGTTGCTTCCTACCACCCCGCTCAACGAGAAGCCGGCAGAGGCAGAGCTGTTGGCGCTGCTGCTGAGATCGGGAGTGGAAATGATGCTAAGATCACCGCCGATATCGGCCGTGATCGTGTCGCCGGAAACGACAGCGCCCTTGAGCGTCGTATCGTTGCCGGACGTGATCGTGATGTCGCCGCTACCGGTGACATGGCTGTTGATCTGCGTGACCGAATTCGTATCGGATTTCGACCTTCCCGCGCCGGCGCCACCGGTAACGCCAATGCCCAGGCCCTTCAGGCCGACGCCCGCGCTCACGCCGAAGTTGGCGTTCGCCGACTTGCTGTCACTCCCGGTCTCATTGGTCTCCTGGGCGCTTTCCAGCGTGATATTCTGGCCAGCTTTCAACGTGATATCGCCGAACTTGTCGTCGCCAACCAAAGCGGCAACGCCATAATCAGATCCTGCTGCTATCTGTGCGCCGTGCCCGGTTAGATCGCCAGAAATTGCTTCGATAGTGACTGATCGTCCAGCCTCCACGCTGGTGACGACGGGCGTAGAGGTGGACGCGGAGGCGCTGCTCTTTTCGTAGCTGAAGCCTGCTGTCAGCGATACGGACGCTATGTTGCCACCGTCTTTGGCGATGCTTGAGAGCTGCTGTAGCGCGTCATAGGCTTTAAGCGAAGCAAAGGCAGCATTGGCTGCTGTGTAGCCGTCCGAAATACCGGCGATCTTCTGCGCAGCGCCAGCAATGCTCTGACCTGCACTAACCAGCCCTGTCGAAACCGACAGCGTCACACCGGCAAAGAACTGTTCGTGCACGCTCTCGTAGTTCGACTTGTCTTCCGCGCTCAGCAGATTGACGTCGCGCTCCGCAGTGATCGCCACGTCGCGATCGGCTGAGACGTCGGCGGCCTGCAGGTTGGCGTCACGCGCGGCCTTGATGGTCAGGTCGTTTCCGGCGGAAAGGGTGGCCATCGCGTTGGTCTGAGAGCCTTGCTTCGTCGTGTCCGAGACGGAGGACACGCCGATGCCGACAGAGAAGCCACCGCTGCTCGAACCGAAGGAAATGCCAAAACCGGACCGTTTTTCCTTTTCTTCGGAAGAGGCGCTTTCGGCGCCTGGCGTTATGTTGACGTCGCGGGCGGCATCGAGCGTGATGTTCTGGTCGGCATAGATCTGTGAGCCGAGGATGTTGATGTCGATGTCGCGGGACTTGAGTGCGACATCCGTTCCGGCAGATAGCACCGATGCCACGTTAAGCTCTGAGGCCTGCTTGCCACTGTTCTGCTGGCTGCCGTAGATCGAAATGAAGCCGCCACCTCCGCCCACCCCGAAGCCGGACTTCTTGCGGGTGATCTCAAGCTCGTGTTGCTCGGAAGCGCCGATGACGGAGACACTTTCGCCCACAACGGAAATCGAGCCGTCGGCATAGGCTTGTGAACCGGCGATGACCGCCGCACCGCCGGCACTCAAGCTGATATTGCCAGATGCGCCGAGCCCGGAGCCAACCGTCGTCTCGTCGTAACTCTTGTAGCTGGACGAGCCCTTGGACAAGAAACCGCTGCGCGATGCCTTGTCGTCCTTGGCGCTGGTGTCCTTGCCGGAGGCGATGACGAGGTCTCCGCCAGTCGTGATGTTCAGGTTCGCCGTGCCGGCACTCTCCTCATTGCCGGCTTCGATCCCAGATGCAGAGATGACCGTATCCTTGCCGGACTCGATATCGACACCGCCACCGCCCGTGATGGCGGAGCCGATGGCCGTCGTGGTTTCCAGATGGCTTGTCGTCTTCTCGCTCTTGCCGAGGAAACCGCCCTTGATGCTCAGCCTGGTGTCGAGGGTCGCTGTGTCCGTGGCTTCGGCGATCGTCACGTCGCCATCGGCCTTGAGAGCCACCTTGCCGTCGGCGGCAAGCCTGCTACCAACGATGTTGAGGTCGTGATCGCCGCTGCCGTTGCCTGCCGTCACCGAGAGATCGCCGCCGGCCGATACTTCCGAGCCGACATGGGTGATCGACGAGGCGGATTTCTTGCCGAAGGTCGATGCGGAATGCTCCTGCGCGGCGGTGATGTTGATATCGTCACCGGCGGCAAGCGCGACATTGCCGTCGGCTTTAACGGAGGATCCGGAGAGCAGGACGTCGTCACCGGCCTTGATCGTCGCATTCGCACCAGCGGAAAGCTGCGACTGCTGCTGGTCGGTGGAGAGGGTCCTGGTGTAGCCGGATTGGTTGTCGCGGGCGACATCGGTCGACACGACGGCCACCGAGCCGTTGTCGGCGCTCACATCGAGCGCTGTGCCGGCATTTGCCGAACTGCCGATGATGTTGACGTTGTCGGTCGCCTTGATCGTCAATGCCTTGCCGGTGGCGACTTGGCTACCAGTCGCATTCTGCTGGCCTGCATTATCGGCCTTGGCGACATCCAGCGTCACATTTTTGCCGGTGAGCGAGGCATCGCCCGTGGCATTAACCTTGACGCCCTTGAGGGCGAGATCGGCCGTGCCGCCGGCAAGCTGCAGGTTGCCGCCTGCCGTCACACCGGCATTGGTGTTGACAAGGTTCTGGCCGCCGATCGTCATCGTCTGGGCTGCGAGCGCGATGCCATTGGTGGCATTGAGCGCTGTGTCGCCGCGCGACAAGAACGTACCGCTGCCCTGGATGGAGCTGCCGGAGACGGTAAGGCCGCCATTGGATGCAATCAGGCCGGAATTGTCGAGATTGCCGACATCCATATCGACTGAACCGCCCGCCATGGCGGCGCCGGCACCGGTCAGCTTCTCCCGGTCGGCAGCGGCAACATACACGACGGGCGCCAGCACCTGGACGCCGTCTACAGTCTGCCACTGGTAGAGGATGATCGACTTGGTGAGAGCCGCCGCCTGTTCCGGCGTCAGGCCCTGGCCGACCTCCAGATCGTGCGCCTGCGCATAGTCGGCGCCATTGTCGAGCAGCGTCTTCATCTGCTCGATGGCGTCACTACCGGCAAGGAAGGTGCTTCTGCCGAGCCCTTCGCCGACGAGTTGCCGCAGCTGCGTGTCGATCAGCTGGTTCTCGAAATAGGCATCACCGAGGAACGGAACCGTCGTCTCCGGCTGATAGCCGATGCGGTCCATGAAATAGCCGGAGCCATAGAAGGTACCGACATCGAGGAAATCGCCGCGGGTTTCGAACAGGAAGGTCTGATGGGGTATGTTGCCACCGACGCCGCCGGAGTTCGGGTTGGCGGGAGGTAGGAGGGCGGCACCGCCGAGGCCCGAATTGACATTGAACAGCGCGCCGCCGGCGGTCAGGCCTGACAGCGCCGAGAGCGGGTCACCGGGATTGCCTGCCGCCGCCACGCTGGCGCCGCCGGCCATCGAGCCGGCTGCAGACGTGTTGCTGACACTTCCGAAATTGACAGAGAGGGCGCCGCCCGCCTTGATGTTGGCCGATACACCGCCGATCGCCTCGACCGAGCTAACGATCGACGTGCCGTTGGCGATATTCTTCGAGGGATTGGCGTTGCCGTTGGCGTCATAGGCCGTGCATGCGCCCTGCGCGCTGCAGGTGGTCGTCGTCGTGCGAAAGAGGGTGATGCCGGTATTGTTGAGTGTCGAACCTTGCAGGTCAGCATTGCCGCCGACCTCGATCGAGCTGTAGGCATTGGTGAGATCGGTGGCGTCGATGGTGAGGTCGCCACTCGCTCGGATCGTCGCTTCCGGGCTGAGCGCGCCGACCAACCGGTCTTCGTAGACCGACTGGCTGAGGTGGGACGACCAATCCCAGGTATAGGTGGTGCTGGTGTCCGAGCCGCCGGAGTTTACCTCGTCGACGATGAAGTATCGCGACGGGTTGTTCGGATCGACGACAGGATTGCCGTTCGCGTCCTTTGGAACGCGGTCCATGATCCAGTCGAAGATCGGCTCGACCCTCGTCGGTCCGTTGCCCGATACCCACGTCCAAGCATGGTAGACCGTTCCATCCGCTAGCGTCGCCTTCGACCAGAGCAGCGGTTGATAGTCCTGCCACAAGCCAGGATCAACACCAGCATAGAGCTGGTACATGTTCTGATCGACCGTCTCGAGATAGCCGAAAGGCAAGCCGGCGGCGACGGGGTTGAGCGTGAAGCCGGCAACAACACCTGACGATACCAGCGTCCCTGTCGTCCATTGCGGCGTGGCGGCCCGCTGGTTGGTCAGATTGCTGGTCAGGATGGACATGTCGTTTCCAGCCTGGATCAGCCCGGAAACATTGGTGACCGCAGCATTTCTCTGTAACGCCGTCACCCCTGCAATCCTAAGATCGTTGCCTGCGATGATTGCGCCCTGATTGTTGGTGAGCACGCCGCCGACGAAGAGAGCGGCATCGTGGCCGGCGTAGGCAAGTCCAGTGGCGCTGTTGGTGAAGTTGCCGGAAATGTTGAAGGTGAGATCGTGGCCGGCGGCCAATTGTCCGGCATTGGTCAGCGACGGCAGGGTTAGGGTCAGGTCGTGGGCGGCGAGCAGCGCCGTGCTGTTTGACGTGGACAGGCCGCCGGCATTGATGTCGATATCGCCGGAACCGCCGGCATTGGTGACGGCATTGATCCTGGTGCCGCTGAGATCGGCAGCACCTGAGAGGTTAAGGGTCAGGCCTCCGAGAATGAGGCTGTTGTTGCTGAGATTTGCGCTATCGGCGTTAAGCGTCAGCGTCCCGCCGGCCGCGATGTTGCCCGCGCCGCCATTGGAGAGATCGATAGCGGTGGTGGTGAGTGTCAGGTTGCCCTTGGCGTTGGTCGGATTGCCGTAGCCAATCTGGCCGGAGGCGGAGAGATCGGCGTCGCCGAGGCTCAGCAGCTTGCTATAGGTGAGATTCCGGCTTGCATCGGCCGAAAGATCCCCGCTGCTCATCAGCGCATTGGAAACGGTGATCGAACCATTCGTGGCGAGAAGGCTCATATCGCCCGCAGGCTGCAGCACCAGTGCGGCATTGGCAGATTGGGCGGTGGCGGCAAGATCGACGCCAGAGGCGATCGTGGCGGCTGCGATCGAGCGGCCGGAAGCCGTCACGGTGCCCCCGGCCAGGACATCACCCGATATGGCGATGTCGGCGCCGGCGGAAAGCGTGAGATTGTTGTCGCTGACAAGCGAGGCTGCGGTGATCGCGCCCGATGTCGCAGTCATTGTCAGCACCCCGGCGCTCTTTACCGCACCGGCAATCTGGATGTCGCCCGAGGTGGTCGACAGGGTGAGCGCATCACCGGCAACCACGCTGCCGGCCGCAATATCGGCGGACGACGTCATCTGGACATTGGCGGCGCTGTTCACCTCGCCTGCGACACTCAACAATCCGCTGCCGGTGGACAGCAGGATGTCGTTATCGGCAGCGACGGTATCGAGGGTGATGCCCTGGTTCGCCTGAACGGCGACCTTTGCCTTCGAGGCGACCTTGGCGGCTGTCACCTTCGCCTTCGAGGAAATCGAAACGCCCTGCTGACCGGAGACATTGCCGAGCGAAATCTTGCCGTCGGCCGATAGTGACAGCTCGCCCGTATTCGCTGCCATGTCGCCGCGCATACGAACACCTGCGCCCCGCTCGGTCACGACCATCTTGATGCGACCGGCCTGCATGGCGCCAAGCGCCGAACCGTCAATCGCATATTCCGGCGTGCCTGATGTTGCGGCAAGCGGCGTGGCGTTGCCGGTGGCATAATCGAATTGATTGCGGCCGGCCGTGATGCGAAGGTCCCTGCCGTAAACAGGGCCGTTGACGGTGACTGCGCGCGAGACGATGTCGAAGAGGTCGACTGCGCCAGGCCCGGCGGCGAAGTTGCTGCCGTTCGGTCCGATGGTGACATCGCCGCCGTTGACCGTGAATCCCTTCAGCGCGCCGTCCGCGCTGATATCGGGGACGCCGGTGGTCAGCGTCGCATGCGGCGTGTTGATGAAGCCGCAGCCGTCGCAGGTGATGCCGTTCGGATTTGCGATGACGACATCGGCGCGCCCACCAAACACCTCGGTCGGCCCGTTCAACGCCGAGCGATTGCCGCTGGTAACTTCGTTGAGGATTACCGATGCCGGCCCCGACGTGTTGAGATTGGCATTGCCCGGCGTGACGCCACCAAGATTGGAGGTGCCGATCTCGCCCTTGAAGTTGTTGAGGATGAGGCCCGGCGTGCCGACGTTGAAGTTGTCGTATTTATTATGCGACAGGCCCCGGCTGTTCGGCGTGACGATGTCGATGAGCGGCACGCCGTTCGGCGCCGTGCCGACGCCCGGCTGGTTAGCCGCCGGCGCCGTGGTGCTTGCCGAGACCGACTGGGCATTGGCCAGCATCGGCTGAAACACGAGCAGACCGCTCAGCAGAAGAACGAGGGATTGCTGGGCGAAAGGTCGGAACCTGCGAACGGATCTTCTATCGGCACCGGCAACGTCATGTGTTGTCGCCGTCGATTTGCCTCGTTTATTGCCCATCGTGTGTTATCCGCCGCCCGCGTACGCGGGGGATAAATCCCGCCGCAGTTGTAATTTCTTACGATGACCGAGAACCATAGTCGTTGGTCCCGGTCAACTTCCGCCTGTGCTTGAGGTAAATGCAATCCAAACAAAATGAGTGCGATTTGGCACTGTCAGCAGTTGTCCCGCTCCATTACCAATGAGCCGATGCGCTGAAATAAAAGAGGCCGCCGTCGACATGGTCGAGGCTGCTTGCAACGATGTCGGAATAGCCGAGGTCGGCGCTGATATTGCCGCCGACGGTCCTGATGCCGACCGTCCAGCTGGCGAGATCGCCGCCCGTCATATCGAATCGTTTTTGCGCGTAGACGTGGCCGTAATCGAAGCCGAGATAGGGGCGCAATTCGCCGAATGCCTTGGCGGCCGCGCCGCCGCCTTGATTGGACCCCGTTCTCCAGACGATTTCGTTGTGGCTGAACATGCCGTTATTGCCGAAAAGCACGCTTTCGCGCGTGCCGCGGACATTGCTGTAGTTGCCCAGGGAGATCTGTTCGGCGCCGAGCAGATTGTCGGGGGAATATTGGCCGCTGATGAGCGACGTCAGCTCGAACTTCTGGCCGATGGCCTCAAATGGCTCCGTGGCGCTGACGGTGGCGTTGAATTTCGAAAAGCGCGGATCTGCGTCTCCGGCCCCGGGCTCTCCCGCCTTGACCGCATCGAAGAGGCCGAGCCCCTTGTCGTAGCTGACATCGAAGACCCAGACACCGCCGAGCATCCGCCTTGAATGGGAAATGCCGAGATCGCCGACCGTATAGCGGCGGCTGCCGACCTCGATCAGATTGCCGAGCAGGAAGTTGTTGGTCTGCTTGTAGGTCAGGCCGCTGCGGACAGTGGTGATCGAATCCTTGTCGCGGAAGATAACCCGGTCGATGCCGAGACCGGCTTGCCCGGAATTGCCGGAGGTTTCGAGCGTGCTGAAGTTTCCTTCGACGGCACTTTCATACTGGTACCAGGATCCGTTCAGCGAAACAGTGGAGTAACCGTAGGGAACGCTGACGCTGCCGGAATAGCTGTTGCCAAAACCTTTTCCGTCGTCGGTCCACGGATAGTCCGGGCCGCTAT
Source organism: Rhizobium sp. KNZ14-9A (assembly GCF_056755015.1). Taxonomy (NCBI): domain Bacteria; kingdom Pseudomonadati; phylum Pseudomonadota; class Alphaproteobacteria; order Hyphomicrobiales; family Rhizobiaceae; genus Rhizobium; species Rhizobium sp. KNZ14-9A. Next base: position 933,615 of record NZ_JBPGXB010000001.1, read on the forward strand.
GTTCGTATGAAAAATTCCACTGATCGTTGATATCGAGCAGATCGTCAAAACCGAGCGACGCCGAGCTTCTGGAAAAACCGGTCGTTTCCTGGCCCATATTGTTGTTGCCGAAGGAGACGTGCCATGGACGGGCCGGATGGTTTTCGATGTTGAGGATGGAGGTTCCGTCCTTCGGGCCGGGCAGCATGGCGGATTTGGCGTCGTTGGCCTGCAGCCGGTTCATCTGGTCGAGCCCCTGCTCGATATCGCGGATATTGGCTACGCGGCCGATCAGGCCGGGAAAGGCGGTCGCCAGCGAAGTGTTACCGGCGACTTTTTGGCCGTTGAGATAGATGTCGGAAAGCGTGCCTTCGACGACGAGTAGTCGGAGGATCCTGGTCTTGGCGATATCCTGCTGCGGCACATAGGCTCTGGAGGTCACATAACCATGATCGATATAGAGATGCGTGACGTCTCTGAGCACCGCATTAATCTCGGAGAGGCCGACGCAGCGATTGCCGTAGGGCGCCGTCACTTTGCCGATCTCCTGCGCCGAGAGCAGCTTCGCCCCATCGATCTCGACCCGGGTGATGTCGAAGCAGGCGCCATTCCCGCCGCCGGTGGGCAAAGCGCCGTTTTCCGTCCCCGCGCTGCCGCCCGGTGTCGCGCGGCGAAGGGCATCCAGCCGCTGCGTCTGCGATTGCTCCTCCTGGCGGCGGTTGAAGTCGTCGGCCGGCGTTTGCGCGTGGGCGGGGGCGATCGCCACCGCGAGGGCAGCGCCGGCCACCAGAACGTATCGAATTTCTGTGGTCATGAGTGACATTCGGTCACTTCGCGGGAACGGACTGAAGTTGGTCGAGGGCCGGCTTCAGCCCTTTCAACGAGAAACGGATATTGACGTCCTGGCCGTTCATCAGCCACACCAGCCCTTCGGCGGAAGAGCCCTTCTTCAGCGCCGCAGCCGTCTTGGTATCGAGCACCAGCTGCGCCCAGCATCCGGTCTGGTTGCAATTGCGGTAATCGAGCTTGGCGACGGGTTTGCCGTCTGCCTTGATAGCCATGCCGGAGGGCAGGAAGACATTGAGCGGCAGGAGAGCCGTCAGCACCAGCCGCGACTTGCCCTTGTCGGCCGGCCCGGCCGGCGGCGCCGATATCGCCAGCGTCAGGACATTGACGGGCTTGCCATCTTTGGCGACTTGCGCGACCTGGGCGACTTCGCAGACCTCGGCGTCTCCAGACCCCGTGCAGCGATAATACCAGTCGTCGAATTTCTGCGACTTTATCGCCGGCGCCGCTTGCGCCGGGGTCTGTTCCGGACGAACGGGGGATTGCGCAAAAGACGAATTGGCCGAGGCAACGGATATCAGAACCGGGGCGATCATCTGAATGCCGCGGCTCATGCCGCTTTTCAAAAATTGTCTCATTGACAATGCAAAGAGTTCGATCAGGTGTGAGGCCATGTCGCTACAATTGATTTCGCCCGTGCTTGTCGCACGCCGGCAAATTATCGATGTCATGAAAAAAGCTCAGAGAGCGAGGCCAATCATCGGCTCGATAGCGTCATAGCAGAGTTCAGCGCTATACATCGAGAGGTAGTGCTTGCTTTGATCCGATTCACGCTCGTTTTCGGAGAGTTGTGTAGTTAGTGCAACACATGCGCTAACGTCTTGCGGTAGCCTGCACACGGAGCGTTGCCAATGGGAACGGCGCGAGTGAGCGCCGACAGGCTCGGCCTTAGCCGGCCGAGCGGTCCAGCACCGGGGTTCCCGACGACCAGTCCAGGTCCGGGCCAGTCCTTCCGAGACCAGGATATCGCCGAGGATTAGGCCATTTCGCACCAGAACCCGAAGGGTGCGGCCGTAGCCGTCCGTGTCGCGCCCCGGCCAAGCCTGAATTTCGAATGGACCCTGGTTGACCAGCTCAATCAATCGCTCGGTGGCGCGGTCGGCGAGAGCAAGTTCCGAGCGCATTCGGAACGATAGTTGGCTCGACTAAGGGCGGCTGGCTAATGGCTCGCTATAGATGGCGACATGGATCCCGATAAGCCGCCGCATATCCTGCACATCCTGAGCGGCATACCGCAGCCCCCGCATGCCATAGGTGAGCGTCAGGGCATAATCCTCGGGAGAAACGGGCATCGGCCAGTTTTTTATATTCGCTTGGAGGATCTCGACGACAGAGCCTGGAAGTTTCGATAGACTTGGCGGACGGCGGGAAAGCTGGGACGACATCGTCATCGTTCGCTATCGGAGCCTTTCGGATCTGCGCCGGATCACCGAAACCGCGCGCCACGCCGCGCCTCATCGTCTGGCAGCCATCGCGGCCTGGCGGTTCATCGCGACCCGTTCGTGAATTGCAGCTGTCTGCGGGCTGGTCCAAGCGGCAATTTCCGCGCTATTGGTGCGTCACGGCTTGTCGACGACATGCGATCCTGGACGGGCGCCATGACATGAAAGGCTGCGCATGGATTGGAACGACCTTCGTTATTTTCTGACTGTTGCGCGCACCGCGAGCCTCACCCAGACCGCGTCGGAACTCAAGGTCAGCCAATCCACGGTTAGCCGACGCATCGTCGAGCTTGAGGAAAATCTTGGTATAGCGCTCTTTCAGCGCCACCAGACCGGCTATTTCCTGACGGATGAGGGGAGGGAGGTGCTTCGCCACGCCGAGCGGGTCGAGGACAGCATCCTGGCGCTGGAGCGCGGCGCAGCCGGCCTCGACAAGGATCCAAGCGGCGTCGTGCGGCTTGCAACATCGGAAAATCTGGCGACCGATTTGATTATCCCCGCACTTCCGGCCTTTCGCGACCGTTATCCCGGCATTTGCCTCGAGATCATCACCAGCACGGTCGCCGCCGAACTCGGTCGGCGCGAAGCGGATATCGCGCTGCGCGTCGTTCGGCCGACGCGGGGCAATCTGACGGTCAGGAGTGTCGGCCATATGACCTATTCGGTCTATGGCAGCCGGGATTATCTCGACCGCCATCCCTGTATCGAGGGAGAACCACTCGGCGGCCGCCATTTCATCACCTGGGACGACAGCCATGCCTTCATGCCGGCCGCGGCCTGGCTGAAGCGGGAGCATCCCGGTTGCAAGATCGCCCTCGTCACCAGCAGCCTGCCCTCGCAAATCGTTGCCGTGCGGGCCGGTCTGGGCCTGGCCGTCATCCCCGACTTCCTGGCCGTTGGAGACGATCTCGTTCCGGTCGTTCCGTCGGAGCGGATGTTCAGCAACAAGGTCTGGCTGGTCACCCATGCCGATCTTGTGGCATCGGCGCGCGTGAGAGCGGTCGGGGATTTTCTGGCCGATCGGGTGATGCGCACCAATCTCGATCTCTCCAGACGCGCCCCCGCCGGCTGAGAGCCAGCCACGACGGCGGCGTGCCCGTATTGTCTGCATCAATCGGGCTGGAAGGCTTTCCAGAGCCCGTAGGAATCCTCGATGAAATTATAGGCGCTGACCTTCCCGTCGCGCACGGAGCAGATCGCCGCGAAGTCGCTCGCGAAGATCTTGCCCGTGCTGAGGATGCGATGCCGGAAATAGCCCGTCACGACGGCCGTATCGCCATTCTCGAAAATCCGCTCCACGTGAAAATCGAGCGGCTCGAAATGATCGGGGAAGAGCGCCATCCAGGCGCGCACTGCATCCTTCCCTTGGCGGATGCCGATCGTGGGAACGTCGGGCGCCCCCTGCACCTTCCAAACAACGTCGTCGGTCAGGCACTCGAGCGTCTTGTCCACATCTTTGCGGAAGAACGTATCGAGATAATGCTGGACGACTTGTCCGGCCGTCCTCTCCATTCCGTCTGTCATCTTGAAATCTCCGGGCCGCGTGGCGGCGTTTTAAGTTTCGAAATCAGCGATGGCCGCCGGCAAAGATGAAGAATTCGCCGGTCGTCCAGCTCGATTCGTCGGAGGCGAGGAAGATTGCCGCCGGCGTCACGTCGTCCGCCGTGCCCAGCCGTTTGAGCGGCGTCCTGGCCGTCACCGCCGGGCCGAAGTCCGTCTTCAGGAAGCCGCCGGCCTGGACGCCTTCGGTGTCAACCACACCAGGCTTGATCGCATTGACGCGGATCCTGCGGGGCGCGAGCTCGTTGGACAGCGCCCGCGTCAATCCATCGATCGCGCCCTTGCTGGCCGTGTAGACGGATGCGTTTTCCGGGCCGAAGATCGTGACCGTCGAAGACATGTTCACGATGCTACCGCCCTCCGGCATGTATTTCACGACCTCCTTCACGGCGAGCAGATAGCCGAAGACGTTCAGCTCCATATGCCGGCGGAAGAGCTCGATGGAGAGGTTTTCGAGCGGCTGGAAGTCGTAGACGCCGGCATTGTTGACGAGCACGTCGACGCGGCCATAAGTGCGGTTCGCCTCGGCAAAGAGCGCCTCCACCTGTGCCGGATCGCTCATGTCTCCCTTGACGGCAATAGCCTGGCCGCTTTTCGCCTCGATGTCCGCCACCACATGGTCGGCGGCATCCTTGCTGGCGGCGTAATTGACCACCACCGAGGCACCCTCAGCGGCAAAGCCTCTTGCAATCGCTGCGCCGAGGCCCTTGGAGGCGCCGGTAACGACGGCGACCTTCCCTTTCAATCGATCTGTCATAATCCCTGTCCTCTTGGCTTGGTTGTGGCTAATCGGGGCCTTCCCGCCTGTCGATCAGGAGGTCTGGGACGTCTTGCCGGCCCAGAGATCGACGGCGCCCATTCGGTCCGCGCCCTGCGTGGCCAGCATCCAGCCCGGATATTCCGGCGGCAGCTCGCTGACGGCGTCGAGCCTGGCGATCTCGTCTTCGGTGAGTTCGATGTCCACCGCGGCGATATTGTCCTCGAGCTGGCTCAGCCGCTTCGCGCCGACGATGATGGAGGTCACGACGGGCTTGGAAAGAAGCCAGGCAAGCGCGATGCGGGCCGGGCTGCAGCCATGGGTTTCCGCAATCGGCTTCAGCACGTCGATCACGTTCCAGGCGCGCTCCTTGTCGACAACAGGGAAATCGAAGGAGGAGCGGCGCGAACCCTCGGGCGACTGGTTTTCCCGGCTGAACTTGCCAGACAGTAGGCCGCCGGCAAGCGGGCTCCAGACGAGGAGGCCCATTTTCTCGGCTTCGAGAAGCGGGCGCAATTCGCGCTCCAAATCGCGTCCGGCGACCGAGTAATAGGCCTGCAGCGTCGTGAAACGCTCCAGATTGAGGCGGGCGGAAACACCCAGCGCGGTCGCAATGCGCCAGGCTTGCCAGTTGGACACGCCGAGATAGCGGACCTTGCCCTGGCGCACCAGATCGTCCAGCGCCCGCAAGGTTTCCTCGACTGGCGTCAGGATATCGGTGGCGTGGACCTGATAGAGATCGATATGATCGGTCTGGAGCCGCTTGAGGCTGGCGTCTACGGCATCCATGATGTGGGCGCGCGACGCGCCGACATCGTTTCGGCCCGGTCCCATGCGGCTATAGACCTTGGTGGCCAGCACGATCTCGTTTCTGGGAATGCCGAGATTCTTGAATGACTGGCCGAGCGTGCGCTCGCTGGCGCCGGCAGAATAGACATCGGCAGTGTCGAAGAAGTTGATGCCGGCATCGATGCTGGCCTTGACCAGTTCGTCGGCACCGCTCTGGCCGACATCGCCGATATGCTCGTAGATGCCGGTGCCGTCGCTAAACGTCATGGTGCCCAGGCAAAGCTGCGAGACCAGAAGACCGGTATTGCCGAGTGGCTTGTACTTCATTTTACTCTCCTTGAGACGCGTCAATCCGTTCGGACCGGATGGTCCGTTCCACGTCGGTGGTGATTGATGGGGGTGTAGAGCTGCCTAAGCGCTCGTCGCGATCAGGCGGCGTCGCTTCTGTCGGGCGTGCCGAATATCTCGTTGATGTGCAGCGAGTCCGTGAATTCCTTGCCGCTTGCGATCTTCCCGTCCCGGAAGCGCAGAAGGAAATGATAATTGTTCCGGCAGTGCCGGCCATCCTTCATCGGCAGATCGCCCTTGGCGACGATCGCCAATCGATCGCTCTCGCCGGTGATTTCGTGATAATCCATCTTGAGCGGGCCGGAGGCGTTCTCCAGAAGAAGCTTGGGCAGGTTTGCGAGATAGGATGTCTTGGCGTGCAAACCGGAAAACCTGTTTCCGGGCATGATCCACCAAGTCATATCCTCAGTGCTGAGCTTCGACATCGTGTCGGTATCGCCTCGTCCAAGTGCCTCCAGAAAGGCCTTGGCAACGTCCTCTTGCTGCTTTCTATCCATGGCATATCTCCTTCCTAGCCATTGGTCGTGACCTCCCACCACCTGACTTAGGCGCTCGCGTTGCGAAAAAAACGGCAAAAAATGCTCAACCGTTTTCTATATTTGGAAAACGGACCGATACCAGACGCCAGCTCAGCGTGACATTCCGTCTCTGGACCTTTTCGCCGGCCCGAGGTCCCACGTTCGAGATCGGAATGGCCGCGACCACGCTTGACTCCATGGGCCGTCGCCTAGGCGAGCGCTTGTGCTGCGGAAGTCCTGTGCGCGTTCATCGCGACAGCCTCCTTCGGCGTATGCGGACGGCGGTCGAAGGCTATGTTCGACAGTTAGAGCGGACCGTTGAATAGCGGGTGGGCCGTTCGAATCTTGTCAAGGCGTCGGATCGCGCAACAGGAGGCGGGTCCCGACATCCACGATGGACCTGATCGCGGGGAGGAGTTCCTTTCCTAATTCGGTCAACGCATATTCCACAGTCGGCGGGGATGTCGGCATCACCTTGCGACTGAGGACCCCGCGCTGTTCCAGATCCCGCAGCCTGCTCGTCATGACCTTCGCCGAAATGAATGGACAGTCCCGGCGCAATTCCGAAAACCGGCGTGGCCCTTCGCTCAGAGACCAGAGCACTTCCGGCGTCCAGCAACCGCCGAGCAGGTCCATGCACTTCGACATTGGACAGCCGGGGAGTGCCGTCACCTTCTTTCGCACCTTGAGGACCATCACGCTTCCTTGGTTGGCAGTTTCCATCTGGTTACTGGAAAATGGACGTTACTACAAGATACGTGGTTTCCCATGGTAACGATGGCCGCTATCAAAGGCTCTTCCATCCCACAACCAAGAAACGGACTGACCCATGTATGCAGTGACTGGAGCAACAGGAAAACTCGGCCGCCTCGTAATCGAGGCGTTGCTGAAGACCAATCCAGCAGAGAGGATCGTCGCGGCCGTTCGAGATACCGCAAAGAGCAAGGATCTCGCCGAGCGCGGCGTGATCGTTCGTGAAGCTGACTATAGCCGCCCTGAGACGCTCGGTCCGGCATTGGCCGGGGTCGAGAAGCTGCTGCTGATTTCCTCGACCGAGGTCAGTGGCCGCCTGCCGCGTCATCGAGCCGTGATCGACGCCGCCACGCAAGCCGGGGTTTCGTTGTTCGCCTACACCAGCATGCTGCACGCTGACACCTCGCCGGCGACGCTCGCGGTTGAGCATCGCCAGACGGAGGAGTTGATCGTCGCTTCCGGCCTGCCTGCTGTCATCTTGCGAAACGGCTGGTACACCGAGAACCATCTGATGGCGCTCCCAATAGCGCTTGAGCATGGCGCCTTCGTCGGCGCTGCGAGAAATGGTCGTTTTTCGTCTGCGGCGCGGCAGGATTACGCCGAGGCTGCAGCCAAGGTGCTTGCGACCGAAGGGCACGCCGGAAAAACGTATGAGCTTGCGGGCGACCATGCCTATTCCCTTGCCGAGCTGGCCTCAGAGGTCTCGCGGCAGTCGGGCAAGACTGTCATTTACAACGATCTGTCCGAAGCTGCTTTTCGCGATGTGTTGACGGGCGCCGGGCTCCCGTCCGATCTCGCGAGCCTTCTGGCCGATGCCGACACCGCTGCCTCGCGCGGGGCGCTGTTCGACGACGGTGGTGCGCTAGGACGGTTGATCGGTCGGCCGACCACGGTCTTGCAGAGCATGGTCGCGGCAGCCTTGCGACACTGAGCCAACGCCGGGACGATGTTCCCTCGCCGCAAAGGTCAGACAAAGGGAAAGTACTCGGTCGACTTCCCCGCGGCAGGCGGGGCGTCGATGAGAGGCCGGTTGGGCCGACGCCGTCAGTCCATGATACAGGATGGCGCCCGCTCAGCCGTCTTCGCCCGGCATGCCTGCCGGCTCAGGAGAGCAACTCAGCTCGCGGTTTTGCCGCTGGCCCGGCGAAACTCCTCTGACGTCTCGTCCAGGAAGACATAGAGCGCCGTGATCTTGCCGTCGCGGACGGTGATGACATCCCAGCCCGTGTACTCGGGCGCCTCACCGAGCGGTCCGGAACCCCAAGATAACCGCCCCGCATTATGAAGCACCTGTGGCTTGCCATGCGGTGTGTAGACATAGTGGGGGTGCGTCGCCCTGAGATCACCAGCGAACTTATTGATCGCGTCATGCCCGATGATGGCGCCTGGGGGTACGTAGAGGGTTCCGTCCGCTGCCCACAGTTCGGCAATCGCGGCACGCCGCCGGGCGTCGTCGCCCTCGCCGAAGACCTCCTGAAGGTTCCGGTCGAGCAGTTCGCGGATACGCTCCGCAGATTCGCTAGACTGTATCATGACATATCTCCTTGAATGAGTTGGACGAGTTGGAGCCCTAGGCACCCATTGAGTCTAAGGGCTTGATGGGAAGGATTAGATCTGCGCCTGGCCGCCATCGACGAAGAGTTCGATACCGTTGACGAAGCTTGCGTCGTCAGATGCGAGGAACAGCACAGCCTTGGCGATTTCGTCTGGCTGGCCGACACGGCCGGCGGGGATCAGGCTTGCGAGATAATCCCTGGTACCCTGCGCCTGCGCGCCGCCACCGAACAGTTCGTCCAGTCCTGCCGTGTCGGTGACGCCGGGGCTGATGGCATTGACGCGAATGTGGCGATCCTTCAGGTCGAGCATCCAGTTGCGGGCGAAGTTGCGTATCGCCGCCTTAGTCGCCGAATAGACGCTGAAGGCCGGTGTGCCGGAGATACTGGTGGTGGAACTGGTCAGGATGATAGAGGCGCCGTCTTTCAATAGCGGCAGCGCCTTCTGAACCGTGAACAGCACGCCCTTGACGTTCGTGTCGAACGTGCGCTGATAATGCTCCTCCGTGATCGCGCCGAGCGCGACCATTTCGCCGCCCCCGGCATTGGCGAATAGCACGTCGATCTGTGCATGCTTTTGCTGGACGGCGTCGTAGAGCCGATCGATATCGGTGAGATCAGCCATGTCGCCGCGCACCGCGGTTACACGACCGCCAATCTGCTTCACCGCCGCGTCCAATGCCTCCTGTCGGCGTCCCGTGATGAAGACGGAGGCACCTTCGGCTGCAAAGGCTTTTGCTGATGCAAGACCAATGCCGCTCGAACCACCGGTGACCACCACGACTTTGTTGTTGAACCTGTCTGTCATCGTATTTCTCCTTAAAGTCTCGGCCAAGCGCCGTTGTCCTGATATGTACGAGAGGAACGATCAGCCTTGTAGTCAGCGAAATTGACACGTAACGTTCCATCAGAGGAACGCCGATGCGCATCAACTTGAACGACTACGCCTATTTCGCTGAGGTTGTGGCCCATGGCGGCTTTGCCGCCGCCGGCCGCGCATTGCGCGAGCCCAAGTCAAAGCTGAGCAGACGGATCGCAGCGCTTGAGGAAAGGCTGGGCTTGCGCCTGATCGAGCGATCGAGCCGCCGTTTCCGGGTGACGGAAACCGGCCAGGCATTTTACCAACGATGCCGAGCAATCCTTGCGGAAGCCGAACAGGCGGAAGCCCTGGTCGCACAGGCGCAGGCTGAACCGCATGGCCGCATCCGCTTCAGTTGCCCCACGGGCATGGTCGCTCCAATTTCGGGCCTGATCTCATCTTTCCTGACACGCTTCCCGAAAGTGCGGCTTCAGCTTGTGGCAACCGACCGGGCGGTGGACCTGATCGGCGAGCGCATTGATCTCGCCCTTCGTGTGCGTGCGAGCCTGACCTCAGACGCCGCCTTGACCATGCGATCACTGGGGCGATCGACCCGTATTCTGGTGGCCTGCCCTCAGCTTGCCAGCCAGGTCGGCAGCATTGTGCAACTGGCCAACTTGCCGACGCTCGCAACCAATGATGCGGAGGACGATCTCGAATGGCATTTGGAGGCAGAAGATGGACGCAAGCACGTGGTTCGTGTGCAGCCGCGCATGGGGTGCGAGGAAATGGCGACCGTGCGCGATGCTGCAATCGATGGCCTCGGTATCGCGCTCCTGCCGGATCATGTCTGCCGCCAGGCGATGGAAGCGGGTAAACTCGTGCGCCTATTGCCGGATTGGCGTGGGGTGCAGGGGATTGTGCATTTGGTCTTCACGACGAGGCGCGGCCTGTCACCTGCGGTGCGCGCGCTGATCGACCATCTCGCCGCCGGCTTTCCTCGGGATGTTCTCGGCAACAGGGCTGATCCCATTGGCCATCCTTAACTCTGATCCGCCAACTGGTTTTCATAACGCAAGGCCCAGTCCCGCAAGGTCGCGAAGGTCGGCATAAGATCGACCCCGGCCTGCGACAGCGCATACTCCACACGTGGCGGTATCTCTGCGTAAGCGGTGCGGATGACGATGCCGTTGCGCTCGAGGTCGCGAAGCTGCTCGGTCAACATGTGCTGAGTAATACCCGGCAATGCACGACGCAGTTCGCCGAAACGCATCGGGCCGGCAACCAGGCTGCAGACGATCTCGATTTTCCACTTGCCGGTGATCGCCCGTATTGCCCGCTGGAAGCGCATGACGTCGATCGGCTCCGGTCCGGTGCAGCCATCGCAATCTTCGCCATATATGCGTGGTTCTATGGTCTGGTTTTTCATACTACCTCAGGAAATTCATCCTACTTGCCAATTTTCATATGCTTCGCAATGACTGGTCGCAAGGACAAGTGAAGGTATGGAAAATCATATGAGCAAGATTCTTATAACGGGTGGATCAGGGTTTCTTGGCAGCCATTGCATCGTCGCGGCGCTCGCCGCAGGGCATGAGGTTCGCACAACGCTGCGCAGTCTCGACAAAGCAGGCGAAGTCAGCGCCATGCTCGCGGCAGCCGGTGTCGATCCGAAGCGCGAGGTCGCATTTTATGAAGCTGATCTGGGGAATGACGAAGGTTGGAGCGACGCTGTCGCCGGCTGCGACTATGTTCTGCACACTGCATCTCCGTTTCCGTCGACCCAGCCGGATGACCCAAACGATGTGATTGTGCCGGCGCGCGACGGGACGTTGCGTGTTCTCCGCGCAGCCAGTCATGCTGGCATGAGGCGCGTTGTCCTCACATCCTCCTTTGCTGCCGTTGGGTATGGCCCGGAGGCACCGAGCCATGTCTTTACTGAGGACGACTGGACGCCGATCGATGCACCAAACCAGCCATACGTCCTGTCGAAGGCCATCGCGGAGCGTGCCGCATGGGATTTCGTCAAGGACCGCGGAACACCGGAGCTGAGTGTCGTTAACCCGACCGGAATATTTGGACCCGTACTCGGCCCTCAGCTTTCGACATCAATTCGAATTGTCAAAGGACTGCTGGACGGAGCCTTTCCACCTGAATTGCCGGATATGTGGTTTGGTGTAGTAGACGTGCGCGACGTCGCAGACCTGCACCTGCAGGCCATGATTGATCCGTCCGCGGCGGGCGAGCGCTTTATAGCCGTCAGTGGTGAGCCAGTGTCTCTGTTAATGGTTGCCACCATATTGCGCGAGCGCTTTCCGGAGTTTGCCGCCAGAGTTCCCAACCGCGGTGCCTCTTCCTCACGCAGCGCAAACCATAGACGTTCCAGCAGCAACAAGGCGAGGCAGAGGCTCGATTGGAAGCCGCGCACAAGCGTAGAAGCAATTGTCGCAAGTGCCGAAAGTCTTATTCGATTGAGATTGCTTGAAACCCTCAACTAACTTTAAAGGTCCGGAATATTGAGAAAGGAACCGAGCATGGAGCGCGCAGTTCAACCTCTCCAGAATTTCATGATCGATAAGGCGGGCGCCCATAGTTTGGCAACGACCGTGTGGGGGAGGCTGTTCGCTTACGAGTAAGTCGGACTCAAACAAACGGCGCATATACGATGTTAGATTATTATGCGCCGGCAAAGTTTGGTCCACCGCGACACGTTCATAGACAGGACGACGAACTATTCCTGATTGTCGCTGGGTTTGTTCTGATATGGACACCTGACGAAGTGCAAACCGCTGAAGCTGGAGACACCGTATTTCTACCGCGCGGTAAGGAACATACGTGGAAGGGTTATGGCGATGATCCCATCCACTTGCAGGTCATTGTCTCTCCCGGTGAGTTCGAGTGTTTCATCCCAAAGATTGTGCAGCAGAGGCTGACCGCTGAAGACATTGAAGCACTAACGCGAGTGGCGGATGAGGCCGGCATGGATATTACCGGGCCGCCGATCAGTGATACCGAGCTTGCGGAATACTTGGCGGCACCTGCCTGAAATAGAAGCGAAGGCGAAGCCCTTTAGGATCAGTGGGCCATAGATTTCCGCCTCCTGCCTTCTTTAATCTAAAACCAGTCGTCCTCTTGGTCGGTAGGCCGCTGACGTTGTAGGTGGCGAGCTTCGCCGACGGTTCCGCCAGCGCTTGCGGTCGCCCCTGTCACCCTGACCCGGCTTTGCATCGCGGTTGGCGTCGTGGCGTACATCTGCGGACAGCGACCGGGATACATCGACGCTTTTGATCCGTGGTCGAGGCAAAGATCTGTGAGGGGTTTCTTTGTCTCCTACCCCTCTTGCCGGTAGATTGGAGTCATCGGTTCCCCACGAGATGCAAACACAAGGCGATAATCCGGGGACGATGTGTTCGGTTCCTCTGACCGTTGAGGTAGGGCCTAGGCGAGGGGGAAAAATGCTCTGCTCGGGAGGTCGCATGATGAGACGGATAAAACCTTGCCAGGTGTCGGGTTTTTGCATATATACGTTGTCGGGTTTTTGTAACAACGAGGTTGACCGTGAGCCAGCCGAAGACATTGAAAAAGCGAATTGAAAATCGCGTCGCCAGGACCAGGAAGACCGACGTCTTCTTGCCTCGCGATTTTGCCGATCTCAGTGGCGAGGATCAGGTTCTTCGCGCTCTGCGTTCGCTTGTCAAGGACGGCAGCCTGATGCGCCTCGGCTATGGCGTCTACGCCCGCGCGATGCGGTCTCGGATATCGGGCCGGCCGATTATTTCGAGCTCGAATGGTTTCCATAGTGCGGCACTTCAAGCCCTTACCAAACTCGGTGTCGCCTGGGAGCAGAGCGACAGCATCAAGGCTTACAACGAAGGCCGCTCGACGCAGATTCCGGTCAATCCGACGGTCAAGGTCAAAACGCGTTTTAACCGGCGTCTCTCTGACGGCCGCACGGAGCTTCGCGTTGAAAGGTAAGCCTGATCGTCAGACGCTTCTTGAAGTGCAGGAGTATTTCGGACTCCCGTCAGCGACATTGGTCGAGAAGGACTGGTTTGTCGTTCAAGCGTTGGCAGCGATTCACGATGTCGAGGTCGATGGCCTCACTCTTGCGTTCGGCGGTGGGACCGCGCTCGGTCGCGCCTACCGCCTACTCGAGCGCATGTGGGATCGAACACATGGAAGGTGATCTGCCGTGCTCGGCCGCTCAGTCGCACGGTGCGAGTCCCGGCGCTTTGAAGACGGCCGTCCTTCAGCCAGCGATGTCGTTCACCTGCGGAAATTCCTAGGATGTCCTGGATTTCGCGCGGAATGACCGGCAGGCTTTCGATTCCTTCCAGCGCCCGACTAACGGCGGCTGTGGTCGAGGCGAAATCATCCTGGCTGTCTTCCGCCATCCCCAGGACAAGAGCCATGCCGTCCACATCGAGAGATTTCCGGACGGTCAAGGGCAGACGTGCCCGGACTTCCAGAAGAATACCCTTGGCGCGGACAGCCGAGCCGAACGTGGCGGCGGGCAATAGCGGCCAGGTCTTCACGAGTGCGGGGGGAACGATGATTTTCTGTTTCGGCATCCAGCTTAACTGTGTTTGGCGTGGCTTGGCGTCGGACCATGCGACGTGGACGACGGGATGATCGAGCTTGCCGCGCAGGTCGCTTAAACCGCCTAGCGGTCTTCGCCAGGTCGCTCCGAACTTGAATGTCCACCATTGCGAGATATCGGGCCCGTTCACGGATTTCGGCTGCGACGCACCGTCAGGAGATGCGCGGTCGGCGTCTATTATTGCTAGGAGAATCCGAAACGGATGGCGACCAGAGAACTGCCCGCCAGTCTTATGGCGCTCCTATGCATATCGCTTCTTTATCTTTCGGGATGCGGCGGGCATCCCCGGGGTGTTTTCTAATTCATTTCAAAGCGACGTGCGCTCCTGTTGTCTTTCACGAAACGATACCCTCTTCGTTTGATATGGTGTGATCTTCTCGCAATGCAGTGTTGACGACTAGTTCCATGCTGATCTGAGCGATCTCCTCGAAAAATACGCTGTGGTAGTCGTTGCGATAGGTGATGAAATATTCGAGGTTCGGAAGCTTCATCTCCGTATTCAAAATGCGAAGCCGCCCATCCGCGACGTATTTGCTGAAGAATGCTTTTGGCAGAATGGTGATGCCGAGACCGAAAGTGGCGAGTTCGGCCAAAGCCGCCATGTTGTTACACGATATGGTTTTGGTGAACGGTAGCTTTGGATTGTCGATCACGTCGTGAAGGATGGGACGCAGGATCGAGCCGGCAGACTGGATCAGCAATGGATATTTCAAAAGCTCGTCGTTGGTCAGAACCCGATCGCTGTTGTTGGTTTTGGGGCTGCACATCCAGACCAGTTCGATTTCGCCCAGGCGCCTGTTGATGAATTGAGGATGCTGCAACAGGCGCGGACAGATGACGAAGTCTATCTTGCGATCGTTCAAGCGTTCCAGCAGCCCCTTTGTCAGGTCGATCTCCGGTTCCAAGGTAATGCCGGGATATCGCTCCACGATCGTCGCCAGAAGCTCCGGAAGCAATGAGATCGCCACAAGATCGCTGACCCCTAGCCGAAACTTCAGTGGCGTCGAGATAGACCGCGCCGCTAGTTTCAGTCGATCGTGCAGGCGCAGCATCTGTTCCGCGATGTCCCTGACGTCATTGCCCTGTGGAGTGAGCACCGATTGCCGAAGTGTCCGGTCAAAGAGCGGCGAGGCGAACCCGGCCTCCAATTCCGCAATGCGCTTCGAGATCGTCGATTGCGTGAGATTGAGGTAGGACGCGGCGGCCTCAAAGCTTCCTAAAGTCGCCACCCAATATAGCGCTTCCAACTGCTTCAGCGTAAACATCGCCATTCCCATGAAGTTTTTCGATTTATATAAATCTATATTTATCGCTTTTTTGCGCGGCGTGGCAATATTATAAATCCGTGACATCAAGGCCGTGGAGGGCTTTGAAGGAGGCTTCATGATCATTGCAGAACACCCGTCCGCAGAGCAGGTCTCCTCGGCCCTTGTTGCGGAATATCGCGGCGTTGCGACATCCATCATCAGCGACAACCTTTCTCGACTGCCCGGCGCGACCGGCATCATCCCCTACCATAAGGGTGGCCATATGATCGGCACGGCGTTGACCGTTAAGACGCGGGCAGGCGACAACCTGGCGATCCATGCAGCGCTCAAGATCGCGCGGGCGGGCGATATCATCGTCGTTGATGGCGGAGGCGATATCAGCCAGGCGCTGATTGGCGAAATCATCCTGACGCATGCGGAATCCCTTGGCGTAGCCGGCTTCATCATTGATGGAGCGATCCGCGACGTGGCGGCGATCCGCGCGTCGGATCTGCCCTGTTATGCACGCGGCGTAACCCACAAAGGTCCATACAAGTTCGGACCTGGCGCCCTCAATGTTCCGGTTTCGATCGGAGGTCTTGTTATTAATCCTGGGGATCTGATTGTCGGCGATGAGGATGGGATCGTCGCGCTCGCGCCCGCCGTGGCTGCGCAGCTTCTTCCGGGGGTCCGGGCGCAGGAGGAAAATGAACGGGCGAAGATCGCAAGGTTCAGGGAGGCGCGCTTACAGCTGCAGGGCTGAATCACACAAGACCTAGACAGCTTAAAGGGAGGATAAGTCTGTGAATTTTTGGAAGACACTTTTACTGGCGATCTCTGCGACGGTCATCGTTCCGTCCGGCACGGCATGGGCACAGGCGGCAAATTCCGTCACCATTGTCCTGCCCGCTGCACCGGATCGGCTCGATCCGTGCGAAACGCCACGATCGGTGATTGGCCGTATCATCAAGCAGAACGTCGTCGAGACACTGGTGGAACTCGACTACGGCAATGGCAAGATCCTGCCTCGGCTGGCCGAAAGTTGGGAACAGCCGTCGCCGAACGAGTGGGTGTTCAAGCTCCGCAAGGGCGTCAAATTCCATGATGGCGCACCTTTCGACGCGAAGTCCGTAGTCGATTCGCTAGAGCGCACGAACGACCCGAAGCTTACCTGCATCACTCGCACCAAATATCTCGACGGCACGAGCATCGTCGCCTCGATCATCGATGACAACAAGGTGAAGTTCACCACGAAGACCCCGGTGCCGATCCTGCCGACGCTGCTGGCACAATTGGCTATTTCCTCGCCCAATACCCCGAAGGGCGAATATACCAACAAACCGATCGGCACGGGCCCGTACAAGTTCGAAAGCTGGACACAGGGTACCAGTGTCGTCATCGTGCGCGACGACAGCTATTGGGGCACCAAGCCCGCCATCGAAAAGGCGACCTACGTCTGGCGCAGCGAATCCTCGGTCGCGGCCGCAATGGTCGAAACTGGCGAGGCCGACCTGGCTTTCTCGATCGCGCCTCAGGATGCGACCAACAAGACGACGGACAAGGTCTATCCGAATTCCGACACATCCATGTTTCGTCTTTCTGTCGACGTGCCGCCGCTCAATGACGTGCGCGTCCGGAAAGCGATCAACCTTGCGATCGACCGCAATGCCTTCCTCGGCAGCGTCATCAGCTCCGAAGCCCAGCTTGCCACACAGCAGGTCGGCCCGAGCGTCCTTGGCTTCAATCCGAAACTGAAGCCTTGGGAATATGACCCGGCTGAAGCAGAGAAGCTTCTGGCAGAGGCGAAGGCAGATGGCATCGACGTGACGCGAGAAATCCGCATGGTCGGCCGGGCGGGCATGTTTGCCAATTCCAACGAGTTCGTCGAAGCGGCTGCCGAAATGCTGCGGCAGGTGGGCCTCAATATCAAGCTCGACAATCTTGAAATGTCACAATGGCTGCAGGTGGCGAACAAGCCATTTGCCGCAGATCGTCAGCCGAACATATTCCTGACCATGCATGACAACAACAGTGGCGACGCTGCGTTCACGGCCTTCTTCAAGTATCATTCCAGCGGCCGTCAGAGCGAGCTGCACGACCCTGAACTCGACGCTCTCATCGACAAGGCGGGCACGGAACAGGGCGACGAGCGCGTGGCTGACTATCAGGAGGTTTTCCGTCGCATCTACGAGGACAAGGTCGCCGATGTGCCGCTGTTCCACATGGTCAACTTTATGCGGGTTGGCGCGCGGATCGATTTCACTCCGACGATCGCCAACGCAGTCGAGCTGCAACTGGCCAGCGTCAAGCTGAAATAGCTGCTAGGGTGAGCGCCAGCCAGCCGCCGCTTACCCTCTTTCCGTTCGACGCAAGGCATCAATCATTCCCATCTGACGGAGGAGCGGGATTTTGGGTACGTTCATCTATAAGCGCTCGCTGCAAAGCCTGCTTTCGCTCATCGGGCTTATCGTTCTGGTGTTTTTCCTGGCGCGCATGACAGGCTCTCCGGTCGATCTCTATCTGCCGCAGGGCGCCTCGCAGGACGTCCGCAACCAGTTCAACGAGCAGTTCGGTTTCAATGACCCTCTCTACATCCAGTTCGGTCGCTTCATCTGGGGGATTGTTCATCTCGACATGGGGCAGTCGCTGCAATTTTCGCGGCCGGCAACCGAGGTCGTTCTGCAGGCTTTCCCGACGACGCTGATGCTTGCGGCGGTGACAATGCCGCTGGTTATCGTGATTGCGGTGGTGACCGGTTCGCTTGCGGCATTCAAGCCCGGCGGCGTATTCAACCGGCTCGCCAGCTTCATCTCGCTGCTCGGCGCCAGCACTCCCAACTTCTGGGTAGCGATCGTCGGCGTGCTCGTCTTTGCGGTGACCTTGCGCGTGCTTCCGACATCCGGCACCGGAACGCCCCTGCATTGGGTATTGCCCGTCGCTGTGCTGGCCTTGCGGCCGGCTGGGGTTCTCGTGCAAGTGGTGCGTACCTCCATGTTGACCGCGCTGTCGTCGGCCTACATCAAGACGGCACGCGCCAAGGGGGTCGGCTCGCGCACCGTCGTGTTCATTCACGCGCTCAGAAATGGGCTTCTTCCGGTCATCACAGTCGCAAGCGATCAGACTGCCGGGATCGTCAACGGCGCAGTGATCGTCGAGACGGTGTTCGGCTTTCCTGGCATCGGCAAACTCATGATCGATTCAGTCATGCTGCGCGATTTTGCCGTGATCCAAGCTGCCGTTCTCGTGACTGCCCTTGCGGTCTTCATCATCAACATCATCGTGGACATCGCCTATGCCATCGTCGATCCGCGCATCCGGTACAACTGAGATGGCCGTACCAGTCGTCGCCTCGGCAAAGCCGACTGCCAGAACATCCGCCACCCGAGAGGTCGTCTGGCTCCTCTGGCAGGACAAGGTTGCCTTCGGTGCCGCCATTCTGCTGCTGCTCGTTCTCATCTGCACCATCTTCGGCCCCTGGCTGCTGGCGGATCAGGCGCGTGCCCTTAACCTTCCGGCACGCAACGCCAAACCTTTCTCGCTTGATAAGGGCTGGCTGTTCATCCTCGGCGCCGATGCGCTTGGGCGCAGCCTACTTGCCCGCATCATCGTCGCGAGCCAGAAGACGATGCTGATCGCAGCCAGCGCCGTGGTCATCTCCACCGTCGTCGGCGGGCTTCTCGGGCTCGTCGCGGGCTATAAGGGCGGCTGGATCGGCGCAACGCTCCTTCGACTTGCCGATGCGATCATGAGCTTTCCATCGATGCTACTGGCGGTTATCGTACTCTTCGTCTTCTCTACCGGGGTCAGTAACGTCATCCTGGTGCTTGCCATCTCCCGCGTTCCGATCTTCCTGCGCACCGTTCGTGCCGAAGTGCTTGAGCTCAAGGAGCGGATGTTCGTCACGGCTGCTCTGGCGATGGGCGCGAAGACGGAGCGCATTCTGCTGCGTCATATCGCACCGATGGTCATGCCGACGGTGATCAATCTGGCGGCGCTCGAAATGGCTTTCGTCATGCTGGTAGAATCGGGGCTGAGCTTCCTCGGCATTGGCATCCAGCCGCCCGAAGTCACCTGGGGGCTGATGGTCGCAGATGGCCGCAACTATCTCGGTTCGGCGTGGTGGCTGTCCTTCTGGCCGGGTTTGGCGATCATGGCGGTGACAATGGCACTGAACCTCCTTTCCAACTGGCTGCGCATCGTTACCGATCCGGTCGAGCGCTGGCGTTTCCAAACATCCGCAGGTGCAAAATGAGCCAGCAGGCCCTCCTCGAAATCAGGAACCTCAGCATCGACTTTCCAAATCGCGCCGGGGTCGTACATGCCGTCAACGATGTCAGCTGGTCGATCAATCCCGGCGAGACGCTTGCCATTCTCGGCGAAAGCGGTTCCGGCAAGAGCGTCAGTACTTCCGCGGTGCTGGATCTCGTGGACAGTCCTCCGGCAGTGATTGCCAGCGGGCAAATCCTTTACCGTGGCCAGGATCTCCTGAAGGCCTCGAAGGAAGAGCGCCGGGCTATTAATGGCAAGAAGATTTCGATGATCTTTCAGGATCCGCTGGCGGCCCTCAATCCCGTCTATCCCATCGGCTGGCAGATCGCCGAAACCCTGCGCGTTCATGGCGTCGACAAGGCCACCGCCCATGTCCGCGTCATCGATCTTCTCACCCGCGTCGGAATCGAGGAGCCGGAGCGCCGCGCCAGGCAATATCCGCACCAATTTTCCGGTGGCCAGCGCCAGCGCATCATGATCGCCTCCGCGATCGCGCTGGAGCCGGACCTGCTGATCGCCGACGAGCCGACGAGCGCCCTCGACGTGACGGTGCAGGCGCAGGTACTGGCTCTGTTGAAGAAGCTGCAGTCCGAAAGCGGGATGGGCATCGTGCTGATCACCCACGACCTGAGCGTCGTGGAAAAGGTCGCCGACCGCGTCGTGGTCATGCAGGATGGACGGGTCGTTGAATCCGGAACATCGCAACAGATCATGACATCGCCACAGCACCCCTATACGCGAAAACTGCTCGACGCGATGCCGGGCCGTCACGGCTTCGACGCGACGCAGGAGGCGGCAATCCATGGCCGCACGCTCCTCGAAGTCGACAATGTATCGCGCATCTACGGCATCCGGCCCGGCAAGGCGGCAGAGGCCGGCCCGAACGCGATCCGCGCGGTGAACGAAGCAAGCTTCGTCCTTAAAAGCGGCGAGACGCTTGGGATCGTCGGCGAATCCGGTTCCGGAAAATCGACCCTCGCCCGGATGCTGCTCGGCCTGGACAAGCCGACCATCGGCGAGATCCGCTTCGACGGCAAGGATCTCAACGCCATGAGTGCCACAGAAACGTTCAAGGTTCGCCGGCGCATGCAGTTCGTGTTCCAGGATCCGACCGCGTCCCTCAATCCCCGTATGACAATCGGCCAGATCATCGCCGAGCCCTGGGCCATCCATGCGGATGTCCTGCCGCGCAAGGATTGGCGCGGCAAGGTCATTGAATTGCTGGAGCGCGTCGGCTTGAAAGCCGACTACATCGACCGCTATCCGCACCAGTTCTCCGGCGGGCAGAGGCAGCGCATCGCCATCGCCCGTTCGCTCGCGCTCAATCCGGAAGTCATCGTCTGCGACGAGGCCGTGTCGGCCCTCGACGTGTCGATCCAAGCCCAGGTCATCGACCTTCTCAAGCAACTGCGCAGCGAACTTGGCCTATCCTACATCTTCATCGCCCACGACCTGGCGCTGGTGCGCGATTTCGCAACCGATGTCGTGGTGATGTATCGCGGCAAGATCGTGGAAAAGGGCAAGACGGCGGACGTCTATAGCAATCCGCAGAACGACTACACGAAGCGGCTCTTGTCTGCGAGCATGTCGCATCTTCCGACTGCGGCATGACAACTCAGGACGGCCTTCTTCATCGCCGCTGTTACGTCGGCAGGAGCCACCTGCACGATAGCTATCACTCATACGCCTAAGTCTGAAATGTCCGAACGCCCCGCGCCATGAGATGGGCGATGGCGGTGCGGCCTGCTCTTTTTTCTCGCTGAGCAATTGGGCATCCGTTTCTTCGACGGTGCGCCGGAGGACCGCAAGGAACTCCTGTATCGACGACAGTTGGCAAAGCCCGCTTGATTTGCACGCCGGAACACGCCGCAGGTGGCGTGCTCGCAACGATCGGACAGCAGCTTCATCCGGTCGCGACTGCGATTGCGGAAAGCGAAAAAGACGCCCGCCTTTCAGCCGCTAATAGTGTCCGATCTGTGCTCTAGAGGTTGGCAGGGTGTCAAAACCTCAAGGTCGCCATTCCTGGGCCTTTTTCCCGTCGAGCTCACGATCGAGATAATAAGCAGCACTTATCAACGCTAAGTGAGTGAAGGCCTGCGGGAAGTTACCTGACAGATTTGAGCGAGCATCGAACTCCTCGGCGTAAAGGCCGAGATGGTTGGCATAGTCGAGAACCGCTTCGAAAACGCGTCGGGCTTTCACAATGTCGCCAGCTCGCGCCAGACACTCCGCGTACCAGAAAGAACAGGCGGAAAATGCACCTTCCTGTCCATGGAGCCCATCGTCGCTTCGGTAGCGATAAACAAGGCCGTCATCGACGAGTGTCGTGCCGATTGCGTCGAGAGTGGAAAGCCAGCGGGGGTCGGTGGCGCTGACGAACCTTACCAGCGGCATCAACAGTAAGGAAGCGTCAAGGCTTTCGCCGCCCCGCGTCTGCACAAAATGTCCTTTCTGCTCATTCCAGAAATTTTTCCAGATATCCTCGTAGATCAGGTTTCGGGCGTCGATCCATCGGCTGAACGGTGCCGCAAGGGATCGTTTGCTCGCGAGCCTGATTGCCCTGTCGACGGCGACCCAGCACATCAAGCGTGAGTGCAGGAAATGCTGAGGCTCGCGGCGCATCTCCCATATTCCCGCATCCGGTTCTTCCCAATGATCACAAACGTAATTGATGACGTCACGCACACCGTCCCAGGCGTCGTGAGAAATCGCGTGGCCATATTTGTTGCTGAGATAGACCGCGTCCATGAGCTCGCCGTAGATATCAAGCTGGACCTGTTCCGCCGCATCGTTACCGATACGGACCGGACGGGCACCGCCGTAGCCTTGGAGATGTTCAAGGGCGACTTCGTCGGGGACCCTTCCTCCATCGACCGCGTACATGATGTCCAGCTTTCCACTCGCGTGGCACTTCGTCGCCCGCTTGCCGATCCAGGTTGTAAACGACTGGGCCTCCTGCTGATAGCCAAGGCGCATCAGGGCATAGACGGTAAAGGACGCGTCCCGAATCCAGGTCGCGCGATAGTCCCAGTTGCGGGTGCCGCCGGGCGCCTCCGGCAAGCCAAAGGTTCCGGCCGCAACAATCGATCCGTGCCGACGGGATGTCATGAGCTTCAGCGTCAACGCCGAGCGCGTGACCATTTCTCTCCAGCGGCCCCGGTACGATGATTGCCCCGCCCAATCCTGCCAATATTCACTTGTCGCTTTCTCAAGGTGCTGAATTTCGGGGAGCTTAATTGGGTCATCATCGATACCTGCGAGCAGAAAATCAGCAGTTTCGCCAGCTGTCAGGCGAGCGCCGGCACCAACCCCGTCGCTGTTGCTTATAAGAGGCATGTTTGATGTCAGCCGGATGCCATCTACCTTGACTGGCTGCCACACTGCCTCGTTGCCTGTAACATGAGCGATCACGGTTTCCCGCGCGTAGTCAAAGCGCGGGGCGCAGCGCATGGTGAAGTCCACCTCACCACGGGTCACCCTCAGCCTTCTGACGACCATTGTTGGCGTGTCCGAACCGTCATCTTTGACGACCATGAAGTCAGTCAGCTCAGCGCTAGCGTACTTGCCCATCCAGCGTGTCAGCAGCACATTCGTGTCGGGCAGATATTGCTGTACAACCCGTGCATCGGGAATGTCTGGAGCCAGTTCAAAAACACCGCCGCGCTCTGGATCGAGAAGTGCTGCGAAGATTGTTGGGCTGTCGAAATTCGGCCAACACATGAAGTCAATCGTGCCGTCCTTGGCGACGAGCGCCAGAGTTGCGAGGTCGCCAATTATTCCATGATCTGCGACGGGGCGAGGAATTGAATGATCTGTAGTCGCGATACTGCCTGCAGCATGGGCTTCCGATCGAACGGTCATATCACACTCCATTTAATCGCACGTTATGGGAATATCAGGGATCGTGTTTAACTAATTGCCTCATCGTCGCCGCCGGCGAAGCGGTTCACGCTGGACGCAATTCGGATATCAGTCGCTCGAAATAGCAACGCCCTCGAGACGCGGAGCGTAGGCGGCGAGCCTGCGTGATACGAACTCGGTGAACAGTCTCACGCGCTTCGTCTTGCGTGCCTCCCCCTGGGTAAGAAGCCAAACCGTCCCATATAGGTGCAGGTCGGTATCCGGCACCCTTACCAGGAGGGGATCGGTGTCTCCTACGAAACACGGTAGAGTGGTAATGCCAATCCCCTGCCGTACCGCGGCGATTTGGGCCTCGAAGTCGTTGGTTCTGAACGGGGTACCCGTTGCATGAACCTCTCCTCTACTTGTCCAGGCTGGCACGCCATGGCCGCTTATGGCGATCCATCTGGGGCCAGTCCCGCCCGCGCGCCATGCGGCCAGTCGATCGGCGGAGATGTAGAAGCCTCCGAACAATTCCGCTCCCTTCAGTGCATGGAGATTGAGCGGCAGGGTGTTGCGATCGTAGACGACGCGGATCGCCACGTCAGCCTCTCGGTTGGTGAGGTTCGCCAGCTGTCCAGACGATAGGATTTCCATCTCGATGTCTGGATGCAGACGCGCGAACTCGGCGAAGTCGGGCATGAGCAGGTATCCTGCGAGAGGCGACGGCAGTGTGACGCGCAGAAGCCCGCGCACGCTTTGGTCGCGACCCAGGACGCGGGTTTCGAGCTGGTGAGAAGACGCCTCCATCTGCTCAGCGAGCTCCTGAACTTCCTCTCCCGCAGCCGTCAAGCGGTAACCGGAAGGCAGTTTCTCGAACATCTGCGCTCCGAGACGTTTCTCCAATTGAGCGATGCGTCTTAGAACGGTCGAGTGGTTCACCCCAAGACCCGCGGCAGCCGACCGTACCGAGCCTGCACGCACGACGGCAAGGAAATAACGAACATCATCCCAGTCGATCATGGTGCAATCCGGCACCGCTCAAGTGTGCTCCTCAAAATCAGTCTATACAATGTCGTACCTCACAATGCGTGGAACAGACCACATTCCCAGCTCACGATGGCGTTGGACAATACTCCCCGATTGTCGCTTTGCCATCAATGATAGCAGTGGATCGTTTTCGCACCACCGTTGTGCGTACTTTCGAACTGAACTCCCGAATATCGCAAACTTATCTTGAAGTCCTCGGCACGTCCTGAATGACCAAGGGCACGGCCTGGAAAGAGAAGTCGCCGGGAGCTGGAGAGCAATCGTTGCTTCAGCGTCCGCCCAATTGAACGAAGGATGCATGACATGACTAGACTGAATGGGAAGACCGCCGTGATCACCGGCGGCGCTACCGGCATTGGCCTCGCCGCGGCGAAGCGGTTTGTGGAGGAGGGTGCCTTCGTCTTCATCTATGGCCGCCGGCAGGAAGCGCTCGACGCTGCTGTGAGCGAACTCGGACCGAATGCCCGCGCGGTGAAGGGCTCGGTCTCGGATGAGGCCGACCTCGACCAACTCTACGCGGCGGTGAAGGCAGAGCGTGGAACCCTCGATATCGTCTTCGCCAACGCCGGGGCGGGAGGGCCACTTAAGCTCGGCAAGATCACTGCCAAGCACATCGACGAGACTTTCGACACCAATGTGAAGGGTACGATCTTCACGGTCCAAAAGGCGTTACCGCTAATGGCCTCAGGCGGTTCGATCATCCTGACCGGCTCGAGCGCCGGCACCACTGGGGCCTCGGGATTCACCGCCTACAGCGCGAGCAAGGCAGCCGTGCGCAATCTCGTGCGGACCTGGGCAGAGGACCTGAAGGGCACCGGCATCCGGGTCAACGTGCTGTCGCCCGGGGCGACGGCGACCGAACTCGCAAAGGAGGCATTGGGTGAAGAGGGCCAGAAGGCCTACGGCGCGATGACTCCGCTCCAGCGCATGGCCGATCCCGCAGAGATCGGGGCCGTCGCCGCATTTCTCGCGTCGGATGACAGCAGCTTCATGACCGCCAGCGAAGTCGCTGTCGACGGCGGCCTGGCACAGCTCTAACACGTCACACCCTAAGGCCGGGATAAACACCAGGAGAACAGATATGAGCTACGCAATTATCGGCTTCGGCAATATCGGCAAGGCCTTGGCCAAGGCGTTTGCCCGCAACGGCATCGAAGTGTCCGTGGCAACCACGCGCGACCCGGAAAGCTTTGCAGCGGCCGCAGCCGCGATCGGAAAAACGATCATTCCCAAAACGCTGGCGGAAGCGGTCAAGGCGGACACAGTCTTTTTGGCTGTGCGTTTCGAGTCGCTTCCTGATGTCGCCAAGGCGCTTCCCACTTGGCAGGGGAAAACCATCGTCGATGTGAGTAACGCCTACGGCCTGCCCCCCGAGGACCTGGGAGGACAGCCGTCTTCGAGGTTTGTCGCGCAGGCCTTTGGTGGCGCAAAACTGGTCAAGGGCTTCAACCATTTGGTCGCTGCCACCCTTGACCAGGATCCGGCCGTACACGGGGGCAGGAGAGTCGTGTTCTTGGCGAGCGACGATGACGTTGCCGTAGCGGAAATTGGTACGCTGGCGGAAAAGCTCGGTTTCGCACCGATCAAACTTGGCGGGCTATCGGAAGGTGGGCTGCTGGTGCAGGCGCGCGGAAAGAGCTGGGGTCAACTGATCTTCAAGGACCTGGTCAAGTTCGACTGATCGATCGGGATGGCAAGTTTCGATGCGATCCCGCCTTAAGCCCGCAACGTCTCCGTCCAGCTCGGGCACAATCCGACTGACGGAAACCGGAGAGATACGATGAATATCGAAAAGAATGTCCAGATTGTGAAGGATTTCTTCGCAGCGATAGGCAGCTACAATGAGCAAGATCTACTGGCCCTGGTTGCAGACGATGTTGAGTGGATCATTCCGGGCGAGGGTTGGCCGCTGGCCGGCACGCACCGCGGGCACGCAGAACTGGCAGCTGTGCTTCAAAAAGCGTCCGAAGAGGTGGAAATGACATACCCCGAGCCCCCCGAATTCGTGGCGCAGGGGGATCGAGTGATGGTGGTAGACGTCGCGACCGGGAAAATCAAAGCAACGAACAAGCCGTTCAAGGACGATTGGGTTTTCGACATTACCGTTCGAAATGGCAAAGTGACGAAGACCCGGGAGTATATCGACACGCAAGCACTGGCGCGGTCCGCAAAGTCTTAGCCTGAAAATGACGTGAGTCCGCCTGATGACCGGAGCGATCTGTGCGCCGCTTAATGCCGCGCGCGGTGCGGTCGACGCATGGCGCGAAACTACGAAGCCATCAATGTAGGATCGATCCAAGCAATGCAAGTTGATCCACTTCCCAGGATACAGGCGGGCCCCACCTGTCATCGACGTTACCTGGGCGACGGCGGATGGACTCACCTATTCTCCGGCGTCTTGGACCCGAGCGACGGATCTCCAGCTTCGTGCGGGCCGAAGTTGCCTATTTCAAGAACTTCCCAGTCAGCGGCATGCGGGCGCTTGAGGGGAGCCGGCCCGAGAAAAACATCGAAGCCGTGTCGGCGGACCTCGTGTCGCTGCCGAAGGACATGCGACCAGCTGCTCAAGCGGCAAGCCTGGTGGAGAGCCGTAGTGGCAGACACACTCAGGCAGATGCCGCCTGACGCGGAGATCTCTCCGACGACGAGCTGACGGTGCCGGGTTACTTTGGGTCAATGTCGGCTGCGGTCACGGGCGACTTCCCCGCATTCAACACCATCACGCGCCAAATCCTCGGCTGGGAGCCTGTTCAGCCGGCCTGCTCGGCAATCTGGACGACGGCCATTACTCCCTGGCAGCTAAGCTGAGCTCACGACGAGGCCTCGCATCGCGAAGAGCCTCCCGGGCACCGATATCAGGCCGAACAGGTCGTCCCCAGTCATGTCAATACGCGCCGTCCCCTCGGGTCTGCGCACGGAGAAACAGTCGAGTGCAGCTGCGTATGAAGCGTAGAGCGCGGAGCTCAGGTCCGTATGGGCGGCCGCCATCATGGCGATGGCGCCACAGTTTCTTTGGGCGAATGCATCCGTTCGTGAAGGCAGGACAACACCACTTCGTCTGACGAGCCGACGATTCGAGATCCCCAGTCCAATGCGTGAGCGTGTCCAAATTCGATCGCAGCAACGCCTCTAACAGGGCTTCTCGCCTCACAAATTGACGGAACAGCGTGGCCAGCCTGACTTCGGCACGAGTGATGTCTGGCATCGACGCATC
Organism: Rhizobium sp. KNZ14-9A; assembly: GCF_056755015.1. NCBI lineage: Bacteria > Pseudomonadati > Pseudomonadota > Alphaproteobacteria > Hyphomicrobiales > Rhizobiaceae > Rhizobium > Rhizobium sp. KNZ14-9A. The sequence goes on from NZ_JBPGXB010000001.1 coordinate 961,179, forward strand.
GGAGCCATCCCCGGCGGTCCCTTCTCGCGCGACCGAGAGTGTGTGGCTAAATTTTTATTTGTCTTAGCGAGAACAAGGTGCCTTGAAAGCGGACCAGTGGTCCATATATACAGATCGGTGATCCGTTTATGAGCGGATCGACCGCTGGATCGGGCGCAGACGTGCAACAGAGGCACCGCCCGACAACATTTAAGCAAAAGCGAAGGATGCACGATATGACAAGACTGAACGGAAAGATCGCCGTGATTACGGGCGGAAGCAGCGGAATTGGCTTGGGCACAGCCAAGCGTTTCGTGGAAGAAGGTGCGCAGGTCGTGATCTTCGGGCGACGCGAGAAAGTCTTGCAAGAAGCCGCGGACATTATTGGAAGAAACGTAACAACGGTCATGGGCGACGTCGCGCGCCTGGAGGATCTCGACCGGCTCTACGCCACCGTGAAAGAGAAGCATGGCCACATCGACGTTCTCTTCGCCAACGCGGGCGCAGGGACAGTCGCGCCGCTCGCTGCAGCCACGGAGGCCCATTTTGACCAGACCTTCGATGTAAACGTCAAGGGTCTGTTCTTTGCGGTGCAGAAGGCTCTTCCTCTTTTCAAGGACGGCGGTTCGATCATTCTGAACTCGTCGGTTTCGAACGTGAAGGGGTTGCCGGCGTTTAGTGCCTATGCAGCAAGCAAGGCGGCTGTTCGCAGCTTCGCGCGGTCCTGGACCATGGAGTTGCTGGACCGAAAGATCCGCGTCAATACGATGAGCCCTGGCGCGATCGAAACTCCCGCCTTGGCGACAACAACCGGCCTTACCGCCGAGCAGGCCGAAGCGGCCGTTGCCCAGTTTACTTCACAGATCCCGATGGGTCGCAGGGGCAAGCCAGAGGAAATCGCGGCTGCTCTCGTGTTCCTCGCCTCCGATGAAAGCTCCTACATCACCGGTATCGATCTCGCCGTCGATGGCGGTTGGGCGCAGGTCTGATCCCGATTGGTCCCAGGACCGGCTGGCCGCGCCCGCCGGGCCTGGGCCCAATCTTCGCAAGTTTTGATGCGATGCGGCCTGACTTGAGGCAGGAGCCGGTCGCAACGAGCCCAACTCATAAGGAGACTGAATATGAGCACTATCAGCATCATTGGCTCTGGAACCATGGCTACGGCGGTTGCGGGCCGTGTCGCCAATGCCGGGCACACCGTTGAGGTCGTCAACCGCGACGCCGCAAAAGCACGGAAACTGGCGGACAACCTCGCGGGCAAAGCGACCACGGGGACGTATGGCGCTGCACCGGTGGGCGACATCGTCATCCTCGCGGTGCCTTACGGCAGCATGGCCGCGGTGGTGGCCGACTTCGGCGACGCCCTCGGCGGTAAGGTGATCATCGACCTCGCCAACCCGGTAAACGCCGACATGACAGGCCTCGTTACCCCTCCCGGCAGCTCCGGCGCGCAGGAGACCGCAAAAAGCCTTCCCGCAGGCGCTCACGTCGTGAAGGCGTTCAACACGATGTTCGGCCACGTGCTCGCCAAGGGCGGACGCCTCGACGCGTTCATCGCAGCCGATGATGCGCAGGCCAAGGCGCGCGTCTCGACGCTGCTCGAGAAGTCTCGGGCTGCGTCCGTTGGATGTCGGCGGGCTGAACATGGCCCAAACGCTCGAGGCACTTGGCCTGATGATGATCGGCCTCGCCAAAAATGGCGCCGGCTCCTGGGACATCGCCATGAACGTCGAAATCGGCTGAGCTACCGACCCTACGCTTTCGGGTAGATCCACAACGCAACCGACATAAGGAAAATGGAGAAACTTCGATGACGATAGAAGACAACGTCCGGAGTGTTAAGGCATTCTTCGCGGCGATGGGTGAAGGCGATAAGCAAGCCCTGCTCGCGTTGTCTGCCGAAGACATCGAATGGATCGTGCCGGGCGAGGACTGGCCGCTGGCCGGTACCCACCGCGGACATGCCGGATTGGCGAACTTGCTTCAGACGGCTTCGAAAGAGCTGGAAACGTCATTCCCGGTGCCTCCCGAATACTTAGCGCAGGGCGACCGGGTTCTGGTTGTGGGCTTCGCGGAGGGGAAAACAAAGGCCACCGGCAAGGCGTGGAAGGATAACTGGGTCTTCGCCATCACCGTTCGAGATGGCAAGCTGACGAACATTCGTGAGTATATCGATACGCAAGCACTTGCGCGGGCCTCCGAGACGGCCGCGAGCACCAGACCCTGAGCCTCACGATGACGAGGCAGCGGAACCGCTTTGTCGACTGCCTCGCTATCTGCGGCGGTCATGCGGAACTGACGGAGGCGGCCATGCGCAGCGCGCTGTTGCCTGTCTCCACAATCTCCAGCCGCAGTTCGAGACCGGGCGGAGAACGCCGGATGCACCATGCATCGAATCTTGCAGGGATGTAATGCGCTCCCCGATCCGGCTACGCGCTCTTGCTTGCGGCTCCCTTTTGACGATATCGGAAGCTGGCGCCACTAGCGAGACACCGAACAAAATTCGTGCCTCTATACGCCGCCGCTCGCAGTGGCGGGCGCGCGCTCTCGACAACAGTAGTATGTTTATCGTCATTCTGGCGAGATTTGTGCAGCGCGCCTGTCAGCCGCGTTGAAATCCAGGCCTGCACCCGAGGTCAGTCGTTCGACGAGCCATCGAGCGCCAGGGCCCAACCGATCGCTGGTGAGATAGGCACATCCCATTACAAGCCGAGCGACGCGCGGATCGAAGTCTGTCGGCCGGATGATCTTCAACCGTCCGCGCTCGATGTCATCTTCAACCATATGGAAGGGCATGTTGCCCCAGCCGAGGCCGGCCAGCAGCATCGACTGCTTGGCACTAAGGTCTGCCAAGCGCCAGGTTCGCGCGGAAAGGACGCCATAGTCCTGCCCCGCCGTCAGGGCGGAGCGATCGGTCAGCACGAGTTGCACGTGCTGCTGCAGGACACGCGTCTCGATCATTCCTTCGATCGCCGCGAGTGGGTGATCGGGAGCGACGACCGGAACGAGGTCGATGGTCAGCAGCGGAAAGCTCTTGAAGGCGGCCATGTCGCTGGAGAGGAGCGGGAGGAGACCCACTACACAAGTTCCGTCGAGCACCAGTTCCGCTGCCGCGCCGAGCGGCTGTACGTAGACTCGCGGCTGGATGGTTGGAAACGTCATCGTAAAGGCCCGGAGCGCTTCGACGATCGGGGGCACCGGGAACATCGAGTCCATCACGATCGTCAACTCGGCTTCCAGTCCGCTCGCCAGACTTCGCGCGGATTGCTGAAAAGCGTCCGACTCGTCAGCAATACGTCGCGCACGCCAAAGGAGCGTGTGGCCCGCCTCAGTCAGGGTCGGACGGTATGCGATGCGGTCGAACAGCGGCAATCCGATTTGCGCTTCGAGCTTCTGTATCCCGTAGGTCACGGCGGACCGTGCGCGGTTCAACCTCGTCGCCGCTTTCGTGAAGCTTCCTTCGTCAACGACGGCAAGGAAAAGTTGGATTTGATCGAGCGTCAGCGGACCCATGTTCGAAAATATAGTCCGAGTTGATCGAAACTTCGACAGTTTTTTTCACCGCCGCGATGCTCGATCTTACAGGCAACCACAAACTTTCGCTGAATGGAGCTCTAAAATGACCTCACTTCTCGCCATCGACTGCAGCCCTCGATACGAGCACTCGACTTCCCGCAAGCTCACGTCGCTTTTCGTCGAAAAATGGCGAGCAGCGCACCCAGACGGCGAGGTGGTCGAACGCGACCTGATCAAGACCAACCTGCCATTTGTCGATCTTCCATGGATTGGCGGCGCGTTCACGCCCCCGGAGCACCATTCGCCGGAGAGCGCTGCCGCCATCAAGATTTCCAATGATCTGGTTGCCGAACTGCAGGCTGCCGATCGCATCATCATCGGCACGCCGATGTACAATTTCACCATCCCGGCGGTGCTGAAGGCCTACATCGACCATATTGTCCGGGTTGGCGTCACTGTCGTCGATAATGTCGGGCAGCTGACAGGCAAGAAGGCCACCATCATTCTCGCGAGCGGGGGGGATTTCAGTCCGGGCTCACCGTTCGAGGGCTATAATCAAGCCAGCGGCTACCTGCGCCAGGTGCTGGGGTTCATCGGAATTACCGATCTGGACATTATTCTCGCCGGACGGGAACGCGCCGGATTGGTAGGGGAGACGGCGATCGAGGAATTCGGCGACGTGGTTGCCCTGGCCGCCGCCGCTTGAGACATCGTCTTTTCGGGGAGAAACGGTTATGAAAGTTGGTTTCATCGGCGCTGGTCGCATGGCGACGACCATCGGTCGTCATTTGATCGGTGCGGGCCACGAGGTGGTCCTGTCCAGTTCGCGGGGGCCGGAGGCGTTGGCGGGGCTGGTCACCGATCTCGGGTCGGCCGCCAGCGCAGGATCCAAGCAGGAAGCTGCGGAATGCGATGTGGTGATCCTCGCCACGAATTGGGCGGATGCGCCCGAGGCGCTCAAGGGAATCGACTGGAGCGGCCGCATACTCGTCGACGGGACGAACCCTCACATGGGCGAAAAACCGGACATTAGCGCCGCCGGCGTAGCAAGATCGGTCGCCGCATTGGAAGGCCGCACGTCGAGCGAGACAATTGCCGCAATGGCGCCCGGGGCCAGGCTGGTGAAGTCGATCAGCAACATGCCGATGGCTTGGATACAGGATTTCTCGCCACAGAAGCCGAAGACCGTACTGTTCGTGTCAGGAGACGATCGCGATGCCAAGGCACTCGTGGTCGAACTTATCGATTCGACCGGCTTGGTCGCGCTCGACCTCGGCTCTCTCGCGCACGGCGGTGCGATGCAACAGCTCGGCGGCCCTCTATCCGCTGTGGAACTGCACTTCGTTCGACGGATCGTTCGCTAAGCTAAATTTCAGCCGCGTGCACCGTGAGTGCCCGCATTGGCTCCCTTTTGGAAGGATTCAGGATGAACACCCCCGAACCGATGTCTGTTCGAGAACTAGCGCGCATCGACGACCCCCAGTTCGTGTCGGGACAGGTCGCCGGCCATCGCGCGCGCCGCTTGATCGACGCACCGGACGCCTTGTTCGCCGATCCGTTCGTCCTGATGGCCGAGGATTGGTCGCCGCCTGGGCTATTCGGTTTTCATCCACATCGCGGCATCGAGACGGTTACATTTGTCATCGAGGGGGCGATCGAGCATCGCGACAGCGCCGGACATGAAGGGGTGATCCAGGCCGGCGATGCTCAATGGATGACTGCCGGACGAGGCATACGGCATGAGGAAAACCCTCCGGCCGGGACAATTGCTCATACTCTGCAACTCTGGGTCAATTTGCCTGCAGCCGAGAAGATGGCTGATCCACGCTATCAGGATTTGGTGGCGTCCGCCTTGCCGGTCCGCAGCGAGGATGGAGTTGAGGTCAGGGTCTTTTCTGGAGCCTACGGCGGCATGGTCTCGCCCACACTCAACCACCTTCCTGTCACGATGTTCGAGGTGCGGGCCGAAAACAGTATTGCGTTTCGGCACTCGTTTGCAGCGACCGACAATGCCTTTGTGTACGTCCTCGAAGGCGCGGTCGAGATCGGGGCTGCCGGCAACCTTTTGAAGGCCAGCCAGCTTGGCTGGTTGACCCGATCGGAGGAGCCGGGGTCGTCGGAACTTATCATAGCGGCGCGGGGCACTGTCGGCCGCTTCCTGCTTTTCGCCGGCCAGCCCCTTCGCGAGCCGATCGCGTTTGGAGGTCCGTTCGTCATGAACACGCAGGCGGAAATCCAGCAAGCGTTTGCTGACTATCGGGCAGGCCACTTCTAAAGAGCTTAATCGGATCCGCGGATTTGTTCAGTTTGCGCGACACGGAATGGCCCTCGAAAGGATCGGCGACGGTGTTTATCAGCCGAACGAGACCAAGTACCTGATGATCAGCTGGCCCGAAACGTTTCCCCGTGCCTCCTCAACCGGTTCCCGGGCTTCAACGGACTGCTAGACAGATCGAGGCGACCCTCTGGTGACCTATGGAGCGGCGGCCATGACGGAGTTCTTCGACATGCTGAGATATGATGATGGGATATGAATATCACACCGCTAATCGAGGGCGATGCCTCTGCGGCGCTTGTGTATTCGAGCGAGTCGGGTCTGCAAACTGGGTCGGCCACTGCCATTGTGAGAGCTGCCGCCGGGCGACAGCCTGGCCATTTACGACGTGGATCGGGCAGGAGAACAGCTTCTGGAGGTTTCTGGCGGACATGCCCGTCAGCTATCAAAGCAGTGCAGGTAGGACGCGCGGCTTTTGCGGCAAATGTGGCACGCCGATGTTCTATCAAACTGAACAGTCGCCTGACGAGCGACACTTCTATGCCGCGTTACTCGATCATCCGGAAAACGTAGAGCCCAGTACACATTCTCACGTCGACGAGATGCAGCCTTGGGTTCACCTTTCAGATAATCTGCCCAATCTGGGGCGGAAAACGGCGCCGTAATTTGAAACGCCAAAAGGGCTTTGCGATAGCGTCATATCACGCGAGCCGTAGGTCGCAGTCGACTGCGGAAGTCAGTCTCCAAGCCAGCCCGACGCCGGCGCGGCGGGCAATATCGCGCATCGCCGCGTCAACTACCGTGCTCTGCGACGACGTCACGCGTCCGCGAGAAAGTGGTCGTAATTTCTCCTAGCGCCAATTCGATTGTTTCGCCTTGATAAAAGGATCACTGATCCATATATACGGATCAACGGTCCAATAGACTAAGGGCAGGCTTGTAAATCGCAGAAGAAGCGCCGTTCGAGAGCGCAGAAGTCGAAACCAAGGGAAGCACGACCATGAGCGACATCAGCGTCAACGGCTCAAGCGGCATGGCTGCAACAGTCGGCTAGCTGCCGCCGCAGCCGGTCACCTCATCAAGGAGAAATAGCATGCATGTTTTTGTTACAGGCGCGTCCGGTCACGTTGGTTCCTACGTCATCCCAGATTTGATCGCAGCTGGCCACGAGGTGACCGGCCTGGCCCGGTCGGACAAGTCCGCAGGCGCGGTCTCCGCGCTCGGCGCCGAGGTTCGTCGCGGCGATCTTGCCGACCTCGAAGCACTCAAAGCGGCGGCCGCGGAATCGGACGGCGTCATCCATCTCGGTTACAGGGCTGAACTGCTCGGGTCCGGCGGGATCGTCGCGCTGCGCGATTCGGAACTGTCGATTGTGCTCGCGCTCGGTGAAGCGCTGGCGGGCACTGGAAAGCCGCTGGTCGTGGCGGGTAGCATCGCCACGCCGACAAACGTCGGCCGCGCGGGCCGCATAGGCGCACCGGTCAGCCTGGGCCGACCGGCGACCGAGGATGATCCCGCCCTTCCCAGCGGCCCCATGGACGAAGGCACTCTGGTGTCTCGCAACGTCGTGGAGACAGCCGTGGTTGGCCTCGCCGAGCGGGGCGTGCGCTCCTCGGTCGTGCGCACCCCCCTGATCGTGCATAGTTCGACCGGTCGCTTGCAGATGATTAGGCTTGCGAAGGAGAAGGGCTCCGTCGGCTATCCCGGGGAGGGAAAAAATCGTTGGCCCGCCGTGCACGTCCGCGACCTCGCCTTATTGTACCGCTTGGCGCTGGAGAAGGGGCCCGCCGGTAGGACTTGGCACGCGATCGGTGACGAAGGAATCCCATTCCGCGATCTTGCCGAAGCCGTTGCCTCTCGCATGGGCCTGCCCGCGGTAAGCATTCCCGCTGACGAATTGATGGTGCCGGGTTACTTCGCGTCCATGTCGGCTGTAGTCACGGGCGACTTTCCCGCGTCCAACGCCGTTACACGCCAAGTCCTCGGCTGGGAGCCTGTTCAGCCAGGCCTGCTCAGGAATCTGGACAACGGCAATTACTTCCCTGCCAGCTAAGTTAAGCTCACGGCGGACCCTCCCATAGGGACGAGCCGATCACGGACTCTGTTGGCCTCGCGGCTCTGTGCCCCTTTAATGTTCAGGGGCCATTTTGTTCGATGCTCATCACATCTCTCCATGCCTCGCATTGGTTAGTCGGCGACGGCGATTCAGCCGAGACCGATGCCAAGTTGTTGCTGCATTACGGAGTCCACTTTGTAGCAATGAAAGGATGTGACCTTTCCATTTTCGAGGTGAAAAACGTCGCAACTCGAGACATCAATTGTCTTGCCCGTTGGAGCTAGATTTCCAGTGGGAAGGGCAAGCTCACCTTTATGCGTTCCCTGGATGGCAATTTCGACAACGACGGTGTTTTCCGCGACACAGATGCTCAATATCTCACGGTGGACATCAGGAAATGCTTTGACGAAGCCGGCAATAGACTGCCCAAGTGCCTGCCCGCGAAACTCCACGCCGGTCGGCATATCGCGCATATATCCTTCATCGGAAAACATGGAGATAAACTTCTCGGGGTCGGTCCCATATCCCTCCGCCGCTTCGTAGAGTTCTCTGATGACTTTTTCATTGCTAAGCATTGTTGCTCCCTTTCTTCATTGCCGGGCAGCGAGCTTGCCGGGGACGTCGTTTTGCGCTCAGCCGATATCGACGTGCATGGCGAGGTCCCAGGTGCCGGCGCCGTGTTTGGCGAGGCCGATCATCATCAGCCCAAGCGCTTCGAGGGTCTGGGCCATGTCCAGGCCGCCGACATCGAATGGACGAAGCCCCAGGCTCTCGAGGAAGGTCGAAACGCGCTTCTTCGCCTCCGCGTCGTCTGCAGCGATGAACGCGTCGAGGCGTCCACCCTTCGCAAGGACGTGGCCGAAGATGGTGTTGAAGGCCTTCACGACATGCGCGTTGGCGGGGAGGCCCTTGGCGGTCTCCTGCGCACCAGAACTGGCGTGGGGGGTGACGAGGCCCGAGAAGTCGGGGGCAACCGGGTTGGCGATGTCGATGATCACCTTGCCGTCGAGCGCGTCCCCGTACTCGGCCACCACCGCCGCCGCACCGGCGTAGGGCACGGCGAGAATGACGATGTCGCCCCCAGGTGCGGCGCCGTAAGTCCCTGTGGTCGCTCCGGATGCGAGTTGGTCGGCAAGCGTCTGCGCCTTGGCTCGGTCACGGCTGATGAGCTCGACGATGTGTCCAGCCTTTGCGGTACGGCCGGCGATTGCCGCAGCCATTTTTCCTGAACCGATGATGCTGATAGTACTCATATCAAGTCTCCTAAAGCGTTGGTTACGCTGGTCGTATCTAAGCGCGTTAGCCCGCCGGAAAGTAATGCCCGTTGTCCAGGTCTTTAAGGAGGCCAGGCTGTCTGGGTTCCCAGCCGAGGGCCTGGCGCGTGAAGGCATTGGACGCTGGGAGATCGAGCGTGACCAAATTCGCAAGAAACCCGAAGTAGCCCGGGAGCATGAGTACGTCTGAGGGAATGCTCACCGCGGGTAGGCCCAGACGCTTGCCGATGCCCTCGGCGATCTCGCGGAACTGCACACCACCGTCTTCGATCCCGTGCCAACTTTTGCCGGCCGGACCCTTCTCCAGCGCCAGGCGGAACAGAGAGGCAAGATCTTGCGCGTGCACAGCCGGCCAAAGGTTTGCGCCGTCTCCAGGGTAGCCGATGACACCCTTCTCCTTCGCCAGCCCGATCAATAGTGGAACGAAGCCGGCGTTATCGGTCGTGCTGTGCATGACGGGAGGAATCCGTACGACCGAAGACCGCACGCCCCGCTCGGCGAGGCCGACCACGGTGGTCTCCACGACGTTGCGAATTCGCAGGGTACCCTTGTGCTTGTCGTTGGCGGCAAGCGCCGGGTCTTCCTCAGTGGCCGGCCGACCCAGGCCTTCCCATCCTGGTGAGCCAATGCTCGCCGACGCAACCAGTGGCTTTCCGGTGCCAGCGAGCGCCTCGCCGTACGCGAGCATGATCTGGACTTCCGCCGCGGCCACGGCGTCGAGCCCACCGGATGGGAGCAGATCTTGTCTGTGGGCAACGTGGATAACGCCATCCGCCTCCGCTGCCGCAGCCTTGAGGCCTTCTAGGTCGGAAATGTCTCCGCGACGCACCTTGGCGCCGAGCCTGGAAACCGCCTCCTCGGCTTTGTCCGACCGGGCAAGGGCCGTGACTTCATGTCCAGCGCCGATAAGTTCGGAGATGATGTAGGGGCCGGAATGGCCGGTCCCACCAGTGACGAAAACGTGCATGTTGCTGCTCTTTTTTGAATGAGGTGATGCTAGAAGTGGCTCTGCCGGTGGACTCAGCCAGGAAGGTTGACACCGATTGAAAAGTTGCCGTGTTTGACGGAGTGGGTCATGAGACCGAGCCACAGCATGCAGGCGTGCTCCAGCGTCCAGGCCATGAACAGCTTTCCGGCATCCATCGGGCGCAGTCCGAGGCTCTTGATGAATGCCGAGACGCGTGCCTTCGCCTGCGCGTCGTCCCCGGCGATGAACACGTCCAGCTGCCGGCCCTCGACTGGACCGGCGGCCAGGACGCGGGCATTCTGGGTGTTGAACGCCTTGACGATGACCGCATTGGCGGGGGCGACCTTGGCAATCTCCTGCGCCCCGAAACTGTTCTCAGGGGTCAGGAAACCGGTGAAATCGGACTTGATGGGATTGGTGATGTCGATGAGTAGCTTTCCGGCCAGTGCTTCGCCGTATTGCTTCACGACGTCGAGAACCGCGGAGTAGGGAACCGCCAGGATGACCATATCCCCGGCCGGAACGGCGCCGAATCCCGCTGCCGTCGCGCCGGCGCCGAGCCCATCAACTAGCGTCCGCGTCTTTGCGGTGTCACGAGCCGCCACTTCGATCGCGTGTCCGGCTTTGACGGCAAGGCCCGCGATCGCTGCGGCCATGTCGCCTGAGCCGATGATGCTGATAATACTCATGTTCATGTTCCTTGCCGGTTTTCCTGATGACGTCTTGCTTCGTGTCGCGGGCGGTATGTCTGTTGCATTTTACACGCAGGCACTATATCTATCGGATCATCGATCCGTTTATTATCGGACCGCCGATCCGAATATACGGACCGCTGATCCACTTATCAAGGTGCTACATGCGAGCCGACGCAAAAAAAAATTACAGCCACCTCCTCACAGTTGCGCATGATGCCGTCATCGAGCACGGAACCGAGGTGTCCATGCGCGATATTGCCCGCAGGGCCGAGGTCGGATTGGCCACGCTACTCCGCCATTTTCCGACGCGAGAAGCGCTCTTCGAAGCGTTGCTGCGGACGAACCTCGACGCACTGACACGAAGGGCAAGTGAACTCGAAGCGTCGACTCCACCCGCCGAAGCGCTATTGACCTGGTTTCGCGAATGGATCGCATTCGCCCAAAGCCACAGGGGGGTTGTCGCAATGATGGCAAGTGCCCACACGAACCCGGACTCCGCTCTTTATGTTGCATGCGCGGCCCTGCACGCAGCAAGCGCGCGGCTGTTGCTCCGTGCGCAGGCTGAGGGGACGGCGCGCATTGATATGACTGGGGACGACCTATTCGGCCTGATGTCGGCGCTTGGATGGCTCGTCGATCTGCCTTCGTTCGCGCCCAGGGCCGGGCATCTCGTTCACATCGTTGCAAGCGCGATCCTGAAAGATGAGCTTGGCGACGAAGTCGAGAATCAACGCGCCAGATCGGGCCCCGATAATGCGCGTTGAGAGCCTGTCCTTGGCGGCCACTCATCTATGCGATGGAAGATCCTCTGCCAGCGTCCGCAGCAAGCGCCGCACCAATGTTGGGCGAGCAGTAGGCGGCTGGCGATGCTTTCGAGATCGAAGCGTCGGTGAAGAAGATATAGACAGCCACTAGGCTAGTTCTCTGCGCAGGTGATCTTGGCTTCCGAATAGTTGTCTTGCTTGATAAGCCTTGGAATGCAGATTCAAGCATGAATAGCGCGAGACCGATCAAAAGCGGGCTATCGAATTTAAGTAGGACCTCTGCAATGGACACTGTCTGGCTGGAAGACTTTCTCGCTGTTGTTCGGGCAGGTGGGTTTTCGCGCGCCGCAGAGCAACGTGCTATCAGTCAACCGGCTTTCAGCAGGCGGATAAAGTGTCTTGAAGATTGGGTAAATGCCCCGCTATTTGACCGCGGAAAACATTCAGTCGGGCTTACGGCTGCCGGCGAGAGGTTGAAGCCGTTTGCCGAGGAGGTGCTCCGCCAACTTGAGACGGGTCGCCGGGACGCGGCCAGCGCCGCCCAGGCGTCGACGGAAACCCTTCTTTTCGCATCGACTCATGCTCTTTCCATGACGTTCTTCCCACCATGGCTGCGGATGGTCGAAAAAGTAGAGCCATTGATGACATCCGTGCAGTTGACGGCCGACAGCATGGTCGGTTGCGAGCGATTGATGATCGACGGACGCGCGCAGTTTCTCCTCTGTCATCACCATCCCGCTGCGTCCACTCGGCTCACCGCGGATCGTTTTCGTTCGGTCCCGCTGGGGGAAGACGTGATGGTACCGGTTGCAGCCCCCGCCCTTGCAGCGCAAGGTCTCATGAACGATGGACCTTATCTCGCCTACTCGTCAGAATCTGGAATGGGCCGGATTCTGGCGGCATCTTGGGAGGAGAGCGGCAGACGTCCGCCACCGACCCCTGCCTTTTCCTCACATCTGGCGACCGTGCTGGCGATGATGGCGCGCGATGGTCGAGGACTCGTCTGGTCTCCTCTCAGCCTTATTGCTGAAGACATCGCAGCTGGCAGACTTGTCAGGGTCGGCCAACCCGAGGACGAAGTTCGTATTGCGATCCATCTCTTTCGTCCGAGGGCACGCCAGACGCAGGTCGCTGAGCGCTTCTGGCGACGAATTTGGGATGAAGCCGGTCAACGAAAGAACGAGCGAAGCTCGGATAGAACGACCTCGGGGCACTCCTCCTGAAGGGTGTGTCCGCAATCTAGGGCATGCCCGGTCACGTCGACAGCCTTTTCTCGCCACGTGTCCAGAACATCGTAGAGAGCTCCGACTGTGCCTCGAGCTCCCCAAAGCGCAAGAAGAGGAGCGACTACGCGCGTGTCCTTGTCGGCCTCGTCATGAACAAGATCGATGCCGGCGGCGGCGCGGTAGTCTTCGCAGATTGCATGCCTTGTGGCCGGATCGAGGTAGCAGCGGAGATATTCTGCGAAAGCCGCCGCCTCCGTCGCATCGGCAATCTTGTTCTGTCCATCGATATGCTTGCGCAGAAAAAATTCGGGATCGGCTTCGATAAGCCTTTCCGGCAACGGATATGGCTGGATCAGGAAGAACCACCAGAAGTACCGCGTTGCAAATGCCTTGTCGGTTCGCGCGTACATCGTCGCGGTCGGTGCTATATCGAAGAGGGCGATCTTGGCGACCGCATTGGGAAAATCGAGTGCCATGCGATGGGCAACGCGGCCACCGCGGTCATGACCGACCACGAAAAATCGCTCGTGCCCGAGGGCTCGCATAAGAGCAACGGGGTCCTTCGCCATCTCTCGCTTGGAATAGTTGACGTGGTCCGCTTCGCCAGCCGGCTTGCTGCTGTCGCCGTAGCCGCGCAAATCCGGGGCGATGACGGTGAACGTCTCGGCCAAGGCCGGCGCGATCTTGCGCCAGGTGACATGCGTCTGCGGATGGCCGTGGAGAAGGAGAAGGGGTGGCCCACTGCCTGCGGATGCATACCGGATTCGGATGTTCCCGGCATATTCGAAGTCGCTGAGTTCGAAACCGCGAAGAAAATTCGACGATCCTCTTGCCGTGAAGCTCGATGCGGACCCTGTCATCAGACCAACCATGGATTTTCCTGTAGACGCTTGTTTTGGAACGCAAGGATTTCATCGCGAAAAGTAAGTGTTTGGCCGATTGCGTCTAGCCCCTTCGTCAAAGCGTTCTTCAGCATTGGATCGATATCGAACGGCAGATTCAGTCCGGCGCCGATGATGCTTTGATCCTCAAGATCGATGGTCAGCATGCTGGCCTCCGATGAAGAGACCGCTTGCATCACTCTATCCATCCTGTCTTCCGGCATCGAGATCGCCAGCAATCCGTTGCGGGCACAGTTGTCAAAGAAAATACCGGCGAACGTCGTCCCGATAAGAGCGCGAACGCCATATTGCATCAAGCCCCAAACAGCGTGCTCGCGGCTCGAGCCGCAGCCAAAATTCGGGCCGACGGCGAGGAACGCAGAGTCTCTCCATTCGGGTTTGTTGAGGATGAAGTCTGGGCGTTCGGCGCCATCGTGGTCAAATCGCAAATCGTGAAACAGTCCCTCCTTCAAGCCACTGCGATCCACGCCTTTGAGGAATTGCTTAGGCATGATGACATCGGTGTCGACATTTGCTGCAGGAAGTGGCGCGACCGTCCCGCTGACACTCACAAACGCTTGCATCAGTTCGCCTCCACAAATTGACGTGTATCGGCCAAATGACCTGCGATCGCGGACGCCGCAACCATGGCCGGGCTCATCAGATGCGTGCGCCCCCCGGCGCCCTGGCGCCCTTCGAAATTGCGATTTGTGCTTGAAGCGCAACGCTCGCCGCTCGCAAGGATATCATCGTTCATTGCAAGGCACATTGAGCAACCCGACTGTCGCCACTCGAAACCAGCCGACGTGAAGATGCGGTCGAGCCCCTCTGCCTCGGCCTGGCGTCTGACGGAACTGGAGCCGGGAACCACCATTGCCTTCACGCCAGCAGCAATCTTGCGGCCGTCGAGGATGTGTGCGGCATCGCGAAGATCCTCGATCCGAGCGTTCGTACAGGAGCCGATGAAGGCACGTTCGATAGTGATGGTGTCGATGCGCTGGCCGGCTCGAAGGCCCATGTAAGCGAGCGCACGCTCCATGTCCCGACGGCGGTCGGGATCAGACTCCATGCCAGGATCGGGCACGTTCTGAGTAATTCTCACGGCTTGGTCCGGGCTGGTTCCCCAGGTCACCATCGGTGCGATGTCTGCTGCAGAAAGTGTGACCTCCTTATTAAAGATCGCTTCCTCATCGCTTCTCAACGCCTGCCACGCCTCGATCGCCGCATCCCAAAGAGCGCCCTTCGGAGCGCGGGCCTTCCCGGCGAGATAGGCGACGACCTTTTCGTCAGGCGCGACAAGCGCTCCACGAGCGCCGCATTCGACAGCCATGTTGCACATGGTCATGCGCGCTTCGACACTCAGGCTGCGAACGACCGACCCCTGAAACTCGATTGCGTAACCTGTGGCGCCGGAAGCTCCGATCGCCTCGATCAGAGCCATGACGATATCCTTCGAGCGAACGCCTGGTGCGAGTTCTCCCTCCACTGTGACGCGCATGGTCTTCAAACGCTTGTAGACCAGAGTCTGGGTAGCGAGGTAGTGTTCGATGTCGGATGTGCCTATTCCGAAGCCAAGCGCACCGAGTGCGCCGTAGGTGGTCGTATGACTGTCGCCGGCGGCGATGATCATGCCCGGCATGACTAGCCCGATTTCCGGCATCACGACGTGCTCGATCCCTTGAAGCGGGTGGAGAACGTCGAAAAGCTCGATACCGAAATCTCTGCAATTTTCCGCGAAGTACCCTGCTTGCCTCGCCGCGCCGGCATCCGCCATCTTATCCGTGCGGAGCGCGGCGGTTGGATTGACATGATCCACCGTGCCCAACGCCGCCTCCGGACGCCAGACTGGCCGACCCGCCTCCCGCAACCCGGTAAACGCCTGGGGCGAGGTATATTCGTTGAGGACAGTGCGATCGATATAGAGCAGAAGCTGATCGCTCTGTTCGTCAAGTGAGCGGACATGATGACTATCGACAAGTTTGTCGTAGAGCGTACGTGGCTTGGTCACCTTCTTGGCCTCCGGCATTGGTTTTGCGAGGAATTATAGAGGCCGCCTCCCGAAAGCGTTCATGCAATAATCGGATGAAATCATCGGCTAATCCTGTTGGCCGCGAAGAACCCTTGGGCGCTAAGCTTCGCGAATACCTATTCCGCACCGGTGGGTAGGCTAAGGGAGGAAAGCGACATGATACTAAGGAAACTCTACGTTCAAGTTTTGCTGGCGGTGCTGATGGGTGCTGTGCTCGGCTACGTCTCGCCCGGCTTTGCAACGGAATTCAAAGTCCTCAGCGACATCTTCATTCGAATGATCAAGATGGTTCTTGCGCCCGTGATCTTCTCTACGGTGGTGCTCGGGATCGCCAAAATGGACAGCATGAAGCAGCTTGGCAGGATCGGCATCAAGTCCCTGGTCTACTTCGAAGTTGCTTCCACGTTGGCCCTGCTGATCGGACTACTGGTTGTCAATGTCATTCGGCCCGGCTCAGGGATGAACGTCGATATCTCAAGCTTAGACGCTGCAAGCGTTAGCCAATACACCCAAGCCGCTGCAAAGCAGGATGGCGTACTCGATTTCATCGTGCACACGGTGCCCCGAAGCGTGGTGGATGCTTTTGCGCGAGGTGACATTCTGCAAATCTTGTTCTTTGGTGTGCTCTTTGGCGTTGGGCTTTCGCAGATTGGGCCAGCGGCGGGTCCTGCCGTGGTTTTCATGGAGAGCTTTTTGGCGGCGGTCTTTCGCATAGTGTCGATGATCATGCGTCTCGCTCCGCTGGGGGCCTTCGGTGCCATGGCTTTCACGATCGGCGCCTATGGCATCGGAAGCCTTCTGTCGCTCGGCAAGGTCCTTCTTTCCGTCTATCTGACTTGTGGCTTGTTTGTTGGACTTGGCTTCGGCGTCGTTGCCTATTTTTCCGATTTCAGCCTCTGGAAGTTCTTGAAATTCATCCGCGACGAAATATTCACGGTGGCGGGGACCTGTTCATCGGAATCGGTCCTGCCGCAAATTATGCGGAAACTCGAAGCCGCCGGTGTACCGAAACCGGTTGTCGGTTTGGTGGTTCCCGGTGGGCTAAGCTTCAATGCCGATGGAAGCGCAATTTACTTCACCATTGCCGCGATGTTCATCGCCCAGGCGACGAACACCCCTTTGAACTTCGCTCAGCAGTTGACCATCCTCGGTGTCCTGATGCTCACCTCAAAGGGTTCAGCGGGTGTCGCGGGTGCCGGGTTTGTAACCTTGGCTGCTACGCTAGCGTCGATGCATACCATTCCCATTGAGGGCCTGGTTCTTTTGCTTGGCGTCGACCGATTCATGGCAGAAGCAAGGTCGGTCACAAATACCATCGGCAACGCAGTCGGAGCTGTTGCGGTTGCTGCCTGGGACGGCTGTCTTGATCGGAACAAGCTTGCCCTAGCACTCGACGGCAAGGTCAGTGTTTCAGAAACCAGCGTGCCCGATCACGAACTCGAAGTTCCTTTCGAGCGACCCCCCTCATTCAAGACCGTCTAATTTTGCGTCTAAGAGCGCCGGCGTGCGGCGTTTTTAGACGCAAATTTTCCTATTCAAGGGACCTTGATGAGGCAGAAGGACTATCATGGAATTCAGAATATCGGCGCGGGCCGTCCTGGCCCTCAATACACAAGCGGATGGGTTTTGTAACCGGCCGTATTGCACCCTTTCCAGCGAAAAGGTTCAACATTACTCGGGCCTTCATTATCGAAATGCGCGAAGTTACTGTGTGATTTCCACTACCACGCGGCCACGAATTTTCCCCGCGACTATGTCTTCCGCAATCTGTGGCAGAGCCGACATAGGCTCGACACGCGTCAACGACTCGATATGCTGCGGACTTAGGTGCCGGTTGAGGGTTTCCCAGGCGCGCGCTCGTTTCGCCATGGGCGCCATGACGGAATCGATGCCGAGCAGCGCCACGTTGCGCAGGATATGCGGCAAGACCGTCGCCGGCAGATCGGCGCCGCCGGCAAGACCGCAAGCGGCGACCGCCCCGCCATAGACCGTCTGAGACAACACGTTGGCAAGCGTCGTCGAGCCGACGGAATCGATTGCGCCCGCCCAGCGCTCTTTCTGCAGCGGGCCGCCCTTCTCGCTGAGCGTCGCGCGGTCGATAAAATCCGTGGCGCCGAGTGAGGCAAGATAATCATGGGTTTCCGGCCGACCCGTCGAGGCCGTCACCCTGTAGCCCTTGTTGGCAAGCAGGCTCACGGCGACTGAGCCGACGCCGCCGGCAGCACCTGTGACCAACACCTCCCGATCGTCGACGCCGATCGTTCCCCAATCCTCCAGGGCATTGACACAAAGGGCGGCGGTATAGCCGGCCGTTCCGATCGCCATGGCCTGTTCCAGGGAGAATTCGGGCGGCAGCGCGATCAGCCATTCCGCCTTGACCCGCTGGTATCGGGAATAACCACCCCATTCGGTCTCGGAGAGGCCCCAGCCATTCAGAATGACCTTGTCACCCGCAACCCATTTGTCCGAGCGCGACTCGACGACAACACCGGCAAGATCGATACCGCCAACCATCGGCGTGCGGCGCGCAATCTTCCCCTTGCCGGAAATGGCCAGACCGTCCTTGTAGTTGACCGTGGAAAACGCAACTTCGACCAGAACGTCATGGTCGGGCAGATCGGCCAGGGTCAGCTGTCGGAAGCCGGCCTGCTGTTTGCCATCAACCGTATCGATCACCATTGCCGTAAAAGAATCTGACATGGAATTCCCTTGACCTTCAGTGCTTCCGAGGATGTGAACCGACCGGGTTCAGGACTACGCCTGCTCGCTCGCCCGGCGGCTGCGCGCATCGAGCGCGGCGCTATAGCTGTCGCGCACATAGGCGAGGAGATTTGTGAGCGCCGCCGTTGCTTCGCCGACATCGCGATTGCTCAGCGCCTCATGGATCTGCTGGTGGAAAGCAACGACCTGGCGGCGCTCGCGCACCCTGAAGACGATCATGTTCGTGATCGGAATGAAGGATTCGATCACGATATACATCATCAGTTTCAAGGGGCCGTTGCCGGTCGAGTCGACCAGAGCGCGATGGAAGCGCACATCGGAAGCACAGAAATCTTCATCGCTGATGTCTTGATCCCGTTGCAAGGCGATCTCGGCAGCCATGGCCTGCAATCCCTCCTCGCTGCGGTTTTCGCAGGCAAGCCGGCAGCAGATGGTTTCCGTCTCCAGCCTGGCGGCAATGATCTCGTCGATATCGAAAGCGCCGATGCCGACGAGAAGTGTCGCGGCACCAGTAATCGCCTTCGACAGCCCCTCCGGATCGGGTCGCATCACGAAATTGCCGCCGAGGGGGCCGCGACGCGAATGAATGAGGTTCTGCGCCGCCAGACGCTTCAACGCCTCGCGCACCGTCGGGCGCGAAATTCCAAAACTCCGGGCAAGATCCTCTTCCGTCGGCAAGCGCTCGTCGATCTTCAGGCGCCCGTCCAGGATCGCGGACTTGATATTCTCGGCGACCTGCTTGGCAATGCCGGATCTTACCACTTCGTCATATCTAAGATTCATAGAGCTCCATCCTTCGCTCGAAAATATTGATGCCATGCCTTCATCGAAAAGGCTATAGGTATTTAAATATAGGTTTGACAAATATCGGATAGGCGATAACCTGCCCTCGATCCAGATAACCAGGGGAACAGAATGGGCGGATCGATCGACCGGGCGCTCGCCGCTCATCCCTTATCTGCGCCGTCTTTGCGGCTCTCGGAATTGCTGGCCCGCCTCAACGACAGGCTGGACAAGAACGCCGTTGTCGTCGGCCCGGATGTCGGTGAGGCCTATTGCGCGGACGCGACAGACGAGCGCGGCGTACGGCCGGCCGTCCTGTTTCGCCCCAGGGATACCGCGTCGGTGTCGGCCATTCTTTCCGCATGCGACGCCCTTCGCCAGCCTGTCGTCGTGCAAGGCGGACGCACTGGTCTTGCAGGGGCCGCGCGACCTATGGCCGGCGAAGTTGCGCTGTCCCTCGAGCGCATGAGTGCGATCGAGCCCGTTAACGAGGATGCCGGCACTGTGATCGCCCATGCCGGCGCGACCCTGCAGGCCGTTCAGGAGGCCGCAGCCAGCCACGGCTTCCTATTCGGCGTGGATATCGGCGCGCGCGGCACCTCCACCATCGGTGGCAACATCGCCACCAATGCCGGCGGCATTCGCGTCCTGCGCTACGGCATGTATCGCGCCCAGGTTCTTGGCCTGGAGGCCGTTATGGCGGACGGCTCGGTGCTGACCAGCCTCAAAGGCCTTTCGAAGGACAATTCGGGTTTCGATCTCAACCAGATCTTCATCGGCAGCGAAGGTACGCTCGGCGTCGTAACCCGTGCCTGTCTGCGTCTTCATCCGAAGCCACAGTCACTGGCAAACGCATTTTGCGCACTTCCTTCGCTCAGCGCGGCCATCGCTCTCCTGCGGCGTCTGCGCCAAAGGTTGGGACCTTCCCTCTCCGCTTTCGAAGTCATCTTCCCCGCCGTCTACGCCGGCGTTCTCAACCGCACCGGCGCGCCGCCGCCTGTGCCGGCGGGCGCTGGAATGTATGCGCTCATCGAGATGCAGGGACAGGACGAAGCGGGCGACGAGGAACGTTTCGCCGCCGTGCTGATGGAATGCTACGAGGAAGGCATCGTCAGCGATGTCGCGGTTTCCCGCTCGCCGCGCGACTACCATGCCATCTGGGCTTTGCGCGAGGCGGCGAGCGAGTTTATTTTCAGCATGGACCATGTCGCGGGCTTCGACGTCAGCCTGCCCATTTCCGCGATGCAGCGGTTCCTGGACAGAGCCACGGCCGAAATCGCGAATGTGGATCCCACGGCTTCCATCTATGTTTTCGGTCACCTCGGTGACGGCAATCTGCATTTCCTCGTTCGCACACATCACTATGACCGCGTCGCGGACACGACATACTCCTGTGTCGCCAGCGAAGGCGGATCGATATCGGCCGAGCATGGCATTGGCCTCGAAAAGAAGAAGTGGCTGGCGCTCGTTCGCAGCCCGACGGAGATGGCCGCCATGCGCCGTCTCAAATCGGCGTTCGATCCCAATAACATCCTCAATCCCGGCCGCGTTTTCGACATGGAACCCGCAATGCCGGCGGAGCGCTCATAAATGTCCACTCTGCCCGTTGCCGCACACTCTGAAGATCGGTCCAAGGCCTCCGCAGCGACGACACCCAGCCTCGATGACCGCTACACGCTCGATCGGGGAAGCATCCTCGTTTCCGGCACGCAGGCGCTCGTTCGCCTGCCGATGATCCAGCGTCAGCGCGACGTTGCGCGCGGATTGAACACCGCCGGCTATGTCTCCGGATATCGCGGTTCGCCACTTGCCAGCTTCGACCGCGAAATGGCGCGCGCGAAGAAATATCTCGACGACCATCACGTCCGCTTCCAGCCCGGCCTCAATGAAGACATGGCCGCCACAGCCGTTTGGGGCACGCAGCAGACGGCGATGTTTCCGGGCGCACGCTATAATGGTGTCTTCGCCATGTGGTACGGCAAGGGACCTGGTGTCGACCGCAGCATGGACGTGATCCGTCACGCCAACGCCGTCGGCACCAATCCGAATGGCGGCGTTTTGCTACTTGTCGGAGACGATCACGGTGCCGTTTCGTCGACCCTGCCGCACCAGAGCGAGCATAATCTGATCTCCGCGATGGTACCGCTGCTGTCGCCGGCCGGTGTCGGAGAATACATCGACTATGGATTGCTCGGCTGGGCGCTCAGCCGCTATTCCGGCGCCTGGGTCGGCTTCAAATGTCAGACGGAGATCGTCGAATGCACCGCGACGGTCGAACTCGATCCCGTTCGACCTGCCATCATCTATCCCGACGGCAGTGGCGACCTCTCATTGCGATGGCCGGATGGCCCGCACGCGATGGAACGGCGGCTGGAAAACAAGATGGAGGCGATAAACGCCTTCGCCCGTCAAAACGGCATCGACAGAACGGTCTGGGGCAACACTGCCGGCAAAGCGAGGCTCGGCATCGTTTCGACCGGGAAATCATGGCTCGATCTTATGGGCGCGCTGGCAAGCCTTGGCATTGACGAGCGCCGGGCCGGCGAACTCGGCATCCGGCTTTACAAGATCGGCATGGTCTGGCCGATCGAACCGGAAGGCCTGCAACGGTTCGCCTCCGGCGCCGAAACCCTGTTGGTGATCGAGGAAAAGCGCGCGGTCATCGAAGACCAGGTCAAGGCTCAGCTTTTCAATATGGATTCCGACCGGCGCCCAAAGGTCTGCGGTAAATTCGCCGTAGATGGCAAACCGCTCTTGTCCGCAGCCGGCGAAATCAATGCGGTCGCGGTCGCCAGGGCGATTATCTCGGTCATCGGAGAGGATCACGCCGACCTGCTGGCGAGATCGCGCGATATACAGGCCATCCTCGCGGCAAATGCCGCGGAAACGCCCGCGCTGAAACGCGACCCCTATTTCTGCTCGGGCTGTCCGCACAGCGTTTCCACGCGACTGCCCGAGGGAAGTCGCGCATCAACCGGCATCGGCTGTCATATGATGGTGATCGGGCTGGAAGAGCGCAACACCTCGACGTTTACCCAGATGGGCGGCGAAGGCGGCGCGTGGATCGGCCTTTCCCAGTTCACGGACGAGAAGCACATCTTCGTCAACATGGGTGACGGCACCTATTTCCATTCCGGGCTGCTTGCGATCCGCGCCGCGATTGCCGCCAAGGTCAACGCCACCTACAAGATCCTCTATAATGATGCCGTTGCCATGACCGGCGGCCAGAAGCATGACGGCGAAGTCTCCGTTCCCGGCATTGTCGGGCAGATGCTCGCTGAAGGAGCGGCCCGGGTCGCCGTCGTCGCCGAGCGCCCCGAAGTCTGGCAAGGCAATCTGCCGCGCGGCGTTACGGTCAACCATCGCGACGAACTCGATGCAGTGCAGCGCGAACTACGCGAAGTGCGGGGTGTTACCGTCCTCGTCTACGATCAGGTCTGCGCCGCCGAAAAACGGCGCCGGCGCAAGCGGGGCGCGTTGGCCGCCTCCGACAAGCGCGCCTTCATCAACGAACTCGTCTGCGAGGGCTGCGGCGATTGCTCCGCGGTTTCCAATTGCATCTCCATCGAGCCACAGGAAACGGAGTTCGGCCGCAAGCGGCGGATCAACCAGTCGAGTTGCAACACCGATCTTTCCTGCATCAAAGGCTTCTGTCCGAGCTTCGTCACCGTCGAGGGCGGCACCATCCGCAAGCCGGCGGCAAAGGCGGGCAAGGCAAGCTTCGATGACCTCCCTCTTCCGGCCATCCAACCGATCACCGACCGTCCCTACAACATGATGCTCGCCGGCATCGGCGGGACGGGCGTCATCACCGTCAGCGCCATAGTGTCGATGGCCGCTCACATGGACGGCCTTGCCGTGCAGACCCTCGACCAGACCGGCCTCGCTCAGAAAAATGGGGCCGTTATTTCGCACCTGCGGGTCGCACGGACGCGAGAGCAGATCACGTCCGTGCGTATCGGACCGGGCGAAAGCGATCTGGTCCTCGGCTTCGATATCGTCGTGTCCGCGGCGCAGAACGCCCTGTCCACATTCGCCGTCGGCCGGACCAGGGCCGTTCTTGACGATCATTTCGCGCCGACCGCTTCGTTTGTGCAGAACACCGCGATCGACTTTCGGCAGGAAGCAACGTTGAAGGCCTTGCGCAGGGCGGCTGGTGACAATGCCATCAGCCTTATCGCCGCGACAAAACTGGGGGCGGCCCTGATGGGCGACGCGATCGCCGCCAACATGTTCCTGCTTGGGCATGCCTGGCAGCGTGGACTTGTGCCAATCCGCCTTGAGGCAATCGATGCGGCGATCGAACTCAATGGCACGGGCATTGCGATGAACCGCGCAGCCTTTGGCTGGGGCCGTCGTTCCGTCGTCGATCCGGAAGCTGTTAAACAAGCCGCCGCGGTCGACCTGGACGAAGCGCCGGCCAAGCAGACGCTGGACGACCTCGTCGCCAAGCGCATCGAGTTCCTGACGCACTACCAGAACACTGCATATGCAGCAAAATACCGCAAGCTGGTGACGACCGCCCGCAATGCCGAAGCCCGAGCGAAGCTCGGAGAGGATTTTTCCGAAGCCGTGGCGCGCAATGCCTTCAAGCTCATGGCTTATAAGGACGAATATGAAGTGGCTCGTCTCCACAACGCCCGGAGCTTCAAGGACAAGATCGCCGCACAGTTCGAAGGCGATTTCGAGATCAAGCATCATCTGGCGCCGCCGCTCTTTTCCCGAAGGATCGACAAGCGCACCGGCAACCCGGCAAAGATTGCCGTCAGCCGCAAGCTGATTTCACCGGCGTTCTCCGTGCTGGAGAAATTGCGCTTCCTTCGCGGCACGCCGCTTGATCCCTTCGGCTACACGCATGAGCGACGTACCGAGCGCAAGTTGGTCGCCGACTACACGGCACTGATCAACGGCCTCTCAGCGAACCTGTCGCCGGGAAACCAGCAGCGCGCCATCGCGCTCGCCCAACTCCCTGATCAGATCAGGGGATTTGGTCCGGTCAAATCAGCATCGATAGAGCGTTTCGAAAAGAACAAGGCGGCCCTGTTGATGCAGGCATCGAGCACTGCATCGCAACCGGCTGACACCAGCGTAAAGAGGAACAGCATATGAGCATGACCGAGAGCTTCGAGACCATCCTCTATGACAAGGATGAACAGGACAAGTTCGCGACGATCACCATCAATCGGCCGGACAAGCTCAATGCGATGAACAAGACGACGGTGCGCGAGATCGACCGTGCCGTTGCGCTTGCTGTCGCCGACAAGGACGTCAACGCGCTGGTGATCACCGGTGCCGGCCGCGCGTTTTCGTCTGGTTACGATCTGCAGGGCGCAGACTATGACGTCGGCATCGAGGATTGGCATGCCGACATGTCGGAAAATGCCCAGGCGCTTCTGAATATCTGGAAAGCTCCAATCCCCGTCATCGCCTCGGTGAACGGTTATGCGCTTGCCGGCGCTCTCGAACTCGTCATGTCGTGCGATCTTGCGATCGCCGCCGACAACGCCAAATTCGGCGAGCCGGAAGTCAGGCACAATTCCGGTCCGCCTGCCCTCTTCATGCCGTGGCTGCTGGCCACCCGCGATGTCCGCTGGCTGATGTACACCGGTGACCTGGTGGACGCGGAAGAGGCGCTGCGCATGCACCTGATCAACAAAATCGTGCCCGCCGATCAACTCAAGCAGAAGACCGAGAACCTGGCGCGCAAGCTGGCGCGGATGCCGGTTCCGGCGATCAAATTCGCCAAGTCCTCCATCAACAACCAGCAGATCGCTGCCGGCCTGATGACATCCTTCGATTACAACGTGCACGCCATCGCCGCCCTCCATGTCAGCAAGGACGGGCAGGAATGGATGCGCAATCTTCAGAAGATGTCGCTGAAGGAATATCTCGAATTTCGCGACGCACCCTTCAAGGGGCTCGACTGACATCATCTCCCTCGTTGGCAGGCCGTCGAGCCGCCACGACAACATGGCCATGTTCACTCCGGAAAGGATCAGACAATGCAGACGGCGCCATCCTCAACGCGGGACATGGACAGCATTCCGGTCATAGATATCTCGCCTTTCATCCATCGAACCAACGGCAGCGATACCGTCGTCAAGGCGATCGAGGCGGCCTGCCGCGAAACCGGCTTCTTCCTGATCACCGGACATGGTGTGTCCACGGAGGCGACCGCGCAGCTTTACAATCTTGCCCGCGATTTCTTCGACGAACCGCAGGACTGGAAGAAGAAGCAAGGCCGGGGAACCTCGTTAAAGGGGGGCGTCGCTTTCTCCCCCATCGCGGACGAAGCGCTGAGCGCCACGCTGGGGATAAAGACGCCTGGGGACTACAAGGAAAGCCTGAATTTCGGCCCGCGCCTTCCGGGCGATGTCTGGCCTACGGTACCACAAGGATTACAGGCTGCCTTCAGCGCCTATTTTGCCGAGATGGAGACGCTCGCAGGTCATCTGCGGCGCGCATTCTGCCAGGCGATCGGGCTTGCGCCCGATTACTTCGAGCCGGCCTTTGTCGACCACCTTTCTGCACTCCGTGTCATCAACTATCCGGAACAACAGGAAAGCCCGCTGCCCGGCCAGTTGCGGGCAGGCGTCCACACCGATTACGGCTTCATGACCATTCTGCGCTCGGAGGCATCGCCGGGAGGGCTCCAGGTCCGCAGGCGTGACGGCGAATGGCTGGATGCGCCGAACGTCGACGGCGCCTATGTCGTCAATATCGCCGATGCCTTCATGCGCTGGACCAATGACGAATGGCTTTCGACGCCGCATCGGGTCGCCAATCCACCCGGCCATTTCAAGGGAACGACACGGCGTCAATCCATTCCCTTCTTTGTCAATCCGTCGAAAGAGACGCTCATCGAATGCCTGCCACCCTTTGCGGCAAAGGCGCCGGCGAAATACACGCCGATTACCTACGGAGACTATATCGCGCTGAAGACAAGCCAGGCCTTCAGCAAATCCTGAACGCAAGAAGCGAAACATCGCCTGCCGCACCAGCACCACCGACACGCAGCATAACAAGGGGAACCGAGATGATGAATATGAACAGGCGGCAGCTTCTTGCCGGAATGGGCGGCCTTGCCGCAGCAAGCATGATCAGCCTTCCTGCACGCGCGCAAAGCAAGACGCTCGTCGTGCCGACGCTCGGCGGCGCCTGGGAGCAGTTCTGGCGCTCGACGCTGGCACCAGCATTTACGGCAAAGAGCGGTGCCGCGGTAAAACTCGATGCCGGCAACGGCCGTGTCTGGAGCGCCAACCTGCGAGCGGCGGGCGCTGAAAATCCACCCTATTCGATCCTGATGACCAACGAGGCCTTCGCCTCCAGCCTGCGCAAAGAGGGTTTCTTCGAGAAGCTCGATCTGACGAAACTGTCGAACTACAGCGATCTCTATCCCCTTGCGAAGAAGACGGATGGTTGGGGTGCCGTGGCGATGGTCTCGCCGATCGGCATCGCCTACCGCACCGATATGGTCAAAACCCCGCCGAAGGGATGGAAGGATCTCTGGGAAAACCCGGAATTCAAGGGTCGCATCGGCCTCTACAACTTCGCCAATACGGCCGGCAAGATGGAACTGATGCTGGCATCGAAGATCTTCGGCAAGGATCAATACGACGTCGATGCCGGCTTCAAGGCGCTGGAAAAGCTCGGGCCTGTCATACAGGCGGACTTCAATCTGTCGACGGGCATTGCAGCCGGTGAATTCGTGGTTGCGCCCTTCGACTTCGGCGAAGTGGCGCGCCTGCGCGCACAGGGGCTGCCGATCGACGTCGTCGTTCCCGAAGAGGGCATGCTGATGTTCGACCAGACGCTGAATATCCTTGCCCACGCCCCGGAAAAGGAACTCGCCTACCAATATGCCGACTTCCTGCTTTCTCCGGAGGGGCAGATACCGCTCATGAATCAGTTCTTCGTCTCCCCCACCAATTCCAAGGTGGTGGTCCCGGCCGATCTGCAAAAGGATGTGCCGATCTCCGGCGAGGCCATGGACAAGATCCTCACATGGGATTGGAATTTCATGAACCAAAAGCAGGCCGAATTCTCGGAGACCTGGGCAAAGGTCATGCGCTAGACGCGCCCTGACGATCCTCCCGCTACTGCCGGCCCGCCTCCATGCGGTCCGGCTGCTTTCTCGACATGGTGGCACGGCCACGATCGCCGCTGGCAGAATTTGGAAGATCGATCATGACAGAGGTGAGCATCGAAGCGCTGACCAAGCACTATGGGGCATCTCTTGCGGTAAACGGCATTTCCGTGAAAATCGCAAAGGGGGAGTTCATCTCCCTTCTTGGCCCTTCCGGCTGCGGCAAGACAACCACGCTGAAAATGATAGCCGGCTTCGAGGACGCTACATCAGGCGCGATCCGTTTCGATGGGCAGGACGTCGTGCATGTGCCTGCCGAAAAACGCGACATCGGAATGGTCTTCCAGAACTACGCCCTGTTTCCGCATATGACCGTCGCGCAGAACCTGGCGTTCGGACTGGAGATGCGCCGCAGACCGAAGCGCGAGATCGCCGAGCGCACCGCCCGTGTTCTCGACATGGTGCAGCTCTCCGGTTATGCGGACCGCTATCCGCGCCAGCTTTCCGGCGGACAGCAACAACGCGTCGCCCTTGCTCGAGCGCTGGTGATCGAACCTCGAATTCTCCTGCTCGACGAGCCGCTTGCCAACCTCGACGCCAAGCTGCGCGAGGAGATGCGCGTCTTTATCCGCGATCTTCAGAAGCGGGTTGGCATCACCACCGTTTACGTGACCCACGATCAGGCCGAGGCAATGACCATGTCGGACCGTGTCGTGGTCATGTTTGGCGGGCAGATCGCCCAATATGGCGCGCCAGCCGATATTTATGATCGGCCGGCGAGCCTCGAAGTCGCGCAGTTCGTGGGGCAGGTCAACATCCTGTCCGGTCGGCTGCTCTCCACCGAAGCAAACGATATCTCGGTCATCAATACCGCTCTCGGCACGGTCAGGATCGGCAATGCGCCGAGGTCGACCGATGGAACGATGACACTGGTGCTGCGCCCCGAGGCTGTCGAACTGTTTCCGGAAAGCGCGGGGCAGACAGGCACCCCGGCCACCATCACAGCGAGCTATTATTCGGGCAGCCTGATCGACTATCGGCTGGCGCTCGACAGCGGCGACACCATCAATGTTCAGACTTTCCCCCGCAGCCGTTTCTCTCCGGGCGACCGTGTCACCGTCAAGGTCGATGGCGATCGCTTCTGGGCGCTCGGAGCTGCCGCATGAGCCTTCGAGCGAAATCTCTGAAGCCCTTTGCCTTGATCGCCCCGGCTGTTCTGCTGCTCGGCGTCTTCCTGGTATTGCCTTACATCAACATCCTGGTCATGAGCCTGCGCAATCCGGGGAGCGGGACGCCCTATGCGCCCGGCTTCACCCTCTCAAACTATCTCAGGCTCTTTGCCGACAGCTTTTACCTGGAGCAGACCGCAAACACGTTGATGATCGGTTTCATCACCACCTCTGTCTGCCTTCTCCTCGGCTTCCCCGTCGCTTGGCAGCTAGCGAAGACCCAAATGCGTTTTCGTGGCCTGGCTTATGGCCTCGTGCTGTCACCGCTTCTCGTCGGCATCGTGATCCGCAGCTATGGCTGGACGATCCTGCTCGGCAACAATGGCATGATAAACCGCACCCTGATCGGCTTCGGCCTGATCGATCGCCCGCTTGGCCTAATGTACAACTCTCTTGGGATCGTGATTGCCCTGGTGCACGTCTTCCTGCCCTTTATGATCCTGCCGCTCATGAGCGCGCTACAGGGCGTAGACCCGTCGATCGAAGCGGCCGCCCGCTCGCTGGGGGCCGGACGCATCACAGCCTTCAGACGAATTGTTCTGCCGCTGGCTATGCCCGGCATACAGGCCGGCTGCATACTGGTCTTTGTCCTGTCG
This sequence comes from Rhizobium sp. KNZ14-9A, assembly GCF_056755015.1. Taxonomy (NCBI): domain Bacteria; kingdom Pseudomonadati; phylum Pseudomonadota; class Alphaproteobacteria; order Hyphomicrobiales; family Rhizobiaceae; genus Rhizobium; species Rhizobium sp. KNZ14-9A. The sequence continues at coordinate 990,256 of NZ_JBPGXB010000001.1, forward strand.
CTCAGCGCCTACGTCACACCGTCCCTGATCGGCGGCCTGCGCGTAAAGACGATGGCGGTCAGTGTCGTCGACGCCCTTATCGATACGTTCCAATGGCCCTTCGGCTCGGCCATGGCGCTGATCCTGTCTCTCACCGGGGCGATGGTGGTGATGCTGTTTGCAAGGCTCACCCGCATGAAATGGAAGGCCAACTGATGTCCAGGCACCTCCTCACCGGCTATTGCCTGCTGATCTATGCCTTTCTACTGCTGCCGATCCTCGTGGTCGTCGGCGCCTCCTTCAATGCAGGCGCCTTCCTGACGTTCCCGCCACAGGGACTTTCATTTCGCTGGTATGTCGTGTTCTTTCACAATGAAGTCTTCCTCAGCGCGATCAAGACATCGCTCTGGGTGGCCGCGGTCTCGACGGTGATCTCCTCGATCATCGGCACGATGGCCGCTATCTTCTATGTCCAGCATGCCGGACGCTGGAAGGAAAGCATCCGGCTCGCCATGCTCCTTCCGCTGTTGCTGCCGGAAGTGCTGACGGCCATCTCGCTGTTGTTCTTCGTCTACTCGATAGGCATGGGCACACGAACGATCGCGGCAATGATCGTGGGCCATTGCCTGATTACACTTCCCTTCGTCTTCATCAACGTTTGTGCGGCCATGGAGTCCTACGAACCGTCCTGGAGCCTGGCGGCCAAGAGCCTTGGTGCGGGACCCATGACGCGGTTTCGCCGCATCATGTTGCCGCTGATCAAGCCCGGCGTGATTGGCGGATGCCTGTTCGCCTTCATCATATCCTTTGACACGTTCACCATATCCTTCATGCTGAAGAACGTGGGAACCGCCACGCTTCCAATCCAGCTCTACGACTATCTGCGCACGAATTTCACACCGGAGGCCGCCGCCGTATCGACGGTCTCAATCGTGCTGACCTTGTTCATCGTCATCTTGTCGGAGAAAGTGCTGGGCCTTCGCATTCACCGCTTCTGATGAGCTCTTTGGTAGAGGATGATCTGAACCCTTCAAACTGGACTCTTTTTCGTCAATGTTTTCCAGCCTCCCTTTGCAGCGCCGACCAAAGCCATGCTTTTTACGGCAAGCTCACCTGTTCGAACGGCTGCAAGGTCCCCGGCGGACGGCGGGAGGCAGCCATTGCGGCAGTGGAGAAGGGCCCAGAACATCTGACTGAGCCCCCAAGCGCAAGCAAATCGGTGGACTCTGCTGCTGCCGCAGCCCCGCGTCGAATTTCAGGGGGTCGCATCCGTCGCCCTTCGAGCCTCGTAGGCTTTAAGCCCAATGAAGACAGTCCGGAGAACCGGAAGTGCAGCCGCGCTTGGAGATCGTGCGATCAAGTCCCCGATGATGTGGTCTGCTTCGATGCGTCCCTTCGCCTCGATGTCCCTGAGCATGGACGCCGTCATAGGCGACGCCTCCGCCGTCAGCATGGCGAGCGTTCTTTGTTTGAATTCCAGAGTGGGGGCATGACCGTTTGCTGCCGCAATCGCGCTGCATTCTTCAACCAGCTGCTCGATCAGGGCCGACCCGTTTGCCTCGACGATATCACCGATAGCAGCCCGCATCAGTGTGGTAATCCCGGCACTTGACGCGATGAATACCCATTTCTGCCACATCTCCTGTTCGATCTGATCCGACTGGTGAACATTGAATACAGCACCCGTTAGTGCTTCAAGCACCTCTGCCGCTTCAGTCGTGGGATTTTCTGTCCGGGGGCCGAACACCAGGCTCTGAAGCTCGCCCATGTGGACTATGCCGCCGTCATGATCGAGCGTGGTTGAGATCATGCATTGCCCACCATACACGCGATCGGCTCCGAACTTTGCGTCCAGCACATCAAGATGTCTCATGCCATTGATGAGCGGCAGAATGACCGTTTTGGGACCGACGGCGGGTGATAGGGAAAAGACCGCATCCTCAAGGTCATAAGCCTTGCAGCTGAGGATTATGAGATCGTACGGCTCTGACACTTCAGAGGCAAGCAAGGTCGTCGGCCGTTCGATATGCAGGTCACCCGCATTGCTCTTGATGTTCAGACCTTTTTCCCTGAGAAGCTCTGCCCGTTTCTCGCGGACCAGGAAAGTGACATCCCTCCCGGCTTCGTGAAGCCGGCCCCCGAAATATCCGCCAATGCTACCAGCACCGATGACCAGAATACGCATGCACTATCTCCTCGGGCGGCGCCCGGTTGCAGAAGGATTTCGTTGCCGATCAAAGCGCCGATATTGTGCTGACGGCGAGATTGTCGTCTCTGAGGCGGATAGCCCTATCGGACCCAAACTCTTTTTCGAAGGTGGCCTGAGCCGCATTCCAAACCGGAACAGCTTGATCGAGCTTGGCTTTTCCTTGGGTCGTGAGGTTAAAGACATGACCCCGCTCACCTTTAGCCCGGCTAGCCGTCACCAGGCCTTCGATCTGAAGGGGTTTGAGATTACGCAGGAGGGTTGTCCTCTCCATGACCATGATCTCGCCGAGATCGCTGACCCTTATGTTCGGATGATTGTCAATGACGCTCATCAGGGAGAACTGTGAGATTGTCATCCCGACCGGTCGAAGGGCCGCATCGTATAATCGTGTAATTTGCCTCGAGCCCCTTCGTAAGGCGAGGCAGTGGCACGTGTCGTAACCTGGTAACTGTGTCATGAAACTTTTCTAACTGTGTATTTACACACTGTCAATTGATCGCTAGATCTGATCGCTCATGCGCACAAAAAATGCGCTGAACTGTGTAACTACACATATGGAGCCCTACGATGACCGAGACAACCGGCGCCAAGCGCCACCCATTCCTCGAAGATCTTGCGGATGACGTCGTGCTGACCAGTAATACGCTCCGCGAGCCCGTGATCGGAAAGGATGCCGTCCTGCGGATTATCAGGGCAGGGGCCGGGATCTATGAGAAGCAGACCACCACCTACATCAAGCGTATCGACGATTCACGCACCCTTTTGGAATACGATGCTGATCTTGTTGGCGGACGAACCGTCCACGCGGTCGTGGTCATCGACTGGAACGAGGACAACAAGGCCCAGAAGCTGAACATCGGCTTCGCGCCGCTCGGCGGAGCATTGGCTTTTGCCACCCGGCTTGGTGAGCTGCTTCCTCAAGACGACCGGAAACTCGCCGTCTGAAAAAACTAGGAGGGCAAAAATTTTTGCCTCCTTAAACGCCTGCTGCGGGGTCTTTAAATGAGACCAGAACTCAAAAAAAGACCGAGGTTCCCATGACGGAAATCACATACGGCATTACGGGGGCAAGTGGTCAGCTCGCCCGGATCGCAGCCGAAGAGCTGAGGGTTGCGGGCGTCCGACCTCTTGTTCTCGGGACCCGCGACCCATCCGCACTGGGCACCACGGCGCTTGCGCAGGATGACGTCCGCCGGGTTAACTTCGACGAGCCATCGACCCTCACGAGCGGATTGGCGGGCGTCGACCGCCTGCTGATCGTGTCCACCGACCACCTCTCGGTGACTGGTGCTCGCGTAACGCAACACAGGAACGCCCTCAACGCCGCGCTCGCCGCGGGCGTCAGTCACATCGCCTACACCTCGATGCCGAACCCGGCGGAAAGTTCGGCGATCCCGTTCGCCGAGGATCACCGTATTATGGAAGCCGACCTGCAACGCAGTGGGATCGACCATACCGTCCTTCGCGTCAGCTGGTATTTCGAAAACCTTCTGCCGCTTCTTCGGCATGTCGCATCGACCGGGACGTGGTTCTCGGCGGCAGGCGACGGCCGAATTTCGTTTGTGGCGAGATCCGATGCGGGCCGAGCGGCAGCCCGGGCCTTGCTCCGCGCAGAAGGCGGCGTCGTTGACCTTACCGGACCGGCCTATCAGACGACGCGGGAAATCGCCGGGATCCTCTCTGACTTCGTGGGGAGGACTATCCAGGTGGTCGATGCCAAGCCGTCAGAGCTACCTGGCCTGTGGACGGCCGCAGGACTTCCACCTTCCTACGTCGCGACCTTGGCCATGACCGATGCGAGCCAGCGTGACAGCAGGTTCTCTGATGTCTCAGGGGCGGTCGTCGAACTAACGGGCCACGAGCCTCTAGGCTGGCATGACTTCCTCTCCGCCAACCTGGAGCACCTGCTTGCGAGCGCCGTGCACTGAATCAAACCAGATCCCAATCGTTGAAAAGGAATACCCATGTCCATCGTACAGTCCATGGAATGGCGCTACGCAACCAAGAAGTTCGCGCCTGAGACGCTCACCGATATCGAAGTGAACGACCTTCTGGAGTTGGTTCGGCTCGCGCCGTCGTCATATGGTCTTCAGCCCTACAAGTTCATCGTCGTGAAAGACGCAGCACTGCGCGAGACCTTGCGAGCCGCTGCCTTCAACCAGCCGCAGGTGGTTGAAGCTTCCCATCTTCTCGTTATTGCCTCCGAAACGGATGTTAACGAGAACACTGTGGCACGATTTATCGATAACGCGGCCAAGACCCGTTCGGTTGACCGTTCCGCGCTCAAGCCGCGCGAGGACTTCATCAACAACTACCTCGCTCCGTTTACGAAGGACATGCGCAACGAGTGGGCGCAGAAGCAGGCCTATCTGGCACTGGGCGTGTTCGTAGCTGCCGCCGCGGAGGCGGGAATCGATATGTGCCCGATGGAAGGTCTCGACCGCCCGCGTATCGACGAGATCCTCGGGCTTCGCGCCCAGAACCTGACCACGGTGGCATTTGTCACGCTTGGAAAACGGTCTTCGGACGATCCGGCGGCCGCGTTCGCGAAGGTTCGCAAGCCAGCAGAACAGCTTTTCCCGGCGATCTGATCGACCTTCGCGTTCCGGAGCATGACGATGAAATCCATAAGCCTCATTCAATACGGAGACGCCGTGGAAGGAACAAGCTTCCTCGACGTTGAGGAGCCAGGGCAACCCGGGCCGGGTGAGGTTCTCGTAAAAGTCGATTACGCTCCGGTCAACTTCAACGATCTGATGGTGCCCTGGGGTATCTACCCGTGGAAGCCGGAGCCGCCCGCGGTGCTCGGTACCGAAGGCACGGGAACCGTATTGCAGCTCGGGCAGGGCGCCGCGGGTGTGAAAGTCGGTGACCGCGTCATACTCCCTTTCGGGTCGCAGACCTGGAGGGAGCGGCTGGTCGTCGATGCCGATGCCCTCGTGGTCGTCCCTGCCGAAATGTCATCGGAACAGGCCTCGGTACTGACGATCAACGGTGCCACCGCCTGGATGCTGCTCCACGACTTCGTCGATCTGAACCCGGGCGACGGTGTCGTCTTTAGCGCCGCGACCTCCGGCGTCGCTCGCTGGCTTATCGCCATCGCGAAATTCCGGGGACTACGGACGATCGGCCTCGTGAGACGAGCAGCGGATATCGAGGTGGTCAAAGCGGCAGGATGCGACTTCGTATTCGAGACCGGAAGCGACCTCAAGGCGGCGAAGGCTTCGATTGGGGATATTCCGATCCGGCTCGGCCTTGATGTCGTCGGAGGGGCGGTCAGCGGCCGGGTTGCTTCCTTCATCGATTTCAGAGGGCACTTCGTGAGTTACGGAGCGATCAGCAGGGCCCCGATGGAGATGCCGGTCTGGAACCTGACCTTCAAGGAAATAATCATCCGGGGTTTCTTCGAGGGGTCGGAAGAGAACTCGAAGAAGATCGTTCCGGCACTTCAGGCGCTTCTCAGGATCGACGACGTCGGATTGGTCAAACAGCCCTTCGCCGGGATTTTCCGTCCGGAGGAGGCAAGGGCCGCTCTGACCTTGGCGACACAGGGCAGGAGGGTGCTTCTGGATTTCCGTTCCTGATCGACCTGGAAACCAACGCGCTAGGAGAGCGTCATGAATGAACATGACCCAGTTGTCGCCAGTTTCAAACGCTGGCTTGCCATGCCGGTCGTGACGGCAAGATGCCCGGTACGAGATGTCCTAGACCGTCTTGGCGAGAAGTGGACGACCTTGATGATCATGGCGCTCGCCGACGGCCCGAAGCGCTTTAGCGAACTGAGGCGGGCGGTGCCGGATATCTCGAAACATTCCCTCACGCTCGCCCTGCGTAATCTTGAGGAAGACGGAATCATCACGCGTCACGTGTTCCCGACCAAGCCCCCGGCTGTGGAGTATCGCCTCGCTCCACTTGGGACAACCATGCTGGAGCCTTTAGCAGGAATGATATCCTGGGCAGAAAACCATCATACAGAAATCCAGGCCGCGCGGGGGCGCCGCCGCAAAGAACTCGGACGCGAAGTTTGAACTGGCGTAAACGCCAGCCGACCAACCAAACATGCAACTAAATGTGTATATACACAAAAAGAAGAGGAACATGACATGACCGGCATACTCAACGGCAAGACGGCTGTAATCACAGGCGGCGGCACGGGCATCGGTTTGGCGACAGCGAAGAAGTTCGTTGCTGAAGGCGCATTCGTGTTCATCACGGGCAGGCGGCAGGCCGAACTTGAGGCGGCTGTCGAGGCGATCGGTCCGAACTCCGTCGCCGTTCAGGCTGACGTCTCAATTAATACGGATCTTGACCGCCTTTATGAAACGGTCAGGGAGCGCCGCGGAAAGATCGACATTCTGTTCGCCAATGCGGCTGTCGCAGAAGGCGCTCCGCTCGGAGCAATCACCGAGGAGCACTTCGACAGGCATTTCGACATCAACGTGCGCGGCCTGGTCTTCACCGTCCAGAAGGCGCTTCCGCTGATCGTCGATGGAGGCTCGATCGTATTGACCTCGTCGGTCTCGGCTTTTACCGCAGATCCTGCCCTCAGCATCTACAGTGCCACCAAAGCTGCAATTCGAAGCCTCGCTCGCTGCTGGGTCCTAGATCTCAAGGATCGACATATCCGGGTGAACGCGATCAGCCCAGGCTCGACGGAGACCCCAGGTCTCGCTGGCCTCGCCGGACCGGACGGCAACACGAAGGACCTCTACGACTTTCTGGGAAGCCGCATTCCGCTCGGCCGCCTCGGTCGACCGGAAGAAATCGCCAACGCAGTGGCGTTTCTCGCCTCCGACGCAGCAAGTTTCGTCAACGGGGCCGACCTGCAGGTCGATGGTGGCGCCGAACAGATCTGAACAGGAAGAACCGGAGTGCGCCAACCAGGCAGCGCTCCGTTAAGGAGCAATGATGCAGGACGAGCTTGAACTCATGGCCGACGCAGACGCGCGTGCGGCCCGATATATCGGATCGGTGCAAACCAGGCGGGTTTTCCCTGACCAGGAAGCACTCGATGGCCTTGCAAGGTTCTCGGAAGACCTTCCGAACGAAGGCAGGCCCCCGGCTGAGGGGCTGGCTCTTCTGGACGATGCAGGTTCGCCCGCCACGGTGACGAGCAACGGCCCGCGATATTTCGGTTTCGTGGTCGGAGCGGCTCTGCCGGCCGCCGCCGCCGCCGACCGGCTGATCGGTGCTTGGGACCAGGGTGCGACGCTTGCCATGACCTCACCGGTTTCGGCCAAGGTCGAGGAAGTCGCGGCGCAGTGGATTTTGGAAATACTCGACCTCCCTCGTGAGAGTGCAGTCGGGTTTGGAACCTCTGCCACGGCGTGCGGGATCACCTGCCTTGCGGCGGCACGCCGTTCGCTGCTGAAGAAGCACGGTTGGAATCTCGACGAGGACGGACTGATCGGTGCACCCGCGCTCAAGATTGTCGTCTCCGAGAAGATCCATATCGTCGTCATGAAGGCGCTGCGCATTCTTGGCTTCGGAAAGAAGGACATCCTGCTTGCTCCGGTGGATGGCTTTGGAAGAGTGGATCCCGCGAGACTTCCTGCCGTGGACGACAAGACGATTGTCTGCCTCCAGGCGGGCGAAGTGAATACCGGCGAATTCGACCCGTTCCCGGAAATCATCCCGACCGCAAAGGCCGCAGGCGCTTGGGTCCATGTTGACGGAGCGTTCGGTCTTTGGGCAAGAGCATCCGCCCCGAACCGCCACCTGACCGAAGGCATGGAGCTGGCTGACAGCTGGACCACCGACGGGCACAAGTGGCTGAACACGCCCTACGACTCCGCCATGGCGATCTGCAGGGACGCCGACGCGCTAGCCGAAGCGATGAACAGCGATGCCGTCTATGCGTCCGGATCAAAGAAGGCCCAGAAGAACCTGACACTGGAGTTTTCTCGACGGGCAAGAGGGATTCCGGTCTGGGCCGCTCTGCGGGCGCTCGGCCGTGCTGGCGTTGCCGAACTGGTCGAGCGACATATTTCGCAAGCCAAGCGGCTCGCTACGGAACTTGAATCCTCGGGGTTCGAGATACTCAATCGCGTTGTGCTCAATCAGGTACTGGTCCGGGCATCGAGCGATCAAACGACAACCTGGATCAGAAACGAGGTCGAGAGGTCGGGTGAGGCCTGGTTCGGCGGCACCATCTGGAACGGACGCGCTGCATTCCGGCTCAGTGTTTCCTCCTGGAGAACGACTGACGACGACATCGGCCGCCTCATTGCTCTTCTGACCCGCCTTCAAGGCGAGGCACGGCGTGAGGAGGTGTCCCAATGAGCGAAACGTCTCCGACCGTGCACGACACCAAAGTCGCTGTCATCGTTCGAAGCGATCTGCAAACATGGCAGAAGCTCAACGTCACAGCCTTTCTGATGAGCGGAATAGGCGCCGCATACGCGGAGATGATCGGTAAAGCCTACGTGGACCGGGATGGCCGCCAGTTCCTGGCGCAGTCGGTCCAACCCGTCATCGTTCTCGCCGCAGACGCGTCGCTTCTTTCGAAAATACACCAGCGCGCGGCATCTCACGACGTTCCGGCCGCCGTCTTCATCGAAGAAATGTTTTCAACGAGCGATGATGTCGCAAACCGCGAGGTGTTTTCCAGGTTTGCGGTGGAAGACGCGAAGCTGGCGGGTATCGCAGTTAGAGCGGAACGGTCTATCGTGGACAAGATCACCAAGGGTGGCTCTCTCAGGCACTAATCGAGAAGGTAAAGCGATTGACCTCAATAGAGGAGAGCACGCCCTGGGCAATCGGGTCGCGGGTCCATATTGGTTCAAGGCGTTGTACTTACCGAATGCAGGAAGGAAGTCTCCAGCTATGCCGCGGACGGTGCCCAAATATACGTCTTGACCGGAAACCGTTCCGAAAAATCGGTAAAGAGCCGATGGTCGAGGATGAGGCGTTCGCGAAGCCTCTCGCTGGCGGTCGCGCCAAAGCCCAACTCATCCTCCGTCCCATCTTTCAGTCGTGCGAAAATGGAATCACAAAATTCATCGACCGGAACCCCGTGCGTTGCGCCGGCTCCGGCGAGCGCTGTCCGAACCGCAGGGGGAATAACCTCGACAACGCGGATGGCGGTCTGCGAAAGCGCGAACCGCAAGTTCATCGTGTAACTGTGCAAAGCTGCCTTGCACGCACTGTAGACCGGCGCGAACGGCTGGGGGATGAAGCCTCCGCCTGACGTCACATTGGCTATCAGGCTTGGCTGTCCATGTTTCAGCAGGATTGGCACCAACAGATGGTTGAGATGCACCGGCGCGGATAGCAGAATGTCGATCTCCTGTTGGCGCTCCAGCCACGGCGTCTTGTCTTCCGCAAGAGAGAGTTGGCGCTGGATCCCAGCGTTGTTGATGACGACGCGAAGGTCGGGAAGCTGCTCGGCGACGTAGTGCGCGAGCACCTCTCGCTCTTCAGATTTGGCGACATCGTTGACGAATGTCTTCAAGCCGCAGTTTTCGAAAGCCGCCCGCGCGAGCTTTTCGGCATTGCGACCTGTAATGAGGACATTGGCGCCTTCACGTATGAAGCGTTTGGCAAGACCCAGCCCGATCCCGTCGCTTCCTCCGGTGATTAGGACACCGGTCCTCTCAAAAGAAAATGCAGTCGCCATACCGATCTCCTCGACGGGCTGCGCGGACATTCGGACCTATCGCAGCGAGGTTGACATGACAACCTCTTTACTGGGTGCGAGGTTGTCATGTCAACCTGAGACCTGTATGATCGGCTGATGAACGACAAAGCTTTGTCCAAACATGAATTGGAAGTCTGGCATGCTTTCAAACAAATGGGGCAGGCCGTCTTGGCCGAGATCGAAAGGGACATCATTGATGCTGCAGACCTTACGGGAAGCGATTTCGGCGTCTTGTCACGCCTCGTGGATTTGGGCGGTGGTTCGCTGCGCCAACAGGTGCTCGCAAACTCAATGGGATGGCACAAGAGCCGCCTTTCGCACCAGTTGACGCGGATGCAGGCGCGCGGGCTAGTCCTGCGCTCGGAAGTGGAGGCGAGGGTCACAATGGTTGCGGTCACGGCCTTGGGTAAAGAGAAAATCGACATCGCGCGCCCGATTCATGCTGCAGCGGTGCGGCGCGCGCTTTTGGATCACCTCTCGCCCGACGAAGCAGGCTTGATCGTCACGTTGTTTGGAAAGCTCACCACTATTGCCAGGTGATCGATCACATCACCGATCTCGACGGTTCGCCGCAGACAAGGAAAGCCGCCTATGAGCATTGAAGCCGAGAACAAGCAAATCGTTTTGGATTATTATAGGTTTGTCTCCTCGGGCCTGCGGGCCCGACGAACTGTTTGCCGCGGACGCGACATGGTGGATCCTGGGCAAGCCTGACCGTTTTTCGCTGGCAGGAAAACGTTGTCTTCCCGAGCATAAGGAGGTCATAAAGACGATTTCGTCGGCGCTGCCTCATGCGGTAAAGGTCGAAGTCAAATCCATGACGGCCGAAGGCGACCGCGTTGCTGCGGAAACGGAAGCCTGCGGTATTACCGCGACTGGCGACGTCTACCACAATCAGTTTCATATGCTGTTCGTCATCCAGAACGGGAAAATCGCCTCAGTGAAAGAATATCTCGACACAATGCATGCCCATGAGTTTCTTGTCGAAGCTTGCAACCGACAAAATACGATATACGGGAGATCCCTGTAGACAGCGATCCGGACGACGGCACGCAGGCTGCTGCGCCAAATCGACTGGCAAATCTAGAGAGCTGAGGACCGCATCACCTTGCACGTCCCAGTGTCGTATGGGCCGCCATCTACCAATCCAACACCCTCTGGTAGATACTCAATGCAGCAGCCGATAGGCGTGGCAGAGCGGTCAAGGGACCCGTTTCTGGTTCCCGCTGAACATGCCGCCACGAAACACGCCAGGACACGACGGCGCCAGACGTCCAGCTCGACCTTGAACTGCCACCAACTTGTTCGCGACTTCGAGTGATCTAAACACGAGTACCATCAACGGATCTTCTGTTATTGGGACCACCCGGCTCAGAATTCATCCCACCCGTTGGAAGTGCTGCGGCCGGAATTATTCGCAACCTTTGCCAACAACCGGCGGGCTGGAGACGCTACGGACCTGTGGTTTGCAGCGGCCGGCTCTGGATAAGGCCTGGCTAGCTTTCCAACATGTGAGCCGAGTTGGAACCCGGCGATCTGCTCCCTCAGGCGCGTGGTTTCCTGCGCAAGGGTGGCGCTGGCGGCATTCGTCTCTTCCACCATTGCCGCGTTCTGTTGCGTCACCTGGTCCATCTGGTTCACGGCAGAATTAACTTCCGAAAGCCCGGTTGCCTGCTCCTTTGCGGAACTGGTGATCGCCTCCATGTGATCGTTCACCGCAACAATATTTTGCTGAATGGTGCGTAGTGCCTCACCGGTCTGGCTCACCAGCTTGACGCCGGTGCTGACTTCATCCGAGGAATTACGAATAAGCTCCTTGATTTCCTTAGCGGCCTGCGCCGAGCGCTGGGCAAGTTCACGCACCTCCTGCGCGACGACGGCGAAGCCTTTACCAGCCTCACCAGCGCGCGCGGCCTCGACACCAGCGTTCAATGCGAGAAGATTCGTCTGGAAAGCGATCTCATCGATGACGCCAATAATATTGGAGATTTGATTGGAGGAGTTTTCGATCCGGGACATGGCCCCGACGGCGTCGGCAACGACCTTGCCCGATCGCTCGGCGTTTTCGCTCGCGGTCGCCGCAGCATGGCGTGCTTCATCGGCACGCTTGGCGGCATTCGTAACATTCACGGTAATTTCGTCGAGGGCGGCGGCTGTTTGTTCGAGCGATGCTGCCTGCTGTTCCGTCCGCTTTGACAGGTCTTCAGCGCTCTGACTGATCTCACGGGTGCCCGTGTCGATCTGGTCGGTTGAATGTGCCACCGCGCCAAGAGTATTGCGCATCTGTGCGAGCGCGTCGTTCATCGTGCGACGGAGATCCTCAAAATCAGGCGCGAATGGTTGGTCGATGCTGAAGGACAAATCACCCTGCGCCAGCTTCTTCAACGCGGCGCCCACTTCTTTGACGGCATGAACTCGCTCGGTCACGTCTGTCGCGAACTTGACGACTTTTGTAACCTTGCCTTTTGCGTCCAGGATAGGATTGTAAGACGCGTTGATAACGACGAGCTTGCCGTTCTTGCCGTAACGGGTGAACTCCGCGGTCTGGGCTTCACCCCGGCGCAAGGCATCCCAAAACTGCTTGTATTCGGGGGAGGTCGCATATTCGGCTGCGACCAGCATGCTGTGGTTTCGCCCCTTGATCTCATCGAGACGATAGCCGATTGCCTTCAGGAAGTTGTCGTTGGCAGTGACGATCTCCCCCTCGGTCGTGAACTCGATGATGCCTTGAACCCGGCTGATCGCCACCATCTGTCCCTGGAAGTCCAGATTCTGTAGCCGCTCTTTGGCATTCGCCCACTCGACCGCGAAACCTGTCGTTTTCGCACCCTCGATCAACGGTGTGACGATGAGATCGAAGGCCCGGTGGCCGACCCAGATGGTTGCCCTGTGCTGGGTCTTCAACGCTGCGAGCATGTTGCGCTGGTGAGACGGGTTCTTGTGAAAGATATCAATGTTGCTCCCGATGAGCTTGGAAAACTCAAAGCGCGGCAGCTCTTTCTTGAGGTCTGCTTCAGCATCCTTAAGAAGCGCCGTCACCGCGTCATTCATATAGCGGATGTTGAGGTTCGCATCCGCGATCATGATGTTTGCGGTAATAGACTTCAGCGACACAGTCTGCATGCGTGAAACGTTGGAGCTGCCGAACATATGATCCTCAATGAATGCTCTCAGGGAGGCGGATCTTTTCCACCTATCGTGTTCAAGAAGACCTGCTGTAGATCATCTTAAATCTTGCATCAGCATGAACATTAATAGTTAAAAATTTAGGAAAACTGCAAATAGCTACTGGCGGTAGAGAGCTCAGGCGGAGCTCGCTTCCGCGAGTGTCTGAACCGCACCGGGTTTGCCGGAGGCCATTTGGTTTAAGTTATGCGGCCATGGCTGGTTCGTCCAGCATGGCGTAGTACCGCTCTTCGGCTTCGGCTGGCGGTATGTTTCCAATGGGCTCCAGGAGGCGTCGGTGGTTGAACCAGTCGACCCATTCCAAAGTGGCGAATTCGACCGCTTCGAAATTCCTCCATGGCCCGCGCCGATGGATGACCTCGGCCTTGTAGAGACCATTGATCGTTTCGGCGAGGGCGTTGTCGTAACTGTCGCCGACGCTTCCAACAGACGGCTCTATACCTGCTTCTGCAAGCCGCTCGGAATAGCGAATGGACACGTATTGGACACCCCTGTCCGAGTGATGCACGAGGCCGCCCCCATGAACGGGACGCCGATCATGGAGTGCCTGCTCCAGCGCATCTAGGACAAAGCTTGCATGTGCTGTCCGGCTCGCCCGCCAGCCGACGATGCGACGAGCGAAGACGTCGATCACGAAGGCCACATAGACGAAACCCTGCCAGGTGGCGACATAGGTGAAGTCAGAAACCCATAGCCTGTTTGGTGCAGGGGCTTTGAACTGCCGGTTAACCCGGTCAAGCGGGCTCGGAGCCGTTCTGTCCGAGAATGTCGTGCGAACCGGCTTTCCTCGAATGATCCCCTGCAGGCTCATCGACCTCATAAGCCGGGCGACAGTGCAACGGGCGGCGTCGATGCCCTCCCGCTGCAATTGCCGCCAGACCTTGCGAACGCCATAGACACGGAAGTTCTGTTCGAAGACACGGCGTATCTCGATCTTCAAACTGATATCGCTGCGGGCACGGAGCGAGAGGCGATCCACGTCGAGGCGCTTGGCGACATTCTCGTGATAGGTTGACGGGGCAATCGGCAAAAGCCTGCAGATCGGCTCGACCCCGAACACGCCACGGTGTTCGTCGATGAACGAGATCATCGTTTGAAGGGGCGGTCGAGCTCCGCCTGGGCGAAATAAGCAGACGCCTTGCGCAATATCTCGTTGGCCTGACGAAGCTCGCGGTTCTCACGCTCCAGAGCCTTCATCTTCTCCGCCACATCACTCGGCAGGCCTGCTCGTTTGCCGCTATCGACCTCGGTCTTCTTCACCCACTCATACAGCGTGGCTGCCGAGCAGCCGATCTTGGCCGCAATAGAGGAAACGGCAGCCCATCGTGACGGATGTTCTGCTTCGTGATCCAGGACCATGCGGATCGCACGCTCACGGACTTCAGGTGAAAACTTGTTCGTTGTCTTGCTCATATCAGCTCCACTCTCTCAGAAGTTGGAGCCTCCGGCAAACCCGGTGCGGTTCAAAGCTTCCGAGCGGGCCGAACACCAGACCAATGTTGCACCGTGATCGCTGGCGTGCCTCAGACAAGCCCCTACAAGCCGCGACCCTAAGCCTTTCCGTTGCCATGCCGGGAGAATTGCCATGCCCCGCAATCGCCACGCTTGCTGAGACGAGCTGCCAGGAAGCGGCGAGTGCGAAACAGTCGCGACTCCGACAAGGAGGTTTCCGCATAAAGCCCCAAAATGCAGGGTGCCGTGGTCTTCGTCGCCATCATAAATGCTGCCACCCGGTGCAAGATTTGCACGAAGTACACTGTCACGAAGTCCTTGCACGTCCTTGGCAGCAACCGCTTGCAGCAGAATTTCGTTCATGCTCAATGTTCGAACGTCCTCGATTGCGTTCCAAAACTCCGCTGTCTTTCTGGCGCCAACTTGCCGTGCCTTTCGAGGTCGCGCCCCATGGCAAATGGTCTTGCGTCCGCACCTATAGATTACTTTGATGATTTGCTCCTGGCGCAGGCAACTTCCGAGTCCGCCTACCAGGTTGAGCCATCACCAAGATCGGCCCATGCTTTCAAGTGCTGTCTAGTCGCAAGCATTCCAAGCTGAACCCAAGATTTGTGTCAACGTGCAACTGACACAGTGCTTAGCTGAAGGTAGTCTCGATCCTATGAAAATTCCTGACCTTCCCCCTGATTTGACATTTCAGATGCTCACGCCAACGGATGAGGAGTTTGAGTTCTCATTCCAGGTGAAGAGACAGGCCCTCGGTCCTCACATCATTCAGCAGTGGGGATGGGATGAAAAGTTCCAGCGCGAAGTCCACGGTCAGCGATTGCGCGAGAAGCCATTCTCTCGGATCGAGCTGGATGGACAGCCGATTGGAACCGTCTCGCTTCAACTGCTACCCGAGTTCGTCCGCTTCGGCGAATTCTATCTGATGGACTCACTTCGCAGGCACGGCCTTGGCTCGAAAATCCTTGCGCACTGCCTCGCACTTGCCGACGCCGAAGACCTCCCCGTTCGCCTTGAATATCTCCTGTGGAACCCAGTTGGTAGCCTCTACCGACGGAATGGTTTCGTTGAAGTTGGACGCACTTCAACTCACTTCCTCATGGAGCGACCCAAGCGCCTCGACTCCCGACAATCCTGAGCCGATGATTCAGATGGCTGCGCCCGTGGAGGTGGTCCTTCTGACTTTTGTTTTATCTATGGCCCATGCTATCTCGTTGTGACAATTTCTGTCGCCGGAGACAGGAGCCATGTTTGACAGCCACATCGGCAGCCTTGCAACCGCACCTCGCACACCAACCGCCAGCTATGACGGCCAGATCAAGCCCGAGCGTACTCGAAGGCACTCTGACGTTGATCGATGATAATGGTCCGCATGAGCTGACGCCTGGCATGTTTGCTGCTTTTCCGGCGGGTGAGCGTAATGGTCATCACATCCAGAACCGCTCCGAGCAGCCGGGCATCTTCCTGGCTGTCGGCTCACGCCGACCGGGTGAAGAAACGATTCACTACCCCGACGACGACTTCGGTCCGATCCAGAAATAGAGTTCGATTGTCGTGCGAATGCACCATCTCAGGTCGGCCGCTTGCCGTGTCCATGATGCTGCGGGCTAGCGACATCGTCGTAAGCGGTGCCGCGCTCCCACCGTGGAGCTAGATGCTGATCTCCATGACGGTAATCCTCCGCCAGGAGGAGACATGGATTAGGTGAATCGGGTAACGTCAGCTATCTCCTCTGTTGACGGTACGCCCATGCCGACCTTAGTCGAACTCTCCGCTTTCGATCCAAATTGGACGAATGATTTCTCAGCCGCTGAAGTCCTGTTGAGAGCGACGCTCGGGAAATATGTCGTGTCTGTTGACCACATCGGCAGCACTGCCGTACCGGGCTTGGCCGCGAAGCCGATCATCGACGTCGATATCACTCTATCGAGTTTGGACGACGTTCCCGACGCAAGTGCGGAGCTGATCAAGCTTGGATTTGAACCGCGTGGAAATCGGTACGAGGACGATGTTTGGGCCTTCCTTTGGAGACGCCGTATGCCCCAGATCAGGGTCTACCTCTGCCCGCCATCAAACCAGACGCATGAGCGTCGGATGTTGTTTCGGGACTATCTTCGCCAGCATGAGGAGGTGGCGACCGAATATGCTGTGTTGAAACGGCGGCTCGCGGATCGATTCCCATACGATGGAGATCGGTATACGTCAGAAAAGAGCGCGTTCATTTCGGAGATCGTAGGAAGGGCCCTGAAGGAAAGTTGGGAAGATGTCACCTCCGGGAGACCACAAGAAGTGGACAAGCAGTTTTCGCCGTTCTCGGATAAAAGCTGATTATCATAGGGCGGATTCGAAGCTGACGAATTTCACGATGAACCTGAAAGGATACCGATGGCGCGGTCGAATATCTTCTGATCGACATGTCCTGCGTCAGGGATGATTCCCTTCGGAGAAGGAAAGGGGCCGGAATGCTGGTGATATTCGACTGTGACGGCGTGCTAATCGACTCAGAAGCCATTTTTTGTTCGGTCGACGCTGAGGCTCTCACCGAGTTGGGCTATCCAACATCCGCATCGACTATTTCCGAACGTTTTGCAGGAATTCCCCATCGGACGGCATGGCAGAAGCTCGCCGAAGAGCACGGTCTGAACCTAAGGGATGATTGGGTTGACGATATTCTGCGCGAATGCGACCGCCGCTTTGCAACAGAGTTGAGAGCGATAGCGGGCACGTCAGAAGCCATAACAAAGATTAAGAACTATGGGCACGAGGTATGTGTGGCGTCATCAACAGAGTTGATGCCATTGGCCGACAATCTTGAGCGCACTGGAATTCTGAAGCATGTCACACCCAATGTCTTCTCTGTCAGTCAGGTCAAGCGTTCGAAGCCTGCGCCGGATGTATTTTTGTTTGCTGCGTCGCAGATGGGATTCGATCCGAACGAATGCATCGTCGTCGAGGATTCTGTCGCCGGTGTGACCGCTGCAAGGCGCGCAGGAATGAGGTCCATTGGCTTTATCGGAGGCGGGCATACTTATGACGCCCTCCAGGCGCGCCTGTCGGAAGCCGGGGCAGCGTCGATCTGCTCTTCAATGGCGGAGATCGGCGATGTGATTGGGTCGATTTAGAACGCATCCTGCCGGGACGCCTTAGGAACGCCCAGCAAGGCGGCTGAGGAGCTGAAGTTCACGATGCTGCTGCCGAGTGGAGACGAATACCCTGAGCCTGGCAAACTGGTTGGGGGCAGCTATGCTTTCGACGCCGCCACACAGACAGTTGCCATCGCTGTGGAGTTCCCCAATGCCGATTACCTGTTGCGGCCAGGGCTGAATGTGCGACTGCGGTCTACGCTGACGGCAGAATGAACGCGTAACCGTTCAACGCGTTCGTTAGGGCCGTTCAGCCATTGAAGGTCAAAAGCGGAGCGGCGGAGCGCCGCCCGGCGGCGGCCGCCGGCAGGGTGGCTTTTATCGATCGCACGACCTGAGATTTTCTCATCTGCCCGTTTCGAAATCGTCGCTTGGAAATATCGTCGGGCCAGTGAACTCTTGTTTTGATTGAAAACAAGAGGAACCGGACCATGACAAAGATCGGCGTATTCATTCCAATCGGCAGCCGCGGATGGCTAATTTCCACGACGTCTCCGATGACAATGCCCAGCTTCGATCTCAACAAGGCTGTCGTGCAGCGGGCCGAGTTCTACGGCCTCGACTTCGCACTCTCGATGATCAAGCTGCGAGGCTATAACGGCCCGAGCGAATATTGGGTGCACAATCTCGAATCGTTCACGCTGATGGCGGGGATTGCCGCCGTCACAAAGAAGATCCAGCTCTTTGCCTCGGTGGCGATGCTGACGATGCCGCCAGCGCTTGTCGCGCGCATGGCTTCAACCATCGATTCCATTGCGCCCGGCCGTTTCGGCATCAACATGGTCACCGGCTGGCAGCCCAAGGAATACCAGCAGATGGGTTTTGAATTGACGCCGGAGCATTTCTCCCGCCGCTACGACTATGCGTCGGAATATGTGCAGATCATGCGCGATCTCTGGACGACTGGTGTTTCAGACTTCAAGGGCGACTTCTTCCAGATGGACGACTGCAAGCTGTCGCCGCGTCCCTCCGCCTATATACCGATCGTCGGCGCCGGCCAGTCCGAACGCGGCATGCAATTCGTGGCGGAATACGGCGACTATAATTTCATCGGCGCCGGCGGCGATCTCAACCAGACGAGCGGCGCGCGCGACATGGTCGCCAAGGTGGAAGCGGCGGCCGAGAAGACCGGACGCGATACGGGCGCCTTCCTGCTGCTGATGGTGATCGCCGACAGGACCGACGAAATGGCATTCGCCAAATGGGAGCACTACAAGGCCGGCACCGATATCGAGGCGCTGGAATGGCAGGCGAGCCAGGCCGGGCAGGATACGGTCGCCAAGGAAGGCTCCACCGCCTCAGCCCTCGTGCGCCAGATCAAAAACCCGCAGCCGACAGGCATGCTCAAGCTGATCGGATCCTACGCCAATGTCGCGCGCATGCTTGATGAGATCGCCTCGACCCCCGGCCTCAAGGGCATCATGCTGACCTTCGACGACTTCGTTACCGGCATCGAACAGTTCGGCGAGCATATCCAGCCGCTGATGAAGACGCGCAATCCTGATCTCCAGGTCGAAAAATCGGCAGCCTGAACAGGCTGCCATGCTCACAAACATAAAAGGGAACGTCATATGGTAAAGATGGGTGTGTTCATCCCGATCGGCAGCCGCGGCTGGCTGATTTCGACAACCTCGCCGGAAACCTATCCGACTTTCGATCTGAACAAGACAGTGGTGCAGCGGGCAGAGCATTATGGCCTCGATTTTGCGCTGGCGATGATCAAGCTGCGCGGCTTCAACGGCCCGAGCGAATATTGGCAGCACAATCTCGAAGCCTTCACGCTGATGGCGGGCATTGCCGCCGTCACGCAGAAGATCAAGCTCTACGCCTCGATCGCACTTCTGACGCTGCCGCCGGCGCTTGCGGCGCGCATGACCTCGACGATCGATTCCATCGCCCCAGGCCGCTTCGGCGTCAATATCGTCACCGGCTGGCAGCCGAAGGAATACCAGCAGATGGGCCTCTGGCCCGGGGACGAGCATTTCCGCCGCCGCTACGAATATGCCAGCGAGTATGTGCAGGTCATGAAGGATCTCTGGGAAACGGGCGGTTCCAATTTTCAGGGCGAATATTTCAAGATGGACGACTGCAAGCTCAGCCCTCGCCCGTCCGGCCGTATCGACATCGTCGCAGCCTGCGCCAGCGATACCGGCATGCGCTTCGTCGGCGAGCATTGCGACTATAATTTCGTCGGCGCCGGCGCCGGCATCAACAATGTCCAGAATTCCGGCGCGAATGCGCAGCGGTTGCTCGACGTGACCGCGCCCTACAACCGCAAGGTGGGCGCCTATACGCTCTTGATGATCATCGCCGACCGCACGGACGAGATGGCCTATGCCAAGTGGGAACACTACAAGAAGGGCACCGACCTGCAGGCGATCGAATGGCAGCGCGACCAGTCGGCGGCCGACAAGAATGCGACCGCCAATTCCACGGCCGGTATGATGGCCAAGCGCGCCGGCGACATGCTGGCGAAGCCGGAGACCGCCGAGCCGACCGGCATGCTGAAACTCATCGGCTCCTACGAGAAAGTCGCGGCCATGCTGGACGAAATTGCCGAAAAGCCCGGCATTGAGGGGATCATGATGACCTTCGACGATTTCATCGTCGGCATGGAGCAGTTTGGCCAGCATATCCAGCCGCTGATGAAATCCCGCAATCCCGACCTGACGATGAAGAGGGATGCGGCCTGAGCCGCGTTCTTTTATCACTGCAAACCCGCCGGGAGCGCTCCCGGCGAGTTTTTGTACGGTCCCGGTCGGCCTTGGGTCAGGCCGCCTGCCGTTCGGCGGCGTTAAAGGCGGCGCCGGCGAGCCGGGCATAGGCAATAACCTTACGGTCGTCGTAGCGGCGTCCGGTCAGCGACAGGCCGACGGGAAAGCCGTTCGGCCCGACCATGCCGGGGACGTTGACGACGGGAACCTGTAACAGCGTCCACATCGAATTGAAGGAGGCGTCACCGGTAAGCTCGATGCCGAGCGGCGCTTCACCTGTCGCGCTCGGCGTCAGGATCAGGTCGTAGCCTGCGGCGATGTCATCGAAGATGGCGCGGCATTCATCGGCGAGCCGATAGGCCCGGCGTGTTTCTTCCACGCTGTAATCGTCGCGGTTCTCGACGATTGCCTTGAAATCCTCGTGAATTTCGGGCGTGGCGGCATATTCGTTGAGGAAGGCGGAGCGGCCTTCCCTGCGCAGGATCTTGCGATGCGCATCGTGGATCGCCTCGAAAGGCGCCGGCAAATCGAGATCGACCGGCACCGCGCCCGCCCGTTTCAGCGCCTCGATGCCGGCCTTCAACGCGGCCTGTGTGGCGGGCTGCGCCTTTTCCCAGACTGGCGAACGGCATATGCCGATGCGGGCGCCGGCAAGCGTTTCCGGCGGCTTTTCAGGCGGCTCGAGCCGGAAGATCTCGGCCAGCAGCTCGAGGTCGCCGGCGGACCGCGCATAGAGACCCAGCGTATCGCAGGTCGCCGAGTACATTTTCAACCCTTCGCGACTGATGGAATTCCAAGTGGGTTTCCAGCCATAAATGCCGCAGAAGGAAGCGGGCCGGATCGTCGAGCCGCCGGTTTGGGTTCCAAGCGCAACTGTCGCCTGGAAATCCGCAACGGCCGCCCCTGAACCGCTGGACGAGCCGCCCGGCGTGCGCTCCGGGGAATGGGGATTACGGGTCTTGCCGCCGCGATTGGTGGTGGCGAATTCGGTCGTGACGGTCTTGCCGACGATGAGCGCGCCGGCCGAACGCAACATGTCGACGCAAGCCGCATCCACGCCGGGCCGGCAACGCTCATAACGCGACGTATTGTGCGCGGTCGGCATATCCCTGGTATTGATGACGTCCTTGACGCCAACAGGAGCGCCGTGCAGCGGCCCCCTATCCGTTGCCTCATCCAGACGGCGCGCCTCGGCCATGATCTGCTCCCGGTCGAAATAGGCCCAGGCCTCCACGTCGGCATCGCGCTCGTCCACCCGCGCGATGATTGATCGCGCCACTTCCTCCACCGTGAGTTTACCCGATCGCGTGAGCGACACGAGCGATGCGGCATCGAGTTCATTCGGCTTTGTCATGATCGGCCTCCGACAATCTCAATAGGTGTAAAAGATGCGCATGATCTCATCAGGATCACGCGTGATGGTCAGCGCCAGCGCCAGGAGCAGCCTGGCCTTCTGCGGATGAGATTATCGGCCGTCAGGAAGCCGAGTTCGGAAAACCGCTTGCCGCGATGAACCAGCCCGCTTCCGACTCGGGTGCCCTGCATGGCGACCAGGCCAGCCTCGCGGGCGCGCACAAGGGCCTCGAGCTGTTCGGTGTGACGATGGCGGGGCAAAACCTGCCGAGACGATCCCTTGAGCACTGACTGCAACGAAGGCGTCGACCTCCGCCCTGTCTGCGCCGGCATAGGCATAGCTGATATCGACGCGTGGGAGTATATCGAGATTCGCCACATCGAATTCGGTGTCGGGTGCGCTGCGCCGCTCGGCGCGGCGATAACAGCCAACGGTATCGCCATCGACATAACCCAGCATTCCGAAATCCGGCGCGCGAAACGTCTGCAGGCGGAAGGTTGCCGTCTTCGTCACCTCGCGGGCGGCATATATCTCGTCATTGAGCAGAACCAGCACGCCGCGCCCGGCAGAAGCGGGGGCCTCAGCCACCCTGACGGCATTGACGAGATTGAGCTTTGCATCGCTCGACAGGCCGCTGAGCGGCCGCTGCGAGCCGACGACGACCACCGGCAGGGCGATCTTCAACGTCAGCGACAGGAAGCAGCCCGTCTCCTCCAGCGTCGCTGTGCCGTGACCGATGACGATGCCGATGCCGGAAAAATCCTCGCCACTCTCTTCGATCGCCTTGCATTGCGCGGCAAGCGCCCGCCATTCTGCAAAGGCGATCGCCACCACATCCGCGACGGCCTGGACCTCCGGCACCGCCTCAAGGATCGCGCCGGCCTGAAGCATATTCTGCTGCTCGCCATAAAAGATGATGTCGAGCGGATCGAGGCCGAGCGAGTAGATTGTTCCCCCGGTTCCGATAAAGGCAATCTTCCGACGCATGGATTCCCCGCTTCCTTCTGCCGCTGCGAAGCGCAGGCTAGTCCGAACGGACGTTACACGCGCGTCAGAAATTCTCAGCGTGGACGTGAGAAATGGTCATTTGGTTTGCGCGCTGCACCGCAGCATAGTTTTCCCAAGAGATCGCGGTCCGGCAAGCAAAGGAGCGGGTTCGGAGCGCCAGGAAGGAGCGAGCCCCATGGATATCAACCAGTTCAAGCTCGGGATGCGAAGATTGGCATCCGGCGTCTCATTGATCACCACAGTCGCGGACGGCAAGAGGCACGGGCTTGTTGCAACGGCTGTCAGCTCGGTGACGGGAGAGCCGCCCTCCCTATTGGTTTGCGTCAACAAGAATGCATCCGCGCATGACCATATCGCCCGTTCGGGTATTTATTGCGTCAATATCCTGTCCGAGGCTGCCCAGTCGATCGCAGCGAATTTCTCAAGTGCCATCGACCGCGACAAGCGCTTCGACAACGGCACCTGGCGCGTGATGAAGACCGGGGCGCCGGCGCTGATGGGCTCGCTCGTCAGCTTCGACTGCGAAGTGCGCCAGGCCATGCCCTACAAGTCGCACACGATTTTCATCGCCGAAATCGTCGCGACGGAAATCTGGGAGAGCGACAGCTCGCCCCTGCTCTATCTCGACGGCCGATATCGCCAGATCCTTGTCGAGCCCGACATCGCGATGACGGCATAGGCGGCGCCTAGAGAACTTAGCCGGAAAAACAATAACGATATCCATCGCCGGCCCGCATGCATGAATTCTGATGAGTGGGAACAAGACAAGGGCCAGAAGGCCCGCAAACGGAGAGACACATGGCTGAGAAGAAAGCTGGCCGCATAACCCGGCGTGGCCTGTTGAAAGGTGCCGCCGCCGCGGCAGGTGCCGCCGCAGGCTCGGGCGTCATCACGGGCTTCCCGACGATCTGGGCGCAGAACATCAAGGACATCAAGATCACCCATGTCGGGCAATCCTATTCGACGATCAAGAACATCCAGGAACAGGCGAACAAGGATCTCGGCTTCCAAATCGAGATGCAGACGGTCGACGTGACCACGCAGATGAACCGCATGCTGACGCAGCCGGAGACGATGGACGTCGCCGACCTCGGCAATACCTCGGTGAAATATCTGCTCGGCAAGCATATCGTGCAGCCGGTCACCACCAAGGAATACAAGTGGTGGGATCAGACGGTGTCGCTCTTCCGCACCGGCAAGTATCCGAACGGCAACGAGGCCTCGCTGCAGGGCTATGCGCCGATCAAGGCGCAATATTACAGCGACGCGAATGCGACGGCCTATTCGATGACCCCGACCGACTGGCTGGTCGGCGTCCCGCTCTATTACAATGCCGATACGCTGGGCGTCCGGCCCGACCTCGTCGGCGACGTGAAGATCGACAGCTGGGCTAAGCTTCTCGACCCGGCCTTCAAGGGGCGGGTGGCGCTGCAGGAAGGCGTCAATGTCGGCCTGCCGGATGCGGCCATGGCGCTCGAGGCGCTGGGCGAGGTCAAATATGTCGACAAGGGCAACATGACCCGCGACGAAATCGACAAGACCATCGCCAAGCTGATCGAATACAAGAAGGCTGGCCAGTTCCGCTCCTTCTGGCTGAATTTCGACCAGTCGGTGCAGCTCATGGCCTCCGGCGAGGTCGTGCTGCAGTCCATGTGGTCGCCGGCGGTTACGGAAGTGCGCACACGTGGCATCCCCTGCACCTTCCAGCCGCTGAAGGAAGGTCATCGCGGCTGGTACATCATGATGTTCGCGATGAATCACCTGACCGGCCTGAAGCGCGACTGCGCCATCGAATATATGAACTGGTACAATTCCGGCTGGGCAGGCGCCTTCATCTCGCGCCAGGGCTTCTACAACACGGTGCCCGAGAACGTGAAGCCGTTCATGACGGCCGATGAGTATGGTTACTGGTATGACGGCAAGCCCGCCCAGGCCGATATCCTCAATCCCTTCGGCAAGATCATGGAGAAGGCGGGTGCGGTGCGCGACGGCGGCTCGCTCTGGGACCGCATGGGCAATATCGGCATCTGGAACACCCTGATGGATGAGGACCGCTATCTCGTCCGCCAGTGGCAGAAGTTCATCGCTGCCTGACCCCTCGGCGGTGGCAGCCATTGCCGCCGCCGGCCCCGGCATCACCGAAAAACAGGGAAACCGCCGATGAGATTGCAAGCGGGAGCAGGAACATCCGTTCTCCAGGTCGCGCCCTTGGCCCTTATCATGATCGGCCTTGTACTGGTGCCGCTCGCCATGATCCTCGCCGTCAGCTTCATGGATTACGGCTTCGCGGAGGTCATCCCGGAATTCATCTGGGACAACTATGCCGACATCTTCACCTCGAGCCTGACGCTCGATCTCTACGAAACGACCTTCAAGTTCGTCGCGATTGTCTGGGCCATCACCCTTGTGCTCGGCTTCACGATTTCCTATTACCTGATCTTCCATGTGCGCAGCTCAGCGATGCGGGCAATCTGCATGGCGGCCTGCGCGATCCCCTTCTGGACCTCCGGCCCGATCCGCATGGTCTCCTGGGTGCCGCTGCTTGGCCGCGAAGGCCTCGTCAACCAGGCGCTGCTGCATCTCAATGTCATCGATCAGCCACTGACCTGGCTACTCTATTCCGATTTCTCGGTTATCCTCGTCTACGTGAATATGCTGACGCTGGCGATGCTCGGGCCGATCGCCAACTCGATGGCGAAGCTCGACCATTCGCTCGTGCATGCCGCGCGAGACCAGGGCGCCAGTGAATGGCAGATCATCACGATGATCATCCTGCCGCTGGTCAAGCCGGGCATCGCCATCGGTTCCATCTTCATCGTCACGGCGGTGATGGGCGACTATTTCGTCGTCAAGCAGATGGGCGGCGGGCAGATCAACACGGCCGTCGGCGCCATCACTACCGAGCTCAATGCCTTTCAATATCCGCCCGCGGCCGCCAAGTCCGTCGTCATGCTGGTCATCGTGCTGACCTTCGTCACGGCGCTGCTGCGGCTGGTCGATATCCGCAAAGAACTGGCGAACTAGGAGACCGGACATGCGCGAAAGAGGACAACCACGCCCCCGCTCGTTTTATCTGCTCTTCGGGATTTTCGTTGTCTACCTCGCCTTCCTCTACGGGCCGATGCTGTGCGTCTTCGTCCTGTCTTTTCAGGGGTTGAACGGCGGCATGAGTTTCCCGATGGTCGGCGTTTCCACGCATTGGTTCCAGGTGCTGTTTTCCGGAAGCGGTGGCGAAGGCGTCGGCGATATACACGAATCCTTCGTGCGCTCGATGCGGCTTGCCGGCATCGTCGCAGTGCTGACGACGCTGATTGCCCTTGCCGCCGGCCTTTCCTATCGCCGCAAATTCCCGGGCGCGAATTTCGTCTTCTACTCCGCCATCACCTCGATGGTGCTTCCCGGCATCTTCGTCGGCTTCGGCATCGCGCTTGCCTTCAACCTGCTCGGCTTCCAGGTGCAGTGGTTCACCTCAGGCATCGGCGCCCAACTCACCTGGTCGCTGCCCTTCGGCCTGCTGATCATGTTCATCGTTCTCGGCCGCTTCAACAGGTCATACGAAGAGGCGGCGACGGATCTCGGCGCGACCAGCTGGCAACGCTTCCGCGAGGTGATCTTCCCTATCATCCTGCCGGGTGTCGTCGGCATCTTCATGGCGGGTTTCACCTCGTCCTATGAGGAGGTGGCACGCACCTCGCTGAATGTCGGCACCGGCAACACGATGCCGATGGAAATCACAGGACTGCTGACGGCCGCGACCTCGCCCGTCCTGTTTGCGATCGGCACTGTCACCACCCTTTTCTCCTTCTCGCTTGTGATCGGTACCCTTCTGCTCGGGACCTATCTCGCCAAGCGACGCCGTCTGCGGGCGCATGCGCATTGACGGAAACTTTCAAGCCAGAGGTGATCCCATGAGACATGAGACAAAGATCGCGCCTGAAACGCCTGCCGCCGAATGGAAGACGCAGCCCCGGCGCAGCAACGACGTCGAGCTGGTGGCACTGACCAAGCGCTACGATTCAAGCGTCGTCGTTGACAATGTGTCGCTGCGCATTCCGGCCGCCTCCTATTGCTGCCTGCTCGGACCGAGCGGCTGCGGCAAGACGACTACCTTGCGGATGATTGCGGGGCACGAGGTGGTGAGCGACGGTGACATTCTGATCCAGGATAAGAACGTGACCGTCGCACCCGCCGTCAGCCGCGGAACCTCGATGATGTTCCAGAGCTACGCGCTTTTTCCACACCTGAGCGTTCTCGACAATGTCGCCTTCTCGCTGAAACTGAAGAGGGTCGACAAGGCGACGCGCCACAGGCAGGCGATGGACTATCTCGCGCTGGTGCAGATGGAAAAGCTCGCCGACCGCATGCCCTCGCAGCTTTCCGGCGGCCAGCAGCAGCGCGTCGCCCTGGCACGGTCGCTGATCACCAAGCCGCGCGTCCTTCTGCTCGACGAGCCGCTGTCTGCGCTCGACCCATTCCTGCGCATCGCCATGCGCGCCGAGCTGAAGCGCATCCAGGCGGAGCTCGGGATCACCTTCGTGCATGTGACCCACAGCCAGGAAGAGGCGATGGCCCTGTCCGACATGATCGTCGTCATGAACGGCGGCAGGATCATGCAGGCGGCGCCCGCCCGCGACATCTTCGAGAAGCCGGCCAATGCCTTCGTCGCGCGTTTCATCGGCGGCCATAACATCATCCATATGGGCAGCCGCCCAGTCGCCGTGCGCGCCGACAAATGCCATGTCTCGCATGCGACCGACGGCCGTCACCTGATGGCCGAGGTCATCGGCCGCGAATATCAGGGGCCGGCCGTGCGCATCAATCTTTTGTCGGTGGACAAGCAGCCGCTTTCGGTTCTGGTGCCGGACAGCGAATTCTTCGCCGAGCCGCATGCGATCGGCGACCGGGTCACCGTCTCATGGTCTCCCGACGACGAATGGTCGCTGGATGCCGCCTGAAAGAGCCTAAGCCAATCTGCGGCTGGTGCGAGCGGTGCCTGTGCCGGCTTTTCCGTTTCGCAAGAAAAGGAGAAGTGGCCCGCTTCGTTCGGGCCATTTAATCGTCAGGAAGCGTAGACGCCGGGCCGGCTGCCGGCTTCGGCGAAGATCCAGTCCTTGAAAGTGTTGATGGCCTGCGAAGAGGCCTGCAGCGGCGAGATAATATAGTAGGGATTGCGGACCGGATAGGGTTCGCCGAGCCTGACGAGCTCACCGCTCTTCAAGGCCTTTTCGATGAGGATGGAACGGCCGAGCAAGGCGCCCATGCCGGCTTTCGCCGCTTCGATCGCCGGGCCGCCCTGATTGAAGCGGGGTCCCTTGGCAACGTCTGTTCGATGCATACCATATTCCCTGAGATAACGCTCCCAGTCTGGATATTGGCCATTGCTGTCGGGCTTGGCCCTGTCGACATGGACGAGGGGCAGCTCGCGCAAGGAATCGAAGCTCAGCTCGCCATATTCTTCCGCAAGCTGCGGCGAACAGACGGGGATGATTTCCTCTTCCAGCAGCAGTTCGACACGGCGGTCGAGATTGGTGCGCCAGTTGCAGATCCAGATGTCCGAAGTATTGGATTCGATTGCCGAGCGCTCGATGAAAGTCGTCAGCGAGATGTCGATATTGGGCGACGTCCTTATGAAGTTCTGCAGTCGCGGCATCAGCCAGAGCGAGGCGACCGAGGCGGAAGCGCCGACCACGACGCGCTCCGGCATATCGAGCGGCTTGCGCAGAGAGTCGATCGCATCGTCGATCAGATCGAGCGCTTCAGTCAGGCGCCCGAGATAGGCCCGCGACTCCGATGTGAGCTCCAAGCGGCTGTTTTTACGAAGGAAAAGCTTGGCCTGCAGGAAATCTTCTAACAGCCGGATCTGATGACTGAGGGCTGTTGGCGTCACGCAAAGCTCATCAGCTGCCCGCACGAGGCTATTATGCCTAGCCGCTGCCTCGAAGGCACGGACCGCGTTCAGAGGTACTCGTCTTCTCATCGACAATTCCCCTTTACAACGTCCTCCCGCGCGTAGAAAAACACGACGGATTTGTTACGGCAAGCATAATTTCTGATCAAACACAGTTACGGTTCATTTTTTAGGCGATCCCCGCCAACGGATTTATTCTGCGGCCGTGACAACCGGCGGCAGCGGCGTTTCCTCCCGCTTGGCGATGCTGCCGAGGTCGAAATTCGTGTTTGTCCGGCTACGCCGGAAATAGACAAAAGAGATTGCCATGCCGACGCAGCAGAGCGCGCCATTGGCAAAAATCGACACCCAGACACCGAAGGAATGGGCAATGAAACCGGTCAGCATAGCGCCGATCGGCGAGGAGCCGGTTATCAGCAGATGGACCATGGCGGCGAAACGGCCATGCATGTCGGGCGGCGACTGGATCTGCAGCGACGCCGTCACCGAGGCGGAGAACGTCACGGCCGAGGCTCCGACGATGAGGAATAGGAAGCAGCTGACGAAAAGATTGCCGGTGAGCGAGATCGCGATCAGCATGATGCCGAAGGCCAGTCCCGACAGCAGCACGCGCCCTACCGAAGGGGCGCCACGGCTCGTCAACAGGAAGGCGGAGATGAAGGAGCCGGTGCCGAGGCAGGAATTCAGCAGGCCGAATTCGGCAGCGCTTGCGTGCACGATATAGTTCGCCACGAGTGGCACGATCGTCGTGAAGTTCTGGCCGAACATGCCGATGAAGGCGGTTGCCAGCAACAGGAAGAGGATCGTCGGCGTGCGCCAGGCATAGTCGAGGCTCTCGCCGATCTGCGAAATGACGCTGGGCTTGCCGGTGAAGCGGCTGGGTTCAAGCTCCTCCGGCCGGATCCGCATCAGGGCGATCAGGATGGCGGCGAAAGTCACGGCATTCATGAAGAAGGCTGCCTCCACGCCGAAGGCGGCGATGACGACGCCGCCAAGCGCCGGACCAATGATGCGCCCGAGATTCTGGACCATGGACGTCAGTGCAATCGCGTTCGGAACGAAGGGAAGCGATACGAGTTCGCTGACAAAAGCCTGGCGCAGCGGTGTGTCGAGCGCATTGATGACGCCGAGGGTGAACGCAAGGACGTAGATATGCCAAATGGTCACCGCGCCGGTTGCGACGAGGACACCGAGGACGACGGCCTGGACTGCCGCGAAAGCCTGGGTGGCAAACATCAGCTTGCGCCGCGGGAAACGGTCGGCCACCGCTCCGCCGACCAGGGCGAAGAGCATGATGGGCAAGAATTGCAGCGAGGCGACCGTCGCAAGCGACAGCGAAGAATTCGTCAAATTGAGGACGAGCCAGGCCTGCGCGGTGGTCTGCATCCAGGGACCGGTCACCGAGACCAAAAGCCCGGAGAAGAAGATCCTGAAATTTCGAACGCCGAGCGCGGCGAACCTGCCCTTCGTCAGCGGCAGCTCAGTGAATGACGCCATCTCGCACCATCAGGCGGTCTGGGTCATCACATAATCGGCGGGTCGCCGATTGACTGCGAAGGCCCAACGTTCGCGAATGGAGGCCTGTTTTTCCATGTCAATTTCTGCGATCACCAGTTCGTCGCTCATGTTCCTGGCCTTCCTGACGATCATGCCGTCGGGACCGGCAATCAGGCTCCCGCCGATATAGCGCACGCCGTTTTCCACGCCGGCCTTGCCGGCGGCGATGACATAGGTCCCGTTGGAATATGCGCCGCCGCACATGGCAAGCTCGGATGCGCGGCGGGCAACGGAAAGGGTGCCCTTCGGCATGACCGGGGTGTTGTAGCCGACGCAGATGATGTCGGCACCGTTGTGAACGAGCGAGCGGTAGGCTTCCGGAAACCGCCTGTCGTAGCAGATCAGCCCACCGAGCTTCAGCGGCCCGGTGTCGTGAACGGTAAAGCCGAGATCGCCCGGCGTGAAATAGCGTTTCTCCAGGATGGTGACTTCGCCATTCGGTTTCGGCTCGACGAAGCCCGGAATATGCATCTTGCGGAATGTCCCGACATGGCGCCCTGACGTGTCGATGAAGGCCATGGAATTGTAGACCTGATGGCCGGAAAGCTCGGCGAAGGGCAGGACGACGGCCATCGCGTGCTGCCTGGCCTTGGCGCCGACGGCGGCGATCGCCTCGTCATTTTCGGCCTTGGCGGCATACTGGCCAGAGAGTTCGTGCACTGTCGCACCGAAATAGGGCGTCAGCGCAAGTTCGGGGAGGACGACGAGCTTCACGCCCCGGTCGCCGACCTGATCGAGGAGCGGCAGGATGCGGGACAATGTGGCGCCGATGCTCGGCCCGGCGGAACCGAGCTGCAGGGCCGCAGCGAGGAATTTCATGACACAGTCTCTTTCTGGATGGCGAGGAGATCAGGCAGCCGCGCTTGCCGGCGCAGCACCGGCGGCGATCTGCTTTAGGGCCTGCTGCACGGATATGACATCGCAGATCTTGAATTGCATGTCGAAGAGCGCAGCAGCATGCGAGAGTTCGATGCGATCGAACACCGCCTCCTCGATCACCTGCATCTTGTAGCCGAGCGCCATGCCTTCCACGCAGGTCGCACGCACACAGCCGCTGGTGCTGTTGCCGCCGACGAGCAGGCCGTCGACGCCTAGATTGTTCAGCATCATGTGGAGATTGGTGAAGGTAAAGCAGCTGGGCGTCTGCTTTTCGACGAGTAGGTCGCCGGGCTGCATCGCCACCTCTACCGGGACTTCCGAATTGATGTTGCGGGCGCTGAAATTGTTCGATGGGTCGGCCGAAGGAAGGCCGCTCAGCTCGTAAAAGATATGTTTGGAGTAGATCACCGGCATTCCCGCCGCGCGAGCCGCCGCAAGCAGCTCTTGCTGGACGGGAATGGCTTTCCAGGCATGAGGGCCGCAGGCGCCGGAATAAACGTCGAGCTGCTCGTATATCGGCTTGTCGAAGCCGCAGGCGGTGACCTGCATGTCGATAAGCAGGAGGGCGTTGCGCCGGCCGGGACCGCTCAGCGTCCGCGGCTTGCGCTTCTCCATGACCTTCTTGTCGTCCTCAGTCAGAAACTTGTCCCAGACAGCCATGTTCCTCATCCTCTTTTTTGCGATAGGCTGAAGGTTAGTCGGGACTTTCCGAAGTTGCGAATGGCTATTTCTTCGGTTGGCGATGAGAAATGCTCAGGCCGAAAATCGAAGAGCTTGTGCAAGGATTGTCGCCAACGCCCCAACTGGCGCTGATTGATGACAGGTGACGAAAGAAAACCAATGCTGATGGACCAGAATTCCGGCGGTATCGAAGACCTGCTGTTCACCAAAGCCCGCACCTTCAACAAATGGCATGACCGTCCGGTCAGCGACGCGCAGCTCGAGGCACTCTATGATCTGATCAAAATGGGGCCGACTTCGGGCAATTGCCTGCCGGCCCGCTTCTATTTCGTCAAGAGCCGGGAGGCCAAGGATCGCCTTGCACCTGCGCTGTCGCGGGGCAATCTCGAAAAGACGATGACCGCGCCGGTGACCGTCATCGTGGCCTACGACAGTGAATTCTACGAGAAACTGCCGCAGCTTTTTCCCCACGCCGATGCCCGTTCCTGGTTCACCTCGAGCCCGTCGCTGGCGCAGGAGACGGCCTTCCGCAACAGCAGCCTGCAGGGAGCGTATCTCATAATCGCGGCGCGCCTGATCGGTCTCGATGCTGGCCCGATGTCCGGCTTTAAAACGGAGATCGTCGATCAGGCCTTCTTTTCCGGTACGCCGATCAAATCCAATTTCCTCGTCAATCTCGGCTATGGCGATCCGAGCGGCAATTTCGATCGCCTTCCCCGTCTGGCATTCGCGGAAGCTGCCGCCATCTTGTGATCGCGGCTGGACAAGACATCGAGATAACTCATCAAGGAGAGCGTCGGTGCACGGATCGTTCAGCGGTCATGGTGTAGCCGAGCGGTGGTTGAACTATCGGATCTGTCAGCTTCATGCCCTTCAACTACAATGCCTCCCGTCGCCATCGCCGGTCAGCAGGATGGGGTCAGAACAAGGTGCGCCGGTAGAAACCGGTAAGGAGTAGATGGTGAAAGTCCATTACAATGAAGAAGTAGCGATCCACATTGACCCCGAGTCATGCGCGGTCAGCCGTGAGGCTGGGCGTGAAGCGTTGACAGGGGAGCGTGTAGGCCAGCCATTGAACCGCGAAATTGACGCTTCTCGGATGCCGACGTTCGTCTTGTGTGCGGAAGGCAATATGAATCGGTGCGACAGCGCGAGTGTCGATTCAACCCGGCGTGAGACGGTTCTCGAAACGGCTCGTGGCTGCAGGTAACCACGCATTTTTCCTTCCTGCGCGGCGCGAGTTCGGCACAAGAACCTTTCGAGACCGCAAAGGCTTTGGGTATCCAGGCGCTTGGCGTCGTGGATCGCAATTCCCTGGCCGGTATCGTCCGGGCCGCGGTTCGACAAGGGTCCTGGCCCTTTGGCATTGGAGGCTGCAAAACGATGAAAATCTCGCGGCAGCTATATCTGCGCGATGTAAAAGTTGGGCGAAGCCCCGCCCACGTGAACGATAAGCTGCGGGTCGGCATTGTCCATGATTGTGAGCTTTAGAACGCTGCAGTCGTCGTGCTCTCCATTCACGTCGGCGTCGCGGCCATCGATTACGGCAAGCTGCTCATGTGCTGACAGTTCGGCCCAGAAGCCATCCGTCGAGAGTAAATAGACGCCAGGCGAGCTGTCCGTTTCCAGGATTTCAGGTGTCATATACTCACGTGAACGAAAGCTCCTGGTGAGGAGATGTCTGGCCGGTGTCTTCGACAGTTCGTCAACTGCGACGTAACCAAACGCATTGGCAAGCGTGTGAGGCTGAGTCCGCCAGTGAATTTTGTCACCTCGATCAATTTGGCCTAGGAGACAGTCGCCGGTATGGATAACTGTCATTCGTACTCCCGGGCCGGTATGCATAATAGCAAAACTGGCCGAGGCCCGAGGGTAACGCGCGCGCAAACCAAGATGGATTCCGCGCAGTTGTTTCGTAAAGTCATCGACATCAAGCCTTCCTTGTAGACCGTTGAACCAGTCGATCACTTCGCGCACAATCGCTTCGGCATATTCTCCACTGTTTTCGCCTGCGGTGGAGCCATCGACAATGATCGCCATCACACCATTGGTATTTGTGCCAATCCCCGCGTGGTCGCGGTTGTCAGCAGTCATTGTGCCCTTGCGGCTATACCAGCTAGCTTCAATGCGCATGGGTGCCGCCATCTGCGCAGTGGCTTATTGTAACATAGCGCTCGCGCACGATAGCTACCCGACCGGTCTGCCCGCGCAAATTTCCCTCAAGGAAATCGTCAAAGTCGCGATGCCTGAGGAGCGCCTGGAATTGTTCAGCGATGTATGTCTTGACGTCGAGATCAGCATTGACCAGTTCCTGACCAAGTTCCTCTCTCCCATCAACGACGAGAAGTATGTCCTCGGCATCTCGACTTGAATAAAGATCATCACCGCCTCTGCCGGCGAATGCTTCCAGCTTTGTCGCTATAAAAAGGGCGGGCGTGAGGAGCCGGATGGTGAGACTTTCAGTGAGTTGGTGAATCTCAGCCGTCTCGATACCTTTTGCGTACCAGCGATTGCTAAAGCCAAGAATTGTTTCATCATCCGGCATGAAATCGACTTTGAGCGGGCCGAGCCGCATTCGGCAGATGACGTCGTCATCCGGGAACTCTTTGAACCCCCTTTCTCGCAGCTGCTCCAGTAGTTGGCCCCATTCGGCAAGCCCCGCAAGATCGACAATAAGGTCGATATCGTCGGTGGCCCTGACATCTTCGAGGGTCACCGGGTCCGTGATGAAAAGTGCGGTCGTACAGCCCCCGACGAACACAAGACGATCGCGCAAATCCTGCTCCAGAGCCGTTGCTACGACTTTCAACATTTCGAGCAGCTGGCCATGGACAGTCGTCATTTATCGAGCATCCTTTTCGAGAGCCGATCGCTTGCCAAACCCACTTCTCGTTGGTTTCCAAGGCGGATTGCGTCGCAGAGTGCCAGATATTCGTAGAGGCGCACGTCCTTTTGGACTGCTTCCGGTACACTCTTGAACAGCGGTTCGACGGACTGACCCATTTCGCGCGCGCTTGGGTGCGGCCAGACGTAAATATAGTTGCCGGCACTGACCAAAAGGCCCTCGAGCATAGGTGCCGCAAAGGCGGTTGGAATGCCTCGCTGCATTGACCCGGGCTTTACCGGAAACGCGAATTTTAGGCCGTGGACGATGAAATTGAACAGGTTCCGCCGGCTGGGCCTGGGTCTGCCAAGCTCGCGATCTTTGCTTGCAATGCCAGAGGCTAGGCTCCTCTTGATCAATTCGTTGACCTCGGTCTTGCTTATACCGAGAGATGCCTCCAAGTTCCGAACGGAGTATGGGTCATCGCCCTGCGCCTCTAGGCGCATGCGTTCGACCCCTTGCTCCTGTTCCTGCTCCTGGAGGCTGATGAGCTTGAGCAGTATGACGATGTCCTGGCTTTTCATAAATTTTTCCAGCTTGCGTCCTCTGTCCTAGGACCAAGGACAGGGAAGCACGACAAATCCCTGTTGTCAAAGCCTGCGCCGTCTCCAATTTTTGTGAGCATCCGCTCTGACCTGATGACCGTAGCGAAAAGAAGAAAGCATCAGGTACCGAAGACAGCGATAAGATCCGCATAAGCACGATCTTTGTTGGTCGGAGGCGGATCTGTTGAGGCGCCCCAATCCCGCTCTTGATGGATGGCTTCCTGGTCCAGCCCCGGATCTCCGTCGATCAACCCGCTGACGGGGTCCGCTAGGCAAGCTGCGGCCGCTTCGGCTTTGCCTTCGCGGTGATCGCGACCGGTTCCGGACACTGACGGGAGCCATCGAGCGGGAATGGCCCGCTCCAAAGATGGAGCCTCAGATGAACACCGATCTTTCGCTTGCGCAGAACCACGCCTTCCAGCTTTCCCGCACCCTGATGGTTCCAGTCACGCTGTTCAGGTCCGGCGACGAGTTCGGCGTT
Source organism: Rhizobium sp. KNZ14-9A (assembly GCF_056755015.1). Lineage (NCBI taxonomy): Bacteria > Pseudomonadati > Pseudomonadota > Alphaproteobacteria > Hyphomicrobiales > Rhizobiaceae > Rhizobium > Rhizobium sp. KNZ14-9A. Next base: position 1,025,881 of record NZ_JBPGXB010000001.1, read on the forward strand.
CTGCCGAGCGACGAACTCGATGACGAAGACGATCTGGAGATCGTGCATGAATTCCATCCCTGGCCGGCTCATTGAGCCGGCATTTTCCTCTTCAAGGTGCCGCTTGCGAGCGGCAGGCGGTGAGGGAAGCTTCGCCGCGCCTTGGCACCGACGGTACCGTTGATCTGCAGATCAGCAGATTGCCAGGGCGCGCCCTTGCCCCTTTGCTCTTCGCGGACGCCGGAAACGGTCCCGCGAATTGCGGGAAGGATTAATCTGGAGAGAAGGGCGGACGTGAGAGCGCCGAAAAAAATAATGGAAAAACAGAAACTGGAAGACCTTCGGGACCGTGTCCCGTGCGCCGCGGTGCTGGAACAAGTTGGCTTTGCCATCGATGTCAAGGAAAGCACCCGCAAGGCAGTGAAATACCGGCGCGGTGCGGAAATCGTCATCGTCATCCATGGGGGGCGAGGATGGTTCGATCCGCTGTCCGACGCGAAGGGCGATGTCTTCGCTCTTGCGGAGCATCTGGATGGCGCCACCTTTGTCGAAGCGCTCGACCGCGTGGCCAACCTCGTCGGCGTCAGCGCCACGGATTCTGTTTGGTCTCGGCCGGCCAGAAGCCTCGCTCACAGCATTTCCGTCCCGGAACGCTGGGCAAAACGATGGAGTCCGTGGCAGGGGTCGATGACCTGGCGCTATCTGCGAACCGAGCGCTGCCTTCCGGCAACAATCATCCGGGATGCCATGCGCAGTGACGTCCTTCGGGAAGGCCCTTATGGCAGCATGTGGGCAGCGCATGTCAATGACGATGGTGCTGTCACCGGCTGGGAAGAGCGCGGTCCCGATTGGCGGGGGTTTTCGACAGGCGGTTCGAAGATTCTGTTTCGCCTTGGTTCTTCCGATGCCACTGGCCTTTGCGTCACTGAAGCGGCGATCGACGCCATGAGCCTTGCGGCATTCGAGGGACTTCGCGAGGGCAGCCTCTATCTCAGCACCGGCGGTGGTTGGTCGCCGGCGACAGACGTCGCGGTCCGCAAGCTGGCCGCGCGCGCCGGTGTTGTTCTGGTCGCGGCCACCGACGCCAATAGCCAGGGTGAGAGCTTTGCCGGCCGCCTTCGTGACATTGCCGATGAGGTTGGTTGCGACTGGTTGCGACTGACGCCGCCGGCCGAGGACTGGAATGACGCGCTGAAAGCGCGGGAAGAAGAAAAGAAGGAAAGGACGATGAGGGCGGGACGAGGAGGCCTGCCGCATGCGCGCTGGTCGCGTCAAGGGTAAAGCTTCGCCCGCTTGATAGCGGCCCTTGACCCGCCCGGACGGAGAGGCGGCGTGAGGGGAGGGGTCGTGAAGGACTGAAGGGGAATGGTGAGCCGACAGGCAGCGCCGCGCTTCGGTTCGGACAGGGCCAAAGGAGCCGTCAATGAACACCCCTTCCGCAATCCGTAAAGTCTACCAGGGCCTCGCCGACCGCCATCAGATGTTCAGGTTGTTCGATCGTCACGCACAACGTCCTCATCGGTTCGACGGTGACACGAACGCGCTTTATGCCGGCGAATGGTTCGAAATCACCGAGCGTGAGCATGACGATATGTTCGAGATCCTGCCGCCATTGTGGATCCGGGGCTCGATGTTCGCAATGCGCGAATTCCTGACAGGATCCGTCACATCGGTTTTCTTCGCGCTACGGATCGACGGGGTCATCCGTCACTTCCATGGATATTGCGATCTCTCCGACGGTGGGTCGGTAGAACAGATGCGGCTGGCAATCATCGAGAGGGAAACGCGACCTATGCGATCGATGACGCGGGACGAACGTCTCGAGCATATCTGGAGCGCCACTGCGGACACCTATCGCGGTTACTCCGATGAAACCGCCGCCCCGCAATATCTGCCGGGGCAGCGCGTCATCGCTCTCTACAGCGGGGCTGGGTCTGCCAGGTCAAAACTGCTCGACGACCTGACCGACGATGAGATCGCCAGCAAACTGCCCGTCCAACTGCGGCATCTTCCCGATGCGGCAGCCGCAGCGTTCGAGTGGTCGTAACGTCCCCGCTGCAGCGGGATCCCCAACGTCAATCAGCCTCCCTTCGCCGCGCATGAAGACGATCAATATGCCGTCCGTCGTCAGATCCGCGACGCCGAGCGGGAGATCGAAGCCGCCACGCGGCGCATCGGCGAGATCGGCCAGGACATCGCGCGGCTACGGCCGACCGCCGGCCATGCCTTCACCATGATGGTGCTCGGCCAGGAATATGCCGAGCGCAAGGAGGCCGGCCGGGCGCTAATGAAGGAAATCCTCATGCTTCTGCAGCTTCAGAGCCAAGGCGAGGTTCATCTGGCAACGATCGGCGGCTTCGATTTCGTTTACGAGGGTGAGCGGTTCGGCAAGAGTAAGGGCGATGGCTATCGTTACGAAACGTTGCTCCAACGCACTGGCGCAGACTCCAAGATCGATCTGGCGATCACGGTCACCCCGCTCGGCGCCATCTCACGTCCGGAGCATGCACTCAGCGGCTTTGACGAGGAACAGCACCAGTATCGCCGGCGGCTGGAAGATGCCGAGCGGCGATTGGTTTCCTACCGCTCGCGAGACGGAGGCGCTTTCGCGTTCGCAGGCGACCTGGAGGAAAAGCGCCTGAAGCTGCGGGCAATCGAGGCTCAGCTGTCGGCAGATCTGGACAACGAGACCGTCGCGGCAGCTGCATAGCTGTGTTGCACAATAAATGTTTTCCTGGTGGTCAAAAATCAGGCATAACGCTTTCAGCTGATGCACATGGCGGTCACCTCCCAGTTCCGTCGCAGCAGCTGTTCCCCTCTGGAGGTTTTAGATCTCCACACTTCATGGGCCGCGCTTTCCGCAGGCCCATTTTTTTATTCATCGTTCGCCTCATCGGACGATCCCGAGCGACTTATGCCGCGACCGCACTTGGGCAGCTAACTCGGCCATTATCGTTGCGAGCTCCACGTCAGGAAGGTCTCTGGTTTGACGCCATCCGTCCGCGCCTTCTCGATAAGCGGCTTCAGGGTGTCGTTGACGAATTCTTCCATTGTCGTGGGTAGCGCCGGACGATCATCGCGGAACTTGACTCGCCCATCGTTAAGAGCCGCCGCGGTGTTCTTGTCATAGACCCACCGATCGAGCGTTCCGAATTTTTCCCGGAATACCGTTTCGACCTCGCGATCATTCGGATTGATGAAGCCATAATCCACCCCTCTACCGAGTGCCCGGCCGATCAGCGCGGCGATCTCGGTCATCGTGTAGTCGATGCCCAGTTGCTTTACGGACCGGTGCTGCTCAGTCGGCGTGTCGAACTCCTTCGCCGCAAAATCCGCGAGGTCCTGAATGGAAACCCAAGGCGCTTTGACATCGGGGGCAAGCGTAAAGCCGATCCTATCGTGGTGCGCGATTGCATCCGCCCACCTCCCCAGGTCCTCCATGAACCAGCCACCCTGCAGATGCACCAAGTTGATGTCGCGTAACCGGTTGAGGATCTGGTCCAGGATATGGAAGCCCTGGAAATGGCCAGTGTTTCCGCTGAGCTCGGACCCCATTGCGGTCAGGCTCACGACCAATTTCACAGGAGAATCGCGAAGCGCGTCAAAAAACCGAAGCGCGACCGCAGGGTAGTGCCCATGGAAGTCCTCCGCCGCCCAAAGGGTTTTGACCATCAGGAAGGCAGCGTCAGCGTCTTCGAAGAACCTGCCAAGCTCGCCATCGCCCGTATCGAAGCTCCCCACGAACGGCTCTGCGCCTTTCGCGACAAGTGCTTCGAGGGCGAGCCCCCCTCTCGAAAGAGCTTTGACTGAATGGCCTTTGGCCAAGAGGTTCTCGGTAAGTCGGGCACCGATCCTGCCGGTCGCCCCAACCACAGCAATGCGCATGGCTCATCTCCTACAGTTTGCTGGGCCGATTCTTACAGGATTGCTTGGTGGGCAAAAGTGGAGATAATGCCATATGATCTCGAAATCAGGCCAACCGTTGATGAAGCCAACCTGCAGCACTGCCATAGATCTGAGCCTCTCGCATGGGCAGGCGATGGCGTTCAGAGTGGACTTCGCCGATTATGAAGCCGAGGGGCATCAGCATCAGCACCCGCAGGGTCAACTGATCCTGGCGCTCCATGGCGCGGTGACATGCACAGCGGAAAGCGGGGTCTGGGTCGTTCCACCCGACTGTGGGCTTTGGGTACCCGGCGGCGTTCCGCACAGCAATCAGGTCACATCCAATGCTCGACTGACATACTTGTTTGTCGAGCCTGGCGCGGCGGAGCTTCCGGATGAGTGCTGCACGCTTTCGGTATCGCCAATGCTTCGGGAAATGATTCACCGGATAGCGGACTTATCGGAGAGGGACGCGCGCGACGCTCATGTCGATCGCCTCATGCGGGTCATGCTCGACGAGCTCGCCCTGATGCCGCGGGAGAGGCTGGAGCTACCTGTATCCGACCATCCAAAGATTGCCTTGATCGCTGCGGCGCTTTTGGCAAACCCGAGCGACCGGCGCACGCTCGGCGAATGGGCCGAGCATGTCGCCATCAGTGAGCGAACGTTGAAGCGGCTTATGGTCCAAGAGACGGGATTGAGCTTTGGCCGTTGGCGGCGTCAGCTACATCTGGTCATCGCCCTGCGGCAACTTGCCGGCGGTGCGACAGTCCAACATGTAGCAGGCGACTTAGGGTACGACTCCACCACGGCTTTCATCGTCATGTTCAAGAAGGCGCTTGGGACCACGCCATCGCGCTACTTTGCCGATCGGCTCTTGAGCGCCGAGCGCGCGTGACACGTTGCCCATCCGAAGTCTCGGCGGCTCTGGCTCAATCGATCGGCTCTGACCCTAGATCACGACTTGAAATTGCTCTTCGTCAACAATATCTGAGCATCACTTCCCGATGAGACGATGTCCTGCTCGCTGCAATCGCCGCGGCGTTTGACATAGTCCCGGGATACAGAAGAAGGCGCTCCCCTCACGGGTCGAGCGCCTTTTTATTTCGGAGGCGACCGCAAATCCGGTGCTGCATCTTGACCGCACCCGCTTGGCGGATGAGATCTGCACTCAAACATTGCGTGGGAACATATGCCGTTTTTTCTGGTGACGCAGACATCGCTGGTCGAAGCTCAAGACGAGCAGGAGGCCGCTCAAACGGGCGTCGACCGCCTCCGTTCCGGAGGACAGGTCACTGTCGCGGTTAAATCGGATGAGACAACGGTCACGCACGTCGTTGTCGCCGCACTGGTCGAACAGCCGCTTCCGGTCTCACCTTCCGAAACCATCAATCCATCGCCTTCTACCGTTGCTATCCCTAAAGCTGCTTCTGCCGCACCGGAAAGCAGGAAAGTCATCTTGAAGCGTATGATGGCTGACGCGCTGGCCCTTCTTGGGCGGCGAGCTTAGGTGATCCTCGCGACGTACGGCTGCTGCCGGATCCAATTATCTTCGCGCCCAGCTTCAAATTGATAAGTGAGAACTGAAAAGAGGGAGGGATGAACCCGTCGCAGATCGGTCCTCCTGCCGACGCTGTCGCTCAACCGCCGCCTGCGTCATCCCGGCCGCTTGTTCTTCGCAGGGCTGGCAGCCCCGCTTGAACTTCCCAGCAGGGATGCTCGGCCGCAGTTGCCGCAGTCCGGCCGCTCTGCGGTCCAGGAAGTGTCTTCGAGAAAAAATGAAGACAGGAAGGGCTAGCAAGGCGCCGGTCCATGATCCTCCCGAAAGGAACAGGCCATGCGGATCATGAAGGTTGACCCGCGCGCGCTCAAGGAAAATCCCGACCGGATGCGCCAGTCGACGTCGTCGCCGCAGGCCGAGCACGAAATCCTGTACGAGCAGGATGAACTGGAGGGGAATGATGTCCCAAGCTCGATGCGCTTCGAGAATCCGCGCGCGAGCACGCCGATAGCTTCATCGTAAAAAGCGATCTTGAGGATGCCGATCAACGGGAGGCGACGCCCGGCGTGCGGGAACAGCCTTGAACAAAATACCGACCTCAGTTGATTGGTGCGTAGCTGTTTCTCCACCAGAGAACTGATCAATTCGACCTGAGCCGGCGGCACAGCCCTCCCGTGTTCCGCTGCTTCGCGCTGCCTTGCAGTCAGGCGCCGATCTGGCAACCGGGCGAAGCGATGAGGAGACCGAAATCCTGGAAATAAAACGCGGCTATGGAGCCCTTGGCGAATGCCCGCAGAGGGCGCGCCACCTTCTTGCAGGCCGCAGGAACATTTAGATCAGACCGAAGTTTGCTTAAAAGGCGCGGCGGCCATGTCTCCTCTCGATGTGTCACGAGAGATGTCGCGTCTCCTGCACGACGCCCTCGATCCCGCCGGATCGGGGGTGTTGCATGATCCGGCCGACCCGGCAGCGCGGACAACCCGTTTGAAGCGCCATTTTGTTGAGAAAACCGGTGCTGGCATGATGACCGATCGAAAGTCAGCGATCCGTGTCGGTGACGGCGCCGCATTGAGGAGAAGTGAGAAGACTCTGTCCCCAATCGCCGACGCCTCGGCAGAGGACGTAACGTTTTGAGTTCAGCTTCTACCCAACCATCGAAACCCGCTTTCTTCGGCTACTCGACACGCTCCGACCGCTGCGCGAGTTGACGCCGTTATCCACTCTGCTCGACGTTTAGCATTCCTGCTTTGACGGAGCGCGTCAGCGACGTCGCAAGAGCCGACCGCTTTGGCTTCCCAGAATTTCTTTTTCAAGTGGAGCTGGAACCAAAGGAGACGTTTTGAGGTTCGTTGACCGACTCGCCGGCCTTGACCTCCCACAAGGCGAGATCGCCCCCCGATCGCTACGTCGCCTTGTTCCTCCGGCGCGGTCTCCCCCAGTCGGAGGAATTTTTATCGTTCGGAAGAGGAAATATGTGGGTCTCAGTTGGTCAACTGACCTGCGGCTCCTGTACGAACCACCAGACCGGAAGTACTGGTGTCACCGATATGCGAGCGAGCATGATTAGGGCAAGCCTCAGTCTCGCCCAATATCGATCGGGTATCGGATCCCGGATCTGTATGGACAGAGTCGGTCGCGGCGACGACTCGAAAAATATCCGCAAACTGGCAGCGACGGTGTTGAGAGGTCGGCAAAACACAAATTACGAGAAAGGGCGAGGTGTCTGAGGAGCGGCGAACCCTGCACCGGGACCAACCGATAGTGGAATTCGCTCGGGGCGTGGAGCAGGTCAGAACTGAAACGACCAGATCAACTTGCGAACTTGTCACCGCTTCCGCGCTGTGGGTTGCTCCAGTTGTTATCGGTCAAAACACGTTTGAGGCGCGCTTGTTCCAGGGCGTGCGTTGATTGAGATCACGAGCTGTGCCGTTAGGGCCTACCAGCCGAGAAGAGGACACGTTAGCAGCTGTAAACGGGCGATCGGACAAGGAACGAATTTGGTCGCCCGAAGTTGAGCTGCGAGCCAATAACGAGGTGCTACGATGGTTGAACATCAGCTGCCGAGCCGCCAAACGCAAGAACGGCCCGAAGTGCCTAAGACGCAATATGCCGAAGGGGGTCATCTCGACTACCCGCCGGTCGCCGATGCCGCAATTGCGCAACAGCGGAAGAAATTGTCACTGCCTGACTACACGCTTTTGATGAAACAATCCCTTGAGGGCCGTGCTTAAGCGCCCCGCCGGCAGTTCCTGCTTATAAGTTCGGCTGGAACGAGAGGCGCATGTGCTGGCGGGAGGTACAGCATGAGAGAAGTGTCACCGGCGGGGCTCAGCGATTCAAAGGATATACCGAGCCTATTGTCAAATTTGATTGAGGTTGCATATTACCCGCCTTGATTGTCCCCTTACGGTCTGGTGCTGTGAAGCTTAATCCTTGGAAAGAGTTCGAGCCGATTGTTCTCGTGTTCGAAAACAAGAAGAGGCTGATCAGTACCGCGCATGAGGCGGCCGCCGTACTGATCAAAGATTGGCCTGGTGACGACGGTGACGAGTACTGCGTAGCGGTCCGAACTTGCTGGGAAGTTATCCTCGGAAAGATGGACGCCTTTGAACTACGGCGCGCGTTGTTACGTGCCGCAGAAGAGGCGGGAATTGCTGCCATCGCGGCGGTGCATTGATCGACGTCACCGCTTGCGAACGGGACGCCGCTGCCCATACATTCAGATTTGTTGGATGCCCCTGCTCTCCTGGCCGGTGCCTATCCGTTCAAGCGGCCGGTCCGGCTCCTTGGCGTAACATTGTCGTCGCTGATCAATGACAAAGAATCCAAAAACGAGGAACAATCGCAACTCGGCCTCCGTTTCCGAGCAGAAGAAACTGGAGCAAATCAAGCATTGAAAGCCGAAATGTTCCTATCCTGTATTCGCGTTATCGACCTTGAAACTGCCGGCAACGGGCCGAGCGATGTCTGCGAGATCGGATGGCAGGACGTCGTTCAGGACAAAGATGGGCGGTGGGAAGTTTCGGAGGAGCGTGGCTCGGCGCTCGTGAATCCAGGCCGGCCGATTTCGGCCGACACCATGGCGATCCATCATATTCAGGATTACGAAGTCGCGAGCGCACCGTTCTGGAAGGATATCGCGCCCAGCATCTTGCGGCCACCGCACCCGATCGCCGCGCTAGCCGCGCACCGTGCTGCCTTCGAGCAGCGTCATTGCACGCCAAGACTGGCCGGCGTTACGCCCTGGATCTGCACGTGGAAATGTGCTTTGCGTATCTGGCCGGAGCTTCCAAGGTTTTCCAACCAGATGCTGCGTTATCAGCGCAGGCCCGAAGGCCTGATCCATGAGATCGGCCTGCCCGCCCATCGGGCCATGCCCGACGCCTATGTCACGGCCCATCATCTGCGTGACGAGCTAAATGCCGCTTCATTGGATGAGCTCCTGTTTTGGAGTTCTGAGCCGGGCTTGTTACCGCGGGTTCCGGCGGGTCCTGATCGCGGCAAAAGCTGGGATCGCCTATCTATGGAGACACTCACCGCCTTCACAAGGGATCGCGACGGCGACATTCGCTTCAGCGCCGAGACGGAGCTTCTGCGGCGAGGAGAGAAAGCACCCACGGTGTCGGTTCCCGCCCAGCAGACGCTTTTGTGACTGATTTGACATTACATGATGAGCCCGGACCGCCAACTTGAAGACACGCCATCCGATGATCGTGACAGCCCAAATTGCGGAGCATGATCTCATCCCTTTCGATCTGCTACGTCAGAAACATTTTCCCCAAGACCGGAATTTCCTGCGGGCTCATCTGACGATGTTTCACCGGCTGCCGGGCGAATATGTTGGAAGGATCGTCGCAAGCCTTCAATTTGTTGCGAAGGAGACGCGCACGATTTCGGCCCGCGCTAGCGGCGTCCGTCATCTCGGAGCCGGCGTGGCATTCACAATTGAAAGCACTGAGCTGAACTCGATCCGCGATGCCCTACGCAGCGATTTCGTCCACTGGTTGGGGTCACAGGACATGCAGACGTGGCGGCCGCACATCACGATCCAGAACAAGGTCTCCGTCGCCGAAGCGAACAAGCTTCATCGCGAACTCGCCGGCAATTTCCATCCCTACGACATCACGATTGTGGGTCTCGATCTATGGAGATATCTCGACGGTCCTTGGGCAAGCGAAGCCACAATGCCATTCGCTGATTAGTTCACTGATACCTTCAGAACCGTTTTATGGCTCGGATCCAATCGAAGGAAACTCGGACTGGGTACAAGTCTGGATTTGCTCCGCCTCCGGTCAAGGACCAAAGGCAGAGCGAACAAAGCCTGCCGTGGGAGGAGGGCTTAAGGAACCGACCAGCGTTCTGAGCCAAGCTGCAACATCTGCCATCGGCCCGGCGATGTTCGACGAACTTTTCAGCAGGCTTGGTAAGATCGAAGGGGCGTCCACGCAACTTCGCGGGACGTTGTCGAATACCTCGCACCCGACATAGTCCGTAAAACTATTTCCTGGGACATCAAGATGAACCGCATCCTCAAGGATGATGCGAACAAGAAGCAGGCTGAGGTGGATGTCGTAGCGATCAATGGCAATGCATCAATCACCTCTTCGAGTGCAAAGGCTACAGTCCTATGGCGAAATCCCGGACAGTGATTCTAGCGATGGTTACAGCACAACGTGCCGACGGCCTTCAGTGCCATTAAAAACCATCTCCAGGCTCGAGCGGGAAAAATGCAGGTTCGCTTCGGCTGATCAAGCCGCCTGAATGGATCCGTCTTCATATCGCTCGCCGAAATGCGGATCGGTATAGGCCCTCAGATCTTGCGGAGGATGTCCGAACATGCGCTTGAACGTCTGGCTGCAGGACGTCCGCGATCGGTATCCATTGTCTTCTGCGATCGTCGCGAAAGCGAGATCCGTCTCGATCAAGGCTCGGCGCACGCGCTGCATCCGCCACCGCGTCACATAGTCGAGAGGTGCGACACCCACGACGGACTTGAACTTCTGTGCAAATGACGACCGTGACATGCCGGCAGCCGATGCCATTGATGCGACCGACCAATCCGCGGCCACATTGTTGTGGAAGCTTCGCATGGCGCGCGAGAGCTTTGGATCAGCGAGACCAGCGAGCCAGCTTGCCTGGCCCGGGCCATTTTCGGCGAGATAGGCCCGCAGAGCCTGAACCAGAAGGATATCGGCAAGTCGATCAACGATCACATTCTCGCCGGGTGCGCCTCCACCCGCTTCAAGGCCAAGAAGCTCCAGCGTTCTCCGTAGCGGGCCGGCCCCCGGCGATGAGGCTTTGATATGAATGATCGGAGGTAGGGCGCTCCTCAGCCAGACGGCCCCTTCTTCGTCGAAAACGAACCGTCCGCCAATCACCACCTTGTCGATCGGACCGTCGCCCAACCGGATCGTTCCATCCTCGCCTCGCGCGCCAGCAAAATAAATGTTCCCGTCGATTTCCTGGGCGTTCTCCGAGTTCGAGGTCCTGTAGGGCAGGCCGTCCGTCAGCAGATAGCAGTCCCCAGGACCAAGCTCGATCGGTATCGGGTTCCCCTTGACCCAGAGTCGGAGACTGCCGGAGAGCACAGCCCCGAACTTGATGTGGTCGTATCCCGCGAACCTGAGAGCGTAGGGGCCGGAGGACTCGAACCGGATCGTGGCAACGCGCTGGACCGTGAACATCGTCAAAATATCGGACAGGGGATCCATTTTACACCTTTGGACGATTGGATACTCATTGCGGACTGTAGAAGACGTAGCGTCCATCGCGCAAGTTTCTTGATGGTGTTATCTGTCACTTCAACCGCAGGAGAGACAGATGCAATACAGTCAACTCGGCACGACTGGCACGTTCGTTTCCCGGCTTTGCCTTGGAACAATGACGTTCGGCGGGACGGCCAATCCCATCGGCAATCTCTCGTTGGAGGAGGCCGACCGGATTGTCGGCAGGGTGATCGATGCCGGCATCAATTTCATTGACACGGCGGATGTCTACACGGGCGGCGGTTCGGAAACCGTGCTTGGAGACGCGCTGTCCGGTCGTCGCGCAAATCTGGTTCTGGCCACCAAGGTCAGCAGCCGCGTCGGACCCGGACCGAACGATGTCGGCCAGTCCCGGATCCATATCATGGCCGGGCTCGAAGCAAGCCTGCGCCGGCTGAAGACCGATTACATCGACCTCTACCAGCTCCACAACTTTGACCGCTTCACACCTTTGGAAGAGACACTTGGCGCTCTTGACGATGCCGTCCGGCAGGGAAAGGTTCGCTACATCGGTTGCTCGAATTACATGGCTTGGCAGGTCATGAAGGGCTTGGGCATCTCAGATCTCAATCGATCTGCCCGTTTCGTCTCCGTGCAGTCCTACTATTCTCTGGCTGGACGCGACATCGAGCGTGAACTCGTTCCTGCGGTGACTGATCAGGGGCTTGGATTGCTATGCTGGAGCCCGCTTGCAGGCGGGTTGCTCTCGGGTAAATTCGACCGAAGCGGCACTGAGGACAAGGACTTGCGCCGCGCCAAGCTTCAGTTCCCACCTGTAGACACCAAGCGGGCGTTTGAAATCGTCGATGTTCTTCGCGACCTTGGTCCCAAGCATGCCGCGACGCCGGCGCAGATCGCGCTGGCTTGGCTCTTGTCCCGTAAAGCCGTGACAAGCGTCATCGTCGGCGTCAAGCGCCTTGACCAGCTCGAAGACAATCTCGGAGCGACTGGCGTCTCTCTCGACGCCGACGATCTGCAACGGCTCGACGCGGCCAGCCGACTGACGCCGTCCTATCCGGGATGGATACAGACCTACCGTGCAAATTCGCGCGTCCCGCAAGGCCATCCGTTTGCCGGCCCGAGCTGGGGACCGGGCGACGAGCCTGTCTGATTTCTCAACAATACGAACACATCAAGGAGATGATCATGAAAGCCTGGCAGATCGACGGGTTCGGGACCCCGTTTCAACTTCGCGAAGTCCCCATGCCGGAAGTGCGACCGGGCAGCGTCCTGGTCAAGATCGAGACGTCCTCGCTGATGTCGTATCTGAAGGAGTATGTCGAGGGGAAACTACCCACATATCGGCCACCACACGGCGCGTTCACGCCCGGCGGAAATGGATTCGGCACTATCGAGGCCGTCGGCCGCGACGTATGGCACCTGAAGCCCGGCCAGCGCGTCGTTCTGTCATCACACCTCGTTACCAGCGAGAATGTGGCTGACAAAACGCAGATCCTGATCGGTGTGACCAACTTCGGCGGCGCTGGCGAAGCCCAGATGGCTGACTGGCCTGACGGCACCCTAGCAGAATATGCGCTGTGGCCTGTCTCGGCCGTGACGCCTGTAGACGGCCTTGATCACATTCCAGCAGAAGAATTCTCGATCTTCAGCCGTTGCGTGGTCCCCTACGGCGGGCTCATTCGCGGCCGCTTGGCTGCAGGTGAGACTGTCATCATCAACGGCATCACCGGCGCTTACGGTACCGCCGCCGCACTTGTTGCGCTTGCCATGGGCGCGGGTAAGGTCATCGGCGCTGGACGCAACAAATCGAAGCTCGACGCAATCGCGAAGGCAACCGGTGGACGGGTAACAACGGTGGCGATGAGCGGTGATATCAAAGCTGATGGCGAAGCTCTCCGGGCCGCTTCCGGCGGCGGCGCAGAACTCGCTTTTGATATGGTTGGCCAGGCAAGCGATCCCAGCACGACGCTCTCGGCGTTGGGGAGCCTCCGGCGAAACGGTCGGCTTATCCTCATGGGCAGCATGACGGTGCCGGTACCAGTTGACTACATGCAGATGATGGGCAACAACCTGGAGATCATCGGTCACTTCATGTACGAGGCTGATGCACACCTGAAGCTCCTCAACCTTCTGAGGATCGGCCGTCTCGACATGAGCCCGATCAAGGCGAATGTCTATCCGATGATTGACCTGCCTAACGCAATGGAAATCGCCCGATCGGCCGACAGCCTCGAATGTGTAGTCGTTCGAAACGATCTTGGCTGATCTCGGCCGGGAACAGTATCAATTACCCAAATCTGAAAGGAGAACGCGATGAAGGTCGCTGACATGGTATTCCGTCTTTACGTGGAGACGGACCAGTTTGAAAGCACGATCGCATTCTACGAGACGGCCCAGGCAATCGCCTGCGAGCTGAAATTCGAAAAATACCGAAAAGCGCATCAAGGGCGCCAAGATCGGCAAGGTTCTGATCCTCGCCGGCGCCAAGGAGAATCTCGCAGCCGTCAACGATATCTCTGCGATTTTCTATGTCGACTCGCTCGATGCGTTCATTCCTTGGCTGAAGGATAATGGGGCGGTGATCTTGCATGATCCGGTGACCATCCCCTTCGGCCGGAACATGACTGTCCGCAATCCCGATGGCCTTGTCGTCGAATATTTCGAGCCAAAAGCTGCGCCGTGATCAAGCCGTCCTTCTCTGGCGCTCAACGGAACTGAAGCGTCAGATTTTATTTGACTGATCGTTCAAGAATTCATAACGTTCCGGTATGGCAAGACCAAAAGTTTTTGATCCCGACGTTGCCCTCGATGTAGCGATCGAGATTTTCTCTCAACATGGATATGAGGGAACCTCTGCAGCGGCGCTGACAGCAGGGATGGGCGTCGGTCGGCAGAGCCTCTATGATACATTTGGCGACAAATGGCAGCTCTATCTCATGGCGTTGCGCCGATACGTCGACAGAAGTGTTGCGAAACAGGTCAAGGAGCTCCGGGCAGCACCCAATGCTCTTGATGGTATCGCAGCCCACTTTTCTGTTCTTATCGATGAAGCCTGCGCATCGATCCGACCGGCGTGCTTGGGCGTGGGCGCGATTTGCGAATTCGGCCGCGAGAAGCCGGAGGTCACGGAAATCACCGACGCGTCGAACCGGGTTCTGACACGGGCGCTTACAGCACGCATCATGGAGGCCCAGGCGGCAGGCGAGATTGACGCTGAGTTGGATCCAGAAAGCGCGGCAGCGTTCCTGGCCGCTAACCTTGTTGCGATCAAAATGGCGGCCAGGGCAGGGGCTGGACGTCAGAAACTTCAGTCAATTGCAGCGATGGCTGTTCGAAGTCTGCGGTAATTTTTTTGGCTTATTCTGGAATGATCGTTCAATTACGGTATCGGATGGTCCGCTGCCTAGAAGGAGCATGAATGTGGTGAAGGCAATTGTGTTAAGACAGCGCGGAGCTGCCGAAACGCTCGTCCTGGAAGACATCGAAGCACCGGTTGCTCGCGCCAACGAAGCGGTGGTCGACGTCTCTGCGTCCGGCGTCAATTTCATGGATATCGGGGTTCGCAATGGACTACTCTGGAAGGACAAGGCTCTTCCGCTTGTTCCCGGGGTAGAGGGGGCGGGTACCGTCGCCGCAGTCGGCTCTGGCGTCACTGATCTTCGACCCGGGCAAAGAGTTGCCTGGGTTTACGGCCCCGGTAGCTATTCTAAGCAGATCGCACTTCCGGCCGCATCCCTCGTTCCTCTGCCTGACGACATTACGGATGAGACGGCGGCTGCCCTGATGATGCAAGGGATCACGGCAAGCCACTTCGCAACACGGTTCTACGAGACAAAGCCGGGTGACGTGGCGCTTGTGCATGCGGCAGCGGGCGGCGTCGGTTCCCTTGTCAGTCAGATCGTCAAGCTTAGGGGAGGAACCGTGATCGGCCGCGTCTCAAGCGAGGAAAAGATCGGTGCCGCCCGCGCAGCGGGCGCTGACCACATGATCGTCGATAGGGAGGGGAAATTCGCGCAGCAGGTTTTGGATCTGACTGACGGGAGAGGAGCCGATGTCGTCTTCGATGGTTCCGGTGCATCAACGTTTCAGGATTCAATGGGATCTCTGGCAAGACACGGCGTTCTCGCCTACTACGGCCCAGTACTCGGTGCTCCTCCACCGATCAACGTCGCCACATTGCCGCGTAGCATAAAGATCGGCTTCCCAACCTTTGCCGACCATATTCCTGATCGTGATGCGTTGCTGGAGCAAACCGCGATTTTGTTTGAATGGATCCGAAGTGGCGAGCTCAAGATCGAGGTCGGAAGCCGTTACGCGCTGTCGGACGCGGCTCTGGCTCACGCCGATTTGGAATCGCGCCGCACGACGGGTAAGCTCCTGCTAATTCCCTAATGTCGTCGACCCCTCCCGTAACTGTTTGAAGAAATTCACTTTCACGGGTCGGTGGTTCCAGTCCCTTCAACCCAGCCAGTTGCCAGACCGAACAGTCAGGCGGCGGCAACGGCCCTTGAATATCTAATCATTTGAGTTATATTAATGCTCAAAGGAGCACGGCAAGCGATGTCGTGATATTCATATGGAACCTGCAACAGCAAGAGTTACATCGAAGCGCGAAGTCAAGTCTGATCTCGATCAGATGACCCCGGAGGAAAAGCTTCTGCGGGCGATTTTCGGCGAGCCATCGGAACCCGCGCGTCGCGGTAAGCGGAAGAAGACTGTTTCTGTTTCCGACTTCGAGGAAATCTTTCGAGCACCGGCTTGGCAGCGGATTGAGATGATTCGAGAAGGGATTAGCGCACGAGATGTGAAGCATCTGCAGGAGCGGCTTGGCATACCTCAGAGTGTGCTTCTAGAAAGCCTCAGGATGTCAATCGCCACGTTGAATCGAAAGGTGAGTAGGCAGGAAAACCTATCCCCGGAGGATAGCGAGCGTGTGTTGGGCGTTTCCAAGCTCGTGGGCCAAGTTACCGAAATGGTAAAGCAGTCTGGCGATACAAAAGGATTTGACGCTGCAAGCTGGCTGGCCGGCTGGCTACAGCAATCCGTGCCGGCTCTTGGCGGTGCCCGTCCACTCGATTTCATTGATACGCTCGAAGGGCAGGCAATGGTGTCGCAATTACTCGCCCGGATGCAAAGCGGGGCCTACTCCTGATGCCCGCAGCGTGGCGGATCGCGGCGGACACTCCAGATTACGAAGCGGATGACCTCACAGGAACGGGTGCGAAAGTTACCGGAGGGCGATGGAATGCGCCGGGCTTCGCTTTGCTTTACTGCACGGAAAACATCTCCCTCTCGGCGATGGAGACGCTCGTGCATTTTGCTGCATCTAGCTTACCTTTAAACCGCTACCTCGTCAGAATCGACATCCCTCAAGCCCTATGGGAGGCAAGCGAGCGGCTGGATGCCAAAACGGCGCCGGTAGGATGGGATGCGCTACCAGCGGGGCGCGCCAGCTTGGCCTATGGCTCGACCTGGCTGGCTGAACGTCGGTCTGCCTGTTTGTTCGTTCCTTCGGTCATTGTACCCGACGAGTTGAATGTGCTCGTCAACCCGCTGCACCCAGACGCTAGTAAAATTTCAGCCATGAAGGTCCGCAGGTGGCTCTACGATTCGCGCCTGAAGTCGAAGGCCTAAATCACCTGCAGCCAACCAAGATCAGGCTTCGCGCCGATGAGGCGCGCTCGCGCCCATCGCTGCGTTGACCGTGCGGCTTACGCTCGGAACCGCAAGAATGGCTTGTAGAACCTGACGTCGTACCCTTCGGTCGAAGTACGCAGTTGCGGATCGCAATGAGACCAGACCTCCGCTTGCATGTCGACGATCGCCAGCATGCCGGCGACATTTTCGCCGAGGTTTGCCAGATGCTCCAGTCGCGCGGCGGGATTCACGAACTCTTCGTACACGACTGTTTCGGTCTCGTTGTCATCGAAAAGATGTCGTAGCGGATCGTGCCCGTGTCTTTTTCGCGTGCCAGCCTGATGCTGTCTGCAGCGATGCGCTTGAATTCCTCCAGGCTGCCGACTGGGACGCTTCGAAGGCTGGAGCCATTACGGAAACTGCGCTCCAGCAGAACCCCGATCTCTGTGGCATCATCGACGTCCGGGATGGACAGGGCATCGGAACCGGTGCTGCGATCAAGCGGGCCGGCAAGCAGGATCAGATTCATCACCTCGGGGGCGGCGCGCAGAGCAGGTGTGATGGTCTGTTGTACGGCACCTATTAGATGGTCATCAACTACGACGTCCCGGGCATGGGCCGCGACGCCTCGTGACGGCAATGTCGCGCTCGGACGCCGCGCCGTCACTCACGGCTCAACGCCGAGCCGATCAGCGATGTGATCTTCTCCGTATCCGCTGGAGTCGCCGGATTGTAGACACACAGGCTGAGATCCGTCCGGCCGTCGACCGAGAAGGTCGAATATTCAAAGGCGAGCGGGCCGAGAACCGGATGGCGGATGCGCTTGATGGCCTCGCCATAAATCTCGCGAACATCGTTGTTACGCCACATAGCCCTGAACTCGGGACTGAGTCGGCAGAGCTCATCGACGAGAGGCTCGACCTCCGCCGCGGCCCCGGCACGCGCGGCCTCAACACGGAATGCACCCACGATGTGGCGTGCCACGCTCTCCCAGTCATACTGCAAGGCACGGGAACGCGGATCGAGGAAGACTACGCGCAGCACATTGCGCTGGTGCGGCGGCAGCGAGCCATAGTCGCCCGGCATGACGGTGGCCGCCCGGTTCCAGGCGAGCACGTTCCAGATCGCCGTCCCGGCTCAGTTTAGCAAGGCAATGAGTTCCTGCATGGATGCCATGTCGCTACAACAAGACGGCGACAAAGCTCGCGGAGCTTTCGTTGATGCTGCCCACACCGCGGGGATCCGGGTTTTACCCGATTGATTTCGTGGGCCTGGTTTGTCTCTGCGCTCCAACGCCACCGCTCAACCATGGACATCTCCTGCAGCTCAGTTGGCGACCGTTGCATCTGCGCTATCTCCAATTGGAAACATGGGAGTCGACAGATGAAGGTCCAAAAATTCAGTGTATCTGACGCAAAGCTAGTCAAGTCGCCTGGACAGAATGCCAATATCTATGTCGGAAATCTGATCGACGAGAAAAACGGCGGCCCTGTCACTATCGGTTACGGCAAATACGCTCCTGGTCAGACGCTCACCGAAAAAATGGCCGTCGATGACACGATGATAGTCTTGGAAGGCCGGCTATCCGTTTCCACGCGCGATGGCACCGTCACGGCAGGTCCAGGCGACATCGTCTACATGCCCAAAGGGGAGGCGGTGACTATCTCGACGGAGGGGGAGGGCGCGCTCACTGCTTTCGTTACATATCCGCACTGGGCGGAAGCCCATAAGGGATGAGACGTCATAGTTACACAGCTTGGCATTGCCCAAGCATCCGTCCGTCTGGAGTCTCCAGGAGACGCGCTTGCTAAAAATTTACCGCGATACCGATGGCACCGTCATGTCGGGCGGGGCCGATGAAGATTTGCCGGGCCATGTGATCTGGATGGACCTACTCAATCCCGATGAAGAGGAGATCGACTTCGTCAGACGCCGGGCGAAGGTGAGAGTGCCGACGCGCGAGGCTCTGAGCGAGATCGAGGCGTCAAGCAGGCTGTCGAAGGAGGGTAATCGGATTTATCTCAGTGCGCCGGTCGTCGCACACGCGACGCTCGAGCACGCAGAGCTTTCCCCGGCAGGTTTTATCGTCGGCCCCGATTTTCTTATAACGGTTCGTTACGAGAGCCAGCCCGCTTTCGATGCTGTTGCTGAAAGGCTGGCGCAGGACGAAACCCTGGCCAGCGGCATGGGGGTCTTCGTGGCGCTGCTCGAGGCGATCGTGGACCGCGGTGCAGACGTTCTGGAACATTTGGCGACTGCGGTCGACGAGGTGTCCAAGACGGTCTTTAAGGGAGACCTCAGGGGCTCGGCATCTCCTCGCAGCGCCAATTTCACACTCCGTCGAGCGTTGTCCAAGGTAGGCGCTCTCGGAGACCGATCCTCAAAGGCCCGAGATGTGCTCCTTGGCGTCGGTAGAATGGCCTCGTTCACGCTGGATGTATGTCACGACATGCTGTCGGATGAATTCCGAGATCAACTCCACGCGGTGGCGAAGGATGTTGCTTCGCTGAGCGACTACGAGACACACCTTTCCGATAAGACGCAGTTCCTCCTGGACGCCGTCCTGGGCTTCATCACCATCGAACAGAACGACATCTTCAAGGTGCTGACAATCGCATCTGTCGTTGGCGTGCCGCCCACTTTGATGGCCGGAATATGGGGAATGAACTTCAAGTTCATGCCAGAGCTGAATTGGCCTTGGGGATATCCCTTCGCGTGGGCCATCATCATCCTAAGCGCCGTCGCACCACTGCTTTGGTTCTGGCGCAAAGGGTGGTTTTGAGATTGCAGAAATTCGAAAGCCCACGGAGATTGGCTCCACCAGGCACTCTCGGATCCCGGCCTTAATCTGTTGAGACGTCATCCGCTGGAGAGATTTCTACGTCGGGCGTCAGAGGAAACCGATCGGATCAAACTTACAATGCCTTCCTTCCGAACGGCCGTGCTCTTCACGTGCGCGAGGTCGCCCGAGGGAAGGGGGCGTCGGGAACTCTCGAGCTTGGGATTGACTGCTTCCGCGCCCTTGAAGAAGTCGTCCATTGAGATTGACAGCGCTTGTGCGATCTCGAACAGAACGCTGGCACTAACGCGGTTGGTGCCCTTTTCGTATTTCTGAACTCGCTGAAACGTCTCGTCACGGTTTTCCAACGGAGGCTATCCGCACGTGCGAAGAGGAAAGACTATTGGGTCGCCAGGTCCGGATATTCGGCAACAGCGGCCACCACGAAGTCTATGACCGCACGGACCGCAGGAGTTTTGTGAAGGTCACGGTGAACCAAGAGCCATATGTCGCGTGCGAAGTGTGGTACACGCTCGTTGATCCGAACTAGATCGCGATCGCGGTCGCCAATAAAGCAAGGCAAACCTGCCACGCCCACTCCTGCCCGCACGGCGATTAGGTGTTCGCTTGAGTAAGTCAGTTCACAGACGATCGGACGTCGGCCGGCTATGCCGACCAGCCACGATTGTGCCGGCGTATCGGCAAAAGTCTGGTCCCACCCTATGAACTCCCAGCGGTCGGGGGCGGCCAGATGAGCATAGGAACGGTGTGCATAGAGCCCAAAGGCCATTGTCCCGATCTTCCGTGTCACGCTGCTGATCTCCTCCGGCCTGATGAACCGTACAGCGACATCAGCCTCTCGACGGCTCAGCGAAACCCGCTGCGGTTGCGAGGAGAGCGATAGCCGGATGTCGGGATGCTTCTCCCTGAAACGCGTCAACTGGTCGGTTAGAAGATGCGTTACGAGCACGGGTGGAGCGCTCAGCGTGATCCGGCCAAAAAGCGGGGCGTGAGCGGCTTTCGCCAGACGAGCGATACCATCAGCCGCAGTCTCCATTTCCACGGCCCGGTCGAAAACCTGCCTGCCCACGCTGGTGAGACGGCAGGACCGCGGCAGGCGATCCACCAGTTTCACGTCAAGGTCGGCCTCCAGGGCGGCAAGCCGCCTGCTTACAGTCGCGTGATCCACCTTGAGGCTGCGGGCAGCGCCAGACAGCGTGCCGCTCTGAGCAGCTGCGAGGAAATGCCGAACGTCTTCCCAGTCAATCATCTGTGCAGAATCTCCAGGCTTACCGGCATATATACCGAATTTTCGCAGGGATGCCATCCATGTACTTTGGGCGTCAGAATTTATCATAAGGAAGGCGAACATCATGACCGGACAACGCTTCAAGATCGGCATCGTTGGCGTGCAGCCTGGAAGGAGCTGGGCCGCGCGCGCCCATATTCCGGCTTTGCGCTCTCTCTCCGGCACCTTCGAGATCGTCGGGATTGCCAACACCACCCAGGTCAGTGCCCAAGCGGCCGCAGCCGAAACGGGGATATCAAAAGCCTTCGCCGGCGTTGCCGAGTTGATCACATCCCCTGAGGTCGACATTGTCACTGTCGCGGTGAAGGTACCCCCACATTTCGAAATCGTGAAGGCCGCGATCGAAGCGGGCAAACATGTCTATTGCGAATGGCCGCTCGGAAATGGATTGGCGGAAGCCAGCGAGATGGCTGCGCTGGCCAAGGCACGAGGCGTCCTTGGCGTGGTGGGAACCCAAGCGCGTTTCGCGCCGGAGATCGAGTACCTGAGAAATTTGATCCTCGACGGCTTTATCGGCGAGGTGCTGTCGACGACCTTGGTAGCGCGAGGCGGGACTGCACTCGGCGGCGGCACTATTCCTGACGCGAAGACCTACGGATATTTGCTGGACCGCGCCAATGGTGCAAATATGCTGACGATCCCAGTGGGGCATACGCTGGCGGCGCTGAGGCATGTGTTAGGCGACATCGTGGAAGTTTCTGCTGTAGTAACGACACGGAGACCCATGGTGACAGCAATCGATACCGGTGAAACGTTACCGGTATCGGCACCCGACCAGGTGCTTGTGAGCGGGGTTTTGACCGGCGGCGCACCCATTTCTATCCATTACCGCGGCGGCGCGCCGCGGGACGGCGATGGGTTGTTTTGGGAGATTCATGGGAGCGAGGGCGACATCCGGGTCTCTGGTTTGTCGGGCCACGTGCAAATGGTGCCTCTTTCACTGACGGGTGCCCGCGGCAGGGAGACAGCATTCCGTGCGCTTGAGATTCCCGCCACGTACCGGGCTGGTTGGCCGGAGGATGTCGAGCCTGGGAATGTCGCACGCCTCTATGCAAACATGGCCCAGGATTTACGGGAAGGCACTCATACTGCGCCGAGCTTCGAGGACGCAGTCGCAGTGCATCGAGTGATTGACGCGATAGAGAGAGCGGCCGAAAGCGGACATCGCGTTGTGCTGTCGTGAGGGATTACGTTTTATGCCGTGGGGCTAACACCGAACGTCTACCGCTTCGTCGGCGCTGCCCGCTTGCCATGAAGCTGGCGCTGGAGATCGCACGTATCTTCGATGTCATCAACCGGAGCCGACCACCAGAAACGCAGGATCAGCTTCCGTGTTGGTTTTGGCCGCACTGTTCAAGACGGCGGACGTTCAATCCGGACGCGGCTACGAAAATCAAAACGGAAGCCCGCGTTGCGGCACGGAGACGGTGTCGCCTCGGAAGACATTAAAATCGGCATCGCCATTGCGCCGCTCATGGCTGCCAAGCCTATGAGCACGAACTTCAAAAAGCCGCTCATGACAGCTCCTCCAATCGAACTTCAACCTCAAGCGCTGGGCTTTGTTCCTTTCTCCAATCGGATCGTACGCGGGTATGATGTCCCTATACCCGCGACTGATTTCAGCCACACAACTCGGACGGCATAGTCCCGCCAATCGAAGCGGTGCCAATTATTAGTGCTTAATGGAGGGAATTATGGTTCAAGATCACTTGCCGCTCGCCGGAAAGGTCGCCTTGGTCACGGGTGGTTCGCGCGGCATGGGAGCGGCGATCGTCAGACGGTTCACCAGGGATAGCGCGCACGTTGCCTGCAGTTACTCGTCGTCCAAGGACAGCGCTCTTGCGGCTCGATGGCGTTGCTGACGGCGTCGATGCGCCTAAACCTAGTGAAATAGATCGGGGAGCTCAGACATTGCAATTCTTCGCAATCTCTCGGCTTCCGAAGCATCGATCGATCGGTAGGGAAACCGCAGACGAGTTGCCACGGGTCCCCAATTGCCGATCGCACTCAGCAATTTGTCGAGGGCAGCGTTCGAAAAACCTATGTTTTGGCGGAAAGGGACGATATGATTGTCCATGAATGCGCAGATGCGTCGCTCGAGATCGAGTGCGGCATCGATATTGCTGCGCATCGACGCCGTCCACTTTTGCGCGCCGCGGGGACTGAGGCAGGCGACATTGGAAAACGAGCCTGCCGCCACACCCTCCTTCGTGCCGGTTGCAAGATGGTGGCCGGGAACGAAGAGAGACTGGCCTGCAAGATGACGACGAGCCTCTGCATACCAGGAGCTGTCGCCGTCGGCGAGCTTGATGCCGCTCACGCCAGGCACTGACGCGCAGACCACACCCAGTTCCTTGGGCGTGAGGACGCGCTTTGCATGTGGCGGATTGTAAAGGATGAGCGGAATTCCATCAGCCGTTTGCGCAGCACGGTTCAGGAAGTCGACCGCTTCGGCATCGGTGAGCGGCCACCAGTCTGGGAGTATCACCTGAATGGCGGCGGGACGTAGTGCGCGGGCCCGACGGACGCGATTGAGCATGATCAGCGGGTCGGGCTGGCAGGCGCCAATCACAAAGGGCATCGAGGCTGCGCTGCAGCGCTCGGCCAGCAACGCCTGGATCCTGTCGAACTCCTCCTCAGTCTGATTGTGGAATTCACCGGCGGTGCCGTTCGAATAAATGCCATCGACCTTGGCGTCGATGAGGATGTCGATCTCCTCGCCGAGCTTGTCGAATTCGATGCTATCGTCGGGCGCAATCGGCAAAAGCAGGCTAGCCCAGTTTCCGCGGAGGGTTGGTTGCGACGTCTTCGCATTCATCACTTGTTTCCCTGTGGCGTCAGTTCAGTTGAGATCGTCGCGGATGCAGGCCTTGTATTGGCCTGGCGCGACCTCCCGCAGTTGAGGAACTGTGGCGGCGCAAACATCGAGCGCGCTCGGACAGCGCGTGCGAAAGACACAACCGCTCGGCGGATTGGCCGGGCTTGGAATATCGACTTTGAGGATCTGCCGGTCACGCCGGGCATCCGGATCGGGTGACGGAATGGCGGAGAGCAGCGCGCGCGTATAGGGATGCTGAGGCCTCGCATAAAGGTCGGCGCTCGGTGCGATCTCCATGATGCGGCCGAGATAGAGCACGATGACCCGGTCGCAGATATATTCGACGACAGCAAGATCATGCGAGATGAACAGCATGGTCAGGCCGAGTCGTTGCTGCAATTCGCGCAGAAGGTTGATCACCTGCGCCTGGATCGAGACATCCAGCGCGGAGACCGGTTCGTCGGCGACGATGAATTCGGGCGACAGGGTCAGGGCGCGGGCGATGCCGATGCGCTGGCGCTGCCCGCCGGAAAACTCATGCGCGTAGCGATTGATCGCATCGGCCGGCAGCTCGACCTGCGCCAGGGCGGCTTGGGCTCGTTCAAGCCTGTCGCGGGCCGATCCGATCCCTTGGATCTTCAAGCCTTCCGTGAGGATTTCGCCGATCGTCATGCGCGGTGACAGGCTGGCGAAGGGGTCCTGGAAAATATACTGCATGCGCGGCCGTTGCCGCCTAAGCGCCCAAGCGGAGAGGTCTGTCAGTTCTTTCCCATCGAAACGGACGCTGCCGGACGACGGTTCGACGAGCCGAAGGACGGAGCGCCCGATCGTGGTCTTTCCGCTGCCGGATTCGCCGACAAGCCCGACGACTTCACCCTTGCCGATATCGAAGGAGATGCCTTGCAGGATATTCAGCCGTGCACCGCGGGACGTATAGTGTTTCGAAAGGTCACGGACGGAGAGCAGGGGTTCGCTCATCTAGATCTCCTGCCATCTGATGCAGCGGCTTCGATGCTGCGAATTGATCTTGTCAAGCGCTGGAACCGCGGCGCGACAGGCATCGACCGCGAATTTGCAGCGCGGCGCAAAAGCACAACCGCTCGGCATGTTCATCAGGCTCGGGACCATGCCGGGAATGGCTGCGAGCTTTTCACCCGCCTGTTTCATCCGTGTTGCGTCGCCAAGCCGTGGCATGGAGGCGAGCAGGCCCATCGTATAGGGATGCTTTGGATTGCGGAAAACCTCGCCGACCGGTCCCTCCTCGACGATCCTGCCGGCATACATGACCGCGACGCGATGGGCGATTTCGGCGACGACGCCGAGATTGTGCGTGACGAAGAGCATCGCCATGCCGCGCTCGCGCTGCAGTTTGAGTAGGAGATCGAGAATCTGCGCCTGGATCGTCACGTCGAGCGCCGTGGTCGGCTCGTCGGCAATCAACAGCGCCGGATCGCAGGCGAGCGCCATTGCGATCGTGGCGCGTTGGCGCATGCCGCCGGAGAGTTCATGCGGGTATTGGCCGGCGCGGCGTCTGGCGTCCGGTATGCCGACGCTTTCAAGCAGCGCGACGGCGGCATTCATCGCTGTCTTGCGGTCGGCGCCGCGATGGATGCGGATCGGCTCGGAGATCTGGTCGCCGATCGTGAAGACGGGATTGAGGCTCGACATCGGCTCCTGAAACACCATGCCGATGTCGTCGCCCCTGATCCTGCGCATGCTCTCCTCGTCGAGAGAAACAAGATCCTGGACTGCACCGGAGCGCGTCGTCAGGCGGATGCTGCCCGCGGCGATCACCCCGATGTTGCGGGTGAGCAGTCGCATGACCGAGAGGCTAGTCACAGACTTGCCGGAGCCGGATTCGCCGACGAGCGCGAGCGTCTCGCCGGCGGCGACCGTCAGGTCGATATCGTTGACCGCCGTGATCTCGCTGCCGCGGACGCGGAAGATCGTTCGCAGTCCCTTGATGTCGAGTACGGGTTCGGCGGTCTGTTCCATCGTCCGGCTCGGTTCAGTAGGCCGGTTGCGCGCAGGATTTCGTCGATCCGCGCGGTTTCGGCCTCGTTCAGGGAGGCACGCGGCCGCGGCATGACGGCGGAATCGATGATGCCGAGGCTGCGCATGGCTGTCTTGAAGGCGCCGATGCCCGCGGCGCCGCCGCTGACGCGGCCCTGTGCGACCCAGACGATTTCGAACAGGTGGCAGAGTCGCTCCTGCTCCTTCTTCGCGGCGACCCAGTCGCCGCGCTGCGCGGCATCCCAGAGGCGCACATAGCCGTGCGGATCGACATTGGCGATGCCGGGAACGACGCCGTGGGCGCCCATCAAAAGGGCGTTGTCGACGACGATCTCCGAGCCGGTCATCAGGAAGATGTCCTTGTGTTCGGCAAGGTCGAGGAGCGCATAGCGGAAGTTGCCGTCGTCGCCGCTGGAATCCTTGAGGCCGATGATGGCGCCTTCTTTGGCAAGGGTGACGACGGTCTGGCGCTGCAGCTTGACGTGAACGCAGACGGGAATGTCGTAGGCGACAAGGGGGACGTCCACGGCGTCGCGGATATAACGGAAGTGATCGAGAATCTCTGACTGGCTGGTGACGGTGTAGAATGGCGCCGTCACCACCACCGCATCGGCGCCGGCCGCCTTTGCGACCTTCGAATGGGCGATGACCCGATCGGTGGTCGGATCTATGACGCCGACGATCAGCGGCACGCGGCCATTCACCACCTTGGCCGAATGTTCGATGATTTCCCGCCGGGTCTTTTCGTCATGGAAGACCACTTCGCTCGTTGAGCCGAGTACGAAGACGCCATGGCAACCGGCATCGATCAGATGCTCGAGCACCCGCGTATAGGAGGGATAGTCGACGGTGAAATCCGGATTGAGCGGTGTTACGACGGGGGGGACGACACCCTTGAATTTGGTCATTTTCGCTTCTTTCGATTGTCAGTTCAGTTCGGCACGCGGGTCGAAGGCATCTCTGAGGCCATCGCCGATGAAGTTGATTGCAAGCACGGCAAGGATGAGCGCAGCGCCGGGGAAGAGCCATTGCCACGGATATTGTTCGAGCACGGCGGTCGAGCGCGCCGCGTTCAGCATGTTGCCCCAGCTGGCCGCCGGCGGCGCAATGCCGAGACCGAGGAAGGACAGGCCGGCCTCCAGCAGGATGGCATTGGCGATCTGCAAGGTCGCATAGACCATGAGAATATCGATCGAGTTCGGCAGGCCGTGGCGAAAGAGCAGATGCCCGATGCCGGCGCCCATGCCGCGGGCGGCCATGACGAAGTCGCGTTCACGCAGTTCCAGCAGCCGGGAGCGGATCATCCGCGCCAGCACCGGCCAGGAGAGCAGCGAGATGACGAGCACGGTCGGCCAGATGCCGGTGCCGGCAATCGAGGCGAGCACAAGCAGGAAGATGACGGGCGGCAGGGTCATCACGAGATCGACGAAGCGCATCGAAACGGCGCCCGTCCAACGTCCTGCAAGCGCCGAGATGGCTCCGAAGAGGAAGCCGATGACCGCGGAAAGCGCAGTCGATGCGATGGCGACCAGCAGCGAAATCCGGCCGCCTTCGAGCACGCGCGCAAAGACATCGCGACCGACGCCGTCGGTTCCGAACCAGTGCTTTGCCGTCGGGCCGCTGTTCATCGCCAGAAGATCGATGTCGTTCGGCTGGAACGTCCACCAGAGCGGATAGGACAGGATCAACAGCAGCATCGGAACGGCAATGCAGACGCCGGCAACGGCTGCGCGGTTGAGCAGAAAGCGGCCGAAGGCGCGGGCAAGCGGCCCCGGGCTGCGGCGTTCAGGAGAGCGGCGAGGATTACGCCGCCTGGGCGGCAGCTCTTTATCCATTCAACCTGACTGGTCATCCCGCCATATCAGTCCCATGCGGCTTTACGTCTGTCGCGCTGCCGATCGGTATCCAGTTCGTTACGCGCTGGCATGAAGAATGGCGCCTGTTCGATATCGCGGCCAGATTGCCGCAAGCGACAAGGAGGCCGCAGCTTTGACGACATTTCCGGAAGATCGCGATCCTGTTGTGCCCGCGTCCCTTGCGCTAGCCAGCGACAGCGTGACTTCGCCGCGGCTGTTATTCGATCGTCTATCGCCGATGATTGCCGGGCTGGTTTTCCTTGCCCTCTGGGAAGTATGGGTCCGTTGGCGCGGCATCCCGCCTTATGTCCTGCCCGCGCCGAGTGTTATTTTTCTTTCGCTCAGAGCCAATTTAGTCGACCTGTTGCGCGCACTTGGTAATACGGCGCTCGTAACCTTGGCGGCCTTCATGCTCGCGATGATGAGCGGCATCGCGCTCGGTATCTTGATCGCGCTTTACCGGCCGATCGAAAGGATTGTCTGGCCCTATGCCGTTGCGCTTCAGGTCACGCCGGTCATCGCGATCGCGCCGCTGGTAATCATCTGGGTCGGCCTATCGAGGGTCTGGCTCGCTTTGCTGATCCTTTCGTGGCTAGTCGCCTTCTTCCCCGTATTGTCAGCGACAGTATTGGGGATAAAATCGGTTGATCGTGGCTTGCAGAATGTCTTCACGCTCTATCGGGCGAGCCGATGGCAACGCCTCATCCGACTGCAGCTTCCTGCAGCCCTGCCGTTCATACTGTCTGGCGCGCGGATATCCTCCGGTCTTTCCGTCATCGGAGCTGTGGTTGCCGAATTCGTAGCAGGCAGCGGAACATCCACCGGGCTTGCCTGGACGATCGTGCAGAGTAGCACCATGCTCGATGTCCCGCGGATGTTCGCCGCGCTCTTCCTGCTTGCCGCGTTCGGCATCGTACTCTGGTATTGCATGACCAGGCTGTCCTCCTTCCTTCTTGGCCACTGGCATGAAAGCGAGCTGAAAGATGATAGATGAGCTGCATGCAAACGCTAGCGCGCCTATAGCCGCTCGGCTGAGAGGGCTGACCAAGCGATATCCGAACGGCACGCTGGCAATCGACAGGCTGGACCTCACGATCCACAAGGGCGAGTTCGTCAGCCTCCTCGGACCTTCCGGGTGTGGCAAGTCGACCGTTCTCTATATTCTGGCCGGACTCGCCGCTGCGACAAACGGTGGTGTCGAACTGGCGCGGCGTCAGCAACCCGACGACCTTGGCAACTCAGTCGGTTTCGTGTTTCAAGAGCCGAGCCTAATGCCCTGGGCGACCGTTACCGAGAACGTCGCATTGCCATTGGCGTTGAACGGCTCGGAGACCACCGCGGCTTCCGACGTCAATCGTTGTCTCGCAATGGTCGGGCTGGAAGGGTTTGCGGATGCGTATCCAAGAGAGCTGTCGGGCGGCATGAAGATGCGCGTCTCGATCGCCCGGGCTCTGGTGACAAAGCCAGAGGTGCTTCTGCTTGATGAGCCTTTTGGCGCGCTCGACGAAATCACCCGCACAAAGTTGCATGACGATCTTCTCAAGATCTGGGCAGAGACCGGCTGTACCGTGATCATGGTGACCCATAGCATCACCGAGAGTGTCTATCTTTCCGATCGCGTCGTCGTGATGGCGCCCCGGCCGGGGCGCGTCAGCGGATCTGTCAGAATCGGTGAGCCTCATCCACGAGCAAAGGCGTTCCGCATAAGTTCCTCATTCGCCACGGCCACAGAACAAGTTTCCTCACTTCTGGACGAGGTGGCTTCTGAACCGGCTGTTTGATCAGTCGAGGCGGCTTTCCGCGCCGTAAGTCTCGCGGGAGTTCTCCAGATAACAGAGAGTGACAGCCATTTGGAATCCGGACGTGGCAGAGGCAAGGTTGGCATTTGGCTCTTGCAAGCTACTCGGCTGCGGCCCCCACAAGAACGCCCAAAATTACAAGTGCTCAGCGAGCATGAGGCACGCTGATGGTTCGAGTCCGTTCAAGGCGGCTGGAACCTTACGCAAAATTTTGCGGTCGCATCATTTGCTAAAAATCGAAATGACACGCCTATTGATTTGCTAGCTAGGCAACAGTCTCCGGTTCAACGGTAGGCACCGCTCAAGAAGGTGGGCCACAACTAGCAATCGGCAGTCACTTCCGGACGCGGCGGTCAGTTGGAGTCCGACTGGAAAGTTCTCACTGAAGCCGCAATGCACGGAGATGCAAGCCGCGCCGGTGAGGTTTGCGTGGGAAAGGAATAGAATTTCATCATCACCATCGGCGGAAAGGGCCGGATCGGCTGCAGGCGCGATGAAGGGGATCGTCGGCGTTAGGATCGCGTCGACTTCGGCAGATCTCGTGATTAACTCGTCATGCCAGAGCTGCTGCAGATGCTTCGCCTTGAGATAGCGCGTGGCTGGCTGTCTGAGACCGGCGCGGATCTGCTGTCTTGTACCGGCGGCGTAGCCCTTGGGATCGCTCCTGTAAATGTTCTCGTGAACGATGGCTGCTTCCGGCAGCAGGATGTCGAGCAGGGCCGACGCCATCGCCTGCGGCTCGGGCAGATCCACGGCAAGGAATTCCACGCCGGCAGCCGCGAGCCGGCGATAGGCTTCAGCAAGAACTTCTCGCACACCCGGCTGGATGGCCGGGTGGTTCCATTGTGCGTCCACGATGCCCAGTCGTAGGCTACTTGTATTCGCGGTCGGATCCGGCTGATCGCCGGCGTCCGTAGACAGAACCGAAAAGACCAGCGCGGCATCGCTGACATTGCGGGCCAGCAAGCCGAGATGGTCAAGCGATCGGGACAGTGGAAAGACGCCTTTCAGCGATAGCGCGCCGAAGCTCGGCTTGAAGCCGACGATACCACAATAGGAGGCGGGCGCCCTGACGGAGCCTCCAGTATCGGTTCCCAGCGCCAGCGGCACTATACCGGCAGCCACGGCGGCGGCCGATCCGCCGCTCGACCCGCCTGCGGTGCGCGCCGTATCGAAGGGGTTGTTGGTCTGGCCAAAATCCGGATGGACAACACCGTAGGCGAATTCCAGGAGATTGGTCTTGCCAAAAATGATCGCGCCCGCCTCACGCAGCAGCGCCACGCAGGTCGCATCCTCCTCGGGGATGCGAGGTGCAACCGCTTTGGTCGCGTAGCCTGTGGCGATACCCGCAACGTCGATGATATCCTTGATGGCGACAGGAATCCCGTGCAGCGGTCCCTTATCCATGCCTGACTTCAGTTCCTCCGTCGCTACGCGCGCCTGTTCGAGGACGTTGTCACGCATCGGATCGATGAAGGCGTTGAGCTGAGGGTCGAGCGCTGCCAGCCTGTCAAGCGCCGATCGGCAAACCTCAAGTGGCGTCAATTCCCCGGAACGATAGGCAGCGCCAAGCTCTTTGGCGGAAAGAAAAGCGATATTATGACGCATGGCGTTACCGGCTGATGGCGCTGATGGGTTGGGGCAACCAAGCATGCCTGTAGGAGCAGCACAATGATGGCTGCGGTCATCATCCGCTCAAAAATGCGCAAGAACAGCGGAGACGAGTTCTCTTTCAGTGGTCACGTCCAGCTTCTCGTAAAGCCTCAACTTGTGATTCTTGACACTTCCGACGGTAATATCAAGACGCTCGGCGATCGACGCATTGTGCTGGCCCTGCAGGCACAGCAGAACGATCTGCTTCTGCCGGCCTGTCAGGCTGTGCAGCCGGCTGAACTGTTCCACCCGCTCCGGGAGGTCGCCGGCGTTCCGGCGCAGCACGTAGATGTCGGCGCCTGTAAGGATGGCATCATGTGACGCGCCTGTCAGGCGCAGCAGCGACCAGCCGTCGCGGCCCATCGTTTCGGCCACTCGGTTGCTGCCGATCTCGCTCGGTTCCGGCTCGCGCTCGAATGCCTGAGTCGCGGCATGCGACCAAGTTTCGGACTTATAGAGCACAGTGTTGTTGTCGCTCAGGATCATGATTTCGGATTTGCCGAGATCGTTCCGGTGCAGCAGCAGTGCCAAATGGCGATCGATTGCCCGTAGCATGTGCAGATGATGCATTTCGATCAGCATCTGCTGCAGCTCGTGTGCCAACGCAATCTCCTCCCGGGAGAAAATGCTGTTCTGACGGTCGAGGCAGAGTGCAAGGAAGCTGCGGTCGTTGAGAGGGAAGAGTAGGGCCAGCTCGTCGGCTATCCGCAGCGTCTTGTCGAGATACCGACGGTAGGCATTGTCCAGATCGCCGCTGTTGCGCAGGTCGTTGAGGCTGATGGCATTCAACAAACGTTCCGTCCAGCGGCGCGGCAGCGGATCGAGCTGCCAGAGCGTGTCGGCATAGGCTGCCTTGGCGCTGGCTCCCATGCCGTTCTCCGATACGATGAGAGGCCTCGACCGATCTTCGTATCGCGCCACGATCCAGAAATCGCAGGGAATCATCTGGCGCAGCAGCTCTACCATGCTCTCATAGAAATCCGGGCGTCCGATCTTGGAGATAACCTTGGACATGGTCGCCGCAAAGCCCTGGGGCAGGGAATTGCCCGCAGTCAGTACCTGACTTTCCATCATACAACACACCGTCTCACGAGCACGGCTATCCAAAGCAATTTTCATGCCCTTTCGGGACGGACGAGCTCGACCGCAGCTTCCGGGGTGACTGCAGTCACTATTGGGGGTAATCAGCGCCTAGTTTATTGTCGGTGCATAATTTCTAAGCAACAGCGTTGGTCTACCCGCTGCTGGTAAAAGGGAACAAGAGAATGTCGACCGATATCAAGAAGCCAGGCATGCCGTTTCAGCTTTCCCGCCGGGATCTGCTGCGTCACGGCGCCAACGCCGCCATGTTCGCAGCGGTTGCATCGCAGGTGGACTTCACCAAACCCGCCTTCGCAAACGATCAGAAGTTGACTGGGCCGCTGAACGTTCTCGCCTGGGCAGGCTACGACGATCCCGATCTCATGAAAAGCTTCACCGACCTCACCGGCGTCGAGCTGAACGTAAAGGAGGCTGAAAGCAATGGCGCCCAGCTCAATCTCGTGCAGGCCGGCACCGTCAAGTTCGACGTGATCAACCCCGATGCTGTATGGACCTCCAAATTCGCCGAGGCGGGCCTAACTTTACCGGTGGATACAGCGAAGCTGTCGTCGCTCGACGAGACAATCCCGATGTTCCGCAATCGACCGGAGACTATGTACAACAACGAGGTCTACGCGATCCCGACCCGCTTCGGAGTCAACGGTTTCGTGTTTTGGCCCGACAAGATTTCTGCCCAGTCGGCAACCGATGCCGAGCTTGCATGGGATCCGTCGCTGAAGGGTCGCGTCGAGATCATCGACTGGCCGGAGCTCTACCTCTGGATGGTCGGCCTTTGGAATGGTCTGAAGACCCCGGAGACGGCAACGGGCGACGAACTGCAGAAGGTTCTCGCCAAGATGACAGCATTCCGACCGAACATGCGCGCTCTGCAGGCTGATATGGGCACGGTCAAGACCGATCTGACCAACCGCGAGGCATGGATGGTCTGGGGCTCGTCCAGCGACAACGTCCGCACTACCGCACGTCTCGCCGGCGCCAATGTTGATCTCGTGATCCCAAAGCAGGGTGGCGCCATGTGGATGGAATCGCTGCAGATCGTCCGCGGCACCGAACATTTGGCGTCCGCGCTCGCCTACATCAATTACATGACCAGCGCCAAGGCGATGAAGCAGATGGCATGGGGCGCCGACAAGTTCGCGGTCACCAATGCCAAGGTCAAGGACCTGCTGACCGCCGATCAGGTCAAGGCGCTCGGCCTCGACAAGATGGAAGAATGGGTCTCGCAGTGCACGATGGCCAAGGCACCGGTGGACGATACCGGCTGGGCCGACGCCTGGCAGACATTCAAGACCGCCTGATCCGGCCTGCAGGAGACTTCTGAATGCATATTCGCGTTATCGTGCCTGTTCTCGACAGCGACGCACTCGTCGGCAAGGCCGAGAAGGAATACCGGTCGTTCGCGGGCGATGGCGTGACGATCTCGGCGGTGCCGCTCAAGCGTGGCACCAACTCGATCGAATGCGGCTACAATTCTACGCTTGCCGCGCCAGAGGTGATGCGGCTGGCGCGTGAGGCCGAAGCGGACGGCGCCGATGCCTGCACCATCGCCTGCTTCACCGATCCCGGTCTGGTGGGATCCAGGGAACTGGTCTCAATGCCCGTCGTGGGGGAAGGCGAGGCGGCGCTGCACATGGCGGCCATGCTGTCGACCCGTTTCAGCGTCGTCATCACCGAGAAGCCGTTCTTCTCCCTCATCCGCCGCACCGTTCATCACTACGGGCTCTCGAACAGCCTGGCCTCAGTCATTTCGGCCGATGCCAGCGTGCTGGACCTGAACAAGGAGCATGTGCCGCACATCATCGCGCAGTGCATCGACAGTGTCGAGCGGCATGGTTCCGAAGCCTTCGTCATGGGCTGCACCGGCACTGGCTTCGACATGGCGCTGATGATCGAGGAAGCGCTGGAGGTGTATTTCGGTGCCTATGTTCCGGTCATCGATCCCGGCAAGGTGGCGCTGCATTTCGCTCGCGCCATGGTCGCCACCGGCCTCAGCCACTCGAAGCTCGCCTATCCAAAGCCGGCGTTGCCGCGCAAAGAATATGGTTTCGCATAATGGCTGATGTCTCGCGCAGCCACCATCATGCCTCCGCAGCGGCGGAGAACAACGCCCGCCGCCGGAGGCGGCTGGCCGCTTGCGGACTTGCGCCGCTTCTTCTGTGGCAGCTTGTCTTCTTCGTTGTGCCCGTCCTGCTGCTGCTGGTCATCAGCTTCTGGCGCACGACGAACCACCGCATGGTCCCGGATTTCACCTTCGACAATTACCGCTCTGTCTTCAGTAACGGTGCGACATGGCGTGCGCTGTCGCTCTCGCTCGAAACGGCCGCCTTCGTCACCATCGCCTGCGCGCTGCTTGCCTATCCGATCGCCTATTTCATCGCGAAGAAGGCCGGCTCCATGAAGAACCTGTTGCTGGTGGCCATCATCGCGCCCTTCTGGGTCAGCATCGTCATGCGTGTCGCCGCCTGGCGGCTGCTTCTTGGCGAACATGGTGTTATCAATCAGGCGCTGCTGTCCCTTGGGATCATCGATCAGCCTCTTACCGCATTGCTTTATTCTCCGCTCGCGACCGCCATCGGTCTCGTCTATGCCTATCTGCCGCTCTACGTCCTGCCGCTCTATGCCTCGATCAGTGCCATCGAGGATAACTGGATCGCTGCCGCGAAGGATCTAAACGCCACGCCCATACGCGCCTTTTTCGAGGTCACGCTGCCGCTGTCGCTGCCGGGACTTATCGTCGGTGCCGTCTTCTGCTTTGTCTTCGGTCTTGGCGAATTCGTCACCCCGGCACTGCTCGGCGGCGGCAAGGACATGATGATGTCCCAGATCATTCAGGATCAGTTCCAGCGCCGGCTCGACTGGCCGGCCGGCGCGGCCATCGCCATTGTGCTGTTGGCGATCGTGCTTGTCCTGCTCGCAGGATCGATGAAATGGCTCCGCCAGGCCAGCGGAGAAAAGCTATGACTGCTCGCTCCTCCGCTGGAAGGCTGTTCGGTTCGCGCAACCTGCTCGGCATCTATGCCGTCGTGATCTACGCCTTCCTCTACCTGCCGATCGTCGTGACCGTGCTGTTTGCGTTCGACGCAAAGCCGATACCCGGCCTGCCGCTCGATGCGCTGACGACCGATTGGTTTTCCGCAGCTCTGAGCGACGATCGGATGGTGGGCTCGCTGCTGACGAGCATGAAGTTGGCGGCCATCTCGGCAATCCTGTCGACGCTGCTTGCCATGCCGTCGGCCATGGTACTCGCATGGATGCCGGTTCGCTTCAAATCTCTGGTCATGTGCCTGGTGCTCGGCCCCGTCGTCCTGCCCCAGTTGGTGCTCGGGCTCGGCCTCGTCATCCTGATGCGCGCCGCCCCCGATCTGATCGGTCAGCCCGCGATTGTGCTGGCACACACGACAATCACCTCGAGCTATGCGACGCTCATCCTTTATTCGCGGCTGCTGAGCTTCCGCCGCAGCTACATCGAGGCGGCGATGAACCTCGGCGCCAGTGAATGGGTTGCATTCCGCGAGGTGGTCCTGCCGCTGATGCGACCGGCGCTGATCTCGGTCATGATGCTGGCTTTCACCGATGCATTTGGCGAGTTCGTTATCGCTTGGTTCGTCGCCGGCTTCACCCAGACTTTCCCCATCACGATCTGGACATCCCTCCGCCAGGTCATCTCGCCGAAGATCTATGCACTTTCTTCGATGATCGTAGTCGCAACGCTGGTCCTGAGCGTGGTCTCCCAACTGTGGGCCATCCGACAGACCCGCCGTATAAACAAAGTTCTGCCCGCATGACAGATACATCCTTCCATGGTGTCGAGATCGACGGCATCACCAAGCTTTACGGCGACTCCGCTGCCATTCGGGATGTGTCGATGACGATTTCGGCCGGCGAGTTCGTCACCATTCTCGGCCCGAGCGGCTGCGGCAAGTCCACCCTGCTGCGGATGATTAGCGGCTTTTCCGAGCCGACCAGCGGCGATATCCGCGTTGGCGGGAAAACGGTCGTCGGCCTGCCGCCCTACAAGCGCGACACAGCCATGGTGTTTCAGGACTATGCGCTGTTTCCGCACCGAACCGTCGCCGAGAACATCGCCTTCGGCTTGCGGATGCGCAAGGTTAACAAGCCTGAGATTGCGCGCCGCGTCGACGAGATGCTGGAGCTGATCAATCTCAAGAATTTCGGCAAGCGCCGGGTCAGCGAGATTTCGGGCGGGCAGGCGCAGCGCGTCGCACTTGGGCGTGCCCTTGTGGTGCGGCCGGCCGTGCTGCTGCTCGACGAGCCGCTCGGCGCGCTGGACATGAAGCTGCGCAAGCAGATGCAGGCGGAGCTGAAGAAAATCCACCGCGAGCTTGGCCTGACCTTCATCGCCGTCACCCACGATCAGGAAGAAGCTCTGACGCTCTCCGACCGCATCGCCGTCATGAACGCCGGGCGCATCGAGCAGTTTGACGCGCCGGAGGCACTCTACCGGCGGCCTGTAACGCGCTTCGTCGCCGATTTCGTCGGCGGGGCAAATCTCATCGACGCCGATGTCGGACCTTCGGGCACCTTGGTCGTTGGCGGTAAGCCACTGGCCGAAATGCCTGCCGACATCATCGGCAACCGGCCGGTCGGCACTGCCGTGTCCATCGTCGTTCGCCCCGAAATCCTCTCGACCTCGGGTGTCGGGATCGATGGGATCGGTATCGAGGTGGTGGTGACAGAAGTGTTGTTTTCCGGCGCGGTCCAGCAGATCGTCGGCCGGCTGCCGGACGGCAAGACGCTGGTGGCGCACGAATCCGCGCTCAAGCCTTCCCTCAACCGGGGCGAGATGGTCACCTTCAGCTGGGACAAGACGCTGTCCTGGCTAGTCGATCGCTGAGCAGAAATTTCACTGGATGAAGAAAATGCGTGAACTCAAATTCGAGGAACTGGAGGCGCTTGCGATCGGAGCAGGCGTTCTCGGCACCGGCGGCGGCAACCATCCGCATCTGGAACTGATGTGCGCCGAAGAGGACTATCGCCGCGGCAAGCGGATCCGTCTCATCGATCCGCAGGAGCTTGCCGACGATGCGCGCGTCGCGGTGGTCTGCATCATGGGCGCGCCGCTCGTGACCAAGGAGCGGCTGCCCGAGCCGATCGCCATCCTGCGCGCCGTCAAGCTGATGGAAGAGCACACCGGCAAGCCCTTCGACGCCATCATGTCGATCGAGATCGGCGGCGAAAATGCCTTCTTCGCCATGCTGGTCGGCATGGAGCTGGGCCTGCCGGTGGTTGATGCCGACACGATGGGCCGCGCCTTTCCGGAAGCGCAGATGGCCAGCTTCGCGATCCGCGGACTGTCCGTCGCGCCCTTCGCCATCGCCGATATCCGGAACAACGCCGTGCTGATCCCCACTGCCGAGAACGCCGAGCGCGTCGAGCGCATCGGCCGCAAGGCTGTCGTCGAGCTGGGCTCCATCGCCGGCACCTGCGCCGCGCCGCGCACGGGACGGGAGATCAAGGACCACGCCATCCTCAATTCCGTTGGTCGCGCGCTGGCGATCGGCAATGCGGTGATCGAGGCACGCGAAAGCGGCAGCGACCCCGTCACCGCCGTTCTTGCGGTGGAAAAGGGTGCTCTGCTGTTTTCTGGCAAGATTCAGGATGTGGCCCGCCGCACCACCGATGGCTTCGTGCGTGGCCGCGCCACCGTGCTCGGCAAGGGCGTGTTCGAGGGCCGGACGGTGGAGATCGATTTCCAGAACGAATTCTCGATCGCCTGGCTGGACGGTGTGCGGGTTGCCTGCGTGCCGGACCTGATCACCGTGCTGGACGAGGAAACCGCCGAGGCGATCGGCACCGAAGTACTGCGCTACGGCCAGCGTGTTGCCGTCATCGCCCTGCCGGCCGACCCGATCATGACGAGCGCCCAGGGTCTCGCCAAGGTGGGGCCGCGCGCCTTCGGTTTTGATTTCGATTATCAGTCCTTCGCGGAGATCCCGGCATGAAACGCATCGGCATCGACGTCGGCGGCACCAACACGGATGCCGTGCTGCTCAACGGCAACGAAATCCTCCGCTCCGTCAAGACCGCCACCACGACCGATGTGACGACAGGCATCCGCAATGCCATGGCGCACATCCTCGATGGCGGCAACCCGGTCTATGCCGAAGGCATCCGGGCGATCATGATCGGCACGACGCACTTTACCAATGCGGTCGTAGAACGGCGCGGGCTTTCCAAGGTCGCCGTCATCCGCATCGGGCTTCCGGCCGCCCACAGCATTATGCCGATGCAGGCCTGGCCGGCCGATCTGCGCTCCTGCGTCGAGGGCCCCGTCTTCCTCATTGAGGGCGGCAATGAATTCGACGGTCGACCGATCGTGCCCTTCGACCGTGCCCGCATGGTGGAGATCGCCAGGGAAATTCGCGACGCCGGCGTCACCGCGGCGGCGATAACCGGCGTGTTCTCGCCGCTGACATCGGAGTGCGAGGACGAGGCGGCGGCCATCCTCGCCGAGATCGCCCCGGATCTCTCAGTAACCCTCTCCAGCCAACTCGGCCGTATCGGCCTGATTGAGCGTGAGAATGCGACCATTCTCAACAGCGCGCTGCATCATATCGCACGATATACCGTGACCGCCTTCGAGACGGCGATCGCCGAGAGTGGCGTCGATGCCCCCCTCTACTTGACGCAGAACGACGGCACCGTGATGCAGGCCGCCCACGCCGCGCAGTTTCCCGTTCTCTGCTTCGCTTCGGGACCGACCAATAGCATGCGCGGCGCCCGGATGCTTTCGGGCCTCGACGAGGCCATCGTCCTCGATGTCGGCGGCACGACGACCGATGCCGGTTGCCTCGTCGGCGGTTTCCCGCGCGAAGCCAATTCCAAGGTCGATGTCGGCGGTGTCTCGACGTTCTTCCGCATGCCCGATGTCGTTGCCATCGCGCTCGGCGGCGGGACGATCGTCGATCAGGACAAGAATGTCATAGGACCGGCGAGTGTCGGCTATCGCATCTCGCAGATGGCGAGGGTCGCCGGCGGCAACACGCTGACGCTGACCGATGTCGCCGTCCATCGCGGGCGCATGGATTTCGGCGATGCCGGTTGCGTGGCCGATCTTGCTCCCTCGCTCGCAGATCATGTCGAGGGCTGGATCGAGAAGCAGCTCGCCGATCTCGTCGACAGGATGAAGACCAGCGCTGCCGACATGCCTGTGGT
This sequence comes from Rhizobium sp. KNZ14-9A, assembly GCF_056755015.1. Lineage (NCBI taxonomy): Bacteria > Pseudomonadati > Pseudomonadota > Alphaproteobacteria > Hyphomicrobiales > Rhizobiaceae > Rhizobium > Rhizobium sp. KNZ14-9A. Next base: position 1,065,113 of record NZ_JBPGXB010000001.1, read on the forward strand.
GGCCGTCGGCGGAGGGGCCGCCCTTGTGCCCGATCACTTGCCGGGGGTCTCCCGCGTCGTCAAGGTTGAGAACGCCGGTGTCGCCAATGCTATCGGCGCCGCCATGGCGCAGGTGAGCGGCGAGATCGACCGGGTGTTCCACGACGTCGACCGCGCGGAGGCCATCCGCAGCGCCACCGAACTCGCGCGCCAGCGCGCCATCAACGCCGGCGCCGACGAGGCGTCGCTGGAGACCCTCGATGCGGAGGATACGCCACTCTCCTATGTTCCAGGCAATCCGCTTCGGGTTCGGGTACGGATGATCGGAAATCTGACGATTTAAGCTGCGCGAGAAAAGGTGCCTGCATGGCATCCGTAGCAGAGCTTCGGCTAAGCTTGGCTCAAAATGGCTGTCTTCTGGCTCACACCACGGTCGGTGGTTCGATACGGTTCAAGGCGACAAACCAACCCCTTATCGAATCTGATTGCGCCGGTAGAAAGCGCTCGGCGCAAGAAGTGCTCTTAATGCATATTTTGCGCCATCGCATATACTTTTCCCTTTGCAATTGCCCATCAGCGGGCTGCCAGGAGCCTCCGCGTATACTCATGCTGCGGGTTGTCAAATACCGCATCCCTCTTTCCGCTTTCGACAATTTTCCCGGCGCGCATCACAACAACGCGGTCAGCGACCGCTTCGACAACATCGAGATCGTGGCTGATGAAGAGGCATGAGAATCGATGTTGCTGCTGAAGCCGGTTGAACAAATCGAGCACCTGCGCACGGACAGTCACGTCGAGCGCAGAGACTGGCTCGTCGGCGACGACGAACTTCGGATTGCCGATCAACGCCCTTGCGATCGCAACGCGCTGCCGCTGGCCACCGGAGAGCTGGTGGGGAAAACGCTCGGAAAATTCGGGCGCCAAACCAACCTCGCCCAGCATCGCCAGCACACGTTTCCGCTTGTCTTCGGAACTCAAAATCCCTGCCATTCGTAGCGGCTCAGCGACGATCGAAGCGATCGTCATTCGCGGATCGAGCGAAGAATAGGGATCCTGAAACACCATCTGGCAGTTGCGGCGATAGGTGCTGTAATTCTTGCTGTCGCGCCTGATGGGCTCGCCCTCGAACAACAGGCTTCCGGCCGACGGTTGGAGAAGGCCTACGGCCGTCCTGCCGACCGTCGTCTTTCCCGAACCCGACTCTCCGACGATCGCAACCACCTCTCCGGGATAAACGCTGATCTCGATGCTCTCAACCGCTCGCTTGGAAGCCGGCTTCCACGAGAACCTACCGGAGCCGCGGTAATCGACTGCCAGGTCTCGGATCTCCATCACCGGTACCTGACCGTCGATGCGCCGCACAGGGCCTCGACCTGGAACTGGCGCCAGCAACTTGCGCGTATAAGAATGGGTCGGACGCGCCATCACATCGGCCGTCGGTCCAGCTTCGACGATCTCGCCCTGTGCCATGACGACCGTGCGCTCGGCATAACGCGAGATCATCGTAAGGTCGTGGCTGACCAGCAGGATCGCCGTATTCTTCTCGCGGGCGAGCCCGATCATCAGTTCGAGGACATCCTTCTGGATCAGCGCATCCAGAGCCGTTGTCGGCTCGTCGGCAATCAAAAGCGCTGGCTCCAGCAGCATTACCGAGGCAATCATTATCCTTTGGCGCATGCCGCCGGAGAACTGGTGCGGGTGGCGATCGAGCGCCGTCTCGGGCTCGCTTATGCCGACCCTCTTTAGCATATTGATGATACTCGCTCGCCGCTCGGCGCGCGAATACCGGCGGTGCAGGCGCAATCCCTCATCTAACTGGCGCCCGATCGTCATCGATGGATTTAGCGACGTCATAGGCTCCTGGAAGATCATGCCGACCGTAGCGCCCCGCACCGACCGAAGTTCCCGTGGCGACAGGCGCGCCATATCCTTGCCGTCCAGGGTGACATTGCCGGCGGTCTGTACCACACCAGGCGGCAGGAGGCCGAGGATCGATTTTGCAATCATCGTCTTGCCCGATCCGGACTCGCCGACGATGCCGACGACTTCACCATGGTTGATCGAAAGAGTGCAGGACTTCACAAGAACGGCAGTGGAGTCTCGTGTCGCGATCGTCAAGCCGTCGATCTCCAGGAGAGTAGCCATCAAATTCCTCTCATACGGGGATCGAGAATATCGCGCAGGCCATCACCCAATAGATTCATGGCAAGCAGGGTGAGCGAGATCGCTAGCCCCGGAAAAATTCCAAGCCATGGCGCTTGCGACAGAAACGCCCGGCTGGCGGAAAGCATATTGCCCCATGTCGGCGCAGGCGGCGCCAGACCGAGCCCCAGAAAGCTCAACGCGCTTTCGGCGAGCAACGCCCAGCCCAACATGGATGTCGTCAGAACGATAAGCGGAGCGAGGCAATTTGGAAGGATGTGCCGCGCCAAGGTATACATTTCCGAATTTCCCATGATGCGTGAGGCGTCGACGAATTCCTTCTCGCGAACCGAGATGACCGTTCCCCGCACAATGCGGGTGACGGCAGGCGTGAAGGCCATGCCGAGAGCAAGCACGATGCCCCGAACATTGGCGCCTAAAATGGCAAGAAGGCCGAGCGCCAGCAGAATGCCGGGAAAGGCCATGAGTGCATCGTTGAGCATCATCAGCAACCGGTCAGGCCACCCTTTCCAGTAGCCGCTCACGACGCCGAGCGTCGTGCCGATCACCAGTGCGGTCAACACTGCCAGCAGGCTGATGCCGAGGGAGGGGCCGGCCCCCGCCATCAGTCGGCTCAAGAGATCGCGGCCGAACTCGTCCGTTCCGAGCAGAAAATCGCCTCCCGGCTCCTTCAGCCGTGTCGCAAATCCGAGAGCGAGCGGGTCATGCGGCGTCCAGACGAGCGCGGTTAATGCCGCAACCGCCACGATGAGCATCACAGAGCCGCCGGCCAACAGATTGAAACGTAGCTTCATGATACCGCCACCCTTGGATCGAAAAGAGGATAGACGAAGTCGATCAGAAGATTGACGGCGACGTAGAACAGGGAAATGCACAACAGGCAGCCTTGGATGACGGGATAGTCCCGTGCGAAGATCGCATCGACCAGCAAGCGGCCGAGGCCTGGGATCGTGAAGATCGTCTCGACGATGGCGATGCCGCCGAGCAGGTTGCCGAGGATCAGCCCGAGCAAGGTCCAGACCGGACCGAAGGCGTTGCGGAAGACATGGTGCAAAAGAACCTGTGCTTCTGATAGGCCTTTGGCCCGTGCGTGTGTGACATAATCGAGGCGCAGGATCTCGAGCGTCGAAGCCCGCGCCATACGGACGATGCCGCCGATTTCGTGGATGACCAGCGTTGAGATCGGCATCACCAGATAGACCAGCCCGGCAATCCAGTTATCGGAGATGGAGACATAGCCGACGACTGGAAACCATCCGAGCCGCATGCCGAACAGGAGCAGAAGAAGTAGACCCATCCAGAATGTCGGAATTGACAATAGTAGGGTTGCGCCCGCGACAGTAACGATATCGATGACGCTGTTCTGCCGCCAAGCAGCTATCGTGCCGAGCGGCACTGCCACCAGCCCAGCAAGCGCAACCGCTGGCAGGATGATCTCGAAGCTGATCAGAAAACGACCGACGATCAACGGTAGGACGGCGTCGCCGGTCAGGATCGAATGGCCGAGGTCACCCTGCAAGGCATTCTTCAGCCAGAAGCCAAACTGAATCGGCAGGCTCTGATCGAGGCCAAGCTGTTCTCGCAAGGCACCCAGCGTCGCCGGCGTCGCGCGGTCGCCAAGGATAAGAAGGGCGGGGTCGCCTGGGATCAGACGGATCAGCGCAAAGACACTGACCGCGACCAGCAGCACCGTCGGCACCGACCACAGGAGCCGCTTCAGGAAATAGCGAAACATGACTTCTCCGGCTACCCGACCGATCTCACTGTGTGACCGTCATGCCCCAGAGCCGCGGCTTGCCTTCCCATGGCTTGAAGTTCTGCACGCGATCACGATGCGCCCATGCCGTCAGACCGTTGTAGAGGATAATCAAGGGGGCGTCCGCAAGCATCATCTCGTGAAGCTGGTCGAAGATCTGCTTGCGTTCGGCTGGATCAGTGACGGTCTTCGCCTTGTCGATCAAGGCGAGCGCTGCCGGATTGTCCCAGACCTTACGGGGTTGCTTCGTCTTGTCGCCTGCGAACTGGTCGAAGCTCAGCGCGGGATCGAGGCGGGACGAGTAGGAGAAGGACATCATCTGATAGTCGCCGGAATTGTACTTCTCGAGCTGGGTCGCCCATTCGAGGATTTCGATATCAACCTTGATACCGATCGCCTGGAGCATGGATTGGGCAACCAGCGCCACCTGCGAGCTTGGCATCGGCGCGCGCTTGTTGGCGATCAGCTTGATCGTCTGACCCTTGTAGCTGCTCTGCGCCAGCAATTCCTTCGCCTTTTGGGGATCGTACTGAAACGTCTTCTTCTGTATGTCGTCATTGTAGGGTGACGCGCCGAAGACCGCAGAGTTGCTCGGTTCTGAAAGTCCATCCGAAGCAAAGCCAACCAACTGTTTGAGATCTAGAGCGGCGGCAATCGCCTGCCGGAATTTGACGTCCTTGAAGAGAGGGTCATTGGTCTGGAAAAGAATTGCATGCTTCGATGCATCGCTCGGGGTCAGCACGGCGATGCCTTTTGCGGCCTTCAGCTCCGCGACATCGGATGTCAAGGCCTGGGCGACATCGACGTCACCTGACAGCAGGGCGGCCTTCACCGTCGAGGCATCCGGCACCACGACAAAGGTCACGTCGTCGACGTGCGCTGTCTTGTCGCCGACATAGCCGTCGAAGCCGGTCCCATCCGGCGACTTATAGCCGTCGAATTTTTTGAGACTGACGGATTGCCCTTTTTTCCAATCCACCAGCTCATAAGGTCCCGTTCCAATCGGCTTGTTCCAGCTCCCATCCGCATTCAGCGAGGCGCTGCTCAGAATGCCGGTTCCGCCACAATCCGTACGTGCCAAGGTGTCGAGGAACAGGGCGTTCGGTTTGTCGATATGCATAACGACAGTTTGCGCGTCCGGTGCTTCGACGGAAGTGACCTTAAGGCCGTTGGTGCCGTCGACATCGGGAAGGCAGCGCCACTTCGTCGCCGGATCCGTGTACCGTTTCCAATTCCACAGAACATCCGCGGAAGAGAAGGAATTGCCATTCTGAAAAGTCACACCCTCCCTTAGCTTGAACGTATAGTCCAATCCATCTTCCGAGATATCGATCGACTTCGCCAGCAGCGGCTTGACCGTGCCGCCCTCGCCATAGCCAACCAACCCTTCGACGATATTCAGCATCACGCCATCCGTGTTGTCGTCGCGATTGACGCCGGGATTCGTGCTCAGGATGTCGGCTGTCAGAGCGACTTTCGCTTCCGTGGCTAGAGCAGAACCCGCGGCAAGCAGGGCCGGCAGGAGGATGAGGAGAGGGCCGAATTCTCGTGTTCTCAAAAGCATGTCAGAAGTTCCCCTTTTTGAGTGTCATGAACCGCTGTTGGACGCCTTGCGGTTACGGTGATTGGCAAGGCCGTTCGCCAGGAACGGCTGCGCGGCCGCGAAAACCGGTTCCGCTTCATGCCCCACGCCTGGCAGCAAACTGAATGTCACGGATACGCCGGCATCGAGAAGAGATCGCTCCAAGGTGCGCAGGCGCTCCGGCCGTGTCGTTCCGGCGTCGTTGGCTCCCTCGGCCCAGTAGCGACCGCCTGGGTGGTGGACGATCTCATCCGTATCGAGATCGGCATCGCCGACGATAAGCTGAACCGGCACTTCCATGAGGCGCGGCGAGTCCATGGTGACACCGAACTTCTGCTCGATATCCCGGATGCCCGGCCACCAGTCACGTTGACGGTCGAGAAGGGTAACTGAACCGGGCGCTCCAACCGATACGCCCCACAGCCGTTCGGGACGCAGCAATAGGAAGCGGTGCGCGAAGTGCGCTCCGCCGGAAAAGCCGACCAACCCAAAACGGGTGCCGTCGATGCCGTATCGATCGGACACCTGGGCGACCATATCCTCGAGGATGCGATCATAGCGAATGTCGCCCTCGGTCATGTATTTGAAGCCGTCGAGGTTGCCATCGCCCAGCACATTGCCGGGGAATAAAGGTGCGAGGATCAGGCAGTGGTGGGCTTCGGCGAAGTCCCTGAACTGGTCGCGATGGAGGGTGAAATCCCGATAGCTGCCATGGACGACGCAGAGCAACGAGCGCTCGCCGACATCACCGCACTCAGGAACATACAGACAGTAGCTGAAACGTGGGTCGCTCGACAAGGCGAGGACGGTGGTCGCCCCGCGCTCATAGACTGATAGATCAGAAGTCTGACGCATGGAGGGAGCCAGCGGGGCGTTTGATATTGGCTGCATGTCGTCCCAGTTTTTCTTTAAGCCGAATTTTAGATCCAAAATTGCATCCAAAAGTAAAATCTGGCAAGATGGAATCTTCATCGCCCGTCGTTTAGTTGGTAAGAACCGAACCGTTCGCAGCAAATTGGGAGCTGACAAGAGTGGAGATTACCAAGGTGCGCCGCTCCGACGAGGTGGCGGAGATCATCGCGAGGGATATCCGTTCCGGCGCCTTGAATGCCGGCACCTGGTTGAAACAGGTTGATGTCGAAAGACGCTATCAGGCGTCTCGCGCCGATGTGCGCCGCGCGCTGGAGATCCTGCTACAGCGCCGTCTTGTCGAGCAGATCCCGGAGCGGGGTTTTTATGTTCCGGCGCCCGACGAACGGCGCCAGCAGGAACTTAGGGAGATCCGAGTAACCCTTGAAACCTCGATGGCCGATAGCATCGTGGCGAATGCCAGTGACGAGAGACTCGCTGAGCTAAACGAGCTTGCCGAACGATTCGATTATGCCGTCGAAAACGGTAGCGTTCCGGACCGGTATAAAACGAACCAAGAGTTCCACGTAGCTCTCGCGAATCTCTGTGCAAATCGCGAATTGATCAAGCTCGTCGTCGACCTGCGCGGTTACGTTCCCGCCTCTCCCATGTCGCAATGGCCGGATATGGCGCGCGCGCGCCTTTCGTCGCGTGAGCATTATGAAATGATCGAGTCGATTCGTAGGCGAGAAAGCGATGAATTGAAGCGACTGTTCCGGGCGCACATCTTGCAGCCCGCTACCGATTCTTGAGATCGTACGAAAAGACTGCGTTGCGGAGAACCATCTTGATCAATACCGCGTCGGATCTGGGTGGTAGTATCGTCTCAATTATTCGGGCTACGGGGAGATAGGCGCCATGCCTTTCTAGCTCTTACGTGCGGCGTTTCTCAGATATCGCGCAACCAACTCCGCGTTTGACAGCGGCGCCCACAATGCCGGCAGCCCCCGTTGCCGGGTGCGCGCCCAAGGAGACGCTGATCAGTATGGCGACAAAAGCTGTGGGAACAACTACGATCCCGACAGAAATTATCCGGTGAACCGTCGCGTGAATATCCCGGCGCATTTTTCGCAAGTCAGAGTCGGATCAGGAAAGTCACTTGCCGAGCCACGGTCATGTCGATCAAATCTACGGTGCCGCTCGAGTGCTCGCTCCGAAACTAGCGTTATTCTGCAGCGGCGTCTCCCGCCGAATTTTCACTGAATGTCGAATATGCTCAGAAGACAGTTTGGCAGGGCTTTGCATTCCGACTTGCCTCACACAAACCGCTGCGTGCGCAGCCAGGCTTCGTACCATTCCGGCCAGGAAATCGTCGGGGTGCCCGGTCGGCCCATTCCAAATCCATGGCCACCGCTCGACAGCCTATGTAATTCGACAGGCACGCCTGCGCTTCTGCAAGCTGCTTCCATTAAAAGCGTGTTGTGGGGGTCAGAGATGGGGTCATCCTCTGCTTGTACGAGGAAAACGGGAGGGCACTTACCCCGAACATGGGTTTCAACGGACCACTCCGCAGCTTCGGCCGATGATGCATGGTGCCCGACAAGCTCGTGTGCAGTGGATGTTGTATCATAAGGCTTCTGGACGGTAATCACCGGATAGATCAGCGCTGCGATGTTCGGCCTCGCGCTGTGGTCATCAGCGGTATCTACTGGCCGATACGAGGCAAATGCAGAGCGGGTTGCGGCTAATCCTAAGAGGTGGCCGCCGGCGGAGAACCCCAAGACGCCAACGCGATCTTGTTTGATTTCGAAACGATCTGCGCCAGCGCGGATCATACGCAAGGCCCTTTGCGCATCCTGTAATGGTGCCATAGCACCGTCGTTCCATCCCTCGCCAGGTAAGCGGTAAGAGAGTACGAACGCCGTTATACCGCGACTGTTCAGCCACTCCGCCGCCGGATAGGCTTCGGACTTCATTTCGATGCGTTTGTATCCGCCCCCGCCCGCGACGAGCATGGCCGATCCGTTCGGGCGAGCTGCACGAAAAACCTGCATACTGGGCTCAGCGATGTTGGCCACTGCGCCTTTTTCGTTCGTCCGGACAGGTCCGCTGGGGCCACTTCCATCCAGCGTGCCTTTCGGCCAGACAGGTATGGTATCATCTGCAGCCGACAGCGCCGAAAACGGCAACGCAACTACCGATCCTGAAGCAATCAAAAAAGCCCTGCGATTTAGCAATGTTGTCTCCAAGTTCACCGCTCTGAAATTCGCGGCAATCGAGGCTAGACCGTGGCGTTGTATGTTAAAGGCGTAAATTGAACGGACAACAATTCGTTACTCAGGCCCTGTGGACAAAGAGTATTCCCAAATTGGGAACCGTGATCCAGACTGCGTTTTATATCCAGCTAGTCGCCATCGTTGAGGCAATCAGTCGACCGCACACGAGCACCACTCCGTCCATGGGACGTAAACTCGACTATCGCCGCTCAGGATTTGCATGCTCGTCTGGGCTGGACTTCGTTTGGTCGTGCCAGCGCCTTTCACTTTCGCTAGATCGATCAGCATAAGCCGGTCATGCGCTCTGCGCATGTCCTCGACACTTCCTCCTCCGGAAGGCCTCACCAGTGCGTCGATGCTGCGGGACTTTCGTGGCCGTTAGATGATGACGTGAGCGATGCCGACCTGGAAGCGTCGCTCAAACGGGGAGGCTGGGACAAAGAAGGGTCATCGTCGCGCACCGGAGCCTGACTGGTCGCAGGTCCACCGTGAGCTCAAACGCAAGCACGTGACGCTGCAAGGTCTCTGGGACGAGTACAGAAGCCGCTATCCCGACGGCTACCGCTACAGCCGGTATTGTGACGGAGCGGAAGCCGACCCTTTCCGCACCATAGTGAAGTGAGAACTGCACCGCGACAGCATCACACGGCGGGTCCGGGATCGAATCGGCCGCCAGCTACAAGCTTAACGCCTTCAGGTGGCCACTGAATGCAGCGGTCGATAGCCATGGCAGGGTAGTCAAGTTACCCGTTTCTGGTTCCCGCTGAACATAACGCCACGAAATTTGGAAGCCTTGAATGTCACTCGATGCCGACGAGAAGCCCCTTTCCTTCCGCTGCCAGACTCGCTGGTATCGAGAACTCGAGCGCCTTTTCCAAGGCAAGTCCCACGCTGAAAAGACCCGCCTCGTCGAACGGCTTGCCGACGAGTTGAACTCCAAGGGGAAGTCCGTCCGCGTCGAGCCCACTGGGAAGCGACAGAGTTGGATGGCCCGAAAAGTTGAAAGGTGTCGTGAAAGCGACCGTTGCCGTGAGGGCCTCTTCAGGAAAATCCGGTTCGGACGTTACGTCTTCGATCGATGGCGCGGCCGATCCGACGCCAGGGAGAAGGAGGTAATCCACCTGCGCGAAGATGCTATCGAGCGCCGACGTTACCCGCCTGCGCGCAGCACCGATTTTGACAAGGAGCTCTGGAGTAGCTGCAGCGCCAAGCTCAAGGATTTCGCGGTAGTTCTTTCCGAACATCTGGGATCGTGCAGGATACCGGTCCTTCTGATGCTCCAGTGCTTCTAATCCTGCCAAGGTTGGGAAATACTGACAGACCTCGAGAATGGCTTGAAGATCGACCGGGATGACGTGAGCGCCAGCAGCCACAAGCTTTGCGGCGGCTCGTCGTGTCGCCCTAGCTACATCGGGCGAGGCATAGGCATCGATATAGTCTCCGCCAAGGCCAATGCGCAGACCATTCAACGGCCGTTCGATATCTCCCAATATCTCTCCCACGGGCGCAGCAACGCTGAATGGGTCGGCGGCGTCATGGCCTGCGATGGCCTCGTAGATGTGCGCCACATCCCTCACGGTCCGAGCGATCGGCCCTGGATGGTCGAGACTATCGCTCAAGGGATGAATGCCGAAGCTGCTGAGCCGACCAAATGTCGGCTTCAGGCCTACAACACCGTTGAGCGCGCAGGGAAAACGGATCGAGCCCCCCGTGTCCGTGCCAATCGAGCCGAAACTTAACGAGGACGCGACCGCGACCGCCGAACCACTGGATGATGCCCCTGCCCACCGACCGGCGTTCCAAGGATTGCGCGGCGGAACGTTGGGAGGATTGTAGCCGATCCAGGCGAATTCCGTTGTAACGTGTTTACCGAGAAAGACCGCGCCCCCTCTCTCAGCCGCGAAACAATTGTGGCGTCCCTCGCTGGCTGTCGGTCCACCCAAGCTGGAAACCCACATGCCGTAGGCATATCGGCTGTGTCGAGGATGTCTTTAACGCCTAGTGGCATGCCATGGAGCGGTCCCCGGTAGGTTCCGGCCATGATCTGGGCCTCCGCCTCGCCGGCCGCGTCCAGCGCTTGGTCGAGCGCAAGATGCGCGAAAGCGCCGACATGCGGCTCGACGACCTCGATCCGGGCGATCATCGCTTCGGTCAGTTCGACGGGAGATATATCTCGATTTTTGATAAGCGCAGCCGCCTCCGAAAGTGGCCCCCGGCAAATGTCGTCCATGTTCATGTTGGTTCCTCATGAGGTTGATCGATCGCGGGCACGGACCTGACGATATTGGAGAGCATAAGCTTTTGTGGGGCGCCTATGTTGTCATCCTACAAGTTGATCTTTTTCGCATTTCAAATTGGACCGGTTGCAAGAGCAAAAACCGCACTGCCCCACAAAAGCTTATGCTCCCCGACTTCACTGGCGGAGCATCAGGGCACCATAAACGGCCCTTTAAGTGGAGCCTCGGCGATTATGCCACCTTCTTCCTGCCGCGCGCATTACCTGCCCAGATAGTTCGCTTCCCAGCGGCCTGACCCGATATTTTCCTTCGTCGAGGTCAGCAGCATTTCTATGAAACGTTTAGCCGCCAGCGTCCGCTCCGAGTTTTCCAGCAATGCGATGAGCCAAGTGACTGACAGGCTTTCTATTGGTGCCCAGGCGAGCTGCGTCAGCGGCGAATTGACCATTCCGCAGAATGGCATGATGGCGAAGCCCACATTGCGGCGAATAAGATCGTCCATCGGGGCATATTCGGTTTCCACAGCGACCCTTGCACGACGGCCGATGCGGGCGAATTCGGTCTCGATGAGTGTTCGCAGACCGTCGGGGCGGGGCGTGAGTATCAGTGGGCGGTCTGCCACCATTTCGAGCGTGATGGGTTGGTCCGGTGACAGGCCGCTGCCGGCAGGCCCGACGAGGTACAGCTGTTCCTGGAGCAGCGGTTCCGTGTGCAGATCCGGTTCCGTAAGCGGTGCGGCCAGAATGCCGATATCGATGTCGCGAAAGAAGATTGCTTCACGAAGCTGGAAAGAGTGCGCGCCACGGACACGAAGGCGCACATGCGGATAGGTCTCGACGAAGCTCGCTACCAATTCGCCGGTCAGTACGCGCCCCATGAAGGGAGGTGCGCCAAAGGCAAGCCTTCCTGATGGTGTATTGGCCGCATGCATCACCTCAGCCGGCACCCGTGAAATTTCTTCCAGTATGGCTTCCGCTCTCGCACGGAACACCTCGCCAGCCGGCGTCAGCGTCAGGCCGCGGCCGGTGCGATGAAAAAGAGAAGCGCCTATTTCCTGTTCCAGAGCGGCAATCTGTCGACTGAGAGCCGGCTGCGAGATGTCGAGCTTTTCGGCGACGCGTGACAGGTTGCCGAACTCTGCCGCTTTCAGGAAATATTCCCATTTTCGAAGGTTCATCGCCTTGCCTCCCATTGCCTCGCAGATATGCCTTTAAAGTTATAGCTGAACTGCCGTTCTGTCTATTGATGTAAAGCCGCACAATTGGAATAGTCGCGATGGGTTGAGGAGCCCCGCATTCGAGGAGGAGGTTATTTATGCTCAAGCGCGCAATTCTCATAGCCAGCATTGTTGCCGCAAGTGCGGCACCAGCACTGGCCGAAACCACCATAACCTTTGGATCGCCGCCGATTGCCGAGGTCGAAGCGGTGTTCGTTGCGAAAGAGCTAGGCGTCTTCGACAAGAAGGGTCTCAACGTCGAATTATTGCCGAGCACCTCGAACCAGGCAATGGTTGCCGGATTAGTTTCAGGATCGCATCAGATTGCCGCGATCTCGCCGACAGTTCTGCTGCAGGCGATCGATACGGGAATGGATCTTGTCGTCGTTGGCACTTGTGGCGTCACATCCGCACGCACGGCAAAAAATATGGGGCTCGCAGTTCGCGGTGGCGTCGATATATCGAAGCCAGAAGACCTTATGGGAAAGAAAATTGGTGCTCCAGGTACCAATGGTACGATCGACGTCCTGTTCAAGCAGTGGCTCAAACTCAAGAATATCCCGGAGACGAAGCTGACCTTCATCGAAGTTCCTATCCCCAACACCGCGGACGTGTTGAAGGGTGGTACGATCGATGCGATCATCGCCGGCGAACCTTCGCTCGGGCGTGCGGTCAGCCAGTCGAACGGCAAGGTCGCATTTCACTACATGTCAGAGCTTCCTGAAAACCTGCCATACACGACGTTTGCGACAACCCGGGAATGGGCAAGGTCAAATCCGAACGCAATCAAGGCTTTTCAGGCGAGCCTTGCCGAAGGGGCTGCGTTCGTGAAGGCCAACCCCGACAAAACCCGCGAGATACTCTCGAAGTACACCAAGCTACCTGTCGAGGTGCTCAACACGTTCGAATTGCCCGAGTGCAAGACGGTGCCGACCAAGCAGGGTCTCGACTTCTTTGATAAGGCAATGCGCGATGACGGCCTCTTGACCGGCAATATCGACACTGCCGGGCTGATCGTGCCCTAAGCCGAAACGGCCGGGGTGCATCAAGGCTCCCCGGTCATGCTCCCAGTTTTACAGGTGATATCATGGTCCAGATGACCGGCGCGGAAGCGCTGACCCGTTTGCTCGTTCCGGAAGCCGTTCCATTCGTTTTCGGCATTGCCGGCGGGAAATTGAACCCGCTTCTTCACGCGATCTCGCGCGAACCGTCGATCCGCTACCTCGGCGTTCGTCATGAGGCATGCGGACCTTTGATGGGGGCCGCCATCGCGGCGGCCAGCGGACGGATCTGCGTGGCGCTCGGCGAAATGGGGCCTGGGTCTTCCAATCTGATCGGTGGTCTCGGCACGGCTTTCAACAATAACCTGCCGCTTCTGCTGATCACTTCCAACAACCATCATGCGGCATCCTACCCCAACCGCGGGATGTTCATGGACCTTGATACGCACGCACTGCTGAAGCCGCTCACCAAGTGGAGTGCTGTGGTGCATGATGGACGCCGTTTGCCGGATCTCGTCCGCGACGCCTTCCGGCAGGCACTGACGGGGCGACGCGGGCCAGTTCATCTCGATGTGCCCCAGGAGATTTTCACCACCAAATTCGACTTCGAGGAGGAAGCGCTCTCTCTTCCGCCGGAGGCTTATCGCGCGGTCGTTGGCCCGAGAGCTTCCGCCGCTCAGATCGCCCGGGCGGCGGAGATGCTGACTGAAGCAAAACGTCCGGTGCTGGTGGCGGGCGGCGGCGTCGTCTCTGCGAACGGCGGCAACCTTTTCCGCGAACTCCTCGGCGTGATGAAGGCTCCGGCACTTGCCACCCAGATGGGTATCGGAACGGTTCCGTCGGATTCGCCCTTCTTCATCGGCCACGGCGGCATCATCGGAGGCGACGCCGTTCCGGTTGCATTGGCGGAGGCGGACGTCATTCTGGCAGTCGGCTGCCGCTTCTCCTCGTGGCTGTGGGACGATGGCGGCGCGCTTGCAAAGAGTGGTGCCCAGCTCGTCAACATCAATATCGATCCAATGAGTCTCGGCGCGAACACTCCCCATGCGCTTGGCATCTGGGCTGATGCAAGCAGCGCGCTGGCCGATCTTCTTGCGGCACTCAAGGGCCGCGCCGCACCCGACCGGTCCAAATGGCTCGCGCGGTTGCGCGACGTCTATGCCAGCTATCGCGGCAAGCTCGACCGCATGAACGAGGACGACGGAACGATCATGCATCCGGCCCGCCTTGGAGCGGCACTTGGAAAGCTCCTGCCGGCGGATTCGCTGATCGCTTACGATGGCGGCCACACGTCCTTCTGGAGCAACGACCTCACGCCGGCGACTGTAGAGCGAACCCGCTTCCACGAACCGGGCATGTGCCAGCTTGGCTTCGGCACCCCTTACGCCGTGGCGCTGAAGCTCCTCCATCCAGAGCGGCCGGTCTTCAACATCTGCGGCGACGGAGCCTTCGGCTTCACGCTTTCCGAGCTCGATACGGCCCGGCGCTATGGACTGCCGATCATCAACATCATCCACAACAACGCCTCCTGGGGCGTCATCAAGATGGGGCAGCGGAAGACGTACGATTTCTCGTTCGGCACGGATCTCGACGGCGTCGATTATGCCGACGTGGCGCGCGGCTTCGGTTGCCATGGGGAGCGCGTAACGACTGTAGATGAGATCGGGCCTGCACTGGAACGTGCCATCGCCTCCGGTCTGCCGGCGGTTATAGACTGCCACGTGCGTTTCGAAGCTCATCCGAGCATGCCCTATTTCGCTAAAATGAATGCTTACGGCTTTCAGAAGGGCGTGGGCGGTGGGCCGCATGCGGCTCTCGTGAAAGGAGCATGACGTGGTTGTGACGCAGCTTTCCACCCGCCCGCGGCATGGCGAGGGCAACTCCACTCCGACATCCGGGGAAGCGCGAATTCGCATTCGCGACGTCACGCTTTCCTATGGCTCGCTGCAGATCATCGGTGGCATCAGTCTCGATATCGCGCCGGGCGAAACCATTTGCGTCATCGGGCCTTCCGGCTGCGGCAAGACGACACTGCTGCGCATGCTGGCGGGACTTGCCCGACCGACCTCCGGCAGCGTCGAACTCGACGGATCTGTACTTGGCGGACCGAGCCGTTCTGTCGCGATCGTCTTCCAGGACTATGGAAAGGCACTCCTGCCGTGGCGCACGGCGGCCGGCAATGTCTCTCTGGCGCTCGAAGCGCGCGGGTGCCCCCGCGCCGAGCGACCCGTGATCATTCGCCAATTGCTGGAGAAGATCGGCCTTGGCCGGCACGCCGACAAATATCCGGCCGAGATGTCCGGCGGCATGCAGCAGCGTCTGCAGATCGCCCGGTGTCTTGCGCAGGAACCGAAGGTGCTCCTGATGGACGAACCCTTCGGCGCGCTGGACGCGATGACGCGGCAGGCGCTTCAGGACGAGGTGCTCGGGCTGGTGGCGATAACGGGCGCCACCATGGTCTTCGTTACCCATGACCTCGAAGAGGCGATCTATCTTGGCGATCGCATCATCTGCCTTCAGCCCAATCCGGGGCGTGTCGGGCGCGTGGTGGACGTTCGGTTGGCGAGGCCGCGCGACCAGTTGCTGACCCGCGAGGAACCCGAATTCCTGCGTCTGCGTCGCGAGCTTTACGACCTGATCAAGGACGACCACCAATGAGGGCGGCAGGTCTCCTCAAAAACGGCTGGCGCGCGGCATTGCTGCCCCTTGCCCTGATCGTTGTGGCGCAGGTCGCGGCAACCGTTACCCAACTGGAAAGCGATACCCTCGCCAGCCCATTCGATATCGCGCAAGCCTTCGTTTCCGTGATGGCCGACGGATCTCTTCCGAAGGCGACGCTGGACACGCTGAAAGTTGCCGCGGCCGGCTGTATTCTGGGTGTCGGGGCGGGGTCGCTGCTCGGTATCGTGCTCGGCCTTTCCCGCCTTGCCGATGATGCGCTCGATCTCACCATCGAGCTGCTGCGGCCGGTGCCGGTTGTCGCGCTTATTCCGGTCGTCATGATGCTGCTGGGCTTCGGCGAGAAAATGGAGATCGTCATCATCGGACTTGGCCTGTTATGGCCATCCGTCGTGCTGGCACGCGCTGCAGTCAAAGAAGTGGAACCGCGACTAATGGAGGTTTCGGACGTATTGCAGCTCGGCTTCCTGGCCCGGCTGACGAAGGTCGTGCTGCCCGCGATACTGCCGCAACTCTTCATGTCGCTGAAGCTTGCCGCCGGTTACGCACTAGTCGTGGCTGTAACGGTGGAGATTACCGCCAATCCCCTTGGTCTTGGTTATGGAATCATGATGGCGCAACAGGCGCTGCGGCCGGCGGAAATGTTCGCCTATCTGATCTGGATCGGTGCCATTGGCTGGCTGATCGGCCTGCTGCTCAATGCGGCGCAGCGCGCCTTCTTCCCGGCCTTTGTGAAAGTGAAAGGACAGGGGCGATGAAGCATTTTTCCCTGCGCAAGCTCTTTCTCGGCTGCAGCGCCCTGGCGTTTTTCATCCTGGCATGGAAGCTTGTCACCGACGCGAAACTCGTCTCGCCGATTTTCTTTCCCGGTCCGGAGCGGACTTACGCCGCTCTGGTAAAGGGTCTCGCCGGCGGTGCCATGCTGTCGCAAACCCTGGAGACGGTCCGGCGGATGCTGCTGGGCTGGTTGCTCGCGTCCTTCGTGGGCGTTTTTCTCGGCGCATTGATCGGCGTGTCCCGGCGCGCGCGGGCGTTCATTGCCCCGACGCTGGAGCTGCTCCGGCCTTTGCCCGCTTCGGCCATGATTCCTATCGCCATCGCCTTTCTGGGCTTCTCCGACAACATGGTGCTGGTCGTGATCGCCTTTGGTGCGCTTTGGCCCATGCTGCTGGCCACGATTCATGGTTTCGCGGCCATGGAGCCTCGTCTCTATGAAGTCAGCGCCGTGCTTGGCCTCAGCCGCGCCGAGGTCATCTGGAAACTGGCATTGCCAAGCGCAATGCCGATAATCCTCGCAAGCTTGAGGCTGGGCCTGACCATCTCGCTCATTCTCGCCGTGGTCGGCGAAATGCTTGCGAGCCGGCAGGGACTTGGCCAAAGCATCCTGGCGGCCAGCCGCAGCTTTCGATCGCCCGATCTGTTCGCCGGCATCGTCATTCTCGGTACGATCGGCCTTGTCGGCAGCCGTCTGCTTTCCTTCGCCGAAAGACGCCTTCTGCGCTGGCAGGCCGTCAACCGGTAACCTCTTCTCCTCTCAACTTACTGGATTTCGACATGTTCAAGCTCACCGATGCATCAACCATCATTGATACCGCGCTGTCCGAAGCGCGTGGCCGCTCGCTTGCTCCGCTCGCCGTGGCGGTGCTCGATGCCGGCGGGCATCTGGTCGCCTACAAGCGTGAGGATGGTGCCGGCATCGTGCGTTTCGACATCGCCTATGGCAAGGCCTGGGGATCGCTCGGCATGGGGTTCGGCACGCGTGAACTGACTGAGCGCGCCGCGAAAAATCCTGCTTTCTTTACCGTGCTTGCCTCGGTCAGCGCCGGACGCATGGTGCCGTCCCCGGGCGGCGTTCTCGTCCTTGACGAAGCGGGCGCTGTCATCGGCGCTGTGGGCATTTCGGGCGATCTTGGCGACAATGACGAGATCTGCGCCATCGCCGGCATCGAAAAGGCTGGTTACCGCGCAGCCCCAAGGCTAGTCGCCTGATCGATAACAACATACCGACAAAGGGAGGCTGCCATGCAGCAGAACGTATCGACTTCCGGAAAACCAGGCCAGTTCGTTCGCCTCAACCCCGTAACCGGCGAGATCGCCAGCACCGCGCAGGCGGCGACCGCCGTGGAGGCGAATGCCGCTGCAGACAAGGCAGCCGCAGCCTTCCCGGCCTGGTCGGAGACCGGCCCGAATGCCAGGCGGCAGCTGCTGCTGAAGGCATCGCAGGCACTGGCATCGAGAAAAGACGATTTCATAGCCCTGATGCAGGCGGAGACGGGCTCCACCGCCAACTGGGCTGGCTTCAACGTGATGCTTGCCGCAAGCATGATCGCCGAGGCGGCATCGCTGACGACCCAGATCAAGGGTGAGGTCATTCCCTCTGACAAGCCGGGCTGCCACGCCATGTCGGTTCGCGAAGCCGTCGGCGTCTGCCTCGGTATCGCGCCCTGGAATGCTCCGGTCATCCTCGGCGTGCGTGCCATCGCCACCGCACTTGCCTGCGGCAATACGGTCGTGCTCAAGGCCTCGGAGAAATGCCCGGCGGTACATAGCCTGATCATCGAGTGCTTTCAGTCGGCAGGTTTCCCGGAAGGCGTCGTCAATGTCGTGACCAACGCGCCGGAAGATGCAGCCGAAGTGGTGAATACGCTGATCGACCACCCGGCGGTGCGGCGCATCAATTTTACCGGCTCCACCGGCGTCGGCAAGATGATCGCCCGTCGCGCGGCAGAACATCTGAAGCCGGTCCTGCTTGAGCTCGGCGGCAAAGCGCCTTTCGTAGTGCTCGACGATACCAATCTCGATGAAGCCGTTGCGGCTGCCGCCTTCGGTGCCTTCTTCAACCAGGGCCAGATCTGCATGTCGACGGAACGCATCATTGTGGTTGACGCTATTGCAGATGCCCTTGTGCAGAAATTCCAGGCCAAGGCCGCCACGCTATCTGCCGGCAATCCGGCCGAAGGCAAAGCGCCTCTCGGAGCGGTGATCGGCATGGAAACCATCGAAAAGGTTCAGGCCCTTGTGAAAGATGCCGTTTCGAAGGGCGCCAAGCTCGCAACCGGCGGAACCGCCGAAGGTGTGCTGATGCCAGCGACGGTCGTCGATCACGTCACCAAGGACATGCACCTCTATAGTGAGGAAAGCTTCGGTCCGGTCGTCGCTGTCCTGCGGGCACGCGACGAAGATCATGCCATCGAGCTGGCCAATGACAGCGAATACGGCCTGTCGGCTTCGGTGTTTACCGGCGATGCCGCGCGTGGTCTTCGTGTTGCGCGCCGTATCAAGTCGGGCATCTGCCACGTCAACGGGCCAACCGTTCACGACGAGGCGCAGATGCCGTTCGGTGGCGTCAAGGGTTCCGGTTACGGACGTTTCGGTGGCCAGCCAGGTATCGCGGAATTCACTGAACTGCGCTGGATCACCATCGAGACGCTCCCAGGACATTATCCGATTTGATCCGGTCAGGCCGGCGGCGTCGTGTCGCCGGTTTCAGTCGCTTCGAGGTCAGTCCTTATGAATTCCGCAGTCTGTTCATAATGCCGCTTCAGGAGGCGCATCGCCCCTTCGCTGTCACGATCCAGGACGGCTTTCACGATATCCGCATGTTCCTGGCTTACCTTACGCACCCTGAATGCCTTGCGGCTGGAGAGCGCACGATACCGGCTAAGCTGGTCGGCAAGCTGCTCGCAGAAGCCGATCAGCGGACGCGATTGGCAGCCGCTGATTAGAATGGCGTGGAAAGCCTTGTGCAGGCGCTCCCATTCTGGATTGCTCTGGAACTGCTCGGCATTGAGCGAGCGGGGCGCCCGATCAAGCCGGTGATGGGCCACGATAAGGGCTTCCTCCCAATCGGGGTCGGCGTTGGCGATCGACTCGCGCAGTGCCAAGCCTTCTACCCAGCACCGGGTTTTTGTCAGTTCCCCTAGCTCTTCGAGACTGATTGATTTCACGAAGAAGCCACGCTGCTCCCTTCCGATGACGAGATCCTCGGTGGTGAGTCGGTTTAGCGCCTCCCGCAAAGGAGTTTGCCCTGCTTCATAATGCTCCATCAAAAAACGAAGCTGCAACTTGCGGCCAGGTTCAAGGGTCGCAGACAAAATGTCGCCCTTTAGGCGCTCGTAGATGCTCGAGGCGAGTGTGGCAGGACTTTCCAGCCCCTTATTCGGTGCATCGACGTTCATGTGACTCCCACCATTCCGATCGATTTTCATATACACCACCTCGCCGAGATAGCAAAATTTATAAATTGTCCTTTACTGATCAACTTTTGTATATTATTTGAGGACCAGCACAGGAGGACCGTGTGGGCGGGGAAATAGCAAAACGCTTTAAGAGCGGTTGTGGCTGCGGCGGCATCGACGTTCATTGCCACGTTGTTCCGGCTCAGTTTCCTCTTGCGCCCGGCGGCGCGTCGATCCGCGGCTGGCCTTCCATGACCCCTGTGAGTGATTGCCACGCGACTGTGATCATTGACGAAAAGCCCTATCGCGCCGTGAGCGATGCCTGCTGGGTTGCCGAACGGCGACTGGAAGAAATGGACCGCAGCGGCATCGAGATCCAGGCGCTTTCTCCCATGCCGGAACTCTTTGGCTACTGGATCGACGCTATGCTGGCCAAAGATCTCGTGCGTCATGTCAACGACGTGATTGCCGCGCTCGTCGCGGAAGGCAAAGGCCGCTTCGTCGGGCTCGGCGGCTTGCCGATGCAGGACATCGATCTTGCGATTGCCGAACTGCATCGCATCGTCGGCGAACTCGGTTTCCGTGGCGTCGAGATCGGCAGCAACATAAACGGCGTCTCGATCGGCGACCCGCGCTTCCATCCATTCTTCGCGGAAACAGAGAAACTCCGCGCCGCCGTCTTCGTCCACGCGGTGCGGCCGGCAGGCATGGACCGTCTCGTCGGTCCGGCACAGCTGCAGCAAGTCCTCGGTTATCCGACCGATGTCGGCCTTGCCGCAGCATCGGTCATCACCGGTGGATTGCTAGTGAAATTCCCGAAACTGCGGATCGCCTTTAGCCATGGCGGTGGAACTTTAGCCTCGCTGCTGCCGCGTTTGGAACAGGGCCATTCGACCTTTCCGGCGATCAAGGAGACTATGCCGGAAGCGCCCTCTGCGCTGGCGCGGCGTCTCTACGTGGATACGCTCGTCTTCGACCGAGATACGTTGCAGCGCATAGTCTCGATCTTCGGTGAGGATCGCGTGCTGCTGGGAACCGACTATCCCTTCAATTTCTGCGAAAAGGAGCCTGTCCTTCGTATCAACCAGGCTTTCGCCGATGTCGATCTGCGTGAACGCCTGACGTTCGCGAATGCGCGAGCTTTCCTCGCCCTTGATGAGGTTTGATCAGATGATTGATTTTCCTGTTTCCGCCCTGCGTAGTGTCGAACTGGGTACGCCCGATCTTTCAGTTTCCGTCGACTTCTACACCCGCGTTTGGGGATTGGAAGTGGTTGCCGAAGCCGGAGACAAAGTTTTCCTGGCGGCGACGGGCGACGATTTTCACGTGTTGGAGCTGAAGCAAGGCGATCGCGCTGAACTACGCAAGATCACTTTCCGCGCACGGTCAGCAGAAGACCTGACGTCGCTTTTCAGTAAGACCGTCTCAGCTGGTTGTGTTGTCTTGCGGGAGCTGGGTAAAGCGGATGCGCCTTCGGGCGGCGACCGGTTTGTCATCCGTGAGCCGCAGGGTTCTGTGTTGGAATTCGTGCATGGCGACCGCCGCCGTCAAGGCGCAATCGTTGCCAATCGGCCGCACCGCTTGGCGCATGTGAATATCAACAGCGCCGAGATCGAGGCGCTGTCGGGCTTTTATCAGGATGTCCTCGGCTTCCGCCTGACGGACCGCTCTAAGCTCATGGCGTTCCTGTGCTGCAATACCGACCATCACGCGGTAGTGCTGGCGGAGGCACCTGCAAACGGGCTGAACCACGTCGCTTTCCTGATGCCCGATCTGGAGTTTGTCATGCGCGGCTCCGGGTATGTCATTGATCAGGGTTTTCCGATCGGCTGGGGCGTTGGTCGGCATGGACCCGGCGACAATGTCTTCGCATACTTCGTCGATCCCCAGGGCGTCGTGGTCGAATATACCGCCGAGGTCCTGCAGGTGGACGACAGCTATCGTGTACGAGGCCCGGAAGAATGGGTCTGGCCTCCGGGCCGAACCGACCATTGGGGCATCGCGCCGCCGAAAAGTGACGGCTGCAAGAAGGCTCAGATTTCCATCGGATTTTCCGGCGCCTGACACCGCCGTTTCAGTTTTGAGAGGCTTCCGTGACGAACGAGAATGATATTTCGAACCGCTATGACGTGCTGGTGGTGGGTTTCGGCCCAGCCGGCGCAGTCGCCGCTGGAATGCTTGGCGCGCGTGGACATTCCACCCTGGTCGTTGACAAGCTGACGGGCATTTATGACAAGCCGCGCGCCATCGCAATCGACCACGAAATCCTGCGACACTTCGACAACATGGGCATTGCCGACGAGGTCAGGCCCTATATCGCACCGTTCACCGCATCCCAGCACTTCGGTGCCGAGGGGCAGCTAATCCGCCACATCGATATGGTCCCTGAACCTTATCCGCTGGGGTACACGCCCAGTATGGTGTTTACCCAACCGCCGGTCGAAGCAGTGATGAGGAAGCACGCCGAAAGCTTTGACAGCGTGATGGTCGAGCTTGGGACTGAAATGATCACTCTCGATTCGCGGCCGGACGAGGTCGTCGTAACGCTGAAGGATGCCTCCGGTAAGTCCCGGAAAGTCGCCGCGAAATACTTGGTCGGCTGCGATGGCGCCTGGAGCCAGGTGCGAGAACAGTCGGGTATGAAGTTCGAGGACCTGGTCTTCGACGAGCCGTGGCTGGTGGTCGATGTGCAGGTGCATGAAGATGCCTTGGGCAAGCTGCTGCAAACCTCGGCGCAGTTCTGCAATCCGGCGCGGCCAACGAGCTACATTATGGGCCCGAAGAATCACCGCCGCTGGGAGATCATGCTCTTGCCGGGCGAAGACCCGCGCGAAATGGAAAAGCCGGACAATGTCTGGCAACTGCTGTCGCCTTGGCTGATGCCTGAAGAGGGTGATCTCTGGCGCGCTGCAGCCTATCGCTTTCATGCGCTGGTGGCCGACAAATGGCGCCACGGCCGCGTGCTGATCGCCGGCGATGCCGCCCACCAGCAGCCGCCCTTCATCGGACAGGGCATGTGCCAAGGCCTACGCGATGTGTCTAATCTCGTCTGGAGGCTCGACCGTATCCTCAATGGCAAATCTTCTGAGGACCTGCTCGACACTTATACTGTAGAGCGCAAGCGGCATGTGCGCACCCTCACAGGCAAGATCAAGGCCATCGGACAGACTATCTGCGAACGCGATCCGGCTGCTGCCGCCGCACGCGATGCCAAGATCCTTGCCGAAGGCGGCGGGAAGCCGCTCACCATTACCCGCCAGGAAATCGTCCCGCCGATTGAGGATGGATTGATCGCACAGGAGGGCACCCCGGCGCGGGGGCTGCTCTTCCCGCAACCGGCCATCGTTGACGGCGCTTCTCCGCGCCTGTTGGATAAGTTCACCGGACCGGAGTGGCGGCTGGTTCTCGACGGTCGCCGGATCGGTGCAGAAGCGGGAGAAGCGTTAGCCAAATCGATCGATGGGATCGTGGTCAAGGCCGTCGCTCCTCACGGAGATGACGCTGCCGATCCGACAGCGCTCCGCGAAAAGGATGGCGTACTTTCCACCTGGTTCGACCGGCATGGCGCGATCGCCGCTCTCGTCCGTCCGGACCATTACGTCTTTGGCGCAGCAAGATCGCTCGTCGATCTCAGTGAACAGCTTTCGGATCTGCATCGGCGTCTCGCATGAGGTGAGGCGCGATCCGCTGATTACATCTTGTTACGGTTATTGGGAGGGAAACATGACCGATCCAGCAGTCCAGAAAGGGAGTCCTTGGCGCCCATTTGCGGTGCTCATCCTGCTCTTCTTATTTCAAACGCTAAACTTCTTCGACAAGCTCGTCTTCGGCCTATCGGCGGTGCCGATGATGAAGGAGTTGCAGATCACGCCGCAGCAGTTCGGTCTGATCGGCAGTAGCTTCTTTCTGCTGTTTTCGATCTCGGGCGTGCTTGTCGGCCTGTTCGTCATCGGTCGCGTGCCGATCAAGTGGATTTTGGTGGCGCTTGCCGCGATCTGGTCGCTGACCCAGATCCCGATCTATTTCACCAGTTCCGTGACTGTTCTGGTGGTCTGCCGTATTCTTCTCGGTCTTGGCGAGGGACCTGGCCTGCCGACGGCGCTTCATGCAGCCCATAACTGGTTCAGCCCGGAGAAGCGAAGCGTTCCAAGCGCAGTTGTTCTGCAGGGCATCAGCGTCGGCCTGCTCGCGGGTGGCCCATTGCTCACCTACATCATCGTCCAGTACGGCTGGCGCACAGGCTTCCTGTTCTGCGGCATCATCGGCATTTGCTGGATTTTCGCCTGGCTGTTCATAGGCGGCGAAGGCCCTTATGCGGCGAGCAACGAAAAGACCGTCGCAAGCCAGCCTTCCGAGGCACCAATCCCCGCCCGCAAGCTCTGGCTGGATCCGACTGTCATCGGTGTCATCATTATGTCGACCATGTCCTACTGGATCGTCGGGATGTCCGCGACCTGGCTGCCGCCATTCCTGCAGCAGGGGCTGGGCTATACCCAGGTGCAGACCGGCAGCGTGATTTCCGCGGTGTATATCTTCCAGTCGCCGCTTCTGCTGATCGGCTCCTGGATCGCGCAGCGGATGCTTCAGCGCGGCGTCAGCAAGCGCAAAACGCTCGGCAGCGCTTCGGGTTATGCCCTGCTCGTCAGTGGTCTCGCCCTGATCGGCTCCGTCCATGTCACCGGCATGTTGCAACTCGCGCTGATCGCGATCGCGTTCGCGGCGCCGAGCCTCACCACCATCTATGGTCCGATCACGCTCGGCGCCGTCGCTCCGGCCGTTCAGCGCGGCAAACTCATCGTAGTTATCTATTCCGCCAATGCCGTTTCCGCCCTCGCATCGAACGCGGTAACCGGCATGATCGTGCAGCGGGCCGGGTCCGAGCATCTGCCCGACGGTTACGCGAACGCCATGATGTTCACTGCAGCGATCCTCATCATCGGTGCGGTTGCCGCCTTCGCGCTGATCTTCCCGGACCGCACCATCCAGCGCTTCGGCGACCGCAGCCGCGTTTCCGATCACATGCAGCGGGCCTGACGGCTCGCCACGTCCACACACTCAAGGAGAAACCTTATGAGACTATCCACCGTCAGAATAGCCGGCCGCACAACCTGGGGCGTTGTCGATCAAGATAGCTTCCGCGACGTCGGAACCGTCCTTGCCGGCCGTTATGCCGATCTCAAGACAGCCATCGCGGCCGGGCTGGCTGGCGTGGCGGAGGCAGCTGTCTCCGTCACTGCGACACCGCTTGCGGATATCGAATGGTTGCCCGTCGTCCCGAACCCGGACAAGATCCTCTGCGTCGGCCTGAACTACGAAATGCACCGCGAGGAAACAGGACGTTCCGAAGTCGAGAACCCGACCATTTTTGCGCGGTACGCCAATAGCCAGATCGGTCATCTGGCACCAATCGTGCGCCCAAAGGTATCAACTGATCTCGATTACGAAGGCGAGCTGGCCATCATCATCGGCAAGCCCGGCCGATATATTTCGCGTAGCGATGCTCTCAGCCACGTCGCTGGCTATGCTATCTACAATGACGGCAGTATCCGCGACTTCCAGCGGCACACGCATCAGTTCACTCCGGGCAAGAATTTCCCGGACACCGGTGCTTTCGGCCCCTGGATGATGACACCGGATGAACTCGGCCCGCTGTCGGAACTGCGGATTCAGACCCGCCTTAATGGCCAGGTGGTGCAGGATGCGACCTTCGGCCAGATGATCTTCGATGTTCCACGCCAGATCGAATATTGCTCGAGCTTTACGCGTCTCGAAGCAGGTGATGTCATTGCCAGCGGCACGCCGGGCGGCGTTGGCGCCAAGCGCACTCCGCCACTCTGGATGAAGCCGGGTGATATCGTCGAGGTTGAAATCGACAAGCTTGGCACTCTGCGCAACCCGATCGTGGACGAAACCTGACCAGATCCCTTGCAACCTGGGATACCGGTGCGGTCGCTAAGCAACCGAGGTTATTTATCAGGACCAAGAGACGCCAATGGACGCTTTCTGCATGGGTGCAACCGCTGTAACTTTTGGCCGGCCAATTGGGTCTGGTTCCGAGCTCGCCGCACCGCAGAAAATCTCCCTCGTCTGGTCGCACTCGGACGGGAAGCTCAAAGCGTCCACGAAGGGGTACGACGTCCGCTTCCTCAAGCCTTTCCTGCGAATGCGAAACTAGCCGTGGCATAATGGCGCCGCCCTCGGAAGCATAAGATTTCCCGGTTCGTCAGTGGTCCGGGTAGAGTCCGTGCAAACGGAAACACAGTTCCGCCCGGTCATGCGCGGGATCGTCTGGCAACTGGGTGCCGACATGAACGCCAGCGGACAAAAAGCATCGCGCCTGCTCGGATGGAAGCCGCGCCCTCGGGAATAGGCGATCATCGCGACCGCCGAAAGTCTTGTTCGCTTAAAGGTAGGTGGCCGAGCCATTCACGCTCGCATTCAATCCGTTGTAAAGGACATCGTCATCTTGGCGCCAATCATCCGCACGTGCCGCAAGTTCGAGTCCCCTCAAGGCGTTCACGATCGGCTAGTCTATTCATGGCGAGGCAAACTGTCCTGCCATCAGGTCGGTGAGCCCCCCGGACCTTCCGAGCCGGTCTCTGCCCTGAAAGGCGGACCACGTAGGTACCGACGGATGGGAGTTGATAGTCCGTCATGATCGGCACCGGCGCACCGGGCGCGACATATAGCTCTGCGACAAGCTCGCCCATCGCGACGATGCCGCTACCAGCCATCGACGCCTCTGCCAGGACATGGGCGCTGTCAGCTTTGAAGCGACCCTGCGGATGGACGTAGACTGATCACCATTCGTGAAGGGCCAGGGGTCGGTACCAGGCGTGATCAACGAGTGTTTCAGGGTGTCGGTCGGCCTTTCAGGGGCGCCTTTGTCCGCGACATAGGCAGAACTCGCATACCTGACAGCATCTGATAATGCTGAGTGAGAAACAGTTTTCTGTCTCCGACTGTCCACTGACCCGCGACCTTCGCCGGGATGACCCACCTATAGGCCTGGCGCCGGGATTTGCGATCGCTGTCAACGGATGGAAGGACAAGCCTGTCGGCAGGGTCTTCCATTTATTGCGAAAGCCTTGTAACGCGGGCGGCGAGTTCTGCCCTGTTAGAGCAGCCCATCTTTTCAAGGCAGCGAGTAAGATGTGTTCGTACTGTTGCAAAACCGATATTTAGAACGCGCGCAACGTCCTTATCAGAGCAGCCGCGTGAGACAAGAAGCGCGACGTCTCGCTCGCGGTCGGTCAGGACGGAGAGTGTTACGTCAGGAGCGACGGAAAGAGCGCGCTTGAGCAGAGGTGCCAGAACCTTCAAGAGGCTGATTTCACGGTCCGCGAATTCCGGTCGGCGCTTAGTACGCCAGATGCGCAGATCCGCCAAAGCTCGTCCGTTGTCCTTGAGGAAGACATTGATGCCATGGTCGAGCCCGTCCTTCATCAGGAAGTCATTGAAGAACTCCGTCTTTCTCAAATCCGGTTTGGATATGACCTCATCGACATAGGCCGGACGCCAAAGACTGCGCAATTGCCGTGTCATCGGATCTCGATACTGAAACCAGTTCCGATATGCCTGGATGCTATCTGCGGACTGGTTGATTGCGAAGGGCGCGTCATAGGAGTTTATTTTCGGATTCCATTTGTAAGACGCCAGCACATCCGCCCGCATCAAGCGCAGAATGTCGGGAAAGATCGTTTCCCTGACCTCCGCCGACCCGGGGTTTGTCAGCCTACCGACAATATCGGCGAACAGACTCGCCTCGTCGAATGTCAAATCGAATACAGTCCCACTCATGAGACCCCCAGTGATTGGCGGAATCTTTTTGTCCGCTTAGTTCCCTTTTTAGGTATGGAAGCAAACAACATCCCAAAAAGCAAGAATTTTCGGCTTGCCTGTCACAAGCTCGTTTGCCGTGATGTTTGCCGTCACCACAGCCGCGGAACTTTTCATCAGCGGGCCTGAGGGAGGAAGCGTTCACCAACAAAATTGCGGATGGTCGTGCCTGCACGATCTGGCTAGGCATGCACATGTCGAAACTTTGTGCGGGGACTACGATGACACTCAAGGCATTCACGTTGACTGAGCTCGCCGCCGCCATGGCGCAGGGCACGCTTGGCGCCGAGGAGCTCGTCACCGATCTGTTGACTAGAAAAGCAAGTCTTGCCTCGGTCAACGCCTTTGTGTCGCTGGACGAGGAGCGGGCGCTTCGGGATGCGCGTCAGGCGGATGCGGATCGGGTGAGCGGACGGTTGCGGGGCCCGTTGCATGGCCTGCCCATCGCCTTCAAGGATAACATCAATGTTGCCGGATATGTCACGACGGGCGGAACGCCAGCACTTCGCGACTTCAGACCTTTGAGGGATGCCCAGGTCGCGGCCAGACTTTTGAACGCCGGCGCGATTGCCTATGGCAAGAACGGCATGCACGAGCTGGCCTACGGCGCGACCTCTGTCAATGTCGCCTATGGTACTCCGCGCAATCCCTTCGATGAAACCCGCACTTCGGGCGGTTCCAGCGGGGGCAGCGGGGCGGCTGTGGGCGCGCGATTGGTCCCGGCCTCCATCGGAACAGATACCGGCGGCTCGGTGCGAATTCCTGCTGCCCTCTGCGGCGCGTGGGGTTATCGTCCGACAACCGGGCGTTGGCCGACTGACGGCATCGTGCCGATTTCAACAACGCGGGACACGCCAGGTCCAATTACGCTCGCCGCGACAGACATGGCGCTGCTGGACAGTGTCGTGACATCCTCGCTGCCGGTCTTGGCTTCGCCTATAAAGGGCACTCGGCTCGGGGTTCCGCATAAACATTTCTGGGACGTCGTCGATGCAGAGGTTGCCACGATCTGTATGGAGGCGCTTCAACAGCTCGTTGCTGAAGGCGCGGAGCTTGTTGAGGTTGATTCTCGAGCGCTTCCCGAGCCATATGCCGCCGCCGCGATGTCAATTTCGATTTACGAAGGAAGGCTAGCGCTATCCGCATTCCTCGCCGACCAAGACATAAAGTTGAGCTTTGCGGAGGTTGCCGATCAGGCAGCGAGCCCGGATGTGCGTGAAATTCTTCTCGCCCAACTCGATCCGGCGACGGCCGTCAGTCAGTCGGCTTACGAGAGCGCCATAACCGAGCACCTTCCCGCGTTGAGGTCCGCCTATGCGGATATTTTCAGGTCCAACCGGATTGATGCGCTCGCGTTCCCCGTCTGCCGTCTGCCGGCGCCAGAGCTTGACAAGTCCTCAACGGTCGCAATCGCTGGCAAAATGTTTCCTGTTTTTCCGGCCCTCATTCACAATACGGATATCGGCAGTGTCGCGAGCCTGCCTGGGGTTTCCGTCCCGGTCGGCCTGACGCGCGCGGGACTGCCTGTGGGTCTGGGACTGGATTTTGCGTTCGGGCAGGATCAGGCGCTTCTTGCATTCTCGCTTGCAATCGAGACGCTTTTTTCCGTTCCGTTGCCACCGGCGTGAGGCGATGCGGCAAGCATTCGCTCGTGTTCGTCTCCAGCGAATGGCGGCTCGCCGCCGTGTCCTCAATATTGCTGATGAAGAAAACCTCGATCAGCGCTATTCTTGACCCATTTCGTGATATTTCCAGAGGACTTCGATGAGCCACGACGATCACACGATGCCACCGTCCACACTAGCCCTCCGGATCAAGGCCATCGAAACGCTGATGGTCGAAAAGGGGAAAATCGACCCCGGCGCGGTGACGGAAATCGTCGATATCTTCCAGAACAAGCTTGGTCCGCGCATCGGCGCGGCTGTCGTGGCGCGAGCTTGGTCCGACCCTGCATTCAAGACGCGTCTTCTTGATGATGGAACAGAGGCGCTGAAAGAAATGGGCGTCGGCGGCCTGCAGGGCGAGGCACTGATCATCCTTGAGAACACACCGGAGGTTCATAATGTGATCGTGTGCACCCTGTGTTCGTGTTATCCTTGGACAGTGCTTGGTCTGCCGCCGATATGGTACAAGTCCGCACCCTATCGCAGCCGCATCGTCAGCGAGCCGCGATCTGTGCTTGCGGAATTCGGACTGGATATTTCCAGGGACCGCGAGGTGCGTGTTTTCGATAGCAATGCGGAAATCCGCTACATGGTCCTGCCGGAGCGACCTGCCGGCACGGAGGGCTGGAGTGCGGACAAACTGGTAGCTCTCGTGACCCGTGATTCCATGATTGGCACGGGTGCGCCGCTTGCACCGTCGGCGATCCGAGGAGGGTAGTAGCATGAGATCAATCGCCGATATGGGCGGTATGCAGGGATTCGGCCCGGTCAATCGCGCCGACGATGACACCGGATTCAAGGCGGAGTGGGAAGCCAAAACCTTCGCCGTTAATCTTCTTTCACTCGCGGCCGGATGCTTCAACATCGATGAAAGCCGTCACTCCATGGAGAGCATGCCCCCTGCTGATTACCTGGCGACCTCCTATTTCGAACATTGGCTGTATTCACTGGAAGATCTGCTGATTTCCAAGGGGGTATTCACACAGGAGGAATATCAGGCGCAGATCGCCGAACTTGCCGCGAAGGAGGCTGGCGATGCTGCCTAAGGAAATGGTTGCCATCGCGATAGCCACCGGCGCCTCGACGCTACGCGCAGTCGAGAGTGTGCCAAAGTTCAAGGTGGGCGATGACATCAAGACAACCAACGATCACGTTTCCACCCACACGCGCCTGCCTGTTTATGCACGCGACAAGCGCGGAACCATCGTCGGTTATGAAGGCCCCCATGTCTTCCCGGATGCACATTCGGCGGGACGTGGAGAATGTCCCGATCATCTTTACCGCGTCCGGTTCGAGAGCGAGACGCTCTGGGGTAAAGGAAGTGACGGGCCTGGGGCGGTGTATCTGAGCCTTTGGGAAAGCTACCTGTTACGTGGAGAAGTGTCGTGATGGCAGATGATTTGGCAATCGATCCGCGATGGCTCGACAATGGCCCGGCCTTTTCCGAGCCATGGCAGGCTGAGGCCTTTGCGCTGACCATGCAATTGTCGCGCGCCGGGCATTTCACCTGGGCGGAATGGGTTGCGGCGTTTTCAAGCGAGATCACGGCCTCTCCCCAAGAAGAGGGCGAAGACGTCAACACGGCCTATTATCGACAATGGATGCAGGCTCTGGAAAAGATCGTCGGGTATCGCGGCATGGCAACCGATGATGAAGTGGCCGATTATCAGGAACATTGGCGGCGTTCCTATTTCCACACCGAACACGGCAAGCCCGTTGAGTTCCGCAAGGGGCTAGCGCCCATCCCGCCCGGGGCGCTGGAAGAGCTCGATCACGAGCATGACCATCACCACCACGAACATTGCCACGCCGGTGACCACGAAACGCATTCCGGTCCGGTTGCCGTGAGCCCTGCTCGCCGACACGCTTCGGCTTAACCACTTCTCTGCAAAGACCAACCGACTGAGTGGACGTCTGTGGTGCCGAAGGTTCCGCACTGTTCTTGTTGTTTGATTTTAAAGAAGAAAAACATGGCAATGCGGCTGCCGGATTATCCGCAAAACTGTTGATCCCCGATCCAGGGCACTCCTCCTACTATGCTGAAGCCGGCCCCCGCAAGCAACAGTCCTGCGGCGAACTTGCGACCGTGAAACCGCATTGCGGCAATAAAAATCGACAGAGGAAGAACCATGACATTTTCGCACGACAACATGAGGCTGACCCGCCGCAAGTTCCTTCACGCCGTGGGAGCTGGTGCTGCCGCGGGCGCGGCAACGTCCGTTCTGCCGGCTCCGGCTATTGCTGCCAGCCCCACGATCAGGATCGGCTATATCAGCTCGAAGACCGGCGCGCTGGCGCCGTTTGCAGAGGCGGATCCTTTCATCCTTGGCAAGGTCCGCCAGGTGTTGAAGGACGGGCTTGTCAACAACGGCAAGACCTACAAGGTCGAGATCAGCGATATCGATGACCAGTCCAATTCTGACCGTGCCGCCACCTCGGCAAGCCAGTTGATCAATAATGATGGTATCCATCTCATGCTCGCGCAGGGGGCGCTGACCAACGTTCCGGTCGCCTCGCAATGTGAGACTGCGGGCGTGCCGGGCATCACCACGATGGACCCATGGCAGGGCTGGATGTTCCCGCTGAAGGGGACGCCGGATGTTGGTTTCAACTATGTAAACCACTTCTTCTGGGGCATCGAGGACATCATCTCAACCTTCATCGGTATGTGGGACCTGCAAAGCACCAACAAGAAAGTCGGCACCGTCTGGTCCAACGATCCGCCCGGCAAGGTCTTTGGTAATACCGAAATCGGTTTTCCAGCGTCGCTTGGCAAGGGCGGTTATTCGATTGTCGATGTCGGTGAATTTCAACCGGGTGCGGACGACTTCTCCCGGCAGATCGTCGCTTTCCGCGATGCTGGTTGCGATATCGTGACGGGTCTCTTCTCCCCGCCGGAATGGGCGGTGTTCTGGCGTCAGGCGCAGCAGCTCGGTTTCAAACCAAAGATCGCAACGCCGGCCAAGGCGCTGCTCTTCCCTGCCGGAATAGAGGCGCTCGGCAAGACCGGCGACGGAATGTCTACCGAAATCTGGTGGACGCCAGGCTATCCGTTCAAGTCCACATTGACGGGCCAGTCCTGCGGCGAGATTGCGGTGGAGTATTCCAGGTCATCGGGCAAGCGCTGGACACAGCCGATCGGTGTGGTCCACGCCTTGTGGGAACTGGGCATCAACGCACTGAAGAACGCGGCTGATCCAACCGACCCGGATGCCATACAGGCGGTCATCAAATCGACGAAGATGACGACGGTGGTCGGCGATATCGACTGGGCAGGAAGCCCGATCAAGAACGTTGCCAAGCTCAAGATTGCCGGTGGCCAGTGGCGTCTCCAGCCCGACGGCACCTACGATTTGAAGGTCACCTACAACAAGAACGCCCCCGAGGTTCCAGTCCAGGCCGACTTTACGATGGACCTGGCGCGGAAGGCTGGATGATGGCGGCATCTGACGCGATCAGGGCGCTCACCGTCGAAAATGTCGTGAAGTCCTATGGCGGACCGACCGTATTGGACGGTGTCAGCATTGCGATCGATCCCGGGAAAATTCTCGGGATCATCGGTCCCAACGGTTCCGGCAAGACCACGCTTTTCAGCGTGATTTCCGGTGCTTTTGCGCCTTCTTCCGGCAAGATTTTCCTTGCCGGCCGAGACGTCACCGCACTTGGAGCTTCCGCGCGTGCCGTTGCCGGGATCGGGCGAACCTTTCAGGTTCCGCAAACCTTCTCGCATATGTCGGTCTACGAGAACGTGCTTGTCGCCGTCGAGTTTGCTGCGGGGCTGAAGGGCTGCGAAGGGGAGGAGGCGGCGCTTCAGGCACTGAAAGTCTGC
The DNA here is from genome assembly GCF_056755015.1 of Rhizobium sp. KNZ14-9A. NCBI lineage: Bacteria > Pseudomonadati > Pseudomonadota > Alphaproteobacteria > Hyphomicrobiales > Rhizobiaceae > Rhizobium > Rhizobium sp. KNZ14-9A. The sequence goes on from NZ_JBPGXB010000001.1 coordinate 1,098,361, forward strand.
GGGCTTGAGAGTCGCGGAGATCTAGTCGCCGGGGGGCTGCCGCTGCTTGACCGCAAGCGTCTCGAGCTTGCCCGCGCGCTGGCCACGAAGCCCTCCGTTCTTTTGCTGGACGAAATCGCCGGCGGATTGACCGACGAGGAGGCTGCGGACGTTGCGACCATTGTTAAAGCGCTGGCAGCAAGCGGAATTGCTGTTATCTGGATCGAACATCTCGTTCACGTGCTTACCCATGCCGCCGACGAGCTCGCAGTTCTCGGTGAAGGACGCATCATCGCGCAGGGCGAACCGCATGAAACAATGCGGATGCCCAAGGTAAGGCAAATCTATCTCGGTATGGAGCCTGACATCGATGATCTTGATCAATGACCTCAGGGCGGCCTATGGGCCGCTACCCGTTCTGTTCGGCTTCGACCTCAGCGTAGCACGCGGCGAAACGCTGGCGCTGATAGGCGCAAACGGCGCGGGGAAGACCACGACTTTTGCGGTGATGACGGGCCGTTTGAGGCCTCAGACGGGCAGCGTTTCAGTCAACGGCCGAGACATCGCCGGACTGACGCCAATGGACATCGTCAGTCACGGAGTGGCACTCGTTCCCGAGGGTAGACAACTCTTTCCGAGTCTCACCGTGGAGGAAAACCTGCTGGTCGGCGCGCATTCGCGGCGGTCGGGAGGATGGACCCGGGAGCGTGTCTACGAGATTTTTCCGACCGTCGCCGAATTCCGTAAGCGGCCGTCGACCGCGCTATCGGGAGGTCAACAGCAATTGGTTGCCATCGGTCGTGCACTCATGTCCAACCCTGAGGTTCTGCTCTGCGACGAACTCTCGCTCGGCCTGTCTCCGGCAGCCGTCGATACCGTCTACGCTGCGCTTCAGAAGCTGCGGGGGGAGGGGCTCACAACCGTCATCGTCGAGCAGGACATTGCCCGCGCCCTTTCCGTCTCGGATCGCTTTGCGTGCATGCGCCACGGGCAGATCGCGTTGTCGGGTCCGTCTGCCACCGCGGACAGGGCTGAGATCTCAAACGCCTATTTCGGGATGCGTTGATATGCTGGAAACCTTGATCAATGGCGCGTTGGTCGGCGCACTTTATGGCCTTTACGGCCTCGGTCTGTCGCTCTGTCTCGGCCTCATGCGGCAGATCAACCTTGCGCATGGTGATTTTATCGTCTTCTCCGCCTTCCTCGCCCTGCAACTCATGATCCATTTCGGGCTTCACCCCCTTTTGGCGCTGCCAGTGGTCGTGCCCGTCATGTTTGCGGTCGGCTGGGCCTTGCAGCGCTTCATCATCGAGAGGACGCTTGGGCGTGGCGAGATGCCACCTGTCCTGGTGACGTTCGGGCTTTCGGTCATTCTGCAGAACGTCATGCTCGAACTTTTCAGCGCCGATACCAGGAGCCTTGATCCTGGCGTGCTTGGAACGGCGGCAGTGAATTTCGGCTCGGTGGCGATCGGCGTTCTGCCACTCCTCACACTTGCGGTGTCGATCGTCATTTTTACGCTTACGGCGGCGGTCTTCGGCGGTACGCACTTCGGCCGCGCGGTTCGCGCGACGTCGGACAATGAAGCTGTTGCGCAGCTGATGGGGATCGGGACGCGGAAAGTCTTTGCCACTGCCATGGGCTTTGCGCTCGCCATCTCCGCCATCGCTGCGATCTTCTATGGTATGCGTGGCACTTTCGACCCGTCGACGGGTCCAGAACGTATGCTCTTTGCATTTGAAGCCGTGATCCTTGGTGGGCTTGGCTCGATCTGGGGAACGCTTGCCGGCGGGATTATTCTGGGCATTGCCCAGGCGGCGGGCACCTTCATCACCCCGAGCCTCGGCCCACTTGTCGGCCACGTCGTCTTCCTCATTGGCCTCTTGTTGATGCCGGGTGGCCTCTTCACTAAAAGGATACGTGTATGACGCTCGCTTCGCCTCTTGCCCGGTCTCTCGTGGCTGTAGGTTTTCTTGCCGCGGTGCTGTTTGCCATACCGTTTACAGGCTCCCGATACGCTGTCTTGCTGACGACCGAAATTGCAGCGGTTCTGGCCATTGCTCTCATGTGGAACCTGCTTGCCGGCTTCGGCGGTATTGTTTTCATGGGCTTTCAGGTCTTCATCGGCATCGGTGGATACACGCTCTTTATCGCCGCCAACGGGTTCGGCATGTTGCCATTTCCCTTCGTGTTGCTGTCCGCGGTCGTCTGCGCAGGTTTCGCATTGCTGATCACACCTGTTCTTTTTCGCCTGTCGGGTGCTCAGCTCGCCATAGGATCCTGGGTCATTTCGGAAGTCGTCAGACTGATCGTCTATCATACTGGGCTTCTCGGTGGCGGCGGTGGAATCGCGCTGACGGCTGTACGCGGTGTTGATCGTTCCGTCAGGCTTTTTGCAACCTATGGCACAGCTGCCGCCATTTTGTTGATCGCGCTCCTGACCTGCGTCGGGCTGATGCGAAGCCGCTTTGGTCTCGCCTTGCGCGCGATGAAGGACAGTCCACTTGCCGCTGAAGCGATGGGCGTGACAATTCGCAAAACGCAAACCTATGTCCTGCTCATCGCAGCCGCGATCGGCGGTGCAGCCGGAGCCTGCTACTATATGGTTGCCCTGCAAGTGAGCCCGACGGCCGGTTTTTCAATGAACTGGATGGCTATCATACTCTTTGCGGTAATCCTCGGCGGGATCGGAACGCTCGAAGGCCCGATCGTTGGCGTCGCCATTTACTTCTTATTGCGCGAAACGATGGGCAATATCGGATCGCTCTACTTCATCATCCTTGGCGTTCTGGCGATCGGCGTGACATTGTTCGTCCCGGGTGGTGCCTGGGGACTGTTGAAGTCTCTGATCAAGATCGATCTGCTCCCCATTCGTCGCCAAATGCGTGAGGTAGGGCGGAGCGTTTGATCCTCCTGTAATTCTTATCGAACGGTCACTTCAATGATGCAGGCTTGAGAATTGATTGGCCGGCGTTACGCATGGTGACCATGAGGCTTCGCCCCTTTCCGGTCAGAGGCGCGGCGTCTCTCCATCAACGATAGCCAGCAGGCCGGCCAGCGTTGCCGTCACCGGGGTGGCGACGCCAAGTCCGGCACCTGCCTTGCTGACTGCTGCGGTAATTGTGTTTATCTCCATGCGTCGACCCGCAAGTCGGTCCTGCAACATGGATGGTTTGTGCTGTCGATGATTGGCGAAGGCATGTTCCACCGACTGGCGAATATGATCCGCATTAATGGCGAGGCCCTTGGCCGTTGCAACCGCTACAACTTCGTCAAGAATCGTGAAGACGATCGCGCGGGATTCCTGCCGGTCGCCCATCTCGCCAACGGTCAATCCGGTGATGGCTGCGAGTGAGTTGAGGGCGGAATTGAAGGCGAGCTTTTCCCATATCGCCGCTTCAACGTCGGGATCGAGCTTGCAGTTGAGCCCGGCCTTGTCCAGAGCGCTGCCAATCGCTTTCAGTCTCTCCGACCCTTGGCCATTCGCAGCCCAAATCTTGATCTCACCTTCGCCAGGAACGTTGATAAATCCAGGCTCAATCAGCGTGGATGGCCAGTTGGTCATGCCCATGACGATGCGGTCGCGATCCACAAAGGGCTCAATTGCCTCGACGTTGCCAATCCCGTTCTGCACTGTCAGCGCCCAGGTGTCTGGACCCATCAGGTGTTTCGCGGCTTCCATGGCAGATGTGGTGTGCATACCTTTGGTAAAAACGACTAAGAGTTCGAAAGCATCCGTATAGCGATCTGCCGGTCCAACCGGAAGGCGATAGGACTTGTCCCCGAAGAGGCCGGATACCCGAAGCCCGCTGCCGTCAACTGCTTCGATCGTTGCCTGTGATACTTCGATCAGTGCGACGTCATTATCCTGATTTGTCAGGCGCGCGGCGAACAAGCCCCCCATGGCGCCAGCTCCAATTACACCGATCTTCATCTCTCTCTCCCTAATTGTATGGCCCCGATCCAGAAGTGCTTCAATGAAGTGGCTTCACCGAATTAGTTTGCAATCCAATATTTGGATATCAAACTATCTTGCGCAAGCGGAATTTTCTGCATAAGCTTCTGTCAGGCAATAGGGGAGGCAGGCCGGCTGGAAGGGGATTGGTAACAGTTCCTGCCAGGAACCGGCGGATCCAAAGCCGCCTTCGGAGGAGGAAAACCATGGATGAGATTCAGCTGTTAATCAATAACGAGGACCGCGCACCGCTTGCGGGCGGCGTATACGAGCGCATTGATCCTGTAACCGGCCAGGTAGCGACCAAAGCAGCGGCAGGTCAGGTGGAAGACGCCAAATCCGCCGCAGACGCCGCTGCCGCTGCCTTCGCGCAGTGGTCGTCTACGGGGCCGGGCGAACGACGCAAGCTGCTTCTGAAAGCTGCCGATGTTATGGATTCCAAGGCAGGCGAATTTATCCGTCTGATGACGGCTGAAACTGGCGCCACGGCGCCCTGGGGTGGCTTCAACACCATGTTCGCTGCCAATATCCTGCGCGAGGCCGCGGCGATGACAACGCAGATCTCCGGTGAAATCATCCCGTCCGACAAGCCAGGCACACTTGCCATGGGCGTGCGCCAGGCCGCCGGCGTTTGCGTTGGCATCGCGCCCTGGAACGCACCTGTCATCCTCGGCACGCGTGCCATCGCCATGCCGTTGGCCTGCGGCAATACGGTCATTTTAAAGGCTTCCGAACTATGCCCGGGCACCCATCGCCTGATCGGGGAGGTACTGCGCGAGGCGGGCCTTCCCAAGGGTGTCGTGAACATCGTCACGAATGCGCCCGAAGATGCAGCCAAGGTCGTGGAGGCGTTGGTTGCCGATCCGGCGGTCAAGCGCATCAACTTTACCGGCTCAAGTCGCGTCGGCAAGATCATCGCCAAGCTTGCGGCCGAACATCTCAAGCCGGTTCTGCTGGAACTGGGCGGCAAGGCGCCATTCCTGGTTCTCGATGACGCGGATCTCGATGCGGCCGTCAATGCAGCGGCTTTCGGTGCCTACATGAACCAGGGCCAGATTTGCATGTCGACAGAGCGCATCATCGTCAACTCCAAAGTGGCAGACGCTTTCGTGGAAAAGCTTGCGGCCAAGGCGAGAGCGCTACCGGCAGGTGATCCGCGTGGTCATGTCGTTCTCGGCTCGCTCGTGACGCCTGAGGCGGCCGAACGGGTTCAGGAAATGGTCGACGACGCCGTCGCCAAGGGTGCGGCACTTGTGGCCGGAGGTAAGCGCAACGGTTCCATCATGGAAGCGACGCTTGTCGATCACGTGACGCCTGACATGCGAATCTATTCCGAAGAATCCTTCGGTCCCGCCAAGAGCGTGATCCGTGTCAACGGTGACGAGGAGGCGATCCGTGTTGCCAACGATACGGAATACGGCCTGTCGTCCGCCGTCTTCAGCCGGAATGTCGAGCGCGCTATGGCGGTCGCCCGGCGGATTGAAAGTGGAATCTGTCATATCAACGGTCCCACCGTCCACGACGAGGCGCAGATGCCGTTTGGCGGCGTCAAGGCGTCGGGTTACGGTCGGTTCGGCGGTCGTGCCGCGATTGCCGAGTTTACCGATCTGCGTTGGATAACGGTGGAAGACGCGCAGCAGCATTATCCGTTCTGACATATTCCGGAGAGTATTTGTGAGACCATCAGCCAAATCCGTCGAGGATACCCTGAGCCAAAACGATAGCGACCTTCTCATTCCTGAAGCCTTCAGGGATGTCATAGGATATCACCTGCGCGTGGCCCAGGAAGTATCGTTTCAGGCGTTCAGCGCGATGCTGGAAAAGACGGATCTTAAGCCGGGCTGGTATTCGATCCTCACGATCCTCTCCGAACATGAGGAGTTGACCCCTTCGGAGTTGAGCAAGGTGTGCGGCCGGGACCGCTCCACCCTTACCTCGACGCTGAAGGGACTCTCCATTCGCGGCCTGATCGAACGGCGGCAAAATCCGGATGATCAGCGCAGCTACAGCGTCAGCCTCACCAAGGAGGGGCGCGAGATGTATTCGAGGCTGCATGCTTTCGCGCAGGAGCATGACCGCCGCCTCGATGAGATCGTCGGCAAGGACAAGGATATTCTGATCGCAATCCTGGCGAGGATCGTCGACTCGCTTGGAAAGGGCTGAACCGGCCCGGCGGTAGTCGAAGGCCCATGGCCGGCTGACCGCCGATAACTGGAAGACATCTCGACATACGGGTTTTCCCGTTCAATTCGGTTTCCGAGGAGGAGCCGGAAACGCTAGCGGCTTGCCCGCATTTTTCAGCAAGGGAGGAAGACATGCTGAACCGAATTTTCAAAGGTGGCCTGGCGGCCGCTGCACTGGGACTTGCATCCTTTATGGCAGGCGCGGTCTCGCCGGCCGACGCGGCAGACAATCCGATCCATCTGAAAATATCGCTTTGGGTTCCGCCGACCCACCCGCTCGTCAAATCGGCGCAGGAATGGGCAGACAGCATCGCAAAGGACTCTGGCGGCTCGATCACGTCGTCGATCTTCCCTGCTGAACAGCTCGGCAAGGCTTTCGACCACTATGACATGGTGCGCGACGGGATTGCCGATGTGGGTTATGTCAGCCCAGGCTACCAGCCCGGTCGCTTCCCCTTCATCAACGCCGCCCAGCTTCCGTTCACCGTGGCCAACGCCACTGGTGGAACGGCGGCGGTCGATGGCTGGTATCGCGAATATGCGCCCAAGGAGATGGCGGACACGCATTTCTGCCTCGCCTTTGTTCACGACCCGGGCACCCTGCATTCCGTCAAGAAAGTTGTGCTGCCCGGAGATTTCAAGGGGCTAAAGGTTCGCCCGGCGCAGCAGACCATCGGCGAAATGGTGACGCTTCTTGGCGGAACCAACGTGCAGGCGTCTGCACCGGAATCGCGTGACGCTCTGGAACGCGGCATTGCCGACGCCATCACCTTTCCGTGGAACTCCGTGTTCCTCTTTGGGATAGACAAGGTCACGAAGTATTCGATCGATGTCCCGCTCTATACCACGGCCTATACGTGGTCGATGAACAGGGACGTCTATGACAATGCGTCCGCCGATCAGAAGAAGGTGCTGGATGCCCATTGCAACACCGAATGGGCGGTTAAATTGTCCTCGGCCTGGACCGCGTTCGAAAATGCCGGTCATGCCCGCATGAAAGCTGCGTCCGGCCACGAAGTGGTTGAGCTGACCTCGGAACAGCTCGAGGCGTGGCGCAAGGCAGTGTCCCCGTTGCAGAGCAAATGGGAAAGCCAGGTGACGGCAAAGGGCGGAAACCCAGCCGAGGTTCTCGGGAAACTGAAGAAGAATCTGACCGACAACAAGGCAGCGTTCTGAGGTGGTAACGGCCGGTCCCGTGCGGGGGCCGGCCCATCGCTCACGGCAATTGGGAGGAAGCCATGACGCCTGAAACACATGAAAGCCCCGCAGCCACCATTACGGAACCAAAAAACCACATGGACCGCTTCATTGCCGGCATAGAATGGATCGCTGCCGGTTTTGTCGGTCTGGTGGCCGCTGATATCTTCATATCGGTTATGCTTCGCTATTTCTTTTCCCATGCGATCCCGGACGGTTATGATTTCGGACGCATGTTTCTCGGCATTCTGATTTTCTGGGGTATTGCCGCGACCAGCTATCGTGGCGCCCATATCACCGTCGATCTCGTATGGGAAAATGCCAGCCAGAAATACAAACGCTGGATCGATGTTTTTGCGACGCTGGTGCTGCTGTTCGTCGTGACGGTGCAGACGATCATGCTGTTCGACAAGGTGGTTCAGACCCGAGCCCAGAACGTGCTCACCTACGACCTTCAGCTTCCGGTGTGGCCTTTCTTCCTCATTGCCTGGCTTGGCGACGTTGCCGCGGTTGTGCTCATCGCGGTGCGCACCTTCCGTCTCGTGTTTTATCCGCAACGCGTGAATGTGGATCACGCCGACAATCCGGTGGAGTGATGCCATGACACAAAATTTCGTAGCCGTAGCCGGATTTTTTGCACTCTTTGCGCTGATGCTGTTGCGCGTTCCCGTTGGCATGGCGATGGGCCTTGTTGGCGTAACCGGCTTCGGCGTGATCGCGGGCTTTGGCCCGGCCCTGAAGCTGATCGGCCAGACGTCCATGCGCACCGTAACGGATTATACGTTCGGCGTTATTCCGATGTTTCTTCTGATGGGCGCCTTCGTTTCCAACTCCGGCATGAGCCGCGAACTTTTCCGGGCCGCCAATACGTTCATCGGCCATCTGAAGGGCGGCCTCGGGCTGGCAACGATACTTGCCTGCGGTGGCTTTGCGGCAATTTCCGGCTCGTCGGTTGCGACTGCCGCTACATTTTCGACAGTCGCCTATCCAGAAATGCGGCGGCTGAAATATCCGGAAAGCTTCGCTGCCGGCACCATTGCCGCGGGAGGAACGCTGGGCGCCATGTTTCCGCCTTCGACCGTCCTCGTTGTTTACGGCATCATCACCGAACAGGATATCAGCAAGCTGTTCATGGCAGGCTTGATCCCGGGGATCATTGCAATCCTGATGTATATGACGACCATCGTGATCATTGGTCGTGTGCGTCCGAACCTGTTGCCCGCCGCCCCGAAGAGCTCATGGAAAGAACGGCTCGATGCCATCAAGGACATATGGGCGCCGCTCTCTCTCTTCCTCTTCGTCATCGGCGGTCTCTATGGCGGCCTCTTTACGCCCACCGAGGCGGGGGGCGTCGGTGCCGGTGGCGCCTTCATCATCGGTGTCCTGCGGCGGAGGCTCGACAGGGAGAAGATACTCAATTCGCTGCTGCAGGCGACACGCACGGCAGCCGCTGTCTTCACAGTCCTGATCGGCGCGCTGATTTTCGGCTATTTCCTGACGATCACCGGGACGCCGCAAAAAGTGACAGCGTTTCTCGGTGGTCTGGGCCTGGGTCCTTACGGCGTGCTGGCTCTGATCCTTTTGATGTATCTCGTACTGGGCTGCCTCATGGACGCGATGGCGATGATCATCCTGACGGTGCCGATCGTCTATCCGGTCATCCTGTCGCTCGGTTTCGATCCTATCTGGTTTGCGGTCATCATTGTCATGACGGTGGAACTCGGGCTTATCCACCCGCCGGTCGGCATGAACGTCTTCGTCATCAAGAGCGTCGTGCCGGAATTGACCTTTTCCCGAATTTTCAAGGGCGTGGCGCCGTTCATCGTCACCGACCTCATCCGCCTTGGGCTGCTGATCGCCTTTCCCATCCTGGCGACGTGGCTTCCGGCCCATCTCTAAATTACGAAAGCGAGTCAATTCATCATGAACAAGAAGGCTGCAACAATTACCGCCGGGGGCGCTCTGCTGGCACGTCTGAAGGCCGTTGGCGTCGATTACATTTTCGCCAATTCCGGAACGGATTTCCCGCCGATCATCGAGGGGCTGGCGGAAGCATCCGCAAAGCAGATTCCGCTACCAAAGGCGATCGTCATTCCCCACGAAAATGCTGCCATGGGCATGGCGCACGGCTATTATCTGGCGACGCGACGTGCGCAGGCCGTGATGGCGCACACCAATGTCGGTCTCGCCAATTGCGCTATGGGTGCCATAAACGCTGCAACCGAACATGTGCCAATGTTGCTTTTTTCAGGACGGACACCCGTCGTGGAGAAGGGGCGGCTTGGTGCACGAACCGTACCGATAGGCTGGGGTCAGGAAATGCGGGACCAGGCGGCGATGATCCGCGAAACGGTAAAATGGGACTATGAGCTCAAATTCCCTGAGCAGGCCGTGGACATTGTTGATCGAGCCTTCGCGGTCGCCAATTCCACGCCGCGTGGGCCGGTTTACTTAAGCCTGCCGCGTGAGGTGCTGTGCGAGCCATGCCCTTCGGACCAACTCGAGGCGCCGGCAACCATTGCCGCAGCCAGTGCAGGGCCACGCCGGGCCGACATCGAAACGGCTGCAAAACTCCTCAGCGAGGCGAAAGCTCCCTTGATCATCGCGCAACGTGGTGCAGGGTCGCCCGAAGGATTTACGACGTTGTCCCGCCTTGCCGAAGATTGGGGCATTGCGATTTGCCAATATTGGGCGATCCAGCTTGCTGCACCGACCGACCATCCGATGGCCGTGGGCGGCGACCCTGCCGACTGGCTTGCTGAGGCCGATCTCGTACTGGTCATTGATAGCCTGGCTCCATGGTCACCGGACACTCACACGCTGAAGCCGGGCTGCAAGGTCGTTCATATCGGCGAAGATCCACTTTATGCGCGCTTCCCAGTCCGCAACTTCCCCTGCGATCTGGCACTTGTTGGCGATGTGGCCGAGGTCATCATTGAACTCGCTGCCGCCGTTTCCAGCTTTTTGCCGCAGACGAAAATGCTCCGCGAGGCGCGCCGCTCCGAGGTCGCAACTGCATCCTCCAGGCGCCGCGCAACCGTTCTGGAACGTGCAGCCGCAGGCCGAGGGCCCGTGATGTCGAAGGCTTTTCTCAGCACCCGCCTTTCCAAGGCGATCGAGGGAATGGACGCGGCGGTACTTTCGGAGCTTGGCGCACCCCTCGAGGAGTTGACATTGCGCTCGCCCGACACCTGGTTTCAGGAACCACATTCCGGTGGTCTTGGCTGGTGCTTCCCCGCAGCGCTCGGCATGAAACTCGCGCAGCCAGACAGGCTGATCATCGCCACGATGGGGGACGGTTCCTACATGTTCTCCAACCCGGTTGCCTGCCATCAGATCGCGGAAGCGGCGGAAATTCCGCTTCTGATCCTCGTGCTCAACAATTCCGAATGGGGGGCAGTGCGCCAGTCCGTGCTCGGTGTTTATCCGGATGGGTATGCCTCCAAGGCAAACACCATGCCGCTGGTTTCGCTTGCGCCGACGCCGGACTTCACAAAAGTGGCGGCGGCGAGCCGTGCCTGGACGGCCCAGGTGGATCGCGCAGAGGAACTCGACGCGGCTCTGGCAGCCGCGATCGAGCAGGTGACGGTACACAAGACCCAGGCTCTTGTCGAAATCCGGATCGCGCCGTAATGACCCTTCTCAACATCGAAGAATACAGGCAGCGCGCGCGGCGCCGATTACCGCGCTTCGTCTTTGACTATCTGGACGGCGGTTCAGAAGACGAGGTCGCACTGAAGGAAAACCGCAGGGCTTTCGAGGCGATCAAAATGACGCCGCGGCTGCTTAACGATGTTTCTGTTCGAGACCAGAGCATCGATTGGTTCGGGCAGCGCCTGCCGATGCCGATCGTTATCGCACCGACCGGGCTTAACGGCCTTTATCGCCGCGATGGCGATATTCTGCTTGCAAGGGCTGCTGCCAGATTGGGCATCCCCTTCGCGCTGTCGACGGCCTCCAATAATTCTATCGAAGAGGTCGCCAAGGCTTCGGATGGCGATCTGTGGTTCCAGCTTTATGTAATGAACCGCGATTTCGCCGATCAGCTGATGGATCGGGCGCTTGCGGCCGACTTCAGTCATCTGGTTCTGACGGTGGATGTTGCGATGGGCGGCAAGCGGGAGCGTGATGAGCGGAACAATTTCGTGATACCGTTCCGCTTTCGCACGAAGACAATCGTCGATGTCCTTTGCCATCCCCGCTGGCTTTGGCATGTGGGCCGGCACGGCACGCCGTCTATGGCTAATCTCGCCACGGACACGGTCACAGATCCCAATAGGCAGGCAGCACTCCTCTCCCGCAAGATGGATGCGAGCTTCGATTGGGACGATTTGAAACGTCTGCGCGACCGCTGGCCACGTCGCCTGCTGGTGAAGGGGCTTTTACATCCCGACGACGCTGAGCGTGCTGTTGCACTCGGCGTTGATGCGGTCGTTGTCTCCAACCATGGCGGCCGTCAACTCGACATAGCTCCCGCGCCTATCGACGTTTTGCCTCGTTTCTCCTCCCTCAACGCTCCGATCATTGTCGATAGCGGCATCCGGCGCGGCAGCGACATCGTCAAGGCGATCTCGTTGGGCGCTAGCGCCGTGATGATAGGCCGCGCTGCCTTGTTTGGCCTCGCCGTTGGCGGCGAGCAGGGGGTAGTTGAGGTAATCGAGATTCTGAAAAGCGAGATCGATAGAACGCAAGCCCTTCTAGGGAGGACTGGGATCTGATCGATGCCGGAAAGAAAGCCGTGGCGCTGAAGACCGGAGCCGCATTTTTTCAGCGTGCAGAGAGCTTTGCAATGGTACCGGCGGTCACCTAGATGTCGCCATTCTCGGAGCACTGCAAGTCACTCAGCACGGTGACGTCGCCAATGGAGGGTCGGTCGAAAGGTGTGCCTGCCGTCGGTGGCGCCATGGATCTTGTCCACGGCGCTAAACAGTACTGACAACAATTTGCGTTGGCGTGGGACACGGGCATCGCGGTTGCATTGGAGCGCCTATAGAGAGCGCGTGAGTTGTTTTCATTTTTTTCAGGCTGGAGAGGAGAGGGTGAGTTAAATGGGAATGAGGATTGGAACTCCTAAGGAGCTATCCATAGGAGAATCGCGTGTTGCAATGACGCCGGACTCGGCGCTGCAATTGCAAAAGCTCGGGTACGAGTGTGTTGTCGAAACAGGCGCGGGCAAGGCGGCGGGATTTTCCGACGACGCCTATCGCGCAGCCGGTGTCACCATCGTCGATAGCGCCGATGCGCTTTATACAGGTGCCGACATCATCGCCAAGGTTCGTCCGCCGGAAACGTCGGAGATTGATCGCCTGTCTTCGGACAAGACGCTGATCTCGTTCTTCTATCCCGCACAGAACAAGGACCTTCTGGAGCAGGCGAAGGAAAAGGGCGCAAATGTCATCGCCATGGACATGGTGCCGCGCATTTCCCGCGCCCAGAAAATGGACGCGCTGTCCTCCATGGCCAACATTGCCGGTTATCGCGCCGTCATCGAGGCCGGCAATAATTTCGGCCGCTTCTTCACCGGTCAGGTAACCGCCGCCGGCAAGGTGCCGCCCGCCAAGGTGCTGGTCATCGGTGCCGGCATTGCCGGTCTTGCCGCCATCGGCACGGCAACCTCGCTCGGCGCCATTACCTATGCCTTCGACGTGCGCCCGGAAGTGGCCGAACAGATCGAAAGCATGGGCGCCGAATTCGTCTATCTCGATTTCGCCGACCAGAGCCAGGATGGCGCAGCGACCGGCGGTTACGCCGCCCCCTCCTCGCTGGAATTCCGCGAAAAGCAGCTGGAGAAATTCCGCGAGCTGGCACCGCAGATCGATATCGTCATCACCACGGCGCTGATCCCCGGCCGTGATGCCCCGAAACTGTGGCTCGCCGACATGGTGGCGGCAATGAAGCCGGGTTCTGTCGTCATCGACCTCGCAGCTGAGCGCGGCGGCAATTGCGATCTGACGGTGCCCGACCAGCGTATCGTTTCCGACAATGGCGTCATCGTCATCGGCTATACGGATTTCCCGAGCCGCATGGCCACGCAGGCCTCAACGCTCTATTCCACCAACATCCGTCATATGATGACCGATCTGACGCCCGCAAAGGACGGCAAGGTCGTTCACAACATGGAAGACGACGTCATCCGCGGCGCGACCGTCACCTATCAGGGCGACATCACCTTTCCGCCACCGCCACCGAAGATCCAGGCGATCGCCGCGCAGAAACCCAAGGAACGAGCAAAAGAGCTGACGCCTGAAGAAAAACACGCGAAAGAACGGGCCGAGTTCAAGGCGCAGACCAAAAGCCAGGTCGGGCTGCTGGTCATTGGTACGGCGGCCCTGCTTCTCGTCGGTCTTTTTGCACCGGCAAGCTTCATGAGCCATTTCATCGTCTTCGTGCTCGCCTGCTTTATCGGCTTCTCCGTCATCTGGAATGTCAGCCACTCGCTGCACACGCCGCTGATGGCGGTGACGAACGCGATTTCCGGCATCGTCATTCTCGGCGCCCTCCTGCAGATCGGCTCCGGCAACTGGCTGGTGGTGCTCCTCGCCTCACTTTCCGTCCTGATCGCGACGATCAACATCGTCGGCGGTTTCCTCGTGACACGGCGCATGCTCGCCATGTTCCAGAAGTCCTGAGCCGTGTAGGGGACACTTTATGACCATTGGTATCGTTTCCGCGGCCCATGTTGCCGCAGCCGTTCTTTTCATCCTTTCCCTCGGCGGCCTCTCCGGACAGGAAAGCGCCAAGCGCGCCGTCTGGTACGGCATAACAGGCATGGGTCTTGCCATTGTCGCCACGGTCTTCGGACCTGACGTCGGCAACTGGTTCATTGTGCTGCTGATGCTGGCGGGTGGCGCCGTTCTCGGCTACTTCGTCGCAAACCGCGTGCAGATGACCGAGATGCCGCAGCTTGTTGCAGCACTTCACTCCTTCGTTGGTCTGGCCGCCGTCTTCATCGGCTTCAACGCCCATATCGAGGAAGCGCATGTCGCCTCGCTCGATGAGACGGCGCGTTCCCTGTTGACAGGCTTTTCCGCCCTCCTCGCCCACAAGACGCCGGTAGAACTGGCCATCATGAAGGTCGAGGTCTTCCTCGGCGTCTTCATCGGCGCCGTCACCTTCACCGGTTCCGTCGTCGCCTTCGGCAAGCTTGCCGGCAAGGTGGACGGTAAGGCGAAGAAGCTTCCGGGCGGACACGTCCTCAATGCCGGTGCCGCGATCCTGTCGCTCGTCCTGCTCATCATGTATTGCAACGGTGCCGGCGCATGGACGCTCGTGCTGATGACGCTTGCCGCCTTCTTCATCGGCTATCACCTGATCATGGGTATCGGCGGCGCAGACATGCCTGTCGTCGTCTCGATGCTGAACAGCTATTCCGGCTGGGCGGCGGCCGCCATCGGCTTCACGCTCGGCAACGATCTCCTGATCGTTACAGGTGCGCTTGTCGGCTCCTCGGGTGCGATCCTGTCCTACATCATGTGCAAGGCCATGAACCGCTCCTTCATCTCGGTCATCCTCGGCGGCTTCGGCGCGTCGACAGGGCCGGCGATGGAGATCATCGGCGAGCAAATCGCCATTGATGCGAACGGTGTGGCGGCGGCGCTCAACGATGCGGAGTCAGTGATCATCGTTCCTGGCTACGGCATGGCGGTCGCACAGGCACAGCAGTCGGTCTCGGAACTGACGTGCAAGCTGCGGGCTGTGGGCAAGAAGGTCCGTTTCGCCATCCACCCGGTCGCCGGCCGCCTCCCAGGCCACATGAACGTGCTGCTCGCCGAAGCCAAGGTCCCTTATGACATCGTGCTCGAGATGGATGAGATCAACAACGACTTCCATGAGACCGACGTCGTCATCGTCATCGGCTCCAACGACATCGTCAACCCGGCGGCACAGGACGATCCCAACTCGCCCATCGCCGGTATGCCGGTTCTCGAGGTCTGGAAGGCCAAGCAGGTGTTCGTATCCAAACGTGGCCAGGGGACCGGCTATTCCGGCATTGAAAACCCGCTATTTTACAAAGAGAACACGCGGATGTTCTACGGTGACGCCAAGAAGAGTTTGGGCGAGCTTCTGCTGCAGATTGCCTAATCTGAGGTAGGACTGCTCTGGGGAAAAATTAAGAGCCATGGGGTCAAGTATGACCCCATGGCCCTTATGCGTCCTCGGCCACGCCAACGCTGTCCGGATTGTTTAGAAAAGCGTATGACACTGAGGCTCTGGCGTTTTTGGGAGAAATTGGCAGGATAGAAATCCCGCGAAGCCGTGATAATTCCGGCCTCTGCATGGGTTTGCTATAAAGGAGACCTCGGGCAACGTCGCATCCTTTTGGGCCCATCGTCGCAGTTGATGAATGATCTGTCGATTTTGAGCGTGTCGACAGGAAAGCGGGCCAGATAGCTCGATGGCGCCACATGAACCGTCCGGGCGGCTCGACTATATCTTACGGCGCAAGCGCGCCGGATACCGGCTCAACTGCCTTTGTCTGCGCCATCCGCCATACCCGGGGCGAGAGGCCGATATGGGTAAGAAAGAAGCGTGAGAAGTAGGCAGGATCGGAGAAGCCGAGACGGTAGCCGATTTCCTGGACCGGCATTTGAGTGAACACCAGTTCACGTTGGGCTTCGTCGATAAGTTTACGGTTGATCAGCCGCTGAATGGTGCCGCCGGTGAGTTGCTTTACGATTCGGTTCAGGTGCGTTGAAGAAATGCCGAGTTCGCGCGCATAGAAGGATGCCGGCCTGTGTGAACGGCAATGTTGATGGATCAGATCGACGAGTCTGTGCAAGCGGCGTTCGTTTTCGTTGGCGCCATCCTCCTCGTCGCGGCCCTCGGTATATAGACGGGCCGTCAGCCTCAAAGCTACTGTTAAGTAAGTCTCGCATAGTCCCGATGGCCCGGTCCTCCGCGCGGCAATTTCTGCGGCGAGACGGCGCAGCGTGTCGGCAATGTACTGACTGTCAGAGTTCTCTGCGCTCAACTCTGTCAAACGCGGTGCTGCTAGCCATTCGCCCAACCGACTGTGCTCGGCCGACATGGGAGGCAAATGTAAATTCAACACCGTGAATACATAGCCGTCGATGTCACTGGAGAAGCGAAATCCGTGCCGCGCGGATGCAGGCACGGTAATTACGGCCGGAGGAGTGATCGAATGCACTTCGTCCGCGAAGATAGCGTCTCCCGAGCCAGTTTCGATGTACAGGATCTGAAAGAACTGCACATGGCGATGGAGTTTGATCTCCCAGCGATGTCGACTGCTGCGCGACGGAATTGTTTCGCAATGCAACCAGAATTCCGGAGAATCGCCAGTTTTTTCACCGTAGAGATCGTATGTGGGAATTGAGCGCATAACTACCCGTAAAATCCGAGATGTTCACTTTGTCCAATTGTATGGCCGCAATGTCCATGGAGACGACACGTTGCGAATGGCAGAATTACGAAAATGCAAGTCTTGGGAGGGCGAGATGCGTACGCAGGTTGTAGTCATTGGTTCGGGGCCGTCCGGCCTGCTGCTGGGTCGGTTGCTGGCAAAGGCCGGCATCGAGGCGGTCATTCTGGATCGGGTCAACAAGGACTATATTCTCGCACGTGTGCGGGCCGGTGTCCTGGAGCAAGGCACCGTCGATCTCATGGATAATGCAGGAGCCGGTGCACGGATGCATGCAGAGGGCCTGCCGCATGACGGCTTTTCGCTCGCATTCGGCGGGCGCGACCATCGCATCGACCTCAAGGACCTGACGTGCGGCAGGGGCGTCATGGTCTACGGGCAGACCGAGCTGACGCGCGACCTGATGACACTGCGGGAAGCGGCCGGCGCGACGACGATTTACGATGCATCCAATGTCTGCCCGCACGACTTTGATGGCCAATCGCCTTATGTGACCTATGATCACGGGGGTGTTACTCATCGCATCGACTGCGATTTCATCGCGGGATGCGACGGTTTTCATGGTGCGACTCGCAAGGCAATTTCGCAAAACGCTATCCGTACCTTTGAGAAGATTTATCCGTTCGGCTGGCTCGGCATTCTGGCCGAGGTGCCGCCGGTCAATCACGAGCTTATCTATGCCAATCATCCGCGCGGCTTTGCGCTTTGTTCAATGCGGTCGGAAAAACGCAGCCGGTATTATCTGCAATGTCCGCTTGACGAGAAGATCGAGGATTGGAGCGACGACCGTTTCTGGGACGAGTTGCGCCGGCGACTTCCCGCTCACCATGCCGAGGCACTGGTGACCGGGGCCTCCTTCGAAAAATCGATCGCTCCGCTACGCTCCTTTGTTGCCGAGCCGATGCGTTTCGGCAAACTCTTTCTCGTTGGCGACGCCGCCCACATCGTGCCGCCGACCGGTGCCAAAGGCCTCAATCTCGCGGCGAGCGATGTCCATTATCTCTTTTCCGGTATCGCCGAATACTATCAGGAGCACTCGGTCGCCGGTATCGAGGCCTATTCCGCCCGGGCCTTGGCCCGCGTCTGGAAGGCCGTGCGCTTCTCCTGGTGGATGACGACGATGATGCATCGCTTCCCGGAAACCGGCGCATTCGACCAGAAGATTCAAGAGGCCGAGCTCGACTATCTTAGCCATTCGCGAGCCGCGGCGATGGCCCTTGCTGAAAATTACGTGGGGCTACCATTTTAAGACTGCTCCTGTCCAATTCCGAAAAAACGCCTCCACTCCGCCGGATAATATCGTCGTATAACAGCGAGGCTAAGTGCGGTTCGTTCAGCCGCAGATCGATGGCGTCGATCTGCCGGCAGGCCGCCGTCGATTTCGCCGATGGGCTGAAGAACACCGCCTCAGTTGGTCCTTGTGTCTCCTCGTGTCGCTGGTAAGCGCGGCTCCAAGGTGTCGTTCGCTTTCGAAAACGCTTAGCGAGGTAGCGGCACACGTATCCAAACTATCTCACTAGTCCTTCACCTTTCCGATATTTCGCCAAGGCCATGCTGGCGGTCTTTTGGCTCATGAGGCGACTGCGGGCTGGACATTCAACGCATGGCTGAGCAACTCTTTACTGTAGGGGGTCTTTGGAGATAAGAAAATCGTCTCCGTTGAGGCAGATTCAACCACTTCTCCCTGTTGCAGAACGACAACTCTGTCAGCAATGCTTCTTACCACTGCGAGGTCATGAGTGACGAACAGCATGGCCAAGCCATCTGCCATCAAGCCGCGCAGCAGTTCGATGATCGATGCCTGTACTGACACGTCGAGAGCAGACGTGGGTTCGTCGCAGACAAGCAGTTCCGGCTGGCAGACCAATGCCCGCGCGATAGCCACCCGCTGTCTTTCGCCACCCGACAACTCCGAGGGATAGCGCGACATCAAATCGGGCGACAGACCAGCCCGCCCGACTGCTGTTCGAACTGCCTGAATGATGTCGTGCTTCGAACCTGGAAAGAAATGTCGTACTGCGCACCCGATACTGTCGCCGACGGTACGTCTGGGGTTCAGCGACGCGTATGGATCCTGAAAAATGTACTGTATTTGCCTATGAGAATCCTTGTTCCTCCGCTCCGACTTCTGCGGCAGAGTCGTGCTCCGAAATCTGACCGCACCATCATAGTTGGAATGCAAGCCGATGAGGCAACGCGCCAACGTGGACTTGCCGCTGCCGGATTCCCCGACCAAGGCGACGCACTCTCCCTTAGCGATGTCTAAGGACACATTTCGCACGACTTCGAGAGGACCGTATCTAGCCACGAGGTTCTGGACCGAACATATCCGTTCGTCGTGTGATCTCGCGAGGAGCAGCGAGACGACATGTGCTCCCTTCTCGATCGTGTTCGGTTTGTAACAGCGGATGCTGGAGGTCCCGTCTGTAACGAGGTGAGGTTCCACCGTGGCGCACAGGTCGTCGCCGATCCGACAGCGCGTTGCGAACAGGCAACCCGAACCTCGGTTTCTCAGGTCCGGGGCCGCCCCCGGAATGCCCTGGAGCTGCTTACGCTCGAGGGTCGTCGGCACGGCCCTGAGCAGTGCGCGGCTGTAGGGGTGCGCCGGAGCTCTTAGCACTCGGTCCGAGTTGCCATATTCCATTACCCGGCCCGCATAGAGCACCATGACCTGGTCCGCCACGGCGGAAATGACACCCAAGTCATGGGATACATAGACGCTGCACAGATGCATTTCCTTCGAAAGCTCGGACACGAGCTTCAGGACCTCGTTACGGGTGGCGACGTCGAGCGCGGTCGTCGGCTCGTCAAGGACGAGAAGTCGCGGCCTGCCGACGACGGCAATTGCAAGCCCGATGCGCTGTAATTGACCTCCTGAGAGTTCGCTCGGGTATCTCGCGAGGAAATCCCGGCTCGTGGGAAGTCGCACGGCATCCAGAACGCTCACGATCCGTCCAGCGGCCTCGGCACGGCTCTCTGCGTGACGACCGGAAATCAGGCGTTCGATGAGCTGCGTTCCGATAGAAAGTCCCGGATTGAGTGACATCCCGGCATCCTGGGGCACGTAGCTCACGACTCGTCCCCGTCGGTCCCGCCGTTCGACCTCACTCAGTGCCAGGATATCCTGGCCGTCGACGATAACCTTTCCCGAGGCGATCTTCGCTCCGGGCCCGGCATAGCCCAGCAAAGCCTTGGCGATCGTGCTCTTTCCCGAACCACTCTCGCCGACGAGACCGAGGACCTTGCCGGGTTCGATCTCGAAGGAGACTTCGTCAACGATCTTGATGCCATTCCGCAGCGAGACCCCGAGAGACTTGACCCTGACACCCTGCATCATTTCGAACCTTCTGTAAGACCGATGGCCCTGGACATCCCTTCGGCGAACATGTTGCCGCCGATCGATAGCGCGGCGATCGCTAAGATCGGTGCGAGGACAGCCCACGGCTGGACTGTGAGAGCGTTGCGGCTCTCGTTGACCATGAGACCCCAGTCGGCGTTGGGAGGCTGAATTCCGTATCCGAGGAAGCTCAGTCCGGCTAGCAGCGAAATGGACCACATAAGCCGCAGGCCCAGTTCCACGAGCAGCGGCGACGTAATGTTGGGAAGGATCTCCGACACCAGAATGTTGCGGCTCGGAAGGCCCACGGCCCGAGCCCATTGAATGTAGTCGCGTTCCACGACGGCCAAGGCGGCTCCTCGAGTAATGCGCGCGACGCTCGGTGCCTGCGATACTCCAACGAGGACGACGAGCAGTGCAGGGCTGGGACCGAGCATGGTCACGAAGAGGAGTGCGAACACGACGCTCGGGAAAGCGAGTTGAATATCGACCAGGCGCATGAGGATTTCGTCGGCCATCCCTTTGAAATAGGCCGACACCATTCCGGTAGCGGTGCCGATCGACAATCCGAGGAGCGTCGCCGCGATGGCCATCCACACGAGATTGCGGCCGCCATACAGAAATCTGCTCAGCACGTCACGCCCAAGGCTATCCGTGCCCAGCAGCGCGTCCGCGCCCGGAACATCGTAAGGGACGCCAATCAGCTCGGACGGTGTGTGCGGGGCGAATACCGGACCGAGTATCGCCACCGCGACAACGCCGCCGATCAAGCCAAGCCCGAGCAGCGATCTCGAACTCTTAAGTCCTCGGATCAGGGTCGATTGGGATCCGGTTGTTTTGGACACGGAAGAACTCAATTCCTTCCTCCTCTTCCCGGTGGTGTGAGCATGAAGGACAGCACATCGGTAATGATGTTGACGACAAAGAACGTGACGGAGATAGCGAGCACTGCCGCCTGGACGACCGGAATATCTCGCATTCCGACAGCATCGGCCAATGCAGTGCCCAGTCCAGGAAATCCGAACACGTACTCGATCACGACAACGCCCCCGACCGAGAACGCAAAGATGGTCCCCGCCGCCTGGATTGCCGGAACCAAGGCATTCGGCAGCACGTGGCGAAACAGTATCCGCGACCGCGACAGGCCCTTGAGAGCCGCGAACTGAACGTATTCAGTATGCAGCACGTCAATGACGGTCCCCCTTACCAGCCGGTATAGATAGGTGACTTGGAGGAGGACGAGGGTGATAATCGGCATTGCGAGGCGTTCGGTCTGTTCCCAAATTGGTTCGCTCGGCGACAGGAGCGACACTGCAGGAAAGAAGTGGAATACGCTGGTGCTCAAAAGTAGCACAAGGAATATTCCGAGGACGAACTCGGGAAGGGCATTCACCATGATCGAAACTGCCATGACGGATCTGTCGGTAATTCCGTCCTTGCGCGTAGCGGTCAATACGCCTAGCGCCAGCGAAATCGGGACGGCGATCAGCATCGAAACCGTCACGATGAAAAACGAGTTCACGACGCGCGGCAAGAGGAGCTCGGTCACCGAAACTCTCGAAACGATCGACGTTCCGAAATCTCCATGAAGCAATGCTGTAAGCCATCGGAGATATTGGACCGCAACAGGTTGATCGAGATTGAGCTGCTGGCGAACGATCTGCACTTGGTCGGCGGATGCTTCCTTGCCAAGGACGACAAGGGCCACATCACCCGGTAATGCCTGGGTGGCGCAGAAAATGAGCACCGACACGATGAGGAGCATGAGGATAGCCAGTGCGGATCGCCGCACCAGCCAACCGCCGAGCTTGCTCTTCCGGGCGGTCGAACTCGCGGACGACAAACCCGTCATGCGAGAGATACCTTACGGAGATGGTAGAACGGGGAATCGACAACATATGGCACGATCCCAGTGAGGCCCGCCTTGTGGGCGTTCAGGGTGTTGGCAAAGCCCCAAATGATATTGCCGCCACGTTCGTATTCGACCGCCTGCATTTCGTGAATCACGTCGCACCGGTCATTGGCGCTCGAGATGCCGACGGCTTTCTTATACAGATCGTTGAACTCGGCATCGTCCCAGTGCGACGTATTGAACGTACCGCCGGGCAGAAGGCTCCTTGTCACCACCGGGAGGTAGGCATCGCTCAGGAAATCGACACCGAACGTCCAGTTTCCATAGTTTGCCAGATAGGCCGCTTCTTCGGTGACCTTGACGTTGACAGTCACGCCGGCCGCCTTCGCCTGCTCGGCGAATACCTGGGCGCACTCGACCATGCCCGCAGTGCCGTTGACTGTCACGAGATCGACAGACAGGCCGGATTTCCCGGCTTCTTCTAAAAGCTTCTTGGCCGCATCGATGTCCTGCGTGCGTTGCTCGACAGGCGTCGGACCGCAAGGGGCGATTGATCTTCCCTGCATATCGTTGCCGACCGCGCCGTATCCAGCGAGCGCGACCTTCACCATCTGCTCGCGATTCGCTATCAGACGGAAGGCCTGGCGAATGCGAACGTCGTTGAAAGGCTCCACGTCGGTCCGCATGTACATCGGGATCGACATTGCAGAAGGATTGTTCAGCAACTTCATGCTGGCATCGGCTTGGACAATGCGCGCCTCTGCGAACGGAATCTTGTAGGCCATGTCCACCTGTCCGCCGCGCAACGCGTTGATGGATGCAGCGGCATCGGAGATGTTCACGATGAGAAGCTTCTTTAGCTTCGCCTTGTCACGGAAATATTCGTCGAACTTCTCGAAGACTGACTCCCGCCCCGGGGTGAACGAGACGTATTTGAAGGCACCTGTGCCAACAGGCTTGGCAGGATCGAAGCCCTTGGGCACCATCCGAAGATAGCGGTTGGCCCATAGGTCCTGGAAGGGACCGTAGGGGTCTTTCAATTTGAATAGGACAGTCGTGTCGTCGACCTTCAATACGTTGGCCGGATCGACGAAGCTGATGAGCGCCGAGCCCTTGGTCGGATTCGCGCTGTCGAGAATGCGCTTGATGGTGAAGATCACATCGTCGGCGCCGAAGTTCTTGCCGTCGTGCGTCTTCACGCCGCCTTTCAACTTCACGGTCCACTCGGTTGAGTCTGCATTGGGAGTAAAGCTCTCGGCCAGCGACAATCCGACGCTTGCGTCCGGATTGTATTCGCTTAGGCCGTCGTAGAGGTTCGTGAAGCGGATAATGTCTGTGATCTGGCCCTGCGTCCTGTGCGGATCGAGGGAATCGGCGTTGCTTCCGGGCGCGGCCACGCGCAACGTCCCTTCGTCGTCGGCAGCAAAGGCCAGTGAGCCGGGAAGAGCGCCCAGCGACAATGCGGCGCCCGTCGCTCCCATAAGAAAGCCGCGGCGGGACGTCTTCAGGCAATCGATTATTCCGTTATCAGACATATTGATCCCCATGTTCTCTTGTTTGGACTTTGGCTTCAGTTCCGTGCCCGCTTACTTCGAGCAGCCTCTGTTGCGGCCTTGGTCATCAGCGGAACCAGGACGGACGGTCCACGCTCATCTTCGTCCGGGTCGAAAGACGAGAAGCTGACGGCCAGAATATCGAAGCGATCCGCGATGAGTTCGAAGCCCCGCGAGACCTGAGTGTCGGTCAGGCCGCCTTCTGCGCAATGGCGATTGGCGCGAAGAACCGTGGGGTCGAGCACGTCGGTGTCGACGTGAACATAGACCTGGTCGCATTTGGCGCTGAGCAGGTCCAACGCCGCGCCAAGCGCACGCTCGAAGCCAAGCTTGGCAATGACCGGAGTATTTACGACGGTGCCGATGGCGATGCTGGCATGCGCGCGTGCATTCTTGGAAAAGGCTTCGTGAATGCTGACAGAAATGATGCGTTCGTCGGGGATGACACGGAACCCGGGAATTTGCTCGCGGTATTTTGGCCAGCAATGACCGGCGATCGTCGTTGTCAGCATGCCTTCGATGAAGCCGTTTGCCGAGGTCTCAGGGGTGAGAGCGTCGCCGTGGGCGTCGAACCAGATCAGACCTATGTCGCCCTGAGCATCTCCGATGCCGCCGACCATGCCAAGCGAGGACGAGCAAGTGCCAGCCGAGACGATTGGGATTCTTCCAGCCGCACGGGCTTCCCGCACTGCGGCAGCAAGATGGATGTTCTGAACGAGAATCCGCCCCATCTGGTCACCCGCGGGGATTAGCCTGAAATCTCCGCCCGTTTCCTTGTCGGTCGCGCGGTCGGCCTGATCGAGAAAAACCACTTCGACATCGCTGAACACCTCTCCAAATGCGGTAGGCGCGTTTTGCCCGGCCAGCAGGACCTCGGGTCCTATTGCCATTGCGTTCCCGACGACACGTCCGCGTGTCCCGCAATGGTATGGCAGCCCAATGAGGGTCACGGGTGCAGCATTCTTAGCTTCTGGCATTCTCTCGTTCCCATCGGTTTGTTGAAGACCAACAATAACAGTTAGTTTCCGACGGGATATCCACAGCATTGCTGAGGTCAGCACCGGGGGGAATAGCGTAATCGTGCTGCGCGAAGTTGGTGCATCGTGCAATGACAATCATCATTCGGTCTTTGACAAACCGATTACTGCTCTATGATCGCCGGAATGCGGCCATTGGGGCAGATCTTGAGGTAGGCAGCTTCTGTTTGCTGCTTGGCCGCAAGGTCGATCGCGACAACTTCGTACGGAACTGAGAGCTCTTCAAGCATCACTGATGCCTTCCACCCATTCGGCGTGGACACGGTATAAAGCAGAATATCGGGCTTGCTCATCTCATCGCTCCCGTTTTTCCGACTATCGGGCCGCCGCATTTACTGTGCACCGAGGTCACCTGTTTCTCTGCTCCATCAACTTCGTCGCGGTCGACTCCGACGCTGACATCAGCAGGCTGGTCCAGCCAGTGCGAGGGAGATGACACCGATGGAGCGGACGATGTCCCGGATGTTCTCTTGACGATGACCGAGGCGCTCGCGCGGCCGATGCCGGCCGTAGATCCCGTCACGATGGCCTTGCGGTCGGTCAAGTTGATTTTCATTGGTTCATCCTTTCCAAATCGTGTTCCGAGCTCACATCCGCTGGTTCGAAGATCAATCAGGCCGGAACGCCGGTACGCAGCCGGCGCAACACCGGCAACAGAGCCGATCAGGTTCGGGTCGCGGACTGCATGAGTTCGATGCCTGGGCCTCCTGCTTCGGCGATACGACCACCGAATTCGAAATCCGGTGGCGTCGCCTTAACGGTTTCGAGCGCGCGGTGAGGACGTGTTTCGCGTACTTCAGGCAGCGATTGAGCCAGCGATTTCACGCCACATGGAGATGGCGTGAGTGCGAAGCTGGCGATGGTCCGCGGCGGACAACCATTTCCGGTGAAGAAGAAAAAGATTGGCGATCGGGCCGTGAGTTGAGACGAAACGCTGACATTGTCGCGCGGACTTGAAGCGCATCATGCGTCGCTCTTGCCGTCGCACAACAAGATGAGAGTTCTCAGCTCGGTTGTTCAATCCCTTATGCGAGCGATGTTCGACGCGCGGCATCAACTGGGATTTTGCGGCCGAATAGGAAGGCAGCTTGTCGGTCACCATCACGCGCGGGGCGGTCCCCTGGTGCTTGAGCAGCTTTCTCATCAGCTTTAAGGCGGCCGCCTTGTTCCGTCGGCTTTGCAGCAGGGCGTCGAGCACGTAACCGTTCGCGTCGACGGCGCGCCACAACCAATATTTCTTTCCCTTGATCGTCACCACCATCTCGTCGAGCTGCCACTTGTCGGAAAAGTGGCCTCGTGAACGGTGCCGGAGCAGATGAGCAAATTTCAAGCCGAATTTCGCCGCCCATTCCGAGACGGTCTGGAATGAGACGTTGATGCCGCGCTCAGCGAGCAGATCTTCGATGTCACGGAAGCTGAGCGGGAACCGATAATAGAGCCATACGGCATGGGCAATGATCTCAGCGGGAAATCGGTGGCGTCTGAAGTGGGCGAGAGGGGCTTCGGTCACGAAAACCCGATATCAAGTCATTTCGAACAGGCAGTTAAGGCGACGCCACCGTCAGGATTTCCCAGTGTGGACGGCCACAAATCGGTTCCCTAATGTCGGTTGGACCCCGTTCTGCGTCTGGAGCTTTCAACGCGGGAGGAAGCAATTCGCCCAAGATCAAAGCCCTGCTGCTTCGAGAGATTCACAATCTCCAACTGAATGCTTTCCTCTTGGGGTGGGGGCAAATGCACTGGAACCAGCAAGAGCCATACAAGGGCGCAAAGGCCGAGGTGCAGAAAGGCGGATGCAGCAAAGCTCCGTCTATCAAACTGATCCTCCGCCCCTGCCTACTGCATCAGCACGTGTCATGGCGCGGCGGCGGAGAGCTGCTGCAACAGCTTGACGAAATGGCTCGTCCTGACACCCTTCGCGTTTTGGGCCGGGTCTACGGTCTGCACGACAACCAGGCGCTTTGAGGGGACGATGGCAATCGCCTGACCGCCATAACCTGATGCCAGCGCTGCACCGGGACCGAATACATCGGGATTCAACGTCCACCAGAGATAGCCGTATCCCATGCTGCCGCGATCGGTCGCGGAATAGGCGGTGGTGGATGCCTTCACCCATGACGCCGGAATGACCTGCAGGCCGCTCCACCGTCCTCCGTCAAGGTAGAGCTGGCCGAACCGGGCCGCATCTCTGGCGCTGAGGCGAAACGGATAGGCGGGGTGAAGGGAATGCTGCTCGGATACATACGTGCCATCCCGCGCTGAGAAATCCTGCATGCCGATTGGCTGAGCGATCCGCTTCGCGAAGCTCTGGAATATATCCTCGCCGGTCTGCTGCCGATAGATCGTGCCCAGCGTGTTGAAATCCCAATTGTTGTAGAACCACAACGTGCCCGGGGCATGGCTTCCCCGCTCCGGCCTGTTTCGCTGCATGTCGCTGGTTTCGTAGGCGGCTGGGTGATAGATGCCGGATCTCGCCATGAGCAGATCGCGCACCTTCGCCCGTTTTTCCGCTCCTGTCAGCGGCGGAGGCTTATCGTCAATGCCGAGATCGGCGAGAGTGGTGCCGAGATCGATGCGACCTTCTGAAACCGAGATGCCATAAAGCGCGCTGGGCAGGCTTTTGCGGACAGAAGCGACATTCACCTTGCGAGATACGTCGCCCCAACTGGCGATCACCTTCCCGTTATGCACCACCATGACCGCCGTGGGCTTCAGGCTGGCAGCATAGTCCTGAATTGCCTTCAACTCCTCGACGGCCCAGCCGGCCGACGCAGGATCGAATCTTTGCGAAGGCTGCGCGCTCGCGCTGACCGCAAAAGCCATCATGAAAATGGAGAAGAAAGCAAAACCGATTGGGCGCATAAATGACCTTAGGCAGAACAATGAGAGCTTTTACCTATCATCACGGCACAAGGAAGGCCTCAGCGTCATCGCGACACTCCAATTACTGCGCCGCAACCACGGCGTCACCAGTGCCGACCAACGCCCCCTCTACTTTGAAATCGAGGATGTCCTGTCTAAGGCTTCCCGCCAGATATAGTGATTACCTCATCGCCAAGTTCATGCGCTTCGTATTATGGGCGGCGATAATCGGGCTGGCCGGTTCGTGGTTCGCAACCTTGTGCTCAAGCAGGCAATCAGGATTTACAGGGCCATTGCTGATAGCTATCTCGGCCATGCCCAATAGCGACTTCCCGCGGCCCCGGGCGATCGCGATCCTCGTGTCGGACCATTTGGAGACCTTCGTGAGTACCTGAACGTTCAGGATCATGGGCGTCTCAATCCCGGCAACGCCGCGCGACTTATTAGGAAGTAGCGGCTCGATCAGCCGCCACTCCTTTCACTCAATCATATAGACCCGTCCCAAAGCTCCTGTTGAGAGTTTCAGCGGATCAACGTTTCATGAGGACGACTAGGCCGCGTCACGCGCTTCATCTTGATAGCGTCGGAACATTGAGATGATCCGCGGATGCGTCCCATCGCGCACACTTCCGACGATCTCAACGAGGCGCCCTGTCCGACTTTCACGCTTTACCCAGTCGCTGATTGTTTCAGCGCAGGTATGGTCGAGATAGCCCAAATCTCGGCCAGCAAGCCGGATGTTGCGGTTTGCCGGTAGGCCTTCTAAAGTAGAAAGGAGGGCGGGGACATCCTTGCACGTGGCCGAACCGCTAAGCTTAACGGAAATAGTCTCGCCTTCGTCAGCTCTCTCGATCCGGAGCCGTTCGCGCAGATAGGGCAACACTTCCACCAAGGAGAGCACAAAGCCGAGCCCGACACCAATTAGCAGGTCCTGAGTCACAACCATGGCTACGGTTACTAGCCAGATTCCTACAGGAACCCAACCGTGATGGTCGAAGAGATGTCGCACGTGGTGCAAGCTGACCAGACGCCAGCCGGTGACCAGCAACACCGCTGCAAGCGCGGTTAACGGCACCAGACCCAAAAGCTGGGGCAACAGCGCAACAAGCGCCAGCACCCAGACGCCATGCATGATCGCCGACGTCCGGGTCTTTGCTCCCGCCTGGATATTGGCCGAGGAACGGACGATGACGCCGGTGATTGGCAAAGCACCGAGCATTCCGCAAATGCCGTTGCCCACGCCCTGCGCGAACAATTCCTTGTTGAAGCGCGTTCGCGGCCCGTCATGCATCCGGTCAACTGCGGCAGCAGACAAAAGCGTCTCAGCGCTGGCGATAATTGCGATGACCAACACGGTTGCCAAAATGCCCGGCTCCGCCAACCGCTGAAAATCATCGACAGCTGGCATGGAAATTCCTTCAGCAAGCGATGCCGGAAGTACGACGCGAGCAATCGGCAAATCCAGTGCAACAGTGACAATCGTTCCGAAGGCGACGCCAATCAGAGCTGCGGGAAGAAGTCGGAGCGAAGCTGGCCGAAACCTTTCCCAACTGATCATCGCTACGAGCGATGCAAGTCCAACCATCAAGGCCAGCGCCTCATTGGTGATGCCGTTGCTCCAAAGGTTACCAACACTGTCGGTGATCGCTACGACATTTTCGATCCCTCCCGCAGCTGGTCTGGCATCCATAAGCACGTGCGTCTGACCAAGGATGATCAAGATGCCGATGCCTGCCAGCATGCCGTGAACCACGGCGGGAGAGATTGCGCGGAACCATGAGCCGATCTTGAGGAAGCCCGCAAGAACTTGCAAAGTTCCGGCAGCGACAAGAACAGGCCCCAGCGCTGACACGCCATATTGTTCCACAAAGCCAAAGACGATCACGGCCAAGCCCGCGGCGGGTCCGGAAACCTGCAACGGGGAGCCGGCTAGAGAGCCGACGACGATCCCACCAACGATGCCTGAGACAAGACCCATAGCAACCGGGACGCCGGAGGCAATCGCGATGCCAAGGCAGAGCGGGATGGCGACGAGAAACACGACGATAGAAGCAGCGATGTCATTAAAAGATATCGGTTTCATTGGTCTACTCCGCTGCGATTGTGCTGAAGGCTGGAATAACCTGAGTCACTCCGCGACCAGAGACAGCAACGGGCAGCGGTTGCCCATCTTCGATTTCGGTAAAGCGGCTTGCGGCACCGTCATAGACGAGGACACTTCCGGTCTCGATGTCAAAGAACCAGCCGTGCAGGCTGACCTCATTGGTGGCAAGCTTTGCTGCGACCGAGGGATGGGTGCGCAGGTGATCGAGCTGCACCACGACATTTTCCATTGCAACAGCGCGGATGCGATCTTTCTCGCCGAGGTCCGTTGGATAGGCTTCGCAGACGATGGAATATGCCGCGTGGCTATGTTTGAGCCAGGCCGCGACGTTCGGCATTGGTCCAAGCAGCTCCGGATGGCAAAGTCCCTTCATTGCCCCGCAGTCTGAATGGCCGCAAACGATGACATCGCTGATGCCCAGCGCCACAACGGCATATTCAATGGCAGAGGAAACGCCTCCATTGGCTGTCTGGAATGGCGGCACAATGTTGCCGGCATTCCGGCAAACGAAGAGTTCCCCGGACCCGACTGCGTGATTGTCTCGGGCATAACGCGGCTGTCGGCACAGGAAATCATAAGGGCCTGTGGCTGCTGCCCCTCACGTGCCAGTTTGCGATAGAGTGCGGAGTGCTCCGGGAAAACCGAGCCTCGAAAATGCGAGATTCCTTTAGATAGATCACCCATTTTGAATCCTCATTTGTGCCGGCTGTTGACGACGTCACACCGGCTCACTGGTGGATGCGAGTATTTCGCACATGCGAGATGACCAACGATGGATGAGGAAAATAAGGCGCTGAAACATGTTTCTTCGAATTGGTTATCACAATCTTGAGAGGTATCTGTCCGATCGTGATGGCTCAGCTTGGCCTTCTGGAGTCTATCGCTCCGATAGCCTCATTTATCCGTATAACTAGTTGACATAAATATATTATGTGGATCCGATCAAACCGGTTTTTGACGCGGAAAATCCCGCGCGGTGAAGGACCCCGGCGCAGGACACAGTAAATACAGATCTATAGAATACAATTGTGACACGTATTGCTGCGCCGCAGCATCATGAGGCTCTTGTGCCTGTTCACTTTGAAGGGGCCATCCGAGCTTCCCGGTATCGGCCGCCCAATCTGAGGACGAAATCCTCCCGACTTAATCTACTTAGTCATCCATGTCCTCTTCAATCAGTAGAGCTTGAAAAGTCAGTCGGGTGCTTGCCAGATACCCTTTGGCGAACACGAGCATGTCTCTTGTGCAGGTGAAGCGACATGCCTGAAAATGGAAAGAACTTGCTTAATCCTGCGAGAAATGAATGCGGGATCCTTGCAGACCGGCTTCGGCCAAATGTCTTCAATAAAGCCATGACAAGCGGTACGGCTGATGAAGTTTCCACGCCTGCTTCGGAATGCCAGTGTATGAGTGTTCGTGTTAGGATCAGGCCACCATGGAGTTCAGCGTCAGGCCGACGCCAACGACCACCACCACGAGCAAGACGTCGACGAGCAAAGCCCGGGCAAAGCCGTGAGGTGGGGAATGCAGACGGTTTACATAATCGTCTTTGAAATTTTCCATAACTGATTTCTCCTTTTCACGAGCCATGGCGATCTGCCGCTGGCTTCATTTCGGTCAGGAGAAACTACAGTGAGGGTGTCGCGAGAATTTCGCAGCGCGGGTCTAAATTGTAATCAAATGTAACGAGACGGTTCGGTTAGACGAAGCTTCAATTCTGCACCAGTGTCCAACCCTTACCGTCGCCAGGAGAGTTTCAGCTATCGGGCGACTCGCTCCGCGCTAGCGAGGACCCGCGTCGTCATCAAATGAAAGGCGTGCGAGCTCCACGGCCGACTGGTTCTCGGTCGCCCACTCGGCGAGGGTACTAACCGGCTTGAGCAAGAAGCGGCCGAGCTCGGTGAGGGCATAGTCGACCGGCGGCCGGATGCTGGGGGTCACTGCCCTCTCGATCAGGCCGTCCCGTTCCAACCCGCGAACCGTAAGCGTCAACATTCGCTGGATGCCCCGCACGTCGCGCTTCGTTGAAGCGGCGCGGCCCTTGGCCGAGCGCGCCGATGACAAGGATGCTCCACTTGCTGCCCACACGGGCAAGTACGCCGCTAACGAGCATGCAATTTCCGGGATCATGTTCGAAGTGGAACAGCAAACTGGCTGATAGGCCCACAAGCGCGGGCAATTACTTTATAGCTGGAACTGATGCTGGCAGCTTTATCCGGTGCTCGTAACCGACGCCTCGCGCCGCATGAACCGAAGCGGCAGCAGATCCGACACGATCGGGTGCCGGCGTTGCGACATCAATTGTTACATCTTTGGCAAAACCAGGCGACATCGGGCTGCCACCATGGCGTCAGTTCAGAAATTCGGAGAACGAACATGACCCTTGGGCTTTGGGATATCCGCGAGATCAAACAAGCGCTCATCATTTTCTGCGAGGAGAACGACCTGGAGTTCAATGATCAGAGCGCGCTTACGGCCGCGCAGCAGTTGATGCGTTTTGCACAACAACAGTCGGCCACCTCTGAGCAGCTGCTTCGTCAACTACGCTCTCATAATGTCGATCTATCTCAACGGGCTTCTTAGGACCCGCTGGTGGGCAGCTGGAGGCGTGAGCCCCGATGACGCAGCGACAATTTGATACAATTTCAGGAACCCGCGGCACATCCCGGCGACAAGGTCCGGTTACGCTGCGAGGCGTCTCGCAGAATGCGCCACCGCCAACAATTTTCAATAAGGGGTTTCAAAAATGATCCGACGTTCCGCGGCGACCTTCGTCCAAACGGCTTTTCTCGTGTGCTGCAGCTTGGCCTTGCACGGTTGCAATGGAGAGGTCGCGGCACAACAGCCGGCCGCGGCCCAGGATCCGGAAGTGAGCGTTCAGGAATTGCAACAAAGAACCGTTGCGCTCACGCGCGAGCTTCCGGGGCGGACGAGTGCCCATCTGGTCTCTGAAGTTCGCCCCCGGGTGACCGGCACCATCCAGAGGCGAGTCTTCGAAGAAGGAAGTCAGGTCGAAGCCGGCGACGTCCTTTACGAGTTGGACCCGACGCCCTTTGAGGCTGCATACCGAAATGCCCAAGCTACCTTGCAGCGGGCCGAGAGTGCCGTTCCAAGCGCCCGGGCCAGGTTCGAGCGCTACGAGCGACTGAGCGTCAACAATGCTGTTAGTCAGCAGGAACTGGACATTGCCCGGACTCAGTTGCTCCAGGCAGAAGCAGATGTTGCAGCGGCGACGGCGGCACTGGAAACGACCCGCATCGAACTTGACTACACGAAAATAGTCGCTCCGATCGGCGGGCGGGTGGATGGCTCAAACGTCACTCAGGGGGCTTTGGTTACGCGGGATCAGCCGCAGCCGCTGACCGTCATCCGTCAACACGATATCATCAATGTGGATCTTGTCAGGTCGAGCTCTAGCCTCTTGGCCCTCAACAAGGCACTGACTTCCAACAGCATCCGATCAAACGGAGAATATGTCACAATCGA
Organism: Rhizobium sp. KNZ14-9A; assembly: GCF_056755015.1. Classification (NCBI taxonomy): domain Bacteria; kingdom Pseudomonadati; phylum Pseudomonadota; class Alphaproteobacteria; order Hyphomicrobiales; family Rhizobiaceae; genus Rhizobium; species Rhizobium sp. KNZ14-9A. The sequence goes on from NZ_JBPGXB010000001.1 coordinate 1,131,285, forward strand.
GCTGAAGCTTGAGGACGGCTCGCGCTACCCTCATCCTGGTAAGCTTCAATTCCTTGGATCAGCAGTCTCGCAGTCGACAGGAATGGTGTCGTTGCGTGCCGTCTTCCCCAACCCAGATGGAATGCTGATGCCTGGCATGTATGTGCGTGCCCTTATCGAAGAGGGATTTATCGAAAACAGCTTCCTTATCCCGCAGCGGGCTATATCTCGCAATCCCCGCGGACAAGCCGTCGCCCGGTTTGTGACCGATGAAGCGAAAGTAGAAGAGCGCGTGCTGACCGTCGATCGGTCTATCGGGAACAGCTGGCTCGTTACCGATGGTGTGGCCGAGGGCGATCGCGTCGTGGTGGAGGGATCCCAGCGAGCACGGGCGGGACAGAACGTCCGGATCAAGATGGTCGTCGTCGAGGATGAGACAGGGGAGGTGCGAGGCGTGGAGGAAGCCTCTGCGTCGTCGCACCGGCCCGGTCGGGACACCAGAACTCTTGTGGGCTCGCGCGCCTTATCGCTTCAATAGGATAATATCATGTCCCGTTTTTTCATCGAACGACCCATCTTCGCCATCGTCCTTGCCGTAGCGATCATGATGGCAGGGGCTCTGTCGATCCCCGCGTTGTCTATCTCCCAATATCCACAAATCGCGCCGACTGCTGTTCGGATCACTGCGAATTATCCGGGAGCCGATGCGAAGACCGTCGAAGACTCGGTCACAAAGGTGATTGAGCAAGGCATGACCGGGATCGACAATGTCGACTACATTTCATCGAACTCTACGGCGACCGGAGAGTCGTCAATAACACTGACGTTCACCAGCGGGGCGGATCCCGACGTGGCGCAGATGCAGGTTCAAAACAACCTTCAACTTGTTGAAGCACGCTTGCCGCAGGCAGTGCTCGATAGTGGGTTGACCGTTTCAAAATCGACGGCAAGCTTTTTCTTGATTGCCGCTCTCGCATCGTCCGATGGAAGCCTCAACGGGAACGATATCGCCGACTTCATCGACACCTCGCTTATGGATACGTTACGACGCGTACCCGGCGTCGGGGAAGCGCGTCTTCTTGGATCGGATCGCTATGCGATGCGTATCTGGATCGATCCGGATAAGCTTGCTCAGCATGGGTTGATGGTGAGCGATATCACGCAGGCCGTGCGGGCGCAAAATACGCAGGTCTCCGCCGGCCAGCTCGGCGCCGTACCGCAGCGGCGGGGACAGCAACTCAATGCCACAGTCACGGCAGGGAGTCGTCTGCAAACTGTACAGCAGTTCGAGGCGATCATTCTCGACAGCCATGCAGATGGATCCGTCGTCCGCCTGAACGACGTTGCGAAGGTGGAGCTGGGTGCGGAGAGCTACACCCTCTCAAGTACCTACAGTGGTGCGCCAGCGGCTGGGGTCGGTTTTCGATTGGCGTCCGGAGCCAATGCACTGGACACAGCTGAAGCCATCCAGACCGAGATTGAGCGGCAGAGGCCGAATTTTCCGGCCAGCGTCGATGTACATTATCCGTTCGACACCTCGCCTTTCGTCCGATTGTCGATTGAGGGAGTGGTGGTGACGCTGATCGAGGCCGTCGTTCTTGTCTTCATCGTCATGTACGTGTTCCTGCAAAATATCCGAGCTACAATTATCCCGACGATGGCCATTCCAGTCGTGCTCCTGGGGACGTTTGCCGTTCTGGAGCTATTCGGCTACTCCATCAACACGCTCACGATGTTCGGAATGGTGCTGGCGATCGGCCTCTTGGTCGACGATGCCATCGTCGTCGTCGAGAATGTCGAACGGGTCATGGAGGAAGAAGATCTCGGGGCCCGCGAGGCGACAATCAAGTCGATGGGTGAAATCAGCAGCGCTCTCATCGGCATCACAACTGTCCTGGCCGCGGTGTTTATTCCGATGGCATTCTTCTCCGGCTCCGTCGGCATAATCTATCGGCAGTTTTCTGTTACCATTGTCACGGCCATGGTCCTGTCTGTCCTTGTCGCGCTGGTGCTGACGCCCGCTCTTTGCGCATGGCTTCTAAAGAGACCGGTCCACGGAGCGGCAAAGGCTGCGCCGTTTCGATGGTTCAATGCAGGATTCGCGCGCTTCACAAACGGGTATCAAAAAGCCACTCAGGTTCTGCTTCGCCGCATCGCCATTGGCGTCCTCATATGCGTAGCAATCGCTGTTGGAGTAGGTTTCCTGTTTGCCAGGCTACCTTCTGCCTTTCTTCCCGAAGAGGATCAGGGACGCCTTGTGACCGCTGTCCAGTTGCCGCCAGGCGCGACGGCTGACCGGACGCGGAGAGTTCTGGATCAGGTTATAGAACACTACCTGACGAACGAGCGTGATTACGTCGAGGGTATATTCGGATCTGTCGGCTTCAGTTTTGGCGGGCAGGGGCAGAATGTTGCTACCGTATTCGTCGCGCTGAAGGATTTCGAGGAAAGGCGGACTCCTGAGGCGTCGGCCGCCGCGATTGTCCAGCGGGCAATGGCGGCTTTCACGAAGATATCCGACGGACGTGTCGTCGCGCTAAATCCTCCTGCGATCCCAGGCTTTGGTAACAACAGCGGGTTCGATTTCTTCCTTCGCGACACCGGCAACGCCGGACACGAGGCTCTCATGGCTGCCCGCAACCAGCTGCTGGGCGCGGCAGCGCAAAACGACCGGCTGACAGGTACACGCCCCAACGGACAAGACGACACGCCGCAATACTCAATTGCCATAGATCGCGATCGCGCGAGTGCGTTGGGCATCGACTTATCAGATATTGACGCGACTCTGTCCACGGCCTGGGGAGGCACATACGTGAACGATTTCCTCGACCGTGGCCGCGTGAAGCGGGTGTATGTCCAGTCCGACGCCGAGTTTCGTATGCAACCCGAGGACTTCGAGCGCTGGCATGTCCGCAATAATCTCGGTGAAATGGTCCCTCTGTCATCCTTCTCGACCGGGAACTGGAGCTATGGATCACCGAGACTGGAGCGATATAACGGCGTCTCTGCGGTGCAACTGCAGGGATCGCCCGCGGCTGGAGTAAGTTCTGGACAGGCGATGGAGGAAATCGATCGCATGGTCGACGACCTTCCAGAGGGCTTTTCCCACCAATGGACCGGCCTGTCCGCGGAGGAGCGACTTGCAGGCGATCAGGCACTCCGACTGTACGTCATCTCCGTCATTGTTGTCTTTCTGGCGCTGGCTGCACTTTACGAAAGCTGGACGGTGCCCTTTTCTGTCATGCTCTCGGTACCGGTGGGTATTCTAGGAGCACTGATCGCGGCAAGCCAATTCGGACAGCTAAATGATGTTTACTTCAAGGTCGGGCTGCTGACGACCATTGGACTAACGGCAAAGAACGCAATTCTGATTGTCGAGTTCGCAACAGCGGAGGAATTGAAGGGCAAGGGCCTTATCGAGGCGACGATTGAGGCGTCGCGTCAACGCCTTCGACCTATCCTCATGACCTCCTTCGCCTTTATCTTGGGCGTCTTGCCCCTCGCAACCGCCTCAGGTGCGGGAGCTGGAAGTCAAAATTCCATCGGTATCGGCGTGATGGGTGGAATGATCGCCGCGACAGTCTTTGGAATATTCCTAATCCCGGTCCTGTACGTTGTGACCCGTAAATTGGCTGGCATCAGAAGGTCGAGCTCGTCTCGTGTCCAGTCGATTGCGAACGCACCGGCAGAATAGGATCTAATCCTGAGATAAGTTCAGTGCAAACTGCGGTCTCGAACCTCCCGTAGCAAAGGGGAAGATGGTATCGATGGCGAACTGAAGTCCCGTGGCCGCCGGCTTTGCGCCCGATGGAAATGTTCTTGATAGGGTTCTGGACAGCGTCCTGGCCAGCGAGAAGCCGAATGAGTATGATCTGACCAGCGTGGCTTTCGGGGGGCTGCTGATGGAAATCGAGACACGGCCGAGTCCACGAGACAGCGGTAAACATCGACACCGACGAGAGAGGGTTGCGGCGGTCATCCTGGCTGCGGGGAAAGCTAGCCGGATGGGCGAGGGTGGCGCACACAAGCTGCTGGCGCAATTCGACGGCAAAGCGCTGGTTCGCCGCGTTGCTGAAACCGCACTCGCTGCCGATGCAACATCCGTCGTCGTCGTGACAGGTCACCGGCGCAGCGAGATCGAGGCCGCACTCTCAGGGCTGGGCGTGACCGCCATGGAGAACCCGGATTATGCGTCCGGTATGGCGAGCTCGCTTATCATGGGATTTTCAGCCCTAGCGGTGCGTGATGCGGATGGCGTTCTTGTCATGCTTGCGGATATGCCCGGCGTGAACGCTGTCCACCTCGATGCCCTGATCGAGGCCTTCCGCAGAGCTTCCGGGCGAGCCATCGTCCGTGCCGTCTCTCGCGGCAAGCGTGGCAACCCGGTCATCCTCCCGCGATCGCTCGGTGATGCAGTCGTGAAGCTTGAAGGAGACGTGGGAGCGCGGCATATCATTGAGCGATCGGGTCTGCCGGTCATCGACGTCGATATCGGCGACGCGGCGCATCTGGACGTAGACACGCCCGAGACCGTTTTGGCGGCCGGTGGCATCTTGAGGGGATAGGATGCAAATGATGACTGGAATCAGACCAGCAGCTGATTGCGTTCGCCGCTGATGCCGGCCGCGCGGATAAGTCTTCTACGGATAATACGCACGGGATCGGCTAATTCGGCTTCAGAATGCGCGAGGCTACTCCGGAGGTCTAAAAAGAGCGGGTAACGTTTGCGCCTGCCGGATCGTCCGGGTCCAGGAATGAACTGGCGTAGTTGAGGGGGCACCGATGGCCGCCAAGGCCATCGGTGCAGTCGCCGCTTCGAGACTTGGGGTCCGGGTCGATCGCGACCCATCGACAGTAGCGTTCAATTGTCGGCAATTTGTGCCAAGATTGTCGCAAACGTCACAGATTGGCTCTACACATTCGTGGCAGACGCCGCCTGTTCCACTTCGATGTCCGAAGATGCGCAAGCCCTAAAAAGTGCCATTTTAGAGGCTCACGAATTCGCGGTGCCTTGCCACCCTGCCACCCCGCCGCTGTGAAACTTTGATACACTTTTTCGGCTGCGAAGACCCGACGGTTTGTTGTATTCTCCACGGTAAACAAGGACATGACAATGGATACGGCCGCACATATAGTTGTCGTTGATGATCACGGCGATATCCGGGATCTCGTTCAACGATATCTTGAACAACAGGGTTACAGGGTTACAGCCGTTGATAGCGGTATGGCGCTCCGACGCCTATTGGAGAAACAAGCGGCCGACCTGATCGTTCTCGATGTGATGATGCCAGGCGAGGACGGACTTTCAGTATGCCGTCAGTTGCGTGCATCCACCGGGATCCCGGTGATTTTCCTCACCGCTATGGCCGATGAGACCGATCGGATTATCGGCTTGGAACTTGGTGCCGACGACTACCTGGTCAAGCCGTTCAATCCGAGAGAGCTTCTGGCTCGCATTCGAGCAGTACTGCGCAGATCCGCCAACCCCGGTATGTCCATCGCCGCAGCGAACCCAAAAAATGTCCGCGTTGGACCTTGGCGTGTCAATATCGGTCGCCAGGAGATTTCGGGCGATGACGGGGTTGGAATTCCCTTAAGTTCAGCGGAGTTCCGCCTTTTGAAAGTCTTCATCGATCGACCTGGGCATGTTTTGAGCCGAGAGCAGCTTCTCGATCTAACCGTCGGACGAACTGCAGACGTTTTTGATCGTACTATTGATAATCAGGTCAGCCGGCTGAGGAAGAAAATCGAAGACAATCCAAAAAACCCATCGATTATCAAAACGCACTGGGGCGGCGGCTATAGCCTCTCGGTGGAAGTGGCTCCGGAATGATAAAAAACTGGACAAGAACTCTCGCGGCGCAATTCATCGGCTTTACCCTCGCGGCCTTGCTCATCGCGCAAGCCATTACATTCGTGATATCCTGGAACGAGCATTCGAAGGCGTTGGATGCGGCCGCCAAGAGCGAGTTCTTCAGCCGCACGCGAACGATAACCCGCCTTGTCAACGACGCCGTGCCGAGCTCCAGGCAACAGGTCCTTACCGCCAGTGAAACGGGAGACTCGCGTTTCTGGATAAGCGATCGTGATCCGGCGAGCGCGGAGAAGTGGAGGTTGCAGGCGGTTGACCAATTCAGCCGACCGCTGGAAAATTACGTTGACCTCGTGCGCTTTTTTGAAGGGGGAACGGCCACGCCGCAGATACCAACGGCAAAGAACGTGGCGTCCTCAAACCGTGGCGAGGACTGGAAGGCACCATTCCAGGAGCTGTGGGCGCTTCCGCAACCGGTCAAGTATCTCTATTTTGATGGAGCTCGCGGATATGGCATGGCCGTCATGCTGGACGACGGCAATTATCTAAACGCTGCCTTCTACACGAGACAAGGTAGCTGGTGGACCTCTACCTCATTGAGGTCTCTTGTTCTGACTGCTGTTGTGCTCGCCTTCATCGGTGTTCTCGTCGGCAATCGCATCGCCAGACCACTTAAAAGTCTAGCCGTTGCCGCCGAGGCGCTTGGCCGTGGCGAGAATTTGCCTCCATTGGAGGAAAGCGGGCCAGAGGAAGTTCGGCGAACTGCGTCCGCGTTTAACAGAATGCAAGCGCGCCTGCATCGGTTCATAGACGACAGAACGAAGATGCTCGCGGCGATCGGTCATGATCTGCGCACACCACTCACCTCTCTTCGCTTGAGGGCCGAGTTCGTGCAGGATGAGGAGATCCAGCGAAAAATGCTCGCGACAATCGAGGAACTGCAGAGCATGACAGAAGCGGCAATCGCGTTCGCGCGCGGCGAATCGACAGAGGAAGAGACCCGGCCTATCCAACTTGAGGCTTTGATCGGCAGCATCTGTGATGATCAGGAAGATCTGGGCCGTCCGGTGACCTTGGTTAGCGCTGACAAGATAACATATCGCTGTCGGCCGGACGGGCTTAGACGAGCGGTTCGCAATATTGTCGAAAACGCGGTTCGATATGGAGGGGAGGCAAAGGTACTCATTCTTCAAACAGTCGGAACGGTCGATATCGTTGTCGAGGACCGCGGACCAGGCATCCCAGAGGAAATGAGGGAAAAGGTCTTCGCTCCATTTTTTAGGCTGGAAGGATCTCGTAATAAGCAAACCGGTGGTATCGGGCTCGGTTTGGCGATTGCGCGAGCAGTTGCCCGTCAGCATGGCGGCGATATTATATTCGTCACCAAAGAGAATGGAATGCGGACAATTATTTCCTTGCCACGTCACGACGACGGTGAAGCGGGCCGAACCGCCAACCCAAAACGATGGAAGGTTGGTGCAGCGATAATATCCTCGCGCCGGAGACGACAGGTCAGCCCGGCTTCGTCTTGATCGATTTTTTAGGTTGTCTCTTACGATGTCTGCGACACAACTTGCGCCGAGAGGGGGACACGGCGGGCCTCAGCGTGGAATTTTCTTGGGCAAGGGTTGCACTGAGCCGGCGCGGCGATATTCCAATCGCGTCTCGCTCAGCGAGCGTCGCTCCATTGTATAGTCCCCGAATGTGACATCGCCGGCATTGATACCCGCTGTTTGCGGTTTGGTCGGTTTTTGCCTGGCTAAATGCTAGGCCAGCGAGCCGCCCGGGCTTGCCCACGGTACGACTTTACAAAAGTCCCTCATGCCAAGCTTGGTGCACCGTACGTATACTCGGGCGAAAACCCAGGCTGCGGGCGAGGGACGTATCGACATGCAGGTACCAGGGATTTGAGAGAGGCTCGCAACTTGAGTCCAACCGCTTCCCCACCATGCCCGCGAGTTCGTAGATCGAGGAGGGCGCCTCGTCGGCCAAGTTCACGATGCGCCGATCGAAATCACCTTTGAGCGCCAGCGTTATTGCTTGTGCGATGTCACGATGGTGGATCGTGCTCATGCGTTGCGCCGGATGCCAGGCGCTGACGTGCTTGGGAAGAGATTGGAGATGTCCGTCACCGTCGCCGTAGACGAAGGGAAAGCGAAGGATGGACCAGTTCAACCCGCTTTCGCGCAGTTCTTTCTCCGCGGCAACCTTGCTTGCGGGATAGGCGTGCTCGGGATCGACCGGGTCGTCTTCCCTTCCTGGATGCGGATTATCCTTGTTGTAGACGTGGCTGGTGCTCGACATGATGAACCGCGCGTCGGGAGCGTGGCTCTTCACCGCAGCGATCAAGTTGCGTGTCCCATCGAGGTTACTTTTCCAGATGAAATCGGTGTCTTGTGTGCGAAACACAGCGGCAAGATGCACGATTGCGGAAACCCCTTGGACGGCGTTCGCCAGGGTTGAAGGGTCGAGAATATCGCCCGTCACGGCATCAATTTCTTCAGGGCAGCTCTTGCCCGGCCGGAGCAGGGCTCGGCAAGCGTAGCCGGTGTCCACCAACCGCGGCAGAAGTCGCTCGCCAACGAGCCCGGTGGCTCCGGTGATCAATACGGACATTTGCTCAATCCTTTCTCAACAGGGTCTGCAGTCGTTCGGTCGCTGATTTGAGGACACGGATGGTCGTGGCCAGATCGGCCTCGTCGATCCCGCCGAAGGCAGCATCGTGAATGAAAGAAAGATCAGGGATCCGGCGCCACAGCGCCTCGCCGCCAGCTGTCAATGTCAGCAGACGTTGACGCTGATCGCCTCCGTCCGCCGTCTGCGCAATCAGATCCTTGCGGACGAGCGTGGCGATGATTCCGCTTAAGGTGGCGCGTTCCAATTCGAGTGCGTGACCAAGATCACGCTGGACGGACGGGCCGTTGTTGACGAGATACCAGAGGACATACCATTGCGTGGATCCGAGATCGAATGGCCGCAGGCGCTCGTCCATGAGGGCCCGGCCCGCGAAGTAACATCGCTTCGTCCATGCTCCCACGGAAAGGTCTTTGGTGTCCGCCTGATCATGCATGAAACGGCCTGTTTATTCGTTCGCTACCATACGATAATCGCAAGGTAGCGAACGAATGTCAAGGCTCGATGCTGTCGGATCGGATGAAGCGATCTCAAGGGGACGGGCCAGAAAGCTGGACAGCCGTCTTAGACGTAAGCGACGCGATCAGGTCGGCAATGACTGTGATGACGACGACGTCGCTGGTGGCGTTATCGCCACCGCTTCACATGATCGACGAGCGCCCGAAGCTTGGGAGCGAGATTGCGCCGGCTGGGGTAATAAAGAAAGAAGCCGGCAAACGGCGGGCAATAGTCCTGAAGCAGAGGGACCAGTTGACAGGATTCGACATAGGGTTTGAACGTGTCTTCCATACCGAAGGTAATGCCGCCGCCGGCACAGGCCGTGCGGATCATAAGCCACATGTCGTTGGTGGTTATCTGCGGGTCGACAGCCACGTCGAATTCGCGCCCGTTTTCGCCGAATTCCCAGCGATAGGGTGCGCTATGTGGCGCTGGTCGCCAGCCGATGCACCGATGCGCGGCGAGCTCCGAAGGATGCTCAGGCTTGCCGAAGCGTTCGATGTAGGATGGGGCGGCGAAGGCGCCCTGACGCTGATCGCCCGATACGGGCACGGCAATCATATCCTGATCAATGACTTCGCCCAGGCGCACCCCCGCGTCAAAGCCTTCCGCGACAATGTCGAATTCCTCGTCCGTGACAGTCACGTCGACCTGAACAGCGGGAAAGGTGTCCGCAAATCGCGCCAGAAGCGGCCCGGAGATGAACTGCTCGGCGATGGATGACACCGCCAGCCTCAACAGTCCGCTCGGTGCGCTGTCGCGGTCCGCCGTCGCGTCGAGCGCCAGTCCGACTTCGGAAATGGCCGGCGCCACTCGCTGATACAGTTGTTCGCCGGCCTCCGTGAGACTGACGCTGCGTGTCGTGCGCTGCACGAGCGCCACACCTAGCCGATCTTCGAGACGCCGGATCGTCTGGCTGACCGCTGGCCGTGTGACGCCCAGATTCTCCGCGGCCACGCGAAAGCTCCGCGCTTCGGCGACTGCCAGGAAAACAGAGATGCCATTCAGATCGATCGCCATTGGTTAGAATTAGTTACCATAGTGGTCATCATTGGGCAAATTGTTCGCTCTCCTTGGCGCGTCTATCTTGGATCTCGCAACCAGGAGACAGCGATATGACGCTTGATCAATATAAACTTCTTGGACGCTCGGGCTTGCGCGTTTCGCCGTTGAGCCTTGGAACGATGACCTTCGGTTCGGACTGGGGATGGGGCGCGGACGGCAATGAGGCCCGCCGCATCTTCGATCTTTATGTCGAGCGGGGCGGCAACTTCATCGACACGGCGGTCAACTACACCGACGGCGGCGCCGAGCGCCTGCTCGGGACATTCATCGGCGACAAGCGCGAGCGGGTCGTCCTTGCAACGAAGTTCACAATGGCTCGGGAACCGGGTAATCCGAACTCAGGCGGCAATCACCGCCTGAACTTGGTGCGCTCCCTCGAGCAGAGCCTCACGCAGCTCGGCACGGATCGCATCGACCTCCTTTATCTGCATGCGTGGGACATGACGACCCGTCCTGACGAGGTCATGCGAGCGCTCGACGACCTCGTCAGGACGGGAAAAATCCTCTATCTCGGCATCTGCAATACGCCTGCATGGCGCGTTGCACAGATGCAGACGCTCGCCGACATCAGAGACTGGTCTCCGTTCGTGGCGCTGCAGATCGAATACAGCCTGGTAGAGAGGACCGTCGAGCATGAGCTTCTGCCGGCAGCTACGGCTTTGGGGCTCGGGGTGCTTCCGTGGTCGCCGCTCGGCGGTGGCGTGCTCACCGGCAAATACTCCCTCGCCGACGTTGAAGATTTACAAGAAGCGACCGTGTCCGCCAGCCGCAAGGGCGTCATCGCCTCGTCGGGGCATCTGAACCAACGTGCGATCGAGATTGCGGACGAGGTTCGAGCCGTCGCCGAAGAGGCCAACTCCACGCCATCGCGGGTGGCGCTTGCCTGGACGCTGACCAATCCGACCGTCGTCTCCCCCATCATCGGCGCCCGGACGCTCGCCCAGGCCGAGGACAATCTTGGAGCGCTGGATCTGGTACTTGCACCGGAACAACTGGATCGCCTGAACCGGATCAGCGCACCGAGCCCCGTCTTTCCCGGTCGCTTCACGCAACGTCCCCTCGTCCAACAACTGATTTTCGGCGGTGCCGCCGTCGAACGCCGCGACTGACCGCGGAAACGACGTGAGGCCTGTCGACGGTGCACTCAGCTTCAGTGTCGGTCGACAGGTCCCATCAAGCCCTCAGCAACAGGAAAGGACCGATACCATGACCATTCTCCCGACATACAACCGGATTGCCGGCGCAAGCCGAACGGCTCTGATCACACTGGCATTGCTGTCGCCCGCCCTGCCGGGCCCAGCCATTGCCAACACCGCAGCAACGCAGATGCAGGCTCCGCACAGTGCCGCAATGGAGCAACGGAACAAGGCTATCGTCGAAGCCGCCTTCGAAAAATGGCGCGGGGGTACCTATGTCTTCGCGGAACTTCTCGCTCCCGACGTCGTCTGGACGATCCACGGCTCCGGACCGGTTGCCGGCACCTATCGCAACCAGAAGGATTTTATCGAACAGGCATCGCGCCCTCTGACCAGTCGCCTTGCGTCGCCGGTCGTGCCCGAGGTGCACGACATCTTTGCCGACGGCGACACCATCATTATCCGCTTCGACGGGACGGCGACCACGACGTCGGGCGCACCTTATCGCAACCAGTTTGTCTGGATCTTCAAGATGAAGGATGGCCTCGTCGTCAATGCGGAAGCCTTCCTGGACCTCGTTGCCTATCAGCAGGTCGTCGACAACAACGCCCCACGTTCCCAATGACCGACGCCTGCGGTTTCGGCAGAACTGAGTGTCTGCCGAACCGACACCGCGCACCCACGCGCGATCCAAACTGAGAACGGTAACGCTTAACGGAGCCCGACCATGCGACAGCCATTTGCAGCACTCATCACAGCGGCCACACTTTCGTTTCAACCCGCAGAAGCACAGGAGACAAATTTGCAGCCGAACCACCCCTACGTTGGCATGTGGGTCACCGACGACAACCGTGTTCGCCATGAACTTCTGCCAAGCGGACGCTATGTCGAGGCCCGCGGTCAGCGTGAGCGAGCCTATGAGGGCCGCTATGAAGTCGAGGGAACGCATATCGAGTACTGGGATGACACGGGCTTCACTGCCGACGGCGATTTCGTCGATGCCAACACGTTGCACCATGGCGGCATGATCTTGCGGCGCAAGCCATCGACGCCCTGACATACCAGGCGAGCATCCGCAATGCGAAAGGGCTAAAAGCGATGGGTGCCGCGGGTCTACCACATCCATCTGAGGGGGCGGATGCCATTCACCGTCGTCCCCTCATCGTGTTCTGTCCACCTCTCGCAAGAGGTCGATGAAGGCCCGAAGCGGGAATGGGACGTGCCGGCTGCGCGGGTAATAGAGGGCCAGACCAGGCGTCGGCGGGCACCAGTCATCAAGTACCGTCACCAGCTGACCGGACCCCAGAAACGGCTGGGCGAAGTATTCCGGGACATAGGCAATACCGCGCCCGTCCGCCGCCGCCTGCACGAGAAGATCATTGTCATCGAGTGTGAGGTTGCCCGGCACATCGATCGCGACTTCGGCGCCGCGTTTGGAAAACTCCCAGCGATAGCGCTTTCCGCTCGGCAAACGTTGGCGGACGCAGCAATGCGCATAAAGATCGTCGGGCGTGTGCGGTCCTGCTTTCCCGTCCAGATAGGAAGGTGCTGCCACGGCGATGAAACGCACGTCGCCACCGAACTTCACCGCGACCATGTCTTTCGGGACAGTTTCCAGCAGGCGTATTCCGGCATCGAAACCCTGTTCCACGATATCGACGAGCCGACCTTCCGAAACAAGATCAAGCTCGACGTCGGGATAAAGATCCAGGAAGCGCGGCACGACCTCTGCGAGGAGAATGCGCGCGCCGCTCTTGTTTGCATTAATCCGCAGTGTGCCGCTCGGGGTGCCGCGTTCCTCCGACAAGGTATCGAGCGCCTGATCGAGTTCCTGGAGGACCGGATCGAGGCGCGCGAGCAGGCGAGCGCCCGCCTGGGTCAGCGACACGCTCCGTGTCGTCCGGTTGAAGAGCCGCACGTCCAGTTTTGCCTCCAGTCCGATGATTGCATGGCTGAGAGCCGAGCGCGAAACGCCCATGACGTCTGCCGCTCTGCGGAAGCTCCGGTGGCTGGCCACCGCCGCGAAGGCGGCAAGATCGTTCAGGCTGGGGCGCACCATTCGTGATTTATCCTCACCATCTCATCTCACATTGCCAATCTTATATCACCAATCGTCCACGTCTACATTCGGAGACGAACAGACGAGGAGATCACATGCCAAAGACATGGTTCATCACCGGCGCTTCGTCCGGGCTAGGTTTCGAGATGACGCAGCAGTTGCTCGCGCAGGGGCAGACGGTGGTTGCAACCATCCGCCGTCCAGGGGCGCTGATAACGCAACTCGAGCAGGAATACCGTGAACGCCTGGATATCGTGCCGCTCGATCTGGTCGAGCCGCAGAGCCTCGCCTCGGCCGTGAAAGATGCATTCCAACGGCATGACCGCATAGACGTGATCGTCAGCAACGCGGGCTATGGCCTATTCGGTGCTGCAGAAGAACTCACAAACGAAGAGATCGACCGGCACATAGCCACCAACCTTGCTGGATCCATCCATCTGATCCGCGCAGCACTTCCCTTTCTTCGAAGGCAAGGCGGCGGGCGTATCGTCCAGGTCTCGTCCGAAGGAGGGCAGATCGCCTATCCGGGCTTCAGCCTCTATCATGCAACCAAGTGGGGCATCGAGGACTTTGTCGAGGCCGTGGCACAGGAAGTGGCGCCTTTCGGTATCGACTTCATTATCGCAGAGCCGGGACCGACCGGCACGAATTTCGGAGCCAATCTCGTCAGCGCAACACCGATGGATGCCTACAATGAGACCCCTGCCGGCGCCGTTCGCCGGGCGATCGCTGAGGGCAGCTTCGAGATCAGGGGAGATGCGGCGCGCACCGTAGCCGCAATCCTGTCGGCCGCCGAGAGCGAAACACCGCCACTGCGGCTGGCGCTGGGTAGCACGGCTTATTCCTCTATTTCACAGGCGCTTTCCGCGCGCTTGCATGCTCTTGAGGCATAGCGAGAAGCGGCGAATTCCGCCGACCGACAGAACCTGTGAACCGCAGCAGCGGCACGGGGACACCGACCTCGAACACGAAAGGAAACAAAATGTCCGTTCGATCAGCTATATTGGTTCTCGCCTTAATCATTTCGTCCTCTGCCTTCGCGCAGACCGCTACAGAAAACCAGGTCGTAGGCACCTGGCGCATGATGTCGGCGACGATCGATCCCGGCGGGCAAAATATCGCCGCCTATGGAGAAAACCCCAACGGTCTTCTCGTCTTCACTCCCGACATGCACTTCGTCGAAGTCCTTACCGACGCTGACGTCCCGCGGTTTGTTTCCAATGCTCGCGGTGAGGGGACAGATGATGAAAATCGCACGGCCATGTCACGCAGTATCGGGTTCTTCGGCACCTACACGGTCGATGAGAAGGGCGAGTTCAGCGGCAACCGCGTCGAAGGCGCAACATTTCCGAACTGGGTCGGCAGCGTACGAACACGTGATGATCTTACGCTTATCGTTGACGGCGACCGCATGACCGAACAATTCCGCAGGCCCGAAGGCACTGAAATCAGAATCGAATGGCAGCGTGTCAAATGATGCACAGTTGGCGCTCCTCTGCAGTTGAGCAGCAGGGGTCTCACAAGACTTGATATACCGCGCTCTCCGTTCGGCTAACTGGATGCTTGTCAAATCGAATTAGGTTGGAGACTTCGTCTTCCCCCAATCATAGTTCCTCATATAGTCCAGAAACGCCCGCATGGCTGCACTGGGAAGACGGCGGCTGGGGTAGTATAAGAACCAGTGTGGCAAGGTGGGACTCCAGTCGGACAGAAGCTCCACCAGCCGGCCGCTCTGGATATACGGTTTGGCGTAGTCGTCGAAGACATGGGCGATGCCTCTGCCCGCAAGTGCCGCTTGCAGTTCATTGTGCGCAGAGCTGACCGTCAGGCGGCCCGTCGGCGTAACTTCGATATCTTCGCCGCCCTCGTTGAACCGCCAGGTGACGAGCGTGCCACCCGGGAAACGACGCCGTACACAATCGTGGTCGCCGAGTTCATGCGGCGTCTGCGGCCGTCCGCACCTCGCGATATAGTCAGGTGAAGCGACGATTGCATAACGAAGCGCGGGTCCAAGCGGCAGCGCAATCATGTCCTGCGCCAGCTGCTTACCGAACCTGACACCGGCGTCGAACCCCTGTTCCACGATATCGATGACGGCCGCATCGCTAATGATCTCGATCCTCACCTCGCGATAGGCATCCATGAAGTCCAATACGAGCGGGCATAGAAAATGATCGACGGCCGGTGCGGGAGCGTTGATCCTGAGAGTCCCGGACGGACTGTCCCGTAAATCGTCGACCTCCGCTATGGCGAGCCGGATGTCGCTCAACGCAGGCGCCAGACGCTCAAGAAGGCGCTGTCCTGCCTCCGTCGGGAACACGCTCCTCGTCGTTCGATTGAGGAGCCGGATACCAAGAGCCTCTTCCAGGGCGTTCATCGTTTGGCTCAAGGCCGATGACGAGACCCCTCGCTCGAGTGCTGCGGCGCGGAAACCGCCACAGCGCACGATGGCCACGAATACATCGAAGCTGTCCAGACGAATAGGGTCCATTGAGAAGTATTTCTAATCAAGCTGATAAACTTAACGCAGGTTATCAGATCAATCGCCCCATGTCATGGTTGTGCGGATTAAGTTCGCGTCCTGGCAAATTCCTTTTGCCGGCCATGTCCGATCCAGGAAAACGAAGCGGAGCGCACCCAATGAAGAAGGAGAAACCGATGAATGCCTTCACTCTCAACCGACGAGCCATCATGCTGTCCGCCGTCGTAGGCGCATCAAGCGTGCTCATCCCAAGCCTGGGTGGCTCTGGCAGGGCCAACGCGCAGGCCGCGTCTTCGGTGAGCAGCAATGCTGGTCACTACCGTTTCCGCGTTGGCGACATCAGCGCGACTGTCTTGAGCGATGGTGTGATTGGTGGCCCGCCCCGCGTCTATGCAAGCAACGCGCCGGAAGCCGAGCTTCAGGAGGTCCTGCGGCAAGCATTTCTGCCGACCGACCACATGACGCTCAATCTCAACACGCTGCTGATCGAGACCGGCGGCCGGCGGATTCTGATCGAGGCTGGCGCGGGCAAGACCATGGGCCCGAATGGCGGGCGCATCTTCGATAACCTCGCGGCGATCGGCCTCAGTCCTTCGCACGTTGACGCGATCGTCATCTCCCACACCCATCCCGACCATGTCGGCAATCTGAGAACCGCAGACGGCAGCAAGGCCTTTCCCCGCGCCACTGTATTCGTTCCGAAGGCAGACTGGGACTTCTTCGTCCGAACCGATCCGGACCTCTCCTACATGCCGGTCCCGGAAGAATTCCGCCTGCGCTTCGCAGCGAACATCAAGAACAGCCTCCAGCCGTTCATGAACGATGTCGAGCTCTATGAAGCCGGCGCCGAGATCGTGCCGGGTCTGACGACGATCGCCGCCTTCGGGCATACGCCGGGCATGGCGACCTTCCTCGTCCATTCAGGGAGCGACCAGTTGCTGCTGACGGCAGACCTTGCCTATCACCCTGTCGTCAATGTCGACAATCCCTGGCTTCCCGGCCCGGACCGCGACAAGGAGACGGCTCTTTCCTCCCGTCGGCGCATCTTCGACAGGGCGGCTGCCGAGCGCATGCCCGTGCTTGGCTTCCACTATCCATTCCCTGGTCTTGGCCGGATGCTGAAGACCGATGGCGGCTACGCCTGGGTTCCCGCCAACTGGCAGTTCTGACGGTTAACGAAACAGGAGAGATCCCATGGACCAGTCGAATATCAATAGGCGCGGCTTCCTCGGCACGATGGGTGCGGCTGCAACAGGGCTGGCACTCGCCGCTCACGCCACGGCGCAAGCCCAGGAAACGAATGTTGCGTCGCCGACCACGGGATCAAACCCGGACGTGCTGACCCGCACCTTGCCGCGTACCGGCGAGCGTGTCACGGCCCTCGGCCTCGGCACCTTCCTGACCTTCGACCTCAAGCCCGGCGATCGCCGCGACGCTCTTCGGCAGGTCTTCGAACGGTACGTCGCCGCGGGCGGTCGCGTGGTCGACACATCGCCGCTCTACGGCTCGGCCGAAGTCAGCGTCGGCCAGTTTATGGGCGAATTTGAAGGATCCGACGAGATGTTCCTCGCCAACAAGGTCTGGTCGACAGGAGAATATCTCGGAGACGAAAGCCACGCCGTCGAAAACTTTCGGCAATCGCGCATGCGGACCTGGCGCGCCGCGATCAATCTCATGCAATGCCATAGCATCACCAATGCGCCAGTCGTCATCCCGCTGATGAAGGCCTGGAAGAAGGAGGGCCTCATCCGCCATGTCGGCGTGACCCATCACGAGTCGGTGGCACAGGACCAGTTATTGGCGATTGTCCAGCGCGACGAGGTCGACTTCATTCAGACGAACTACTCGATCTTCAACCGCGATGCCGAGCGCCGCCTGCTCCCGGCCGCCGCCGACAAGGGCGTTGGCGTCCTGATCAATCTGCCGCTCGAAAAGGCCCGCCTGATGAAGGTGGTCGAGGGGCAGCCGCTCCCCGGCTTTGCGCAGGAGTTCGGGGCGACCAGCTGGGCGCAGTTCTTCCTGAAGTGGGTCATGGCGCATCCCGCGGTCAGCACCGTGCTGTGCGGCACGTCCAACCCCGATCACATGAGCGACAATGTCCAGGCGATGACAGGCCCGCTTCCCGACGAGCGCATGCGTGCCCGTATGGTCGCACATATGGAAACCATTCCTGGCTTCGGCTCCATCGCCACGATGCCGTGGTACCCGGGCAAAGAAAAGATGTATTCCGGCCTGATCCGGGAAGCACAGGCGAATGCCGCACAGCGCCTGCAGTAACGACCCGTCAGTTAACCCGCCATCACGTTGGAACATTCACTGGGAGATCCGCCTTGCCTTCCACCAGACGTTCGCTTCTGACGGCCTTTCTGACGTTGCCCCTCATCGACGTGGCGAGAAACAGGGCGTTTGCGCAGGCCGCTCCCGAACTGCCGTTGACGCCAGCATGTGACGATGAAGACGAACTGACGCTCGAACGGGAAGCCGGTCCCTTCTTCAGGCCGAACTCGCCGCTCGAGCGGGATCTTTATCCCGCCGCGCTCAATGGCGAGCGGGTCACCGTCGCGGGTTTCGTGCTCGACAATCGCTGCCGGCCGCTCGGCGGCAGTCTCGTCGAAATCTGGCACGCGGACGAGAACGGCGACTACGACAGCGTGGGTTTCCGTCTGCGCGGCCACCAGTTCACCGACGCCCAAGGGCGCTGGTGGTTCAACACCATCGTGCCTGCGCTTTATCCTGGCCGCACGCGGCATTTCCATTTAAAGGTCCAGCGTCCCGGTGGGCGGGTCCTCACCACCCAGCTCTATTTTCCAGGCGAGCCCAGAAATGCCGGAGACCGGCTTTTTGACGAGGCACTCCTCCTGGAGATCAAGCAAACCTATGACGGAAAGTTTGGACGGTTCGATTTCGTGATCTGAAGAAGGTACCGCTCTCGAACGAGCCCGGACGAAGAGCCTACTTCGGCCGGTCACGATAGCTCGGGCTTACTATCGACCGCTCATGTCTCGCTGCGTTCAGCCGTCATCATTCAGGCGATCGCGCTACTAAAACACAACTTGACCAAGCCTTACCGTGTCGCCTCGACGGATACCGGATCGCCCTCTGGCGCGGGCTGGGGAGCATCGGCAGGCTTGCCGTCCTCGTCTTCCAACCCGAGTTGTTGAAGAATTATCTCTTTGATTCGTTGTTCGATTTCCTCTCGATCCTTCTGGCTCATCGCAGCCAGTTTGTCTTCACTAAGCTCGCGGTCTTTCAGAAAGAAGTAACGGATGCGTTCCGCCGGCGTCATATTAGACACCTTCAGGAACTCGTCACCTGCATCGGGCTTCTCATCCTTGTTAAGCGCGATGCGTTGCGGCTTTTGGTCCAATACAACACCGTTGCTCTCCATCGACCAGAGGGCGTCCGCGAGCTTCGAACTGTGCCGCGAATCAAGAGAGACAGTGGGGACGTTCCCACTCGCTTTTCCTTCTTGCGCTTCCCGGACTGTGTCTTGTTCCGGAGAGCGGGAGGATGACTGTAACAGCAGAGGGACCCTTGAGTTACCTGAAACAAGCATTTGATTGATTCCTTTGGATGTTCTGCTCTCTGGCTATCGCACTGGTGGCTTGCTCTGGGCTGATCGGGCCTTCAAATAACGTCAGGGAATGTGCATGCCCGTTGGTTACAACAGCCGCGCAGCGTGGTTTCGCTGTGTCGTCCTCTTCAAGGGCGAAGGATCACCCGCCCGAGTACCGAGTTGTTCTCGGCATAGGCATGTGCGTCCGCCACATTTGCAAGAGAGAACGTACGATCGATAAGCACCTCAAGTTCACCTGCTGCGGCCCTCTTCAACATGTGGGCGACGGATGCGTGAACGTCTGGCTTGTCGAGCTCCGTTCCCATGAAAACACCAACCAGAGTCTGGTTTGCTTGCAAAGCTGGCCACAGATCGACTTCAAGAGATGAACGTCCAGCATTTCCGACAAACACGAGGCGCCCCCCCGGCCGCAATACTGAGAGCGAGGTCCGTAAAGTCGAGCCTATAGGATCAATGACGAGGTCAACACCCCGACTATCGGTAAGGTGCATAAGCGTATCGTGGACGTTCGTCTGACGATGGTCAACCGCATGGGTCAGACCGAGATTTTTCAATTTTGCGACCCGCTCTGCTCCGGAAACGGTTGCGATCACCTCTGCCCCGTTCCTGCTGGCCAGTTGGATAGCGGCCGCACCCACGCCGTTCTGTTTGATGCGACCGCGAGCAGCGCTGCATGCGACCCGTGCATGTCGAACGACGTAACTTTCTGTCCGATGAAGCGATCACGCACATCAGGGCCGACAGCGATGACCTCGCCTGCGGCTGCGTATCCGACGATCCCGCCTGGATCAGGCGGAGGCGAGGAGGCCCTGTTGATGAGATCTCCCCCCTCGACAGAGATTGCCTCGACCTTGATCAAGACACCGTCTGTCGGGCAGGTTGGATCTGCAACGTTGATGTAGCGCAGGACTTCAGGAGCGCCGGGTGATTGATAAACTGCGGCCTTCATTGGCTTTCCTTGTTAACTGTACTGTGTGGGGACGCCTAACGTCCTGGCCGGGACCAAGAGCAGGCCGAGTACCGCGCGATTGAGGGCCGAAAGCTACTTTTACCTTCAGGAGCTCGCTGCCGACACCGTCGCGATAAAGGCGCGCAGGTCGGCCAGCATCAGTTCCGGCTCTTCCAGCGCCGCGAAATGCCCGCCCCGCGGCATCTCGGTCCAATGCACGATATTGTAGGTCTTCTCCGCGAACGAGCGCGGCGGCGGCGAGAACACCGGATCGGGGAAGGCCGCAAAGCCGGTCGGTACCTGGATGCGGGTGCCGGCCGGAAGCATCCGCGACTCTTCAAGCCGGCTGCCGTAGTAGATCCAGGTTGCAGTTACGAACGATGCCGGCGCGATGTAGAGCATGATGTTGGTGAGAAGTACCTCCTCGGAAAACTTGCTCCAGATGTCCGGGTCGCCATCGGCAGTTGTCGGAAGATCGGCCCACTTGCCGAACTTTTCGAGTATCCAGCCCGCCGCTCCGACCGGGCTGTCGGCCATCGCGACGCCGAGCGTCTGCGGACGGGTTGCCTGCTCGTGAAAGTAGGCGCTCTCCCGATCGGCGATCGCGGCCCGCTTGGCGGCGAAGGACTTCTCCTCGCCGGTCGTCGGAGCGGCATCCTTCGCACACACGGTCATCATGTTGATATGGATGCCGAGCAGAGCGTCCGGTCGATCATGCGCTGCCCAGATCGCGATGCCGTGGCCCCAATCGCCCCCTTGAATGAAATACCGCGCGTCGCCGAACAGTTGGATCATCAGCCCATGCAGGAGCGCAGCAGCCCGCCGCGGGCCGATCGGGCCCGTGATCGGGTTGGAGAACGCGAAGCCAGGAAGCGAGGGGACGACAACATCGTGCCCGTCCGCTGCGAGCGGCTCCAAGAGCCGCTCGAACTCGAGATACGAGCCCGGCCAGCCGTGGAGAAGCAGGACGGGCGGCTTGGAGCCGTCGCCCTTTACATGAACGAAGTGGAGGTGCTCGCCTTCCACGTCGGCCGTGAAGTTGGGGAGTGCGTTGAGGCGCCGTTCGACCGCACGCCAGTCATAGCTGTGCCGCCAATAAGCGGCGAGCCGCTTGAGGTCATCAACCCCGACCCCCGCCGACCAGCCTCCCGCATCCGGCAGCTGGCTCCAGTCATAAGCCTCGACCTTGGCTCTGATCGTGGCGAGCCGTTCGTCAGGGATGTTGATCGTGTAGGGTAAAATCATGATGTTCTCCGCTTAGACTGAAACGAAACCGCTCTATTGCGGCGAATTCCTAGAAACACCGCGTCATTTCTATCGATATCCGTGTTACGGGAGCCACGGACCTGCCCGGGCGATCGCCGGGAAGACAGGTACGGCTTCGTCAGTCACCAAAGCACCTTGCCTTCGAGCGCGGCATGCCGGCAGGAACAATGCCGCCGCGGCTCCACGGCAGCGGGTTTGAGATCTGGCTATCTCTTGAGAAGTGAGACCTGCCTCTCGAAGTCGGCCAGATCGAAATAGTCGCGCCAGACAGTGATTTCCCCGTTCTCGACGGTGACGGTACCCATAACCGGCAATGTGATCGTCGCGCCACTTTCATGGGTGAACACATCGATCCGCTCGTTGAGAACAAGATTCCCCGATGCCGCGATGTTGGTCACAGCCCAGTCTACCCTGAACGCCGTTCCAACCCCGAAGTCCTCATGGAATTTGCGAACGTTGTCTCTCCCTACGATATTGGGCAGCGGCACGTTGTCATAAAGGACGTCATCCGACAGCATCGCAAGGGCGTCCTCAATGCGATTTGCCGTCCAGTGGCCGAAGAAAGTGGTGGCGATATCGATAGGGTTGGTGGACATGGTTGCTCTCCAGAGAGGGTTTAGGAAAACTTGACGAAATTGTTTGCCGGTAATGGTCCGCCTGGGAACTGCGCGAGCCGGCCACCGATTGAGATGGGTCCAATATTCCACGCCGAAACACACAGAGCGTCCTAAAGGCAGAGCAGCTCAGGCTGAGTTGCGCAGTCGGCTGGTGTGACGCGCCGGTGGAAGCCCAAAGATGCGCACGTAGTCGCGACTGAATTGCGATGGGCTGCCATAACCGACTTGGAAGCCCGCGTTGGCCACGTCCATCTTGTTGCTGACCATCAGGCGCTGTGCCTCCTGCATCCTGAGCTGAGTGCGGAATTCAAGCGGGCTCATGGCCGTGACCGCTTTGAAATGCGCGTGGAAAGTCGACCGGCTTATTCCGGCGATCTCCGCCGCCGCCTGCTCAATTGAGAAATTCTCACGAAAATGCGTCCGAATCCACGAGATCACTCGAGCAATCTGATTCAGGCGACTGTCCGCGCGGGCCATCTGCCGAAGAATTGCTCCGCTCTCACCGCCCAATAGCCGATAGAGGATTTCGCGCACGGTAGAAGGCGCGAGCGCGTCGATGTCTTCCGGCGTATCGAGCAGACCCACAAGGCGAAGTGCGGCATCGACTACCGCTGGAGTAGTCCGGCAAAGTGCAAGCCCGGTGGATGGTCTCGCAGGCTCTACGCTCGAAGCCGGAAAGCGCATCGCGAGTTCAGCTATGGCAAAAGTGTCCAAATGCAACTGTAAGCAAAGATAAGGCCGGTCCGGAACTGCATCGATAACTGATCCCATCACCGGCAGCTCGACCGATGCAATCAGGTAGGTCGATGGATCGTATGTAAAGGCCGCATCGCCGAGTACTGCACGCTTTTGGCCTTGAGCAACGAGGCTGAGCGTGGGCTCGTAAAGTGCTGGCATTGGAATGGTCGGCATTGAAGACCGGATTAGCGTCACGCCGGGAATATCAGATGCATGAACGCCATCTTCCGGGCAGTGGCGCGCAATGGTTTCGGTCAAGAAGGCGAGCTGATCCATTGTAGCCTTTGCTGCCGCAACGTCGATGTAGCGCAGGACTTCAGGAGCGCCGGGTGATTGGTAAACTGCGGCCTTCATTGGCTTTCCTTGTTAACTGTACTGTGTGGGGAACCACGTGATCAGGCAACCCACTGAACGCCATCTTTAACGACTTTGGCCGGGTTGCCGGCGACCACAGCGCCGGGCGGCACATCCTTCGTGACAATGGCACCAGCCGCAACAACGGCTCCGTCGCCAATCGTCACACCCTTGAGAATAACGGGTGGCATTCCGATCCAAACATGATTGCCGATCCTGGTGGGCGCTTTGTCCGGCCGACCAACGATAGTATGACCATCCCAGTCGCGAATGATCACCTGGTCGGCGATGAAAACCTCGTCACCCATGGTGATTTCAGAGCCGCATGAGATCCACGAATGGCGATTGGCGAACCCGCTCCCGAGGGTAAGTTTGGCGCCACTTTGTATACCGATCGTGCCGCCCGAATGAAGGGTAAACTGGCCATTTAGAATGAGTTGACCGTTCTCCTTGATCACAAGTTGTGTGGGCTCCGCGATGAGGCCCTTCCACCCTTCGCCTAGGACGATGGTTCCGGCTCCCGTTACGCTTCCCTTTATCTCAACACGACCCTTTCCTCTCAACTTGACACACTTGTGTGATCGAATGCTCGATAGACGCTGCAGAATCTTACTGATCATAGAACGTTCCAATAGCCTGTGGCCACATCACGTCATAAGGGTCAGTGACTTGCCGAATACTCGAACAGCGCCGCATCATTACTTACCTCCTGATGAGAAGCCTTCGTCTGAGAAGGCGATATAAATCAAGGGCTTCGACGGGAGCGGCTCCGGACACGACCAAGTTTTTTACATGACGTTGCCACGGGATCGGCCTAAAAAACCATGCCTAATCTCCCAAAAAATTTGCCTAATGCTCTGCCGAAGCCGGCCCCCGCCCGTCCGCTCCAAACCGCCTGGAAACTTACCCGCGAAAGAAAGGAGCAGAAGCCTGCGATGTCCTTAGCTCGCTCTGTTGACGATGCCGGATCGAAGTAGGATCACTGCGGTAGAAGCATTGATAGACAGCGCGTACCTTCCTAAGCAATCAAGAGCCGCGCCGGTCCCTTCGATTGAGGGGCCAGAAGCTACTTTCTCCTCCGACCCTATGTCTTTTTGTCAACCGGATCAGGCGTTGAACCCGGCGTCCACGTTGAGAACCGCGCCCGTTATCAAACTTGCGGCGGGACCAGCCAGGAAAGCGACTGCGCTCGCAACTTCCGCGGGCTCGCCAAATCGTCCAAGCGATGTGAGGCTCCGCTGATAGTCAGCATTCTCGCCATTGGCAGGGTTCATTTCAGTGTCGGTGGAACCAGGAAGAACAAGATTGACGGTAATACCTCGAGGCCCCAGTTCGCGCGAAAGTCCACGCGTAAACGACAGAAGCGCCGATTTCGACATAGCGTATGCTGTCACGCCCGGAAAAGGCACACGCTCTGCCAGCGAAGAGCCGATAGAGATGATCCGGCCCCCCGATGAGAGATGTGGAATTGCTGCCTTAGCAAAGAGGAAGGGCGCACGAACGTTCACATCAAGCATGGCCTGCAAGTCGGCGAGTGCGAGATCTGCGCTCATACCGGCGGTTCCAATACCTGCGCTGTTGACGAGAATATCGAGTCCCCAAGCGCGTCAACCGTCTGGTTGACGGCGCGACTGATTGCGTCCGGGTCAGCACTGTCGGCCTGAATGGCTAGCCCGCGCCGGCCTTTCTGCTCGATCGTCTGAACCACCGATGCAGCCCGTTCCGCCGAGCGCTGGTAGGTGAATGCAACATCGGCCCCATTTTCGGCAAGGGCGGTCGCAATCGCAGCCCCTATTCCTCTCGAACCGCCATTCACAAGTGCGCGTTTCCCATGCAGATCCACGATCTTTTCCTTTTATGCAGTGATCGATGCACAAATGGGTAGAGCCATTGCAAACTGCCGTCAACTGATTTATGCAGTGGTCGATGCAAAATGATGTTTCGATACCGCCAGCCAGCTCACCTTCGACGCGTCCTCCACGCGGGCGGCCGCGGGAGTTTGATCGCCAGGCTGCGCTTGCCGCGGCGACACGGCTTTTCTGGATCAGGGGATACGAGGCGACCTCGATCGCCGACCTGACGGAGGCAATGGGGATCGGAACCAAGAGCCTTTATGCGGCCTTCGGTTCGAAGGAAGCGCTCTATGCCGAGGCCCTCCGATACTATTACACGACCTACGAGGGGTTGGTGTGGACCCGCTTCAGGGCTGCTTCGACAGCGAGGCAGGCCGCGCTGCTCTTTCTCCAGGATTCCGCGACCGCCATGACCGGTGGAGATCTCGATCTCCCGCATGGCTGCATGGCAACGCTTGCCACTGTTGGCAGTGAAGGACACTCCGAACTGGGCGAACTCATGCGAGCGACGCGTGCAGGCGGTTTCGATATTCTGAAAGCGCGCTTTGAGAGAGCCAAGAGTGATGGCGATCTCAGGACGACGGCAGACACGACCAAACTGGCGAGGTTCGTGCAAACGGTTCAAAGCGGCATGGCGATCCGTGCCCGGGATGGAGCGGACCGCGCCGAACTGCACGATGTGGCGGAAATTGCGCTTTCCGGCTGGGATAATATCACCGGCAACTGATTAAACATAAAGGGCAAGGCCTGATCCTATTGCAGTGAAGGCCGATCAGAACGGTAGCGGGCTTCAAACCTGCATCCTATGCGGAGCGGGACGCGCTTTCTGCGAAGCGGCTCGGTGAGCAGCCGACGGCGCGTGTGAAGGCGGTGCTGAACGCGCTCGCCGACTTGTAGCCGATTGAGAAGGCAATTTCCTCTACCCTGGCCGTTCCCGACTTGAGCGCCTCCTTCGCAAGCGCCATGCGCCATCGCAGCATGTAAGCGATCGGACCTACCCCAACGACGGCACGAAAGCGCGTGGCGAAGGTGGACCGCGAGACACCGCAATGCCTTGCCAGAGCGTCGACCGTCCATTCCCGGCCGACATTCTCGTGAACGGCACGGATTGCTTTGGCCACGACGGGGTCTCGAAGGCCGGCAAGCAGGCCGCGGGTAGCGGGGGTGACGGTTTCCGGAAAATCCAAATTGGGCGTCCTGAGAATTTCGACAAGCGCCAGTTCGACGAGACGGACGATGATGAACTCGCTGGCCGGCCCGGGATCACGGCCTTCGGATTCCATCAGCGTCAGCAGGTTGTGAAGCCGGTGGAGTTTGGGCGAACGGGAGTGGATCTGAACGATCGGCGGGAGAAGATCCGTCAGCAGATCCTCGTTGGCTGTCGAGAACAGAAATTTGCCCATGTGGAGCGAAATCGGTCTTTCCTGACCAGAGCCCAGCCTCAACCGTCCCTCCTGTTTGGCGGCTACCGCCGTGACGCTGTCCAACGGTTCTACTTCCCGGTTTGAGGCCAGCGTAAAGGGAAGCACTGTCCGCAGCAGCACGAAGTCGCCTTTTTCCAGCGACAGCGGATCGCAACCAGGCCGTATCAACTGGCAAGTGCCGTCTTCTATCCAGAAAAACAACAGGTCTCCCAGCGCTGGAAAGCTCAGGCCCCAGTCACCGGCGGCGTCAATGCCGCGACCCAGAAGAGCAGCGCGCGGCCGCAGCAGTCGGATAAGATCGAGGAAGGGATCCATTTTAGGGCTTCAGATAAAGTATTCTGGGGTTTCCATTATGGAGCGTGCAGGGGCCATAGCATAATTTTCCGGACGATTGAACGAGGCTGATGCCCCCTATCACTGGAGAATTATCATGATCAAAGTCACCGCCGCTGACATTGACCGCTTTCTTGCCGAAGATGATGAGAAACCCGTCGTGATGCTCAACTTGCTTCGGTTCAAGAAAGACGGAGGGCGCCAGCGTTATCTCGACTACCTCGCCATGGCCGGCCCGATCGTCGCCCGATACGGCGCGGAAATCGTGTTCGCCGGCGATGGCGTAATCGCGCTCTGCGCCGAACCCGGTCAATCCTGGGACGCGGTGGCGCTGGTACGCTACCCAAAACGGACAGCCTTCGTCGAGATGATCGCTGACCCAGCCTACGCCGTTGCCGATCCAATCCGGATGTCGGCCCTGGAAGAGGCGGTACTGCAGCCTATCCGCACAATGACTCGATGAACAGCTAAACCGTCGCGCATTCCAAAAGGCTGCGAGATCGCGCCACTCTTGCGCCGCGTAACTGTGCCCAGGAATGGGCATCTTGTGCCCTTCCTTCGTCTCCCATGCTTGCCGTTGAGACCTGCTTTACAGCAGGTCTTCAATCCTGATGGGTAGATGTCGTACACGTCTGCCGGTCGCATTGTAGACGGCATTGACGACGGCTGCGGCCGCTCCGACCATGGCGACCTCGCCAAGACCCTTGACGCCGGACATGTTGAGCTTGAAGTCCGGTTGGTCGATGAAATCGACATCGATCACGCCGATGTCGGCGTTGACCGGCACGACATATTCGGCAAGGTCATTATTGAGGACACCGCCGAAGCGGGGGTCTGTTTCACCCGCCTCGCGCAGAGCCGCGCCAATACCCCAGACCACACCGCCTCTGACCTGGCTTTCGGCCGTGCGCCGGTTCATGACCCGCCCGCAGTCGGCAACGCTGACGACGCGTTTGACACGTACACGCCCGGTCGACGTCTCAACGTGAACTTCGGCAAAATGGGCGATCCAGCTGAAGGCCATGAAGTCTGGATATTCAGGCCCGGTGGTTGAGGGGATACCTCTGCGCAATTGCTCGATCACTTGTCCGTCTTTGCCAAGCGGGATCGTATTGACAGTGACCTCCAATGAGGGGCGGCGGGTCCGGGCAATCTGGACATGGACCGGTTCTTCGGACAATGGGGCGCCGGTTAGAACGCTAAGCTCTTCCCGCAGTTTCAAGGCGGCGCTTCGCGCTGCCGGCGCAACGCTGCCGGTTCCCCATGAGCCGGCGGTTATATGCTGCGGCGCATGTCCAGTATCTCCGATGCGGATATCGAGCTTGGACGGGTCCACGCCGAGAATTTCGATCAGCTCAGCGGCAATGACGCTACGGATGCCCTGTCCCATCTCGTGGCCGGATGTCGAGATCTCACATCGTCCGCTTGCCGACAGACGAAGTGTCGTAACCGCTGCCGTCATCGATCCTTTGTAGCTCCCACAGGCAACCCCGAGGCCGATGCGGTCTCCGTTCTCTGCTACCAATGAGCCAGGTTCACGGGCTCGTCGGCTCCAGTCGATCAGCTCCGCCCCCCGTCTTAGACAGTCCACAAGATGGCGGGAAGAGAAGGGCTTGCCAGTAATCGGGTCATTTTGAGCGTCGTTGTGGATGCGGAGCTCGACGGGATCCATTCCGACAGCCTCAGCCAACTCATCAAATGCGCATTCGGTGGCGTAACTTGAGGGATGCTCATGCGGGGCACGCTGGTGGCCGGGCGTCTGGGTGTCGACCCGGATGATCCGGTCGCTTCCTGCCCAGGCACCATATTCGTACATGCGAGGGGGATTGGCGCCGTGATCACACGCAAACCCATCATACCGACTATTTTGCTGGACCGTTTCATAAAGGCCTGCCAGGAGGCGACCTTGTTCGTCCGCCCCGAGCCGAACCCGGTGACGGCTTCTTGGGCGATAGGACGCCGTATGAAACAGCTGACCGCGCGGCATCACCAGTTTCACGGGACGGCGCAGTAGAGTGGCGGCGCTCGCAACAAGCACGCTCTGCTCTTGAATGCCATTCTTCTGGCCGAAGCCACCGCCGGTGTAGGGGCTTACGCCGCGCAGCCGGGTCGGCTCCATCCCCATCATCCCTGCAAGGCCGCCGGCAAAAGCTGACGCCGCCTGGGTGCCCTCATAGATCCGGAGTTCACCATCCTCGAATGCGGCGGTCGTCGAGATCAGCTCGATCGGATTGTGATGCTGTTGGGGATGCAGATACTCGACATCGATACGATGACGAGCGGCGGCGAAGGCTGCCTGCACGTCACCGGAGGACAGCTGTCGATCGGGCTCCGGCTCCGGACTGGCAAGATCGTCCTCCATGCGGGTGCTGAATGCCTCTTCGGCGTAGCGGACCTTGATGGCTTCGGCGCCCTCGATGGCGGCCTCCAACGTTTCCGCGACCACCATCGCGACCGGTTCGCCCCGGTGGCGCACGACCGGGCTCGTCATCGGCTGATGGCCTTTGCCTGGCTGCCCATAGGCACCGCGAGCGGCAGGTGTCGTCTTGATCTGCGAGAAATCTTCATGCGTGAAGATGCGCACGACGCCTGGCAGATTTTCAGCGGCAGTTGCGTCGATCGCTTCGATCCGTCCCCTGGCGATTGTTGCGGGAACCGTCATCGCATGCAGCAGGCCGGTGATTGGCTGATCTGCCGCGTACAGTGGCCGACCCAGTACTTTTTCATAAGCATCGACCCGAGGGCGGTCAGTAGTCCGTTCCTGCGTCATTGCATCTTCCTTCCAGCTGTCATGATGGCATCGGCAAGGGTGCGAGCACCGAGTTCAATCTTGAATGCATTGTGCACGCCTGGTCGGGCATCGGCGAATGCTGCTCTGCCGGCAGCCAGCGCAATGTCCGGTTCGATCGTTCGACCGTTTAAAAGCGCCTCCGCCTCGCGTGCCCGCCAAGGCCGGGTGGCAACGCCGCCAAGTGCAATATGCGCCTGCCGCACGTGATCACCATCGATCGCCAGCGCCACAGCTGCCGAGGCGAGGGCAAACGCATAGGACTCGCGATCACGCACCTTGAGGTAGGTCGAGTTTCGCCCGGCCACTGTCTTGGGGACTGAGATCCCCGTCACGATCTCGCCGCGACCAATCCCAAACTCCAAATGGGGCGTTTTGCCGGGCAACAGATAGAATTCAGAGATAGGGATTGAACGCGTTCCTGCGGGCCCCTGAAGCTCTATCGTTGCGTCCATCGCGGTCAACGCGACGGGCCAGTCACCCGGCGACACGGCTGTACAAGCGTCACTGATGCCGAGCACGGCTTGCCCACGATCAAGGCCGCCGATCGCCGCGCATCCGGAGCCGGGCTCTCGCTTGTTGCACGGGTAGGCACCGATTGCGCCGTTCCTGAAATAGGAACAACGGGTCCGCTGTAGGAGGTTGCCGCCGACGGTCGCCATGTTGCGAAGCTGCTGAGAGGCGGCTTTCGAGAGGCTCTCGGCCAGAACCGGATAGTCACGGCGGACGACGCCATCTTCGGCAACATCGGCCATCCGGGCTCCGGCACCAAAGAACAGAACGTCGCCGCTGGTCTCGATGCGATCGGCTCCCGCAAGAGAAGCGATATCGATCAGGTGAGCGGGGCGCTCAACACCCAGCTTCATCAGGTCGTAGAGAGTGGTTCCGCCAGCGATATAGCGCGCACCTTCGCCGGCGGCCGCAAAGGCCTCGGTCGCTTCGCTGACATTTTTGGCGCGGACATAGGATAAGGATCTCATGGTTCAGCTCCGCTCAATCAGGGGCGCTGCCTGCTCAATCGCGGCAACGATGCCAACATAAGCTCCGCATCGACAGATGTTGCCGCTCATATATTCCCGGATCGCCTCGGGTGTAGACGCATGACCTTCCTTGACGCAGGCGATTGCCGCCATGATCTGGCCGGGCGTGCAGTAGCCGCATTGCAGGGCGTCATGGTCAATGAAGGCCTGCTGCATGGGATGTAGAGCGTCCGCGCTGCCGATACCTTCGATGGTCGTGACGTCACGGCCATCGACTTTGGCGGCAAGTGTCAGACAGGAGGCGACCCTGCGCCCGTCTATGTGGACAGTGCAGGCGCCGCATTGACCGTGGTCGCATCCCTTTTTGGCGCCGACCAATCCTAGTCGCTCGCGCAGCATATCCAGCAAGGATGCCCGCGCATCAATTTCCAGTGCGCTCGGCCGGCCGTTGACATGGAAACTCACCTGAACTGTTGCGCCGTTTTCCGGTGCCGGCTGCGGGCTCAGCGCTTGGGCCTGCGCTGCCAGTGGCAGCAACCCCGACACCGAGACAATCGTTCCGGCCTCTAAAACCTGTCGCCGGGTGATCTCAAGAAACTGCCTATCGCGCGTGTCTGACATTTGGATTTCGTCTCCTGTTGGGTTGCAACAATGCTGGCGTCATCCGTTCCGGCCTAAACCGAAACCGCATATTCCTTTCAAACTAAGTCAGGCCGGCCGGAAGGATTAGCCCGCAAATATCGCGCGGACTGATTAGCTGCACTTAGCAATGGAATTATCTGCAGCGGCCGTGGCTGGGCGCAGAGGTCGCGTTTGCCTTAAGAGATCGAAAAGCCGGCATTCATTGCGCCATTGAGGAACGGGAGGCGCTGTGTCGGCGTGCCAGACAAGGCAAGCATGGCATTCGCTACCGCCGGCGCGATCGGCGCCACTCCTGGCTCACCCATCCCAGTCGGCTTGTTGTCAGACGCGACGATATAGGTTTCGACAGTGGGCATTTCGTTCATTCGCAAGACTGGATATCGATCAAAGTTTGATTGTTGCACAAGTCCATCCACGAGCGTGATCGCGCCGTAAAAGGCAGCGGACAGGCCAAAACCGATGCCTCCTTCCATCTGAGCAGCGATCTGGTCCGGCGCAACCGCGATTCCGCAATCGACGACGGCTACGACGCGACGCACGATCGGCCGGCCATCAAGCAGCCGAACTTCAGCAACCTGGCCAACGACCGTGCCGAACGCCTGGTGGATCGCCATGCCGCGCGCCCACCCCGCTTCGAGCGGGGTATCCCAGCCCGCTCTGGCGCAAAGCTCATCGAGTACTGCCAGCCGACGCGTATCGCCAGCCTTCTGATATAGAAAACGACGGTAAGAGGCCGGGTCCTTACCCGCCCGGCGCGCCAACTGATCCACGATGTGTTCCATCACCATGGCGGTATGCGAATTGCCGACCGATCGCCAGAACCCGACAGTGACCGGAAACGATGGCGTGAAAATTTTGCCGTCGACGGTTGTCGCGGTGGATAGATTAGGTGAGTCCGCGATACCCTCGGTCGCCGTGAAGTTCGGAGCGATGGGAAGCAAGTTCTGGCAGACCGAATGGAAGCGCCAACGCTCCGGATATCCATCCGAGGCAACCTGGACCCATACCCGATGATGCGACATTGGCCGGAAGTAGCCCAACCTCATGTCGTCCTCGCGGCTCCAGATCAGCTTGACTGAGCGACCCTCGACTCGCTTTGCGATCCGCACGCACTCGACGACATAGTCGGAGCTCATGCCACCGCGGCGGCCGAACGAACCGCCGGCAGGGATCACCTCGATGTCGACCCGGCCCGGAACGGTCCGAGCGGTCAGCGCTGCCTGAACCTGATCGACCGTTACGAGATGAGCACCCGATGTGATGGCAACATCCCAGCCATCGACCTTGGCGACGCAATTGAGCGTCTCCATCGGCGCATGTGCAAGATAAGGGAAATCAAAGGCGAACTCGACAACATCGCCGTCGAAAGGCGCTTCCGGCGTGTCGCCCGTCGTCTGAAAACTGCCGGGCTCCACCTCGGTACGACCGGCTGCGATGTCATGGAAATAGGCCACGAGATCGGGAGAAGATCGCATCTCGGCTTCGCTGTCGTCCCATTCAATACGCAGTGCTTCGCGCGCTCGCTTGGCGGCAAACGTCGTCCCGGCAAGGACGGCGACACCCGTCTCGATGGCGAACACATGCGTGACGCCCTTTACTTTCAGGGCGTCGGACGCATCGAAGCGCAGCAGCTTTCCGCCGAAGCGCGGACTATGAGCGACCATTGCGACCAGTAAGTCCGGACGCTGGATATCCTGCGTATAGACCTGGGCACCTGTGCTCTTCGGCAGGCTGTCCTTGCGCCGAACGCGCTCCGTGCCGATCAACCGATAATCTTCTCGGCGTTTCAGGATCGGCGTCTCAGGTGGGGTTTGCCGGGCGGCCTCGGCCAGAAGCTCGACGAAGGTCGCGGTTTGGTTAGAGCCAGAATGGGATAGGATACCGTCGCGGACGACGATGTCACCACTTCGCACGCCCCAGCGAGCGGCTGCCGCCTGGATAAACATCGCGCGCGCCGCGGCACCCGCATTGCGCATGAGATCCCAGTTCGAAGCGATCGAATTTGAACCTGCTGTCATCTGCACGCCGTAGGCGCGGACGTTGCTGCGCGCGTCAACGACGCGCACCTTGTCCCAATCCGCATCGAGTTCCTCTGCGACGATCGCGGCGAGCCCTGCGTGAATCCCTTGGCCCAATTCCTGCTGTTTGTTGACGATTGTCACCCAGCCGTCATCGGAGATGCGAATGAATGGTCCGAAAGCGCTCGGCTCCGGGTCGTCGCCTCCCCCTTGCAGGATGGCGCCGACAGCCTGCATCGGGTTGGTTGCGGCGTAGCCTACCACGAGAGCGCCGCCGATCATGGAGCCACCCAAAATCAAGCGTCGACGGGTCATCCGAAATCGTGGCTTCCTGTCTGGGGCGTCGCTCACGGACATTCTCCTATTGTCATCCTTGCTCTCACTTGAGCCTACTCACTGGGGGCACGCTGCGCCCGTATCAAGCCAAGCCTTGATCAATGAGCCGAAAGCTTCCTGAGTGCCGGGGGCGGGTTTGCGGTTCGCACCCGGATGCCAGGCCCAGCCCACCAGTTCGTCCTGCGCCATGTGATGAAGCAGTTCATCACGCGTCATATGCGAACGTGCCGGATCCAGGAGCTGCCTGCAGATGTTCCCGAGCGTCTGGCCTTGCCAGGCCATCTCGATCGGCGCGAGCCTCCACTTGGGGTTCCCGGGCACACCCGACGCCTCGAAATTTTCGGACTGATGGCAGGTTGAGCAACGAAGCGTCGAGGCTCCGCCGCCATCGGCGCCACGTGTAACCCAGGGCGTATGCGGACGCATCGCTTCCGTCTGGGTGGGACGATCCGTGCGCGGATGACAGTTCATGCAACGTGGATGCTCGATCACACGGGCAGCTTCTTCAAACAGCGCGACAGACCGCGCAGTCGTGTCTGTAATCTCATCGAAGTCCGCCACCTGACGCAAGCGATCAAGCTCAGCGGGCTGCAGTCTGGCCTCGATCGATTGCGTCTGCGGCATAGTGCGGGGATAAAGGGCGTAGACGAGGCCCGCGGCGGCCGTAACGACGATCACCGCGAATACCGTAGAAAACGCGAGCTTTAGCCGGCGACGCCATCTTCCCTTTTTGGACGGGGGGCGGGTCATGTCGGCGCACCGAGCCTTGCCGCCGCATCGTGGATGGCTGCGCGAATTCGAGTGTAGGTGGCGCAGCGACAGAGGTTACCGCTCATCGCAATGTCAATGTCCTGATCCGTAGGCTGTTTATTCGCTCGCAGCAGTGCGATCGCGCTCATGATCTGACCGGATTGACAAAACCCACATTGCGGTACATCGCGCGCTACCCAGGCATCCCGAAGAGCTACTGCTTCAGCGCCGTCGATGCCTTCGATTGTGGAAATCTGCGCCGACACGGCCGTTCGTAACGGGACCGAACAGGATCGAGCTGGCCTCCCATCAAGATGGACGGTGCAGGCGCCGCACTGAGCTGCGCCACACCCGTATTTTGTGCCCGTCAGCGACAGGTGATCGCGAAGCACCCACAGAAGCGGAGTTTCGCCATCTTCGTCAACATCGTGGGTCCGGCCATTGACCGAAAGCGTGTAAGACATGGACTAAATCCCTTTGGCAAAGGTAGTTTGGATCGTGCGCACTTGCTCGGACATACCCGATCCGACAAAAAACATGCCTAATCCTCGGCGCTACAGTGTGATGCCACTTGCGATTTTCGGACCCCACGTGTGAGCGGTGAACATCAGCGTGACGAAGGCAATGAAACCGCTTGCGGCCACGAACAAGGCCGATGCGGATAGGTTCATACTCGCGGTGCGATTTTGCTGGCCGGTACGGATGACGACTTCGGCGACAATCAAGTTTGGGACGTAGAAAAAGAAAACCATGATGGCGTCGAACCAGTCCCCGAATTCCGCCAAGGCGCCGAAGAGACGTGATAGCAAAAACCAGGCACCATATTCTATACGATAGAGCCAGGAGCCGATGGTGAGTGCAAACAGCCGGATCGCCCAGGCACGGTGCGAAGAGTAACGGCTCGACCGCGCGTGGAGATAGGACATGGTTGCACTCAGCACCATGAGAGCGCCGTAGAGGCCGAACCCGACATCCATTAGAGGGCCGCCGATGGTGCCTTGTCCAACGATGAAAGCCAAACCTCCCACGCCGGCTGCGGCGGCCGAAACCACGTAAATCCGCCCGAGCCACCTGTGAAGCCAGGGGATGCTTTGGCGCAGCCTGCCGATCAGTTGGACAGGACCCAGAAGAACGAGGATACTTCCGGCCACGAAATGGGCACCGATGGCACTCGTCGACAGGGGCGATGACCGATCGTACAAACCGGGCAGCGCCTCGTTCCATCGATAGGCCTCACCGCCAACGAGCGTACCGCCAAAAAACGCAATGATGTAGGCGGCGAATATGACGCCGCTTAGCCAACTCACCGCCACAAGCAATACCGCACTCCAGCGCGCAGCCAGACTGTGAAAACTGCGGCTGTTTCCCGGGAAAGCCGTCATTGCGAGCGATACAAAACCATAGTCCGTCCGAGGAGCGGCGTCCCCGCATAACCTCGCAGTTCGAGGGCACCGTCTCGCATCGATGCCCGCCCTGAATAGGTGCGCCCCGACGACCCGTCGTAGAATTTGCCGTCTTCCCAACGGCGATCCTGTGGATCCCATCTCAGATCGGTGAGAAAAGTGATACCCTCAAGCGACCGGCTTCTTAGCTTTGGGTCGGGATTGTGGACGTCCTTCTTGAAGGTCTTACCGTCCGCTTCCATGAGCCGATCGCCATAAATGACACGGGCAGCAAAGCTGCCACCGGCGTCGTATACTTCGAACTTGAAGTTGCGCTCCTCTGTTTCCCAAACCCCCTCGATCTCGTTTGGCGACGAAGCTTGAGCGGCAGCCGCGGTGATCTGTAAACCCACCATTCCGACCGTTAGCGTGACTGCCAGGGAGAACTTCCTGATTTTCGAGTTCAGCATATCAACGTCCTTTTCCGTTTAGGGAGAAAAACTACGGCGAGAGCGCCCACTGTAGAATGTCGAAGACCTCAAATTATGTGCCTGATCCTCCGAGGCTGATACTTTGGTAGCTTCTCCGCCTCGCCGCGGATCGTTGGCCTCTTGCGTATCGAGGGCTGCCCGCCCCTGATGTCGCGGAGCCTGAGCATAGGCAAGTTTACCCAGTGTGGCGTGGCGCAGAAATCGCTGGCCAGACGTACAGTGCCACAGCACCGCGCAGACCAGGGCCCTCCTTTGTTGTCCTAGGCGACCGGCCCCGGAACCAGAACGTGACTGTGACGACGGCGGTGCCGGGGCGCACGGTCCTGTCCAGGAATTCCGATAATCGGGACATCGCGCTCGGCATGAGATAGCACGCCACCGCATCGGCATCCGCCACGTCGCAATAATAGAAATTCTTTCTCATAATCGAAACGTTGCGGAGATGTTTCGTCCGGATCCAGGCCACCAAGCAAGGGAAAGGCGAGATCTCCACCCCTTTCACCTGCGCCTCGGGGAAAGCCTTGTTGAGTGCGATCAGAAGCGAACCCCATCCACACCCAAGATCATAAATCACGGCCGTGTCAGAAAGATTCGCCTCTCGTAACAGGGCAATGACGTCGGATGCTTCCGCTTCTCCAAGCGGCCATGACGGTACCCTCGTCAATGCGTGGAAAAACAGCAACGAAAGGCAGACCGTCGAGACAGCGGCGAGCAGAAGGAGGGAAAATGCTTGATGCATTTGCACTTCTCAAAATTTAAGTTCGCCATCCCCGTTGAAGCGTCGGAGCATGGTCGAATGACCGAGAACCGACTGCCTTAACCAGACTACAAAGAGCGATCCAGATCGGGTTGATGCTCACTAAGATGGTTTTGCTGCCCATCAAACATCAGATTCCGATGGGTTCCTTCGAGCGC